>JAYRYC010000002.1:0-613796 GCA_041917215.1 Tagaea sp.
CCGCACTCATCGCTTGGGTATCGACCGCCGGCGCCGGTGACTGTTGGTCAGATCCAGCCACTCGAACCGGTCGCCGCGATGCAGTAATCTCTCATTCGGCTTGGTTCAAAAACTCGGGCAGGTCACCCCTTGGCCACCCTGTCGTTCGCCGCGATCTAGCGGACGTAGACGAACCGGATGGGCTCCCTCGAGCAAGGTCGCGCGATATCGGGCACATGTCAACGAATGCTTACACTTTTTCGGTTGATTGCTTCGTACTGTGACTATGCAGCAATTCCGTCAGCTTCTGTAGACAAACTAATAGCGCAGGGGCATCGCATTGGTTTCGTGTGCGCTTCGCGATAGCACTCTCGCGCGACGTGTGCCGGGGCGATACCCATGTACCCCGAAAAATATTTTCATCCCGCATCGCACGCAACGTGAAGAATCAGACGCTCGCGCCGATTGCAATAGCGCAAGCCATCATCCCGAGCACGTAGAGTCCCGTCCCCGTGGCGTTGTACCAAGGCGCGCGTCCGGCGGGATCGGCCAATAGGCGGAACATCAGAAGGAATTGGACACCCAGCGCGGCGATGACCGCGATCGCCGCGAGCGGATGGCCCCAATAGAGCAGCAGAAGAATCGCCGCGACCTGGGGCAGCGCCATGAAGGCGCAGGCGACTTTGGCCGCGCGCGCGGCGCCCAGGCGTGCGGGCAACGAGCCGATTCCCATCTTCAAATCGCCTTCGATCGATTTGAAGTCGTTCAGCGTCATGATGCCGTGCGCGCCGACGCTATAAAGCGCCGCGAAAGCGAGGATTTTCGCGTCCGGCATCGCGGCGCCCATGACGGCGGCACCGGTGATCCAAGGCAGGCCCTCGTAGCAAACGGCGACGGCCGTATTGCCGTACCAGCCGTTGCGCTTCAAACGGAATGGCGGCGCGCTATAGGCCCAGGCGAGCGCCAAGCCGACGCAGGTCGCATAGAAGCCCCATGTGCCGAGCTGCCAGCCCACGCCGAGCGACACGATCGTCCAGCCGATCGCGATATAGAGGCCCCAATTGCCGGGAATGCGGCCGGAGGGAATCGGCCGCATCGGCTCGTTGATCGCATCGACATGCCGGTCGAACCAATCGTTGACGGCCTGGCTCGTCGCGCAGACCAGCGGACCGCACAATACAATTCCGAGGACGATCAGCCCGGGCGCTTCGAAGATCGGCCGGCCGGCGGAAACGACGCCGCAGGCATAGGCCCACATCGACGCGAACCAAGTGATCGGTTTGAAAAGTTCGAGGATCGCCGACGGCCGCGGCAGCGTTGACGCGTCAGTCATTCTCGGTGTCGCTGGGGTCGTCGAGCGCGTAGCGGCGGAGTTTCACGTAAAGGCTTTGGCGGCTGAGGCCGAGCATTTCCGCCGCCGAGGCGCGATTGTCGCCGGTCAATTCCAGCGCGGCTTCGATGCACATCTTCTCGATCGCATCGGTCGATTCGCGCACGAGATCCTTGAGCGACACGCGCCCGATGAGTTCGGCAAGCTGTTCGGGCGTGCGAGAACCCGATCCCGTGGCGCCGGGCTGGGCGATGCGCCCTTCGATGCTGCGGACCGCGAGCACGAGGCGCGCATCCTTGCCGCGCCCTTGCAGAACGCCGTTGATCTCGACATCCGTCAGCATGCCCTTGTCGCCGCGCAGCACGGTCGCGAAATTCCGCACATGCCCGCGCTGGCGCAGATTGGCGAGCAGCACGTCGCAATCCACGCCGTCGCGGCCGATCCAGCGTTCCAGCGGATGGCCGGTCGCCGCTTCGGCCGCCGCGACTTGGGCGAGTTGCAGGAACGCGGGATTGGCTTGGATGAGATTGCCGTCGGTATGGGCGACGACCAGACCGTCGGGCGAGTCCGTCGCCGGTTCAACGCGGCCGTTGCGGCCGTTGGCGACGATGCCGCCATTCGCCGTTTTGGCGACGGCGACATAGAGCGGCGCGTCGGGCGCGTCGCCGACGGTCGATATCGTCAGGCTCAGCGCACCTTTATCGCCGGCCAATTCGGCCGTCGTCGTCTGCTCGCGGCCGGTGGCGCGCATACGCGCGACGGCGCTTTCGAATTGCTTGCGGCCGGCGGCGGACAGCATATCGACGAAGCCGCGCGCGGCGCCGCGCTTCAACGCCCCGCCAAGCAGCGTCTGCGCGGCGAGATTGGCCTCCGCGATCTTGCCGCCGGGCTGTTCGAGAAGAAGGATTGCATTGGGCGAGTTCTGGAACAGCAGGCGATAGCGCGTTTCGGTCTTCCGCACGCGCGACAGATCGCGCTCCATCGCGAATTGCGCGTCGGTCAAACGCTGCTGCAGGGCGGAGACGCCGCGCAGATCGCGCCCGACGACCAGCGTGCGGCCGCTTTCGGGCAATGCGATGGCGGCGTGCTGGATGGGAATATCGGCGCCTTTGCGCGTCGGATAATTGACGTGGCGCCATTTGGGCTCGAGCCCGTCGGCCGCCTCGCGCAGCATCAGCGCGATCTTCGTGCGGCTTTCCGACGTGACGAGATCGGAGAGGCGCTTGCCGATCCATTTTTCGGGCTGGCCGAATTGTTCGCCGAGTCCCGGCGGACGGATGCTGACATCGCGCACGATGTCGCGGCCGTCGACCGACAGCACGATATCGCACGCCGTCGAAACCAGGCGCGCGGCGGTAGCCGCCGTCATGCCATCGAAGGTCTTCGCAGGCTTAGCGAACTCGAACATCCGGCGCGATTCCTTCCGGTCAGCGCGTTTCATCACGGTTTACCCGCAGCCCTGATTCGGTGCAACGCCAGTGGAAAGAGATTGGACAATCAGCATGTTCACTTAAGTTTACAGTTTTGGCCCTTGGTTTTTATTGCAGTGCGGCAATTGACTCGTCAATCGCCCTCGCAAGTCTTCAAACTGTAAACCAAAAAGGACAATCGTCGCTTCCGCGACGCGGAACTTCGCGCGTCGCGGAGGTGCCGCTCGGCCCGCCATCTCGGAAATTAGCTTGAAGCGGTCGAACGCATGTGTCAACTTTGATTGACGTTCGGTGTAATTTACAGAATAGAGAACCGGACCTGCTGACGAAAGCGCGCTCGACGTCGAGGCGCGCCCGGCAAGAGGGAGCACACGATGCACACCCTTCCGACCCGCGTTCCGAGTGGCGACACGCTTCGCCATTCCGCCGTTCGAATTGCGGCGTGGAGGCGCATATGATCGGCCGCCTTGTCCTCGATCGCGTCGTGGAACGCTTCGACGGTTGCCCGTGGTCTTCGGTCGCCGGACGCAGGGCCGAGATCGCCGTGCCGGCGCGCGCGCCGCTCTATACGCCCGAAGAACGCCGCCGCCGCGATGAAACGCCCTGGACCTTGGTGCAAGGCATCCTGGCGCCGGTCCAGTTCGTCATCTTCCTGATCAGCCTGGGGCTGGTCTTACGTTATCTCGCGACGGGCGAGGGGCATACCGCCGCCGCCGCTTCCGTCGTCGTCAAGACGATGGCGCTCTACGCGATCATGGTCACCGGCGCGATTTGGGAACGCGTCGTGTTCGGCCGTTATCTGTTCGCGCGCGCCTTCTTCTGGGAAGACGTGTTCAGCATTCTCGTGCTGGCGCTGCACACCGCCTATCTGGTCGCGTTGTTCGGCGGCTATGGCGGCGCGCACGACCAAATGATGCTGGCGCTGGCGGCCTACGCCACCTACGTGATCAACGCCGCGCAATTCCTGATCAAGCTGCGCGAAGCGCGGCGCGACGCGGCCTGGGAAACGCACGCGACGGGCCGGATCGGCGGCCTGGCGCAATGACCGCCCAGCCCCAGACGTCGACGCACGATTTCGAAGTTCTGCACGAGCGCGGCCAGCGGGAAGTCTTCTGCGGCCTGACCGGCATCGTGTGGCTTCACCGGAAAATTCAGGACGCGTTCTTCCTGGTCGTCGGTTCGCGCACATGCGCGCATCTGGTGCAATCGGCCGCGGGCGTGATGATCTTCGCCGAGCCGCGTTTCGCGACCGCGATCATCGACGAGCGCGATCTGGCGGGCTTGGCCGACGCAAACGAGGAGCTCGACCGCGTGGTCGGGCGTTTGTTGGAGCGCCGCTCGGACATCAAGATGCTGTTCCTCGTCGGGTCGTGCCCGTCGGAGGTCATCAAGCTCGATCTCGGCCGCGCCGCGCAGCGCTTGTCGCGCATCCATTCGCCGCGCGTGCGGGTGCTGAATTACTCGGGCAGCGGCATCGAAACGACGTTCACCCAGGGCGAGGACGCGTGCCTTGCCTCGCTGGTCCCCGAGATGGCGGCGAGCGACGCGAAGGAACTGCTCGTCGTCGGCGCGCTCGCCGACGTCGTCGAAGATCAGTTCCGCCGCTTGTTCGCGCGCCTTGGCGTCGGGCCGGTGCGCTTCCTGCCGCCGCGCCAATCGGGCGATCTCCCCGGCGTGGGGCCGGGTACGCGCTACATCCTGGCGCAGCCTTTCCTTGCCGATACGGTCGTCGCGCTTGAACGGCGCGGGGCGACACGCATCGCCGCGCCATTCCCGTTGGGCGTTGAAGGCACTACCAGCTGGTTCCAAGCGGCGGCTGCCGCCTGGGGCAAAGCGCCGGCCGACGTCGCGCGCGAGTTGGCCCCGGAAATCGCGCGGGCCAAGGCCGCGCTGGCGCCGAAAGCCGCGGCGTTGGCGGGCAAGACGATTTTCTTCTTCCCCGACTCGCAGCTCGAGATTCCGCTGGCGCGGTTCCTCGCACGCGAAACCGGTATGCGTCCGCTGGAAGTCGGCACGCCGTATCTTCACCGCGCCTTGCTGTCGGAAGAACTGCCGCTGCTGCCGGCCGATGCCACGCTCAGCGAAGGCCAGGATGTCGAGCGTCAGCTCGATCGCGCGCGCGCCGCGCGCCCCGATCTAACCGTGTGCGGATTGGGGCTCGCCAATCCGCTCGAAGCCGAAGGCCTCGCGACCAAATGGTCGATCGAATTGCTGTTCGCGCCGATCCACGGCTACGACCAAGCGGCCGATCTCGCCGAACTTTTCCGCCGGCCGCTCGAGCGGCGGCGCCGGTTGGCGGCCTAGCATCATGCAGCTGACCCTTTGGACATACGAAGGCCCGCCGCATATCGGCGCGATGCGCGTGGCGACCGCGATGCGCGATCTGCATTACGTGCTGCATGCGCCGCAGGGCGACACCTACGCCGATCTGCTGTTCACGATGATCGAACGGCGCGACCGCCGCCCGCCGGTCACCTACACGACCTTCCAAGCGCGCGATCTGGGCGGCGATACGGCGGAACTGTTCAAGACCGCCGCGCGCGAAGCCTATGAGCGCTTCCAGCCGACGGCGATGATCGTCGGTGCCTCGTGCACCGCCGAGCTGATCCAGGACGATCCGGGCGGCTTGGCCCGCACGCTGGGTTTGCCGATTCCGGTCCTGCCGCTCGAACTGCCCGCCTATCAGAAGAAGGAAAATTGGGGGGCCGCCGAGACGTTCTATCGTCTCGTGCGCGGGCTCGCGGACAACGCGCCGGTGGTCCCGCCGCGTGGCGAAGGCCGTGCGCCGACTTGCAATATTCTGGGCGCCACGGCGCTCGGCTTCCGCCATCGCGACGACGTCGCGGAGATATCGGCGCTGCTGCGCAAGATGGGGATCGAGGTTTCGATCGTGGCGCCGCTGGGCGCTGCGCCCGCCGATCTCGTCAAGCTGGGCGAGGCCGATTTCAACGTCGTCCTCTATCCCGAAATCGCGCTGCCCGCCGCGCAATGGCTGGAGCGCAAATTCGGCCGGCCTTACACGCGCACGGTCCCGATCGGCCGCTTGGCGACGGCGGAATTCGTCGCGGAGGTCGCGGCGCTTGCGGGCGTCGATCCGGCTTTGGGGCAGGGCGGCGATGCCGCGCGGTCCGAGTGGTACGCGAAATCGGTCGATTCCGGCTATCTCACCGGCAAGCGCGTGTTCGTATTCGGCGATGCGACGCATGCGATCGCCGCGGCGCGGATCGCGGCCGAGGAAATCGGCTTCGACGTCGTCGGGCTTGGCACCTATTCGCGCGAATTCGCGCGCGAGACGCGTGCGGCGGCTCAGCGCTACGGCATCGAAGCGCTGATCACCGACGACTATCTGGAAGTGGAAGCCGCCATCGCGGCGGCCCAGCCCGAATTGGTGCTCGGCACGCAGATGGAGCGGCATATCGCCAAGCGCCTGGGCGTGCCGTGCGCGGTCATCTCCGCGCCCGTGCATGTGCAGGATTTCCCCGCGCGCTATTCGCCGCAGATGGGCCATGAAGGCGCGAACGTGCTGTTCGACACCTGGATCCATCCGCTGATGATGGGGCTGGAGGAACATCTGCTGGCGATGTTCCGCGAGGATTTCGAATTCAACGATCGCGCGGCCCCGTCGCATCTGGGTGCCAAAGCCGCCCCGACCGAAAGCGCCGCGAAGCCCGTCGCCAGCGCCGTGCCGCCGCAAGCGGCGGCGGACGGCGCGATTCTCGCCTGGGCGAACGACGCGGAACTCGAGCTCAAGAAAATCCCGTTCTTCGTGCGCGGCAAAGCGCGCCGGAACTGCGAAAGCTACGCGCGCGAACGCGGCGTGCGCCTGATCACCGTGGAGACGCTTTACGATGCCAAAGCGCATTTCTCCCGCTGACGCCACACCCATCCGGGTGGTGCTGGTCACGATGGACAGCCATCTGACCGGGGCGGCGATGGCCGCCGCCGCGGGATTGCGCAAGGAATTGCCGGGGCTGCAACTCGCCGTGCACGCCGCCGACCGCTGGGACAACGATCCCGCGCTGCTGGAGAAATGCAAAGCCGATATCGCGGCGGGCGACATCGTCGTCGCGACGATGCTGTTCCTCGACGACCATATCCGCGCCGTGCTGCCGGCCCTTACGGCGCGGCGCGCGCAATGCGACGCGATGGTCGGCTGCCTGTCGGCGGGCGAGGTCGTGAAGCTCACGCGCCTGGGCCGTTTCGACATGTCGGCGGAAGCGCTGGGCATCATCGGCTGGCTGAAGCGCTTGCGCGGCGCTAAGTCCGCAAACGGCGAAAGCAGCGGGCGCAACCAAATGGCGATGCTGCGCCGCGTGCCCAAGCTGCTGCGCTTCATCCCCGGCACGGCGCAGGATGTGCGCGCGTATTTCCTGACGCTGCAATACTGGATCGCCGGATCGCAAGGGAACTTCGCCAACCTCATCCGCATGCTGGTCGAGCGTTACGCCCAAGGGCCGCGCAAGGTTCTGCGCGCGGCGGTGAAGGCGCAAGCGCCGATCGAATATCCCGATCTGGGCGTCTATCACCCCGCGATGCGCGGGCGGATTTCGGAGAATTCCGCCGATCTGCCGCGCGGTCCGGCGGGGGCGGCCGGCACGGTCGGCGTGCTGGTGATGCGCTCCTACTTGCTGGCGGGTAACTCCGGTCATTACGACGGCGCCATCGCGGCGCTGGAGGCCAAGGGCCTGCGCGTCATCCCGGCTTTCGCCAGCGGGCTCGACTCGCGGCCCGCGATCGAAGCGCATTTCCTGCGCGACGGCCGCCCGATCGTCGACGCGGTCGTGTCGCTCACCGGCTTCTCGCTCGTCGGCGGTCCCGCCTATAACGACGCGCGCGGTGCGGAAGATATGCTCGCGCGCCTCGACGTGCCTTATCTCGCGGCGCATCCCCTGGAATTCCAAACGCTGGAGGATTGGGGCGTTTCCGAACGCGGGCTTATGCCGGTCGAAAGCACGATCATGGTCGCGATCCCGGAACTCGACGGGACGACCGGCTCGCAAGTTTTCGGCGGCCGCTCCAACGGCAACGGCAAGCCGTGCACGGGTTGCGGCCATGCTTGCGTCTTCCCGGCGACGGGGGCGGGGCTCGATATGCGCGTCTGCGCCGAGCGCGCCGAGATGCTTGCCGCGCGCGCGCGCAAGCTTGTCGATCTGCGCCGCGCCAAGGCGGCCGAACGCAAGCTCGCCATCGTGCTTTTCAACTTCCCGCCGAATGCCGGGAATGCCGGTTCGGCCGCGTTCCTGTCGGTCTTCGAATCGCTGCATCGCACGATGATCGCGCTGGCGCGCGAGGGCTACGATATCGAGGTGCCGCCGTCGGCCGAAATTCTGCGCTTGCGCCTGTTGGGCGGCAACGCCGCGCGCCATGGCACGGTGGCGAATGTCCATGCGCGCGTGACCGCCGAAAATCATATCCGCCGCGAAACTTGGCTCGCCCCGATCGAGCGCGCTTGGGGTCCCGCACCCGGCAAGCATCTGACCGATGGCGCGTCCATCTACGTGCTGGGCGAGAACTTCGGCAATGTCTTCGTCGGGTTGCAGCCGGGCTTCGGCTATGAAGGCGATCCGATGCGCATGATGTTCGAAAAGAACATCGCGCCGACGCACGCCTTCGCCGCCTTCTATCGCTGGATCCGCGAGGATTTCGCCGCCAACGCCGTGCTGCATTTCGGCACGCATGGCGCGCTTGAATTCATGCCCGGTAAGCAGACCGGTCTGTCCGGCGATTGCTGGCCCAGCCGCCTGATCGGCGATCTGCCGCATATCTATCTCTATGCCGCGAACAACCCGTCGGAAGGCACGATCGCCAAGCGCCGCTCCAACGCGACGCTGGTGAGCTATTTGACGCCGTCGTTGTCGCAAGCCGGGCTCTATCGCGGCCTCGCCGATCTCAAGGCCTCGATCGCGCGCTGGCGCGGGCTGCCGCCGGAGAATGCGGCCGAGCGTCACGATCTGGCCGAACTGATCCAAGCCGAAGCCGCCGCCCTCGATCTCGCGGAATTCGAGCCGCTGTGGGGCGACGCGGCGGATACGACGATCGCCGCCTTGACGGCGAAGATCGCCGAGATCGAAACGACGCTGATCCCGCAAGGTTTGCATGTGTTCGGCGCTCCGCCGGACGCCGATCGGCGCATCGATACGTTGAGCGTGCTGGCCGATGCAGCCCCCGGCGGGCCGTCGCGCGCGGTGATCGAAGCTTTGGTGCTGGGCGGGCCGATGCCCGCCGATCGCGGCGATCCGGCGCGCTTCGCGGAGATCGCACGCATCGACAAACTGCTCGCCGATAATCGCGAGATGGACGGGCTGATGCGCGCCCTCGCCGGGCGCTATGTCCGCCCTGCACCAGGCGGCGATTTGCTGTCGAACCCCGAGGTGTTGCCGACCGGACGCAACATTCACGGCTTCGATCCGTTCCGCATCCCGAGCGCCCATGCGCTGGTGAGCGGCATGCGCCAAGCCGATCGCCTGCTCGCGCGCCACGCCGCCGAACACGGCACACTGCCGGAATCGGTCGCGATCGTGCTGTGGGGCACCGACAATCTCAAAAGCGAAGGCAACCCGATCGCGCAGGCATTGGCGCTGATGGGGGCAAAGCCGCGCTTCGACTCCTATGGCCGCTTGGCGGGTGCCGAACTCGTGCCGCTCGACCGCCTGGGCCGCCCGCGCGTCGACGCGATGATGACGCTGTCGGGCATCTTCCGCGATCTGCTGCCGCTGCAAACCAAGGTCTTGGCCGAGGCCGCTTGGCTCGCGGCCGTCGCCGACGAGCCCGAAGACCGCAATTTCGTGCGCAAGCACACGCTCGCCTATATGCGCGACACCGGCTGCGATCTGGAAACGGCGGCGTTGCGCGTGTTCGGCAATGCCGAAGGCGCTTACGGCGCCAACGTCAACATGATGGTCGAAAACGGCGCTTGGCAGGACGGCGACGAGCTCGCCGACGCTTTCACCAAGCGCAAGGGTTTCGCCTATGGCCGCGACGGCAAGGCGCGTCAGGAAGCCGGTCTGATGACCCGTGCGTTAGCGGACATCTCCGCCGCCTATCAAAATCTGGACTCCGTCGAACTCGGCGTGACGACGATCTCGCATTATTTCGACACGCTGGGCGGCATCAGCCGTGCGGCACAACGCGCGCGCGGCGGGGCGGGGCCTTCGGTCTATATCGGCGATCAGACGCATGGCGAAGGCGCCGTGCGCACGCTTGGCGAACAGGTGGCACTGGAAACGCGCACGCGCGTTCTCAATCCGCGCTGGTACGAAAGCATGCTCGAGCACGGCTACGAAGGTGTGCGCCAGCTCGACGAGCATTTGACCAACACGATGGGCTGGTCGGCGACGACCGGCCAAGTGGCGCCGTGGGTCTACAAGCGCATCACCGAAACCTTCGTTCTCGATCCCGCGATGCGCGAGCGCCTCGCGGTTCTCAATCCGGCCGCATCGGCCAAACTCGCCGGCCGCCTTTTGGAGGCCGAAGCACGCAACTATTGGACCGCCGACGATCGGACCCTCGAAGCCTTGCGCCGCGCCGGCGACGAGCTCGAGGACCGTCTCGAAGGCGTGTCGGGAGGAGTCGCCGCATGAACGCCGTAACGCCCGTCAAAACGCGCCCGTCGCGCGCGGATGGAGAAGGATCTCTTCAGGTCCATCTCGATCCGTCGATGAAGATCGAAGGCGCCAAGGTCTTCGCCGTCTACGGGAAAGGCGGTATCGGCAAGAGCACGACGTCGTCGAATCTTTCCGTCGCGTTCTCGAAGATCGGCAAGCGCGTGCTGCAAATCGGCTGCGATCCCAAGCACGATTCGACCTTCACGCTGACCAAGCGCTTGATGCCCACGGTCATCGACGTGCTGGAGCAGGTGAATTTCCACGCCGAGGAACTGCGCGTCGAGGATTTCGTCTTCGAAGGCTATAACGGCGTGATGTGCGTCGAGGCCGGCGGTCCGCCGGCGGGGACGGGCTGCGGCGGTTATGTCGTCGGCCAGACCGTGAAGCTCCTCAAGGAGCATCGCTTGCTCGACGACACCGACGTCGTGATCTTCGACGTGCTCGGCGACGTGGTGTGCGGCGGCTTCGCCTCGCCCTTGCAGCACGCCGATCGCGGGCTGGTCGTCGCGGCCAACGATTTCGACTCGATCTTCGCGATGAACCGCATCGTCGCGGCGATCGCGGCCAAGGCGAAGAACTACGACGTGCGCCTGGGCGGCGTGATCGCCAATCGCAGCGCGGGCGTCGATCAGATCGAACGCTACAACGCCGCGTCGGGCATGCGCACGCTGGCGCATTTCCCCGATCTCGACGCGATCCGCCGTTCGCGCCTGAAAAAGGCGACGCTGTTCGAAATGGAGCGCTCGCCCGAACTCGACAAGGTTTGCGAGTCCTATATCGAACTCGCCGAAAACCTGTGGAAGGGCACCGACATCCTGGAGGCGAAGCCCCTCAAGGACCGCGAAATCTTCGATCTGTTGGGGTTCGACTGATGCATACCTTGACCTATCGCGAAGCCCGCGACCGCATCGAAACCTATTTCGACCGCACCGCCGTGCAGGCGTGGATGCGTTTGACGTCGGACGCGCCGGTGGGCCGCATCCGCGCGACGGTGCGCGCGGGTCGCGACCGCATGCGTTCGACGCTGCTGAATTGGCTGCCGGGCGATCTGCGCGGGGCGCGTATCCTCGACGCCGGTTGCGGCACGGGCGCGTTGGCGGTCGAAGCCGCACGCCGCGGCGCGCATGTTATCGCGGTCGATTTGTCGCCCACGCTTATCGCGCTCGCGCAAGAACGCGCGCCACGCGATCTGGGCGACGGTAAGATCGAGTTTCGCGTCGGCGACATGGCCGCCGCCGCCGCGATGGGTCCGTTCGACGCCGTCGTGGCGATGGACTCGCTGATCCATTACCGGATGGACGACGCCGTGCGCGTGCTCGGCGCCTTCGCCGGTGCCACGCGCGGCAATATCGTGTTCACCTTCGCGCCGCGCACGCCGGCCCTTGCGGTGATGCATGCGGTCGGGCGCTTGTTCCCGCGCGGCGACCGCGCGCCGGCGATCCAGCCCGTGCGGCCCGACAGCCTGGTTTCGTCGCTGACGAAATCGGCCGAGCTTTCGGGCTGGCGCACCGGACGCACGCAGCACATCGCCAGCGGCTTCTATCAATCCCAAGCGATGGAGATCGCGCGCGCATGATCCCCGTCGTCCGCCGTTTCGCTTGGATCTGGTCCGCGCTGGGGCCGCGCTTCTTGCCCTTCGCGGATGCGGCGAGCGCCGACCTGCCGCTGGGCCGGTTGCTGCGCCTGTCGCTATTCCAGATCTCGTGCGGCATGGCGGTCGTGTTGCTCAACGGCACGCTGAACCGCGTGCTGGTCGTCGAGATGGACGTGTCGGTGGCACTCGTCGCCGCGATGGTGGCGCTGCCGCTGGTCTTTGCACCCTTGCGCGCGCTGATCGGCTTCCGTTCCGACACGCATCGTTCGTTCCTCGGCTGGCGGCGCGTGCCCTTCGTATGGACGGGCACGCTGCTGCAATTCGGCGGTTTTGCGATCATGCCGTTCGCCTTGCTCGTGTTGTCGGGCACGGGCGAGGGGCCGGTCTGGGTCGGCCATATCGGCGCGGCGATCGCGTTCCTGCTGGTTGGTGCGGGCTTGGCGATGGCGCAAACGGCGGGGCTCGCCTTGGCGGGCGATCTGGCGCCGGCCGATAAGCGTCCGCGCGCGATCGCGCTGCTTTACGTGATGCTGCTGCTCGGCACGGTCGCGAGCGGCGCTGTGTTCGGCTTCCTGCTGCGGGATTTCGACCCGATGCGTTTGATCCAGACGATCCAGGGCGCCGCCGTCGTCACGCTGATCCTTAATGTCGTGGCGTTGTGGAAGCAGGAAGCCCGCGATCCGTCGCGTACGCGCCACGACGAGAAACATCCTGATTTCGCCCAAGCCTGGGCGCGCTTCGCCGCCGTGCCGGGGCTGCGCCGTTTGCTCGTCGCGGTCGGCATGGGCACCGCCGCCTTCGGCATGCAGGACATTCTGCTCGAACCCTATGGCGGGCAGGTGCTGCATATGTCGGTCGGCGATACGACCGAGTTGACCGCGCTGGCGGCGCTCGGCGCGCTCGCGGCGTTCGCATTCGCCGCGCGGCGCTTGGAACGCGGCGCGGACGCTTTCCGTCTCGCGGCCTTCGGTCTGATGGCGGGCATCGCCGCGTTCTCCGCGGTCATCTTCTCGGCCTCGTTCGACTCGCAATGGCTGTTCCGGGTCGGCGCCTGCGCGATCGGCTTCGGCGGCGGGTTGTTCACCGTCGCGACGCTGACCGCCGTGCTGACATTCCCGGATTCCGGCGGCAACGGCTTGGCGCTGGGCGCCTGGACGGCCGTTCAGGCGACGTCGGCGGGCATCGCCATCGCGGCGGGCGGCTTCGTCGCCGATATGGTCGGCGGACTTGCGGCGCGCGGCGCGCTCGGTGCCGCCATGCAAGTGCCGTGGGCCGGCTACACGTTCGTCTATCACCTCGAAATCCTGCTGCTCTTCGTCGCGCTGGCCGCCATCGGGCCGCTTGCGGGGCGTTTGCGCGGCGCAACGTCAACCCCATCGGAAAGGTTCGGTCTCGCCAGCCACCCGTGCTGACAGAATCGACGAAAGGAGAAGTGTGTCATGGAGGCAGGTTCGGTCACTTCGTATATCGACGTGGCGCAGATCGCTCTGTACGTGTTCTGGGCGTTCTTCGCGGGTCTCATTTACTATCTGCACCGCGAGAATAAGCGCGAGGGCTATCCGCTCGAATCGGATCGCTCCGGCCTCGTGACCGTGCAAGGTTTCCCCGCGGTGCCGTCGCCGAAGGTCTTCCGTCTGCACGACGGCACGACCATCTACGCGCCGCGCAAGGAAGCGCCGGAAACGGTCAACGGAACGCCGCTCGCCAATTTCCCCGGCGCGCCGCTGGTGCCGAACGGCGATCCGATGTCCTCGGGCATGGGGCCGGGCGCTTACGCGCGCCGCGCCGACAAGCCGGATCTCACCGCGCATGGCGATCTGAAGATCGTGCCGCTGCGCGCCGATCCGAGCTTCACCGTGGCCGAGGAGGATCCCGATCCGCGCGGCTTCATGGTGGTGGGCGCCGACGGCAAGGTCGCCGGTAAGGTGAAGGACGTCTGGGTCGACCGGATGGAAGTCATGTTCCGCTACTTCGAAGTGGAACTGCCCGGCGGATCCGGCGTGCTGCTGCCGGTGACGTTCTCGCGCATCATGGCCGGCGAGAAGCGGATCCACGTCAACTCGATCCTCGCAGCACAGTTTGCCGGCGTGCCGCGCACGGCCAAGCCCGACAGCATCACGCTGCTGGAGGAGGAGAAGGTCACGGCTTACTACGGTGCGGGCACGCTCTACGCCACGCCGCTGCGCCAGGAAGCGCTGCTGTGAGCCACGACGATTTCGACTTCGAGCCGGTGCCGGGCTTGCCCCGGCATTTGCCGCCGGGCGAGCGCGTGCTATGGCGCGGCCGCCCGGACGCCGGCGCCCTCGCTTGGCGCTTCCTGAAATTCGGCCATCTGACGGCGTATTTCATGGCGCTGCTGGTTTGGGTCGTCGTATCGGGCGTGCTCGACGGGTCGGGCTTGCACGAGCTCACCGCGTCGGCCGCCACCTTCTCGGCGCTCGCACTCGCGGCACTCGGCCTGTTCCGCGGCTACGCGGCACTGGTCGAGCGCACGACGATCTACACGCTGACCGACAAACGCTTGGTCGTGCGTGCGGGCATCGCCTTGCCGATCACGATCAACCTGCCGTTCAAGCAGGTCGCCGCGGCGGCGATGCGCGAATGCCCGGACGGGACGGGCGAGATCTCGCTGACCCTCGCCAAGGATCAGCGCGTCGCCTACGCCGTGCTGTGGCCGCATGTGAAGGCGTGGCATTTCGCCCAGCCCGAGCCGGTGCTGCGCTGCGTGCCGCAAGTCGGGAAAGTGGCCAACGCGTTGGCGCAGGCCCTGGCGGCGAGCGCCCAAGGCGGCACCACGACCATCGCGCCGATCGCCTCGGCCGAACCCGTGCCGTCGCGCGACGTGATCGATGTCGGGCTAGAAGGCCGCGTGGCATGAGCGTCCAAACCCCCATCGTCGCCGAGAACGCCTTTCCCCGCCCGCCGCTGATCGCGGCTGCGGTGATGATCGCATTGGTCGTGACGGGGGCGGCGACATCACGGCTGATGGGGCTGTCGGGCGGCGAGAAAGCCGCGTTGCCGTCGGGCACGCCGGCCGCGATGCGCGACGTGCGCTTCATCGACCGCGACGATGGCGGGATCGACGTCGTCGACGCCGCCGACGAGCGCGTGTTCCAAGCCTACGCGCCCGGCGCGGACGGTTTCGTGCGCGCCACGTTGCGCGGTTTGGCGCGCGACCGGCGCAACGCCGGTCTCGGACCGGAAACGCCGTTCCGCGTCGCCCGGTTCGGCGACGGGCGGATCGTGCTTGAAGACCCCGCCCTCGAGCGGCGGATCGACCTTCGCGCCTTCGGCGCCACGAATGCGGCGTCATTCGCCCGGCTGTTGCCGCGCGACGCGATCGCCATGGGAGAAGCGAAATGACCGACATGACCGCCGATCGGGTGCTGAACGAGTCGACAGCGCTCGCCAAGCGCAGCACGGTTCTGACGCCGAATTTCTACAGCACCGACTACGCGGCGATGGACCGCATGGATTTCACGCCGATCCGCAAGGATTGGGACGCGCTGATGGCGGAGTTCCGCGCCGACGCGAACGAGGAGCATTTCGAGCGCGACCGCGATTTCCGCAAAGAAGTCGACGCGCTGTCGCCCGAGCTGCGCGAGGAGTTCTTCGACTTCCTCGTGAGCTCCTGCACCGCCGAATACTCGGGCTGCATTCTCTACACCGAGATCATGAAGCGCGCGAAGAACCCGGACATCAAGGAAGTGTTCGAGTTCATGAGCCGCGACGAAGCGCGCCACGCCAACTTCATCAATTATTCGCTGCGCGATCTGGGGCTCGGCATCGACCTGAAGCTTCTGCGCCAGGTGAAGAAGTACAAGTATTTCAGCCCGAAATTCATCATGTACACGGTCTATCTCTCCGAGAAGATCGGCTACGCGCGCTACATCACGATTTTCCGGCAATTGGAGCGCAATCCGCATCTGCGCTTCCATCCGATCTTTCTGTGGTTCCAGCGCTGGTGCAACGATGAGTTCCGCCACGGCGAGGCCTTCGCGTTGATGATGCAGGCGCAGCCCGAATTGCTGCGCGGGCGGAACAAGCTGTGGATCCGCTTCTTCCTGCTCGCGGTCTACGCGACCATGTATGTGCGCGACCATATGCGCCCGCAGATGAACGCGGCCTTGGGCTTCAATCCGGACGACTACGACTTCCAGGTCTTCCGGATCACCAACGAATGCTGCAAGCAGATCTTCCCGCTGGTGCTGGATGTCGAGCATCCTAAATTCAAACCGCTGCTCGACAAGCTGGT
This sequence comes from Tagaea sp., assembly GCA_041917215.1. Lineage (GTDB taxonomy): Bacteria > Pseudomonadota > Alphaproteobacteria > CACIAM-22H2 > CACIAM-22H2 > Tagaea. Next base: position 16,193 of record JAYRYC010000002.1, read on the forward strand.
GGCGTTGAGCGCCATCAACTCGGCGGCGAAGGCGCGCGGCGGGATCGGCGGCGCTTTGACGCGCGTGGGTGTGGTCGCGCGCGCGGCCGTGACGATCGCGCGGTTGTTCGTGCTGCCGGCGGTGCATGTGGCGCCGCGCGAAAACGTCCGCATGGCGCCGGCCTGGTGATCCGATGGATTCGTGGCTCGCATTGCTTTTGCCGATCGGCTGCGTCATCGCCGCTTGGTGGAGTGCGACCGCGCTGATCCTGCGTCTGGATCGTTTGCCGAGCCGCACCTTCCCCGCGAGCTTGGCGGGGGCGGCGGTGTTCGCCCTGGCGGGGCTCGTTCTGGTGGCCTGGAGTGCCGATCGGCCGACGACGACGGGCGCTTACGCCGCCTTCGCCGGCACGCTGGCGATCTGGGGACTCGTCGAACTCGCCTTCCTGACCGGCTTCGTCGTCGGCCCGTTGCGCGGGCCGTGCCCGCCGTCGCGCGGCATGGCGCGGTTCGGCTTCGCGGTGCGCGCCGTGCTGCATCACGAATTGGCGCTGGTCGCGGCCGGGGCGGCGATCCTTGCCGCCGTCTGGTCGGGCGAGAACAAGGCCGCGTTCTGGGTCTTCGCGGTGCTGTGGGTGATGCGGCTTTTCGCGAAGCTCAATCTGCATTTCGGCGTGCCCAATCTCGGCGACGAGCTGCTGCCGCCGCGCTTGCGCTATCTCGGCACATATTTCTCGCGCGGGCCCGCGACGCCGCTTCTGCCGGCGACGGTGGGGCTCGCGGCGTTGGCGGCGTTGCCGCTGTGGAAATCCGCTTTGGCGCTCGAGGCCTCGGGCCATGCCGGCGTCGAAGCGGTCATTCTGGCGACGCTGCTCAGCCTCGCCATTCTCGAACATCTGATGATGGTGCTGCCAATTCCGCAGTCGCGGCTTTGGGGCGCTGGGGCGAAGGACGTCAGCGCGGCGAATACGTCGGCGGCGTCGAACGGGGAGGAAAGAGCGTCATGAACTACGAAGCGTTCTTCGGCGAAAAACTCGACGGTCTTCGGGCGGAAGGCCGTTATCGCGTGTTTGCGGATTTGGAGCGGCGGCGCGGCGATTTCCCGACGGCGACGTCCTATATCGACGGCCAAGGCCAGCCGGTCACGGTCTGGTGTTCGAACGACTATCTCGGTATGGGCCAGCATCCCGCCGTTCTCGCCGCGATGCACGAAGCGCTCGACCGCTGTGGTGCAGGTGCGGGCGGGACACGCAACATCTCCGGCAACAACCATTACCATCTGCTGCTCGAGCGCGAGCTCGCGGCGATGCACGCCAAGGAAGCGGCGTTGCTGTTCACGTCGGGTTACGTCTCCAATTGGGCGAGCCTGTCGACCTTGGCGTCGCGCCTGCCGGGCTGCGTCGTGCTGTCGGACGCGGGCAACCACGCCTCGATGATCGAAGGCATTCGCCATTCCGGCGCGCCGCGCCGCATCTTCGCGCATAACGATCCGCGCGATCTGGAACGCAAGCTCGCGGATTTGCCGGCGGGCATCGCCAAGCTGGTCGCGTTCGAATCCGTCTATTCGATGGACGGCGATATCGCGCCGATCGCCGAGCTTTGCGACGTGGCCGAGCGCTACGGCGCCATGACCTATCTCGACGAGGTTCACGCGGTCGGGCTTTATGGCCCGCGCGGCGGCGGCATCGCCGAGCGCGAAGGCCTGTCGCATCGCCTGACGGTGATCGAAGGCACGCTCGGCAAGGCGTTCGGCGTCGTCGGCGGCTATATCGCCGCGTCGGCCGCTTTGTGCGATTTCGTGCGCAGTTTCGCCTCGGGCTTCATCTTCACGACGTCGCTGCCGCCGGCGGTGGCGGCCGGGGCGCTCGCCAGCATCAAGCATCTGCGCAACAGCGACGCCGAGCGCCAATTGCAGCGCGCGCGCGTCGCGGAGCTGCGCGGCAAGCTTTCGCGCGCGGGCATTCCGGTCATGGCCAACGAAAGCCATATCGTGCCGGTGATGGTCGGCGATCCGGTCCTGTGCAAGCGCATCAGCGACGAGTTGATGACGCAATACGCGATCTACGTGCAGCCGATCAACTATCCCACCGTGGCGCGCGGCACCGAACGTCTGCGCATCACGCCCACGCCCGCGCACAGCTCCGCCGATATCGACCATCTCGTCGACTCGCTGTCGGCGATCTGGTCGCGATTGACGTTGAAGCGCGCGGCCTGACGGTCCGTTCCGGATCGTCGAACGAAGGGAGGCGGACATGACCCAGACTCCATTGCTCGACGCTATTGGCGGTCTCGACGATCTGCGGGCGGTGCCCGACGCGCAATTGCCAGAGCTTGCCGATCAATTGCGGGCGGAGACGGTTTCGGCCGTCTCCGTCACCGGCGGCCATCTGGGGGCGAGCCTCGGCGTCGTCGAGTTGACGGTCGCGCTGCATCACGTGTTCGACACGCCGCGCGACAAGATCATCTGGGATGTCGGCCACCAAGCCTATCCGCACAAAATCTTGACCGGGCGGCGCGATCGCATCCGCACGCTGCGCCAAGGCGGCGGTTTGTCGGGATTCACCAAGCGTAGCGAAAGCGAATTCGATCCCTTCGGTGCCGCGCATTCTTCGACGTCGATTTCCGCGGGGCTTGGCATGGCCGTGGCGCGCGATCTCGACGGCGGCGACAACAACGTGATCTGCGTGATCGGTGATGGCGCCATGTCGGCGGGCATGGCCTATGAGGCTATGAACAACGCCGGTGCGATGAAGTCGCGGCTGATCGTCATCCTGAACGACAACGATATGTCGATCGCGCGCCCCGTGGGTGCCATGAGCAATTATCTCTCGCGTTTGCTGTCGTCGCCCGGCTTCGTGCATTTGCGCGAGATCGGCAAGCGCGTCTCCGCGCATTTGCCGCGCCCGATCCACGAAGCGGCGCGCAAGATCGACACCTATACGCGCGGCATGGCGATCGGCGGCACGTTGTTCGAGGAACTCGGCTTCTATTATTTGGGTCCCATCGACGGCCATGATTTCGGCCATTTGCTGCCGATCTTGCGCAATGCGCGCAATAGCGAGCGCAAGGGCCCGATCCTGATCCATGTGGTGACGCAGAAGGGCAAAGGCTACGCGCCCGCCGAAGCGGCCCCCGACAAGTATCACGGCGTGGCGAAGTTCGACGTCGTCACCGGCACGCAAGCCAAGCCCAAAGCGGGCCCACCCGCTTATACGTCGGTCTTCGCCGACGCGTTGTGCGCCGCGGCCGATGCCGATCCGAAGATCGTCGCGATCACCGCCGCGATGCCGACGGGCACGGGCTTGGATCGCTTCGCCAAGCGCCACCCGACGCGCTGCTTCGATGTCGGTATCGCCGAACAGCATGCGGTGACGTTCGCGGCCGGGTTGGCGTGCGAAGGCTACAAGCCCTTCGCTGCGATCTACTCGACGTTCCTTCAGCGCGGCTACGACCAGATCGTGCACGATGTGGCGCTGCAGAAGCTGCCGGTGCGTTTCGCGATCGATCGCGCGGGGCTTGTCGGCGCCGACGGCCCGACGCATGCCGGATCGTTCGATCTTGGATTCCTCGGCGCATTGCCGGGCTTCACGATCATGGCGCCGGCCGACGAAGCAGAGCTCGTCCATATGGTCGCGACCGCGGCGGCGATCGACGACGGCCCGAGCGCCGTGCGCTTCCCGCGCGGCGAAGGGACGGGCGTGGCATTGCCGGCGACGGGCGAAGTTCTGCCGATCGGCAAGGGCCGGGTCTTACGCGAAGGCACCAAGATCGCGCTGTTCTCGCTGGGCACGCGGTTAGCGGAATGTCTGAAAGCCGCCGACGAGCTGGGTGCACGCGGCTTTTCGACGACGGTCGCCGATGCGCGCTTCGCCAAGCCGTTGGATGAGGCGCTGTTGGCGCGTCTGGCGCGCGAGCATGAAATGCTGATTACGGTCGAGGAGGGCGCGATCGGCGGCTTCGGCGCTTTCGTGCTGCATACGCTGGCGCGCGACGGCTTGCTCGATCAGGGTTTGAAGATCCGCACGCTGACGCTGCCCGATCGGTTCATCGAACACGACACGCCGGCGCGGATGTACGAGGAGGCCGGTCTCAACGCCGCGCAAATCGTGCGCGCGGCGTTGGACGGGTTCGGCCAAGAGGCGGTGATCAGGCCTTTACGGGCCTGAACCGTCGCGGGTTCACTTCAGGGTTTGCAGATACGCGATGACGTTCGCGCGGTCGGTGTCGTTTTTGACGCCGGCGAAGGTCATGATCGTGCCGGGCACGACATCCTTTGGACTCGTCAGATACTTGTCGAGGATCTCCGGCGTCCAGGTGATGTTCGCGTTCTTATTCGCGTTCGAATAACGGAAGCCATCGACGCTGCCGGATTTCCGGCCGACGACGCCGAACAAGGTTGGGCCGACGCCGCGGCGGCCCTCGGCCGTCGCGATGTGACAGGCGGTGCAGAAGCGCTTGAAGACGGTTTCGCCGGCGGCCGCATCGGCGGCTTGGGCGTTTGAGGCGGGAAGCCATAGCGAGGCGGCAAGGAACAGGCCAAAAGCGGCGCGTAGCATGGCGGGCATCTCCTCGTGTTTTTGTAGGCCGAACGTCAATTACATTGGCCGAAAATGTACACTTTCAACCGCGTAGATACATTTTTTCAGCAGTCGGCGAGTCTGAATATTTTATATATTTCAAAAGGATAACGCGACATTGGTTCGCCGATGACATGGCGGCGTCGAATTTTCGCCAACGCCACCCGTTTCGCCGTCGCGCGACGCGCGCGCCAGCCTTCAGGCGCGAAGCGACCATATCGCGGTTCGTGATATCGCCCCGAAGTTACGTTGCGCCGGCTTCGACTTCCGGCCGAGATTGTCCGCACGGCGGCAAGCCGGTGCATCCAAAGCTCATGAGGGGGAAACTTGGCTCTCAATCTCGGCGTCGAAGGTTTGCGCGTTCTGGTCACGGGCGCCAGTTCCGGAATCGGTGCGGCCTGCGCGGCCGCGTTCGCGGCGTGCGGTGCGCGCGTCGTCATCCACTATTCCAAGAACAAGGCCGGGGCGAGCGAGCTTGCCGGCCAAATCGGCGCGGCGGCGACCGTCGCGGGCGATTTGATGAAGCGCGGCACCGCGACCAAGGTCGTCGAGGAAGCCGTCGCGGCACTTGGCGGTTTGGACGTGCTGATCAACAACGCGGGCGCCATGGTCGGCCGCACGCGCATGGCCGCGTTCGACGACGCGACCTATGACGGCGTGATGGATTTGAACGTGCGCAGCATCCTCGAAGCGACGCGCGCGGCGCATCCGCATCTCGCCAAATCCGGCGCCTCGGCGTCGATCGTCAATATCGGCTCGATCGGGGCGCGCAATGGCGGCGCGCCGGGCTCGGGGCTTTACGTCGCGACGAAAGCCGCCGTGCACAGCCTGACGCGCTCGATGGCCAAGGAATTCGCGCCCGCCGGCATCCGCGTCAACGCTTTGGCGCCGGGCGTGATCGCGACACCGTTCCACGCCGCGACGGCGCCCGACATGCTGGAAGCCGCGCGCGCGTCGATCCCCATGGGGCGTTTGGGCAAGGGCGAGGATTGCGCTTATCCGGTCGTCTTCTTGGCGTCGCCGGTCTTGGCGGGCTACATCACGGGCCAGATCCTCGACGTCAATGGCGGGCAATACATGCCTTGAGCTAAGGTCGCGCCATGGAAATTTTCGGCACGATCGGCGGCACGCCGGTTCATAAACTCGCGATGCGCGGCCCCGGCGTGGCCGCCGAGATTCTCACCTATGGCGCCACGCTGCGTGCGTTGCATATCGACACGCCGCGCGGCCCCGTGAACGTGGCGCTGGGGCATGACGATCTCGCGGGCTATCTCGCCGAAAAGGGCTATGTCGGCGCGATTGTCGGACGCTACGCCAACCGTATCGGCGGATCGCAATTCACGCTCGACGGCGCGTTCCATCGCGTCGTGCCGAACGAAGGGGTGAACCAGCTCCATGGCGGGCCGGGCGGTTTCTCGACCCGCGTTTGGCGCGTCGTGTCGGCGGCGGCCACGCGCGTCGAACTTGGTTTGACGTCGCCGGACGGCGAGATGGGTTATCCCGGCACGCTGGAAGCGACGGCGATCTATGAGATTCCTGCACCGGGCACATTGCGCATCACGACGTTAGCGATCGCCGACAAGCCCACGCCCGCGAATATCGTCAGTCACGCTTATTACAATCTCGACGGCGGCGGCGACGTTCGCGATCACGATTTGCGGATCGCCGCGAGCCGGATCGTCGCGGTCGACAAGGCGCTGATCCCGACGGGCGAGACGCCCGACGTGACCGCGACGCTCTTCGATTTCCGGAAATCGAAACGCTTGCGCGACGGCGGCGTGCATTACGACGTCAATTTCTGTCTCGATCGCACCGGCGAAGGCCTATTTCTCGGCGCCGTGCTGAAGGGGGCGAAAACGGGGCTCGCGATGGAAGTCCATACCAGCGAGCCGGGCATTCAGCTCTATGACGGCAAGTTCCTGGCGCCGCCCTTCGCGGCGCATGATGGCCTTTGCCTGGAATGTCAGCTTTATCCGGACGCGCCGAACCGCCCGAATTTTCCCGATGCGATCCTGCGGCCGGGCAAGCGGCTGACGCAGATCGTCGAATTGCGCTTCAAAGCCTAACGTTCGAGCTGTTCGGCCGGGACGTAGTTGAACACGGCCAGCGTGGGCACGTTGAGCAAACGTTCGGTGCGCACCGGATCGTAGATCGTGTCGGAGATCAGTTCCGACAGCAGCGCCACGACGACCGCCAGGAACAGGCCGGCGACGACGCCCAAGATGCAATAGAGCAGCGGGCGCGGCTGCACGGGCTGGCGCGGATCGGCCAGCGACGGCGATTGCACGATCGCGATATTGCCGATGCGGCTCTGGTTGAGAGAATCGGCGGCGCGCGCGTCCTCGAGCTTCGACGCGAACAGCTTCAGCATGTCCTTGGCGAGCGCCACGTCCTGTTCGAGCGACCAGCGCTCGGTCTCGCCGCCGGTCACGTCCGACAAGCGCCGGTCGATATCCGCGATATTGGCGAGGATCGTGTTGCGCTTGCCTTCGAACTCCGCCTGCTCGGCGAGGGAGCGGTTGAGCTCGGTTTCCAGCGCCGTCGCGACTTCGTTGCGCGCCCGGCGCACGGTGCCCGAGAAAAGGACCAGCTGATCCTCGAGGAATTTCTCGGCGATCGCGATCTCGCGCTCGACCTGCTGCACTTGGCGGCTGCCGGGCGCGAAATTGGCGGCGATCTCCTGCTGGCGGAGTTTGAGGTTCAGCAGTTTCGTGCGCGCGTCGTCGATCACGCGGCTTTGCTGCGTGTCGGTGAAGGCGGTGATCTCCTGCTGGGTCTGGGAGATCGCATGGCGCACGGCCTGAACGCGCTCGGTGGCGCCCGCCAGCGCCGCCAGAATACGCTTGTACTCGCTGTCGATATCGATGCGCTGCTGCAGCAGCAGCGGGATCTGCGCTTCGAAGGCTTGCGCGCCCAAACGCTGACGGAACGCGGTCAGCTTGCCGTCGCTCGCCAGGAAACGCTCGCGCGCCTGGGCGACCTGCTTTTCAAAATACGCGGTCTGGGTGTTGATATAGACGTTGATCGACTTCTCGGTGAAGATTTGTATCAGCGCATCCAGCGTCGCCGCCGCCAATTCGCGATCTGGGTTGCGAAATGCGATATGCACGATGTTCGACGTGCGCTGCGGCGCGGTTTGCAGCGCGTCGTCGAATTTTTTCATCGCCTTGTCGATATCCGGCGTTTCGCCCGGCTTCGACAATTCGGGATACAAACGCTCCAGCCCCATCCGCTCGATCGTCGCGAGAATCACGTCGCGGCTGCGCATCAACTGGACTTGGGTGTTCAGGATCTCGTCCGGGTCAGCCGCCACGGGAATGGCGGATTGCACGCCCACGCTCAAATCCGGCCGGAACGTGAATTCGCGGCCCAATTTGTTGACGAGAATGGAGGCTTCCGACTGATAGACCGGCTTCAGCAGGAAGCTGAGCGCGACTGCGACCGACACGCAGGCAAGGAACGTCAGCAACGCCCTGTAACGGAACCGGAACAGGATCAGCACCAGATCGCGCGTCGTGAACGAGAGCGCGATCGGGGGCGTGATGGCGGTCGGATCGGTTGGCGTCATGGAGCGCTGGTTTGCCTTCGATAAAATCCAGACTGATCTTCCAATCCAGCCTGAACCGAATTCTAATGAAGCCGTCGCGATTCGGGCAATCCTGCAGGAACACAATGTTACATCCGCTGAAACCATGGCGACTCGGGGCCATGCGGTGCGCCGCCATGGCGGCGCTGCTGTCGCTGGGCGTCGCCGCGTGCGGCTCGGAGTCGATTCGGCCCGAGCGGACGGATGCGACGGCGTTCGCGCCGTGGGTCGCGGACGATTCGCCCTATCGCATCGGACCCGGCGACGAGCTGGAGATCCGCTTGCCCTTCAGCGGCGAATACAACGACCGCGCGGTGGTCGGGCCGGACGGTCGTTTCACCTTGCCGCTGGTCGGCGAGGTGGTGGGCGAGGGCAAGACCGTCGCGTCCCTGACCGAGGAGTTGGAGAAGCGCTACAGCCGCGATCTCGTCCAGCCGCGCGTCACCGTCGCGATCCGCAATTACGCTTCGCAGCGCGTGTTCGTCGGCGGCGAAGTCAACGGGGCGGGGCTCATCAATCTGCCCGGCCGGATCGGCGTGATGGAAGCGATCCTGCTGGCGAAGGGCTTCATGGACACGGCCAAGACGACCGAGGTCGTGCTGATCCGGCGCGGGCGCGACGGCCGCCCGATGATGCGCACGGTCGATGTCGCGGGCTATGTCGCGGGCCGCAATCCGGACGTGCCGTTGCAGGCCTTCGACGTGGTGTTCGTGCCCAAATCCTCCATCGCCGAGGTCAATCTGTTCATCGAACAATTCATCAATCGCGTCGTGCCGTTCCAGCGCGGCTTCACCTACACCGTCGGCCGGACGAGCAACACGAACTGATATGACCGTGGAATCCTCAGCCATGCGCCAAGCGGCCGACCGCAAACAGCCGCTGGCGCTGTCGCGCGGCATGTTCGATACGCTGGTGGCGCTGCTCGAGGGCGCCGCCGTGCTCGTCGCCGGATGGCTTGCCGTCGCGGCGATGCAAGCCACCGGCGAGACCGAGCCGATCCCCGCCCGGGCGACCTTGTTCATCGTCGCGCTGGCGGCGGCCTATCTCATTCTCGGCTGGCTCGCGAAACTGCATCCGCAGCGCCGCACGCCGGGGGAGGCGCCCGGCCTGTCGATGCCGCGCGTGCTCGGCGCGAGTTTCGTCGCGTTCGGCTTGGCCGCCGCGGCGTTGGACGCGGCACCGGCGGCCCCGCTTTCCGTATGGCTGGCGTTGTGGTTCGTGCTGGCGTTGATGGGCGTCCAGCTTGTCCGGCGCGCGTCGGAAACGATCGAAAGCCGCACGACATTCCGGCGCGCGCCCTTGCGCCGGGCCGTGCTGGTCGGCGGCGGGACGTCGGCGTTGCGCTTGCTCGAACGTCTGTCGGATGAGGGGGCGGATATCGAACTCGCCGGCTATTTCGACGATCGCATCACCCGCGTCGAAGGGCTGAACGAGCGTCTGCCGTATCTCGGCGATTTGGCGGCGCTGATCGAGTACGTCGCCGATCACGAGGATTTGCACGTCTATATGGCGCTGCCGTGGACGGCGGGTCCGCGCATCGCTTCGCTGCTCGATCGTTTGCGCTTCCTGCCGATCACGGTGTGGCTGGTGCCCGATCCGGAATTGTCGGCGCTGTCGATGTCGCATGTCGAAGGCGGCGACGGCGTGGTCATGCCCACGCTGATGACGCCGCCGCTGGCGCATTGGGACCGCTTGCTGAAAGGCGGTTTCGATTTCGCCGCGGGCTTGGCGATTCTTCTGCTGATTTCACCGATCCTGATCGCGACGGCGATCGCCATCAAGCTCGACACGCCGGGCCCCGTCCTGTTCCGCCAGCTGCGCAGCGGCCAGTTCGGGCGCAAATTCGCGATCTATAAATTCCGCTCGCTGAAGGTCGAGAAGGCCGACGCCGAAGCCGACAAGCTGGTGTCGGCGCACGACGACCGCGTGACGCGCGTGGGCAAATTCATCCGCAAATACTCGATCGACGAGCTGCCGCAGATATTCAACGTATTGAAAGGCGAAATGTCGCTGGTGGGCCCGCGCCCACACGCGCCCAAGACAAAAGCCGACGGGCGTCTCTATGCCGATGTCGTGCCAGATTACGCGATCCGCTATCGCGTGAAGCCCGGCATGACCGGCTGGGCGCAGATCAACGGCTGGCGCGGCGAAACCGACACGGAAGACAAGCTGCGCAAGCGCGTCGAATTCGATTTCCAGTATATCCGCGAATGGTCGTTCTGGCTCGATATGCTGATCTTGCTGCGTACGCCGGCGGCGGTCGTTCTGCCGAAGAACAACGTCTGACGCCCGCGCGATGGCGACGCTCCATATCAACGGCCGCTTCGTCACGCAGCGGCAAACCGGCGTGCAGCGTTTCGCGCTCGAAAGCGTGCGCGCGATCGACAAGCTGCTCGCCGATCCCGCGATCGCCGCGCAATGGGATCGCGCCGTGTTCTGGGTGCCGCCCGGCGCGCGGGCGCCGGATTTCGCGCGGATCGAAACGCGTGTGGCCGGCCGTTTGTTCAAATCCGGCTATGGCTGGGAACAGATCGATCTGCCCTTGGCGTGCCGCGGCGGCGTGCTGCTCAATCTCTGTAATCTCGGCCCGCTCGCCAAGCGCGATCAGGTCGTGGTCGTGCACGACGCGACACCTTGGGTCAGCCCGCAGAGTTTCCGCTTTGCCTTCCGCCTTGCTTACAAAACGCTGGTCCCCACTTTAGGCCGGATCGCCAAGCGGATCGTCGCGATCTCCGATTTTTCGCGCCGCGAGATTTCGCATTGGTACGGCATTCCCTTTGCGCGCATTTCGCTGTGCAGCGAGGGCGCTGATCATATTCTGGCACAGGCCGCCGATACGGCGCCGTTGGCGCGAAGCGGCCTGATCGGCGCGCCGTATTTTCTGGCGGTGGGCGTGGGCAGCCCCAACAAGAATATCGATCTGGTGCTGGCAGCGTTCGAACGCGCCGATCTGCCGGCGGGCACGAAGCTGGTGCTGACCGGCAAGCGCGACACCCGCGTGCATCCGGCGGGCGATATCCGTGAATCGGAACGCGTGGCGCATTTGGGTTTCGTCAGCGACGCCGAGTTACGCGCGCTCTACGAAGGCGCGTTGGCGCTGGTCTATCCCTCGCGCTACGAAGGTTTCGGCCTGCCGCCGGTGGAGGCGATGGCGTGCGGCTGCCCCGTCGTGATCAGCGATCAGGAAGCGCTGCTCGAAACATCCGGCAGCGGCGACGCGGCGCTGATCTGCGGCATGGACGATGCCGACGGCTTGGCCGCGATCCTGGCGAAACTCGCGCGCGATGCCGGCTTGCGCCAAGACCTGTCCGCGCGCGGGCTCGAACATGTGAAGCGCTTCCGATGGTTGCGCACGGCGCAAGCCTTGCTCGGCTATTGCCGCGAGGCCGCTTCGTGAAGAGCGCGGTTTTTCTGCCTTATCTCGTGTTGCGCGGATCGACCGCCGGTGCTGCGCTGATCACCGGCGTGTGCCAGACCTATGTGTTCGCGCGCGTGCTCGATCCGCATAACTTCTCGCTCTTCATCATCATCGGCAATCTCGGCCTGTCGCTGTGGCTGTTCGATCTCGGCGTCGCGAAGGTGCTCTACGTCAATCTTCGCGCGCGGTTCCTCGACGGAACCTTGGCGAAGGCCGACGATGCGCCGTCGTTGGGCCGCCAAGCCGCCGCCGTGACATATCTCTATATCGGCTTGGCGCTGTTGGGTGCCGGCGTGTGCTTCGCCATCGCGGCGTTGTTCGGCGCCGGCGCCGGGCAGGGGATCGAGTTCGCGTTGTTCTTCGTCTACGCGGCCCTCAATCTCGCCTGGTTCGCGCTGCGCAATGTCAGTACCGCGGTCGACCGTTTCCTGCATTTCGAAACCTTGGAAGCCGCGCGCCGCATCGGACATCTGGCGGTGCTGTTCGCCCTGCTGTTCGGCCTGCCGTTCATGACGTTCCTGCTTGCCAGCAACGCCGTGTGGATCGCGCTGTTCGTGGCGGCGATACGCCGCTTGCGGACGGAGAACGCCTTCGACGGCGCGGGGCCATGCGCGGCATTGCGCCACTTCGCGCGCGTCAATCGCCGACGTTTGATGGAAAGCGGGGGTTACGCGGCGGGCGAGATCTTCGTCTACAATTATCCCTCGCTGCTGGTGCCCGCCGTGATGGGGTTGGGCGCGCCGACGATCATCTTCGACACCGCGTTCAAGATCTTCCGCGGCGCCAACGTGTTGTTCTCCGCCGCTTGCGATCTGATGGTGCCGGGTCAGACGCGGGCCTTCCAAGCGGGCGACAAGTCCGGCTTGTGGCGCGCGACGGCGATCGCGGCGGCGTTGGGCGCCGTGCCCGCGATCTGCCTGTGCGGCCTGCTCGCAATCTGGGGCGATGCGCTTTACGCTTTGTTACTCGGCAACGCCGCGCAAATGCCGCCGGCGGTGACGGCGATCCTGATATGGCTGATCGCGTGCAATTGGATCCAAACCGTGTCGAACTTCCTGCTGGTCCATACCGGGCATTTCCCCGCGATCGTGCGGGCGGCGGGAATCATGACCGCGATCATGGCCGCCGTCGCCGCCGTCGCGGCGCTGATGGGGATCGACGTCGTCCGCTTCCTGGAATTCTACGCCGCCGCCTATGCGCTCGGCGCCGCGCTTTACGCGTTGCTTGCGTTGCGCCTGCCGCTCGCGTTGCGCCGGCCGGAGGCGCGCCCATGATGCGCATCGATCCGTGGCTCGTCCTCGGCCGCATCCGGCCGGAGAACTGGCTGATTCTCGCGATCTGCACGCTGGCCTTCGCGCTGTTCTATCTGCGCGACTATCGCCGCTGGGGCGCGTTGTCCTTCGCCAGCTATTTCTTCGGCTTTTATTTCTTCCTGAAAATCGTCGTGATGTATCCCTTCGCGTGGTCGGCGCATAACATCGTCGCGACCAGCCGGCATTTCGAAGCGATCCTCGCTTATATCGACACGGCGTTCTATCTGACGCTGACGGGTTTCGTGTGCATGGTGATCGGCATTCTGGTCGCGCGGGTCACGATGCGCGGCGCGCCGCTGGGCTGCCGCATCGTCTATGGCATCGTCGCCAATGGCTGGAACAGCGGCGGCGGCGTGGTGCTGGGCGTGGGCATCGTGGTCGGATTGACGCTGCTGATGTTCGCCCTGGACTTCCAGCCGCTTGTCGCGCGCTCGCTGGTGTTCGAGCGCAACGAACTTCGCCCGATCTACAATCTGTGGAGCCAGATCCTGCCCTTCGTCGCGGTCGCCGTCGTGCTTTACGGCGATACGCGCAAGAGCAAGGCCTTCATCGCGCTGGGTCTGGCGATCGCGATCCTCGGCGTGGTCGGCGGCAACCGTACGGTCGCGGTGCTGACGTTGATGCAAATCGCCGTGATGATGTGCATGCCGCGCCGTTTCGGCAATCTGCCGATTCTGTTGCTGGGCGCGGTCGCACTGGCGAGTGCCGCCTTGTCGATCGCCACGTTGCGCGGCGATACGGTGTCGGGCCGCGATCAGCTCGACATGATTCGCGCCTTGCTCTACGGCAACAATCTCTCCGATCTGCGCGATTTCGCGTGGATCCTGTCCGGGCTCGATAGCGTCGATTTCTACTGGGGCAAGACCTATATCGCCGGGTATCTGAGCTTTATCCCGACCTATATGTTTCCCTTCCGCGAGCAATTCGGCTTCGGACGCGTGACGCCGATGCTCGCAGGCCTCGACCCCGCGTTTCATAGCGGGTTGCGCCCGCCGATCTTCGGCGAGATGTACGTGAATTTCGGCCTGCCGGGTCTGTGCATCGGCGGTTTCGTCTACGGCATTCTGGTCGGGCGGATCATGCACTGGATCGCCGATACGCTCGACGCACCGCCGAATTCGCATTCCTATATCCCGCAATACGTCGTGTGGACGGGATTCTTGGTGCTGCAGATCGTCGATAGTCTCGTGTTCACGCCGGCGTTTTTCGGCGTCTATGTGTTGTTGGCGCTGCTGTTTCTCGGGCGGCTGCTGATCCGGGTGGGGGCGCCGCGCCGATGAACATCCTCTATATCGTCGAATCCGCCGCGACCGGTGTGGCGCGCCATCTTCTGGATCTGATCGATGGCGTGCGCGCCGCCGGACATCGCGTCGGCGTGATCTATTCGCCCGTGCGCGAGGATGGGATCTTCCGCGCCGGGCGCGAACGGCTTTCCGCCGACGGCGTGGATTTCGCGGCGATCCCTATGCGCCGCGCCCCCGGTCCGTGGGATTTGGGGCCGGTTCTTGCTGCCCGGCGCTACATCGCCGACAAGGGACCCTTCGACGTGATCCACGGCCATTCGTCGAAAGGCGGCATGGTCGCAAGGCTGGCGGGCATCGGGTCGGGGGCGATGATCGTCTATACGCCGCATGCGATCTCCACGCTCGATCCCTTGCTGCCGCCCCTCAAGCGTTTCGTCTACGGTGCTGGCGAACGTAGCTTGGCGTGCCTGACCGATGTCGTCATCGCCGTCGCGACGGGCGAAGGCGCGCATCTTCAAGCGCTCGGCATTTCCGCCGCCAAGATCCGCGTCGTCCTCAACCGCATCGAGCCGCCCAAGCGGATCCGCATGCGCGACGACGTTCGCGCCGAGCTCGATCTTCACGACGGCGATTTGGCGATCGGCTTCGTCGGCCGTCTCGGCGCGCATAAGGGCATCGACGTGATGGTCGCCGCGTTCGCCAAAGCCCGCGCGACGTATCCCGCGTTGCGGCTGATCCTGATCGGCGACGGCGAAGGCCGCGCGCAGGCCAAGCGCCAAGCCGCCGATTTGGGCTGCGACCGGGATATTCGCTGGCTGGGCGCGCGCGAAGCGCTCGGCTACTACGCCGGTTTCGATTTGCTGGCCCAGCCCAGCCGCTACGAAGGCCTGAGCTACACGATGCTGGAGGCGGCGGGCGTGGGCTTGCCCATCGTCGCGACCGATGTCAGCGGCACGCGCGACGTGATCGAGGACGGCAAGACCGGCATCGTCGTGCCCCGAGTCGGCGACGCGGACGCGTTCGCCGCCGCCTTGATCGCGATCGCCGGAAACCAGGCGCTGCGCGACTCGCTGGCGAATAACGCGATTTCGCGGATTCGCGGCGGCGGTGTCGGCCGCATGGTTGCGGAAACGCTGGCGGTTTATGCTGATGCCCGGACGAAGGACTGATTCGATGCTTTTCGGAAACCACAAAGCGCCGGCCGCACCGCAAGCCGATTGGCTGCCCGAGGATGCGGGTGCCGGTCAGCCGCTGTTCAGCTTGTTCAACAAGCTGGCGATGCTGCGCAAGGACGATCCGTCCTTCGCCGTGCAGGTGCTGGGCCCGCATCCGGGTTGCGGTGTGTCGACCATCGCCGGCGGTCTGGCGGAATTCACGGCGCTGAATGTCGACGCGCCCGTGGCGTTGATCGACGCCGATCCGCTGAAGATGTCGCAGTTCCAGCGCGTGGGTATCGATGTCGGCGCGAGCCTGCAGGAAGTGCAGCAGGGCAAGGCGAGTCTTGAATCCGCGATGCACCGCATGCGCCGGAGCAATCTATCGCTGATGTCGCTGACCCCGCCGGTCGTCGATCGCAAAGGTTATACGGGTCGCACGCTGTCGATCAGCGCGCTCAGCGAAATCGTGGCGCTGCTGCGCCGGCGCTTCCAATGGATCATCGTCGACAGCGGCCCGGCGCGCGACGTCGCGTTCTCGCTGGTGTTGTCGCGCTTCATGAGCGGGACCGTCGTGGTCGCGGAATCGGAAAAGACCCGCGTGCCGGTGATCCACGAACTCGTGCATCAGGTCTACGCCAATGGCGGCAATTCGCTGGGCGTGGTCATCAACAAGCGCAAGATCCATATTTCCGATTTTCTTTACCGCTTTCTTTGAGCGTCATGGAGCTGCTGAATACGTTCGCGGATGTCGGCTTCGTGGCGCCGCTGCTGGCGGCGGCCGCGCTGATGTTGATGGCGCGCGGGCACGCGGAGGCCGCTTCGCGCTGGGCGATCGCCTTCGTGCTGGCGGCGGCGGCGACCGGCCTTCTCAAAACGCTTTTGCGCGGCAGCGCCGATTTTCCGCATTTCCCCAGCGGCCATGTCTGCGTCGCGGTCGCGTTCTATGGCGGGATGTTCTCGATCCTGATGGGCGGGCGCGGCGGCATGTGGCTCAATTTGCCGCTCGTCGTTCCGATCGCGCTGCTGTCGGGCTGGTCGCGCGTCGAAACGACCGCGCATACCTGGATCGACGTGCTCGGCGGTTTCGCCATCGGCACATTATTTCTGGCGTTGCTCGGCTGCTGGCGGATGTCGCGGCCGGTCGATGCGCCGGCGCGCAAATGGATGCTGGCCGCGATCGTCCTCGCCGCACCGGTCGGGTTCGCGAGCTACACATGGCTCGGCCATAGCTGGCGGGTGCTGGTCGAATGATGCGCGCACTCTTCCTCGCAATGCTGTTCCTGCCCGCCGTCGCGACGGCGCAGACGAATTTTCCGATCGACCTCAATCACGAGCTCCAGCGCCGCTTGCAGGATCGGACCGATCAGATCGAAAGCGGCGCCATTCCGCGCGACGGCGGCATCGCGCGCCCGGAATCGGCGATGCCGATCGAGGCCGAGCGCGGCGACGTGGTGAGCATCGCCGGCCAGCGTTATCGCTTGTGGGGCATCGCCGCACCTCGGCCCAACGAATATGGCGGCTATTCCGCCGCCCAGCAGCTGCGCCAATTGCTCGCCGGCAATCCGGTGACTTGCATCACCACGGGCCAGATGGCGGAACGCTTGCCGCTGGCGCGCTGCCGGGTGAACGGCAAAGACGTGGCGGCGTTGATGGTCGCGGGCGGTTTCGCGCGCGATTGCCCGCGCCAGTCGCGGGGCAACTACGCTGCACTCGAACGCCAAGCGGTGGTCAACGTCGCCGGCGGGTTCGATCTGCCGCCGGAATGCGTCGAGGATTAGCGCGCGCGCTTGATCGCGTCGGCCATTTTCTCCGCGACCATGATGGTCGGGATATTGAGATTGGCGCGCGGCACGCTGGGCATCACCGACGCGTCGACCACGCGCAAGCCGCCGATACCGTGCACGCGCGCGTCGACGGGGGAGATCACGGCGTCGCGATCTTCCGCCGGACCCATCTTGCACGTGCCGCAGGGGTGCCATTGGCCGAAGCTTTTGGCGACGAGATGCGCCTCCAGCGCCGCGTCGTCGGCGAGGAGCTCGTCAATCAGTTTTCCTCCGCCGACGAACTCGCGCGCGAAGGTTTTGCGCAACGCCGGGATCGCGTCGAGCATCAGGCTGGCGGTCGCGGTCAGCGCGTAGTTGCGGAAGGTTTTAAGGCCGAGCTTCTTCGCCCAGCCGCCATAGCTCGACGG
This sequence comes from Tagaea sp., assembly GCA_041917215.1. Taxonomy (GTDB): domain Bacteria; phylum Pseudomonadota; class Alphaproteobacteria; order CACIAM-22H2; family CACIAM-22H2; genus Tagaea. Next base: position 33,658 of record JAYRYC010000002.1, read on the forward strand.
GGCGGGGGCGATCAGATATTGCGCGAGCGGATCGGTCGCGACCAGCCGCGCCATCAAGCGAACGGCCCCCTTCAAGCGCGCGCGGTCGGAGGCTTCGGCCAGGAACTGGAAATTCGCGACCGGCTTCAGGCGTTCGCCTTGGCGTTCCAGCACGACGCTGCCGCGCGATGCGGGCTTGTTGATCCAGGCGATGAAGGTCGCGATGCGCTCGCCCAGCGGATGCCAGGCGGATTTGGCCGCGGCCATCAGGAACATGTCGTTGGGATCGGCGCCGATACCCGACGAATAGCGCAGTCCCATATGAATATGTCGGCGCGTGGTGCCTTTGAGCCGCGCTTCGGGCCGCAGCAAGGCCGACACCGAAATGCCGGGATGCTCCTGCAAGTTCCGCCCGACGCCGGGCAGATCGGCGCGCGGGGTCAAGCCCAGGCGCTGCAAGGCGAGCGCGTCGCCGATGCCTTCGCGCAGCAACAATCCCGGCGATTGCAGCGCGCCGGCGGCGACGATCGTCTCGCGCACCGCGATTTCGCGTGTCGTATCGCCCTGGCGCAGTTTGAGGCCGGTCACGGTCTTATCGTTCCACACGAAGCCCGCGACTTCGGTGTCGGAGACGATCGTCAGATTGGGGCGCTGGCGCACCTCGGCGTCGAGATAGCCGCGCGCGGTCGAAACACGATGCGCGCCGTCATTCGACAGCGTCATCGGGAAAACGCCGTCGCCGTACTCGCCGTTCTGGTCGGCGAGTTTGGCGAAACCCAACGCGACGCAAGCTTCCTCGGTCGCGCGCGACATCTCGGGCCATTTGTCGCGCGGAATGCGATGGATTTGGATCGGCCCCGCTTTGCCATGCAAAGGGCCGTCGAAATCGAGATCGCGTTCGAGCTTGCGGAAATAGGGCAGGACATCGTCCCAGCCCCAGCCGGCGGCGCCCATGCGCACCCATTCGTCGTAATCGTCGGGCGTGCCGCGATTGGCGATTTGGCCGTTGATACTCGATCCGCCGCCCATCAGGCGCGCTTGTTCGTAAAGCCGCGTTTGCGGCCAGCTGCCCGGATCGTTATGGCTGATCGGGCCCAAGCGCGCGGGCAAATCCTTCCAATGATTGCCGGGATCGAACGCCGCGAGACCCGGGTACATATCGAGAATCGCGGCCGGCTCGCGACCGGGGGGCAGATCGCGCCCGGCTTCGATCAGCATCACGTTCGTCGCGGGATCTTCCGATAGACGGCTCGCCAGAACGCAACCGGCGGACCCGCCGCCGACGATCGCGAAGTCGATCCTCATGCTTTCGCCAGGAACGCTTGCAAGCCCGCTTCGGCGACTTCCGCGTCTTGGGCGGTCGAGCCGGAGCTGACGCCGATCGCACCGACCACATCTTCGGTGCCCGGCAAGGTCAGCGGCAAGCCGCCCGCCAGAATCGTGAAGCGGCCATGATGCTGCGTGTTGACGCCGAACCCGGCCACACCGGGCTGGGCGGCGGCGGCGAGCGCGGACGTGGGTTTGCGCGATCCGGCGGCGGTGAACGCCTTGTTGATCGCGATATCGATGGCGATGAACTTGGCGCCGTCCATGCGGCGGAAGGCGACCAGATGGCCCGCCGCATCGACCACGGCGATGTTCTGCGGCACGCCGATCTCGCGCGCTTTGGCGCACGCCGCATCGATGACGATCTGCGCGAGGGTTTCGTCGATGTTCTTCACGATGTTCATATCAGCCGATCCAGAAACCGCCATTGACGTCGAGCGTGGCGCCGGTCACGTAGGACGCGTCGTCGGAAACAAGAAACGCCACTGCCTTGCCGATCTCCGCCGGATCGGCGAGGCGCCCGAGCGGGATCGCCTGCGTCACGCGCTCTCGCATCTCGGGCTTCATATGCGTGCGGATCAAATCCGTATCGACCACGCCGGGCGCGATGGCGTTGACGGTCACGCCGGTCTTCGCCATTTGGCGGGCGAGGGTGCGTGCGAAGCCGAGCATGCCCGCCTTGGTCGTCGCGTAATGGATACCGCCGTTCATCGCCCCCTGGTGGGCGACGATCGACGACATGCAGACGATGCGGCCATGTTTGCGCTCGATCATGCCGGGCAGCACGGCTTTCGAAAACAGGAACGCGCTTTTGAGATTGACCGCCATGAAGCGATCCCATTCGTCCTCCGCGAGATCGAGGATCGAGACGGCGCGATCCTGGCCGGCGTTGTTCACCAGAATATCGATTTTGCCGAATTCGTCGATGCCCGCATCGACCGTGCGGCGCACGTCCTTGGCCGACGACGCGTCACCCTGCACGGCGATCGCGTTCTTGCCGAGTTTCGTGGCGCGTGCGGACGCGAGCGCTTCGTCGATATCGTTGACGACGATGGACGCCCCGCGCGCGGACAGCGCGTCTGCGATCGCCCCGCCGATGCCGCGTCCCGCACCGGTCACCAGGGCGACGCGGCCTTGTAGCGAAGTCTCGGACATGGACTAGCCTTTCACCGACCCCTTGGTCAGGCCGGAGACGATCAATCGGCCGAGCAGGGCGAACACGATCAGGATGGGCACGATGGCGAGCGTGGCGGCGGCGGTCAGCGGCCCCCATTCGCGGCCGAAGAAGCCGATGAAGCTGTAGATCAGCGGCTGGATGGGGCGCAGCCACGGCGCATCGATCATCACCGATCCGGCGACGAATTCGTTCCACGACCCGACGAAAGCGAGCGTACCCGCCGCACCCAATGCCGGGCGCGACAAGGGCAGCATGACATGGCGCAGCACGCCGAATCGCGTGGCGCCGTCGATGATCGCAGCTTCGTCCAGTTCGCGCGGAATACCCTCGATCGTGCCTTTCACGACCCAGATCGCCATCGGGAGCTGGTGCGCCGCATAAATCAGCGGCAACGCATAGGGCGTGTTCACCAAGCCCAGATGAACGAAATAGACGTAGTTGGGGATCAGCAGCGCCGCAGCACCCAGCGACAGCGGGATCGACGCGACGACCAGCAGGAAAAGGCTTTGCCGGAAGGGAAAGTCGAAGCGGTCGAAAGCGTAGGCGGCGGGCAGCGCGCAAGCCAACGCCATCACGACCGCCACACCCGAATAGAACAGGCTGATCATGAAGCTTTGCGCGAAGCCGGAAACGAACACGCGCTCGTAATGCGCGTTGGTCGGCTCGAACCCGGCGAAGCGCGGCGGCATGGCGAAGATCACGCTTTCGGGCTTGATCGAGGTCAGCATGCCCCAGAACAAGGGCAGGAGGTTGATCACGATCAGTGCCGCGATCGGCAGGATCAGCGCGAGGCTGGCGCCGAGCCCGAGTTTCGGGCGGAGAAGGGCGGAAGACGAAGCACCGCTCATCGTCACGCCTTCCACTTGGTGAAGCGGACATAGGCGACGACCAGGATGATGTTCCCGGCGAACATCAGCAGGGCCATTGCGGTCGCTCCGCCCAAATCGAAATTGACGAAGGCACGCTCGTAGACGTCGATCGCCAGAATGCGCGTCGCATCGCCCGGCCCGCCGCCGGTGGTGACCAACGGCGTTTCGACCGTGTTGATGTTGGAGAGCGTCAGTACGATCGCGACCAGCAGCAGCGGCGTTTTGAGCAACGGCAGCGTGATGCGCCGGAACACCTGCCAGCCATTGGCGCCGTCGATGCGCGCGGCCTCGGTGTAATCGTCGGGAATGCCTTTGAGGCCCGCGAGCAGGATGATGACGGCGTAGCCGATGCGCTTCCATACCGAGATCGCGATCAGCAGCGACATGGCGCCGGCGGGCGAGGTCAGCGGCTGGAAACTGCCGAAGCCCAGCGAACGCGCGGCCCAAGCGGCGAGGCCGATATCGTTGAGGAACACCCAGCGGAACAGTAGTGCGGCGACGACGGTCGAAATGATCCACGGCACGATCACGATGATCTGCACCAGGAAGGCGAAGCGCGGGGCGAGGCGATCGATCCACACGGCAAGGCCCAACGCGATCGCGATGGTGATGACGACCGAGAACCCGGTGTGGATGAAGGTGCGCAGCAGCGTGGCGCCCATATCGGGCTCCTCCAGCAGGCGCGCGAAATTCTTGAAGCCGGCGAAGCCTATCGGCGCGCCGTAGCGGATATCCTGCAGGCTATACCAGCCGCCGTAGAACACCGGCGCGAACAGCACGAGGCCCAACAGCGCGAAGGCCGGGGCGATATAGGAATAGGCGCTGACGGTGCTGCTGCGCATGGACCTTGATGTTTCGTCGAAGAAAGAAGGGGCGGATGCGTTCGGCGCATCCGCCCCGTATCGTCAGCGGTTGTTGCGGCGGTTGAAGTCGCGCTCGGCGCGCTCCAACGCTTCCTTCGGCGACAAGCCGTTGGTCACGACTTCCTGAGCCGCCTTGTTCAACGCCTGGCGATAGCCGCCGACGCTGAACGCGATGGGGGCGAGCCAGCCCGCCGTGGCCGAGCCTTTGCCCGCGACCGCGAGATAGGCGTTGCCCGGATCGGCGAAGAATTCGGGCATCGTCGCCGGGGTGGAGGCGAGGCCCGGCGTCTGACCACCCATATTCACCCAGAGCTTGTCGGCTTCCGCGCCGCCCATGTACTCGACGAACTTGCCGGCGAGGTCGACATTCTTGCCCTTCGACCATACGCCGACGGCCCAACCGGCCATCACGCCCGGCGAATGCGGCTTGCCGTCCACGCCCGGGTAGAGCATGAAGCCAACCTTGTCCTTGCCCATGCGCGCTTGCAGCGTCGAGACGCGCACGCTCGCCCCCGTGATCATCGCCACGCGGCCCGCGCTGAACTGTTCGTAGAGGTCGTCGACGGTCCAGCTCGTGACGAGCTTGGGCGTCACGTCGTGCTTGGTGACCATTTCGGTCTGCAGCGTCAGGCCTTCGATGCCGGCTTGCGTGGCGAAGCGCGCACGCCCTTGTTTGTCGAACAGATCGCCTTGCTTGGCCAGCATATAGGGGATCATGATCTGCGGATCGGGCTGGGCTTCGCTCCACGCTTGGCCGAAACCGTAGCGCGTGACCGTGCCGGCCGAATCCTTCGTCGTCAGCTTCTTCGCCGCGTCGATGAAGGCGGGCCAGGTCGTCAGCTTGTCGGGGTCGATGCCCGCTTCCTTGAGCAGGTCGGGCCGGTAGTAAAGGCCGACATAGTTGCGCGACTGGAACATGCAGTATTGTTTGCCGTCGACTTGGCAGAGGTCCCAATAGGCGCCGGCGTTGTCCTTCTTGCGGTCGGCCGACCATTTATCGACGAACAGCTTGTTGAGATCGGCGAGCGAGCCCGACTTGATCGCGTCGCCCAACAGATCGGTGATCACCCACACGATGTCGGGTGCCGTACCCTGCTGGGCCGCCGCCAGGAATTTCGGCGTCATCTGATCCCACACCTGCGGCTCGACCGAGACCTTGGCGCCGGGATTGGCCTTCTCGAAATTGGCGATGATCTCGGCCAGCGCCTTTTCGCGCGGCGCGTTGCCGGCGGGATTGAGGAAGGTCCACATGCGGATCGTCTGGGCGCTGGCGTCGGCGATGCCGCCGGCGAGTGTCGCGATCGCAAGTCCGGCGAGCAAAGCGGCGCGCCGCGTGAATTGGCGTTTCATCTGCGTCTTCTCCCTTGGTGGTCGGTTATGGTTTGGACGTTTCGGATTGGGCCGCGATATCGCGCAGCGCCCCGTCGAGCGAGCGGCCGAGATGCAAGCGGATGGCGGTGGCAAGGCCGGGCGCGTCGCGCGCCACCAGCGCGTTGATGATCGCGGCGTGTTCCGCGCTTTCGCTGGCGAGGCGCGCGCGCCAGCCGTCGCTGCCGCGCTGGACCCAAGCACCCAGCAACTGCATCTGGATGCCGTGATAGATCGTCGCGAGCAGGCGGTTGCCCGACGCTTCGATCAGTGTCTGGTGGAACAGCGCGTTGAGCTCGATATGGCGGCGATGCGTCAACTCGCCCGGCGCATCCAGCTCGCGCTGGATTTCCTCGAGCCGGCGCACGGCTTGCGCGTTCTCGCCGCGCATCAGCGACGCGACCGCGAGTTCGCCCGCGTTCTGTTCGAGGCCGATGCGCACCTGCCATAGCTCCGCCACATGGCGGGGCGACGGCACGCGAATGCGATAGCCGCGACGCGGTGTCGCTTCGATGAATCCTTCGGCGGCGAGGCGCTGCAAGGCTTCGCGGATCGGCGTCAGGCTCACCTGGAAGCGATCGGCGAGATCCTGAAGGATCAAACGCTCGCTGGCGGCCAGATCGCCGAACAGGATGGCTTCGACGAGGCGGCGATAGATCGCGTCGGCGACCGTTTCGCCGGGGCCTTCGGACGTTTCGTCGAAGAAGCCCGCGCGTTCACTCGGCTGCATGGCGGCCCCCTGTCGACTGATCGTCGCTGGCGAAAGCGGCGAGCATTTCGGGTTTGGGCTCGGCGCCATGGCCGGGCCGGTCTTGCGCTTCGAAGGCGCCATCGGCGTATTGCAGCGGCACTTGGGAAAGATCGTCGCGCAGCGGGTTGAGCAGGCGGTTCGCTTCGTAGCAGACGAAGTTCTTCGCCGCCCGACAGGCATGCAGCGCGGTCGACACGCCGATCGCCGAGCCGACGCCATGCGGGGCGAGCTTCATGCCGTGCTTGGTGCACAACGCGTCGATCGCCATCATGCCGGAGACACCGCCCGCGCGCGTGATATTGGGCTGCACGAAGTCGAGCGCGCCCGCCTCGGCGAAGCGCGTGAATTGCGAGATGTCGAATTCGTTCTCGCCGGCCCCGATCGGCACGGGCGAGGCTTTGCGCACCTTGGCGAGGGCGGCGGCATCATCCGGCGGGATCGGTTCTTCGAGCCACATCACGCCATAGGGCGCCACGGCCTTGGCGACTTCGATGGCGCCGTCGACATCGTAAGCGGCGTTGGCGTCGAGCATGATCGGCATGTCGCCGCCCAGCGCTTGACGCAACGCGGCGACATGGGCCGCGTCGGTCGATGCCCCGCGGCCGACCTTCAGCTTCACGCCCTTGAAGCCCTTCTCGGCGAATTCGAGCGCGCGTTCGATGGACTCGCCCGTCGTCGGGAAGAACGGCACCGAGCCGACATAGGCGGTGACCTTCCCGGGCGTGCCGCCCAGCAAGCGGCACAAAGGCTGATCCGCCGCGCGCGCCTTCATGTCCCAGAGCGCGCTGTCGACGGCGCTGAGCGCTTCCATCGCGGGGCCGCGCGTTTGGCCGAGCGCGAAGAAATAGGCTTTGAGATCGCGATAGGCGTCGGCGGGCATTTCGAATTCGAGGCCGAGTAGTGCCGGGCGGATCACGTTTTCGATCAGCGACGCCGACATGCGCGGATGCGGCAGGCCGAAGGCTTCGCCCCAGCCGCAATTGCCGTTTTCGTCGACCGTCTCGACGATGGTGGAGAACTGGCCGCTGCGCTCGATCCGCTGGAAATGGGCGGCCGGCCGTCGCAGGCTCATCGGCACGCGCTCGATGCCGCCATAGATCTTGGCGAAGGAAGCGTGCAGGGCGTAGACGCGCAGTTCGATGATCTTCACGGCAGTTCCTCACTATTTCATAATTTATAAAAAATCGCCGATCGAGGAGTCAATCCAGGCAAGTGCCTGGGGATAATTTTCTGAAATCATCGAAATTATTGGATAATTTCGAATATAGACACCGGCGGGCCAATTATTTTTATAAAATAAGAGGCTCCAAGAGGCCGAATCGCGGCCCCTCGACGGGGATCGGCCCGCAAGGCGGGGTCGCTATCGGTTGCGGAGCCGCCCGGGGAGGCGTAATGCCCTTCTCCCGCCGTTCTTGCCCCCGCCGAAACAGCACGAAATGCCGATCAAGATTCCGGACGATTTACCCGCCGTCGCCGCTTTGGAGTCCGAAGGCGTCGTCGTGATGCGCGAGACCGACGCGATCCGCCAGGACATCCGTCCGCTGCGCGTGGCGCTGCTGAACCTGATGCCGGACAAGATCCGCACCGAAACGCAATTCGCGCGTTTGCTGGGTGCCACACCGTTGCAGATCGAATTGACGCTGGTGAAGCCGACAGATCACGTGTCGCGCAACACGGCGGCCGATCACATGTCGGCCTTCTATCGCCCGTGGGCGGATATCAGCGCCGAGAAATTCGACGGCATCATCGTCACCGGCGCGCCGGTCGAGAAGATGCCCTTCGAGGAAGTGTCGTACTGGGACGAACTCTGCCGCATCTTCGATTGGACGCGTACGCATGTCCATTCGGCGCTGCATATCTGCTGGGCGGCGCAAGCGGCGTTGCGCCATTTCCACGGCGTGCCCAAGCATGCGCTGGCCGCGAAGAAATTCGGCGTGTTCCCGCATCGCAATTTGGCGCCGGCTTCGCCTTACTTGCGCGGCATCTCCGACGATCTGGCGATCCCGGTGTCGCGCTGGACGGAAACGCGCCGCGAAGATGTCGCGACGATCGGCGGGTTGAAGCCGCTGCTCGATTCCGACGATGCGGGGATTTGCCTCGTCGAAGAACAAGCGCGCCGCACGCTCTATATGTTCAACCACTTCGAATACGATTCAGACACGCTGGCGAACGAGTATTTCCGCGACGTGAAGGCGGGCTCGGAAATCGCGCTGCCCGCGCATTATTTCGAGAACGACGATCCCAAGCGCCCGCCCGCCAATCGCTGGCGCAGCCACGCGCATCTGTTCTTCGCGAACTGGATCAACGTGATCTACCAATCCTCGCCGTTCGAGATCGGCGCGATCGGCAAAAAGCCTTAACCGATCGCCTGAATGGCGGGCCGGGCGAGGCGGGCTTGTGCGGCGAGGCGAATGCCGGCGTTCGCGGCACCATAGCCCGCATAACCGTCGCGCTGCACGATCTCGAAGAAGAAGCCGCCGTCGAGCGTGGCCGTATAGGCTTGCAAGAACGTGCCGTTCGCGTCGCGGTCGTAGAGAATGTTCAGCGCCTTGAACGCGTCGATCTCGGCGGGCGAGAGGTCCGTGCGCACTTCCAGATCGTCGTAATAGTTATCCGGGATCGACAGCATTTCGACACCGCCCGCCTTGAGCTTCGCGACCGTCGCTTTGATGTCGGCGGTGCGCAGCGCGATATGCTGCACGCCCGATCCGAAGAAATCGGTGACGAACTTCGCCGACAGCGTGCGGTGGCTCTGCGAGCCGTTGAGCACCAAGCGGAACCCGGTCGCGTCCTTCGCGCCGAGGCCGCTTTCGACGACCTGGCTTTGCACGACGCCGCCGGGATCGAGCACGGCTTGCGTGGGCGTCTTTCGCGCGTCGAGCAGCGACGTATAGAACAGCAGCCAGGTCAGCATTTCCTCGTACTGCATGCTCTGCGAAACGTGATCGACGGCGAGCAGGCCCGTACCCGTGGCTTGCGTGCCGGTCGGCACGAAATCGACTTCCGACCATTTGCCGAGCGTGCCATCGACGAAATAGAGCAAGCTGCCGCCCACGCCGCGTACGGCGGGAATGTCGAGCTCGCCGGGGCTGACCGCGCCCTTATGCGGCGTATCCAGCAAGGCGCGCGCGCGTTCGAGCGTTGCCGGCGCATCAGGCACGTTCAGCGCCAGCGCACAGACCGAGGTGCCGTGCGTGATCTGATAGGAATGCGCGAAGCCTTCCTTGTCGCTGTTCAGCACGATGCGGATTTCACCCTGGCCCCACAGCGACACGTCCTTGGAACGATGCTGGCCGGTTTTGGCGAAGCCGAGCGCCGTCAGGAATTTCTCGAAGCCGGGCCGGTCGCCTTCGTCGACCGCGAACTCGACGAATTCGACTTTGCGCACCGGGGCGGGCGGGGGCATGCGCACGGCACCCGGCACGGCGAGCTTCGATTTGCGCTGGGTTTCGTCCATCAGCGCGATCAGCGAGCGCCGCCCGTCCAGCGCCACCGAGCGCGCGGACCCGGCGCGGAAACGATCGTTGAAGATTTCCAGCGACAGATGCCCGTCGTAACCTGTGGCGGTCAGCGCATCCATGAACGCGACCATGTCGAAATCGCCTTGGCCCGGCAGGCAGCGCCAATGGCGGCCCCAGGAGAGATAATCCATCTGGAGCTTGGGCGCGTCGGCGATCTGGACCAGGAAGATGCGGTCACCGGGGATCGCGCGGATGGGTTCGAGGTCGAGCCCGCGCGCGAAGATATGGAACGTGTCGAGCACCGTGCCGACTTGGGGGTGATTGGCGCGGCGCACCACTTCCCACGCGTCGCGGTAGTCGTTGATATGCTTGCCCCAGGCGAGCGCTTCATAGGCGACGCGCAAGCCCCGCTTGGCGGCACGCTCGCCCAGTTCCTTGAAATCGGCGGCGAGGCGGTCGATGCCGCCTTGCGCATCCGGCGCCACGCTCGAGCACACGAACAGCAGATCTGTGCCGAGTTCGTGCAGCAGATCGAATTTTCGTTCGGCGCGGTCGAAGGTGCGTGCGCGCTTTTCGGCCGGCATGCCTTCGAAGTCGCGGAAGGGCTGGCACGTGACGATCTTCAGGCCCAGATCTTCGCACAAGCTGCGCACTTCTTTGGGCGATCCGGGATGCGCAATCAGATCGTTCTCGAACAGCTCCACCGCGCGGAAACCGGCGGCGGCGATCGCCTCCAGCTTCTCCCGAAGATTCCCCGACAAGCAGACCGTGGCGATCGATGTGCGCATGGCGGGAACCCCTCAATAGGAGATGCGGGCGTGGGCGCGCAGCGTTTCGGGCGTCGTCGTGGCGAAGCCGAAGAACTCGAGATAGGCGGGGATCTGTTCGAACAGCATATCGACGCCGATCTGCGTGCGGCAGCCGCGCGCCTTGGCTGCCGCCAGAAACGCGGTCGTCTCGGCCTTCATCACCACTTCGCCGACGAAGGTTTCGGGTTCGAGCAGCGAAACGTCCAGCGGCAAGGGATCGCCGGGATTCATCCCCAGCGGCGTGGCGTTGACCACGATATCGAAGCCGCGCGGATCGTTGTCGCCCGTTTCCACGCGCAAGGCCGGATAATGGCGCACAAGGCGCGCCGCAAGACCGTCCGTCGCCGCCGTATCGAGATCGTAAAGCGCGATACGCGCGGCACCCGCCGCCGCTAGCGACGCGGCGATGGCCGAGCCGACGCCGCCCGCGCCGACGATCATCGCGCGTGCGCCTTCGACGCGCTGGCCCTTGCGCTTCACGCCGCGCACGAAGCCTTCGCCGTCGAACATGTCGCCGATCAGCTTGCCGGCGGCATCGCGCTTGACGGCGTTGCAAGCCCCCGCGATGCGGACCGCCGGGCTGCAATCGTCGAGCATTTCGACGACCGAGACCTTGTGCGGCATCGTGATCAGCGCGCCGTCCAAATTCGTGAAGCGGAAGATGACGGGGAGTGCTGCGGCGAAATCGCCCGCGCGCACGCCCATCGGCACGACGCAGGCGTTGATGCCGTTGGCTTCGAAATAGGGGTTGTAGATCATCGGCGCTTTGAACGTCGCCGTCGGGTCGCCGATATGTGCGATGATCCGCGTATTGCCGTCGAGGGGCATGGGTTTCCCCCGCGCCTTCTTCACGCGGCGATGAGCAGGCGGCGCATCGCGTCGATCGCGACGGGATAGCCACCCGCACCCAGGCCCGCGATGACCGTCGTCACAACGGGCGACATCAGCGAGCGATGATAGATCGGCTCGCGCTTATGGATGTTCGAGATGTGGAACTCGACGATCGGGCCGGGGAACATTTTGAGCGCATCCATCACCGCCATCGAGGTGAAGGTGAAGGCGGCCGGATTAATCAGAATGCCGGCGGCGGGGCGGTCGATCGCCTCGTGAATCCATTCGATCAGCGTTTCTTCGCTGTTGGTCTGGCGGAATTCGAGCGGCACATCGCCCGCCGCTTCGCGGCACATCGCTTCGACTTCCGCCAGCGTCGTGCGGCCGTAGATTTCCGGCTCGCGCTTGCCCAGGCGGTTGAGGTTGGGACCGTTGAGAACGTAGATGGGCTTGGGGATCGGTTTCGACATGCGTTTAACCTTGGTAGCCCATCGCGCGGGGCAGCCACAAAACCGTTTCCGGCACGAAGGTGATCAGCGCCAGCGCCGCGATCATCGCCCACAGGAAGGGCAGCACGTCGCGCACGAGGTCGCGCAACGGCACCTTCGCGATATTGGTCATGATGAACAGCAGCAAACCGTAGGGCGGCGTGATCAATCCCAGCATGATGTTGAACACCGCCACGACGCCGAAATGGATCATGTCGATCCCCAGCGCTTTGGCGGTCGGCAACAGCACGGGCACGATGACCAGCAGGATCGTCGTGCCTTCCAGAATGCAGCCGAGGATCAGCAGGATCACGTTGACCAGAATCAGGAACTCGATTTGGCTCAAATTCCAACCCGCGATCAGGGTCTTCAGCAACTCCGGGATGTTCTCGATCGTGACGATGTAGTTCAGCACCAGCGCGCCCGCGATCAGCATGCCGATCGACGTCGAGACGCGCATGCTGCGCATCAACGCGCCGTAGAGATCGGCGAAACCTATGCTGCGATAGAGCCCGGCCGAGATCAGCAGCGCATAGGCGGCGGCGACGGCGGCGGCTTCCGTGGGAGTCGTCACGCCGCCATAGATGCCGCCCAGCAGCACCACGGGCATCATCAGCGTCGGCAACGCGCGCCAGGTGATACCGGGGATCTCGCGGATCGGTACCGGCTTTTCGACCGGGAACTTCTTGACCTTCGCCTGCCAGTCGACGATCAGCATTTGCGACGCGGCCATCAATAGGCCGGGCACGACGCCGCCCAGGAACAGGAACCCGATCGACGCGTCGGAGATCAGCGCGTAGAGCACCATCGGGATCGACGGCGGGATGATCGGCCCGATGACCGAGGACGCCGCCGTCAGCGCCGCGGCGAAGCTCGCCGTGTAGCGGTTGTCGCGGGTCATCATGACCTGCATCATCTTGCCGGTTCCCGCCGCGTCGGCGATGGCCGAGCCCGACATGCCCGCGAAAATCACGCTTTGCAATACGTTCACTTGCGCGAGGCCGCCGCGGAAGCGCCCGACCAGCGCGTTGCAGAAACCGAGCAGCCTATCGGTCATGCTGCCGATATTCATCAGCTCCGCCGCCAGCACGAAAAGCGGCACGGCCAGGATGATGTAGTTGTTGTACATGCCGTTGAGGATTTGCTCGGCGGCGATGCCCATATCCTGCCCGGCAAGCAGGAGATACAGGATCGAGCCCGCGATCATCGCGTGACCGATGGGCAGTCCCAGCAGCGACAGCAGCGTGATCGCGACCAGGGCGATCGACCAGGGGGATGCGAAGTTCATACGCCCGAATTCGCTTTCGTGGGATCGAAGGCGTCCGGCGCGCCGCCCTTCAACGCGCGGAAGCCCAGCCACAGATAGCGGGCGATCGCGGCGACGGCGAAGATCACGTAGATGACGTAAAGCCAGTCGAAGCGGATTTTCATATAGGCCGTGCGCTGCACGCGCATGAACGCGACGTAATCGGCGATCGCGGGCAGCGAGACGAGATAGAGGCCGACGAGGCCGGCGGCGGTCACCAGGCACATGACGCGCCTGGTTCCGTCGCCGACCGCGCCGTAGAGCAGGTCGAAGCGGATTTCCTCGTCCTCGCGCAGGACGAACGCGGCCGCCCAAAGAACGAGCCAGATCCACAGCACGATGCTGAGTTCGTGCGTCCATCCGACCGGGAAGTTGAGTGCGTAGCGGAAAACGATCTGGATCAGGAAGGCGAGGAACATCGCGGCGAGCATCGCCACCGCGACGGCCTCGGCCCCCTTCGCCAGAATTTTCGCGACGCGCGTCATCGCCTCAGAGCGCGTTGATCTTATCGACCATGCCGGCCGGCCACGCCTTGGCGAGGTCGGAGGCGAGGTACTTCTTCTGCGCGAACTCGCGGAACGCGGGCAGGTTCGGTTCGTACACGTCCAAGCCCTGCGCCTTGAAGAATGCGACCAGCTCGCCCTCCTTCTTCGCGTGTTCGGCGTTGCTCCAGCCCACGGCTGCGTCGGCCGCCGCCTGGAATTGGGCGCGCTTGGCTTCGCTCATCGCGCGCCAGGTGCGGGCCGACACGGTCAGCAGGTCGAAGCCCACGAGATGCGAAGTCAGGATGATCTGGTTGCTGACCTCGTAGAACTTCATGTTCTGCACGTTCGGCAGCGGGTTGTCCTGGCCGTCGATAGCGCCGGTCTGCAGGCCCGTATAGACCTCGGCATAGGCCATCGGCACCGGATTGGCGCCGATCGACTGACCGAGGAACTGCCACGCATCGCCGCCGGGCATGCGCAGCTTCACGCCGGCGAGATCGGCCGGGGTGTTGATTTTCTTGCGGCCGCGCAGGCCGACATGGCGCGCGCCGAAATAGGTCGGCGCCAGGATGCGGATGCCGAGCTGTTCTTCGGCCATGTTCTTCATCTGCTGGCCGACATCGCTGGCGAATACCTTTTGCAGGTGGGCCGCGTCGCGGAACAGATAGGCGGCGGTCATGATCGACCATGCCGGGATCTGGTTCGACACGTCTTGCGGGGCGATGTTGCCCATTTCCAGATTGCCGCGCTGCAAGGCGACGAGTTCGGTGCCCTGCTTGAATAGGTTGCCGCCGTAATAGAGCTGCATCGTGTAGTCGGCTTCCACCGCCGACGAGAAGCGCTTCATCATCTCGGCGCGGATGTCCTGTTCGGAGAACACGGCGGAGAAGCGGATCGTCGGTTTGGCTTGGGCGATGGCCGGGGCGGCCAGGCCCAGAGCGACAGAAGCGGCACCCGTGGCCAAGAAGCTGCGGCGAGACGGCGTGAAATTCATGAGGGGTCCTCCCAATCAATGGCGGCGCGATTTCGCGTCCGATAGGGGAGATTTGATTGGATAAAGATCGTAGTCAATGAAAAAAGACGAAATCTCATATATTATGACTGACATCGTATTTTCCCTGGAGCGGCTTGGGGTGATGTACCCTGTCGCCTAAGGGCAAGGATTCGCATGGCTTTCGATCTCCAAACCGGGACGCTCGCCGACAAGACCTATGACAAGGTCCGCGGCGACATCATTTTCGGGCGCTTGGCGCCGGGAAAGCGCCTGCGCATGGATCGACTCGTCCAGGATTACGGGGCGAGCGTGAGCACCTTGCGCGAAGTGCTGAACCGGCTGACATCGGAAGGCTTCGTCGTGGCGGAAGGCCAGCGCGGCTTCGACGTCGCGCCCGTGTCGATGGCGAATTTCGAGGAAGTCGCGGCGTTGCGCCTGCTGCTGGAAACGCACGCGATCCGCGACAGTTTCGCGGCGGGCGATGTGGAATGGGAAGGGGCGGTCGCCGCCGCCCATCACAAGCTCGAAGCGATGGAACGCCGGATGCTCGCGGGCGAAACGCAAGCGACCGAAACATGGAAGGGTTACGACCGCGAGTTCCATCAAGCGCTGATCGGCGCTTGCGGGTCGCAGACGCTGCTCGATCTCTACGGCGACGTCTACGACCAGTATCTGCGCTATCAGATGGTCGCCGTCGTTTTTCGCGGCATGGCGGCGGCGGACGAGCATAAGAAACTGCTCGATTGCGCGCTGCGTCGCGATGCGCCGGCCGCTTGCGCGATCTTGCGCGAACATATCGACGGCTGCATCGCGCATACGCGCAAACTGGGCGTGCTGCCATGAGCGGCAAGATCGTCGTCCTCGCCGAACACGCCGCCGAAACGGTGGCCGACACGATTTATCGGCGCATCCGCACCGACATTCTGGCGGGGCGCTTGGCGCCATCGGCGAAGCTGAAACTCGACAAGCTCAAAACCGATTACGGCGCCAGCGTTTCCACGTTGCGCGAAATACTGAACCGCCTTGCCTCGGAACGCCTTGTCGTCGCGGAAGGACAGAAGGGGTTCCAAGTCTCGCCGGTCTCGGTCGCGAATTTGAAGGAGATCGCGGCGCTGCGCCTGCTGCTGGAATGCGACGCGATCGAGCGTTCGTTCAAGGCGGGCGACGTGGATTGGGAAGCGCGGATCGTCGCCGCGCACCACAAGTTGACGCGTTTCGAGGAACGCATGGCGGCGGGTGTGCCCGACACGGCCGAGCAGTGGAAGCGCTACGATTGGGAGTTCCATCAGGCGCTGATCTCCGCCTGCGGCTCGAAAACGCTGATCGCGGCGCATGCGGGCGTGTTCGACAAATATCTGCGCTACATGATGACGTCGCTCAGCTTCCGCGGCGACATTTCGTCGAACGAGCATCGCGAGATGGTCGATTGCGCGATGCGCCGCGACGCGGCCGCCGCGTGCGATTCCCTGCGCCGCCATGTCGAAGGCGGGATGAGCCACGCGCTGGCCCTGGGCAAACTGCGTTAGCTTTGCGCGGCGGCCGCGTCGGGCAGGGCGGTGCGGCTTTGCGCGACTTCGATCTCGCGGCGCGGCAGCGGGAAGACGATGCCGAGTTCGTCGAAGCGCAGCTTCATGCGGCGATTGAATTCGCGCCCGATCACCCATTGGCGAATGGGGCGCGTCTTGATCCGCGCCATGATATGCACGGCCGATTCCTCGAATTTGTCGACGCCGAGCACTTCCAGATCGTCGAGGATGTCGTCGCGATAGGCGTCTTCGGCCGCGAGGCCCGCGAAGATTTCGCGCAAGACCGCGATCACGCGGTCGGTGTTCTCGCGATAGCCGACGCGCACCTCCAGCAGATAGAACGAGAAATCCTTCGTGAGGTTGCTGATCTGCGTGATCGCGCCGAACGGGATCGTGTGTACGACACCCGACAAATCGCGCAGTTTGATCGTGCGGATCGTCATGCCCTCCACGAAGCCGCCGGTCCCGTTGATATTGGCGACGTCGCCGACATTCACCGTGTCTTCGGCCAGGATGAACATGCCGGTGATGACGTCCTTCACCAGCGTTTGCGATCCGAAGCCGATGGCAAGGCCCACGACGCCCGCACCCGCGATCAGCGGCATGACGTTGACGCCGATCTGCGACAGCACCGACAGCGCGGTCAGCAGGCCGATCACCAGGAAGATCGCGTTGCGGATCAGCGGCAGAAGCGTGCGCAGGCGCTGATTGCGCACCAGCATCTGGCCGTTCGCGTCGCGCCGGTCGAGATGATAGGCGATCGTCGCGTCGGCGATCTCCCACACGATATAGGCGAGCAGCAAACTGCCCGTGATCCCGGCGAGGCGCGGGGCGACGAACGCGCCGACCGGTGTCGCCAGCAACGCGCCAAGATCGATCTGCCAGGCGAGCAGGATCGCGACCGCACCCGCGATGCGCACCGCCCAGATAGCGGCGATGCGCGCCTTGCGTAGATACTTGGCCGCGCGCAATTCGAAGGCCGGCGCGTTGCGCATCCAGCCCTGCGACGTTTCGCGCAGGCGCTCGAACAATCTTTCGATTTGGGTGAGGCAGAACTGGACGAGGACGACGGCGAGGAACGTGACCGCCGTGCCCTGCGCCAGAAAGGCGAAGCCGCCGGGCACGTGCAAGCCCCATACGGCGAACGCCACCAGCACGTAGACGATCGCGATCAAATGCCAAAGCCCGGCGATCATGCGCCGCAGTCGCGCCATCCCGGAATCGCCGCCTTTGCCCGCGATCAATCGCGCCATGCAGCGGCGGCAGCCGAGAATGCCGGCGATCAGAATCAAGGCGACGGCGCCGCCCGCGATCCAACGGATGGCCTCGATGATCAGCGGCGAGGCGTTCATGATCTCCGCCACGCGCGTCGCGGCGAAGCCGAGGCCGATCGCGACCAGGATGCGCTTGATCCAGAGATAGATACGGAACGCCGCGGAATCGTCGAGGGGGACGAGCCGGGCTTCGGCCGCTTCGGGGTTGAAGGCGAGACGGCCGATGGCGAGACCGATCTGGATCGACGCGGTGACGAGAACCAGGGCGATCAGAATGTCGCGCAAGGTGGGCGAGGGGGCGAGGAACGCGATCGCGATATGCGCGACGGCGACAAGCGTGATGGGCGCGACGATCTCCGCCGCGAAGCGCAATGCGCGCGACGTGGCCGCACGCGAGACGAGGCGTGCGGCGATCCACGCCGCCAGCGCGGCAAGGACGATGATCGCGGCGACGCGTGCGCCGTTTTCCAGCGCTTGCGCGCGCAGGAACGGGTCTTCGAATGTCGTGCGCAGCGTGGTGATGGCGCGCATCAGCGCATCGAGAATCTGCGCTGGCGCGTCGGCGAATGCCGTCATGGTCGATGCCATGGGCCCTCCGTTCTTTCGCGATTGCGGTCTCCGCCTTCGGTCTAGAAACGGAATGCGCCCATTTGATGGCGAATTCCCGGCGCTCGCCTTGGGGAATTTTCGCCGCCATACTACGTAGAAATACGGGGGGGGGAGGATTCGATGGGTTTGCTCGACGGCAAGATCGCGCTGGTGACCGGTGCGGGTTCGGGTATCGGCAAGGCGATCTCCTTGGCGCTGGCGGGCGAGGGGGCGGTACTCGCATTGGCCGGTCGGCGTGAATCAAATCTCGCCGAAACGAAAGCCGCGATCGAAGCCAAAGGCGGCGAAGCGTCGGTCTTTCCGCTCGATGTCGTGAAGCACGACGATGCGGCCAAGACGGTGGCGAAGATCAAAGCGTCGCTCGGCCCCATCGATATCCTGGTCAACAACGCCGGTCATTCGAGCCGCGTGCGCAATATCCGGTTCATGTCGGAAGCGGAATGGCGCGCGATCGTCGATCTCAATCTCACCGCCGTGTTTTCGCTGACGCAAGCCGCACTACCCGACATGCTGGCCCAGAAGGCGGGCACGATCGTGACGATCGCGTCGTATTCGGGGCTTAACGGCACATTGCTTGGCGGTGCCGCCTATAGCGCCGCCAAGGCGGGCGTGATCAATCTCATGGGGTTCGTCCACAACACGTTCCGCAACCAAGGTATTCGCGCGACGGCGGTGGTGCCGGGCGAGGCGGATACGGCGATCATGGAACTTCGCCCGCGCAAGCCGTCGGACGCCGAGCGTGCGACGATGCTCGCACCCGAAGACGTGGCGCAGGCCGTGCGGCTTTGCGCGACATTGCCGGGGCGCGCGACAATTCCCGAGCTGCGGATCGTGCCGACCTATCAGCGCGATCTGTCGGCCGATCTGGAGACGGCGCGCTGGATCGGCGCGCCCGCCGACACGCCCGATTTGCCGAAGCGTTGAATCGGCTATGATCGCCCCATGAAGGAACCCGAAGACGCCGCTTCGCGTCGCGCCATCCGCCCCGTGATCTGCTATCCGGTGGAAGGGTTGGCACCGCCCGATTTCGGTAAACTCGATTCCGGGCTGGCGGGGGCGCGCGTCGCCGAAACGGTGATCGTGCCGCCGCGCGACGCGCGCGCGTTTCGCGTACCCGCGGGCTGGTTCTTCCGCATCGTCAGCGTCGAAGGTCCGCAGGTCGGCGATCTGAATCTATGGTCGGCGGCCGATCCCGCCGAGCGGTTTTTCAGCGGCAAGACGCGCGCGTTGCACGCCACGCATGTGACGCGCGGGCACCGTTTGTGGAGCACGCTGCCCTATCTGCGGCCGATGGCGACGATCGTGGCCGACAGCCTCGCCTGGTACGGGTTCGACGAACATGGCGGCGGCGTGCACGATGTGATCGGCACGCGCTGCGACCCGTATACCAACCGGCTGCTATCGGGCGGCGATTACCACCATTGCTGCCATTCGAACCTGACGCGCGCCTTCGCCGCGATCAGCGGCTTGCCCGCGCAGCAGGCCGAGCTTCACGTTCACGACGTGCTGAACGTGTTCATGTGCACGGGCTTCACCAAGGACACGCATCAATATTTCATGAAGGCGAGCCCGGTGCGGCCGGGAGACTCCCTGACTTTCCTTGCGGAGATCGATCTGATCGGCGCGCTATCGGCGTGTCCGGGCGGGGATTGTTCGGCCGAACATTCGAGCGATACGGCGCGCTGCCATCCGTTGAAAATCGAAATCCTGCGCCCGAGTGACGCGTTTCTGGCGGCGCATACGCCGCCGCCGGTCAGCGCCTATCCGCGCACGCACGGACAGAGTCTGATCCAGGGGAATTGAACCGCCTGCGCCGCAGGGATTTTGCGTCGCGGGTAGGAGAAGGGCGCCGCGCGTAGTGGTTCTACGCGCAAGTCCTTCGACGCCCCTGCGGCGCAAAAGAATGCGGCCCGAAAGGGTTGGGTTCCAGCGGGCGCCCGCTTTGTTGCGGTCCTCGCCGATAGAACCACTATCGGCTTCGGACCGCGCCGCGCGGATCGCACACGCCGGAATCCCAACGCAGGCGATCCATTCCCCTGGATCAGACTCTTAGGCGTCGATATCCGTCCCGACCTTCTGGTGCGGCACGTCGATCAGGCGGCGCGTGCCGGCGGCGACGTCGTAGATATGGAACGAGTCCATATTGCGGCCGTAGAGATGCAGCGAGACGCACATCTCGCCGTCCTCGGGCACGCCGGTCATGTGGATATGGTCGGGGTTCGGCACGAAGGTCGAGACCGAGCCCGGATCGAGCAGCACCACGCCGCCCCGGCGCAGCACGATGCCGTCATCGGCTTTGATCTCGCCGTCGCGCGGCATATAGGCGCGTTCCTGCAAATGGCCTTGTAGCACGCCGACCACGCCCCACGATCCGTGATCGTGCACCGGCGTCCATTGACCCGGCAGCCACACCAGCGCGAACAGCGAGATATCGCCCTGCGGGCAGATATGGATCGCGTTGCGGTTATAGTGTGCTGGATCGCTGCGCATTTGATCTTGCGTCAGAACGCCAATACCTTCGCGCGCCAAGCGGCGCATGGCGGGGGCGATGGCCAGCACGCGATCGGCGCTGTCGGCATGGGCGGCGGCTTCGCGCTCCGCGAGCGCGATGAAATCCCGGATGGCGCTGTGCATGATCTTTCTTAGTAGATGAGGTCGTCCGCACCGCCGGCACCGCCCTTCGACAGGACGATCTCGTCCTTCGCGGCGAGTTCCTTGGCGGTGTTGACCATCGAGGTTTGCGCCTCGGCGACGTCCTTGCCGCGCACCGGGCCCAGCGCCTCGATTTCTTCCTTGAGCATTTTGCCCGCGCGCTCGGACATGTTCGAGAAGAATAGATCGCGCAGCGTTTCGTTCGCACCTTTGAGGGCGATGGCGAGCTTCGACTTGTCGACCGCGCGCAGCAGCGTCTGCACGCCGCCGGGATCGAGGCGGCCGAGATCCTCGAACTTGAACATCAAAGCCTTGATCTTCTCGGCCGAGTCCCGGTTGCGCTCCTCCAGCGCCGTCGTGAAACGCGCTTCGGTTTGCCGATCCAGCGAGTTGAAGATTTCGGCCATCAGCTCATGCGTATCCTTGCGCGTCGTCTTGGCGAGGTTGGACATGAACTCGTTGCGCAGCACGCGTTCGACGTCGTCGAGCACGTCCTTCTGCACCGTCTCCATGCGCAGCATGCGCATCACCACTTCCATCGCGAAGGCTTCGGGCAGCGTGCCCAGCACGCGCGCGGCGTGATCCGCGCGGATTTTGGAGAGAACGACCGCGACGGTCTGCGGATATTCGTTCTTGAGGTAGTTCGCGAGGACGCCTTCGTTGACGTTGCCGAGCTTGTCCCACATCGTGCGGCCGGCGGGGCCGCGGATGTCGTCCATGATGTTGGCGACGCGGTTCTTGTCGAGAACCTTGCCGAGCAAGCGTTCGGTCGAATCGAACGTGCCGACCAGCGAGCCGGTGGCCGCGATCTGGTCGGCGAATTCGACGATCAGACGTTCGATGATCGACGAGTTGACCGTGCCCAGCCCCGCCATGGTCTGGGACAATTCCTTGATTTCGTCGTCGGACATCAGCGCGAAAAGCTTCGCGGCGACTTCCTCGCCCAACGACAAAAGCAGGATCGCGGCCTTTTCCTGGCCGGACAGGGTGCGATAATCGTCGCGAATACGCATGGGCCGTTCTCGGGCGCGATGAATCCTAGGTAAGTCGGGAGCTTAGCAGAATTTCGGCGTTCTGCGAACAGATCGGAATTCACGTCGCCCGGGCGCAAAAATCTGCCCAGATTTTCCGATATTTGGCTTCGACCGCGCGGGCGTAGGCGGTGGCGTCACCGACCGCCGATCGGCGCACGGCGCCACGCAAATTTTCCCGTTCGGCGCGCCGCAAGGTCAAATCGCCCAGCAGGTTTTCGACGATGCGCACGTAATCGTCTTGCGTTTCGGCGATCCAATCCGCGCGGCCGATCGCGGTCAGGATCGAGGCCGAGAGCCGCCCCTGGATCGTACGCCCGCGCAAGGTGACCAGCGGCACGCCCATCCACAGCGCATCGAGCGTCGTCAGCCCGCCGCCATAGGGGAACGGGTCGAGCGCCACGTCGAGCCGCGAATAATCGGTGTAGTTCGCGGCGCGATCCGTCGGGCCGACGAGATCGGCTTTCGCCGGATCGATCCCGGCGGCGGCGAGCCGTGCTTCGATCCGCGCGCGCGCGGCGGCTTCGATGATGGTGCGATCCTTCAGCACCAAACGCCGCCCCGGCTTGGTGAGCAAACGCGCCCAGAGCTTCAGCACGGTATCGTCGAGTTTGGCGATGCGGTTGAACGTGCCGATATAAAGCGTGGAACCGTCGCGCGCGGGCCGAACGGGTTCCGGCGCATCCGCCGGGGCGGCGAAGAATTGCGCGTTGGGCACATCCAACGCCGCTTCCGCGAATTCCGCGCGTGCCGCGCTTGGCAAGGCGATCGGATCGGTGAACAGATAGTCGATCGCCGAAAGCCCTGTGCCGTTCGCATCGCCCCAGCCCGTAATCTGAAGGGGCGCGGGTTTGCGCGCGAAGACCAGCAGGCGATTGCCGCCGGTATGGCCGGAGAGATCGACCAAAATGTCGATCCCGTCCGCGCGCACTTGGGCGGCGGCTTCTTCGTCGGAAACCCCGCGCCAATCGCGCCAGCGATCGGCGATCGCCTTGAACCGCGCGGTGCGCGCATCGTCGGCGGGATTGCAGGAATAGAGCACGATCTCGACGGCATTCTTGTCATGCGCCGCCAGAATCGGCTCGATCACGCCCGCGGCCGCATGCTCGCGGAAGTCGCCGGAGACATAGCCGACGACGATCCTTTTTCTCGGATCGCGCGTATTGGCATGCGCCCGCCATGTCGCGCGCAACTTCTCGGCGTGACGCCGCGCCCAATCCTTGCGCAGTTTTTGCGTTTGCGCGTCGTCGAGATCGGGATCGAAATTCGCGGCGAAGATCGCCCCCGATCCGCCGGCCGGGTTGGCGGGATCGAGCGTCGCGGCGCGCTCGAAGGCCGCGCGCGCGTCGCGATGGCGGCCCTGGGAAATCAATGCGACGCCCAGCGAGATATTCGCCGACGCGGCGATCGGATGATCGGAAGCGGCGAGGGGGGCGAGCAGCTTTTCCGCCTCCGCCGCGCGGCCGAGCTCGGCGAGCAAGCCGCCGTAATTCAAAATCAACGCGGGATGATTCGGATCGCGCGCATGGAGCTTCTCGTAGGCGGCGAGCGCTTCGCCGCCGCGCCCCAGCGCCAGCAGCGTTTGCGCGCGGTTGCCCAAGGCCGCGAAATCGTCGGGCAGTTTGGCCAAGGCCGCGTCGAGTTCGGGCAAGGCTTCGGCCGCGCGCGATTGCGCCAGCAGGACTTGGCCCAAGATCGCGCGCGCCTGGGGCACGTCGTCGCGATGCGCCAGCGTGTCGCGCAACACCGCCTCGGCCTCGCGCAACTCGCCTTTCTGCGCCAACAACACCGCAGCGTTGCATGCGGCTTCAAGAAACGCAGGGATCGCCCGCAACGCCGCGCGATAGCGGGCCAGCGCTTCGGCCGCATCGCCATTATTCTGCGCGTCCAGACCGGCCTGGAAATCGGCGAGCGCTTGGCGGCTGCGGGCTTCGTTCGTGTCGGACATCCGAAATCAGACTGGCGCGGGGGACGGGCGGGATCAAGCGGCTTGCGGCGGATCGATGCACCGGCCATGCTGCGGCGCGTGGTTTGCAATACTTCGGACCATCCGGGCGGACGGGGGAATTCCCGCAGCCCTTTTGCCGATCAATCGACAAAGGAGTCCAGGATGAAAAGGATTTTCACCGTTCTCGCGCTCTCGGGCGCGCTTGCCGCGCCCGCGATGGCGCAAGCACCGGCCGGTTTGCGCGGCCCCACGCTCGACGCGATCAAAGCGCGCGGCCAGTTGATCTGCGGCGTAAATACCGCATTGCCCGGTTTCTCCGCACCCGATGCGCAAGGCGTGTGGCGCGGGCTGGACGTCGATCTGTGTAAGGCGATCGCCGTCGCCGTGTTCGGCGACGCCAGCAAGGTGCGCTACGTGCCGACGACCTCGCAGCAGCGCTTCGTCGCGCTGCAATCGGGCGAGATCGACGTGCTGACCCGCAACGCCACGCAGACCTTCGCGCGCGACGTGTCGCTGGGCCTGCACGAGGCGGGCGTCAATTTCTACGACGGCCAAGGCTTCATCGTGCGCAAGGCCGCCAACATCGCTTCCGCGCGTCAACTCGACGGCGCCACGGTCTGCGTGCAGCCGGGCACGACGACGGAGCTCAACCTCGCCGATTATTTCCGCGCGCAGAAGATGAAGTTCACGCCGGTGGTGATCGAGCGGCTGGAGGAAAACATCGCCGCCTATCAGGCCGGCCGCTGCGACGCCTATACGACCGACGCGTCGGGCCTTGCCGCGATCCGCACCAGCCTGGCCGTGCCCGGCGATCACATCATCCTGCCGGAGCGTATTTCGAAGGAGCCGTTGGGACCGATGGTGCGCAAGGGCGACGATCAATGGCTCGCGATCGTCAAATGGACGTTGCGCGCGATGATCGAGGCCGAGGAATACGGCGTCAATCAAGCCAACGTGGACGAGATGCTGAAATCGACCGACCCGGTCGTGCAGCGCGTGCTGGGCGTGCAAGGCGGGTTCGGCGCGATGATGGGCCTCGACAATAAATGGGCCTATAACATCATCAAGCAGATCGGCAATTACGGCGACAGCTTCGAGCGCAACGTGGGCGTTAAAACGCCGCTCGCGCTGGAACGCGGCATCAACGACCTTTGGACCAAAGGCGGGTTGATGTACGCGATCCCGCTGCGTTGACGATGCGCGGCCTCGACCGCACGCTGAAACTGCCGGGCGGCGAGGCCGTGCCGCAATTCGGGCTCGGGACGTGGCGCATGGGCGAGAGCAAGGCAAGGGCGGCGGGGGAACTCGCCGCCCTCAGCACCGGGCTCGACGCGGGCGTCAAGCTGATCGATACCGCCGAGATGTATGGCGAGGGCGTGGCCGAGGAAATCGTCGGCCAAGCGATCGCCGGGCGGCGCGATCAAGTTTTCATCGTCTCGAAAGTCTATCCGCATAACGCGAGCCGCTCGGGTGTCGCGCAGGCTTGCGCGCGCTCGCTCAAACGGCTCGGCACCGACCGGATCGATCTTTATCTGCTGCATTGGCGCGGCAATCATCCGCTGGACGAGACCGTCGCCGGTTTTCAGGATTTGAAGAAAGCGGGCAAGATCCGTCATTGGGGCGTGTCGAATTTCGACGTCGCCGACATGGAGGATCTGTTCGACGCGGGCGGGACGGCCTGCGCCGCCAACCAGATCCTCTACAATCTCGGAAGGCGCGCGGCGGAGACGGGCTTGTTCGCGCTTTGCCGCGAGCATCGCATTCCGCTGATGGCCTATTCGCCGCTCGAACAGGGCCGCATCCCCAAATCGCCGGTGCTGGCGAAGATCGCGGCAGCGCATAAAGCCACACCCGCGCAGGTGATGCTCGCTTGGGTCGCGCGCCACAAGGACGTGATGGTCATTCCCAAATCGGCGGGGACGGCGCATCTGGCCGAGAATATCGCCGCGATGGATCTGGCGCTGACGGACGACGATCTCGCCCAAATAGAAACGGCGTTCCCCGCGCCGAAGCGGGAAACGCCGTTGGATATGCTCTAACTGCCGGCGCTTACGCGTCGGCGAGCTCGATTTTCTTTTCCTGGGCCTTTTCCTTCGCCAGCGCCCGGGTGCGTTCGCCGAGCTTGGCCAGCGCGCGCTCCTCGAGCTGACGCACGCGCTCGCGGCTTACGCCGAAGCGCTTCGAGAGGTCGTCCAGCGTGGCCGGTTCGGCCGCCAGGTTGCGCGCGCGCACGATTTCGCGTTCGCGCTCGTCCAGCGTTGCGAGCGCGCGTTCGACGAGCCCCAAGCGCCAGCGCTTTTCGTCGTCGGCTTCGATGCGCGAACCGAAATCGGCGGACGGGTCCGCGATCTCGGTCGCCAACACGCTGCCCTTGCCGGTTTCGATGGGCGCGTCGAGCGGCACAACGGCGCCGCGCGTCGCCATCTCGATTTCGGCGACATCGGTCATGCCGAGATTCGTGGCGCTGGCGATCTTGCGCCGGTCGCCGTCGGTCAGGGTCTTGTCCTGATCGATGCCGAGCTTGCGCTTCACGTTGCCCAGGCCGAACAGCAGCTTCTTGCGCGCGACCGCCGTGCCGATCGTGACCATCGACCAGGACGACAGCAGGAACTCCTGGATCGCGGCCTTGATCCACCACATCGCGTAGGTGGACAGGCGCACGCCCTTGTCGGGGTCGAAGCGCTTGACCGCGTGCATCAGGCCGATATTGCCCTCCGCGATCAGATCGTGCATCGGCAGGCCGTAGCCGCGATACTTCCACGCCATCTTCACCACGAGGCGAAGATGCGAGGTGACGAGCTTATGCGCGGCCTTGACGTCCTGCGCGTCGCGGAAGGCGCGGGCGAGCGCGCGCTCTTCCTCGACCTCGAGGATCGGGAACTTGCCGATCTCGGCCATATATTGCGCGAGTTCGCCGCGCTGGGATTTTGGGGAAAAACCGCTCCGGGGAGCGTAAATGGTCGGCAATCCGACCGACGGTGCGAATGACATGAAATCACCCTCCTAGGCATGATCTCGTAACGGACCCCATCTGGGCATCCGACTAAGACGAAAGTAAGGCGTGACCCCCGCTTTTTCAAGGCACGATTTTAACGAAGGTTAACGGATGGGGTGCGCGATCCTCCCGTAACCTATTGATTTGTATAAGCCACTGGGATCGTGTTAGAGGCCCCTTATGGCCCTGTCGATCCGCCTGCTGGAACAAGCCGCCCGTCGCGAAGCCGAAACCGCCCTAACCGGGCTGGCGCTCGAAGCCGCATCGGAAGGGCTTGCCCTCGATTTAACGGCCGAGACGGGCGTCTTATTCGCCGCCTTCGACGAGGGCCGCCTGGTCGGCGCGGCGGTTTTGGAACTGGACGGGCGCGATGGCCGTCACCACGTCGCCCGGCTGGCGAGCTTGATCGTCGGCCGCGCGGATCGCCGCCAAGGGGCGGGGCGCGCTTTGGCGACCAACGCCATCGCGCATGCGATCGCCAAGGGGCGCAGCACCATCGCCTTAGAAACGCCGGCGGGCGGCGCGGGCGCGGCCCTCGCGCGCAATCTCGGCTTTCGCAGCGTGGGCGTTCTGCCCGATGCGTGGCGCGACGCGG
Organism: Tagaea sp.; assembly: GCA_041917215.1. GTDB lineage: Bacteria > Pseudomonadota > Alphaproteobacteria > CACIAM-22H2 > CACIAM-22H2 > Tagaea. The sequence continues at coordinate 60,995 of JAYRYC010000002.1, forward strand.
ATGGAGAGAGCATTGCGGCGGCACTGCTGCATCTGGATTTGCGGGGCAACGAACTGCCCGATATCTCGCCCTTCCGCCTGCGCACGGCGCGCGACGCGGACTCGGCCGCGATCATCGACCATATCGCCGCGATCTGGGCCGAGTATCCGGGCTGCGTGATGGATCTCGACGAGGAAAGCGATCTGAAAGCGGTCGCGACGAACTACGCGGCCGATGGCGGCGCGATCTGGGTCGCGGAAGATGCGAACGGGAAGCTTGCCGCGACGATCGCGATCAGCCCGTGCGAGGCCGCCCCCGGCGGGATGAAGCTCGGGCGGCTTTACGTCGCGAAATGGGCGCGGCGCAAAGGTCTCGCTGCCAAGCTGCTCGATTTCGCCGAGCGCGCGGCGCGCGAACGCGGCGCGGCGTTCATGGAATTGTGGAGCGATACGCGCTTCAAAGAAGCGCATGAGTTCTACGACGCGCGCGGCTATACGCGCCTGCCGGGCGAACGCGCGTTACGCGACGCCTCCGACAGCTACGAATTCCATTATCGCAAGGCGCTGTAAGCTCAAGCGCCGCGATCGATCGCTTCCCAGGATTGCTTCTTGCGATAGATCGTCGACGGGCTGATTTCCAGGAACGCCGCCGCGCGCGGAATATTGCCGTCGCACGCCGCGATGGCCGCTTCGATCGTCTCGCGCTCCGTGATCCACAAGGGGCGGATCGCGGGTTTGGCGCCGGCGGGCAGCGGGGCGGGGGCGCTTTGCGCCGCGTCCGGCGCCTTGGGCGGCGCGCTTTGCAGGGCGCTTTCGGCCAAATGTAGCGGCAGCATGTCGGCGCGCACGATCTCGCCCTCGTGCAGCACGACGACCGAGCGCATCACGTTTTCGATCTCGCGCACATTGCCGGGCCAGCCATAGGTGCGCAGCGCGTATTCGGCGGCCGGATCGATGTCGCGGAATTGCTTGCCTTCCTCGGCGGCGAAACGGCGCAGCGCATGGCGCGCGAGCAAAACCGCGTCGTCCTCGCGCTCGCGCACCGGCGGCAGCACGATCGAGATGACGTTCAAGCGGAAGAACAGATCTTCGCGCAAGCGACCGGCTTGCACGTCCAAGCGCGGATCGCGCGGGCCGCCGCACACGATACGCGCGTCGGACGGGACCTGCGCCGCCCCGCCCTCGCTTTCGACCATGCCGGTTTCGAGCCAGCGCAGCAGCTTGGTCTGAAGTCCGATTTCAAGTTCAGCGACGTCTTCGAGATAAAGCGTGCCGCCGTGTGCACGCGCGATGGCGCCGCCGCGCGGCTCGCCGTCGCGCCCGAACAACTCCGCCCCTTGCAGGGCCTTGGGGATCGTCGCGCAAGACAGCGCCACGAAAGGCCCGGCGGCGCGCTGCGAGCGGCGATGGATCGCGTCGGCGCAGACTTCCTTGCCCGTACCGCTTTCGCCGACCACGAAGATCGGCGCGGTGCTGGGCCCAGCGCTGTCGACGATGCGATAGACGCGCTGCATGGGCAGGGCCGCACCCACCAAACCGAAATAGCGGTTGCGGCCGAATTCGCTTTCGTAGGTCTCGACCGCCGCGCGCAAGCGCCGGCGTTCGAGCGCGTTGCGCATCGTGACGAGCAGGCGGTCGCGCGCGAAAGGCTTCACGACGAAATCGAAGGCGCCTTCGCGCATCGCTTCGACCGCGACGGCCAGCGTGCCGGTGGCGGTGACGACCAGCGTTTCGACCGGCAGGTCCTGGCGCTTCACCTCTTTCAGCACCGACAGGCCGTTGCCGTCGGGCAGATTGAGGTCGAGCACGACCGCGTCGAAATGCTCGGATCCCAGCAACGACAAGGCGGCCGCGACGGTACCGGCGGTTTTCACCCGATAATCGGCGGACCGCAGATACTCCTCGTACAAAGCCGCGGTCGATTCGGAATCCTCGACCACGAGCACGGCAGGGGAGGCGCGCATTGCGGCCTTGATGGCCGATGCGGTGGGCAGTTCGTCATCCATACCCGTATATTGTCCGCGATAAGCCCCCGCCGCTTCAAGGGTATTTCGCGGCGGCCCTTCCCTTTGTCGGGAAAGGGCTCTAGGTTCCCAATGACTACGTACCCGCCAAAAAGCGGGACGGCGAACAGGGTAAGCGGACAGGGTCTGGACGGGTGGAGTATTTCCTCCAGCAATTGATCAACGGGCTGACGCTCGGGGCGATCTATGGCCTCATCGCGATCGGCTACACGATGGTTTACGGCATCGTGGGGATGATCAATTTCGCCCATGGCGAAATCTATATGATCGGGGCCTTCGTCTCGCTGGTCGCCTTCACGATCCTCGGCACGTTCGCCTTCGCCAGTCCGGTTCTGGCGATCCTGATCGTGCTGATCGCGGCCATCGTGTTCACGTGCGCCTATGGTTGGACGGTCGAGCGGATCGCCTACCGTCCGTTGCGCGGATCGTTCCGGCTGGCGCCGCTGATTTCGGCGATCGGCGTGTCCATTTTCCTGCAGAATTATGTGCATCTGCTTCAGGGCGCCAAGATGAAGCCCTTGCAGCCGATCGTCACCGGCGGCTTCGTGATGGCGGGCGATGGCAGCTTCCCGGTCCGCATCACCTATCTGCAGATCGGCATCATCATCGCGACCGTCGTTCTGATGGCCGGTTTCACCCTGCTGATCCACAAGACGAAGCTTGGCCGCGCGCAGCGCGCCTGCGAGCAGGACCGCAAGATGGCGGCGCTGCTCGGCGTCAACGTGGATCGCACGATTTCCATCACCTTCGTGATGGGGGCGGCGTTGGCCGCCGTCGCGGGCCTGATCTTCACGCTCTATTATGGCGCGGTCGATTTCTTCATCGGCTTCCTCGCGGGGCTGAAGGCTTTCACCGCCGCCGTGCTGGGCGGGATCGGGTCGCTGCCCGGCGCCATGCTGGGCGGGTTGCTGATCGGCCTGATCGAGGCGTTTTGGTCCGCCCATTTCCCGATCGCCTATAAGGATGTCGCGGTGTTCGGCATTCTGGTGATCGTGCTGATCTTCCGGCCAACCGGGCTGCTCGGCCGCCCGGACGTCGAGAAAGTCTGATCATGCCGTTTCCGCAGGCCCTGCGCGAAGCGTTGATGGCGGCCTTTGTGGCCCTGATGCTGGCGATCCCGCTGATCGGCTTCCGCTTGGCCGACACGATGCAAGGTCTCGCCATCGAAACGCGTTTCGATTGGGTGGCGTGGGGCGTGGGCGCCGTGTTCGCCGGGCGCCTTCTTTTGGGCGTGTTGCGCGGGCGCGGGCGTCCTTTCGGTCTTGCGGTCAGGATGCCGGCCTTGCCGCCCAATGCGGGCACGATGTTCGCAGCGGTGCTGGGCGTGTTCGCGCTGGTGCTGCCCTTCACGCCGCTGGGCGATCGCTACACGGTCGAGCTCGCCATTACGGTGCTGATCTACGTGATGCTCGGCTGGGGGCTCAACATCGTCGTCGGCCTCGCGGGTCTCCTCGATCTCGGCTACGTCGCCTTCTATGCGGTGGGCGCCTATTCCTACGCGCTGTTCGCGATCAATTTCGGCTGGTCGTTCTGGCTTTGCCTGCCGATCGCGGGCGTGCTCGCCGCGATGTTCGGCGTGATGCTCGGTTTTCCGGTCTTGCGCCTGCGCGGCGACTATCTCGCCATCGTGACGCTCGGCTTCGGCGAAATGATCCGCGTCATTCTGCTGAACTGGAAGGAATTCTCGGGCGGGTCGGCGGGCCTCACCTCGATCCCGCGCCCCAGCTTCTTCGGCTTTCCTTTCACCGCCAATCCCGACCCGGGCCAGACCGCCTTCCACGAATTGTTCGGCCTGGAATTCTCGCCGCTTCAGCGCATCATCTTCCTTTACTATCTGATCTTCGCGCTGGCGCTGCTGACGAATTTTTTCACGCTGCGCATGCGCAAGCTGCCGATCGGCCGCGCCTGGGAAGCCTTGCGCGAGGATGAGATCGCCTGCCGGGCGCTGGGCATCAACCCGACCAACGTGAAGCTTTCGGCCTTCGCGCTGGGCGCGATGTTCGGCGGCTTCGCGGGCGCCTTCTTCGCCACGCGCCAGGGCTTCATCAGCCCCGAAAGTTTCAACTTCATCGAAAGCGCCGTCATCCTCGCGATCGTCGTGCTCGGCGGCATGGGCAGCCAGCTCGGCGTCGTCATCGCCGCCGCCTTCCTGATCCTGATCCCGGAATTGCTTCGCGACTTTTCGCAATACCGCATGATCATGTTCGGCTTCGCTATGGTGCTGATCATGCTGTGGCGTCCGCAAGGTCTCGTCGCGCATCGCGAGCCCTCGATCCGTCTGGGGGCGAAGGCATGAGCTTGCTGACGGTCGAACATCTCACCATCCGCTTCGGCGGCCTCGTCGCCGTCGACGATGTGAGCTTCACGGCCGAGGATGGCCGTATCACCGCGATCATCGGACCGAACGGGGCGGGGAAGACGACGGTCTTCAACTGCCTGACCGGTTTCTACAAGCCCGATGTCGGGCGCATGTGCCTTCATCGCGACGGCAAGGATTTCCTGCTGGAGCGGATGGACGGTTTCCGCATCGCCGGGCAGGCCGGTGTGGCGCGCACCTTCCAGAATATTCGCCTGTTTCCGCGCATGACGGTGCTGGAGAATTTGCTGGTGGCGCAGCACAACGTGCTGCATCGCGCGTCGTTCCATACGCTCGCCGGATTGCTCGGCTTGTCGCGCTATCGCGACGCGGAGAAGGCGGCTGTCGCGCGCGCATCCGAATGGCTCGAACGCGTGGGCTTGCGCCATCTCGCCGACGACGAGGCGGGCAGCTTGCCCTATGGCGATCAGCGGCGCCTGGAAATCGCGCGCGCGATGTGCACGAACCCGCGGCTTCTGTGCTTGGACGAACCCGCGGCCGGTTTGAACCCGAAGGAATCCGCCGATCTCGCGGCGCTGATCCGCGACATCAAAGCGCGCGAAAAAATCGCCGTGCTGCTGATCGAACACGACATGAGCGTCGTGATGGAGATCTCCGATCACATCGTCGTGCTCGATCACGGCGCCAAGATCGCGGAAGGCAACCCGGCGCAGATCCGCGTCGATCCCGCCGTCATCGCCGCCTATCTCGGCACCGACGAGGAGGACGCGGCATGACGGCGCTGCTGTCGATCGAACGCGTCAAGGCGCGCTACGGCCCGGTCGAAGCGTTGCGCGGCGTGTCGCTGACCGTCGACGAGGGCGAGATCGTCGCGTTGATCGGCGCCAATGGTGCCGGCAAGTCGACGCTGTTGATGACGATTTGCGGCGCCCCGAAGGCGGCGGAAGGACGCATCGTCTATGCGGGGCAGGACATCACCGGCGCCGATTTGCACGACATGGTGAAGCTCGGCATCGCCCAATCGCCCGAGGGACGGCGCATTTTTCCGCGCATGACGGTGCTCGAGAATTTGCAGATGGGCGCCTATCTGGGCGACGAGCGCAATCTTTCCGGCGATCTGGAGCGTATGTTCGCGCTGTTCCCGCGTTTGGCCGAACGCAAGACCCAGCGCGCAGGCACGATGTCGGGCGGCGAACAGCAAATGCTGGCGATCGGCCGCGCGCTGATGTCGCGCCCGCGCCTTCTGCTGCTCGACGAGCCGTCTTTGGGCCTCGCCCCCTTGCTTGTCGCCCAGATTTTCGCGACGATCCGCGAGATCAACCGCACGCAGGGCGTCACCGTCCTGCTGGTCGAGCAGAACGCGTATCACGCGTTGCGCCTGGCCCATCGCGGTTACGTGCTCGTCAACGGCGAGATCCGCATGAGCGGGACCGGTCAATCGCTTCTCGACGACCCCGACATCCGCAAGGCGTATCTCGCCGGCGGGCACGGGTGAGGGGGTAACCGATGGGCGTCGCGTTGGGCGAATTTCTGGGGATCACCATCGTTCTGTTCGGGGGCGCTTCGTTCCTGATGGGCCAAGCGATCGCGCAGACGTGGCGTCCGTGGTGGCAGATCGTGCCGTATTCGCTGCTGCTCGCCCTCTCGAACCGCTTCATGTCCTATGCGCTGTTCGAAGGCGAATTGACCTCGCTATCGTTGTTCCTGCTCGACTGGGTCGTGCTGGGCGCGCTCGCCGCGTTCGGCTTTCGGGCGACCCAGGCGCGCCTCATGACCCGCCAATACCCGTGGCTCTACGAGCAAGACGGGCTGCTCGGCTGGCGCGACCGCGCCGGCCAATCCGCTTCCGCGACCGGATCCCCGGACCGGCCCCGGACCTGACAACCTTCCGAGGGAACTCCAGAGAGGGAGATCGAACCATGACCAGCATGAAGCGCAGAGACCTTCTGAAAGCCGGCGGCGGCCTCGCCGTCGCTTCGCTCGCCGCACCGGGGATCGCGTTCGGCCAGGGCGGGGCGCTGACGATCGGCGTCGCCGGTCCGTTCACCGGCCCCAACGCCGCGTTCGGCGAGCAGATGCGCCGCGGTGCCGCGATGGCGGTCGCCGACCTCAACGCCGCGGGCGGCGTGCTCGGCCGTCAGATGACCGCCGTGTTCGAAGACGACGCGTCGGACGCCAACCAGGCGCGCGCGGCGGCCAACCGCCTCGCCCAGCGCCGCGTGCCGTTCGTGCTCGGCCATTTCAACTCGTCCTGCTCGATCCCGGCTTCGGAAGTCTACGCCGAGGAAGGCATCCTGCAGATCTCGCCGGCCTCGACCAACCCGGTCCTGACCGATCGCGGCCCGAAGTTCCGCAGCGTGTTCCGCGTCTGCGGCCGCGACGATCAGCAAGGTGCCGTCGCCGGCGCCTGGATCGCCCAGCGTTACGCCGGCAAGTCGGTCGCCGTGATCCACGACAAGACGACCTATGGCCAGGGCCTCGCCGACGAGACGAAGAAGGCGATCAACGCCAAGGGCCTGACCGAGCGTCTCTATGACGGCGTGTCGGTGGGCGACAAGGACTTCACCGCGCTGATCACGCGCATGAAGTCGCTGAACGTCGAATGCATCTATTTCGGCGGTCTGCACACCGAAGCCGCGCTGCTCGTGCGCCAGGCGCGCGAACAGGGCCTCGGCGCGCAGCTCGTTTCGGGCGACGGCATCGTCTCGGCCGAGTTCGCGACCATCGCGGGCAAGGCGTCGGACGGCGTCATCATGACCTTCGACAGCGACCCGCGGAAGAACCCGGCCGCGGCGAGCGTCGTGGCGAAGTTCAAGGCGCAGAACTACGATCCGGAAGGCTATACGCTGCTGTCCTATGCGGGCGTGCAGGTCTTCGCCGCGGCGGCGAAGGCGTCGAACGGCACGGCGGTCGCAGGCTTGATCGCGAACCTGCACGGCAAGTCGGTCGACACGGTGATCGGCAGCCTTAGCTTCGACAACAAGGGCGACCTGACGAAGCCGAACTACGTGTTCTACCAATGGAAGGACGGCAAATACGCCGAGATGTGATCTCGCGCGTATCGCCGCCTTTTGGGCGAAACGGGAAACGGGGCCGGGCGACCGGCCCCGTTTTTCGTTGTGGTGGTCCTACATCCCCAAGCCCGACAGGTCGCGCGATAGGTCCGTGTAGCCGGGATCGGTGACGAGCGCGCGGATGCGCGCACGGCCCGCGATCATCAGTCGATAATCGGTCGTGGCCCCTTCCGGATTGGTGCGCCGCGCACCCCGCGCCACCATATCGTAGCCGTGCACGTCGAACCCGTAGCGATCGGCGATGCGCGGCTGGCCGATCGACACGGTGTAGGACCACGCCCAATGCGCGACGGTCCACAGATGCAGCATCCGCATGATCGCGGGCACCAGCAGGCGCGGCGCCTTGTCGTGCGCCCAGAGCGACGAGCCCCACGCCACGGACACGTCGCGAATGTCGCCGGCCATGGCACCGAGCGACGCGAAACGCTGACCGTCCGGCAAGCGATCCGGACGCTCGGCCAGCGCCGTTTGATGCGTCAGATTATCGGCGAGCGAACCTTCGAGCCAGCGTAACCGCGACGCCGCACAGCCCCACACCTCGCCCGCCGGGTTCAGCATATAGACGACGAACGTATCGCTTTCGGTGGCGCCGGGGTTGAGATGCGGGTCGCATGGTTCCGCGAGTTTCGTCCAGCGCGGATCGGCCAGGTTGTGGCGGAACTCGGCCAGCGTTTCGAGATCGAAGCCGACGCGCGGGGCGAAGCCCGCTTCTTCGAGCACGGCGCAGAGCGGCGGGGCGACTCTGGCCGAGAGCAGGCGCCGCGCTTCGGGCGGCAGCGCCTTGGGATTCCACGCGTCCAAGTAATGGGGCAGGGCGGTGAGGTCGGTGCGATTTAATACATCCATAACTCCTTCGTCTTTCTCTCGGTGAAAAAAGCCGCGCCGCCGCAGCGGTCGGGCAGCCGAGGGCGGGCGCGTAAAAACGCGCCGCGAAGGCGGACATCACCGCCGGGGCTTCGGCGCCGTCATACGCGGGTATTGGTTGTCAGTATGGTCAACGGAAACTTGTATTCAACGGGATTCTTTAGGTTGCGTCCTTCATGGACGCATCAACCCAATTTGGGCTCGACCCGGAATCTGCGTTCAATTGTAGGCGGTAAGCCCGACGACCTGGACCAGCGTCACGACCTGACGCGTGCCGTCGGGACCGCGCCGCCCGGCGGCGGCCACGCGCCGATAACGGCCGCGCAGGCCGTTCATCGGGATGTCCATCTCGCGATAGACGGTGCCTTCGGCGCAGGCCTCCAGCACATGGGCGCGGACCATGCGCGCATAGGCGAGGTCGTCGCGCTCCAGCACGTTGCGCCCGATGATCGACGACCGGTCGACCGCGAGCGAGGCGCCCGCCCACAGCGACATGACGTTCTCGCCGTCGACATGGAACAGCGCGCAGCGGTCGGCCATCCCGCCGCGCAGCGCGTAGCTGGCGATGTCGTCGATATTGCCGGCCGCTTCGCGCGCGAATTGGCCGAGCAAAGGATCCTCGATTCTGTCGAGCGACAAGCGATCGATAACCCACGGGTGCGCGCGCGATGCGAGGGCGGAGGCGGCGTCGGCCGCCGTCTCTTCGAGCAAATTGATGGCGATGCGCACGTTCAACGGCTGGTCGTTGACCAGCACCATCGCCTCGGTCCCGAAGCATTCGCGCAGATGCTTGGCGCAGGCCAGCAGCGCCTTGTGCGACGCCGCTTCGCGTTCATACGTCACGCGAATGCCTTGGCGCAGCACCCCGCCCAGCGAGCGCAGACCGTAGCCGACCGCGTCGATCGTGCCGGGCAGGCGATAGGCAAGGCGCAGCGCCGTCGCGGGATCGGGCGCGGCATGGACCTTGTCGCCGTAAGGCGGGTACCACCAATCGGAATCGGGCAGCGCGGGCGACAGGCGCACCGCCGCTTCTTGGATGCGCGCGCGCATATCGTCGGCGGTTTGGCCGATGCCGGTCACTTCGCCGATGAACGCGTCGCCGTCGGGCAGCGACTTGGCGATCGCCACGACATAGGCGAGATCCATCTTCTCGGACTCGCCCCGGCGCAAACGGCCCAACACCTTCTCGTGGCAGCCGGCATAGCGCGCGGCTTCCTTGAGCTCGATTCGCCGCCGGGCCAATGCCTCGAAGAATCGCTCGCTCAGCGACGCGCGCAGTTTGTCGACATTGACGGGTTTGGCGGTCGCCATCGAATCAGCGTGGTCCGGCAAGGGATTGACGGCGCTTAGTATGGCAGCGAAGGGCGCCAGAGCAAGGTTTCCGGCGTGCATAGGTAGGCAATGACATCCCCGGGTATGTGTTCAGGCGGAAGAATTTTTATGACGGGCGTCGACGCAAGATTTCCCGCGCGCCGTTTCTGGCGCCGGAATTTCCCTTTTCCAGGCAATCGGTTGCGCGAATTTCGAGCGACCGCAGCCGCTGTCACAAAACAGCAATCGAACTTCAATAGTTTCGTCGCGAGCGGGGACTACGGTCCGCCCGGGTCGCCGATCGGCATTCGCCGCTGCGGCACACCCGACCGAAGCCAAAGGAGGCTCCTTTGAAGTCCGCAACGAATTTCATCGCTATCGCCGCGACCGCCGCGGCGCTTGCCGCCTGGGGCGGCCCCGCGACCGCCCAGCAGCGCGACCAAGTCCAAGTCGCCGGCTCGTCGACCGTTCTGCCGTTCGCGAACGTCGTCGCCGAACAGTTCGGCCGCAACTTCCGCCAGTTCAAGTCGCCGATCGTCGCCTCGGGCGGCACGGGCGGCGGGTTCCGCGAGTTCTGCCGCGGCGTGGGCGCGCAGTTCATCGACGTCGCCAACGCCTCGCGCGCGATCACGGCCGCCGAAGTCGCGACCTGCAAGCAAAACGGCGTAAACGACATCCAGGAAATCCGCTTCGGTTACGACGGCATCGTGTTCGCGAGCCATATCAGCCTGCAGCCGATCGCCTTCACGACCAAGCAGCTTTATCTGGGCCTCGCCGAGAAGGTGCCGCAGAACGGTCAGCTGGTCGCCAACCCCTATACGCGCTGGAACCAGATCGATCCGTCGCTGCCGAACGTCGAAATCGCCGCGTTCATCCCGGGCGAAAAGCACGGTACGCGCGAAGTGTTCGAAGAACGCGTGATGGCCGGCGGCTGCGCCGATTTCCCCGAAATCAAGGCGCTGTCGGGCAAGGAAAAGACCGACGCCTGCGTGCGCGTGCGCAAGGACGGCCGCTCGAACGACATCGACGGCGATTACACGGAAACGCTGGCCCGCATCGAGCGCAACCGCACCGCGATCGGCGTGTTCGGCCTGTCGTTCTACGACCAGAACCGCGACAAGATCCGCGTCGCCACGGTCAACGGCATCGAAGCCTCGGTCGATACGATCGCGACCGGCAAGTACCCGGTGTCGCGCCCGCTGTTCTTCTACGTGAAGAAGCAGCATATCGGCGTGATCCCCGGTCTGAAGGAATACGTCGAGTTCTTCCTGTCCGAGCGCATGATCGGGCCGGATGGCTTGGTCACCGAAAAGGGCCTGATCCCCGGGCCGGACGCCGAGCGCAAGAAGTGGCGCGAGGATTTCGGCAAGGGCGCCACGCTCGGCACCTGATCCTCGGTAACGACGGCCGGCGCTCCGCCAAGGGCGCCGGCCGCTTCGCTTTCAACCTTCGACGGCCGGTTCCAAGATGGATTTCTCCCTCGTCGCCCTCGTCCTGCTCGCGTTGACCGCGCTCGGCCTGCGCATGGGCACGACGCGCGCCCAGGCGCTCGCGGGCGGCAAGGTCCGCGTGCTGCACTCGCGCACGGGTTACTACGGGGCTTTCGTCGCGCTGGCGACGGCGCTGCCCGCCTTTTTCCTGCTGTTGTTGTGGACGGCGCTGGAGCCGTCGATCGTGGGTCAGATCATGGCCGCGGGGCTGCCGGAGAATATCCGCGCGCTGCCCGAGGACCAGTTCGGCCTCGTCATCACGACGATCGAGAACCTCGCCTACCGCGGAATCGTGCCGACCGATCTTCAGCCTTATATGCGCCAAGCGGCCGATCACGCGTTGTCCTTGCGCAAGGCCGGCGACTGGGCGATGGCGATCGCCTGCATCGGCGTCGCGCTGGCGGGATTCTTCTTCGCGCGCTCGCGCGTCACGCCCGATTGCCGCGCCCGCAACGCGGTCGAGCGCGTGGTGCTGGGGCTGATGCTTCTGTCGTCGACCATCGCGATCGCGACCACCGCGGGCATCGTCATGTCGATGCTGATCGAATCGCTCGCGTTCTTCAAATCGGTGCCGTTGCTCGACTTCTTTTTCGGTCTGGTTTGGGATCCGCGCTTCGCGGGTGCGGCGCGCGCCGATCAAACCGGCCAGTTCGGCTTGCTGCCGCTGCTGTGGGGCACTACCTTCATCTCGTTCGTCGCGATGCTGGTGGCCGTGCCGATCGGCGTCATGTCCGCCATCTACATGTCGGAATATGCGGGGCCGAAATTCCGCGCGGCGGCCAAGCCGCTCCTGGAGATCCTCGCCGGTATCCCGACGGTGGTCTACGGCTTCTTCGCGCTGATCACGGTCGGGCCGGCGTTGCGCGATATCGGCGCGCTGGTCGGTCTGGACATCTCGTCCACGTCCGTCCTTTGCGCGGGTCTGGTCATGGGCATCATGATCATTCCGTTCATCTCGTCGCTGTCGGACGACATCATCAACGCCGTGCCGCAATCGTTGCGCGACGGCGCCTACGCTTTGGGCGCCACGAAATCCGAGACGATCAAGCAAGTGCTGCTGCCCGCCGCGTTGCCGGGCATCGTCGGCGGCGTATTGCTGGCCGTCTCCCGCGCGCTGGGCGAAACGATGATCGTGGTGATGGCCGCGGGCATCGCGGCCAAACTGACGGCCAATCCGTTCGACTCCGTGACCACGATGACGGTGAAGATCGTCGCCCAGCTCACGGGCGATCTCGAATTCAATTCGCCGCAAACGCTCGTCGCCTTCGCGCTGGGCCTCACGCTGTTCACGATCACCCTGGGCCTCAACATCGTGGCGTTGGGCATCGTCCGCAAATACCGGGAACGCTATGACTGACGCATCCGTCCACGGCCCATCCGCCTTCTCCGGCAAGGCGTATATCGACCGGGTGAAGGCGCGCAAAGCGGCGGAACGCCGCTTCCGCGCGATCGGTCTTGGCGCCATCCTGATCGGCCTCTTCTTCCTGTGCCTGCTGATGTGGAGCATCGTGAAGGAAGGCGCGCCCGCCTTCCTGCAAACGAATCTCCGGCTGGACATCGAGTTCACGGCGTCGGAAATCGATCCCACCGGCACGCGCAATCAAGACGATATTCAAAAGGCCGATTTCACGGCGATCGCCCGCGCGGCGTTGCGCGCCAAACTGGGCGACGTCCCGAACAACGCGGCCGGCCGTCGTCAGGCGCATGCGCTGCTGTCGAACGGCGTGGAAGTCAATCTGCGCGCGATGGTGCAGCGCGATCCTTCGTTGATCGGCAAAACCGTGCCGGTCTGGGTGCTGGCGAGCGGCGACGTCGACTCCTTCGTCAAGGGCGATATCAGCCGCGCGACGCCTGAAGATCGGCGCCGCGTATCCAACCGGCAGATCGAGTGGATCGACCGTTTGACCGCCGATGGCGTGCTGGCGAAGCGCTTCAACACGAATCTTCTGTTCTCGGGCGCTTCGGCGGATCCCGAAATGGCGGGGATCGGCGTCGCCGCCCTCGGCTCGTTCTACATGATGCTGATCACGCTGGCGCTGGCCTTGCCCATCGGTGTCGCGACCGCGATCTATCTCGAGGAGTTCGCGCCGAAGAACAAGCTGACCGATCTGATCGAGATCAACATCAACAATCTCGCGGCCGTGCCGTCGATCGTGTTCGGCATTCTGGGCCTCGCGGTGTTCATCAACTTCTTCGGCCTGCCGCGCTCCGTGCCGGTGGTCGGCGGATTGGTACTGACGCTGATGAGCTTGCCGACCATCATCATCGCCACGCGCGCGGCGCTGAAGGCCGTGCCGCCGTCCTTGCGCGAAGCCGCACTCGGGCTTGGCGCGTCGAAGACCCAGGCGATTTTCCACCATATCCTGCCCGCCGCGATGCCCGGCGTGCTGACCGGCACGATCATCGCGATGGCGCACGCGCTGGGCGAGACGGCGCCGCTGCTGATGATCGGCATGGTCGCGTTCGTGGTCGATTACCCGGCGTCGCCGATGGAAGCGGCGACCGCTTTGCCCGTGCAAATCTACATGTGGTCGAACCTGCCCGAGCGCGGCTTCATCGCGCGCACCTCCGCGGCGATCATGATCCTTCTGGCCTTCCTCCTGTGCATGAATGCGGCCGCCGTATGGCTGCGCAAACGGTTCGAAAAGCGGTGGTGAGCGATATGGATACGACGATCGTCGAAACGCAAATGCCGTCGATGCCGGGGACCGCCCCTGATGCCGGCGTTCCGGTGAAGATCGAGGCGCGTGGCGTCAACGTGCATTACGGCGCCAAGCACGCGCTGAAGGGTGTCGATATCGACATCCGCGCCAATCACGTGACGGCCTTCATCGGCCCGTCGGGCTGCGGCAAGTCGACTTTCTTGCGGTGCTTGAATCGCATGAACGACACGATCGACAGCTGCCGCGTGACCGGTTCGATCAGGATCGACGGCGACGACGTGTACGACCCCACGCTCGATGTCGTGCAATTGCGCGCGCGGGTCGGCATGGTGTTCCAGAAGCCGAACCCGTTCCCCAAGTCGATATACGACAACGTCGCCTACGGGCCGCGCATCCACGGCTTGTTCAACAGCAAGGCCGATCTCGACGCGGTCGTCGAAAAGGCGCTGCGCGGTGCCGCATTGTGGGACGAGGTGAAGGACCGGTTGAACGAGTCCGGCACCGGCCTTTCGGGCGGCCAGCAGCAGCGTCTTTGCATCGCGCGCGCCATCGCGGTCGGTCCCGAAGTGATCCTGATGGACGAGCCGTGCTCGGCCCTCGATCCCATCGCGACCGCGCATGTCGAAACGCTGATCGACGAACTTCGCGCGAATTTCACGATCGTCATCGTGACGCACAGTATGCAGCAGGCGGCGCGCGTGTCGCAGCGCACGGCGTTCTTCCATCTCGGCACGCTGGTGGAAGAGGACGATACCGCGACCATCTTCACGAATCCCCGCGACGAGCGCACGCAGGGCTATATCACCGGCCGCTACGGCTGAGTCCGGGGGAGAATCCAATCATGGGTAACGATCACATCGTCCGTTCCTACGACGAGGAACTCAACCGCCTCACCGGGCTGCTCGCGCGCATGGGCGGGCTGGTCGAGGCCGAGCTGGCGGGGGCCATCGAAGCGGTTTCCTCGCGCGATGCCGAACTCGCCACGCGCACCGTGCGATCCGACGCGCGCGTCGACGATCTGGAACGCGAGATCGGCGAACAGGTCGTGCGCGTGATGGCTTTGCGCCAGCCGGTCGCCAGCGATTTGCGCTTGGTGCTGGGCAGTTTGCGTATCGCGGGCGATCTCGAACGCTCGGCCGACTACGCCAAGAACGTCGCCAAGCGCGCCGTGGCGCTGGCGCAGCTTCCCGTCTTGCGCCCGGTCCACGCGATCCCGCGCATGGGCGCCGTGGTGCGCGAAATGCTGAAGGACGTTCTCGACGCCTTCGCCGCGCGCGACGTCGCCAAGGCGGTCGCGGTGTGGAATCGCGACGAGGAACTCGACGAAATGCACGGTTCGCTGTTCCGCGAACTCGTGACCTACATGATGGAGGACCCGCGCAACATCACGGGTTCCACCCATCTTCTGTTTATCGCCAAGAATATCGAACGTATTGGCGATCACGCGACCAACATCGCGGAGACGATCCATTATCTCGTCAAAGGCGTGCCGCTGGCCGGCGAGCGTCCCAAAGGCGACGGGACGTCGTTCTCCACCGTGGGTGCCGAGGGGGCGCAATGAAAGAAGCGACCGCGAAACCGCATCTGACCGTCGTCGAGGACGAAGCCGCCCTCGTCGAGTTGCTGCGCTACAATTTCGAGAAGGAAGGCTTCCGCGTCAGCACCGCGACGGACGGCGAGGCTGCCTTGGTGACGATCGCGGAATCGAAACCCGATCTCGTTATCCTCGATTGGATGTTGCCGCATGTCTCCGGCCTCGAAGTTTGCCGCCAGCTGCGCCGCAAATCCGAGACGCGCGATCTGCCGATCATCATGCTGACGGCGCGCGGCGAGGAAGCCGACCGTGTGCGCGGCCTGGAAGTGGGTGCCGACGATTACGTCGCCAAGCCGTTCAGCCCGTCGGAACTGATTGCGCGCGTGCGCGCGGTTTTGCGCCGCGCGAAGCCCTCCTCGGCGCAGGATCTGCTGACCTTCGGCGGGCTGGTGATGGATCTTTCCGCCCATCGCGTGTTGCGCGACGGGCGCTCGATCCATCTCGGCCCGACGGAGTTCCGTCTATTACGCTTCTTGCTGGAACGTCCGGGCCGGGTCTATAGCCGCGAGCAATTGCTCGACGCCGTGTGGGGGCGCGACATCTATGTCGAGCCGCGCACGGTCGACGTGCATATCCGCCGCTTGCGCAAGGCGATCAACGCGCCGGGCGAGCTCGACTTGATCCGTACGGTGCGCTCGGCCGGGTACGCGCTCGACGAAACCACGGACGCTTAGAGCGCGGCGAGGAGGCGTTCCCATTCCAGGGCGCGCCGCGTCCAAGTGCCTTCTTCGCGCATCGCTTTGGCCGCGTGAACGCGTTCGGCGCGCCATTTGGCGGGTTCGCGTTTGCGTGCGTCGATCGCCGCCGCCAGAATTTCCAGATAGCGGCGCACGAAGGCGTCGTCGCCGAGCTTGATCGGATCGATCGCGGCGAGCTTGCCGAAACCCATCGTCGCTTCGGGCAGCGCGCCCAAACGGCTTGAGACGACATCGAGCCCGGCGGCGACGGCTTCCATCGCCGCGATACAGCCCGTTTCCGCGAACACGGACGGATAGGCGAGGAAATCCGCGCGCGCGAGTTCCCGCGCCAATTCGCGCTGCGGGATCGAGCCGCGCAGATTCACGCCGGGCATGTCGCGGACATATTGCGCGAGCTGCGCGAAGGGATCGTCCTTCGCGGCGACCTGATAGACGGCGAGGCTGGAGAACACATCCAGCGTTATGCCGGGGAACATGTCGCGCAAGCGCGGGAACACGCCCAGCAGCACCGTCAACCCCCGGAACGGCGTGGAGGTGTAGACGAGGCGCGCCGGTGCGTCGCCGGTGCCGAATTCGATATCCTCGAACACGGGCGCGATCGCGTTGCGGCGGATGCGCGTGGCGGCCGGATCGAGGCGATAGGTCTCGATCATCTTGGCGCGGTGCCAATCGGAAATCGCGACGACCAAATCCCAGGGCGAGGAATCGGACAGCGCGAACATCGCCGGTTGGTCGTGGGCGTGCTGCGTCCACAGCAGCAGCTTGGCGCGATCGGGCAGGGCCTCGCGCAAAGCCCGGCCTGGCCCCGCGTCGTTCAGCACGATCGTCGCGTCGAAGCGCCGGCCGGCTAGCGCCTCGGCGGGATCGCCGTTATGGCTTTCGGCCGTCACGCCATCGACCATGCCGGGCTGCGTCGTCGCGGTCAGCGTGGTGACGCGATGGCCGCGCGCGGCAAGGCGCCTTGCGAGATACGCGAAGCCCGATTGCGAGCCGCCGAGCGCTTGGTGGTCCGGCGTATCGGGCCGGAAATCGAGATCGGACGGATCGACGAAACAGAGATTGAGCGGTGCCGCATTGACCTCGATACGCGGCGTTGCGGGAACGCCGTCGCGCATCTTCGCGTAAGCGTCTTCCAGCGCATGCGCCATCGCGGCGGCGTCGAACAACGGCGAATTCGCGCGGTTCGTCAGCGAAGCCTTCAGCGCGGCGAGCTTCGCGGGATCGCTTGCCAGCGCGATCGCTTCGGATTCGTAGTCCTCGGGTGCGACGATGCCGCCCGCTTGACCCGCCGCTTTGGCAAGCGACGCGGCGACGCGCGCGGGGAAGGCTTCGCGCGGGGCCGTCAGGATCGGCACGCCGACCCACAGCGCGTCCGACGCCGTCGTATGCGCACCATAAGGATGCGTGTCGAGCACGAGATCGGCGAGCGACAGGCGCGCAAGGTGCTTGTCGAGCGGCAAGGGCGGGGCGAAGACGAGGCGCGCGGGATCGATCCCCTGCGCCTTCGCCCGCGCGCGCAAATTGGCGGCGGCGGGGCCGTCCATCAGCCACATCACGCTGTCGGGCACGGCGGCGAGGATGCGCAGCCATCCGTCGAACACGGACGGCGTCAGCTTCCAGACATGATTGAAGCAGCAATAGACGAAGCCGCGTTCGGGCAGGCCCGCCTCAAGGCGCGTCGGGATCGCGGCGACCGGGCGCTTCCGGTCGTTGGGCTGATAGCTCTGCGGCAAGCGCCAGACGCGCTCGGTCCAGCCATCGTCGCCGCCGGGCGGAATCGTCGTCGCGTCGGCGAACACCCAATCGACGCAGGCATCGCCGGTCGTGGCGGGATAGCCAAGCCATTCGACGATCACCGGCGCGGGTTTGCGGCGCACGATGCCGAAGCGGTTGCGCTCGACATAGCCCATCAAATCGACCAGCACGTCGAGCTTGTCGTCGGCGATGCGTTGCGCCGCCGCGCCGTCATCCAGTGCGGCAATATCGATGAAATTCCCGGCGGCGGCGATGCGCGCGCGCTCGGCGCTGCGATCGTCGGGTCCGTAGGAATAAAGGAAAAGCTCGACCTTCGACCGGTCGTGCTTCTCCAACACTTCGGCCAGCAAATGCGTCGTCGCATGGCGGCGGAAATGTTCCGAGAGATAACCGATGCGCAGCTTGCCGCCGGGCGAGGGCGTCAGCGCCCCGCGCGTCACCGGCGCTTGGCGGCGCGCCCAGCGTTCGGCCATGGCGCGCGAGGTTTGCGGATCGAGATCGAGGAAGAAGCCGACGAAGGGCGGCAGCACCGATCCGCCGTCAAGACGCAAACGCAACTCCGCTTCGAGCTTTTCGGTCTCGCGCCAATCGGCGCTATCGCGCGCGAGCATCAGCAACTCGGCGAGCGGGACGGGATCGGCGGAGTCCTGCGCCGCCGCCGTCGCGAACACGCCGCGCGCTTCGTCGCTCTTGCCGAGGCGCCGCAGGATGCGGCCGTAGTTCAAGCGCACGCCCGGATCGTCGGGCGCGAAATGCATTGCGCGTTCGAACTCCACGCGCGCGGCGGCGAGGTCGCCCTTCGCCGCCAAGGCGCGGCCGCGCTCTGTGGCCGAAACGGCACGGCTGCCCGCCAAATGGGCGGCGATGGCGCTGGCGAGCGCATGGTCGGGCACGCGTAGAAGTACGGCATCGACTTCGGCGCCCGCTTCGTCGAATCTGCCGAGGCCGACGAGCAAGGCCGCGCGGTTGGCGCGCACATTGTCGATCGTGGGGTCGAGACGCAGCGCGGTTTCGTACATGTCGCAAGCGCGCGCGATATCGCCGGTATGTTCGACCGCATAGCCCGCCAGCGCGTGCGCGGGCGCGTGATCGGGCTCTTCCGCGATCCACGCGTCGCCCGCCGCGACCGCCGCCGCCCAGTCGCCGCGCGTCGCGGCATCGCGCAATTCGTTTTCGTGCCGATTCATGCCTTGGCGAATCTCCTCGCGCCCCTATGATGGCAGGGAAATGACCAAGCCGCATCTGACGCCTGATCCGCATTTTCTGTCCGCCACCGCCGCCCGCGCCGCGATGGATTCCGGCAAGCTCGATTCCGAAACGCTGCTGAAAGCGTGTTTCACGCGCATCTCGATGCGCCAGCCCGCCGTGCAGGCGTGGGAGGCGGTCGAGCGCCAAGACAGCGTCCAGCGCGCGATGGCGCTGGACAAAGTCGCGCGCCAATCGCCGTTGCACGGCATTCCGCTCGGCGTGAAGGATCTGGTCGAGACGGCGGCGCTGACCACGAGCTACGGCTCGCCGATCTATCGCGGGCATAAGCCCGGCAAAGACGCGGCTTGCGTGAAGGCGTTGGTGGCGAACGGCGCCATTATGTTGGGCAAGACGGTGACGACCGAGTTCGCCTATTTCACGCCCGGGCCGACGGCCAATCCCCACAGCCTCGACCACACGCCCGGCGGCTCGTCCTCGGGATCGGCGGCGGCCGTCGCCGATGGGCAAGTCAGCATCGCCATCGGCACGCAAACGGCCGGATCGGTCATCCGGCCGGCGGCGTTTTGCGGCGTCGTCGGCTATAAGGGCACGTCGGGCTGGGCGCCGATGGAGGGCATCAAGCCGCTCTCGCCCACGCTCGATACGCTGGGTTTCTTCACGCGCGCTGTCGCCGATCTCGATCTGATCCGCCGCGCCTTCGGCAACAAGCCGATCCCGGGCCTCGGCGAAGCGCCGTCGGGCCCGCCGCCGCGTATCGCTTTCTGCCGCACGCCGTGGTGGGACCAGGCGGACGAGGACACCAAGCGCCTGTTCGAGCGCGTGGTCGTCAAACTCTCCAAAGAAGGTGCGCGGATCGTTCAATACGAGACGCCGCCGGAATTCGACGGCCTGAACGACGCGCAACTCGCGATCATGACCAAGGAAGCGTCGCGCGGTTTCGTCGAGGAGCGGAAATTCCACGCCGACAGCCTGTCGCCGCAATTCCGCGACATGCTGGCGAAGGGCGACGCGATCGGCATTCGCGAGGAAACGGCCGCGAAGGCGCTGGCGACCAAGTGCCGGAACCTGTTGTCGCACGCGTTCCGCGATTTCGACTTGATCCTGACACCCGCCGCCCCAGGCGCCGCGCCCAAGGGCCTGGAACGCACGGGCGATCCGGTGTTCAACCGCGCTTGGACGCTGCTCGGCAATCCGTGCATCGCATTGCCGGCGGGCAAGAACGCGGATGGATTGCCGCTCGCCGTTCAATTGGTCGGGCCGTCGGGCGACGACGTTGACATGATCCGTCACGCCGCCTGGGTCGAAGCCGCGCTCAAGGATTGAAGCCGGGGGCGATTAGCGCAAGTGGCAGGCCACTTGGTGGCCGATCGCGGCTTCGCGCAAGACGGGCTCCTCGACCTTGCAGCGGTCGACCGCGTAGGGGCAGCGCGTGTGGAAGCGACAGCCGGAGGGCGGATTGACCGGCGAGGGCACGTCGCCCGCCAGGATGATGCGCTTGCGCTTAGTCGTCGGATCGGGCTGCGGGGCGGCGGAGAGCAGCGCTTCGGTATAGGGATGTTTGGGGGCGGCGAAGATCGATTTCTTGTCCGCGATCTCGACGATCTTGCCGAGATACATGACCGCCACGCGATGGCTGATATGTTCGACGACCGCCAGATCGTGGGCGACGAACAAATAGGAGAGGCCGAACTCCTCCTGTAGGTCCATCAGCAGATTGACGACCTGCGCCTGGACCGACACGTCGAGTGCGGAGACGGGCTCGTCCGCCACGATCAGCTTGGGCCGCACGGCCAGCGCGCGCGCGATACCAAGGCGCTGGCGCTGCCCGCCCGAGAATTCGTAGGGATATTTCGCCATTTGCTCGGCGCGCAGGCCGACCTTCTCGAACAGCCAAGCGACGCGCTCGCGCGCTTCCTTGCCCGTCGCGATGCCGAAATTCTCGAGCGGCTCGGCGACGATGGCGCCGGCGGTCAGGCGCGGCGATAGCGACGAGTACGGGTCTTGGAAGACGACCTGCAATTGGCGGCGATGCGGCCACATTTCGCGTGGGGACAGCGCGTCGATGCGTTCGCCCATCAGGCGGACCGTGCCGGAATCGGGCTCGATCAGTTTCAGGATCGTCTTGCCCGCCGTCGATTTGCCGCAGCCGCTTTCGCCGACCAAGCCCAGCGTTTCGCCCGCGTTGACATGGAACGTGATGCCGTCGACCGCATGCACCTTCGCGGCGACGCGTTGCAGCACGCCCTTGCGGATCGGGAAATGTTTCTTGAGGTCGACGACCTGCAGGATCGGTTGCGCGGTCATGGCAAGTTCGCGCTTTCGAAACAGGCGGCGAAATGGGCGGGCGCCTTCGCCTCGAACACCGGCGCTTCCTGGCGGCAACGTTCCTTGACGAAGGCGCAACGCTCGGCGAAGGCGCAGCCGACGATCGGCTGGTTGAGGCGCGGCACGATGCCGGGAATTTCGGTGAGGCGCTTGGCGCCGCCCGCCAAACGGGGGATCGAGCCCATCAGCCCGCGCGTATAGGGGTGCATCGGCCGCGCGAACAGATCGGCGACCGTGGCTTCCTCCACCTTGCGGCCGGCATACATCACCACGACGCGTTGCGCCGTTTCGGCGACCACGCCCAGATCGTGGGTGATGAGCACGATCGCCGCCCCGACCTTTTCCTTGAGGTCGAGCATCAATTCCAGGATCTGCGCTTGGATCGTCACATCCAGCGCCGTCGTCGGCTCGTCGGCGATCAGCAGCTTGGGCTTGCACGCGAGCGCCATCGCGATCATCACGCGCTGGCGCATGCCGCCGGAAAGCTGGTGTGGAAATTCGCGCGCGCGGCGCTTCGCCTCGGGGATGCGGACAAGCTCCAGCATCTCGACCGCGCGGCTTTCCGCGTCCGCCGCCGACAGGCCTTGATGGAGCTCCAGCGTCTCGGCGATCTGCCTTCCGACCGTGAACACGGGGTTCAGGCTGGTCATCGGCTCCTGGAAGATCATCGAGATCTCGTTGCCGCGGATCTTGCGCATATCCGCTTCGCTCGCGGTCAGCAGATCGCGGCCTTCGAAGCGGATCGCGCCCGACACGATGCGCGCGGGCGGCGAGGGCAGCAGGCGCAGCACCGACATCGCGGTGACCGACTTGCCGCAGCCGCTTTCGCCGACCACCGCGAGGGTTTCGCCGGGGGCGACCGAATAGGACACGCCGTCGACCGCGCGCACGACGCCGTCGCTGGTGAAGAACCAGGTCCGCAGATCCTCGATTTCCAGAAGCGGGGCGACGGTCATAGGCGGCGCGCCAATCGCGGGTCGAGCGCGTCGCGCAACCCGTCGCCCAGAAGATTGATCGCCAGCACGGTCAGCGACAGGAACACCGCCGGGAAGGCGATCAGGTGCGGGCGGACCGAGAAGACCGCGCGCGCTTCCGCGATGATATTGCCCCAAGTCGGGATCGACGGCGGCAGGCCGGCGCCGATGAAGGATAGGATCGCTTCGGTGATGATCGCCGACGCCCAAATGTAAGTCGCCTGCACGACGAGCGGCGCCACGGTGTTGGGCAGGATATGCCGATAGAGAATTTTGACGGTGGAGGTGCCCGACGCGACCGCCGCTTCGACGAAAGGCTGTTCGCGCAAGGTCAGCACCACGCCGCGCACCAGCCGCGTGACGCGCGGAACCTCGGCGATCGCGATGGCGATGATGACGTTCTCGAGGCTCGCCTTGGTCAGCGCCATCAGCGCGATGGCGAGCAGCACGGCGGGAATCGCCATCAACCCGTCCATCACGCGCATCAGCACCGCATCGATCCAGCGATTGAAACCGGCGATCAAGCCGAAGAACAGTCCCGCACCGACCGCGAGTGCGGCGACGGCGATGCCGACCATGAGCGAGGCGCGCGCGCCATAGACGACGCGGCTATAGACGTCGCGGCCCAAATGATCGGTGCCGAACCAATAGGCTTCCGAGGGCGGGCGGAAGCGGCGGATCGGCGACAGCGCCGTCGGGTCGACCGTGCCGAGATAGGGGGCGAACAGCGCCATCGTCAGCGCGGCGAACAACAAGCCGCCGCCCAGCACGATCGACAGATTGCGCCGCCACCACGGGCGGCGTTTGCCGGCAAGGGCGGAAGCGGGGGCGGGGCCGACGGCGGTCAGGGCCATCGGATCAATACCGGATACGCGGGTCGAACAGCGTGTAGCTAAGATCGACCAGCAGGTTGATGAGCACGTAGACGAAGGCGAACATCAGGATGACGCCTTGGATGATCGGATAGTCGCGCCGCAGGATCGCGTCGACCGTCATGCGGCCGAGACCGGGGATCGCGAATACGCTTTCGGTCACCACCACGCCGCCGATCAGCAGGGCGACACCGATGCCGATGACGGTGACGATCGGCACGGCCGCGTTTTTCAGCGCGTGGCCCAACAGCACCTTGTCGGTGCGCAATCCTTTGGCGTTGGCGGTGCGGATATAATCCTGCGCCAGCACGTCGAGCATCGCGGCGCGCGTCATGCGCGCGATCAGCGCGATATAGATGGTGCCCAGCGCCAAGGCCGGCAGGATCAACTGGCGCAGGAAGGGCCAGAAGCCTTCGCTGATCGAGGTGAAGCCCTGCACCGGCAGCCAGTCGAGCTCCAGCGCGAAAAAGAAAATCAGCAGATAGCCGAGCACGAAGACGGGCACGGAGAAGCCGAACACCGCGAAGCCCATCACCAGGCGGTCGATCCAGCCGCCCGCGCGCCACGCCGAGACGACGCCCAGCGGAATGGCGACGGCGACCGCGAAGATCAGCGTGACGATGGAAAGCGAAATCGTCGCCTCCAAGCGCTGGCCGATCAGCGTCGACACGGGGATCCCTGAGAAGATCGACGTGCCCAGATCGCCGTTGAGGATCGCCCAGAGCCACGTGCCGAAGCGCACATGGAAAGGCTGGTCGAGCCCCAGCGCCACGCGCACGCGCTGGATGTCGTCGACCGTGGCGAGATCGCCCGCGATGATCGCGGCCGGATCGCCGGGCGAGAAATAGAGCAGCGAGAAAACGAAAAGGGCCACCACCCCCATGACGGGGATGGTGGCCAGAAGACGGCGGACGACGAATGCGAACACGTACGAACCCTGTCGCCCGCTTGTGACGTTAGCGCTTGTCGACGTTCCAGAAGAACGGCACGGGCGAGATCAGCACACCCGACACGTTCTTGCGATAGGCCGTCGGCTGCTGGAACATGCCGGTGGTAACGTAAGGTGCTTGTTCGTAGGCGCGCGCCTGGATCTGCTTGGCGACTTCGACTTGCGCCGCCGGGGTCGGGGCCGCGAGCCAGGCGTTGCGCAGTTCCTCGATACGCGTATCCGTCGGCCAGCCCGGCCAGGCGCTCGCCCCGTTGCCGCGCAAGGGCGCATGCAGCGCCGGGTTCACCAGATCGGGCCCGACCCACCACGTATGGAAGATCGACCAGCCGCCTTGTTCGGGCGCGTTGCGATTGGCGCGGCGCGCGAGCACCGAGCCCCAATCGGTCGCCACGAGTTCGACGTTCATGCCCAGCCGCTTCAGCAAATCCTCGGTCACGAGGCTTTGCGTGTGGTTGGTCGGAATGTCGGTCGGCGAGATGATGATGACCTTTTCGCCCTTGTAGCCGGACGCGGCGAGCAGCGCCTTGGCGCGATCGAGATTGCCGGCGGCGCCTTCGATGCCCACATCCGACGCCAGCGGCGTGCCGCAGGAGAAGAAGGATTTGCAGGCCTTATAGTATTCCTTGTTGCCGACGACGGCCTGGAGATACTCCTCCTGGTTCACCGCCATCATCACGGCGCGGCGCACGGCCGGGTTGTCGAACGGCGGATGCAGATGGTTGAAGCGCGCCATCATGATCGACCCGACGGGGTCGATGTTCTTGATCTCGATATCGCGGTTGCGCGCGAGCTGGGGCAGCAAGTCGAAGATCGGCTGTTCCCACCAATCGACCTCGCCTTGCGTCAACGCCGCCGAAGCGACCGCCGCGTCGGGGATGATGCGCCATTCGACGCGATCGACCTTCACGACCTTGCCGCCGGCGGCCCAGGACGGGGCTTCGCTGCGCGGCTTGTAGTCGGCGAAACGCTCGTAGACCGCGCGCTGGCCGGGCACCCACTGGTCGCGCACGAAACGGAACGGGCCCGAGCCCGTCGCGTCGGTGATCGGCGTCGCGGGATCGGTGTTGGCGATACGCTCGGGCATGATGAACGGCACCTGGCTCGACAATTTGCCGAGCGCGTCGATCATCAGCGGGAAGGGCGACTTCAACTTGATCGCGAAGGTCAGGTCGTTGACGACCTCGTAGGAATCGACCGACGCGGCCAAAGTTTGGCCGAAGGAGTCGCGGGCCGACCAGCGGCGGATCGAAGCGGCGGCGTCCGCCCCCTTCACCGGCGTGCCGTCATGGAACTTCATGCCGTCGCGCAGCGTGAATTCCCAGCGCAAGCCGTCGGCGCTCGTCGACCATTTGTCGACCATCTGCGGCTGGATTTTGAAATTCTCGTCGGTCGCGAACAGCGTGTCGTAGACGAGATAGCCGTGGTTGCGCACCACGTAGCCGGTCGTCGCGACGGGATCGATCGCGGGCAGGTTCGAGTGCGGGATGAAGCGCAGCACCTTCTGCTGCGCATCCGCCGTGCCGACACCGCCGGTCAAGCCGGCGATCAACGCGATCGCGCTGGCGGCGGCGAGCCGCTTCAAAGTGGTTTTCATGGAAGCCTCCTGAAAAAGCCGGTCCTGTTCGGTTTCGCGCCGGTTATTCCGGCGCGTCGTCTTTGCGGGCTGAAGCCAATTCATGCCGCAGCGCACCCAAAGCATGCCAAGGCGTTGGGGGCGGATCAAGCGTCTCGCGTACGCGGCGGCGTGAACGGACCGGGATCGAGCGGATAAATCGGGCGGCTCAAGTTCCGGTAGTCCAACTTGGTGTTGTCCGATGTGGTGACACCTTCGCCGTCCAGCGTGAAAGTCGCGCGCGCCAAGGGGGCGAAACCGGCGCGGTAGTGAATGCGCGATTTCAGCAACAGGTAGCGTCTTTGCGCCGGATCGATACCGTTGGCGGTGAAGATGCCCGTATCCCACGGCTCGTGATGGCGCGAGCAGACGACGATTTCCATTCCGGCCGTCCGAAACACCGCCGTCGGCCCCGTATCCACCATGACGCCGGTGTACATTGGTCCTTCGACGCGCCAGCGCCCATCGGCGAGATTTTGCACCGTGCCGGTCAAGCGCAGTGGCTTGGGCGCCAATTTCAACGCGGGCATCGGCGATTTACCGCCGAGGTCCAGCGTGAGCGTGGCGCCGACACCGGCGGCGAACATCTTTTGCACGGCGTCCGCGTCCCACACCGTCGCGACGGCGACACCGTCGAGCTTTGCGTCGAGCACGGCGGCGATGACCTTCATCACGTCCGACGTGCCGCCGGAGCCGACATTGTCGGCGTGATCGAGCAGTACGATCGGGGCCGCGTTCAACTCGCGCGCTTGCGCGATGGCGCCGCCGATCGGCCGGTGGACATAGATGAATTCCTTGCGCTGGTCCCAAACGCGATCGGCGAGATCTTGCGCCGCGTCGCGCGCGGCTTGCCTGTCGCCGTCCGCGACCACGATCGTGGCGCTGCCGGCGATGGGAATATCCGACAGCGCGAAACCGCCGAACACGGTCGCGCACAGAATGCCGGGCTGGGATTCCAGTTCGGCCGCGCGTTCGACCATCGCCTTCATCGGCTGATCGGCCGTGCCCTGCCGCAAGGTTTGCGACAGCAGCGGCGTGGGCGCCCAGGCTTGGACCGGCTGACATTTGCCGTCCATCGCGTCGAGCACCACGCGGCCCACGCGCTCGGCCACTTCGTACATATCCACGTGGGGATAGGTTTTGTAGCCGATCAGCGCGGTGCAATTCTCGACCATCGCTTGGGATAGATTGCAGTGCAGATCGCAGGTCACCGCGATGGGCAGGCCCGGACGTTTTGCGCGGATGCGTTTAAGCAACTCGCCTTCGCCGTCGTCGGTGTGCTCGGGCACCATCGCGCCGTGCAAATCGAGCAACGCGCCGTCGATCGTGTCGTCGAGCGCATCGAGGATCGCGCCGACGACCTTCTCGTAGGCGTCGCGCGTGACCTTGCCGCCGGGCATCGCTTCGCCGGCCACGGGCGTTACGATATCCGCCCCGCGTTCGCGGGCGAGTTTCATATAGGCGGCCAGCGGCATGCGCGTATCCGCGTAAGCCTTCACCACGTCCTCGCCCCATTGCAGTCCCCACGCCTCGAACCGCGCCAGATCGGTCACGATCGGCGAGAACGTGTTGGTCTCGTGTTTGAACATCGCGAGCAGCAGACGCATGGGCGGTATGACCATCGCTGGAAAAGGTTCTATTGTCGCAAGTCGCGTGCCAGCATAACCGAAGCCCGGGAGGCGACGTAATGTCCGATTTGGCGTTCCTGTCCGTCCGCGAACTGCTCGCGGGCTATGCACGTAAAGCGTTTTCGCCGGTCGAGGCGACGCAAGCGTGCCTGGACCGGATCGCCGCGCGGAACGGCGACCTCGCCGCATTCTGTCTGGTTGATCCCGAGACGGCGCTCGCCTCGGCCCGTGAATCGCAAGCCCGGTGGGCGAAGGGCGCGCCGCACGGCACGCTCGACGGCGTGCCCGCGACGATCAAGGATTTACTGATCACCGCGGGTTGGCCGACGTTGCGCGGATCGAAGCATATCGATCCCAAAGGCCCTTGGACCGAGGACGCGCCGGCCGTCGCGCGGCTGAAGGCCGCCAACGCGGTGCTACTCGGCAAGACGACGACGCCGGAATTCGGCTGGAAGGGGATCGGCGATTCGCCGCTGACCGGCATCACTCGCAATCCCTGGAACAAGGACCGCACGGCGGGCGGCTCCTCGGCCGGCGCGGCGGTCGCCGCCGCCTGCGGCATGGGCGCCTTGCATGTGGGTACGGATGGCGGCGGATCGATCCGCATGCCGGCCGGGTTCTGCGGCATTTTCGGTTTGAAGCCGAGTTACGGTCGCGTCGCGGCTTATCCCAGCAGCCCCGCCGGTTTGCTCGCGCATATCGGGCCGATGACGCGAACGGTCGACGATGCCGCCCGGATGATGGAAATCATCGCGCGGCCCGACGATCGCGATCCGTTTTCGCTGCCGCAAGATCCCGGCTCGTGGCTGCTCGATCTCGACAAGGGGATCAAGGGCCTGAAGATCGGCTATTCGCCGCGCTTCAAAACCGTCGCGGTCGATCCGCAGATCGCGCGCGCGGTGGACGATGCGGCGAAAATTCTTGCCGAGCTTGGCGCCATCGTCGAACCGGCGGAGCCCGAGCTCGACGTGGCCGAGGCACGCCAAGCGTTCCACACGCTATGGACGGCGTCGCTCGCCAAGCCGCTGCGCGGCATTCCACGCGAGCGCTGGAATCTTTCGGATCCGGGCCTCGTCGCGTCAACCGAGCATGGTCTGTCGCTATCGGCGCAGGATTATCTCGACGCCGACGCCTATCGCAATGCGCTGACGCAAGCGATGCTGCGATTCCATCGTCAATACGATCTGCTGCTCACGCCGCAACTGCCGATCACGGCGGTGAAAGCGGGGCAGGACGTCGCCGATCCCGCGACGCAAAGCTATTGGATCGATTGGTCGCCCTTCACCTATCCGTTCAACATGACGCGCCAGCCGGCGGCCAGCGTGCCGATCGGGTTGCACGACGACGGCTTGCCGATGGCGCTGCAATTCGTCGGGCGGCCTTATGACGACCGCTTGGTGCTACGCGCGGCGCGTGCGTTCGAGAGCGCGCAGCCTTGGGCCTTGCCGCCAAGATGAGCGCTTGGGCGTTGCATGGGCGGCGCGGCGTCGTCGCGATTTCGATGACGCAGATCGCGGCCTGGGGCTCGTCCTATTTCGTGCCCGCCGTTTACAACACCCAGATCGCGCGCGATCTGGATATTCCGGTCGCCATGGTGTTCGGCGGCATCACGATCATGTTGCTGGTTGGCTCGCTGCTCGGCCCCGCGATCGGCCGGCGCACCGACCGGATCGGCCCGCGCGAAATCCTGATCGCGGGCTCGGTACTGTTGGGGGCGGGGATGGCGGTGCTGTCCTTCGCGCAAGGCTTGATCGGCTTCGTCGCCGCCTGGGTGCTGATCGGCTTTTCGATGCCGATGACGCTCACCCAAACGCCCTTCGCCGCCGTCGCACAGCTCATGCCGCACACTTCGCGCAAGGCGCTGGGGTTGATGACGCTGCTGGGCAGTCTGTGCCCGCCGATCGCCTTGCCGCTGCTCGCGGCGATGGAGCCGATCATCGGCTGGCGTGGTTCGTGTCTGGCGCTCGCCGCGCTGCAATTCGCGTTCTGCGTTCCCGTGCATTGGGCGATCCGCGTCAAACCGCAAGCCGCCTTGGCGGGTTCGGGCGGCGAGGGTGCGAGGCCCATGGTCGCCCCCGATATGCGACGCAAAGCGTTCTGGCTGATGTTCGCGGCCTTCGCCGGCGCGGGCTTCGTATCCTGGGGTTTGCCGGTGCAGATCGTGTCGGTCGGCCAAGGCTACGGGCTGGAGATCGCGTTGGCCGTCATCGTCGGTTCGCTGTTTGGCCCTGCGCAAATGGTCGCGCGCATGGCCGAAACGGCGTTCGGCGACCGCTTGCCGATCTTGATGCTGGGCCTCGCCAGCGCCACGATCATGGCGATCGGCTGCGCGCTGCCGGTGATTTTCGGCGGCGGTGTGATGGCCTATACGGCGGGCGTGATCGGCTTCGGCTTGGGGTCGGGCACGATGACCATCGTGCGCGTCGTCGGCCCGCTGGTCGTGTTCGGCCGCGACGGCTATGCCGAGATCATGGGCAAGCTGAACCTGCCGCTCAATTATCTGTTTTCGGCCGCGCCCTTCGTGATGGCGGGGGCGAGCAGCTTGGGCGGCTCCAGCGCCGTCATGGGGCTGTGCGCCGTGCTGATGCTGGTCTCGATCTTCCTGTTCGTCTGGCTGATCCGGATGACGCGCGCTTAGAGTCCGGCGATCACGCGGCGGTCCTCGGCGTCGAGTTCCACGCGCTGACCGTTGCGGATCAGCTCGGCGAATTCCTGATTCGGCACCATCACGGTCAGCGTGTAGAGCTTGCCCGTACCGGTATTGTGCACTTCGTGATTCGAGCCCGGTCGCAGCATCATCGCGTCGCCCTTTTTCAAATCCAGCGACGCGCCGTCGCAGAACGCTTTGCCTTCGCCTTCCAGCACGAAGAACATCTCGTGCGCGCGGGAATGCGAATTGGGCGGCGTCTTGCCGCCGGGCGTGAAGATTTCGACGACCGCGACCAGATCGACGTCGTCGCCCGCCGGATCGAAGACCAGCGCGAAATAATTCGTGTCGTTCGGCGAGATGCGATACGCCGGGCATTCGGTCATGCGTTTGAAGGCGACGGGCGCGGTCATTTCTTGAGACCCTTCAAAATCGCTTCGGAATTGGCCGTGAAGCCGAAGCATTGGCGCACGTTGTAGATCGTCGCGTCCCAGCAGAATTGCGGCGAGGTGGTGGCCGAGCAATCCTCCACCATCACGCAATCGTAGCCGAGGAAATTGGCGTCTTGCAGCGTGCACAATACGCATTGGTCGGCGTTCACGCCGCCGAAGAACAGCGTGTCGACGCGCAAGTTTCGTAAGATAGAGTCAAGAGCTGTATCCCAGAAGCCGCTCATGCGGAACTTGTCGATCTTGATGTCGGTCTTCTTGATCGAAAGCTCGTCGACCACGGCGGCGGCCCAGGAATCCTTGACGAGGACCTTGCCCTTTTTCTTCGGCAATTCGTCGGCGAGGCCGATCCCTTTTCCCGTCGGCTTGTAGACGTGCAGCAGCGACGGGCTGAGATTGAGCAAATCCGGCCGGTTGCCCCAATTCACCCAGATCACCGGCATCCCGGCCTTGCGCAACGCGGGCAGAAACTTGGCGAGCGGCTTGATCGGTTTGCGCGCCGGGCTGACATCGACGCCGATATGCGCAAGCCAGCCGTCCGGATGGCAGAAATCATTTTGCATATCGATGACGATCATGGCGCTGCGCGTCGCATCGACCGTCAGCTTCTGCGGCATCGCGGCGAAGGAAAGCGGCTTCGCCTTGGGCGCGTCGCGCAAGGTCGAGACGGTCTTGGCGTCGACGCGCCAGCGGTTATTGGGCGCGGAGCCCAGGGGATTCGTCATTCCGGCCACTCCAGAAGGGCGCGCGCCGTTATCGCCGCATGCGCCAAAACATGGAAACCGTCGCTCATAAGCAAATCCCGGACCTTTTCACGGTCGAGCAGCAGGATTTCCGTTTCCTCCAAATCGCCCGAATTCGCCTCGGTCGTTTTGCGGCAGCCGGTGGCGAGGAAAAGATGCGACTTGGCGCCGCGCACATTGGCGCCGGTCACGTAACCGCCCAGCGATTTGAGCGCGGCGGCTTGATAGCCGGTTTCCTCGCGCAATTCGCGCGCGGCGGCCTGTTCGGGCGTTTCGCCCGCGTCGATTCCGCCGCCGGGAAATCCCCACACGACCGTGCCCACGCCGTGGCGATAGGACCGTGTGGCGATCACGCGGCCGTCTTCGGTGATCGGGAACAGGATCGAATGGTCGGGCAGGTAGACCTTGTGGAAACTCGGCACCACGCGGCCGTCGGGCAACTCGATGCGCTCGTCGACGACGCGTATCCACGGCGAATGCGTATAGACCTCGCGCGCGGCGAGGACCTTCCAAGGCTTGTCGATCATGGCTCTACTTCTTTATGTGGAAATCGCGGCCGACCACGGGCTTATCACGTCGGCAAGGCCGGTGCGTCCGCCGGTCTGCGGATCGATCATCACCGCCGACGGGCAAGCGTAGTTCGACGGGAACACGGCGGCTTCCAGCGCGTTCGCCTGGAAACGTTGCGTGAGGGCCGCGCGCACATCGACCGGCAGCGCGGGGTCGTAATCGATCTCCGGCCCGCCGGACACGTCGATGCGCGGATGATGGAACGCGCGCTCGAGGTCCATATTGTGATCGACGATGAAGCTCAGCATCTGCGCGACCGACGGCAGGATGCGCCGCCCGCCGGAGGCGCCGAGCGCGAACCAGCCCTTGCCATCGCGCGACACGATGGTCGGGCACATATTGGTCAGCGGCCGCTTGCCGGGCGCGATCGAATTCGCGCGGCCCGGGCGCGGGTCGAACCACATCACGCCGTTATTCATCAGAATGCCGGTGGCGGGCAGGACCAGACGGCTGCCGTAAGTCGACAGCAGCGTCTGCGTCAACGCGACCATGTTGCCGTGGCGATCGACGACGTTGAGATGCGTCGTGCTGGTGGGCGCGGCC
This sequence comes from Tagaea sp., assembly GCA_041917215.1. Taxonomy (GTDB): domain Bacteria; phylum Pseudomonadota; class Alphaproteobacteria; order CACIAM-22H2; family CACIAM-22H2; genus Tagaea. Next base: position 93,284 of record JAYRYC010000002.1, read on the forward strand.
GGCTCGGCGAGACGCTCGGCATAGGCGGTGCGCAGCGCGTCGGCATAGGCGACGAAGCTCGCCGCATCCGGCCCGTAATGGCGGAAGACATGGGGCCCGAGCAGTTCCAGCACGCGGGCCAGCGTGGGCCCCGCCGTGCCGATGGGCGCCGTCTCGACCAAAGCGCCGCGATAGGACACGCGCGTCGGCTCGACGATCTTGGCGCGATAGCCGGCAAGATCGTCGCGCGTCATCACGCCGCCGACTTCCTGCACGTCGTAGGCGATATCCGTCGCCAGCGCGCCGTCGTAGAAATCGCGGGCGCCCTTCAATTGCAGGCGGCGGATCGTCAGCGCCAAGCGTTCGTTGGGCAGGAATTTCGTGATCTTGCCGTAATCGGGCACCGGCGGCAGGCCGCTCGGCATATAGGTCGCGCGCGACGACGGGTAGAGTGCGAGTTCGTTTGCGGCCGACGCGATTTTCAACGTCGTCCAATAGTCGATCGGCAAGCCGCGATCGGCCAAGCGTGCCGCGCGCTCCAGCAGCATCGCCCAATCCATCGTGCCGAAGGTGGCATGCGCAAGACCCAAGCCGTCGACCTGGCCCGGAATGGCGAAGGACAACGGCCCGTGGACATTGCGATTGCCTACGACCTCCGGCCAGCCGAACAGATCGCCGCCGGTCTTGCCGGTCAGCGGGAAATGCGACGGGTCGAGCTTGGCGGGCGCTTGCGGGCCGAAATCGATGGCGATCGTTTTGCCCGTGTCCGCAGGCCGGTAGAGCAAAAAGCCGATCCCGCCGAGACCGGAATTCCACGGCTCGACGGCCGCGAGCGCGAAGCCGGCGGCGACGGCCGCGTCGATCGCGTTTCCGCCTTCCTCGAGGATCGCGGCGCCGACTTCCATCGCGGCTCTGGCTTGGCCGGACACGATGCCGCCGACGGCGGTCCCGGTCATCGGTTTGCGGATCGTGAAATTCTGGGTCGCGTAGGGCGGAAGACGGATCATGGCGGCCAGCTTAACCTAGCCGGCCAGCGCCGGGAACAGGCCGAGCAGCCCGGCGGTGACGATCTGCACGGCGATCGCCGCCAGCAACAGCCCGAAAATTCGGTTGAGGATGTTGAGGCCGATGCGCCCGAGCTTGGCGCCGATGGGCTCGGCCAGGCGCAACGCGGCCCAAACCGCCACGCAGACGATGGCGATGCAGGCGACGATCGCGAAAGCATGCGCCCATTCGGGGCTGCGCTTCATTTCGATGATGGTGGAGGAAATCGCACCGGGTCCGACCAGCAGCGGCATGCCGATAGGCACCACACCCAGCGCCGACTTTTGCCCGGCTTCGTCCGCTTCCTCCTGCGAATGCTGGACGGGCGAAAGCTGCGCGTTGAGCATGGAGAGGCTCATCAGGAACAGCACGATCCCGCCGCCCACGCGGAACGCGTCGAGGCTCGTCCCCAGCACGCGCAGCAGCACGTCGCCGGTGAAGGCCGACACGATCAGCACCGAGAACACGGTCATCGCCGCCATGTCGGCGGTGCGCGCGCGAAAGCCCCGGCGCTGGCCTTCGGTCAACGCCAGGAACACCGGGATCGCCGCGAAAGGCGTCAAAATCGCCAGCAGCGTGACGACGAAACGCGAATAATCGGCGAAATGTCCCATCGATCGTTCCCGCGACCTCATGGTTCGACAGGCTCACCATGAGGTTTTTATCGGCCTCACCCTGAGCCTGTCGAAGGGTGGGGCCGCCCGCTACCCCTTATAGGGATGCGTCTTGACCCAGTGATGCGCGATATCCTTGCGCCGCGCAACCCAAACCCGATCGTGCTTCTCGATATGGTCCATGAAGCGCTGAAGGGCGCGGAAACGGCCCGGCCGGCCGATCAGGCGCAGATGCAGCCCGATCGACATCATTTTCGGCGCCTCGTCGCCCTCGGCGTAAAGCGTGTCGAACGCGTCGCGCGCATAGGCGAGCCAATCGTCGCCGGTGTTGAAGCCCTGGGGCGTGCCGAACTTCATGTCGTTGACGTCCAGCGTATATGGCACCATCAACAGCGGCTTTTTGTCGGGCGCGGTCCAATAGGGCAGGTCGTCGTTATAGGCGTCGCCCGCATGCAGCATGCCGAATTCGGACGCGAGCTTCAGCGTGTTGGGCGAGAAGCGGCCGGTGTACCAGCCCACGGGTTTGCTGCCCGTCGTCTTCTCGATCGCGTCGATGGCGAGCTTGAAATGCTTGCGCTCCTCGGCGATCGGCATGTTCTGGTAATCGAACCAGCGCCAGCCATGGCTCGCGACCTCGTGGCCGCCTTCGGCCATCGCGCGGCCGGCGTCGGGATGGCGCAACAGCGCCATGCCCACGGCCCAGGACGTGAACGGCATCTTGCGCTTTTCGAATTCGCGCAAGATGCGCCAGAAACCGGCGCGGCTGCCGTATTCGTAGACGCTCTCCGTGCTCTCGTCGCGCTTCTTCTGGCGCGGGGTCAGGCCGACGACTTCCTGAAGATAGGTTTCGCTTTCCTTGTCGCCGTGCAGGATCGAACGCTCGCCGCCTTCTTCGTAGTTCACGACGAACGACACCGCGATCTTCGCGCGGCCCGGCCATTGCGCGTGCGGCGGGTTGCGGCCGTAGCCGACGAGGTCGCGGGGATAGGCGGGCGCTTTCTTCGGCTTGACCTTAGCCATTGCTTTGTTCCTCGACGGGAGACGTCAGAATACGGACGAAGTTGAGCAGCATCGCGTCGGAGCCGCGCGCCCCGATGAACGAAATGCCCACGGGCGCGTCGCCCGCGAAACCGGCGGGTACGTTGATCTGCGGCAAACCGCAAAGCCCGGCGATGCAGGTGAATTGGAAGGTGCGCATGCGCACGCGCTCCAGCGTCGCGTCGTCGGCATCGCGCAAGGGCGGCGGCACGGGGGCCGTGGGCATGCACAGGATCGTGCCGGGCAGCAGCAATTCGTCCAGCCGCTTGATCGCCGCTTCGCGCATCGGCAGCGCCTTGGCGAAATCCGCTTCCGTCACCGTCTTGGCGTAGGCGAAGCGCGCCGCGACATCCGCGCCGAATTTCGGCTTCACGCTCTCGATCCATTCGCCGTGCGCGGCCCAGGCTTCGCGGCCCGACAGCACGCGATAGCAAGCGCTCCAATCGGCAAGGGCCGCACCGCCGACTTCGACGTCGTAGACATATTCGAAGAACGAGCGCGCGCGGCCGATCCACGGCAACACGGCCTGCGTCACGTCGGGGTCGCACAGGCGCTGCGCGTCCGTCGCGATCAGCAAGCGGTTGGGCTCGGGGGCGGGGGCCGTCTCGTCGAGCAACACGCGGCCGACGCGTTCGAGCAATTCGGCCTCGCGCGCGAACCAGCCGACCGTGTCGTAGGACGGGGCGAGCGGCACGACGCCTTCGGTCGAGATGCGCCCGTGCGTCGGGCGCATGCCGAAAATCCCGCAATAGCTGGCGGGCACGCGCACCGACCCGCCGGTATCCGTACCCAGCGCGAAGTCGCAAGCACGGCCCGCGACCGCCGACGCCGAGCCCGACGACGAACCGCCGGGCACGCGGTCCGGGGCGGCGGGGTTCAGCGGCATGCCGTAATGTACGTTGTGACCGGAAATGCCGAAAGCGAGCTCGATCGTCTGCGTCTTGCCGCTGAGCGTGGCGCCCGCATGGAGCAGTTTTTCGATCGCGGGGGCCGTCGCCGTCGCCAGATTATGCGTTTGCAGCCAAGTCGGATTGCCCGCACCCGTCCGTTTGCCGGCGACGTCGAACAAATCCTTGGCCGCGAAGACCAAGCCATGTAACGCCGTGCCTTCCGGATTGCCGGGGACGTAGACGCGTTCGTAACGTGTGTAAGCGTTCAGATTCATGCCTTCATTCCGCGCGCGATGTAATTGCGCCAGCCGCCGAGATGCGTGATGTCGGTCGCCCCGTCGAAACCGGCGGGCTCGCAGACGAAACCCTTCACCCAAGTGCCGTCGTCGAGCTCGATCGTGCCGATCGCCATCGGCGGCGGCACCAGCGCCACGAATGTACCGAATGCATCGGGGGCGAGCGACCAGACCTCGATCTCGATCGAAGCGCCGTTCTCGCCGCGCTTCAAGCCCGGCTTGGGCGGCGTCTGGCCAGCGAGCGCGAACAGGCGATACTTCGCCGATGTTTTTCCGGTGCGCACCAGCTTGGCGTTCCGCTCGGTCAATTGGCCGTGCAATGCCATGCCGGAGAGATGCGCGCCCACGACGGCGATTTCAATGCGCTCGGAGATGACGGGGGCGGGCGCGGCGGCGGGCTGCGCAACTTTTGTGGCGCCCAGGGGCAGGCCCGTATCGCGGTGGAAGGCTTCGCCTAGCGCGGCGAGCGAGGCGTCCGCCCAGGCCGGGCCGATCAGCGTCAGACCCGACGGCAAACCGTCGTCGCGCATCCCCGCCGGAATGGCGAGGCCCGAGAGATCGAGCAGATTGACGAAGTTCGTGTAGTAGCCGAGCTGCGTGTTGCGGAGTACAGGCTCCGCCTTCAACTGTTCCAGTGTGAAGATCGAGCCCGAGGTCGGCAGGGCCAACACATCGACGTCGTTCCACACGCCGGCGGCCGCGCGGCGCAGTTCTTCGAGCTTATAGAGGGCGCGGAACGTCGCGACCGCGTCGTATTTCGACGCGTTGGAAATCACCGCGCGCGTGGTCGGGAACAGCGCGTCGGGATTCTCGCGCATCAACGTCTCGATCGCGGCGTAGCGTTCGGCGACCCACGGGCCGTCGTATAGAAGGTCCGCCGTCGCCTTGAACGGCGCGTAATCGAACTCGACGCGCGTGCCGCCGAGCTTTTCCAAACGGCGCAGTGCATCGGCATAGATCTTCGCCGCGCGCTCGTCGCCGAAGAATTCGAGCAGCGGCGCCTTGGGCACGCCGAAGCGGAAATTTTTCGGCGCCGCGCGCCGGTCGAGCGTGCCCGCCATGCGTCGCGAATAGGGATCGGCCGCGTCGAACCCGGCGGCGACGCGCGTGGCGTCCAGCGCGTCGGCAACTGTCAGCGCGAAGATGGAGATCACGTCCAGCGACCGGCAAGCCGGAACCAAGCCGGTGGTGCTGAGCAGGCCCTTGGTCGGCTTCAAGCCGACGATATTGTTGAACCCCGCGGGCACGCGGCCCGATCCGGCCGTATCCGTGCCCAGCGAGAAGGATACGAGACCGGCGGCGACCGACACGGCCGAGCCCGAGGACGAACCGCCGGGCACGTAGCGCTTGTCGAACGTGTTCTCCGGCACGCCATAGGGCGAGCGCACGCCGACCAGGCCGGTGGCGAATTGGTCGAGATTGGTTTTGCCGATCGGGATGGCGCCGGCGGCGACCAGTTTCTCGACCACGAAGGCTGACTTTTCCGCCGTATAGGCGAAGGCCGGGCAGGCGGCCGTGGTGGGGGCGCCCGCCAGATCGATGTTGTCCTTGATCGCGAAGGGCACGCCCCACAGCGGCAGATCGCGCGGCTTGTCGGCGAGCGCCTTGGCGGCGGCGAGGCTTTGTTCGCGCGGCACGACATGCAGCCAGGTCGGATCGGCGCCGCGCGCCGCGATGCGGTCGTAGATCGCGGCCACGGTATCCGCGGGCGAGGCGCCCTTGGCATAGGCCATGCGCAAAGCGGCGAAATCGAGGGAGTCGGTCATCGGTTCCTTGACGGTAGCATGAGCGCCCGGTTTTGGCCGCCGGACTTGGGAGGATCGGGGTTAGCCAAAACCGTGCCGTTTTTCCGCCGGCGCCTTCAAATCCCTTCATAAGATTGACAAGAACGGGCCGGAAAGGCTCTATCGAACGCGCCATAAACAGGGAGTCGCACGATGCGCCCGACGATTCAAATCGCCCGAATTGCGGCCGTTTTTCTCGGCCTTCTCGCGGCCGCCCCGGTTGCCGCCCAGGGCACGCTGAACGTTTATAACTGGAACGACTACATCGCGCCCGACGCGCTGAAGAAGTTCACCGCCGAGACCGGCATCCGCGTGCGCTACGACACCTACGATTCGAACGAAACGCTGGACGCCAAGCTGCGCGCGGGCCGCTCGGGCTACGATCTGGTCGTGCCGTCGGCGTCGCCCTTCGTGGCGCTGCAAATCCCGGCCAGGCTCTATCGCGAACTCGACAAGTCGAAGATCCCCAATCTCAGCGGCGTCGATCCGCGCGTGCTGGCCGACGTGGCGAAGGCCGATCCCGGCAATAAATTCGCAGTACCCCATCTCTCCTCGACCACGGGTATCGGCTACAACGCCGAGCGCGTGGGCCGCGTGATGGCCGATGCGCCCGTCTTCTCGCTGCGCATGATCTTCGATCCCGAAATCGCACAGCGTTTCCGCAGCTGCGGCATCGTCGTGCTGGACTCCCCGACCGACGTGTTCCCGGCGGCGTTGCGCTATCTGGGCCTCGATCCCGATTCCAAATCGATCGAAGATCTGAATAAAGCGACGGAAATGCTGATGCGCATCCGGCCCTATGTGCGCAAATGGCATTCGTCGGAATACATCAACGATCTGGCCAACGGCGACGCCTGCGTCGCGTTCGGCTATTCGGGCGACATCAAGCAGGCGGCCGCGCGCGCGGTCGAAGCCAAGCGGGCGGGCGTGCGCGTCGAATACGCGATCCCGCAGGAAGGCTCGCTGTTCACGCACGACGTGTGGGCGATCCCGGCCGACGCGCGCAACGTCGATGCCGCGCATCGCTTCATCGACTTCATGCTGCGCCCCGAAATCGCGGCGATGAACGCCGATTTCGTCGGCTATCCCACGCCGGTGACGGCCGCGAAGCCCTTGGTGCCGGAGCCGATGCGCTCCGACCCCACGGTGTTCATGCCCGACGAAGTGCGCGCGCGCCTTTACACGATCACGCCGGCGGCGCGCGATTACGAACGCGCACGCACCCGCGCTTGGAGCCGCGTCACCTCGGGGCGCTGATCGGGCGATGATCCGTCTTACGGGCGTGGCGAAGTCGTTCGGCGGCCCCGCGGCCGTCGACGGTGTCGATCTGGAAATCGGCGAAGGCGAGATCTTCTGCCTGCTCGGCCCCTCGGGTTGCGGCAAGACGACCTTGCTGCGCCTGATCGGCGGGTTCGAAGCGCCCGACGCGGGCACGATCGAGCTCGACGGCAAGGACGTGACCCAAGCGCCGCCTTGGGCGCGGCCCGTGAATACGGTTTTCCAAAGCTACGCGCTGTTCCCGCATCTCGACGTCGCGCGCAATGTGCGCTTCGGCCTCGAAACGCTGGAAATGTCCGACGCCGAGCGCGACGCGCGTGTCGCCGAAATGCTCGCCTTGGTGAAACTCGGCGATTTCGCCAAGCGCAAACCGTCGCAGCTTTCGGGCGGTCAGCGCCAGCGCGTGGCGATCGCACGCGCCCTCGCACGCCATCCGCGCGTGCTGTTGCTGGACGAGCCGTTGTCCGCACTCGATCGCAAGCTGCGCGAGGAAACGCGCCTCGAACTCGTCGAATTGCAAGCGCGTCTGGGCATCGCCTTCGTGTTCGTGACCCACGACCAGGACGAGGCGATGGCAATTTCCGACCGCGTCGGCGTGATGGAGAAGGGTAAGATCGTCCAGATCGCAACTCCCACCGATCTGTACGAACGCCCGGCGAGCAAATTCGTCGCCGAATTCGTCGGCCGGGTGAATCTGATCCCGCGCGACGAGGGCGGCTGGTTCGCCTTGCGCCCGGAAAAGCTTTCGCTGTTCCAGGGCCCGCATAAAGGCCGCGTGCGCGAATGCCAATATCTGGGCGAGCGGCGGCTTGTGTTTCTCGAAACGTCGTTCGGCACGCTGACAGCGAGTGCGGCGGGCGACGCGCCGATCCCCGCGAACGGGACGGAGATCGCGTTCGGCTGGGCGGACAACGCCGGTTCGGTCATCGCGCGATGAACGCCGCCTGGGCCGCGCGCGCACGCACCGGTTTCGTGGCGCCGGTCTTTCTGTGGCTGGGTTTGACGGTCGCGGCCCCGCTCGTTTTGGTGTTCGCGGTCAGCTTGGGCGAGTCCACCCAAGGTGCCCCGCCTTTCGAGTGGTCATTGACGTTGTCCAATTACGCGCTGGTGTTCTCCGACACCTTATTTATAGGCGCCTTCGCCAACGCCGCACGGATTGCGGCAACATCAACCGCGATCTGTCTGCTGATCGGCTATCCCATGGCCTATGCGATCGCGCGGGCACCGGAAAATAAGCGCGGTTTTCTGCTGTTTCTCGTCATTCTGCCGTTCTGGACGTCGTTCCTGATCCGCGTCTACGCGTGGATGGCGCTGCTGCGCCCGACCGGCCTGATCAATTCCGCGCTGCAAAGCGTGGGGCTCGTTTCCGAGCCGCTGGAACTGATCGCCAACGAATTCGCGGTTCATTTAGGCATTGTCTATGCCTATTTGCCCTTCATGGTCCTGCCGCTCTATTCGACGTTGGAGCGGATCGAAGCCTCGCTCGTCGAAGCCGCGCATGATCTGGGTGCCACACCGTCGCGCGCGTTTTGGCGCGTGACGTTTCCGTTGTCGCTGCCGGGTGTGGCCGCCGGTTGCTTGCTGGTGTTCATTCCCGCGACCGGCGAATTCGTGATCCCCGATCTGCTCGGCGGGCCCGACACGCCGATGATCGGCCGCGTGATGTGGCTCGAATTTTTCCAGAACCGCGATTGGCCGGTCGCCTGCGCGATCGCCACGTTGCTGGCCGCCGCTTTGGCGCTGCCGATCGTGATCGCCGATCGATTGCGGGCGAGGGCGCGATGAACGGCATGCGGCGCGGCCTGTCGTGGCTGCCGACCGCGCTGGCGGCCGGTTTCGTGTTTTTGTATCTGCCGATCCTGCTGCTGGTCCTGTTCAGCTTCAACGACAGCCGTCTCGTCACCGTGTGGGCCGGGTTCTCCACGCGCTGGTATTCGGAATTGCTGCGCAACGAACGCATGATCGAAGCGGCGGGATTGAGCTTGGGCATCGCCGCCTTCGCCGCGACGATCGCCGGCGTCTTCGGCACGCTCGCGGGCTATGCGCTCGCGCGCCTGGGCGCCTTCGCGTTGCGTCCGCTCTTCGCGCTGCTGTTGCTCGTGCCGATGGTGTTGCCGGAAGTGATCTTGGGCCTGTCGATGCTGATGAGCTTCTCGGCCCTCGAACGCCTGATTGGCTGGCCCGCCGAGCGCGGTTTCCTGGTCGTGGCGCTGGCGCACGCGACTTACGGCACGGCATTCGTCGCGCTGATCGTCGAAGCGCGGTTGCGCGGCCTCGATCCGGCGGTGGAGGAGGCGGCGCTCGATCTCGGCGCCAATCCGCTGCGCGCGTTCTTGCGCGTGACGGTGCCGATGCTCGCACCCGCCATCGCGTCGGGCTGGCTTCTCGCATTCACGTTGTCGCTCGACGATCTGGTGATCGCGAGTTTCGTCGCCGGGCCGGGGGCAACGACGTTGCCGATGCTCGTCTACTCCAGCGTGCGATTGGGTTTGTCGCCGCAGATCAACGCGCTGGCGACCGTGTTGGTGATTTCGATCGGACTGCTTGCCTATGTTTCGTCGCGTCGCGGCGCGCAACGTCGCGGCTTATCCACGTAGTTATCCACAGGACGCCAATTCGCGTTTCGCGAATCACTTAGAATCAACGCGTTGGGCTGCGTCCCGGAAGTCACGTTGTGCCCTTATTTTCCGCGATTTTTTCGGTGTCGGCGTGCTTGAACACGTCGGATTGAATCGGCATCATCCGGCCTCGTTTTCGCGACGAATCGCCGCGTCCGGAAGGGTTTCGAGAGGCCTTCTCCGGACGGTTTTCCACAAGGCGAATTCCTCGAACGGGGATTTATGGTTAAGGGGTTCGGGAACTGGATCGTCAGGATCGACGCATGGGCGTTTCGCCCGCGCGAGGTTCTGGTGCGCGCGGATGGCCGCGTCCGGTTGCTGACCGTTTCGCCGATCGCGCAGCGTTTCATGGCGATGCTTGTGCTGGGGACGGCGATCGTCGCGGGCATCGGCGCGCACGCCTATCGCCAAGCTTTGGTCGAGATCGAGCAGCGTGCCAACGACGTGGCGCGCCTGCAGGACGACCATCGCGCGCGGATGGAGGAATTGGCCGAAGCGCTGACGCGCGCGGCCGATCGCGGGCGGGCGGAAGCGGCGGATGCCGTCGCCTCGCTGATGGAGCAGCGCAACGAATTGATGGACCGCATGCGTGACGTCGAGCAGCGCTTGGCCTCGGCCGAGAGCGAGCGCGAGCGCGCGCAGACGACGCATGAAGGCCTGCTCGATAAACTCCGCCAGATCGAAACGCGCCCCGTGGCGCGCGGCGAAGGCGCCCCCGAACGCGCCGCGTCGGTCGAACGCTTGCGCGTGGAGGCGCTGGCCGAGCGCGGGCGTTTGGCGGTCGAAGGCCAGCGTCTGGCGGCCGAAATGCGCGCCGCCAACAACGATCTGGCGCGCTTGCGCGCGGGCGAACGCGACGCGGCGCGCGCACAGGACGCGACTCTCGTCGAACTCGGCGGGCGCACGCGCGTGCAGATCGACGAAATCGTGCGTGTCCTTCGCTCGACCGGTTTGACGCCCGAGCGCGTTTTGTCGAGCCGCAGTGCCAGCGCCGGCGGTCCGTTCTCGCCGCCGGCCGCGAACGCGCCCGCCGCCGACGGGCTCGCCCCGGCCAGTCTGCAACTCGCCTCGCTGGGTGCCGATCTCGAGCGCTTGCGCGATATGCGTTCGGCGTTGCGCCGCTTGCCCTTCGGGGCGCCGCTGCGCGATTACGGCGTGATGAGCCCCTATGGCGTGCGCCGCGATCCGTTCAACGGCCAGTTGGCGATGCATTCGGGGCTCGATATGTCCGCGCCGATGCGCACGCCCGTGATGGCGACCGCACCGGGGCGCGTCACCATCGCGAGCTGGAGCGGCGAATACGGCAATTTGGTCGAGATCCAGCACGAATTCGGCATCGCCACGCGTTACGGCCATCTCACGCGCATCGACGTGCGCGTGGGCCAGCGCGTCGAGCGCCAGCAGACCGTCGGTTTGCTCGGCTCCACCGGCCGCAGCACCGGTCCGCATGTCCATTACGAAGTCATCGTCGACGGCCGCACCGTCGATCCCGCCCGCTATGTGGAGGCTATCCGCAATGTTCGGAAAATCGAATAGAGCGCCCGTCGAAACGAACCGCGCCCCGGCGGCCAAGCCGCAAGGCCCGTCGATTCCGTCGATCATCGCCGCCGGTTTCGCGGTGAAGGGCGACGTGAATTGCGACGGCGACATCCAGCTCGACGGCCGCATCGAAGGCACCGTCAAAACGCACACGCTGACCATCGGCGCGACCGGCGAAGTGCGCGGCGAGATTTCGGCCGAGCGCATCCGCGTGCTCGGCAAGGTGTTCGGGCCGATCAAGGCGAAGGCGGTCGAGCTTGGCCGCACGGCGCGGGTCGTCGGCGATATCCGCTACGAAACGCTGACCGTCGAATCCGAAGCGCAAGTCGACGGCCATATCCAGCGCCAGGACGACGGGTTGCAGGTCGACCGCGATTCCCCGCTCGCGTTGGTCGTCGACATCGTCAACAACAAGAAGTGACCCGGATCGCCGTGTGATACGCGCGGCGTCCGCCGCCGATATCCCCGATCTCGCGCGCGTGCATGTCGAGGCGTGGCGGCAGACCTATGCCGGCCACGTGCCTGACGCGCTGTTGGCGCCCGAACGCGTCGAGTTCCGCGCGACGATGTGGACCGCGATCTTGGCGGGCGGCGAGGGGCCGTATCTCGCCCTCGTGGCGCCCGACGATGAAGGTCAAATCGCGGCCCTCGGCTTGTTTATGCCCGCTACGGAAGCGCCCGCCGGGTGGGATCACGAAATCTGCAGCCTCTATTTGCTGCGCCATATCCATCGGCGCGGGATCGGCGCGGCGATGCTGGCGCAGGGACGCGACTGGGTTCGCGCGCGCGGTGGGCGGAACCTGATGGCTTGGGCGCTTGCCGCGAACACGCAAGCGCAGGATTTCTATCGCGCGACCGGCGCTGTCGAGATCGCGCGCCGCGTCGTGCCCGCCGGAAGCGCCAAGCTCGCCGAGATCGGCTTCGGCTGGGATCCCGCCTAAATCAGGCCCCGTTCAGATCAAGCTTTGCGTATCGCCGTCGACCGATAGCGCCTGGCCCGAGATGTTGCGCCCGCCGGGCCCGGCGAGGAACACCGCCATGCGCGCGATATCCTCGGCGTCGATCAATCGGCCGAGCGAGGCTTGCGCCGTGTAGCGCGCGGTCATTTCGTCGATCGAAACGCCGGTGGCTTGCGCTTTCGCGGCGATCACGCGCTGGATGCGCGGCCCGTCGACGGCACCCGGAAGGATCGCGTTGACGCGGATATCGTCGGGCCCGAGTTCCATGGCGAGGCTTTTGGTGAAGCCGACCACGCCCCATTTGCTGGCCGCATAGGGCGCGCGGCGCGGGAAGCCGAATTTCCCGGCGGCCGAGGAAAGATTGATGATCGCCCCGCCACCCGCTTTGCGTAAATGTGGGATCGCGGCGCGCGCGCATAGGAACTGGCCGTCGAGATTGATCGCCAGGGTTTTGCGCCAATCGTCGAGCGCCATTTCCTCGACGCGCGAAGTCGGCCCCGCGATGCCGGCATTGTTCACCAGCACGTCGAGCCGACCCAATTCGGGCACGGCGTCGGCGAAAAGATCGGCGACTTGGTCTTCGTCCGATACGTCGCACGCATAGGCGAGATGCCCCGGCATTTCGGCGTGGAAGGCGGCGAGGGCCGCGGCATCCACGTCGCAGATGGCGACGCGCGCGCCCGCACCTGCGAATTCCCGAGCGATCGCAAGGCCGATCCCGGCCGCGCCCGCGGTCACCAAAACGCGCAATGCCCCTTCGGTCATGTTTCCCCCCGCCGTATTTGCCCGCTAGAGTATCGGCCATGCTCGGGGAAGGCGATATCGTTCGCGGCCTGGTGCGACCAGCCGTCACAGGCCGGGCGCGCGTCGCCTATGTCTACGACGCCAAGGATGGCGTGGTGCGCCTGTCCGACCTCGAACAGCGCGATCCGCTGAAAATCCTGTTTCCCGATCCGCTCGCCGAAAAACAGCCGGTCGCCGTGCTGGTCAATACCGGCGGCGGGATCGTCGGCGGGGATTCGCTGACGATCGAGGTCGATATCGGCACCCAAGCGGCCGCCCTCGTGACCGCCCAATCGGCGGAGAAGATCTATCGCGCCTGGGGCCCCTATGCGCGTGTGCATAACGCGCTGAATGTCGGCGCGGGGGCGCGGCTCGAATGGCTGTCGCAGGATACGATCCTGTTCGACGGCGCCAAGCTCGACCGCAAGATGGATATCGATCTCGCCGCCGACAGCGATCTGCTGGCGGGCGAAATCGTCGTGTTCGGCCGGCGCGCGCGCGGCGAAACGATGACCAACGGCGCGCTGCGCGATCGTTGGTCCATTCGCCGGGACGGCAAGCGCCTGTGGGATGAAGCGCTGATCCTCGACCGATTGGACGACGAGATATTGGCGCGACCCGCGCTGTTCAACGGGGCGCGGGCGTCGGCCACGCTGGTTTGCGCCTGCCCGGACCCCGAGGCCGCGCGCGAGATCGCCCGCGAAGCCCTGGACGGGGCGGCGGAGGCCGGGGCGGGCGTGGTTGCGGGGTTGATGGTCGCACGGTTGCTCGATGCCGAGCCTGCGCGGCTGCGGCGCGATTACGCGCGCCTGTGGCTCGCGCTCCGCACGAGAATATGGAATTTACCGGGGCAATTGCCCCGTTTGTGGCACGTTTGATGCTCAGCCCCAACAAAGTAAGGGTCGGTCGGGAGACTCCGCCATGAATCTGACACCGCGTGAGAAAGACAAGCTGCTGATCGCGATGGCCGCGAATGTCGCGCGCCGCCGCCTGGAACGGGGCGTGAAGCTCAATCATCCGGAGGCGATCGCCCTGGTCACCGATTTCGTGGTCGAGGGGGCGCGCGACGGCCGCTCGGTCGCCGATCTGATGCGCGACGGCGCCAAGGTCATCACCCGCGCGCAGGTGATGGACGGCATCGCCGAGATGATCCACGACATCCAGGTCGAAGCGACCTTCCCCGACGGCACGAAGCTCGTGACCGTCCACAACCCGATCCGCTGAGGGGCGCCAAGATGAAACCGGGCGAATTCCTGCTGCGCGAAGGCGAGATCGAGCTCAACGCCGGCCGCAAGACGGTGGAGATCGACGTCGCCAATACCGGCGACCGGCCGATCCAAGTCGGCTCGCATTATCATTTCTACGAAACCAATCCGGCGCTGTCCTTCCCGCGCGACAAGGCCTATGGCGCGCGATTGAACATTCCCGCCGGCACGGCCGTGCGGTTCGAGCCGGGGCAGACGCGGCGCGTGACGCTCGTCGCTTACGCCGGTGCGCGCAAGGTCTTCGGCTTTCGCGCCGACGTGAACGGCAAGCTGAAACCTTCGGCGCCGAAGCTTTCGAAGAAAAAGGGGAAGTGACATGAGCTATCGTATTCCCCGTTCCTCCTATGCCGGCATGTACGGGCCCACGACGGGCGATCGCGTGCGCTTGGCCGACACCGAATTGTTCATCGAGGTCGAAAAGGACCTGACCGTTCACGGCGAGGAAGTGAAATTCGGCGGCGGCAAGGTCATCCGCGACGGCATGGGCCAAAGCCAGGTCACGCGCGCGGGCGGCGCGGTCGATACCGTCATCACCAACGCGCTCGTGCTCGATTGGTGGGGCATCGTCAAGTGCGATATCGGCATCAAGGACGGCAAGATCGCCGCTTTGGGCAAGGCCGGTAACCCCGACGTGCAGCCCGGCGTGGACATCATCGTCGGCCCCGGTACCGAAGTGATCGCGGGCGAGGGACGCATCGTCACCGCCGGCGGCATCGACTCCCATATCCATTTCATCTGCCCGCAGCAGGTCGACGACGCGCTCTATTCGGGCATCACCACGATGATGGGCGGCGGTACGGGACCGGCGGCGGGAACGTCCGCCACGACCTGCACGCCCGGCCCGTGGCACATGCATCGAATGCTCGAAGCCGCCGAAGGCTTGCCGATCAATTTGGGGTTCTTCGGCAAGGGCAACGCCTCGGCACAGGCGCCGCTGGTTGAGATGATCAAGGCGGGGGCGTGTGCGCTGAAGCTGCACGAAGATTGGGGCACGACGCCCAGCGCCATCGACACGTGCCTGTCGGTCGCGGAGAAATACGACATTCAAGTCGCGATCCACACCGACACGCTGAACGAAAGCGGCTTCGTCGAGGATACGATCGCCGCGTTCAAGGGCCGCAACATCCACTCCTTCCACACGGAAGGGGCGGGCGGCGGCCACGCGCCCGACATCGTCAAGGTCTGCGGCCTGCCCAACGTGCTGCCGTCCTCGACCAATCCGACGCGGCCCTTCACGCGCAACACGATCGACGAACATCTCGACATGTTGATGGTGTGCCATCACCTCGACGGACGCATCCCGGAAGACGTGGCCTTCGCCGAAAGCCGCATCCGGCGCGAGACGATCGCGGCGGAGGATATCCTGCACGATATGGGCGCCATCTCGATGATGAGCTCCGACAGCCAAGCGATGGGCCGTATCGGCGAGACGATCACCCGCACGTGGCAGACCGCGCATAAGATGAAGGTCCAGCGCGGGCGCCTGCCGGAGGAGAAAGGCGAGAACGACAACTTCCGCGTCAAGCGTTACGTCGCGAAATACACGATCAACCCCGCTTTGGCGCAAGGTATCGCGAAATATGTCGGCTCGATCGAGAAGGGCAAATACGCCGATCTCGTGATTTGGCAGCCGGCCTTCTTTGGTGCGAAGCCCGAGATGATCTTGAAATGCGGGCAGATCGCGGCGGCCCCGATGGGCGATCCCAACGCCTCGATCCCCACGCCGCAGCCCGTGCATTACCGCCCGATGTTCGGCGCCTTCGGCCGCGCGCTGGCGTCGTCGTGCCTCACCTTCGTGTCGCAAGCCGCGTTCAAGGACGGCATTGCGAAGAAGCTCAAGCTCGATCGTAACGTGCTGCCGGTGAAGGGGATCCGCAAGATCGGCAAGAAGGACATGATCCTCAACAACGCGCTGCCGAAGATGGAGGTCGATCCCGAGACCTACGAAGTGCGCGCCGACGGCAAGGCGCTGGTCTGCGAACCGGCCGACGTGTTGCCGCTCGCCCAGCGCTATTTCCTGTTCTGACATGCGCCGGGCTTTGGCGGTCGAACGGGATTGGGATCGCGCGGCGAAGGCGGGGTCGGTCACGCTCGCGCACGACAAGCGCCATCTGCGCCGCCAATTGCTGACCGACGATGCGGGTGCCGAATTCCTGCTCGATCTCGTCCACGCGACGCATCTGCACGAAGGCGACGGACTGGCGTTGGACGACGGCAAATTCGTCGAAGTACGCGCGGCCGAGGAAGACGTTCTCGACATCGCGGGCCGCGATGCCGCGCACACGGCGAAGCTCGCCTGGCATCTCGGCAATCGGCATCTCGCCGTGCAAGTGCTCGACGACGGGCGTTTGCGCATCGCCTACGACCATGTGATCGAGGCGATGCTGAACGGCCTCGGCGCCAAGGTCTTTCGCGCGAATGAAAGCTTCGCGCCCGAGCACGGCGCCTATCATGCGCACTGATGCGCTGCTGCGGCTGATCGCGTGGCTGTCGCCGTCCTTCCCGGTCGGCGCCTTCGCCTATAGCCATGGCTTGGAAGCCGCGATCGAAGACAAGCGCGTGGCCAATGCCGCCGATCTGATCGCGTGGATAAGCGATCTTCTGGAATTCGGCCCCGCGCGCGCCGACGCGGTGTTTTTCGTCCATGCGTGGCGCGCCACTTTTGCGGAAGATGCGGACGCGTTCGCCGAGATCGCATCGCGCGCCGCCGCGATGCGCGGAACGGGCGAGTTGGCGCTGGAGGCGACACAGCAGGGAACGAGCTTCGCATCCGCCGTCGCCAAAGCATGGCCAGGTTTCGAGGGCGACGCGCAGATCTATCCCGTCGCCGTCGCGCGCGCGGCCGCACAAGCCGGCATTCCCTTGCCCGAAGCGCTGGGCGCCTATCTTCACGCCTTCGCCGCGAATATGGTGTCGGCGGCGGTGCGTGCGATCCCGTTGGGGCAAAGCGATGGGCTTGCGGCCATCGCCGGTCTCGAAGCCGCGATCGAGGCGGCTCGCGATGCGGCATTGGATCGCGAGCTCGACGACGCGGGCTCGGCCGCACCCGCCCTCGACATACTCTCTTTCCGCCACGAAACCCAATACACGAGGCTTTTCAGATCATGAGCAAGAACACGGGGCCTTTGCGCGTCGGGATCGGCGGGCCGGTGGGATCGGGCAAGACGGCGCTGGTCGACGCGCTGTGCAAGACGATGCGCCAGCGCTGGGACGTCGCCGCGATCACCAACGATATCTACACGAAGGAGGACGCGCTGTTCTTGACGCGCTCCGGCGCGCTCGATCCAGACCGGATCGCGGGCGTGGAAACCGGCGGCTGCCCGCACACGGCGATCCGCGAGGATGCGTCGGCCAATCTCGCGGCGGTCGCGGAGATGACGCGGAAATTCCCCGGCCTCGAACTTCTGTTCGTCGAAAGCGGCGGCGACAATCTCGCCGCCACGTTCTCGCCCGAGCTCGCGGATCTCACGATCTACGTGATCGACGTGTCGGCGGGCGACAAGATCCCGCGCAAGGGCGGGCCGGGCATTACGCGCTCGGATTTGCTGGTCATCAACAAGATCGATTTGGCGCCCTATGTGGGCGCGTCGCTCGAGGTGATGGACCGCGACGCCAAGAAGATGCGCGGAACCCGGCCGTTCTTCTTCACCAATATCCGCGCCGGGAAGGGTGTGACCGAAATCGTCGATTTCATCGCCAAAGCTGGCGGCCTGCCCGCGCGCGCGGCTTGAAAACCCGCGCGGAATGCCGCAAAGGAACGGCTTGAGATAGGAGCTTCCCGAATGTCCGACGCCGCGTCCCGTATCGACGAAACCCGCCTGTGGCAGCGCCATGTCGATATGGCCAAGCTCGGCGGCCTCGCCAAAGGCGGGGTGAACCGTCAGGCGCTGTCGGCGGAGGACGCTGCGGCACGCCGCCTGATCGGCGGCTGGGCGCAAGCGCGCGGCTACGATCTGTTCGGCGATCCGATCGGCAATCTCTATATCCGCCGGGCGGGCAGCGAGAACGACGCGGCACCGGTCGTCACGGGCTCCCACATGGACAGCCAACCGACGGGCGGCAAATACGACGGCATCTACGGCGTGCTCGCCGGGTTCGAGGCGCTGGAAGCGCTCGACGACGCGGGTATCCGCACGCGTCGGCCGGTCCAGGTCGTCGCCTGGATGAACGAAGAAGGCAGCCGTTTCCAGCCCGGCGCCATGGGCTCGTCCGTCTGGTCGGGGCACGACGATCTCGAAAAGATGTTGGGCGTGACCGACCGCGACGGCGTGGTCCTGCGCGATGCGTTGGCGCGCACGCTGGCCGAAGCGCCGGTGCGCCAGGTCGACGGGTTCGACCGGAATTTCCACGCCTATATCGAAGCGCATATCGAACAAGGTCCGCGCTTGGAAGCGGATGCCAAGACGATCGGCGTCGTCACCGGCATCCAAGGTTCGCAGCGCTACACGCTGGATATCGTGGGCGAGGAAGCCCATGCGGGTACGACGCCGCTGCGCGTGCGCAAGGATGCGCTGAAAAGCGCCGTCGCCATCGTCTCGGCGCTGGAGCGCCATATGCACGACCCGGCCGACGTCGTGCGCTTCACCGTCGGGCGCTTCGAATGCCGCCCGGGCTCGCCCAATACCGTGCCCGGCCATGTGCATTTCACCATCGATTTCCGCCATCCGGACGCGGCCGTTTTGGCACGATTGGGATCGGGGATCGAAGCGGTGGCGAAAGCCGCCGTGGGTCCGTGCAGCGTGACCGTGCAGCGCATCACCGACGTGGCGCCCACGGTGTTCGATCCGCGCATCGTCGATCTGGTGCGCGACAAGGCCACCGCGCTGGGCTTGTCGAACATGGACATGCCTTCGGGTGCGGGCCACGACGCGATGCATGTCGCACCGTTTTGCCCCGCCGGCATGATCTTCGTGCCGTGCGAGCGCGGCATCAGCCACAACGAAGCGGAAGCTGCCACGCCGTCCGATCTGGCTGCCGGGGCGCGCGTGTTGGTCGCGTCGCTCGAAGCGCTCGCGAACGAATAGAGCTTAGGAAATTCCCGCGCGCTTGGCGGGGGCGGCCCCCAGCAGGCGATTGGCGGGCAGGCGCAGCGTGACGCACGCACCGCCGCCGGCCCCCGTGCCGATATCCAGCCGCCCGCCATGCAGTTCGACATAGCGGCGCACGATGGCGAGGCCCAGCCCCGTGCCCGGCGTGCGGCGAACGAGATCGCCCGGCGCCGCGCGCTGGAATTTTTCGTCGAGGCTGCGGATATCGGTGGGCGGGATGCCCGGCCCTTGATCCGCGACCCACAACACCACGTCGCCGTCTTGCGCGCGGCCCAGGCCCAGCGTCACCGTGCTGCCTTGCGGGGCGAAATTAATCGCGTTGGCGAGCATGTTGAGCACGCATTGCGACAGCTTGCGCGCATCGGCCGAAATCGCGATCGGTTCGGGCGGGTGCTGCATGGCCAGCGCCACTTGCGCGGCTTCCGCTTGCGGGCGCACGAGATCGAGCTGACCGCGCGCGAGCGAACCCAGATCCAGGGCGGCTTCGTTGAGCCGATCGGCCGTATCGTCGCCGCGCGCGACTTCGATCAATTCCTCGAAAATGCCCATCAGCAGCTTGGCGCCGGTCTCGATCGATTCCGCGTATTCGCGCTGTTTGTCGGTCGCGGGGCCGCCCACGCCGCGCGCGATCATCTGCGCGAAGCCGAGAATGGCGTTGAGCGGCGTGCGCATTTCGTGGCTCGCGGCGGCAAGGAAGTAATCCGTCGCGCGCGAGGCCTGCGGGGTCAGCGGGCGTAAAACGGCGACATGGCCGTCGCCGCAGCGCATGGAATCGATCGACACCAGAAGCAACTGCCCTTGCGCATCGGTCAGCGGCAATTCGGCTTCGTTGGCGGCCGACAGCGCCGCGATCAGCGACGCTTTGGCGATGTCGTCGGCGGCGAGGGCGGCGATGCTCCCCGGGGCCGTGCCGAACACGCGCACGAAGGCGGCGTTGGCGAACACGATGCGCCGGTGCGCGTCGAGCCGCACGACCGGTTCGTTCAGACGTTCGGCCAGCGCGTCGATCGTCGATTTAAGCTGCGCGGTCATGGCTTGCGCGCCCAGATCAGCGAGCCGCCCGCCGGCAACACGATGCGCGACGGCGTGCCCATTCCCGCTTTCGCGAACCAGGCTTCGTATTCCGATTGGGTATAGGCGCGGCCGTGTTCGAACAGGGTCATCAGGGACAAGTTGAAGCCCACCATGTCGTCCGGCGCAAGTCCGTCGTCGTGAAGAACGGCACCTGCGACGATCAGCAACCCGCCGGGCGCGACCGCCCGGGCGAGATTGACGAGCGCCGTTTCGGCTTCCGCCGGTCCCAAAACCTGTAACAAAGCCCGCGCAACGACGATATCGGCCGGGCCGCCGGGGGGCGGGCCCTTCAGAACGTCGCCTTCGCCGATGACGATACGATCCGCGAGCCCCGCCGCCGCGACAGTGTCGCGCGCCACGGGTAAAGCGGGGGCAAGATCGCTCGCCGTCGCGGTCAGGCCCGGCAACGCCTTGCACAATGCGATGGCGACACCGGCCCCGCCGCAACCCGCGTCGATTAGGCGCTTGGCGCCGGATAGGTCGAAGCGCTTGGCGATGTCGCGCCCGGCGGCGAGCGCCGTTTTGTGAATGCCGCGCAGGAACGCGTCTTCCGAATGGTCTTGCGCGCCGCTGGGGGTCGCCTCGCGCACGGCGCGGGCGAAATCGAGCCCGCCGCGAAAGAAACGGCCATAGACCGGCGCGATCGGCCCGATATAGCCGGGCGCCTCGGGTACGAGATAGGCGGCGGATTCTTCCGTTAGCGCGTAGCGGCGTTCGCCGTCGCGCACGAGGAAACCGTAGACGCACAGCCCGTCGCAAAGGGCGGCGAGGCGCGTTTCGTCTTTCGCATCGATCGCGCGCGCAAGCTGGCCCGCGTCAAGCGGGCCACGGGCAAGTGCCGCGAACAGGTCGAGTTCGAGACCGGCGAGGAAAGCGGCGGCCGGATAGAATCCGGCGAGGGCTCGCTGGAGCGTGAAGGGCGGGGGCGGCTTCTTCCCGCCCCCGGTCACTTCGTCGCGCGCACGGCCGAAATCTCGTCGCGCAGCTTGTGCACGATGTCGACGAATTCCGGCTTGAACGTGTCCTCGAGCTTGCGCGGGCGCGGGAAGTTACTCTCGGTGATCGAGATGATCTTGCCCGGACGAGCACTCATCATGAACACGCGATCGGCCAGATACACGGCCTCGCGCAGATCGTGCGTGATGAGCATGACGGTGGGGCGCTTCTTGATCCACAGCGTCTGCACGACGTCCCAAAGCTCTTCGCGCGTGAACGCGTCCAGCGCGGCGAAGGGCTCGTCCAGCAACAGCATCTGCGGCGAATGGATCAGCGCACGGCACAGCGAGCCGCGCTGCTGCATGCCGCCCGAGAGCTGCCAGGGGAATTTGTCTTCGAAGCCTTTGAGGCCGACGGTCGCGAGCAACTCCTTCGCGGCGGCGATGTGCTTTTCCTTGTCGCGGCGGAAGGTCTTGGCGTGCGGCTCGACGATCTCCAGCGGCAGCAGCACGTTGTCCATCAGCGTGCGCCAGGGCAGCATGATCGAGTTCTGGAACGCCATGCCGCAGATCTTCAGCGGGCCGGTCACTTCCTGGCCGCCGACGATCACGTTGCCCTTGCTGGCGAGGTGCAGGCCGGAGACGAGCTTTAGAAGCGTCGACTTCCCGCAGCCCGACGGCCCGACGACCGCGACGAACTCGCCCTGACGGATCTTCAGATCCGCCTGATTGAGGGCGAGCGTGTCGCCATCCTTCGTGCGGTAAACGAGGTCGACCTTGTCGATATCGATGAAGGTGTCGGCTGCGGTCACGGGGTTCATCTCCGCTGGCGAGGGAAACTTTCCTCCCCAAGGAGCAAGGGCTGTGCCGGTCGGGATCGGCCGGGCAGGGTCACGATGCCGGAGTCCCGGCCGCGAAATCAAGGCCGCTGCTCAACGTTTGGGCAGGGCGCGCTAAACCTAGGCAAAATCGAGCTTACTTGTGGATTTTGCGGCGCGGCATTAGCTTGCTGCCCAATCCCTAAGCGAGGAAATCGATGGGCCATTTGTCCACCCATGTGCTCGACACGTATCACGGCAAACCGGCCGAAGGGCTGAAGTTCAAGCTGATCCGCAAGACCGGCAACGCGGAAACCGTGCTGGTGGACGGCGTGACCGACGCCGATGGGCGCAGCAACAAGCCGTTGCTGCCGGGGGCTGAGTTTCAGGTCGGGCGCTACGAATTCCGCTTCGAGCTCGCCGCGTATTTCCGCGCGAAGGGTGTGCAATTGCCCGAGCCGCCGTTCCTGGATGTGGTGCCAATCGCGTTCGGCATCGCGGAGCCGAACGGCAAATATCACGTGCCGCTGCTGGCGACACCGTGGAGCATGTCCACCTACCGGGGGTCTTGAGAATCGCCATGGATCCGCTGCTGCTCGAATGGCTCGATATCCTCGTCCGCTGGACGCATGTCATCACCGGCATCGCCTGGATCGGCGCGTCGTTCTATTTCAACTGGCTTGAATCCCATTTCCGCCCGCTGGAGACGCCCAAGGATCGCGTCGAAGGCGAGGTGTGGCTCGTCCATGGCGGCGGTTTCTATCGCGTCGAGAAATTCGCCGTGGCGCCGCCCACGCTGCCCAAGGAACTGCACTGGTTCAAATGGGAAGCGGCCTTCACCTGGATCTCGGGCATTCTGCTGCTGGCGCTGCTCTACTACGTGGGCTCGACCGGCGATTTCCTGACGATCGAAGCGTTCGCACCCTACGGCATCGGGGCGGCGATCGCCGTTTCGCTCGCCACGATCGCGATCTGCTGGACCGTCTACGATCTGCTGTGGAAAAGCGCTTGGGCCGAGGGCAATCCCGGCGGTGCCATGGCCGTGACCTTCGCGGGCCTCGTGCTGGTGGCGTTTGTGCTGTCGCACATCATGACCGCGCATGCCGCCTATATCCATGTGGGCGCGGTGATCGGCACGATCATGACCGCGAATGTGTGGATGATCATCATCCCCAATCAGCGCGAACTGGTCGAGGCGACGGCGGCGGGTACCAAGCCCGAAGGCAAATACGCCAAGCAGGCGAAGTTCCGCTCGCTGCATAACAACTATTTCACGCTGCCCATCGTCTTCATCATGCTGTCGAAGAACTGGGCGTCGACCTGGGGCCATCAATGGAACTGGGCGATCCTGGCGGGTGTCGCCGTCTGCGGCATCGCCGTGCGCCACTTCTTCAACCGGCGCAACAAGGGCGGCGCGCGCGAAGCCGTGTGGCTGTTGCCGGCCGCCGCGGTCGGGATGGTCGTGCTGTTCTACGTGGTGCGCGGTTAGCGTCGTCCAGGCGTCACGATGGTGTAATCCCGGCGTCATGCGGCGCCGTTAGGACTCCCCGGCAGCGCGCCGCGATTCCCGCGGCGCTTTCCGCCGGGAGAGCTCGATGTCCCATAAGGATTACGCCACCCTCGCCGCCAAGCCGGAAAACGCCGGTTTGACCTTCGGCGAGTTGTACGAAATTTCGGAAGACATTCCGGTCAACCCGTCGGCGAACCCGACGATCGGTGATGTGTTCGCGCAGCGCATGGGCCGCCGCTCGGTGCTGGGCGGTTTGCTCGCCGGCACGGCGATCGCGACCGTCGCGCCGCAATTGGCGAACGCGCAAGCGCCCGCCGCGTTCGGCTTCAAGGAAATCGCGCATGGCGTGGACGAGCGCCATCATGTCGCCGAAGGCTACGACGCCGACGTGCTGATCCGCTGGGGCGACGCGCTGTTCGCCGACGCGCCCGCGTTCGATCCCGCCACGCTGACCGGCGCGCAGCAGGAACGTCTGTTCGGCTACAATTGCGACTATGTCGGTATGGCGCCGTTGCCGGGCGCGACCGACACCGCGACCCGCGCGCTGCTCTGCGTGAACCACGAATACACCTCGCCGGAGCTGATGTTCCGCGGCGTGATGACCGCCGACGGCAAGCCCGACATGTCGAAGATGACCAAGAACGTCGTCGACGTCGAACTCGCGGCGCATGGCGGCTCGATCGTCGAGATCGCGAAGGGTGTCAACGGCAAGTGGAGCTATGTGCGCGACAGCCGCTTCAACCGCCGCATCACGGCGACCACGCCGATGCGCATCTCCGGGCCCGTCGCGGGCCATGATCGCCTGAAGACGGCGGCCGATCCGTCGGGCCGTGCGGTCAACGGCACGATCAACAACTGTGCGGGCGGCATGACGCCGTGGGGCACGTATCTGATGGCCGAGGAAAACTTCCACGGCTATTTCGGCGGCAAGCTGCCCGAAGGCCACGCGGAAACGGCGAATCATCGCCGTTATGGCGTGCCGGGTGGCTGGTATAACTGGGCCGCGCATTACGAGCGCTTCGACCTTTCCAAGACGCCGACCGAGCCCAACCGCTTCGGCTGGATCGTCGAGGTCGATCCGCAGGACCCGGCTTCGACGCCGGTGAAGCGCACGGCGCTGGGCCGTTCGAAGCACGAAGGTGCCGAAAGCATCGTCGCGCGCGATGGCCGCGTCGTCGTCTATTCGGGCGACGACGAGCGTTTCGAATACGCGTTCAAGTTCGTCACGTCGGGCCGTTTCAATCCGAACGACCGCGCGGCGAACATGAACCTGCTCGACGACGGCACGCTTTACGTCGCGAAGTTCAACGCCGACGGGACGGGCGAGTGGATGCCGATGATCTTCGGCACCGGCGCCTTGACCGCCGCCAACGGCTTCGCGAGCCAGGCCGACGTGCTGATCGAAGCGCGCCGCGCCGCCGACGTGATGGGTGCGACGAAGCTCGACCGGCCGGAGGATTTCGAGCCGAACCGCCGCACGGGCAAGGTTTATCTCACCCTCACCAACAACTCGAACCGCAAAGCCGATCAGGTCGACGCGGTGAACCCGCGCGCCGGGAATAACTGGGGCCAGGTCGTCGAGTTCGCGGAAGCGGACGGCGATTTCGCCGCCACGCGCTTCCGCTGGGAATTGCTCGTCGTGTGCGGCGATCCCGCCAACCCGGACGTCAAGGCGAAGTACAACCCCGCCACGACCGCGAATGGCTGGTTCGCCTGCCCGGACAATCTGGCGATCGATCCCGCCGGGCGGCTGTGGGTCGGCACCGACCAAGGCGGCGCATGGAAAGCGGCATCGGGCACGGCCGACGGCGTCTACGCCGTCGAAACCGAAGGTCCGGGCCGGGGCACGTCGAAGATGTTCTTCCGCGTGCCGGTGGGGGCGGAGATTTGCGGCTTGTGCTTCACGTCGGACGGCCGCGCGATGACCGTCGCCGTGCAGCATCCCGGCACGGACGGCGCCAAGGAATACGCGCCGTTCGGCCGCTTGCCGACCTTCGACGATCCGCCGACCCGTTGGCCCGATTTCCAGGCCAACATGCCGCCGCGCCCGTCGGTGGTTATGGTCACCAAGCGCGATGGCGGCGCCATCGGCGGCTGATCGGCCGGATCGCGTGAATACGGAGCGGCGCCGGGGCTTCCCCGGCGCCGTTTTCGTTTCTTGATACCGCGCTACGCCGGATTTGGCGGTCGGATCAGCGATTTGGGAGAATTTTTACCGCATCTTGAAACGGCGCGAAGGCGGCCGACATTGAGGGAGTTCGATAACGAGACGTATGTGGAGAAAGCCCATGGAGACGCTGTTGCGATCCGACGACCATTCCTCGAGCGAGACGACGCGGATCGCCAGCGACAAACCCACGCGCGCGGAAGCCGAAGCGGCGGTGCGCACGCTGCTGCGCTGGACCGGCGACGATCCGGCACGCGAAGGCTTGATCGATACGCCCGCCCGCGTCGTGCGCGCCTACGAGGAATTCTTCCAAGGCTACGACAGCGATCCGATCGACATCCTGCAGCGGACGTTCGAGGAGACCGACGGCTACGACGAAATGGTGCTGCTGCGCGACGTTTCGTTCGAAAGCCATTGCGAACACCATATGGTGCCGATCGTCGGCAAGGCGCATATCGCGTATCTGCCGAACAAGCGCGTCGTCGGCATTTCCAAACTCGCGCGCGTGCTGGATATCTACGCAAAGCGGCTTCAGATCCAGGAAAAGCTGACGGCCCAGATCGCCAACGCCGTGCAGGACGTGCTCCAGCCCAAGGGTGTCGCCGTACTGATCGAAGCCCAGCATCAGTGCATGACGACGCGCGGCGTGCATAAGGCGGGCGTGTCGATGGTGACGAGCCGGATGCTCGGCGCCTTCCGCACCAACGCGTCCACGCGGCGCGAATTCATGGCCATGGTCGGGCGCGGCTGACACGGGACATATCGCGATTGGGCGGCTATTCTGGCCGCCCATGAGCACCCCAACGTCGGACGGCGCGTCGGTCGCCATCTCCCAGGCACGCCGGAATCTGACCGCGATCGGACTGATCGTCGCGATGACGGTCTCTTTCGCGCTGCTGGACGCGACGGCCAAATACGCGACCCAGATTTTCGATCCCTTTCAGATCGTTTGGGGCCGCTATCTTTTCCACTTCCTGCTGCTGACGCCGATCCTGCTGCGGAAGGGCCCGATCCAGGCCTTCGCCAGCGCCCGGCCCGGCCTCAATATCGCGCGCGGCTTCATGCTGTGCGTGGTCACGCTGCTGTTCTTCTCGTCGATCAAATATCTGCCGCTGGTCGACGCGCAGGCGATTTCGTTCATCACGCCGCTGACGATCGTCGCGATCGCGCATTTCGTGCTTGGCCAGAAGGTCGGTCCGCGCCGCTGGGCCGCCGTCGCCGTCGGCTTCGCGGGCGTGCTGATCGTCATCCGCCCGACCGGCGACATGCACTGGGCCGCCTTGCTGTGCCTGGGCATGGCGCTGATGAACTCGGTCTATCATCTGGCGACGCGCTCGCTCGCGCGGACCGATTCCTCGCGCGTGCAATTGCTCTATGCCGGGCTGACCGGCACGCTGGTGTTCTCCATGCTCGTGCCGTTCGTCTGGGTGACACCCGATTTGAAGGGCTGGTTGATCCTGATGACGATGGGCGTTTTCGGCGCCGCCGGCCATTATCTGATGGGCGAGGCCTATGCGCGCGCGCAACCCGCGATCCTCGCCCCCTTCACCTATACGCAGATCGTTTGGGCGGGGGCGATGGGCGCGTTGTTCTTCGGTCATGTGCCGGATGGCTGGACGCTGTTCGGTGCGGCCATCGTCGTGGCGGCGGGGCTTTACGTTTTCTATCGCGAGCGCGCGGTGGCGCGCGCGGGAAAATGATCCGCGCGGCGTTCGCGGCATTGGCGCTGCTGATCGCGGCGCCGGCCGCCGCGCAAAGCCCGGCCGACGACCGGGCCGCCTTCGAACGCGGGCTCGACGCGTATTTCGCCGGCGATCCGGAATCGGCGTGGTTCTTCTGGCTGGGGCCGGCCGAGCGCGGGCATGTCGGCGCGCAATTCTCGCTCGGCAATCTCTATCGCCAGGGCGAAGGCGTGCCCGCCGACGCGGTGCAAGCCGCGCAATGGTTCGCGCGCGCGGCCGCCGCAGGGCACGCGCATGCCAAGCTCAACTACGCGCTGATGCTCGACGCCGGATTGGGTGTTACGCGCAATTCGGTCGCCGCCTATATCGAGGCGATCCGCGCCGCGCAAAGCCTGGACGGCGACGATCGCCGCCAAGCGCGCGAAATCGCCGCGACGATCGCGCGCCGTTTGACGCCCGACGAAGCCGAGCGCGCGCGCCGCCAATTGATGGAAGGCAGCGCGCCTAGGCGCCCTTGAAATCCGGCTTCCGCTTTTCGAGGAAGGCGCCCACACCTTCCTTGAAATCCGCTGTGCCCCACAACGCCGCGATCGCCTTGCGCTCGTAAGCGAGGCCGGTTTCGAGCGGTGTGTCGCGCGCGGCGAGCACCAATTCCTTGGCGAGGCGGGCCGCAAGCGGCGCCTTCTGCGCGATCTTCGTCGCGATTTCGACCGCGCGTGTTTGCGCGTCGTCGGCGACCTCCGCAACGAGTCCGGCGGCGAGCGCCGCTTTCGCGTCGATAAATTCGCCGGTCAGGATCAGCTTCATCGCCAGCTGCTGGCCCGCGATGCGCGCCAAACGCTGCGTGCCGCCGCCGCCGGGGATGAAGCCAAGATTGATTTCCGGCAGTCCGAATTGCGCCGTCGGGCCCGCGACGGCGATATCGGCGTGCATCGCCAATTCCAACCCGCCGCCCAGCGCATAGCCGTCGATCGCCGCGACCATCGGCTTGGCGAAGCGCCGGATGCGGCCCCACAACGCCGTGCGCGCGTCGAGCAAGCCGGTCACCGTGTCGCGCGTGGCGAGTTCTTTGATGTCGGCCCCCGCCGCGAAAACCTTGACGCCGCCGGTCAGCACGATCGCGCGGATATTCGCGTCATCGTTTGCGGCCTCCAGCGCTTCGGCGAGCGCCACGAGAAGCGGGGAGGACAGGGCGTTGCGCGCGTCGGGCCGGTTCAGCGTCAGCCGGCGGACATGCGGGGCGGGCTCGTCGATCAGGAGAAGGGCGTCGGTCATGGGGCCGATTTTAGCAAAAAAATATCCCCGCCGGGCGGGACCCGGCGGGGACGGATCGAATACCGATCGTGCGGCGCCGCGTTAGCGGCGTTCCGGCACCCGCGCCACTATGGAGATAATGGCGCTGCGGATATGGGCTTTGGCCCCATCCGAAGCGGCACTTGCCGGCGTGTGGCCAGCGTTGAACGATCCTTGTTTCACGGATCACCTCCTTTCGTGGCGGCGACCGGCGGCGTTCCCGCGCCACCTGTCGTTGGTCACCGGAAGGGCGCGTAAGGCGCGCCCGCCTTGCCCCCCGGAACCGCGGCTACCCCGCGACTCGAAACGGAAGGCCATCGACGCGCAAAGTGTGAATCAGCCGAAGACTCGCGGTCAAGGTTTTCCACAGCCCCAGGATGACGGCCGCGTTAAATCGTCAAATTTTGCCGGCGGCCTGCTGGCGCAGCTTGAAGCGCTGGACCTTGCCCGTTTCGGTGCGCGGCAACGCATCGACGAATTCGACCGCGCGCGGATATTTGTAGGGCGCGATCGTTGCCTTGACGTGGTCCTGCAGCGCCTTGACCGTTTCGGGACCGGAATCCTTCATGTCGCGCAGCACGACATAGGCTTTGACGATCATGCCGCGATCCTGGTCGGGGGCGGCGACGACGGCGCATTCCTTGACCTTGGCGTGTTCGAGCAACGCGCCTTCGACCTCGGGGCCCGAGACGTTATAGCCCGCCGTCACGATCATGTCGTCGGTGCGCGCCTGGTACCAGAAATAGCCGTTTTCATCCATGCGATAGGCGTCGCCGGTCAGGTTCCAGCCCTTCTGGACATAGGCTTTCTGGCGTTCGGGATCGGCCAGATAACGGCAGCCAGTGGCGCCACGAATGGCGAGACGCCCCACTTCGCCCGGCGGCAATTCGTTGCCGTCGTCGTCGAGGATGCAGGCGGTGTAGCCGGGGATCGCCTTGCCCGTGGCGCCCGGGATGATGTCTTCCTGGCGCGCGGAGACGAAGATATGCAGCATCTCGGTCGCCCCCAGGCCATCGAACAATTTGATGCCGCTGAAATCGTGCCACGCCTCGAAGATCGGCTTGGGCAGGAATTCGCCCGCCGACACCGCCTTGGTCAGGCTCGCGAAGGCGGATTTGGGCGCGTTATCCGCCATCACGCGATAGGCGGTCGGGGCGGTGAACAGGATCGTCGCCTTATGGTCCTGCACGATCTGCGGCAGCACGTCGGGCGAGCCTTTCTCGACCAACGCGGTCGAAGCGCCGAAGCGCATCGGGAAAGTGACGAGACCGCCCAGACCGAAAGTGAAGGCGAGCGGCGGCGATCCGGTAAAGATATCGTCGGCGTTGGGTTGCAGGATGTAGCGCGGGAAGGCGTCGCAGATCGCGAGGATATCGCGATGGAAATGCATCGTGCCTTTCGCGTTGCCGGTGGTGCCCGAGGTGAACGCGATCAGCGCGACGTCGGTCAGCGACGTCGGGCAATTGTCGAAGCCCTGGGGCTTCTTCGCCATGCGCGCTTCGATGCCGTCGGCGGCGTCGGTGTTGAAATAGAGAATGTCCTTGCAGGTCGGTGCCGCGACCTTCGCCTTCTCCATATCCTCGGCCAAGCGCGCGTCGCACAGCGACAGCGCGATCTTCGCCTTGTCGATGATCTGGACGAGCTCGCGCGAGCGCAGCAGCGGCATCGTCGTGACCGCGATCCCGCCCGCTTTGATGACCGCGAACCAGCACGCGACCATCATCGGGTTGTTGGCCGAGCGCAGCAGCACGCGGTTGCCGGGCTTCAGCCCCGCATCCTCGGTCAGCACGCGCGCGATGGCGTTGGCGCGGGTCAGCAGATCGGCGTAAGTCCACACATCCTTGCCGAAACGAATGCAAGCGCGCCCGCCCCAGCCGCGCGCGACGGCCTTGTCGAGCAATTCGACGCCCGCGTTGCAGCGCTGCGGGTAATAGAACTCCGGCAGCGCGAAGAACATTTCCGGCCATTCGGCGAGCGGGGGCAGATTGTCCCGCGCGAAGCTGTCGACATGGGCCGTGTAGGGAAGGATACGCTCAGGCATGGGCGGTCTCGTCGTAAGCGGGGATCGGCAATTCGATGCGGATGGTTTGCGACGGCGGCGAGGTGTGGCCCGACGCGTCGTAGGCTTTGACGTGATAGGCGTAGGCGAGGCCGCCGAGCACCATGCGGTCGACGAATTTGGTGCCTTTCACGGCTTCGACGATGCGGGGCGTGCCGCCGGCTTCGACGCGATAGACGTCGTAGCCGGTCGCCGCGCCCGTCGCGCGCTTCCACGAAAGCTTGACGGCGCCGTTCTCGAATTTCGCGGTGAGGCCCGCATCGCCGTCCGGCCACGCGGGAGCTTCGGCGCGCGTATCTTCGTGCGGCGCCTGGTCGACGCCTTTGGGCCACAGGAAACAGGCAACGAGTTTGAAATTCTCGTCGAGCTGTTTGCAGACATTGCAGTAGATGCAGCGCACGATCGACTGTTCCCGTTTGGACGCGACCTTGCGCACCCAATCGGGATCCGCCAGCAATTGCCGGGCCATGCCGATCATGTCGGCCTTTCCGTCCTGCAGAAGGCGCTCGGCGTCGGCGGGCTCGCTGATCTTGCCCGCGGAAATCACCGGCACGTCGAAGCCGTTCGCGTTGATGAATTCCTTGATCGACGCGGCCAGATGCACATGCGGCATCGGCGGGTATTGCTCGCCCGGCATGCAGCGATCGCCCGAATAGCCGGTGTAGGGGTAGAGCGCTTCGCCTTCCTTGTGAACGGCGTCTTCGAACTTTCCGCCGACCGACAGCGAGATGTAGTTCACGCCCAATTGCGCCATGCGCAACGCGATGCGCTGCGAGTCCGGCAGCGCGTAGCCGTCCTTGATGGCTTCTTCCGCCAGAAAGCGTACGCCGACCGGCCAGTCGTTGCCCACGCGCTTGCGCACTTCGGTCATCACGCGGCCGAACATGCGCAGACGGCCTTCCAGCGTGCGGCCGTCGAATTCGTCGCGGCGCGGATTGCGGCGCGACAGGAACGACGACAGCGTATAGGCGTGCGCCGAATGCAGCTCCACGCCGTCGTAACCCGCTTCGCGCGCGCGCGCGGCGGCGGTGCCGAAATCCTCGACGATCTTGTCGATATCCTGCGGCGACAGCATGTCCAGCGTCTGGCGCCAGCCGGAGCGCGCGACCTTCATGAAATGGATGATCTGCGGCACGATCATCGAGGGGCCGGCATCCTTGACCTGCTTCACCATCTCGCGATGGCCGGCGACGAAATCGTCGCGCGACAGGCGCAGCAACGGGCCCGATTTGGATTCGTGGATCGCCGTCGCTTCGACGACGATCAGGCCGACATGACCTTCGGCGTAGCGCACATAGCGGTCGATGATTCCTTGATTGACGAACCCGTCCTCGCCCGACAGGCGCGTGACCATCGCGGGCACCGCGATGCGGTTGGGGGCGGTCGCCGTGCCGATGCGGATGGGTTCGAGAATTTTCACGTGCTGGGCTCCGACAAAATCTGGCTGGCGATGACGAGCTTCTGGATCTCGCTCGCACCCTCGTAAATGCGGAGGGCGCGCACCTCGCGATAAAGCCGCTCGACGACGGCGCCCGCGACCACGCCTTGGCCGCCATGGAGCTGCACGGCGCGATCGACGACGCGTTGCGCCATCTCGGTCGCGAAGAACTTGGCCATCGACGCTTCGCGCGTGATGCGCGACGCACCCGTATCCTTGGTCCACGCGGCGCGATAGATCAGCAACGCGGCCGCGTCGATCTCGGTCGCCGCCTCGGCCAAAGCCACTTGCGTGAGCTGCATGTCGGACAGCATCGCGCCGAAGACCTTGCGCGATTTCGAGAAGGCGATCGCTTCGTCCAGCGCACGGCGCGCGAAACCCAGCGCCGCCGCACCGACGGTGGAGCGGAACACATCCAGCGTCGACATCGCGATTTTGAAGCCGTCGCCGGGCTTGCCGAGCAACGCGCCGGGTTCGACGCGGCAATTGTCGAAACGCAGCGTCGCCAGCGGATGCGGGGCCGACACGTCGATCCGCGCTTCGACGATCAAGCCCGGCGCATCGGCCGGCACGACGAAGGCCGACAGGCCCTTGGCGCCCGGCGCTTCGCCCGTCCGTGCGAACACGACGTATTGCCCCGCGATGCCGCCATTGGAAATCCAGGTCTTCCGGCCGTTCAGGCGCCAGCCGTCGCCATCCTTCGTCGCGGTGGTGCGCAACGCGGCGACATCCGATCCGCCTTCGGGCTCCGACATCGCGAAGGCGCCCAAGCTTTTGCCCGAACGCACGGACGGCAGCCATTTGGCTTTCTGTTCGGGGCTCCCGAACAGCACGATGGAGCCCGTACCGAGCCCTTGCATCGCGAAGGCGAAATCGGCGAGGCCGGAATGATAGGCGAGGGTTTCGCGCGCCAAGCACAGCGTGCGCACGTCGTGCGATCCGTCGGGCACGGCGGCGTCGAGGAATTTTTCCGCCGCCAGCATCGACACGAAATTCTTGGTCGTCGCGTCGGCGTCGTGCTCGTCATGCGCCAGCGGTTCGATCTTCGCTTTGCCGAACGCCGACAGGCGTGAAGCGAAGTCGCGATGCTTCGCCTCGAAGAACGGCCAGGACAGGAAGCTGCGGTCGGTCATCAATTGCCCTCGAACACCGGCTTCTGCTTGGCGACGAAGGCGCGATAGGCGCGCTCGAAATCCTTCGTCTCCATGCAGATCGCTTGCGCTTGCGCCTCGGCTTCGATCGCTTGATCGACGCCCATATTCCATTCGTGGTCGATGGCCTTTTTGGTCATCGAATGGGCAAAGGTCGGGCCGTTGGCCAGATCGCGCGCCCAGGCTTTCGCGGCCGTCTCCAATTCGGCGGGCGGCACGAGCTTGTTGAAAAAGCCCCAGCGCTCGCCTTCCTCGGCCGACATCGAGCGGCCGGTGAACAGCAATTCGGCCGCACGGCCCTGGCCGATGATGCGCGGCAGGATGGCGCACGCCCCCATGTCGCAACCGGCAAGGCCCACGCGCGTGAACAGATACGCGACCTTGGCGTTGGGCGTGCCGACGCGCAGATCGACCGCCATCGCGATGGCCGCACCGGCACCCGCGCAAATGCCGTCGATGCCCGCGATCACCACTTGCGGGCAGGCGCGGATCGCCTTGACCAGATCGCCGGTCATGCGCGTGAAGCGCAGTAGATCGGGCATTTCCATGCCGACAAGCGGGCCGATGATCTCGTGCACGTCGCCGCCCGAGCAGAAATTCCCGCCGGCACCCGTGATCACCACGGCCTTGATCTGGTCGACATAGCAAAGATCGCGGAACAGATCGCGCAGCTCGGCATAGCTCTCGAAGGTCAGCGGGTTCTTCTTCTCCGGCCGGTTCAGCACGATATGCGCGACCTTGCCGTCGACCGACCAGCCGAAATGCTTGGGCGCGAAGCGCGCGATGTCGTAGCGGGTCAGCATTATGCGGCTTCCTTGCCGCCGCGATCGGCGGCTTTGGCGGATTGTTTGAGCTTCGCCAGCAATTCGAGCAGGCGCTTGAGGTCGTTGCGATCGAGGCCCGCGAAAGCTTCGTCGATCCAGCGTTCGTGTTCGGGCAGCATCGCTTCGAAGCCGCGCTTGCCGGCGGGGGTGAGGCGCACGCGCGATTGGCGGCGATCGGCGGCGGAGGTCGTGCGGCGCACCAAGCCTTCGCCGACCAAGGCTTCAACCAAGCCGGTGACGTTGCCCGCCGACACCATCATGGCGCGCGACAGGTCGCCCATCGTCAAACCGTCGTCGCCCGCGCGATGCAGCTGCGACAGCAGATCGAAGCGCGGCAGGGTGATGTTCCACGTTTCGCGCAACCCGCCGCGCACGCGCGATTCGATCAGGTTCGCGCAGGTCAGCAAGCGCAGCCACGCGCGCAGTTGCAGATGGTCGGAATCCTCGTGCCCGCGTTCGCGATCCATCAGATTTCCCCCGCGGCGATCGGAATGGCGGCACCGGTCACCGATGCGGCTTCGTCGCGTGCCAGCCACGCGACGCATGCGGCGACTTCCTCGGGCTTGATCAAGCGGCCCATCGGATTGGCGGCGGCGAAGCCGGTTTTGATCTCATCGCCCGCTTTGCCGGTTTTGGCGGCGACGCGCGCGGCGGCATCGGCCAGCATCGGCGTGTCGGTATAGCCGGGGCACACGGCATTGATGGTCACGCCGCTGCGCGCGTATTCGGCCGCCAGCGCTTTGGTGAGCCCGACCAGCCCGTGTTTCGCGGCGGTGTAGGCGGACGTGTAGGCGTAGCCTTTGAGACCGGCGGTGGAGGCGACGTTGATCACGCGCCCCCAGCCATCGGCGGCCATCGCGGGGATGGCGAGGCGGCAGGCCGTATACGCGGCCGTGAGATTGAGATTGAGCATCCGCGCCCACATCGCCGGGTCCGTGCGGGCGAAGGGTGCCGTTTCGGCATTGCCGGCGTTGTTCACCAGAATATCGACATGCTGGTGGCCGGCGGCGGTCGCGAAGGCGTGACCCAGCGCATTCGCATCGGTCACGTCGCAGGCGATGGCCTCGGCGCTGAGTTCGGCCGCGAGCGGTGCCAGATGCGTGACGTTGCGCGCGATCAGCGTGAGCCTGGCGCCATCCGCATGAAGGGCGCGGGCGATGGCCGCCCCGATGCCGCGCGAAGCGCCCGTGACGAGCGCGTGGCAGCCTGCGAGCGGGCGATGCGCGTCGGTATCGACGGTGGTTTGACTCGACAATCCGGCCTCCCCAGGCGAGATACTTTAAGTCTAAAGTATCTAACCGGGGAAGCGCAAGGCGCGTCAGCGCGCGGGCATCAGGCGGGCGAAGACGCCGTTTCGTTCGTCGCTGACGAAATAGACGTAACCGTCGGGCCCGACACGCACATCGCGAATTCGGCTGGCCGTGCCTTCGGCCAATTTCTGCTCGCCCGTCACGCGCCCATCGCGGATCGTCACGCGGCGGATCGCCCCTTCGCGCAGCATGCCGACCAGCAAATCGCCGCGCCACGCGGGGAAGGCGTCGCCGCGATAGATCGCGAGGCCCGACGTCGCGGGCGAGGTCGGGCCCCAAATATGGATCGGCGCTTCCATGCCCGGCTTCGAAACGCCTTCGCCGATTTGCGCGCCCGAGCCGTATTGGCGGCCATGCGTGACGACCGGCCAGCCGTAATTCAAGGCCGGTTTGACGATGTTGATCTCGTCGCCGCCTTGCGGCCCGTGCTCGACGCTCCATAGCGTCGCGCCGTCGAAGGCGA
Source organism: Tagaea sp. (assembly GCA_041917215.1). Taxonomy (GTDB): domain Bacteria; phylum Pseudomonadota; class Alphaproteobacteria; order CACIAM-22H2; family CACIAM-22H2; genus Tagaea. Next base: position 129,143 of record JAYRYC010000002.1, read on the forward strand.
GGCCCTGCGGGTTGCGATGACCGTAGGAATAGATCTCCGGCCGATAGCCGGCACGGCCAAGGAACGGATTTCCGGCGGCGGGTTTGCCGTCGCGCGCGAGACGCAATACTTTGCCCGCGAGATCGTCGGTGCGTTGCGCGCGCGGATCGTTCCCGCGTTCGCCCGTCGTCATATAGAGAAACCCATCCGCGCCGAAAGCGAGGCGCGAGCCGAAATGCCGCCCGCCCGATCCCGCCGGTGTGGCGTCGAGCAGTGCCGTTGCGCCGCTCAAGCGCCCGTCAGCATAGCGTCCGCGCACGAGGCGGGTGAGCGCGCCGCCCTCGGTCTGTGCGGCCATCGTCAGATAGATTTCGCCGGTCGTCGTGAAATCGGGGGCGAGGGCGATGTCGAGCAAGCCGCCTTGGCCGCTCGCATAGACTGGCGGCACGCCCGCGACCGGCTCGGCGCGCAACGCGCCGCTCGTGTAGAGCCGCAAACGGCCGGGGCGTTCGGTGATCAGTGCGTCGCCGTTCGGCAGGAAGGCGATGGCCCAGGGATTTTCCAGACCGCGCGCCAGAACTTCGACGCGATAATCCTGCGCGGCGGCGGGGGCCGCAAGAAGCGCCAATATTACAAATAGAAAACGCATTTACGCCTCCACCGTTTCAATGAAGGGTGGGGCGATGCGCCGGTCAGTTCAAGGGCGTTAGAACGCCTTGAACGTTATCAGCGTGAACGTGTCCTTCACGCCGGGAATTTTCTGGATGCCCATCACGAAATGGCCGGGGTCCATGTCGTCCGGCAGATAGCATTTCAGATGCAGATCGTACTGGCCCGAGATCGAATAGACCTCGGAGACCTGTTCGGTCTCCATCGCGCGCTCGGCCACATCGTAGGCGTGACCGAGTTCGCATTTCACCATGATGAAGATCGTCTGCATGGGCGAAGCACTCCCTCGCCGATCAGTTAACCCGCCGCGCGCCGTCCGCGCAACAGGAAGGCGGGGACGCCGCCGTCGTCGAAGCCGCGCCCCAGGCCTTCCGGCAGCGGGGCATGGCGCTCGTTGCCGACGCTGTCGCCCGGTGTGCGTTCGTGATGGACGCGCTCCTGATGCGATTGGCGTTCTTGGCGGCGCGGCTGGCGCGGACGCGGGGCCGGCGCGTGCACCGGGGCCGGCGGCACGAAATCGACGACCGCCGCAGGCTCCGCCAGGGCGACCGGTTCCGCAACGGCGACCGGCGCTTCGACCGCGAGAGGCAATTCGCCCGTCGCTTCCGACGCCGGGGCTTCGTCGCGACTGGGGCGACGCGAACGGCCGCCGCGATCGCGACCGCCACGCCCGCCGCGCGAACGGGACTCGCGTTCCGGGCGCGGGCTGTCGCCTTCGGCGTCGCCGCCGGTCGGCGCTTCGAAGCCTTCCAGCACGATCGGCGGGATCGGCTTCTTGATCAGCGATTCGATGCCGCGCACGAATTTGGAATCGTCGCGCGTGGCGATCGTGTAGGCAATGCCCGAACGCCCCGCGCGGCCGGTACGGCCGATGCGGTGGACGTAATCCTCGGCGTTGATCGGCACGTCGAAATTGAATACATGCGACAGGCCGCCGATATCGAGGCCGCGCGCGGCCACGTCGGAGCAGACGAGGATCTGGATCTCTTCGCGCTTGAACCCGTCGAGCGTTTCCATACGCGTCGTCTGGTCCATGTCGCCGTGAAGTGCACCGACATTGAAGCCGTGGCGCTTGAGCGACTTCCACAGGATATCGACGTCGCGCTTGCGGTTGCAGAAGATCAGCGCGTTCTTGATCTGCAACGCGGCGATCAAGCGGCGCAGCGTTTCGCGCTTCTCGCGCTCTGCGACCGTGACGATGCCTTGCGTCACCGTGTCGGCCGTGGCGGCCGGGGCCGAGACCGCGACTTCCTTCGGATTGTTGAGGAACTTGTCCGCGAGGCGCTTGATCTCCGGCGCCATGGTCGCGGAGAAGAACAGCGTCTGGCGCAAGGGGGGCAGCAGCGACACGATGCGTTCGACATCGGGGATGAAGCCCATGTCGAGCATGCGGTCGGCTTCGTCGATCACCAAAAGCTTGGTGTCGTGCATCAGGATGCGGCCGCGATCGAACAGGTCGAGCAAGCGGCCCGGTGTGGCGATCAGCACGTCGACGCCGCGTTCCAGCGCCTTTTGCTGATCGTCCATCGACACGCCGCCGATCAGCAGCGCTTTGGTGAGCTTGAGATACTTGCCGTATTTGTCGAAATTCTCGGCGACTTGCGCCGCGAGTTCGCGCGTCGGTTCCAGGATCAACGAGCGCGGCATGCGCGCCTTGGCGCGGCCTTGGCTCAGCGCATCGATCATCGGCAGCACGAAGCTCGCCGTTTTACCCGTGCCGGTCTGGGCGCAGCCCAGAACGTCGCGGCCCATCTGGACGTAGGGGATCGCTTTTTCTTGGATGGGTGTCGGGGTCGTATACCCCGCATCTTTGATCGCGTTCAGAACGGGCTCGGAGAGCCCCAAATCTTCGAAAGTCATTACTCCGGTCTTCGTTTCGGTTGGCGCCGCATTCGTCTTTGGCAGCGCGACCTCCCGGTGGCATCCCGGGCGGCGGGTCCCGCCGATCGGGACCCCAGAGGGAAGGCGCAAGGTACGGCGCCTTTTCGCAGTCGCGGTAAAACCCCGCGGAACGGTAGGAAACTATGGATTTATGGCGAAAAGTCAAGGTTCCGGCTAAGGGTTACCCATGATTATGGACGCTTCGAAAGCCCAATTGCTGGTCGTCGACGTGCAGGAACGCCTGCTGCCGGCGATGGCCGAGCCCGACCTTGTGACCGGCGGATGCGCCAAATTGGTGACCGCCGCCAAGCGCTTGGCGGTTCCCGTGTTGGTTTCGGAGCAATATCCGAAGGGCCTGGGACCGACCGTCGCGGCGTTGAAGGACGCAGGCCCGGTATGCGCCAAGCTCGCCTTCTCGTGCGCGGGCGATGCCGGGATCGTCGAAGCGATCGAGGCCCAAAATCGCCGCCAACTCGTGATTTGCGGAATCGAAGCGCATGTCTGCGTGCTGCAATCGGCGCTCGGCTTCAAAGCCAAAGGCTACGACGTCGCGGTCGTGTGGGACGCCGTTTCGTCGCGCAAGCTCGCCGACAAGGAACTCGCGGCACTTCGCCTGCGCGCCGAAGGCGTTTCGATCGTCAATGTCGAGATGACGATCTTCGAATGGCTGCAAGCGGCGGGCACGCCGCCATTCAAAGAACTTTCGGCGTTGATCAAATGAGCAAGATCCCTCTCGTTCTTCTGCCCGGTCTGCTGTGCGATCAAGCGCTGTGGCAAAAGCAGATCGACGCGCTGTCGGATATCGCCGATTGCCAGGTCGCCGATTTGACGCACCACGACACGCTCGCCGGCATGGCGGAGCATGTGCTCGCCAACGCGCCGCCGAAATTCGCGCTCGCCGGTTTGTCGATGGGCGGCTACCTCACGTTCGAAGTGCTGCGCCGGGCGCGTGAGCGCGTGTTGCGCGTGGCGCTGCTCGACACCTCCGCGCGCGCCGATACGCCGACGCAAAACCGGAACCGCAAGATGTTCGTGTCGCACGCCAAGCGCGGCAAGTTCAAAGGCGTGACGCCGCAGCTCATCCATAATTGGGTGAGCCCCAAATCCTCGGCGCGCGATCCCGGCATCATCGACGCGGTGCAGGAGATGACGTTGCGCGTGGGCTCCGACGCGTTCTGCCGCCAGCAAGCGGCGATCATGGAGCGGCCGGACTCGCGCGCCCAATTGCCGCTGATCCAATGCCATGCGCTGGTGCTGTGCGGGCGCGAGGATCAGGCCACACCGTTGGAATTGAGTCAGGAGATGGCGGCGGATATTCCGTCCGCGCAGCTTGTCGTGCTGGAGGATTGCGGGCATCTCGCGACGATGGAAAAGCCCGACGAAACGTCCGTCGCGATGCGCCGCTGGCTGCTGGCGGAATGATCGCCACGCTCGGCATCTATGCGGGTGCCGCGTTGGCGGAGATTGCCGGCTGTTTCGCCTTTTGGATTTGGATGCGCGGCGGGGCGTCGCCGCTCTGGCTCGTCGGCGGCGTCGTATCGCTGGCGATCTTCGCCTGGCTGCTGACATTGAGCCCGGCCGAGGCGGCGGGGCGCGCCTACGCGGCCTATGGCGGCGTCTATATCGTCGCGTCGTTGATCTGGTTGTGGGGTGTCGAAGGCCGCATGCCCGATCGCTGGGATGCGATCGGCGCGGCGCTTTGTTTCGCCGGCGCGGCGGTCATTTTGTTCGGGCCCCGCGCCGGGGCTTGAAATAACACGGCCGATATGGGCATTGCTGGGGCGGAACTTTCGAGGCCCGCCTTGTCTTCGCCCGCATCCGACGACGAAATCGCCCAGCAAATCCGCCGCGCCTTCCGCTCGCTTTGGCGGTTGGGCAGTCATGCGCTGGTCGGCTGGCGCGAAACGCCGCGCGGCCTCGAAATTCTGACCGTGCCGAAAATCCGGCTGTTTACGCTGGAAGATCCGCCGCGCCGCGTGTTCTCGGGCGAGCGGCATATGGGCGACGGCGCGTTCGACGAGGTCGCGCGGTTCCTCGCCGTGCAGCCGATCGAACTGCGCTTGCCGCGCCCGATCGGCGACATGGCGGGCGAGATTCCGCCCGCCTTGATCGACCGCGAATTCATGCCGCTCTGCGTGCAGCACAGCGAAGCGCGCGCGGTGCTGCTGCTCGATATCGTCGCCTTCTCGAAGAACCGGCCGGAGATTCAGGCGGCTCAGCTTGCCACGCTCGATTTCGCGATCAATCTGGCGGGCGAGGCGGCGGCGAAGCTCGGCTTTCCGTTCACGATGGAACGCTCGACCACCGGCGACGGGTATTACGTCTGGAATGCGCGTAAGGGCGTGGAGGCCGACGCGGCGTTGTTCGCCTTCAACGTACTGCTGTCGATCTACTATCTCGCCATCAAGCGCACGACGAAGGTCGCCGACGCGGTGCCTGAATTGCGCGGCAGCCTGAGCGTGGGGAGCCACTATACCTACTACCGGCCGTCGCGCGACGAATTGGGCTTCGCCGAATACATCGTCGGCGACGTGACGATCGCGGTGGCGCGGCTGATCCAAAATTGCCGCGCCGGACAAATCCTGGTCGGCGATTTCACACGCACGGGCGGGGAAGGGGCGCCGCCGCTCGATACCGAAGCCTTCGTCAAACTGGTCGACGATCATCTCGCCAAGCTAACCGGGCTGGACGTGCTCGGCACCAAGGTCGCGCGCGCGACGATGTATCTGACCGGCCCGCAAGGGCAAGACGGCAAGTTCCGCCGCCAGAAGCTGAAAGTCGTCGACAAGCACGGCATCGCGCATTTCTGCTTCAACGCGAAGGTCAACGCCTTCCTGGAGGCGGGCGAGCCGTTCTATGGCGGCTTGCAGCACGCCGATTTCGTTGCCCAGCGCGGCTAGTCCTTTACGAGTTCATCCGTATCGCATTGGCGGATGTCGACGCCCTTGAAATCCGCACCCTTCACCCGCGCGCGGGCGAAGCTGGTGCGCAGCTTGCGGCCCGTCGGTTTGCCGGTGGCGTCGTTGATCGGCACTTCGCCGACATGCGCACCCGTCAATCGCGCATCGCGCAGATGCGCTTCCTGGAAACGCGCACCGTGCAGCGTGGCGCGCGTCAGGTTCGCGCGGAATAGATCGGCCCCCGCGAAATTCGCCAGCAGCAGCGTCGCCCCTTCGAGCGACGCGCCCGCAAGCTTGGCGCCACGGAAACTCGCACCCGACAGATCGAGCTTCGAAAGATCGTAGAGCGCCAGATTGGCGCCGTCGAAATTCGCCGCGCGCCCCGCGCGGCCCCGGCTGTCGAGCCATTCTTGATGCGCTTCGATTTCCTGCGCGATGGCGGACGCGAACTTTGCGCGCGCGATCAAGGCGTCGCTTGCGTCGAGCATCAGGCCGGCGGGATCGACCCCGTCGAGCTTGGCGCCTTCCATATTCGCCCCGGCGAGATTGGTGCCGCCCACGCGCGCGTTGGAAAGATTGGCGCCGGCGAGATCGGCCCCCACCAGCGTGGCGCCCGCAAGCTTCGCGTCGCCCAGATCCGCCCCGCGCAGTTTGGCATGGGCGAGATTGGCGCCGCCGAGATTGGCGCCGAACAGGAAAGCGCCCTCGAGATTGGCGCCCGCGAGACTAGCACCCGACAGATCGACGCCCGCGAGCTGCGCGCGTTCGGCGTTCGCGTATTCCATCAGGCAATCGGACAGGTCGCTGACCTCCAGCCCGAAACCGCCGCCATTGCCGCTGGCGTCCATCATCACGCCGCCGCGAAAATCGGCCCCGGCGAGATTGGCGCCGTTGAGATTGGCGCCCTTCAGCGTGACGCCGCGCAACGTGGCACGGCGCATATCGGCGGCTTGCAGATCGGCCCCCGCGAGATCGGCGCCGAACAGATCGGCTTCGAGCAGCGACGCGCGGGCGAGCCGCGCCTTGACGAGTTTGGCGCCCGCCATGCGGGCACCGGTCAGTTCGCGGCCGACCAGATTTGCGCCCGACAGATCCTTGCGCGTCAAATCCAGCGGCGCGCCCCGCTGGATGTTCTTCGCGGAGGTCAGGAACTGCCGGATATCGTCGAGATCGCGTTCGTGTTCGTTCGCCATGAATACCCGCAGCGTGTTCGGGCAATTTTCACTCTAATTGCAGCGCAACGGGAAAATTTCTGCTGTAACGGCCGTCACATCTTCGCGACTTCGCGATCCGCGAAAATAAATTAATAACAATGTCTTGATTGATAAACCTAATGTGACGATCAAACCAATTTGGTCATCACGATTTTTTTGTATGCCGCCCGGTCCTGCAGCCGCGCGTACCACGCCATCAGGTGGGGCTGGTCGGGGCGCTGCTCGACCAGGTTGACGTAGCGCCAAACCCATTGGCCCAGCGCGATATCGGCGAGGGTGAACGTGTCGCCGACGACATAGGCTTTGCCCTTCAATTGCGCGTCGAGCAACCCGGCGGCATCGCGCGACGCTTGGGACGCGGTGGCCAAAGCGGCCGGGTTCTTTTCCTCCGGCTTCGCGCGCAGGGTTTGATAAAGCACGGTCGTCGCGACCGGGGCCACCGCGCAATTCTGCCAATCCATCCAGCGGTCGATATCGGCGCGCAGGCGAAGATCGTCCGGCCACAAGCTGCCGGCCGCATGCTTGGCGCCGAGATAGCGCAAGATCGCGTTCGACTCCCACAGCGTGAACCCGTCGGGCTCGATCAGCGTCGGGATTTTGCCCGTCGGATTGACGCGCTTGTAGTCGTCGGTGCCGGCTTTGCCCGGCGGCACGTCATGCGACGTGCGATAGGGCAAGCCCAGCTCCTCGCACAGCCACAGCACTTTCTGGACGTTGGACGACGAGGCGCGGCCGTAAATCTCGAGCATGTTGGTTCCGTTCAGGCGGCTTGGGGCAAACGCAATTCGAGGCGCCGCACATCGACATTGCCGTGGTCGGCGACCAGCAGCGAGGCTTCGGGCACGGCGGTCCAGTGCGAGGTGTCGGTGTCGAGCGGTTCGGACAGGACCAGCAGCGAATCCGCTCCGCTTTGATCGCCAGCGCAATCGCCGCCCACGGCCGCGCGCACGCCCGTGCCGCAGCCATAGAACAGCGTGGGCGATTTGCCGTCGGTCGAATAGCGCGCGGCGTAGACGCGCCGCCCGTCGGTGAACGCGGCCGTGAAGCGGAACGGGTCGGCGCAGCCCGCCGCCATATGCGCCGACGTGACATGCTCCAGCGTGCGCGCGATGGCGGTTTCCGGATCGCGCTCCAGCCCGTAGCTCAGCATCAGCAGGAAGATCGTCTCGCTGTCGGTGGTCCCTTTGCGCGCGCGGTAGAAATCCGGCGCGATCGCGAAATCGAGTTCGCGGGCCACGCGATCGAAGCCGCCGATCTGGCCGTTATGCATGAACATCCAGCGCCCGTGCTGGAACGGATGGCAATTGGCGCGGCTGATCGACGTGCCGGTCGACGCGCGCACATGGGCGAAGAAATGCCCGGTGCGGATCTGCTCGGCGATCGAGCGCAAATTCTCGTCGTTCCAGGCGGGGCGGATGTCGCGGAACAGGCCGGGCTCCGGCCGGTCGCCGTACCAGCCCACGCCGAACCCGTCGCCGTTGGTGATCGTGTGGCCCTTGCGCGCGTGCAGCGATTGCGTGACGAGCGAATTCTCGGGCTTGAACAGGAAGTCTTCGAGGTAAATGGGTCGGCCCGTATAGGCCAGCCAGCGACACATGATGCACACCCCCGGCGCCCGAATGACCGCCTTTTGCCCGAGCCTATTCCATTTCCGGCCGATTTTCGAGATGATCGGGAAACCTTCCGCGCGCCAAAGGCGAAACGAATTCGATGCGTTCGGTCCTTTTCGCCTTGTCGATCCTTTTGGCGCCCGTGACGGCGGCCGCGCAGGGCGTCGTGCCCGAATGCCGCGTGACCCGGCTGGCCGCCGCGCCCGCGCCGCAAGAAGCTTTGGGCGGACTTGGGATGCCGCCGTCCCATCTGACGGACGCCGAAATCGACCGCACCGCCGGCTGCCTTGCCGCGGCACTCGACCGGACGCTCGCCGCGGTCCGCGATCGGGCGGTCGCAGGCAAGGCGTGGGCGACGATGTCGAGCGCCTTCCGGGCGTCGGAGCATGGCACGTTCCTGCAGGTCTATGCCGACGCGAAAGCGGCACCCTCTTATGCGCGCTACGAAGCGGGCGCGCGGATGGGCGAAGGCGCGACCGTGATCAAGCGTGCGTTCCGCGTCGATGCCGACGGCCGCGCGCGGCCCTATCGCGTCTACGTGATGGAGCGCATGCGGTCCGGCTACGAGCCCGGCGTGAACGATTGGCGTTTCGCCGTCTACGAGGCCGACGGCACGTTGGTCGGCGAGACCGGCGGCCGGGCGAATGCGCGTGTGCGGTTTTGCGCCGAGTGCCATCAGGCGGCCCGAGCGCAGGATTTTTTGCTTTTCGTGCCGCCGCGCCATCGGATCGATGCGCGATAGCGGAAAACTTCGCGCGTATTTTCGCTAAATCTCCGGCGATACCGGCTATGCGCGAGATAATTATGTCCGCGTACGCGCCGGATACGAGCCGTTAAGGAATCGCCGATATAGGGGACGGACGTTTTCGCGATTTGCCGTCAGGAGCTCCCCCTATGCTCGCTTTGTCCAAGCTTTCCATCCGCGCCACGCTGGGCGCCTTGATCGCCGTCATGGGCTTGATGCTCATCGCATCGACCGTGTCCGACGTGTCGGATGCGTATTCGCGCTATGCCGCCGCGCAACGCATCGCATCCTACGCGCCGATCAGCCAGGCTTTGTTCAAAACGTTGCAGGAAGCGCGGCTGGAACGCGGCAACACGCAAACGGCGTTGAGCGGCGAAGCGCCGGTCGTCGCCTCGATGGCCGACGACATCGCGAAGAACCGCAAAATCACCGAAGAAGGTTACGCCGCCAGCGTCGCGCTGCTGGCGAAGGTCTCGCTGCCGGGGCTCGATCAAGCCGTTGCCAAGCTGAAGGCGAGCCACGAAGCCTTGGCCGCCTTGCGCGGCAAGGCCGCGAACGATATCCGGGCACCCCGCGCGCAGCGCGACGCCGCGTTGATCCGCGACTGGGCCGGCGTGGGGCAGAATTTCCTCGACCAGCTCGAAGCGACCGGAACGCTGCTGGAAAACTCGCTGCTGTTCTTCGATCCCGTGATCGATCAGACCCTGACCGTGAAGCGCGCGGCTTGGACCGTGCGCAGTGCGGCCGGTTCGACCGTGCTGCGCATCGGTTCGACGCTGTCAGCGGGCCGCGCCTGGACGCCGGAAGAAGCCCAAGCGCAAGCGCGCGATCTGGGCATCGCTTCGGCCGCGTGGACGATCGTGCGCGACACCGCCGCGCGCCCCGAACTCGCCAAGTCGATCGATGCGGCGGTGAAGGCGGCGCAGCCGAACTTCACGGGCCCGCTCGCCGAGGAAAACGCGGCGCTGGGCAAGCAGCTCGCCGCCGGCGAGAAACCCGCGATGGCCGCCCCCGACTTCCTGCGCACGCGCATCGAAGCGCTGGGATTGATCGGCAACGTGTCGCTGGTGGCGCTCGCCGAGATCGTGCGAATGGCCGACGATCAGATCGCAGAGGCCGAACGCGCGTTGATGTTCAACGCGTTCCTGCTGCTGCTCGACGTCGCGTTGATCGTCGCGGGCTTCCTGATCGCGATGCGCCGTATCTCCGCGCCGATCCGCGCGCTGACGGGGGCGATGCAGCGCCTCGCCGCGCATGATCTCGCCACCGACATTCCCGGCGCTTCGCGCGGCGACGAAATCGGCGACATGGCGCGCGCGGTCGAGTTCTTCAAGAAGAAGATGATCGAAGGCGACGCGCTGGAAGCCGAGCAGCGCGCCGCGCGCGAAGCCAAGGAACGCCGCCAGCTTGCGATCGAAGCGGATATCCGCGCTTTCGACGAGACCGTTTCGTCGTCGCTGAAGACGCTCGCCGCCGCATCCAGCGAACTGCAGGCGACGTCGAAGTCGATGTCGTCGATGGCCGACGACGCCAGCAAGAAATCCGTTTCGGTCGCCGCGGCGTCGGAACAGGCGTCGACCAACGTGCAGACCGTCGCGTCGGCGGCCGAGGAATTGTCGTCCTCGATCGCCGAGATCAGCCGGCAAGTTTCCGAATCGACTCGCGTGGCCGGCGAAGCGGTGGCGCAGGTCGAAGACACCAACGGCCAAGTGCGCTCGCTTGCGGCGGCGGCCGAGAAGATCGGCGACGTGGTGAAGCTCATCAACGATATCGCGTCGCAGACCAATCTCCTCGCGCTCAACGCCACGATCGAAGCGGCGCGTGCGGGCGAGGCGGGCAAGGGCTTCGCGGTCGTCGCGTCGGAAGTGAAGACGCTCGCCAATCAAACGTCGAAGGCGACCGAGGAGATCGCGTCGCAGATCGCCGCGATCCAGGGCGCCACAGGCAAGGCCGTGGGGGCCATCGGCACGATCGGCGAAACCATCGGCCAAGTCAGCCAGATCGCGACCACGATCGCGTCGGCGGTCGAGGAGCAGGGTGCGGCGACGCAGGAGATCGCGCGCAACGTTCAGCAAGCCGCATCGGGCACGGCGGTCGTTTCGAGCAATATCGCGGCCGTGACGCAATCGACCGACGAAACCGGGACGGCGGCCGTGCATGTGCTGACGGCGGCCGACGATCTGGCCCGCTTGGCCGAAAGCCTGCGCGCCCAGATCGACGGTTTCGTGGTGAAGATGCGCGCCGCCTAAAGAACGGCGCGCAGCACCAGATAGGCGCCCAGCGCCGAAAGGCCGAAGAAGAACACGCGCCGGAACGCGGCGACCGAGAGCTTCGCGCGCACGCTTTGGCCGAGCCGCATCCCGGCCAAAGCGGGCAGCAAGGCGATCAGCGAGTTCGCCGCTTCGTCGACGCCGAACAGTCCCGCGCGCCCCAGCCCCAGCGCGAGGGCGGCGGTCGAGACCATGAAGGCGATGCCGAGCGCTTGGACGAGTTCGTCCTTCTCCAGCCCGATCGCCTGAAGGAAGGGCACGGCCGGCATGACGAAGACGCCCGTGACGCCGGTGACGAGGCCCGTGGCGATGCCGACCAAAGCGCCGGTCACTTTCTCCTGCGCCGGTGGCACGCGCCATTTCATGCCGGCGAGCGTCAGCCCCGCATAGATCAGCAACGTCACGCCCAAGGCGGGCGAGGCGTAGCGCGCATATTCGCCGGTCATGGCGCCCGAGGCGAGCCAGGTCGCCGGGATCAGCGGCAGCAGGAACGGCCAGAGCCGCGCGCAGAGCGCCTGAAACCGTCCGCCCGACAGCATCTGCCAGAGATTGGTCGCGAAGGACGGCACGATCAGAAACGCGGCCGCTTGGATCGGCGCCATCGCGACGGCGAGCAAGCCCATCGTGACCGTCGGCAAGCCCATGCCGAGCACGCCTTTGGAAAAGCCGCCGATCAGGAAGACGAAAGCCACGAAAGCAAGAAGCGGGTCGATCATGGCGCGAGCTTGACGTGAGGCCGGGCGGGATCACAATACGGAAAATCCGGAATATGACTTCGGAGTATCCGAATGCGTTTCGACCCCGCCGATTTGCGCCTGTTCCTGGCGGTCGCCGAGACCGGCTCGCTGGCCGCCGGGGCGGCCAAGCTGCGCTTGTCGCTCGCCTCGGCCAGTGCCCGCATCAAAGGCATGGAGGCCGATCTCGACACCGCCTTGTTCGTCCGCCATCGGCGCGGGCTGGCGTTGAACGCGAGCGGCCGGGCGTTCAAGCGCCACGCGTCGTCGCTGGTCGAAGGTCTCGACCGGATGCGCGCCGACATGGCCGCCTATGGCCGCACGACGCGCAGCCTCGTCCGGCTCGCGGCGAATACGGGTGCTGCGAGCGAACATCTGCCGGCGGATTTGGGCGCGTTCCTCGCCGCCAATCCGCGCATCGACGTGGAGATCGTCGAGCAACGCAGTATCGACGTGGCGCGCGCCGTCGCGGTGGGCGCGGCGGAAATCGGCGTCGCGGCCGATACGGCGCCGCTGGGCGATGTTCGCACCTTTCCCTATCGCGACGATCCGCTCTGGGTGCTGCTGCCGCGCGATCACGCGCTGGCGGGGCGTAAATCCTTGCGCCTCGCCGCCATCGCCGATTTGCCGATGGTGGCGCTGCCCGAAACGCGTGCGCAATTCGATCTGGTCGCCGAACACGCCGAACGTTTGGGCAAGACGCTGCATGTTCGCACGCGTGTGTCGACTTTCGATGGCGTGGCGCGGCTTGTCGCGAGCGGCGCCGGGATTGCGATCATGTCGCGAATCGCTGCGCAGCGCGCAGCGGCTTCGTTGCCCGTGAAAGGCCTTCCGCTCGCCGACGATTTCGCGCGGCGGCGTTTGGTGCTTTGCGTGCGCCGCGTGGCGGGGCTGTTGCCCGCCGCGCGCGCGTTGTTCGAGTACTTGAAGGCTTAGACGTCCAGTTCGGTCGCGAACTTGGCGTGTTCTTGAATGAAGGCCAAGCGCAGCTCCGGCTTGCGGCCCATCAGGCTTTCCACGCGCTGCTCGGTCGCTTCCTTCTCTTCCGCCTCGTGGGCGTGGGGGACGGTCACGCGCAGCAGCGTGCGCCGCTTGGGGTCCATCGTCGTTTCCTTCAACTGGCTGGGCGGCATTTCGCCCAGACCTTTGAAGCGGCTGACCTCGACCTTGCGGTTTTTGAACTTGGACTTCATCAACTCGTCCTTATGCGCGTCGTCGCGCGCATAGACGACGTCGCCGCCCGCCGCGAGGCGATAAAGCGGCGGCATGGCGAGATAGAGATGGCCGAGCTCGATGAGCTTGGGCGTCTCGCGATAGAAGAACGTGATGAGCAGCGAGGCGATATGCGCGCCGTCGACGTCGGCGTCGGTCATGATGATGACGCGGTCGTAGCGCAGCTTTTCGACGTCGAAATTGTCGCCCGTGCCGCAGCCCAGCGCCTGCACCAGATCGGTCAGTTCCTGGTTCTGGCGCAATTTGTCGACCGAGGCGCTGGCGACGTTCAGGATCTTGCCGCGCAAGGGCAGGATCGCCTGGAATTCGCGGTTGCGCGCTTGCTTGGCCGAGCCGCCGGCGGAATCGCCTTCGACCAGGAAGATTTCGGTGTCGAGCGTCGTGTTGGCCGAGCAATCGGCAAGCTTGCCGGGCAGGCGCAACCGGCGCGTCGCCGATTTGCGGTCCATTTCCTTCTGCTGGCGGCGGCGCGCGCGCTCGTCCGCGCGCTCGATCGCGCGTTCCAGCAGCGCCTTGGCCGAGCCCGGATCGTTGGCGAGCCAATGGTCGAACTGGTCCTTGAGCGCGGAATCGACCGCTTTCTGCGCATCCGGCATGCCCAGACGATCCTTCGTCTGGCCCTGGAACTGCGGATCGCGGATGAACAGCGACAGGAACACGACCGCACCGTCGCACACGTCTTCCGATTGGATCGTCTCGGCGCGCTTGTTGTTGACGAGCGCGCCATAGCCGCGCAGCGCGCGCGTCAACGCGCCGCGCAAGCCCAGCTCATGGCTGCCGCCTTGCGGCGTGGGCACCGTGTTGACGTAGGAATGGACTTCGCCATCCTCGTCGCCCGGCCACGCGACCGCCCATTCCAGGCGCCCGCCTTGATTGTCGAGCTTCACGTCGCCGGCGAAATTCTTCGACGAATAGCAGGGGCGCTTGCCGATCACCTCGGCCAGCGAGTCCGCCAGGCCGCCGGGGAAATGCAAAGTCGCTTCGGGTGCGATGCCCCATTCGGGCTTCAGCAGCGAAGGTGCACATTTCCAGCGCAGCTCGACGCCCTTGAACAAGAACGCCTTGGCGCGCGCCATCTTGAACGCGATCTGCGGCTTCAGATGCGCGTTCTTGCCGAAAATCTCCGGATCGGGATGGAAGCGCACGGTCGTGCCGCGGCGGTTGTTGGTCGTGCCGATCTTCTTCAGCGGGCCCTTGGGCACGCCGCGCGAATAATTTTGCGCCCAGATCGCCTTGTCGCGCGCGACCTCGACCTCGAACCCGTCCGACAACGCGTTGACGACCGAGACGCCCACGCCGTGCAAACCGCCCGACGTTTCGTAGGCCTTGTTCGAGAATTTGCCGCCCGAATGCAGCGTGGTCAGGATGACTTCCAGCGCTGATTTCTTGGGGAAGCGCGGATGCGGATCGACCGGAATGCCGCGCCCGTTATCGCGGATCGTCATCCAGCCGCCTTCCTCCATCTCGATCTCGATCCAATCGGCGTGGCCGGCCACGGCCTCGTCCATCGAGTTGTCGAGCACTTCGGCGATCAGATGGTGCAGCGCGCGCTCGTCCGTGCCGCCGATATACATGCCGGGGCGGCGGCGAACGGGCTCCAACCCCTCCAGGACCTCGATGTCCTTGGCGGTATAGGAGTCGTTTTTACGCGAAGCGCTGGAAAACAAATCGGCCATCGTCGATAACTCGAACGTCAGAGGTATACGGAAACCGGCGGGAGACTAGCTGTCATGGCCGATTCGACGCAAACACTACATGAACAAGGCCCGCGCAAGGAAATGGGCGAACCGGCCTTGCGCGCCATCGCCATGCCGGGCGACACCAACCCCAACGGCGATATTTTCGGCGGCTGGCTGCTGTCGCAGATGGATTTGGCGGGCGGATCGATCGCCAGCCACCGCTCCAAGGGCCGCGTCGCGACCATCGCGATCGAGGCGATGACCTTCCACAAACCGGTTCATGTCGGCGACGAGGTCTCGTGCTATTGCGAGATCCAGCGCGTGGGCCGCACCTCGATCACCGTGAAGGTCGAAACCTGGACGCGGCCGCGCGCCGGCGGCCCCCAGACCAAAGTGACGGCGGGCGTGTTCACCTATGTGGCGATCGACGAGGATCGCCGCCCGCGTCCCGTGGACGGAGTTTGAGACGATGCTGACCAACGAAGATTTCGACCTGCTGATCGCCTACGACCTGATCTCTAAGGATGCCGATCGCGCGGCGATGCTGGGCGAACAAGCGCTCGACGACGCCGATCTGCTGGCGCAAAGCGCTTGGGACATGCCCAATGCGCGCGCGGGTTTGCAAGGGGCGGCGGCGGCGTTGAAGCAGAGTGCGTATTGCGCCTCGGCACTGACGCTCGTGTCGCTGCTCGCCGCGCGCGATCTCGACGAGCGTATCCGCTTGCTGGAAATTGCCTTGCGGGCGGGCGAGGGTGCGTTGGGCGCGCGTCTGGCCGACGAAGCGGGTAAGCTGGGTGCCAGCCCTCGCGGTCTTGCCTATCTCGAAGCGCGCCAGCATCTCGCGTCGGCGATCAGCGTGCGCGGCGAGCGCGAGGCGGGCTACGCGCATTGGCGCGAAGTGTTGCGCCTCGACCCGTCCGATCCCGCGAAGTGCAGCTTCGATTTTGCCGATGCGCTGATCGACGGCGAGAAATACGACGAGGCGAACGAGATTCTCGCGGGCGTGACCGAAGAAGGCGGCGCGCGGGGCGCCTATGCGCGCGCTTTGCTGGCTTTCGCGACCAAGGCGGCGGATGCGGACGCCAAGCTCGACGCGGCGGTGAAGGCGAACGGCTTCGCGCCCGCCTATTTGATCGGCGATCGCAAACCGCCGAAGACCACGCCGATGGAAGTGCCGCCGGGGGGCCGCGAGGAAGCGGGCGTGATCGCGGTCAATGCGGGGGCGGCTTGGGCGCGCGTGCCCGGCGCCATCGCCTGGCTGCGCGCGACGAAGATCAAGCGCTGAACGTCACGCCGCTTCGCGGCCGGTGATAATCATCTGGGCGAGGGTCGCAGCGTCGAGCCCGGCCACCGGGCGGTCGACGGTCTTGCGCCCCGCCTTCAGGATCGCGACGCGCGTGGCGACCGCGACGACGTCGGCCATCGCGTGGCTGACGAGAATGACCGTGCGGCCTTCGTCCTTCAAGCGGCGGATCAGGTCGAGGACGAGCTTCGTTTCGGCCACGCCCAACGCCGCCGTCGGTTCGTCCATGATGACGACGCGCGCGTTCCAGCGTAGGGCCCGCGCGATCGCCACGGCTTGGCGCTGGCCGCCCGACAGGCGTTCGACGGGCCGCGTTGCGTCGCCCAAATCGACGCCGAGGCGTTTGAGATAGCCGAGCGCT
Organism: Tagaea sp.; assembly: GCA_041917215.1. Lineage (GTDB taxonomy): Bacteria > Pseudomonadota > Alphaproteobacteria > CACIAM-22H2 > CACIAM-22H2 > Tagaea. Next base: position 145,721 of record JAYRYC010000002.1, read on the forward strand.
TCGTCGCGCATGCGCTTCTTGTCGAGCAGCGACACAAAGGGCAAAGGTGTACGCACGAGTTCGGAGCCGAGGAACACGTTCTCCGCCACCGACAAACGCGGCGCGACCGCCAGTTCCTGATAGATCGTCGCGATGCCGCGCGTTAGCGCGTCTTGCGGCGAGGCGAAACGCACGGCCTTGCCTTCGATCTCGAAAATGCCGCCATCGTGCGCATGCGCGCCCGACAGGATTTTCACCAAGCTCGACTTGCCCGCCCCGTTGTCGCCGCACAACGCCAAAACGTCGCCGGCGCGGATCTCCAGATCCACGCCGCGCAACGCTTCGACGGCGCCGTAACTTTTGGTCACGGCGCCGAGACGGACGAGAACGCTCACAGGAACTGTTTCACGTTGTTCTGATCGACCAGGATCGCGTCGAGGAACAGGTACGGGCCGCTCGTCACGCTGGCCTTGGGCTGGCCCTTGACGACGATCGTGTCGATCGCGTCGATGGCGCGCTTGCCCATCTCCTCGAACGGGATGGTCACGGTCGCCATCAACAGCGATTCCGGGTCCGCGATGCGCCGATAGGTTTCGGCCCCGCCGTCGATCGACACGAATTTGATCTGGCCCTTCTTCAGACCGCGCGGGCGCAGCAGATCGTCGATCACATAGGCTTGGCCGTCGAACGACGCCCAAATGCCTTGCGTGTTGGCGCCGTGCTGCAACAGCAGCGCTTGCATGCCTTGGCGCACATCGTCGCGCCAGGATTGCGTGCGCGCCATCGAATGCGAGCCGAGAACCTTCACGCCCTGGTTTTCGGCGAGCACGGCGTCGAGCACGCGGCCGCGAATACGCGTGCCCACATTGCCGTCGAAGCGCTGCAGCAGGACGTTGCCTTGGTAGTTCATCTCGCCCAGCAGCCACAACGCGGCGTCGGCGCCGACCTTGAACTCGTTCACCTGGATGTCAAACAGCGTGTGCGGCGAGGTGCCGGCCATCACGGTGACGACGGGAATGCCCGCCTTCTTGGCGGCTTCGAATTGCGCGTCGGCTTCGACGGGCTTGCCCATCGCCACGACGATGGCGCGCGGCTTGCGCTGGATCAGCGCGTCGAGCTGCTCGGCGTGCTTGGGCAGCGCCCCTTCGGAATTGAGGATCGTCGCCGTCCAACCCTTGGCGCGGGCGGCGGCTTGCGCCGCATTCGCCACGCGCGCATGGGTTTCCGACGACATCTGGAAGGCGACGATGCCGATTTCCGGCGATTGCGCTTGCACGATCGACGGGGCGGCGGCCAGTGCTGCGGCGGTGCCGGCCAAAGCCTGACGGCGGGTGATCTCGACCATTGTTCCTCTCTCCCTTTTATTGCGCCGTCCGGAAGGACAGGCGTTTGACGAAGGCGGCGCGCCCCAGGGCGCCCGCCGACAAAGCGACCGAGCCGACGATGATGGCGCCGAGCACGATATCCTGCACGTAGTAGGGGGCACCAGACAGGATCAGACCGTTGCCCAGCGCCTTCAACGTGAACGCCGCGACCAGCGTGCCGGGCACGTTGGGGCGGCCGGGTTCGAACATCGTCATGCCCAGCAGCACGGCAGCGATGGCGTAAAGGAAATGGTCGTTCGCCATGTTGGGCGCGGCGGAGGAAAGGCTCGCGGCCAGCAGCACGGCGGTCGCCCCTGCGAACAAGCCGGTCAGCAGCAGCGCGAGGCGCTTCATGCGTTTGGTCGGAATGCCGGCAAGGCGCGCGGCTTCCTCCGCCTCGCCCGTCGCGACCAGATGCGCGCCGGTGCGCGTCCATTTGACCAGCGCATAGGCGAAGATCGCCGCGAGGATCAGCCACCACAGCAAATTCGGTGCGCCAAGAAAACTGCCGCGCGCCAAGCCGGTGAAATCGGCGGGCCAGCGGCCGACGAAGGCGACACCTTGCGTCAGCATGAAGCCCAAGCCCTTGGCGATCGCCGCCATGCCCAGCGTGGCGATCAGCGAGGGCACGTTCAGCACCGTGACGGCGAAACCGTTGGCGAGGCCGCACGCGGCACCTACGCCCAGACCGGCGGCGATGGCGAGGGACGGCGGATAACCCGAATGAACCAGAAAGCCGCAAACGACGGCGGCGAGGCTGGCGACTTCCGCGATCGACAGATCGAGTTCGGCCGTCACCAGCGCCAGCGCGAAGCCGAGAGCGAGGATCGCGAGGAAGCTCGTCTCCTTCAAGATCAGCGTGAAATTCGCCGCCGAGGCGAAAGCGGGCGCGGTGGCGGCGAACCAGATCACCACGCCGAGACCGGCCAGCGCCGTCGCATATTTCGCCAGGAAGGAACGCATCAACCGGACCCGAGAACGTATTGCTTGGCACCGGCATAGCGCGCCCGGCGCGCGGCATACAAGGGCGCTTTGGCCGGATTGGGCCGAAAGACGCGCGCAACGGGGTTCATTCGTGCGGCGGCGGCCGCGAAATCGGGCATATGGCCCAGGCCGAACGCCGCACAAGCGGCGGCCCCCAGCAAGCCCGCTTCGATTTCGCGCGGGCGCTCGACGGCGAACCCGAGAACGTCCGCCTTCACCTGGCACCAGAAATCGCTGCGCGCCCCGCCGCCGGAAATGCGCAAGGCCGACGGTTTGGCGCCCGATGCCGCGAGGATATCGGCGAGGGCGAGCGCCACGCCCTCGACCGCCGCATAAAGAATGTCGGCCGGCTTATGTTCGCGCGCGAGGCCGATCAACGTGCCACGCACATCCGCGCGCCACACGGGTGCGCGCTCGCCCGCCAGATAGGGCACGAAGATCGGCGCGTTCGCCGGATCGGCGGTCGCGGCCAAGGCGATTGCCGTGTCGAAATCGAGATCCTTGGCGACCAGATCGCGCGCCCAGGCAAGCGCGTCGCCGCCCGCTTGCGTCGGGCCGCCCGCTTGGAAGGCGCCCGGCGTCCAGGGCAGATCGACAAGGCCATGTGCTTTGACGCGCGTGGCGGTCAACACGCCGGCTTGTTCGGTCGTGCCCGCGACGTCGTAGGCTTGGCCGGGCGCCACCACGCCCGTACCGACCGCGCCCGCCCAGGTATCCATCGCACCGGCGAAGACCGGTACGCCGGCGAGTTCGGGAATGGAAATGACAGCGCCGATCTTCGCCCAGGGTTCGATGCGCGGCAGATCGATCAAGGCGCGATGCGGCGCATCGATCGGCACCGCATCGAAGCGCGCGGCGGTGACGCTATCGGCGTCGATCACGCCCGTCAGGCGATGATTGAGCCAATCCTTCGGCTCGATCACTTTTGCCGTGCGCGCGAAAACTTCGGGCGCGTTGCGCGCGACCCAGGCGATGCGCGCGAGCGCATGGAAGGGATTGATCGCGACCGCCGGATTGTCGATCGCGATGTCGAGCGGGGCGGCGCGCGTATCGGCCCACAGAATCGCCGGGCGCAGCACGGCGCCCTTCGCGTCGAGGAAAATCTGTCCGCGCGTCATGCCGGTCAGGCAAATCGCGTCGGGCTTGAGGGTCGCCTTCAGAATATGCGCGAAGGCGTCGCGCAATGCCGCCCACCAGGTTTCGGGATCGGCTTCGGCCGCCCCCGGTGCGGGCGATGCGATCGCCAGCGGCACGTTATGGGCGGCCAACGTCGCGCCCTCGGCGGAGATCGCCGCCGCGCGCAGCGCGCTCGTTCCCAAATCGGCGACGAGATAGACGCTCATGACGGTCGCGAGCGGACCACAGATCGGCCGGGAAATCTACAGATCGTAGCGTTTCAGAATGCGGTCGACGATCGTGCCGTCCTTCAACGGCACGTCCTTCTTCACGCCGTAATCGACGAAGCCCATCTTGGAATAGAAGCCGAGGCCGGGTTTGTTGTCGGCGCGGATCTGGGCGTTGATCGTAACGAGGCCCAGCTCGCGCGCCTTCGCCTTGGTCGCGGCGAACAGGGCGGCTCCCACGCCCGGCAGTTTCGGCTGTACGCGCGCGAAGCTGCCGATATCGGCCCAGTTCGCGGGCAGCGTCTTCGATCGGCTCAACCCTTGAAATCCATAAAGCCGATCGGCCTCGGCGACGAAACACGACAGGCAGTCGGGCCCGGCGATGTAATGCGCGGCGAAGGTTTCGGGTGTGAACTTGGTTTGCCACGCGGTCGTGCCGCCGATCGCGATGATCTCGTTGATCAGCTCGGAAAGTTCGGTGGCGTCGTCCGGGGTCGCGGGGCGAATCTTCAATGTCATAGGCGCAGGATATAGCCGCCCGCCGCGTCTGCGTCAGCTTCGTCGTGCGTGACCATCAAGCACGGAATTTTTCGCATCCGGATATGCGCGAAGACGAATTCGCGCATCTTGTCACGCAACGCCGCGTCGAGTTTCGAGAACGGCTCGTCGAGCAAAATCGCGCGCGGTTCGGCGAGTAGGGCACGCATTAACGAAACCCGCGCGCGCTGCCCGCCCGATAGCGTCGCCGGATCGCGGGTGCCGTAACCGTCGAGCTCGGCTTCGGCCAGCGCCGCATCGGTACGCGTTTTGCGGTCCGGTGCATTCGCCGGGATCGCGAAGGCGAGATTGCCCGCGACCGACAAATGCGGGAACAGCAGATCGTCCTGGAACAGAATGCCGATGCGGCGCTTCTCGGGCGCGAGTCCCGCCAGCGCGACGCCGTCGAGCGTCGCTTGTCCGCTCGCGGCGAAAACCGGGTCGAGCGTGCCGCAGAGATAAGCAAGCAGCGACGACTTGCCCGAGCCCGACGGGCCCATGATCGTCGCGACGGCGCCCGGTGCCACGTCCAGCGACAAGGGCCCGAGCAGATGCTTGCCCGCCACGCCGAGCGTCACGTCGCGCAAGGTAAGGCCGCTCATGCCATGCCCTTCCGGTTGCGAAAAAGGATCGCGGGCACGGCCAAAGCCGCCGCGTAGACGATCAACGGCAACGCGGCTTGCGCGAAGGCATAGACGCCCAGCACGCGCCGATCGCCGCCCGAGGCGAGCGTCACCGCTTCGGTCGTCAGGCTCGTCCAGCGCCCCCCGCCTGCGAACAACGTCGGCAGATAGAGCGCCGCCGACACCGCGAAACCCACCGCGGCCGCCACCGACAACGGGCGCAGCAGCAGCGGGATTTTGACGGTCAGGAAAACCCGCAGCGGCGACGCGCCCAGGCACGCGGCGATACGCGCGTAACGCGGGTCGAGGGCGCGCCACGGATCGGCGAGTGCGAGGAACACATAGGGCAGCACGAACAGAATATGCGCCCAAACGAGGGCCGCGAAGCCGCCGTCGAGATTCAGGCGCACGAGCAGCGTCTGCGCGCCGATCAGGAACGACACCTGCGGGATCAACAGCGGCGCATAAAGCAACGCCAGCGCCTTGGTGGCACGCTTGCCGCTGCGGATTTCGTTTTCGAGACACATCACCGACAGCAGGATCGCGATCGCCGTGGCACTCAGCGCGACGAGCAATGTGGTCGTCGCGGGTGCGGCGAGGGACGGCGCTTCGCGCAGCCAATGGGCGCTCGTCCAGCGATCCGGCAGCGCATCGGGGAAACGCCAGGACAGGGCGAGCGACCAGAGGGCCAGCGCAATCAACGCGGCAATGGCGAGCGCAAACAGCAAAGCCAGCGCCATGCGCGATGTCGCTGTCCGAGTCCTTCCATCGCCGCCGCGTTCGCCGTTGGTCAGCCAGTCGCGCGCGAAATATGCGACGGCGATCTCGCCCAAGCGCCAAGCACCGATCGACGCGACGACCAGCACGAATTGCAGCAGCCCGGCCGCCGCCGCGGGCATGAACAGATCGAGATGCGGATCGGAAATCCAGCGCACGACCAGGACACTCAGCGTCGGCGGATTGGTTGGCGCGAGGATCAACGCCACATCGACATTCGATAGCGCGAAAGCGAGGACGGCGTAGACCGGCAAGCGGATTTGCGGATAGAGGCGCGGGATCGCGACCTTCGCCCACGCCGCGAATTTGCCGTAGCCGAGCATGCGCGCGGTGGCGAGGCTGCGCGCCAGATCGGCTTGGCCGATCGCCGCGACGAGGCAGAGCAAAAGATAGGGTGCTTCTTTCAGCATCAGCCCGGCGACGAAGGCGAGGCCGAGCGGGTCTTGGATCGTCGCGATATCGGGCGGACGCGTCCAACCGCTGAGTTCGGGCGAGATCAGCCGCGCGATCCAACCCGATGGCGCGATCAAGAACGCGAAACCGATCGCCAATGCCGCATGCGGTGTCGCCAGCAGCGGCGCCAAAAGCCGTTGCGCCCGCGCGAAGGCGTTTGTGCCGTAGGCGGTGGCACAAAAAGCTAGAGCGAGGGCGAGCGACAACGCCGTCGCAAGGAATCCCGTGAACAGCGTCAGCGCGATGCTGGTGCCGAGCCCCGGTTGCGCGAAGAGCCGCGCGAAAATCCCGAAGCCGAATTCACGCCCGCCCAGCGCAGGGAACCAGCCGAAGGCGGGCAAAGCCGTGCCGAGAAGCCCCGCGACGATCGGCGCCAGGAAAACCAGCAACGTCGCGGGCGGAGCAAGGCGCAGCATTCAGCGCAGCACGCGCTTTTCCCATTCGGCGGCGAGGCGCGTCATCCAGCCGGGATGGGGCTCGGGCAGGGCGCGTCCGAGCTCGGCGGCACTGGGCATACCGGGGATCGGCGGCACATCGGCGAAGAACTTCTTCTGCTCGGGCGGCAGGCGCTCGATATCGAGCACGGTCGGATTGCCGAGATGGCGCGGATCGTTCATCCGCGCTTGCGCTTCGCCCGATAGCAGAAAATCGGCGACCACCATCGCCGCCGCCGGGTTCGCGGCGTTGTAGGGGATCGACACGAAGCTGGTATTCGCGATCGTGCCGCCGTCGAGCCCCGTCGCGCGTGCGGTGGCGGGCAAAAGATTATTGGCGATGGACACCGCCGCTTCCGCCGGATTGAACGAGATCATCAAATCGATCTCGCCGTCGTTCAGCAGCGTGCGCTGCGCGGGTCCGCTTTCGGGGAATTGCGCCCCGCGCCGCCACAGCGTGGGGCGCAACGCGTCGTACCAGGCCCAAAGCGGCGCGACGGCCGCGTCGTAATTCGCATCGGTCGGTGCGCGTGCGAGGATCGCGCGATCCGGCGTCAGCTCGTACAGCGCTTGCTTGAGGAAGGTCGCCCCCAGGAAGTTCCGCGCGGTGGGATGCGTCAAGCGACCGGGATTGGCTTTGGCCCAATCGAGCATCGCGGCCATCGAACGCGGCGGCTTCGGCAAGCGCGCGGAATCGTAGACATAGACGATCTGCGCCAAGCGCCATGGGGCGGCATAACCATCGACGGGTACGGTAAAGTCGACGACGTTCGACGGTTTGCCTTCGGCATCGACGTAGCGGAAATTCGGCAGGCGTTCGACGAACGGCCCGTAATGCAGGCGCTGTTCCTTCATCGCCAGGAAATTCGGGCCGTTGATCCAGATGAGATCGACCGATCCGCCGCTGTCACGCCCGGCCGCTTTCTCCGCGATCACGCGCTGCACCGCCTCGGCCGTATCGCGCAAACGCACATGGCGCAGATCGATGCCATACGCATCGCGCACGCGCTCCGCCGTCCAGGCGATGAAGGCGTTGGTGCGTTCGTCCCCGCCCCAGGCGTTGAAGAACACCGGCTTGCCCTTCGCCGCCGCCAGCGTTTCGCTCCACGACGATTGCGCGCGGACGGGGATCGCTGCCAGCGTGCCGGCGGCGATCAGGAAATCGCGACGCTTCATCACTTCGCGGCTTCCTTCATCGCGCGGCGGCGCGCTTTGGCGGCGTCGATGCGTGCGCCCATCTTCGCTTCGAAGAACTTGTCGCAGCCGATGCAGAGATTCTGGTAGTCGCGCCCCGACGGTGTTTTGGTCCGCGACGCGTCGGCGAATGTCGCTTCGTCCCAGCCGTCGGCGAGACCCATTTTTTGAGGCTCGCCGGCGGAGATCGCCTGGAACACCGGATCGTCGCGCAGGCTGTCGATGATATCGATCAGGCGATCCTCGGTCAGATTGCCGATCGGCAGTTTGGTTTTAATGCAGCAAGGATAGACGCTGCCGTCGGGTTCGACGGATATCTCGGCGCCCGACTCCCCATAGCGGAGGAAGTCGAGTCCGCCCGACCAGCGCGCGCAGAAATTATCGACGAGCGTGGCGTACGATAGGTCGTTGTCCCACGCGCGGCCGCGCGGCCAGATCTTGCCGATCCAGGTATCGGGTGTGGCGCCGAAGAAGCTGAAGACCGGGCCTTCTTCCTCCAGCCATTTACGGTTCTGCGTGGCGAGGCCGCTTTGATGCATGCCTTTGCTTTCGAACAGGCGCGTCAAATCGGCCTTCATCGCCTCGGCCTTGATGTTGACGTGGAAATCGTCGAGGCCGGCGCAGGAGATCATCCACACGCCGCGCGACAGCAGATCGTCGACGATTTCCGGTGTCACCAAATCTCCGGTCGTCTGCACCACGATCTTCACCCCGCCGCGATCCGCATATTTGTCGCGCAGGCGTTCGATGACTTTATAGGTGACGTTCTCGCGGATCGGGTCGAGCAGGGATTCCCCGCCCGACAGGATCACGCGCCCCACTTTCAAACGCGGCGCGCCCGCTTCGTCGAGGTCGGCGCGATCGCGATACAGCATGGTGTCGGGCAGGTTATCGACGATGCGCGGGAAATTCGCGACCGCTTCGGCGAGCACGCCCTTCATCTCGCGCTTGTTGTAGGGGCGGAAGCGGTCCTCGTAGCAGTGCTTGCACCGCCGATGGCACGCCCAGCTCATGACGTAGTAGATCGATTCCATGTCCGCCGTTTCGTCGTGCCGTTCCGCGAGGTTACACTAGAGCGCGGCGTCCAGTTCGGCCAGTATCGGCTCGCCATGGACATGGCGCAGAAAGGCGAGAAGATCGCCCGAGGCGATATTCGTCGTCGCCGTGTTGACCAGCGGATGGGCATTTAGCGTTTCTTGCCGCATCATCCAGGCGTCGAGCACGACCGTCACCCGTTTGTCCTTGTCGTTGATCGGGGCGAAGGGCGTGACCGAGCCGGGGATGACGCCCAGCACGTCCATCAACAGCGCCGCCGAACCGAAGGACAGGCGCTTCGACCCGATGCGCGCAGGCAGCGTTTTGAGGTCGATCACGCGCTCCCACGGGGCGGAGACAAGCCACAGCCGGTCCTTCGCGTCCTTCAGGAACAAATTCTTCACGTTGACGCCGGGCAGGCTGGCGCCATGCAGGCGCTTGCCGTCCTCGACCGTAAAAGCGGCTTCGTGCTCGACCGTTTGGGTGCGGATGCCCAATCGGGCGAGAACGGCGAAGAGGTCGTCGGGCGTGTGCGGCATGGCGCCATCTAGCCGCGTTCGCGCCGGAATTTCAATGCTTTGACAGGGGGTATGGCGGCGGCGGGGAAGGGCGTATAACCCCGCTTATGCGCCGCGCCATGATTCTACTGACGCTCTTCTTGTTCGTCGCCATCGTCGGCGGCGGCGCCGCGATTCTAGGCGGGCTTTGGTATTTCGGGCGCGGTCTGCCCGACCACAAAACGCTCGCCGAATACCAGCCCTCGATCACCACGCGCGTGCATGCGGCGGACGGGCGCATTCTGGCCGAATTCGCGATCGAGCGGCGCATCTTCGTGCCTTACGAGAAGATTCCGCGCCGCGTGGTCGCGGCCTTCATCGCCGCCGAGGACAAGAATTTCTACACCCATCCCGGCGTCAGCCTGCCCGATATCGCGCGCGCCGCGGTGCAGAACCTCGCCAATCTCGGCCAGCGCCGGCCGGTGGGCGCTTCGACGATCACGCAGCAGGTCGCCAAGAACATGCTGCTGACCAACGAAGTGTCGCTGGAGCGCAAGGTGAAGGAAGCGATCCTCGCCTTGCGCATCGAGGAGGCTCTGCCCAAGCGGCGCATCCTCGAGCTTTATTTGAACGAAATCTATCTCGGCTACGGCGCCTATGGCGTCGCCGCCGCAGCCCTCAATTATTTCGATCGTTCGCTCGACGAATTGACGCTGGCGGAGGCCGCGTTCCTGGCCGTGCTGCCCAAGGCGCCGAACAACTACAACCCGCAGCGCTTCATGGCGCGCGCGGTGGAGCGCCGCGATTGGGTGCTGGGCCGCTTGCTCGAAGATGGCCAGATCACCCAGGCCGAATACGACGAGGCGCGCGGGCAAGCGATCGTCACGCGCACGCGCGGGCCCGAAGACACGGTCCACGCCGATTACTTCGCCGAAGAAGTGCGCCGGGAACTGTTGCAGAAATACGGCGAGCGCGAGCTGTTCCGCGGCGGTCTGGTCGTGCGCACGACGATGGACCCGAAGATCCAGGACATCGCCGAGCGCGCGCTGCGCAAAGGCTTGCTCGCCTATGATCGTCGCCATGGCTGGCGCGGCGCGTTCGCGCGCGTCGAAGGCGCACCCGCCGATTTCGCGCGGGCGTTGGCGCAAGTGCCGCGCCCGGGCGGCACGCCGCCGGAATGGCGCACGGCTTTGGTGCTTCGTCTGGCGAATGATTCGGTCGAGCTTGGCTTCGCCGACAATTCGAAGGGGACGCTGCCGTTCGAGGAGATGCGCTGGGCGCGAAAGCCCGAGCGCGAGCAGCGTCTGGGGCCGCCATTGCGCAGTCCCGCCGACGCGCTTTCGGTCGGCGACGTTATCCTGGTCGAGAAAACCGCGACCGAGGGGCGCTTCACGCTGCGCCAGATCCCCAATGTGGGCGGCGCCATCGTGGCGCTCGATCCGCATTCGGGCCGCGTGCGCGCGCTGGTGGGCGGCTGGAGCTACGAGCAAAGCCAGTTCAACCGCGCCACACAAGCGCTGCGCCAGCCCGGCTCGTCGTTCAAGCCCTTCGTCTATCTGCCCGCGCTCGATAACGGTTTCACGCCCGCAAGCTTGATCCTCGACGCGCCCATCGTCATCGACCAAGGCCCCGGCATGCCGCCGTGGCGCCCGGCGAACTACTCGCGCAATTTCTACGGGCCGTCGCCGTTGCGCGTGGGCATCGAACAGTCGCGCAATCTGATGACCATCCGCTTGGCGCAGGCCGTGGGGATGGAGAAGATCGCCGCGACCGCAGAAGGCTTGGGCGTCGTCGACAAGCTGCAACCCTCGCTCGCCATGGCGTTGGGGGCGGGCGAGACGACGCTCATGCGCATGACCACCGCCTATTCGATGTTCGTCAACGGCGGCATGCGCATTTCGCCGTCGCTGATCGACCGCATTCAGGATCGCGAAGGCCGCACGATCTGGAAACACGATCCGCGCATTTGCGAATCCTGCGGCGAGATCTTCACGGGTGAGGCGCCGCCCGCCTTGGCCGAAACCCGCGCCCAGGCGATCGACCCCGCGACCGCCTATCAGATGACGTCGATGTTGCAAGGTGTCGTCCAGCGCGGCACGGGCCGCCGGTTGCTCGAACTCAACCGGCCGCTCGCGGGCAAGACGGGGACGACGAACGAATCCTTCGATACGTGGTTCGTCGGCTTCTCGCCCGATTTGACCGTCGGCGTGTGGGTCGGTTTCGACAATCCGCGCACGCTGGGCCCCAACGAAACGGGCTCGTCGATCGCAGTACCCATTTTCCGCGACGTGATGGCCGAAGCGCTGCAGGGCGTGCCGGTCGAACCGTTCCGCATCCCCGCCGGTATCCGGCTCGTGCGGATCAACCCGCAGACGGGCTTGCCCGCGCGCCCCGGTGAACGCGACGCGATCTGGGAAGCGTTCAAGCCGGGGACCGAAGCGCGCGAAGACCGCAACGTGCTCGACGGCAACGGCGCCTTCACGACCTCCGCACCCGGTATCGCCGCCCCGGCGGGGCAGGACGCGGACGGGATTTACTGAACGCCATCGCGGACGCGGAAAAGCGGGGCTTGCCAAGCGGGCCCGCATTTCGTATCCGCATGCCGTCATTCGAATTGGAGCATCCTTATGCGCGCCGAAATCGCCGCCCTTGCCGCCGAAATCAAGCAGTCGCTCGATCTTCTGCGGAGGTTTCTTTGACTGGGATAAATCCCTCAAGAAACTCGACGAACTGAACGCGCTGTCCGAAGACCCGTCGCTGTGGAACGATCCCAAGAAGGCGCAAGCGATCCTGCGCGAGCGCAAGCAGCTTGAAACCTCGATCACGGCGGTGAAGCGGCTGCAAGCCGATCTCGACGATGCGGTCGGCATGATCGAGCTCGCCGAAGCGGAGAACGACGCGGCGATTCTGGCCGACGCGGAAAACGCGCTGGTCGCGCTGAAGGCCGAAAGCGAAAAGCGCGGCTTGGCCGCGTTGCTGTCGGGCGAAGCGGACTCCAACGACGCCTTCATCGAAATCCATGCGGGGGCGGGCGGGACGGAAGCCCAGGATTGGGGTGAAATGCTCACGCGCATGTATCTGCGCTGGGCGGAAAAGCGCGGCTTCAAATCCGAATATCTGGAAGAAAGCCCCGGCGAAGAAGCGGGTATCAAATCCGCGACGTTGCGCATTTCGGGCGAAAACGCCTATGGCTGGCTGAAGACCGAAAGCGGCGTGCATCGCCTCGTGCGCATCTCGCCGTTCGATTCCAACGACCGCCGGCAGACGAGCTTCGCCTCGGCCTGGGTCTATCCCGCGATCGAAGACGACATCCAGATCGACATCAACGAATCCGACGTGCGCACCGACGTCTATCGCGCCTCGGGCGCGGGCGGGCAGCACGTCAACAAGACGGAAAGCGCCGTGCGTTTGACGCACATCCCGACCAACACCGTCGTCGCGTGCCAAACCGAGCGCTCGCAGCACAAGAACCGCGACAAGGCGTGGAAGATGTTGCGGGCGCGGCTTTACGAGGCCGAGCTTCAGAAGCGCGAAGCCGCGACGCTCGCCGAGCACCAGAGCAAGAGCGATATCGGTTGGGGCCACCAGATCCGCTCCTACGTGTTGCAGCCCTATCAGATGGTGAAGGATCTGCGCACGAACGTCGAAACGTCGGACACGCAGGGCGTGCTCGACGGCGATATCGACCGGTTCCTGGAGGCCTCGCTCGCCTCGCGCCTCAAAGGCGGCAAGGCGGAAGCCGACGCCAAGTCCTAACCATTTGACGGCAAGGCGGAATCCGGAAATACCGGATTTCGCTTGGCAATCGCCCGGACTTAATGTGTTATAGTATAACACATATAGTTGGAGTGCCGTTTTCCATGACGTTCCGTCGTCTCTTCGCGTCCGCCGCCGTCTCGCTCGCTTTGGCTGCCCCGGCTTTCGCCCAAAGCCCCAGCCCCCATGTTCACGGCGAGGGCATCCATTTCGACACCGACGTGACGGTGAAGCTCGGCGTCGATCGCGCATACAACAGCACCAATGCGCCGTCGAAGCTGGTCGACGGCTATGGCGAGTTCGAGGGGGTGACGAAGCTGTTCGTCACGTCGAACTTCAATCTGCAAGCCAAGCTGCATTGGGAACGCGTCAAGGCGCCGACCGAAGGGCGCTTGTTCGGCGGCCACGCGGCGTATCTCGAAAATCTGTTCGCCAATCTCGAGCTCGACGTCGCGAAGCTCTACGCGGGCAAGTTCAACCCGGCCTTCGGCATGGGCTGGGACGATGCGCGCCTGCCGGGTTTCTACGCGAACGAGTTCGCGAAGGACTACCAGATGAAGGAAGCGATCGGTGCGGGCGCCGGGCGCGATTTCGATCTGGGCGCCTTCGGCACGCATAAGATCAACGCGGCCGCGTTCTTCTTCGACAACACCGCGTTGTCGAGTTCGGTCCTCAACCGGCCGGGCTATGGGCCGGGGCAGGGGCCGCTCTCGACCACGCAACGTTTGGGCCGCAACCGCCTGGAATATGGCGGGCCGGGCAACACTAACGGACCTGAGTCGTTCGCGCTGGGGTACGAACTTACGGATCCCAAGGGCCTTGAGGGCTTGACGATCGGCCTGGGCTATCGCCGCTTGGCGGCCGGCACGCGCCAGCCCGCGACGCTGCAAGCGACGAGCGGTGCGGTCGCCTCGCGCGCGTCGGACGGGTACGTCGCGGGCGCACGCTACGAGATCGGCCTGCCCGCGGGCTTCGTGTTCACGCCCTTCGTCGAATGGGCGAAATTCACCGACGTGTTCAATTCCGACCCGATCATCGGCGTCAACCAGTTCAAGGACCGCAGCTACTGGACGACGGCCGGCATCTTGACCTGGCGGGATTTCACGCTGATCGGCTCGCGCATGACGCGCACATTCGCCAAGCCCGACAGTGCCGCCACGTCGGGCGATTTCTTCAACCAGCAGGACCGCCAGATCGCCGTCACCCTTCTCTACAAGGTGATGGAGGATCTGACGGTCGGCATCGGCTGGAAGCGCACGAAGGCGGTGCCCGCCTTCGGCAACGTCAACGCCCAGGCGACGACCAGCACGGTCGGCGCCCAGGTCGTTTACGGCTTCGAGTTCTAGAGCGCCTTCGCGGCTTCCAGAACCGCATCGACATGGCCGGTGACGGAGACGGGCCGCCACACGGCGCGGATCGTCCCGGTCTTGTCGATCAGATAGGTCGAGCGCTCGATGCCCATATATTTGCGGCCATACATGCTCTTCTCGACCCAGGTGTCGTAGGCGGCCGTCGCCTTGCCTTCCTCGTCCGAGCCGAGATGGAATTTGAGGCCGTATTTGACCGCGAATTTGTCGTGGCTCTTCATTGGATCGCGGCTGATGCCGATGATCTCGGCGTCGACCTTCTTGAACTGCAGCAGCGCTTCGTTGAAGCCGCAAGCCTCAGTCGTGCAGCCGGGCGTGTCGTCCTTCGGATAGAAATAAACGACGACGGTCTTGCCCTTCAGCGCGGAGAGCTTCACCGAACCGCCGCCGGCGGTCGGCAGGTTGAAGTCGGGCGCCTTGGCGCCGACCTTCGGGCCCCGTACAGGCGCATCCGTCGGGGCGGCTTTTTTCGGGGCTTTCTTGGCGGCGGTCTTGGTCTTGGCGGCCATCACGAACTCCTTTGCGGTGCCGGTAAACGCTTCTCGAACAAGGCGCGGATCGCAGCACCTTGTTCCTCAAGGGTGGATTGTAGGGCGGCGAAGTCAACCGCGCCCGCGGAATTCGCGAGCAAGTTTTTGAGCGCATCGGGGGCGGTCGCCGGGTCGAATTCGCCGCGCCAGGTCAGGCGCAGCATCGCCTGAAGATTGGAATAGAGCGCGTGCGCGGCCGTCAGCGTTTCGGCCTCGGCTTTCGTGAACTTGCCCGTTTTGGCCAGCGCCGCGATCGCCTCGCCGATCGCGGGCAAAGCGAGGGCGGGATCGCCCGAGGCGAGGATCGCGTGCTGGACCAGAAATTCGATATCGACCAAGCCGCCGCGCCAATCCTTGATGCGCCAGGGCGTGTCGGCGCGCCGCTCGGCCGCCATGCGCACGCGCATATCGGCGATGTCGCGCGCCAGCGCGGCTTGTTTGCGCTTCTTGGCGAGGCCCTTGGCGATCGCGGCAAGTGCTTTCTTGCCGAGTTTTTCGTCGCCGCACACGAAACGCGCGCGCGTCAGCGCCATGTGTTCCCAGGTCCACGCATCCTCGGCGACGTATTTGGCGAAGCCCGCCAGCGCCGACGCGGTCGGACCTTTCTCGCCGTCGGGGCGCAAACGCAGATCGACTTCGTAAAGCGCCCCTTCGGCGGTGGCGACACTCAACGCCGAAACGTAACGCTGCGCCAAGCGGATGAAATAGAGCGAGGGCGGCAAGGGGCGCTCGCCGTCGGAACGTTCCACACCCGACGGCACATCGTAGATCGCGATCAGGTCGAGATCCGACGTGATCGTCAATTCGCGACCGCCGAGCTTGCCGAGTGCTATGACCGCGAAGGCGCCGCCTTTCACCTGGCCATGCGCACGTGCGAATTCGGCCTGCGTATCGGCGAGCAGGCTCGCCAGCGCCACGTCGGCGATATCGGTGAAGGCGGCCCCGGCCGCGCGGGCATCGAGTGCCCCCTTCAGCAACTGTACCGCCACTTGGAATTCTCGCTCGTGCTGCCAGCGCCGCGCAATATCGAGCCTGTCTTGATAGTCGCGCGCTTGGCCGTTGAGGCGGGCAAGTTCCGCCGCCAACGCATCCTTGTCGCGCGGCGGCGCGAAGAAATCGCCCGACAGCACGGCGTCGAGCAAATGGGTATGCGTGGCGACTTCCTCGGCGAGTTTGGGCGCGGTGCCCATGATCTCCGCCGTCAAATCGACGAGCGAGGCTTGCGCCTTGAACAGCGAGAACAACTGCACGCCCGCCGGCAAGCCTTCCAGGAAACGCGCGAAGCGCACGAAGCCGGCATCGGGTTGCGGCGTGCGCGCGAAGGCC
Source organism: Tagaea sp. (assembly GCA_041917215.1). Classification (GTDB taxonomy): domain Bacteria; phylum Pseudomonadota; class Alphaproteobacteria; order CACIAM-22H2; family CACIAM-22H2; genus Tagaea. The sequence goes on from JAYRYC010000002.1 coordinate 161,920, forward strand.
TCGACGATGCGTGGCGCCAAATCCGCCAGCAATTCGCGCGCGCGCGCCGAGCGCACGCAGCGATAGCGGCCCTGATGCCAGGCGCGGATTTCGGCGCAGACGCGTTGCGGCTCGACGAAGCCGAGCTTCGTCAGCGCTTCCAGCGTCGCGGGATCGTCTTCCATCCCGCCGAAATTCAAACCCGCGCCGCCGGGTTTCTCGCTTTCCTCGAACAGTCGCGCATAGCGGTCGGCGACCAGCGTGAAATGCGCCAGCAAATCGCGCTCGAACGCCGCGTCGCCGTCATACCCCATGAACAGCGCGATGCGCGTCCAGTCGGGGCCTTCTTCGGGCAGTTCCTGGGTCTGCTCGTCGGCGACCATTTGCAAGCGGTGCTCGAGCGTGCGCAAGAACGCATAGGATTTCTTCAAATCCTCGACGTCGCGCGCGTTGGTGTGGCCCTTGGCGACCAGCGCGTCCAGCGCCGCGCAAGTGTCCTTCACGCGCAGATCGGGATCGCGTCCGCCCCAGATCAATTGCTGCGTTTGGGCGAAGAACTCGATCTCGCGGATGCCGCCCTTGCCGGTTTTGACGTTGTGGCCGTGCAGCGCGATTTCGCCGCCGCCGCGATGCGCCTGGATCTGGCGCTTGATCGAATGGATGTCCTCGATCGCGGCGAAGTCGAGATGCTTGCGCCACACATAGGGGCGCAGGATCGACACGAAATTCTCGCCCGCGACGCGATCGCCGGCCACGGGCCGCGCCTTGATCATCGCGGCGCGTTCCCAGTTTTGGCCGATGCTTTCGTAATAGGTTTCGGCCGCCAGCGTGGACAGCGCCATCGGCGTGGCCGACGGATCGGGGCGCAAACGCAGATCGGTGCGGAAGACGTAGCCTTCGTCGGTGCGCGTTTCCATGATGCGCACGGCAAGCCGCGTGAGCTTGACGAAAATATGCTGCGCGTCGTCGGGATCGATGCCGCGCACCTTGTCGAGATCGTAGAGCACGATCAGATCGACGTCGGATGAATAATTGAGCTCGCGGGCCCCCAGCTTGCCCATGCCGAGCACGACCAGCCCCGAATCCTTGTTCGGGTCCTTGGGATCGGCGAGTTTCAGCCCGTCGCGGCGCGCGGTCTCGCGTAAGGCATGCGCGAAGGCGAGGTCGAGCGCCGTTTCCGCCGTATCGGAAATCGCCGCCACGACCTTGGCGAGCGGCCACACGCCGCCGATATCGGCCAGCGCGATGGTCAGGCTCGCATGGCGCTTCATCGTGCGCAGGGCCGACATCAGGCCTTCGGTCGTCCAGCCCGCTTTGGGCGCCTTGCGGACGTCCCGCAAAATGGCCGGAAACATTTTGTCCGGCCCTTTCAACAGCAATTCCAGGGCGAATTCGGTGTCGCGGCGGATCAGGGCCGACAAATGGGGCGAATTGCCGAAAATCGCGGCCAAAGCCGGGTGACCCTTGGCCAGATCCCGGCAGAAATCGCGTTTCGAATTGGCCGGCAATTCGTCCGCCGCCTCGGCCAAATTCTGGAATTCCCGCGAAGCCGCGTCGTTATCGAAGGGCTTGGGCCATTGGGCCTTCGCGAAACCGGGGTACAATGAGGGCATGTGTCGAATCCGCTCCGAGCCGGGCAGGGTGACCGCCGCCGGGGCCGCGGGTCAAGGTGGGTCGAAGCAAGGTTAGTTGATGAGTCACCCGATCCGGCTGTTTTTCGAAATTTTGGGCACGCTCGCCGCTTTGCTGCTGGTGGGGGCGGGGCTGCTGCTGTGGCGGCTGTCGGCGGGGCCGATCGCCGTGCCCTTCGTCACGCCCATTCTGGAGGCGGCACTGGCCGCCGACGACAGCAATTTCGACGTCGATGTGGCCGAAACCTGGCTCGATTGGTCGGGACTGAACCAATCGATGGAGCTGCGCATCGTCGGCACGGTGGTGCGCGACCGCCAGGGCAAGGAGCTCGTCTCGATCCCGCTCGCGTGGCTGCGCCTGTCGGCGCGCCGTTTGCTGGTCGGCGAGGTGCAGCCCGAAGCGGTGCGCATCGAAGGCTTGCATTTGCGCCTCGCGCGCGACGCCAACGGCGATATCCGCTTGCAGGAAAGCGACGCGAACGACGCGCCGGTGGCCGAGGGCGGCGTGCTCGGATTCCTCCTGGGCGAGCTATCCGGCCCGCCCGATCCCGACAAGATGCTGGGGCTGTTGTCGCGCCTCACGCTGACCGGCACGCGGATCGACGTGGAGGATGCGTTGACCGGCCTTTCCGTGTCGCTGGTCGGCGCGCAGGCCGAAGCCGCGCGCGACGATCGCGGCATCGCGTTGTCGGCGTCGCTGCCCTTGCAGGTCGGCGCGCAGCGCATTCCGGTCACAGTCCGTGCGCGCTACGTCGTCCAGAACGAGGAAATCCGCCTCGCCGCGGATATTCCCGGCGTGTGGCTGCCGGGCCTCGCCGATCTCGATCCGCGTCTCGCGCTCTTGAAGGGCTTGCGCCTGCGCCCCGATATCGGCCTCGACGCCGTCGTCAGCGCCGGACGGATCGAGCAAGGCCGTCTGACCTTGCGCGCGCGCGACGCGGTTTTGGCCGACCCCGCCTGGTTCGCGCGCGAAGTCGCGGTGCGCGAGATGGCGCTGGAGGCGAACGTCTCCGCCGATTTCGCCAAGATCGCGATCGAGAAATTCGAGATCGATTTGGGCACGCCCACGATCCGCGTGACCGGCACCGCCGACGATTTGCTGCGCAAGCCCGCGATCAAGCTGCGCGCGGATATCCTGGGGCTCGACGCCAAGCGCCTCGTCGAATTATGGCCGCATGCCGCGCCCGAGAATCCGAAGATCTGGATCGCCGACAGTCTTGCGCAAGCGCGCGTGCCCGCGGGCGTGGCGGAATTGGAGATGTCGGCGAAGGACGCGTCCTTCGCGGGCTTCGCGCTCGATAAGTTCCGCCTGACCTTCGATGTGCGCGACGCGACGGTCGAATTCCTCAAAGGCCTGCCGCCGGTGCGCAACGCGTCGGCGAGCGCGGTCATGGATACGCGCCGGCTCGACTTCAAAATCGCGTCGGGCGAGGTCGGCGAGATCAAGGTGCGGGGCGGCACCGTGTCGCTGACCGGGCTCGACAAGGCGGATCAAGCGGCGCAGATCAATCTCGACATGACCACGCCCGTGCGCGCGGCGATGCGGCTGATCGACATGCCCCCGCTCGGCTTCCTCAAGCGCATCGGCGAGGATCCGGAAGGCTACGACGGCAACGGCACGGTGAAGCTCGCCATCGCCTTTCCGCTCGAAGCCAATCTGAAACTCGATCAGGTCAAAGTGCGCGCCGAAGCGCGCGCGACCGAGTTCTTCGCGCGCAACGCCGTCAAGGATCAGCCGATCGAACACGGCGATTTCAACATCGTCGTCGACGAGAACGGGATGGATCTGAAGGGGCTCGGCCTCGCGGGCGGTTCGCCCGCCGAGATCGCGTATCGACGCGAATTCTCCGACAAGGCCGACCCGGTCGAGCGCGCGACCGCCAAGGGCACCGCGTCGCCCGAAACACAAGCGCGCTTCAATCTCGATTTTCCGGCCTATCTCGACGGGCCGATCGACGTGGATGTGGCGATGGTCGCCTATCGCGACGGGCGGCGCTTGATCGATCTTGGCCTCGATCTCGCCAACACGATCGTCAAAGCGCCCGAACTGGATTGGTCGCGTGCACCCGGCAAGAAGTTGAACGCCAAAATGCGGCTCGTGCTGCGCCGCGACACGCTGGTCGAATTGCAGGGCATCGACGCGGCGGGCGAGGGCATCGCCGTTCGCGGGCGCGTAGGCTTCGATGCCGACGGGCGTACGATCCGCGAAGTCGATCTCGACCGCGCCTTGCTCGACGGGCGGATGGATCTCGACAATTTGCGCGTGCGCCGCGATCCGAAGGCGGCCGACGGGCGCGGCAGCGACCGTTACGAGGCGAAGGGCAAGTTCCTCGACGTCGAACCGTTCCTCAAAGACAAGACCCCGCCCGATCCCAAGCGCGCCGATTTCGGTTTGCGCGGGGCGTTCGAACGCTTGAAGCTCGGGGCGGGGCGCGAGTTGCGCGCGGCGTCGATCGACGGGCAGCGCGGCCAGCGTTTGTGGGAACGTTTGCGCCTGTCGGCGCAGCTCGACCCCAGCACCCCGCCCGCGGCGGCGTCCGCCGCCGCCAACAATGCGCCTGCCGCCGGGGCCCAAGCGGCAGCCGTGCCGTTCCAATTCGAACTCGATCCCGATGCCGACGGCATGCAGCGTCTGACCGCGAATTCGCCCGATGCGGGCGCGGTGCTAAAGGCGCTCGATATTACGCCCAACATGGTCGGCGGGCGCTTGGTCGCGCGCGGCAAGACCGATCCAGCACGCCCCGATCAGGCGATCGCCGGCACGCTGGCGATCGAGAATTTCCGCCTCGTCAACGCGCCGGTGATGGCGAAGCTGCTGTCGGTGGCGCTGCTGACCGGCGTGCTCGATTCCTTGCGCGGCGAGGGGATCGGCTTCAGCCGCCTCGACACCGATTTCGCCTGGGCCGATCCGAGGATCGAGATCAAGGATCTGCGCATGTATGGCGCGTCGATCGGCTTCACCGCAAACGGCGTCGTCGATCTCGAGGCCGATCAGATCGATATCGCGGGGACGATCGTGCCCGCCTATGCGGTCAATTCGATCCTGGGCAATATTCCGCTGCTCGGCGATCTGCTGGCGGGCCAGCGCGGCGGCGGCATCTTCGCGGCGAACTACACGGCCAAGGGCCCCGCGTCGGACGCCGATGTAAGGATCAATCCGCTGTCGACGCTCGCCCCCGGCTTCCTGCGCCGCCTGTTCGGGATTTTCGGTGGCGCCAACGCGCCGGCCCCCGCGACCGGCGCGAATGAGAACGCGCCGCCGGCACCGCCCATCGATCCGCTCGACCCGCGCGGCGGCCAGCCCGGAAGGGATTGATCTGTCAGGGGCGGATATGGGCCTTTGCCGTGGCCCAGCGATAGAGCGCCCAAACGATCGCCGCTTGCATGAGCGGCAGAGCGATCCAACGCAGCACATCGAAGATTTCGTCCGTCGATGGCGCTATGCCGACCGGGCGCGAGAAATAGAAGGCGGCGAGGACCATGATCGTCCAAGCGGCGGCGGCCACGACGGTGATCCGGATCGGATGCGCCGTGTTGCTCGCCGACAGGAATTTGGCGCCGAAAATGCCGGCGAGGCCCGGCAGCATGAACCAGCCATTGCCTCGAAGCTCGGTCCCGCCGCCGAGGAACTCCGCCTTCAAGCGCACTAAAACAAATTCGAGCGCGGCGACGACGATGGCACCGGCCAAGAAACCAAGCGCCTGTAGCGATCAGCGGGTGAGGTTCTCGCGGTTCATGTGCAATAACGAAAATATATAGACTTCAATCTTTGATAATAGTCAAATTCGTTCTCCCGGCCGCAGTCGGGTTTTGGTGTGCTGCGTAAAAATTTCGATCTTGTTCGAAGGGTGCTTCAATGTGGCGCGCGCTTATCGTCGTTGCGACAATCGCAGGGATCGCCGTCACAGTCGGCAGCGCGAACGCGACTGATCAGCTACCGGATCAGATCATCGTCGATGGCAGCCAGCCCTTGGCGCTGGACGCTTCACGCAAACTGATGGACCCGCTATTTGCCGCAGTGGTTCGCTTCAAGGCTGCCTCACAGGTGCCGGGGATAATTACGAGAAATTATTGTAGCGCGCTTTGGCGAGGCTATGTCGCGACTTGGGAGATCGCGGAGGGCAAGCTACTTCTCCGCAGCGCAATCCTGGACGCCTGCACCAACAAAGTTCCCGCACCTTTGGACCTAATTTTTCCGGGGCGTGCCTTGCCGATCCACGCCGACTGGTTCAGTGGCGAATTGACGGCGGTTCTTCCCGATCCGAGCGCCGATCCGAAGGATCTGTTGTCTCGACTAAAGGACAAGTTCCTTAAAATCACTTTCGAGGATGGGCGCGTAATCGGGTCGTCAATTGTAAATCCGGGACCGCAATATCGACCGTGCCCCTTCATTTGGTGCGTTGCTGACAGATTGCAGTTCGATGCGAATAGCGCCGCTTTGACGCCGGAGTCGGAGCGTCTGATGTTGCGCTGGTTAACGTGGCTCAAGCACTTCGAGGGCGATCTTTTGACGATCACTGGATATGCCGACCAGGACGAAAACGATCCGGAAAGTCTGAGTGAACAGCGCGCCCGAAACGTGCTGCGTTTCCTTGTCGCCCAGGGGCTAAATGAGAGCCGGTTGACCGTGGTGAGCAATGGGGCCCGACGCTCTCCGTTTCCGGGCGTGCGGAATGAGTATCGGATGATCCAGAATCGCCAAGTCATCGGCAAACCGCGCGTGCCATAATGCGGCTGTCAATGGACGCCCGTGTCGAATCATGAGGTAAGCGCGTGGCTTTCGTTCGAACCGGACCCCGCGCCATCGAATGTTGAGCGTGTTGCCAGCCCCCAACGAAAAACGGCCCCGGATCGCTCCGGGGCCGTCTTCGTTTCGAACCCTTGTGAGCTTGGGGCTCAGACCGAGTAGTACATCTCGAACTCGATCGGGTGCGGCGTGTGTTCGAAGGCGTAGATTTCTTCGAACTTCAGGTCGATATACGATTCGATGAAGTCTTCCGTGAAGACGCCGCCGGCCGTGAGGAAGGCGTTGTCCTTCTGCAGGGCCATCATCGCTTCGCGCAAGCTGCCGCACACCGTCGGGACCTTCTTCAGTTCCGCCGGGGGCAGGTCATAGAGGTTCTTGTCCATGGCATCGCCCGGATGGATCTTGTTCTTGATGCCATCGAGGCCGGCCATCAGCATCGCGGCGAAGCCGAGATACGGGTTGGCCGACGGATCGGGGAAGCGCACTTCGACGCGCTTGGCCTTGGGGCCGGCGCCGAACGGGATGCGGCACGACGCCGAACGGTTGCGCGCCGAGTAGGCGAGCAGCACCGGCGCTTCGAAGCCCGGGATCAGGCGCTTGTACGAGTTCGTCGACGCGTTGGTGAACGCGTTGATCGCCTTGGCGTGCTTGATGATGCCGCCGATGTAGAACAGCGCCGTTTCGGAGAGGTCCGCGTAGCCGTTGCCGGCGAAGAGCGGCTTGCCCTTCTTCCAGATCGACTGGTGGACGTGCATGCCCGAACCGTTGTCGCCCTTGATGGGCTTGGGCATGAAGGTCGCCGTCTTGCCGTACTGGGCGGCGACGTTATGGACGACGTACTTGTAGATCTGGCACTGGTCGGCGGCCTTCACCATCGTGGTGAACTTCGCGCCGAGCTCGTGCTGCGAGGGCGCCACTTCGTGGTGGTGCTTCTCGATGTCGAGACCCATGTCCTTCATGATCGTCAGCATCTCGGCGCGCAGGTCCGATTCCTGATCGACCGGCGGAACCGGGAAGTAGCCGCCCTTGATCTTCGGGCGATGGCCGAGGTTGCCGTCCGGATAGACCTTGTCGGTCACGTACGGGCCTTCGATCGAATCGATTTCGACCGAAGTCTTGTTCATCGACACCTTGAAGCGGACGTCGTCGAACACGAAGAATTCGATTTCGGGGCCGAAATACGCCGTGTCGCCGATGCCCGTTTCCTTGACGTAGGCTTCGGCCTTCTTGGCGATGCCGCGCGGGTCGCGGTTATAGGGCTGGCCGGTGCCGGGCTCGTAGATGTCGCACATGATCGTCATCGACGGCTGGGCCGCGAACGGATCCATCACGGCGGTCGTCGGGTCGGGGATCAGCGTCATGTCGGATTCGTTGATCGCCTTCCAGCCGGCGATCGACGAGCCGTCGAACATCAGGCCTTCTTCGAAGGTCTCTTCCGTGATCGTCTCGACCGCATGGGCGAGGTGCTGCAGCTTGCCGCGCGGGTCGGTGAAGCGCAGATCGACGTATTTGCAGCCGTTGTCCTTGATCTTTTTCAGGACTGTCTTGGGATCCGACATAGTCTTCTTCCTGTGGTTTGCCCGGCGGTCCCTACCGCCAAGCGGGTTGAAACGTTCGATCAGACGGCGTCCGCCCCGCGCTCGCCGGTGCGGATGCGGACGACCTCTTCGATGGTGGAGACGAAAATCTTGCCGTCGCCGATGCGGCCGGTATGGGCGGCGCGCTGGATCGCTTCGATCGCGCGCTCGACCAGATTGTCTTCGAGCACGACTTCCAGCTTCACCTTGGGCAGGAAGTCGACGACGTATTCCGCGCCCCGATAAAGCTCGGTATGGCCCTTCTGGCGGCCGAAGCCCTTGGCTTCGACGACCGTAATGCCCTTCAGGCCGATCTCGTTGAGCGCGTCCTTCACCTCGTCGAGCTTGAAGGGCTTGATGATCGCTTCGATCTTTTTCATGACGTTCAGGACGCTGCTCAGTTGGAGAGAAGGTACGCGAGTGCGACGAAACCCCGGGGCAAGCCCGGCACATATCCCTTACAAAGCACGGGGCGTGCCAGGACCGGCGGAAAATCGACGGCGCGGACTCACGGATTCGCGATCGGCCGCCCAGAAAATCGGCCGAATTTCGTTCAAAAAATAGGCATTTAGCCTATTCATTGAGCGGCCTTGGTGCCGGTCCGCGCCAAAGTTTCCCGAATGCGGCGCATCGCCTCGCGGATGTTCTCGACCGAATTGGCGTAGGAGAAGCGCAAATAACCGTCGCCATGCGCGCCGAACGCCGTGCCCGACAGCACGGCCACGCCCGCCTGTTCCAGGAACAGGGTTTCGGCTTCGCGGCTGCTGAGGCCCGTCCCCTTGATATTGGGGAAGGCGTAGAAGGCACCGCCGGGCTCGACGCAGGAAATGCCCGGCACGGCGTTGAGCTCGTCGACGATCACGCGCCGGCGCTCGGCGAAGGCGGCGACCATTTTGTGGACGGCGTCTTGCGGCCCGTCGAGGGCGGCGATGCCCGCGAACTGCGCTGCGGCGTTGACGCAAGAATGGCAATTGATCGCCAGGCGTTCGGCCTGCGCCACAATCGATTTCGGCCACACGGAGTAGCCCATGCGCCAGCCGGTCATCGCATAGGTCTTCGACCAGCCGTCGAGCAGGATCAGGCGATCGCGAATCTCGGGATAGGACAGCAGCGACACATGTTCGCGGCCGTCATAGGTCATCTGGCCGTAGATCTCGTCCGACATGATCGCGACATGCGGATGCTTGGCCAGGCCCGCGACCAGCTTGTCGATTTCGGCCTTCGGCGACACGCCGCCCGTGGGGTTGGCCGGCGAGTTGACGATCAGCAAACGCGTGCGCGGCGTGATGCGCGACAGCACGTCGTCGGCGGTGAAGGCGAAGCCGTTCTTTTCGAGAAGCGGCAGCGGCACCGGCGTGGCGCCCGAGAATTTGATGACGCTTTCGTAGATCGGGAAGCCCGGATTCGGGTAGACGATCTCCGCCCCCGGTTCGCCGAACATCATGATCGCGAAGAACATCGTGACCTTGCCGCCGGGCACGATCAGCACGTTGCCGGGATCGATCTCGACCTTCAGGCGCTTGTGGATGTCGCGGGCGACGGATTCGCGTAAGGGCAGAATGCCGTTGGCGGGCGTATAGCCGTGATGGCCGTCGCGCAAGGCCTTCACGGCCGCTTCGACGATATGTTCGGGCGTGAGGAAATCCGGCTGTCCGATGCCCAGATTGACGATCGACTTGCCCTTGGCTTCCAGCGCCTTGGCGCGGGCCAGCACTTCGAACGCGGTTTCGGTGCCAAGGCGCGACATGCGCTCGGCCAATTGCATGGACATCTTTGCGTCTCCCCTGGGGGTTCCCCCTCGGACTTTCTGGGCCACTGGGTAGCATGTCCGCCCGCCCGCCGGTAAGCCTTGCGTTGCGGGGGCAGGGGGGCTAAAAACCGCCCCGCTGTGGCGGGCGTAGCTCAGTTGGTAGAGCACTTGGTTGTGGTCCGAGTTGTCGCGGGTTCGAGCCCCGTCGCTCGCCCCAGCCTTCCCACCGGTTCCGCCGGTCGGGAAGAAGAATTGCGGTTTGGGGTCATGCAGTTGCCCCTTTTCGCGCGGGGGCCTTACACTCCGCCGCAATCATGCCGCCCCGTCCGCCAAAATACGCGAAAGTCAGCCAAGCCGATCTCGAGGCGGCGATAAAGCTGCACGAGCGTCTCGTGGCCAAGCAGACCGGCGGGCGGCGCTTGGCCTATCCGTTCCACACGCTCGAGCGACTCGTCTTCGCCAATAAAAATCTGTCCGAAGCCGAATTCGTCGGCAGCCGGATGGAGGAGGCGGATTTCCAAGGCGCCAAGCTCGAACGCGCGAATTTCTTCGGCGCCAATCTCACGCGCGCGAATTTTCGCGCGGCCGATTTGCAGCGCGCCGATCTGCGCGGCGCGAGTTTGAGAGGCGCCAATCTCGAGAACGCGAATCTGCGCCAGGCCGATATCCGCGACGGCTTCATCATCGTGCCCGACGACAACGGCAATTTCGATTTCGCCAGCGCGCAGCGCCGCTCGGCCGAAATCGACGACGCGTCGTTCAGCCGCGCGAACCTGACCGAAGCCAAGGTCGCACGCGCCTTCGGGCGGCGCACCGATCTTTCCAACGCGATCATGCGCAACGCCAATCTCGCGGGTGCGGACTTCTCGAACTCCGACTTGACCGGCGTGGTGCTGACCGGGGCGGATCTGACCGAGACCAATCTTTCGAACTGCATTCTGCAGGGCGCCGTGCTCGCCGGCGCCTTCCTCAACAAGACCAATCTCGACGGCGCCGACCTCACCGCCGCGCAGTTCAGCAAGAAGGATTTCGAGAAGGCCGATACCAGCAAAGCGATCCTGCCCAAGTCGCTCGACGATATGGGGCTGAAGCTGGGCGAGATCGTGCTCAACCATTTCGATTGGCTGCAAACCGCCGGCGCGAAGGGCGCGCAAGCCGTGCTCGATTCCGTCGATTTGACCGGGATCGACGCCAACGGCGTCAATTTCTCGGCCGCGCGGATGAAGCGCACGACGCTGATCGACGCCAAGCTCGACAGCGCCAAGTTCCAGATGACCGATATGACGGGGTCCAATCTCGCCGGGGCGCAGCTGGAATCGGCGGATTTGCGCGGCGCGACGCTCGACAAATGCATCTTGAACGGCGCGGACCTATCCAACGCCGATCTCACGTCGATGCCGCTGCCCACGACCGCGACGGGAAGCTGGCCCACGCGCATGCGCGGCGCCCAGCTCCATCGCGCGAATTTGCGTGGCGCCAAGCTCGCGGTGTGCGACTTTTCGGAATCGATCATGCGGCAGGCGGATTTCCGCGGCGCCGATCTGACCGATTGCAAATTCACCGATTGCGACGTGACCGGCGCGGATTTCCGCGAGGCCAAGATCGACGGTGCGGATTTTCGCGGCGCCATCGGCCGCATCTAGGAGAGTACGTCAAAATGCCCAAGCTGCTCGGTATCGCGGGTTCGTTGCGCGCCAAATCCTTCAATCGCATGCTCTTGGCCTATGCGGCCAGGACGGCGCCCGAAGGGACGACGATCGAGATTTTCGATCTGAAGCCGATTCCGTTCTTCGACCAGGATGTCGAGGCGCAAGGCTATCCCGACGCGGTCGCCAAGCTGCACGCGGCGGTGGGGGCGGCGGACGGCGTGCTGATCGCGACACCCGAATATAATTCCGGCATTCCCGGCGTGTTGAAGAACGCGCTCGATTGGATGTCGCGTCCGCCGGGCAAGTCGAATTGCGCGGGCAAGCCGGTCGCGGTGATGGGCGCGGGGCCGGGCATGTCGGGCACGTTGCGCGCGCAAACCTCGATCCTGCCGGTGCTGACCGGCATGGGCATGTTGCCGCTGGTCGGCGCCAACACGGCCGTGCCGAACGCCGCGGCGGTGTTCGATGCCGAGGGCAATTTGAACGACGAGCGCGCGAAGACGACGCTCGCGGGTCAGCTCAAGGCGTTCGCCGCCTGGATCGAACGGCTTAAGCGATAAACTTGATCTCGCGGACCAGCTTGTCGCGGATCGCGTCGCGAAAATCGGTGTAGTCGCGGGCGGGCACGACGAAGGCGCCGGGCCCGCCGACGACATAAAGCCGGTAATAGGCGTCGAGATCGGGTTCCTCGTTGAGGATCGGCAAGCCGTTGATGGCGATACCGGCGGCGAGCGCATCCTCGCGCGCGGCCAGCACGTTGCGCCCTTGGTTGGAAGCACCGTCGCCCGACACGTCGATCACCAGCCGCCCGGCTTGATAGGGGCAGTCGTTCAGCGTGTCGTAGGCGAAGTCGAGCGCGTCGCCGATCGCCGTGGCGCCGCCGATCACCAGGCGCGGCGCCATCTCGCATTCCTTGGCGTATTGTTCCAGCGCTTCGGGGGCGGCGATACGGCGCCATTCCATGTTGATCGTGTGCGTCTTCGCGTTGGCGAATTCGAACATCGCGACCGCGATGGCGCCGACGCGCCCCGACCCGATCGCGTCGGCGACCGACGGATGACGGAACGCGGCGGCGTAGCCTTCCATCTGAAGATAGAATTCGTCCATCGACACCGAGCTGGATGAGTCGATGGCCAGCACCAGCGCCACGTCCACGGGGTGGGCCGCTGCCCTGGCGGGCAGGGCAGCCGATGCGAGGCCGGTAGCGAGGAAGTTGCGGCGATTCATGGGGCGGGAGAAATACGCGCTCAATATGGCATGATCGGGGCGATGACGACGATATTACCCAGTTGCGCCGAAATGGCGGCGATTGACCGCGCGGCGGTGGAGGCGGGCGTGCCCAGCTTGCGCCTGATGGAGAACGCCGGGGCGGCCGTGTTCCGGCATCTGGGCGCGCGGTTCAGGCGCGGCCCGGTCGCCGTGCTGTGCGGGCCGGGCAATAACGGCGGCGACGGGTTCGTCGTCGCGCGCCATCTGTTCGATGCGGGCTGGCTGGTGCGCGTCGGGCTGCTGGGCGAGCGGGCGGCTTTACGCGGCGATGCGGCGGCGATGGCGGCGATCTGCCCGGTGGAGATCGAGACCATCGCGCCCGATTTGATCGAACACGCGGCGCTGGTCGTCGACGCGCTATTTGGCGCGGGGCTGTCGCGGGACCTGGACGGCGCGGCCCTTACCCTCGTGCGCGTGCTCGACCATCGCGCCACACCGATCGTCGCGATCGACGTGCCCAGCGGCGTGTCCGGCGATACGGGCGAAGTAAGGGGTGGGGCGGCGAAGGCCGATTTGACCGTCACTTTCCATCGCCTCAAGCCCGGCCATTTGCTGCTGCCGGGGCGCGAGCTCTGCGGCGAATTGGTCGTTGCCGATATCGGCATTCCCGATGCGGTCCACGAACAGGTGAGGGTCGAAACCTTCGCCAACACGCCCGAGCTGTGGCGCGGCAAGCTGCCGATCCCGGGCGCGCAAACCCATAAATACGAACGCGGTCACGCGTTGATCGTCGGCGGCGGCGAGTTGACCGGGGCGGCGCGCCTCGCCAGCGAGGCCTGTTTGCGCGCCGGTGCGGGCCTCGTCACGCTCGCGGCACCCGACCCGGTCACCGACATGCTGCGCGTCGCATCGCCCGCGGCGGTGATGGTCCGCGATCTTCGCTTGTTCGACGAACTTCTCGCCGACAAACGCCGCAATGTCGTATTGCTCGGTCCCGGCAACGGTGCCGACGCGGCGTGCCGCGCAAGGATCGAAGCGGTGCGCAAAGCCGGGCGCGCTTGCGTGCTCGATGCCGATGCGCTGCGCGTCTTGTCGCCACTCGATATCCGCCTCACGCGCGATTTCGTCGTCACGCCGCATGATGGCGAGTTCGTGCGGATGTTCCCCGATCTTGCGCAAGGCGACCGGCTGACGCGCGCCCGGATCGGGGCCGCGCGATCGGGCGCCATCGTCGTGTTGAAGGGGGCGGATACGGTCGTCGCCCATCCCGACGGACGCGCGGCGATCGCGGCCAACGCGCCGCCATGGCTGGCAACGGCGGGATCGGGTGATGTGCTCGCGGGCACAATTTCGGGGCTGATTGCACAAGGAATGGACGCATTCTTTGCGGCCTGTGCGGGCGTTTGGTTTCACGGTGACGCCGCGTCCATTCACGGGCCGGGCTTGATCGCCGACGATCTTCCGCTTCGCATTTCGCAATCGCTGGCGCCGTTTCTCCGCGCAGCGAACGTGTTAAAAAATTCTTCGATGAAATTACCGCGAGACGGTAGCTAAACGCCGCAAACCGCAACGTTTCGTCCGATCCGCGACAATCGCACCCTTGTGCTTGTCATGGTCGCGGCTCATTTAAAACCAATGGACCATCCTCTGTTCATGGCGACGTGTTCCGTGCTCGGCGCCGAGCATGCGGCCGCCCGCGCTTTGGCGCGCGCGGTGCAATCCGACGATTCCGGCGATTGGCTGCTCGCCAAGGAATTGCTGTCCTCGCTGCCCGACGCGCAATGGGCGGCGATCAAGTTCTGCCTGCAAGACTTGATGCCGGATGACGGCGCTTTAGCGCACTAGTCCCGCCACAATTTCGCCGCTTGCCTCGCCCCCTTGGCCCGCGCGACACTTTCGGGTGATGAGCGAAACGCGCGTGTCCAATTCCTTCGTCGCCCGCCTGAAAGAGGCGTGGCGCGATCTTTCCTCCACCGCCCGCGCGGCGGTCGGCGGCGCGCGCGCCCCGCATCCCGATCTATCCGACGACGATCTCGAGCCCTTGCGCGCGCGCATGCGCGATTGCCTGGAAGGCAAAGGCGGGGAGGCGAGTGCCCGCCAGCGCGCGGTCGAACTCGGGCGGCTTTACCTCGATCTGTCCGCGACCGGGCGCAAACGCTTCATGTCGCTGATCGCGACCGAGTTCGATTTCGACCGCGCGGCGGCCGAGAAAGCGGCGAACGCCGCCCTCGCGGCGTGGAAGAACGGCACGCAAGCCTCGCGCGCGAAAGCCGAGATCGCGTTGAAGCGTTCGCTCGAAGCGCCGCGCGCGAGGCTGCTGCAGCAATTCTCCGCCTTGCCCGAAGGTGTCAAATTCCTCGTCGATCGCCGCGCCGAATTGCTCGATTGGTCGCGCGAGATGCCCGAACTCGCCGGGCTCGAAGCCGATCTCAAGGATCTGCTGGTCGCGTGGTTCGATTTGGGCTTCCTCGAATTGCAGCGCATCACCTGGGAAAGCCCGGCGGCACTGCTCGAAAAGCTCGCCGAGTACGAAGCCGTGCACGCGGTGCGCGATTGGAACGATCTTAAGAACCGGCTCGACGGCGATCGGCGCTATTTCGCCTTCTTCCACCCGCGTATGAAGCTGGAGCCGCTGATCTTCGTCGAAGTCGCGCTGGTCAAGGGCCTTGCGGGCGACGTGCAGGCGCTGCTGGACGAGAACGCGCCCTTGGGCGATCCGCGCGCGGCCGATACGGCGATTTTCTATTCGATCACGAACGCCCAGCGCGGCCTCGCCGGAATCTCGTTCGGCGGGTTCCTGATCAAGCGCGTCGTGGGCGAATTGCAGGGCGCGTTCCCCAATCTCAAAACCTTCGCGACTTTGTCGCCCGTCCCCGGTTTCCGCAAATGGCTCGATCGCCAATTCGCGGAGGGCGCCAAGGGCTTGCTGACGCGCGAGGAGCGCAGCGGCTTGGCGGCCGCGTTGAAGGGCGACGTGGACAGCCCGGTGGCGAAGGGCGATCTCAAACGCGTGCTGGCCGACGATGCGTGGGCGACGAACAAGAATCTCGCCAAGGCGATGGCGGCACCGCTTTCGCGCGCTTGCGCCGTCTACCTCACCAAGGCCAAGCGTGGCGACGGACGCGCACTCGATCCGGTCGCGCATTTCCATCTGTCGAATGGCGCACGGCTCGAGCGTATCAATTGGGGGGCCGATCTATCGCCCAACGGGTTGCGGCAATCCGCCGGGCTGATGGTCAATTATCTCTACAGCCTCGCGGAGATCGAAGCGAACCACGAGGCTTACGCGACCGACGGCACGATCGCGACGTCGTCTTCGGTGCGCGGGCTGGTCAAGTCAGCCGCGACGAAGTGACGCTGGGCATCTTCATCGCGTCCGATTAGTTTCCCGCTCCATGAGCATCCTCAAGACCATTCGATTCATCGCGTTGGCCGCCATCGTGGGCCTCGGCGCTTTCTGGGCGCAGCAATTTTGGCTGGCGGGAAAAGCGCCCGATCCGGCGTCGCTGGCCGGCGATGCGATCGGCGGCCCGTACGAGCTGATCGACCAAAACGGCGCCATACGCCGCGACACGGATTTTCGCGGCAAGTTCGTGATGATCTATTTCGGCTTCACCTTCTGCCCGGATGCGTGCCCGACGGCGCTGCTGGGCATGGCCCAAGCGCTCGACGATATCGGGCCGCTCGCCGATCGCGTGCAGCCGATTTTCGTGTCGATCGATCCGGAGCGCGACACGGTCGCGCAGATGAAATCCTATGTCGAAGCGGTCGATCCGCGTTTGATCGGCCTGACCGGTTCGGCCGCGCAGGTCGCATCGGCCGCCAAGGCCTATCGCGTGTTCTATCGCAAGGTCACGCCGCCGGGTATGAGCGACTATCTGATGGATCACACGTCGCTGATCTATCTGATGGGCCCGGACGGCAAGTATCTCGACCATTTCAGCCACGAAACGCCGCCCGACAAGATCGCCGAGCGGCTTCGCCGTCGCTTGTCGCGATAGAAGCGCTTCAGACCGAAACGTCGAGCTGCATGCCGCGCCCTTGGCGCGCGGCCGCACCGCGCGAGGCGACGGAAAGCACCGAGTTCGTCAGGCTGTCGCCCGCGCGCCCGGTTTCGGACGACGAACGGCTTTCGCGCGAATTCTCGGTCTGGCCGGTCGCTTGCGCGCCGGCGGAGGTCTGCGTCTGCTGGACGACGTTGACCGTGCGTTGCGCCGCCACCGCCGCGACCTGCTGGAACACGTTGGTTCCGGTCTGCGCCTGATTGGTGGCGAGCTGTTGCTGCAAATAAGGATTGCGCAACAAAACGCCGCCGCCCGGGGTGGCCATCATTTCCATAACTTAGAGAATACCACCCGCCGGGCGGGCCCTCAAGCCAGGGCGCGAGACGCCAAACCTGCCACCCGGTCCAGGAATATTTGCGGGTCGGCGGCGAATTGGGCCGGGTCGAACCAACCGGCATCGTGCACATCGTCGCCCGCGACCGGCGTGCCGTCGATGAATCGGCAAAGCACCGCGACCAGCACGTAATGGAATTTGAGATCGCCGTTTTCGTCGCGCACGATGACGTCGAACGCGTCGATCGCGCGCAAGGCCTCGGCCCTTACGGTGGTCTCCTCGGCGAGCTCGCGGATCGCCGCGTCCATATAAGTCTCGCCCGGTTCGATCTTGCCGCCGGGAAAACCCCAACGCCCCGGATCGGGCGGATTGGCGCGGCGCACCAGCAGCACTTTGCCTTGGTGCGGGACGATCGCGATGGCGGCGGGGCGCGGCTGGAGCATGGCGCCTTGGGTACCTTGACAAGCCCGACCCGGACAAGCACCGTGCGCGCGATGGTTCCCGCCAGGGATTGAAAGGGAACGCGGCGCAAGTTCTTCGGAACTTTCATCCGCGGCTGCCCCCGCAACTGTAAGCGGCGAGCCGGATTGTCAAACTGCCACTGGCGCGGAACGCCGGGAAGGCGACGATCTGGCGACGACCCGCGAGCCAGGAGACCTGCCATCGTCGTCGGTCACGTGCGAGCGCATCGGGCGGGGTGTCCCAATGTGCCAAGGCGGAAGTCGTATTCCGCCCTCTCGTTAGTGGCGAACCGAACGCAGGGGTTCCGCCCGAAATGTCTGAAGACTCTCCACCACCAACATTGGACGTTTGTAACCGGTGCCGTCCGCCGGGCTGGGAAGGTCCGCTCGAAGAGCGGCCGGGGCGCAAATTCGCGCAAGCGATCGACGCCGAACTCGCCAAGCGCGGATTAAGCGACGTTCATCGGCGCGACATCTATTGCCAAAGCCAATGCACGCGCGCCTGCACGGTCGCGTTCGCGGGCGGGGCGCGGCGCTTCACCTTTCTGTTCGGGGATCTCGATCCCGCGAAACATGCGGGCGACGTGATCGACGCGTTCCTGATGTATCGCGACCGCGAAGACGGGTTCCTCGATCGCAAGGAAAGGCCCGAGCCGTTGCGCGCCGGAATCCTCGCCCGCATCGCGCCGCCCGGCTGGAAAGGCCCCTTGGTCCTTGACGAAAAGCCTGGCGTCCAAGATTTGTTATAGTATAACACTTCTCTCCCGAAGGGGTAGAAACATGCAGTTCCGTATTCTTGCGGCCGCCGCCGCGCTCGCTTTTGCGCCCATCGCAGCCGATGCGCAAACCCGCCCGATCGTCGTCGGGCAAGGCTTCCTGACCGACTCCCTCGACCCCGCGCAGGGCGTGGCCGGCTGGGCGCTGCAATCGCATGGCGTGGCGGAGACGTTGTTCACCGTCGACCGCGAAGGCCGCATCGTGCCGAACCTCGCCGAAAGCGTGCGGCGCGACGGCGAAAGCTTCGTCATTCGTCTGAAGCCCGATCTCAAATTCGCCGACGGTTCGCCTTTGGACGCCACGGCGTTGAAGGCGTCGCTTGAGCGTGCGACCAAGGAAAATCCGCGCGCACGTGGCCAGATCGGCACGCCCGTGCTCGATGTGTTGAACGCGCGAGAATTGCGCCTGCGTCCCGAGCGCCCCGTTGCGGCGATCGACAGCGTTCTCGCGGAGTTTCCGCTGGCGATCCACAAATTCGACGGCACGAATGCGAGCATGACCGGGCCGTTCCGCGCGGTCGAGTTCAAGCGCGGCGAAAGCCTGCGCCTGGAGCCGAACCCGTTCTATCGCGAAGCGGCGTCACGGCCCGCTGTCACGATCCGCCGGATCGGCGACGCGCAGACGCTGGCGTTGGGACTTGAAAGCGGCGAGGTCGATATCGCGTTCAACCTCGCGCCCGAAACGCTGCCGCGATTGAAGCGCCGTCCGGAACTGACGATCAAGTCGACGCCCGTCGCCTATCAATACATGGCGATGCTGAACACGCAGCGCGCCCCTTTCGACGACGTGAAAGTGCGCCAAGCGGTGGATCTCGCGATCGATCGTTCGATGCTCGTCGCGGCCGCCAATGGCGGCGAAGCGGCGACGGGCATGTTCCCGCGCGTGTTCCCGTTCGCGTCGGACGCGCCGCGCAAATTCGATCCGCGCGAAGCCGAAAAGCTGCTCGACGAAGCGGGCTGGAAGGCGGCCGCCAACGGCCAACGGATGAAGGACGGCCGCGCGCTCGAATTCACGCTGACGACCTATCCGCAGCGCCCCGATCTCGTGACCATCGCGCCGGTGATCCGCGCGAGCCTGGAACGCATCGGCTTTCGCGTGCGCATCGAGGTGACCGAGGCGATTTCGCCGCAGCTTCAGGCAAAACGTTACGACGCCGCCTTGTGGGCGATGCATGCCGCCCCCGGCGGCGACGGCGCCTTCGTGTTCGAGCAATATCTGCGCTCGACCGCGGCGACGAACTTCATGTCGTTCGCCAATGTTCAAGTCGATGCGGCGTTGGATCGCTTGCGCGAAATCGACGCCGCACCCGCGCGCACCACGGCGCTCAAAGGGATCGAGCAGCTCGTCTTCGCGCAAGCGCCGGTCGTCTATTTGATGACGCCGGTCTGGCATGTCGGCCTGTCGAAGCGCGCTTCGTCCTACGTGCCGTATCCGTCCGACTATTACGTGTTGCGCGCCGATCTGCGCGCGAATCCATAAATGCCGCGCGCGGCGATCGCGGAAGGTTTGCGGGCCCTGCTGTTGCTGTGGCTTGCCAGCCTTGCCGCGTTCGCCGTCGTGCGCGCGATGCCCGCCGATCCGGCGGTGCTGAGCCTCGTCGCGTTCGGCCAAGCTGCCGATCCCGACACGGTCGCGGCCCTGCATCGCGAATGGGGTCTCGACCAAGCCTTGCCGCTGCAGTACGCGGCGTGGCTCGGCGATTTCCTGACCGGCGATTGGCGGCGTTCGTTCAAGACCGGCGCGCCGATTTTGGATGAGTTCGCCAAGCGCTTGCCGGTCAGCCTGATCGTCGGTTTCGGCGGTTTGTTCGTCGCGTTGCTGGCGGTGGGGCCGCTCGCGCGCGGGGCCGCCAAACGCCCGGACGGTTGGGCGGCGCGCATCCTCGATGCCGCCACGCTGGGCGCGCAAGCGATCCCGGCCTTTTGGCTCGGCTGTTTGCTGCTGTGGTTCTTCGCGGTCGAATTGCGCGTGATCGACGTGCTGGGCGACGGGCCCGCGCGCTACGTGTTGCCGATCCTGATCGTTGCCTTCACCGGCTTGGGACCGCTGGCGCAAGTCTATCGCGCCGGACTGACCGAAGTGAGCCGCGCCGATTATTTCCGTACGGCGCTGGCGAAGGGTGCGGATCCCGACACGGCGCTGGAAGCGCAAGGCGGGCGCTACGCGCGCTTAGGATTGAGCGCCGCGCTGACGGCGGAAGCCGGTTGGGTCGTCGGGGGTACTGCCGTCGTCGAAGTCGTGTTCGGCCTGCCGGGCCTTGGCACGTTCCTGGTCGATAGCATCGCCGTGCGCGATTACTTCGTGCTGCAAGCCTATATCGTCGTCGCGGCGGCATGGATGCTGGCGATCGCTTTCGTTGCCGCCGGTGCGCGCCATCTTCTCGACCCGAGGCTGCGCTGATGTCGCATCACGCGCCCGCGATCGTCGAGCGTCGCTTGTGGGTGCTGCCCGCACTTGGCGGTGCGGCGCTGATCTGCGCCGTGTGGCAGCCTTACGCGCCCGACGCGATCGACATGCTGAATCGCCATGGCGCGCCGAGTTTCGCGCATTTTCTCGGCACCGATCATCTCGGCCGCGATGTGCTCGCGCGCTTGATGGCGGGGATGGGGCGCACGTTCCTCGCACTCGGCATTGTCGCGGCGATATGCGTCACACTCGGCCTTGCGGTCGGGCTGGCGGCGGCGAGCACCTCCGGGATTTTGCGCGGCGCTTTGCTGCGCGTCGCGGAATTCGCCAGCGTGATGCCCACATTGGTCGTCGCCATCGCGATCGTGGCGTTGCTCGGTTTCGACGCCGTCACCGCCGGGATCGCGCTGGGCCTCGGCGCCTGGGGGCCTTACGCGCTGCTCGCCGACGGTTTGGCGCGGCGCGCCTTGTCCGAGCCCTACGTCCAGGCCGCGCGCGCTTTGGGCGGCACAAAGACGCGGCTGATGTTCCGCCATGTTCTGCCGGCCGTGCTCGACACGCAGCTCGCCTATCTTGGCGCCAAGCTCGGCCGGATCGTCATCGCCTATGCCGCTTTGGCTTTTTTAGGCTTGGGGGCCGATGCCAGCCGCCCCGATTGGGGGGCGATGCTGTTCGAATACCGGCTTTATATGTTCGATCACCCGGCTTTGATGCTGTGGCCGGGCTTCGCGGTGGTCGTCACATGCGCGGCTTTGCGCACCGCTTTGGGCCAGGATCGCGGGGCACGGGTTCCGGCCAGTTCCGGCGAAACCGCCGCCGCCCTGGAATGCGCCGATCTGCATGTCCATGGCGCCGCCGATAACCCTGTTGCCACAGGGGTGGAAACCGCGCGCCGGACGGGCTAAATCCGGGGGAGAACCCGGAGCGCAAATTCCATGACCGAGCAAATTCCCGTCACCGTCCTCACCGGCTATTTGGGGGCGGGCAAGACCACGCTGCTGAACCGCATCCTGACCGAGAGCCACGGCAAGAAATACGCCGTGATCATCAACGAGTTCGGCGAGGTCGGCATCGACAACGACATCGTGGTCGGCACGGACGAAGAAATCTTCGAAATGAACAACGGGTGCATCTGCTGCACCGTGCGCGGCGATCTGATCCGCACCATCGGCGGCTTGATGAAGCGCGCCGGCCAGTTCGACGGCATCATCGTCGAAACGACGGGCTTGGCGGAGCCGGCGCCGGTCGCGCAGACCTTCTTCACCGACGACGAGGTCAAGACCAAGACCAAGCTCGACGCGGTCGTGACCGTGGTCGACGCAAAGCATTTCCCGCTGCGCCTGGAAGACAGCCGCGAAGCGGAGGATCAAGTCGCCTTCGCCGACGTGATCCTGCTCAACAAGACCGATCTGGTGACGCCGGCGGAATTGAGCGCCGTCGAGCGCCGCATCCGCGACATCAACCCCTTCGCGCGCCTGCACCGCACGAAGAAGAGCGAGATCGATCTGGCGCTGATCCTCAACAAGGGCTCGTTCGACCTTCAGCGCATCCTGGAGCTCGATCCGCATTTCCTCGAGGATCACGATCACCACCATCATCACGATCATGACCACGATCATGACCACGATCATGACCACGATCACGATCATCATGGGCACGATCATCACCATCACCATGGCGAAGAATGCCATGACGATCATTGCGACGATCCCACGCATGATCATTCCCATCGCGGGCACGCGCATCCCCGTCACGCCGACGACATTTTCTCCGTCGCGGCCGTGATCGACGGGCCGGTCGATCCGGAGAAATTCCGCACCTGGATTTCCGGCGTGTTGCAGACGCAAGGCCAGAACATCCTGCGCGCTAAGGGCGTGATGTCGATCGACGGTGCGGAACAGCGCTTCGTGTTCCAGGCCGTCCATATGCTCGCGGATTCGACCTGGGGTCAGAATTGGCGCAAGGGCGAAAAGCGTCAGTCGAAGCTCGTGTTCATCGGCCGCAAGCTCGACGCCGACGCGCTGAAATCCGGCTTCGAAGCCTGCAAAGCGGCATGAGCGAAGCGGTCAAACTGCCCGCCAAGCGCGAGTTCGATTTCGCCGCCTATGTCTCCGGCGCGGCGTTTTCGGCGGACGGCGAGACGGCGGCGTTCGCCCTCGGCTCCGGGATCGTCAAGCTCGTGACGATCGCCGACAATTCGACGCGCGTGGTCGAGGCGCATGGCGGCGCCAGCTTGTCCTTCGCGCCGCATCCCGACGGCGTGTCGTTCGTCTCGGGCGGCGACGATGGGCGTTTGGTGCGCATCGGGGTCGACGGTTCGCTCGCGGAGATCGGCAAGGCGCAAGGCCGCTGGATCGATGCGCTCGCCACGCACAAGAATGGCGGCATCGCCTGCGGCATCGGCAAGGAAATCTGGTATTGGGCGCCGGGCGTGGCGGAGCCCAAGAAGCTCGGGCCCCATCCCAGCACGGTCGCGGCACTCGATTTCAGCCCCGATGGTAGCCGCGTGGCCGCCGCGCATTACGGTGGTGCTTCGATCTGGCAGGTGCGCAACCCCGCCAGCGCCCCGCGCAAGATGGACTGGAAGGGCAGCCACGTCGCGATCAAATACGCGCCCAATGCAAAGTTCCTCGCGACGACGACGCAGGACAACGCGATCCATGTCTGGCGCCTCGCCAACGGCCAGGACATGCAGATGGCGGGCTATCGCACCAAAGTGAAGACGCTCGCCTGGACGGCCGATACGCGTTACCTGCTGTCGGACGCCGCCGATTGCTTCGTGTGCTGGGATTTTTCGGGCAAAGGCCCGGAAGGCCAGCCGCCGGTCGAATACGGATTCGGCGACGGGGCGGGGATGACCGGTATCGTGGCCCATCCCGATAGCGGCTTCGTCTGCGGCGGGTTCGAAAACGGGGGCTTGCGTTTGGGCGATATGGACAGCCGCCGCGATCTCGAACTGCGCGCACCGGCCGACACGCAAAAGCCGATCCGCGCGATGGCCTGGTCGCCGGATGGCTGGCGCATCGCGGCGGGCGCGGAAGACGGCTACGCCGTCGTGTTCGACCTGAAGAATAAGAGTTAGGCCGGCCGGCAATTCAGCCGGAACACGTTGCCTTCGATATCCTCGGCCACGACCTGCCACGCGCCATAATAGGTGCGATAGGGCGGCTTGATAATTTTGCCGCCCAACGAAGTCACCTTGGCGGCGAGGGTTTCGATATCCGGCTCGTTCGGCACGACGAAAGTCGGATACGCCTTCACGCCCTTATCGCCGGGCACGCGGTCGGCGAGGTTCAGGACCGGATACGCGTCGGTCTTGTTGAAGCCGAACTCGGTCTCGCCCAAACGCAACGCGCGATAGATCGGCGAGCGCGCCGCCTCGTTTTCCGGCAAGCCCAGCAGATCGCGATAGAACCCCATCAGTACGACGGGATCGTTGCAGAAAAAATTGACGTCGATACTGACGATCGCGGCGGTCATGCGGCTTTCAACCCATAGGATTTGCGATACATCTCGGCGAGATGTTCGCCGGCGGTGCAGGGCTCGTGCAGCGGTTTCTCGCCGGGAATGACCGTGCCGGGCAGGGCTTCGATCTTCGCGTGATAATTCGGGCTGTAGAACAGCGGCACCGAATAGCGGTCATGCGCCGACGCCTTGTTGATCACGCGATGCAGGTTCGAACGGTAAAGCCCGTTGGTCCAGCGCGGGATCATGTCGCCGAGATTGACGACGAAACTGCCGGGAATGGGTGTCGCGTCGAGCCAGGTTTCGCCGTCGGCGTCGAGCACTTGCAAGCCGCCGCTGTCGTCCTGCGCCAGCACGGTGATCGCCCCCCAATCGGTATGCGCGCCCGCCCCGAACACGTTGGCGCCGGCATCCGCCGGATGCGGCGGATAGCGCAGCAGGCGCAGCGTGATCATCGGCTCGGCCATCGTGTGGTCGAATTGCGTGGGCGGCAAATCGAGCGAGCGGGCGAGGTGGCGCATCAGCCCTTCGCAGAGTTTCGTCGTCGCTTCGATATAGGCGGCGCAGGACGCGGCCATTTCGGGCAGCTCTTCGGGCCATTGATTGGCGCCGTAGCCGTTGAGCTCGGCCTTCACGTAAGGATGATCGGGCCCGTAAGGCACGCCGCAATAGAAGCTTTCCTTGCGGTCGGGCTCGGCTTCGGCGTCCAAGGTCTGATCGCCGATCGCTTCCCAGCCGCGCTTGGCCTTGGAGTTGAACAGCGAGATCTTGCGCTTGGACGCTTCGGGCAGCGCGAAAAGGCGCTGAGCCCATGCGTATTGCGCGTCGATCAGGCTTTGCGGAATGCCGTGATCGACGATGTAGAAAAATCCGTGGGCGGTCGCCGCCGCGCGAATGGCGGCGGCGACTTCCAGGTCGGATTTCGCGAGGCTGACGACCGGGATGCCCATCGCGTCAGCTCTTCACGCGCAAAGTGCGGTCCGCGGTGGCGGGCAGGTATTGGCTGGTGAAGATGTCCTCCGGCTTCAGGTCGCCTTTGAGATTATAGGCGAGCAGCGTTTCCTCGATCGTCGCCTGCAAGCGCGCGGGCGAAGCGCCGCCCCAGCCGTAGAGGCGCGTATCGGGCGTCACCATCGAGCCGTCGACCATCATTTTCAGGCGTTCGGTTTCGATCGCCTGATCGGCGAGCGCTTCGCGCGCCTTCACCGCCTTGCCGCCCGCGTCGGGATCGGCGATGCAGTCGAGCCAGCCGCGCGTCGCCGCGCGCACGAAACCCGAGATCGCGCGCGGGTTCGTCGCCGGATTGACGATGATCGCGTTGCCGTAGCCTTTGAGGCCGTAATCGGAGTAACGGAACGTGCGCATCTGATCGAGCGGCAGGCCGGCGAGTTTGAGATTGAGCAGGCCGGTGAAATAGAAGAACGCGACTGCGTCGACTTCGCCCTTCAGGAAAAGCTGGTTGCCGAGCCCCGGATCGACCGATTGCCATTGCACCGCGTCCGCGGGCAGGCCTTGCGCGCGCGCGAAGATCGGGAACAGCGCGCGCGACGCGTTGAAGGGCTGGCCCGCGACCTTCTTGCCGATGAAGTCGCGCGGCGCCTTGATGGCTGAGTCCGCCTTGACGATCAGCGCGTTCGGGTTGCTGTCGTACTGGATCGCCGCGCAGATCAATTTGCGGCCGGGATTGGCGAGATTGTGCTGGATCATCGCGGGGATATCCGCCGAGGCGCCGTCATACGCGCCGCCCGCGACCTGGGCGATGGCGCCCGCCGAGCCGTTGCCGACATCGATCGTCACGTCCAGGCCTTCCTCGCGATAGTAGCCGCGCTCGGCCGCGACGAGGAATCCGGCGGCCGAAGCTTCGACGCGCCAGCCGAGATTGAAGCGGAACTTCGCGGTCTGGCCGCGCGCGGATCCCAGGCCCAACGCGACGGCCGGGGCGGCGAGAAGCAAGGAACGGCGGCCGATACGGAGCGACTTCGTCATAGGATACCTCCCAAAGGGTCGAAAACGATCCCGGAGGCGTGCAGTTTGCGTGCCGCGCGCGCACGGCGCGAATGTGCAAAAGGCCGGGCCGGTCTCAACCTTTGGGAAGGGGCGGTCCGCGAAAATGCGAAAGGCCCCGCCGGCGCGCGGGGCCTTTCTTTTTCTGTCTTGCTCGGCGAAAGGTCGACGGCGAAGCGCCGACCTTATCCGAACAGGCCCAGCAGCACGGCGGGCTGCTGGTTGGCGATCGACAGCGACTGGATGCCCAGCTGCTGACGGACCTGCAACGCCTGGACGGACGCCGCGGCCTTGCCGATATCCGCGTCGACGACGGCGCCGAGGCCGATCGTCGTCGCGTCCACCACCGAGTTCACGAAGTTCGACTGCAACGACATCGAACGCGTGTCCGAGGCGTTGGTGCCGAGCGACGAGGCCACCGCGTTGGCGAAGGTCGTCAACGACGTCAGCGCCGCGGCCGCGGCCGTCACGGTTCCGACCGTCGACGCGGCGAAGGTCGTGAAGGCCGTGTGGACCGACGACTGGCTCGCCATCGTCAGCGTCGTCGCCGACGTATCGGCGAGGAACGTCTTCGCCGCCGAGTTGTTCGAGAGCAGATTCACGCCGTTGTAGCTGGCTTGCGCGATGAAGTTCGAAATCTGGTTCGTCATCGCGTTGAAGTCGGCGGCGTAGATCGTGCGCTGGTTGTTACCGATCGACCCGTCGGCCAGCTGTGTGATCTTGGCCTGGAGGTTGCCCACCAGATCCGAGATGTTGGTCAGCGCTGCCTGCGTGACGGTGCCGAGGCCGACACCGTTCGCGAGCGAGCCTTGCACGGCCGAGAAGGCCTGCAGGTTGCCGCGAATGCCCTGCGCCACCGAGAAGGTCGACGCGTCGTCGGACGCATCGGCAACGCGATAGCCGGTCTGGACTTGCTTGGAGGCGATGGAGAGCGAGGATTGCGTATTGCGGAGCGACGATAGCGCAAGCAATGCGCCAACGTTCGTATTGACGGAATTCGTCATTGGTTGGTCCCTTTCTGGTCTATGTGGTTTCGACTTCTGTCGAACCTGGAGTCCGTGTCGCCGTTCCCTCTTGATGGGGTTGGGCCGACGACGCCGCGTCCACGGACTGCCGAGCAATGAGATATTAACGCAAAATCTACGGAACCGGCAAGCCTTTGGTATGCTTGGAAAATTCGGAGTGCAGTTAATTCAAATAAAGATAAAATTATCCATAATTAACGCGCTACTATAGTAACGCGATCATGCGTCTTAGGAATGAAGTTAGCGGGTGAGCCCGAGCAGGGCGCTGGGCTGGCTGTTCGCGATGCCCAGGCTGGTGAAGGCAAGCTGCCTTCCGACTTGGCGGGCGGAAGATTGCGCCGCCGAAGCGCCGATATCGGCATCGACTTGCGCGCCCAAGCCGATCGTCACCGCATCGGAAATCGAGTTGGTGAGATTGGATTGCTGGACGAGGCCGCGCGTATCGGCGGCGTTGTTGGCTGCCGCTTGCGCGATCGTATTTTGAAAATTCTGCAACGCGCCGAGACTGGCTTGCGACGTCGCGGCACTGGTCGTGTCGATCGCACCTTGCAGCGTGGTGGCGCCCGTGCCGACCTGCCCTTGGCCGGAAACCGAAATGTTGCCGCCATTCGTGTCGGCCAGGAACGACGTGCCGCTCGCCCCGGCTTGCAGAAGATTCTGGCCGTTGAAGCCGGCCTGCTGAATCGTGCTTTGGATCTGGCTGGTCAGCGACTGCACGTCGGCCGAATAGGTCGCGCGCTGCTGGGCCGAAAGCGATCCGTCGGAAAGCTGCGTCAAACGCTGCTGCAATTGGTTCGACAGATCGGAGACCTGGCCGAGTGCCGCTTGCGTGACCGAACCGAGCCCCGCGCCGTTGGCGAGCGAACTTTGCACGGCGGTGAAGGACTGCAGATCGCCGCGCAAACCTTGGGCGACCGCGAAAGTGGAGGCGTCGTCCGCGGCGTCCGCGACGCGCAATCCCGTTTGCAGACGCTTCTGCGCCTGCTGCAACGCCGCCGATTGGCTGCGCGTCGACGATAGCGCGCGATAGGCGCCATCGTTGGTGTTGATGGAATTGATCGAACCGGCCATGGGGTGAAACTACCCCAAAAAAAGAAGACGCGGGAGTCTCCTCCCGCGTCCGCCTTTCTCCCGCAAAAAATGCGGGAAAACGTCGTTTGGTATCGCTGGGCGGGTCTTAGCGGAACAGGCCCAACAACACCGCCGGCTGCTGGTTGGCGATCGACAGCGACTGGATGCCCAGCTGCTGGCGGACCTGCAACGCCTGCACCGACGCAGACGCCTTGCCGATATCGGCGTCGACGATGGCGCCGAGGCCCGTCGTCGTGGCATCGACCACCGAGTTCACGAAGTTCGACTGGAGAGTCATCGAACGCGTGTCGGCGGCGTTGGCACCCAGCGACGAAGCCACCGCGTTGGAGAAAGTCGTCAACGAGGTGAGGGCTGCGGTCGCCGCCGTGACGGACGCGACCGTCGACGCGGCGAAGGTCGTGAACGCCGTGTGCACCGACGACTGGCTGGTCATCGTCAGCGTCGTCGCCGAGGTATCGGCGAGGAACGTCTTGGCGGCGGAGTTGTTGGAGAGGAGGTTGACGCCGTTGTAGCTGGCTTGCGCGATGAAGTTCGAGATCTGGTTCGTCATCGCGTTGAAGTCGGCGGCGTAGATCGTGCGCTGCGAGTTGCCGATCGAACCGTCGGCCAGCTGCGTGATCTTCGCTTGGAGGTTACCGACCAAGTTGGAGATGTTGGTCAGCGCCGCTTGGGTAACGGTACCGAGACCCACACCGTTCGCCAGCGAGCCTTGCACGGCCGAGAAGGCCTGCAGGTTGCCGCGAATACCCTGCGCGACCGAGAAGGTCGACGCGTCGTCCTGCGCATCCGAGACGCGATAGCCGGTCTGGACTTGCTTGGAAGCGACGGAGAGCGCGGATTGAGTCGTGCGCAAGGAGGCCAAAGCCACAAGCGCGCCAACGTTCGTATTGACGGAGTTCGTCATCGTTCTGGTTCCTTCTGGAAGATGTCCGGTCCGCTTCTGCGATCCGGGGCCGATTTTCGGCTGACAGAACTGTAACCAAACGTTGCGACGACGTCAAAGGATGTTTTGCAAAATGCAAACGGGGGCGGTTCGCACCGCCCCCGTTCGTCCGTTTACGGCGCTTTCGCGTCGATTTAGCGGAACAGGCCCAGCAGGACCGACGGCTGCTGGTTGGCGATCGACAGCGACTGGATGCCCAGCTGCTGGCGGACCTGCAACGCCTGCACCGAGGCCGACGCCTTGCCGATATCGGCGTCGACGATGGCGCCAAGGCCCGTCGTCGTCGCATCGACCACCGAGTTCACGAAGTTCGATTGGAGAGTCATCGAACGCGTGTCGGCGGCGTTGGCGCCCAGCGACGAGGCCACCGCGTTGGCGAAGGTCGTCAGCGAGGTGAGGGCCGCGGTCGCCGCCGTGACGGAGCCGACCGTCGACGCGGCGAAGGTCGTGAACGCGGTGTGCACCGACGATTGGCTTTGCATCGTCAGCGTCGTCGCCGAGGTGTCGGCGAGGAACGTCTTCGCCGCCGAGTTGTTCGACAGCAAGTTCACGCCGTTGTAGCTGGCCTGCGCGATGAAGTTCGAAATCTGGTTCGTCATCGCGTTGAAGTCGGCGGCGTAGATGGTGCGCTGGCTGTTGCCGATCGACCCATCGGCCAGCTGCGTGATCTTGGCCTGGAGGTTGCCCACCAGATCCGAGATGTTGGTCAGTGCCGCTTGGGTAACGGTACCGAGACCGACACCGTTCGCCAGCGAGCCTTGCACGGCCGAGAAGGCCTGCAGGTTGCCGCGAATGCCTTGCGCGACCGAGAAGGTCGACGCGTCGTCCTGCGCATCCGAGACGCGATAGCCGGTCTGGACTTGCTTGGAGGCGACGGAGAGCGCGGATTGAGTCGTGCGCAAGGAGGCCAAAGCCACAAGCGCGCCAACGTTCGTATTGACGGAATTCGTCATTGTCGTGGTTCCTTCTGGAATATGTCCGGTCCGCTTCTGCGATCCGGTGTCGGTTATCGACGTTGCAGAAAATATTCCTGTCGACCGACACTGTCAAAATACGTTTTGTAACAGCAAGTCCCAATCATAAGGCCGGAGGAATTAATTTAAGCTATTGTTATATATCGCGTATTCGAAATGGTAACGCCGCCGCTGCCTAAGGTTTCGGCAGACGACGGCGTTCGTTTTGTCCGACGGAAGCGACGGCTTACTGGAACAGGCCCAGCAGGACCGAAGGCTGCTGGTTGGCGATCGACAGCGACTGGATGCCCAGCTGCTGACGAACCTGGAGCGCCTGCACCGAGGCCGACGCCTTGCCGATGTCGGCGTCGACGATGGCGCCAAGGCCCGTCGTCGTCGCATCGACCACCGAGTTCACGAAGTTCGACTGCAACGTCATCGTGCGCGTGTCGGCCGCGTTGGCGCCCAGCGACGAGGCCACCGCGTTCGAGAAGGTCGTCAACGAGGTGAGCGCCGCCGTCGCCGCCGTGACCGACGAGACCGACGATGCGGCGAAGGCCGTGAATGCGGTGTGCACCGACGATTGGCTGGTCATCGTCAATGTCGCTGCCGACGTGTCGGCGAGGAAGGACTTGGCCGCCGAGTTGTTCGACAGCAAGTTGACGCCGTTGTAGTTGGCCTGCGCGATGAAGTTCGAAATCTGGTTCGTCATCGCGCTGAAATCGGCGGCGTAGATCGTACGCTGGCTGTTGCCGATCGATCCGTCGGCCAACTGCGTGATCTTGGCCTGGAGGTTGCCCACCAGATCCGAGATATTCGTGAGCGCCGCTTGGGTCACGGTGCCGAGGCCCGTGCCGTTGGCGAGCGAGCCTTGCACCGCTTGGAACGCTTGAAGATTGCCGCGAATGCCCTGCGCGACCGAGAAGGTCGACGCGTCGTCCTGCGCATCGGCGACGCGATAGCCGGTTTGCACTTGTTTGGAGGCGACGGAGAGCGCGGATTGAGTCGTGCGCAACGAGGCGAGCGCGACGAGAGCGCCGACATTGGTATTGATCGAATTGCTCGACATCGGAAATTCCTTCCAGAAGGCGCGGGCCGCTTCTGCGGCGTCGCGACCGTTTCAATGTCTGGAATTCTCCGGGACCGGGGCGCCGCCGACAAATGTCGGATTGCTAAATTTGGTTGCGGCGTGTGTCGCAATGTAACGGCGCGCAAAAAAGAACGGGGGCGGCTTTCGCCACCCCCGTCTTTGCCGCCCCGAAGGGAAGTTCGCTTAGCGGAACAGGCCCAGCAGGACCGAAGGCTGCTGGTTGGCGATCGACAGCGACTGGATGCCCAGCTGCTGGCGAACCTGAAGCGACTGGACCGAGGCCGAAGCCTTGCCGATATCGGCGTCGACGATGGCGCCGAGGCCCGTCGTCGTCGCATCGACCACCGAGTTCACGAAGTTCGACTGCAATTGGAGCGTACGCGTGTCGGCCGCGTTTTGACCGAGTGAGGCCGCGACCGCGTTCGAGAAAGTCGTGAGGGAGGTCAGCGCCGCCGTCGCCGCCGTGACCGACGAGACCGACGAGGCCGCGAAGGTCGTGAACGCCGTGTGCACGGCCGATCGGCTGGTCATCGTCAGCGTCGCCGCCGAGGTGTCCGCCAGGAAGGTCTTGGCCGCCGAGTTGTTCGACAGCAAGTTGACGCCGTTGTAGTTGGCCTGCGCGATGAAGTTCGAAATCTGGTTCGTCATCGCGGTGAAGTCGGCGGCGTAGATCGTGCGCTGGCTGTTGCCGATCGAACCGTCGGCGAGCTGCGTGATCTTGGCCTGGAGGTTACCGACCAGGTTCGAGATGTTCGTCAGCGCGGCCTGCGTGACGGTGCCGAGACCGACACCGTTGGCGAGCGAGCCCTGCACGGCCTGGAAGGCCTGGAGGTTGCCGCGAATGCCCTGCGCGACCGAGAAGGTCGACGCGTCGTCCTGCGCGTCCGAGACGCGATAGCCGGTCTGCACCTGCTTGGAGGCGACGGACAGGGCTGACTGCGTGGTGCGCAACGAAGCGAGCGCAACGAGGGCGCCGACGTTGGTGTTAATCGAATTCGACATCGTTAAGGCTCCCAGCGGCCGGTCTTCTGCCGGCATTTCAGGGGGGAATTCCCCCGGATTCTGCTAAAAATTTTAGCAAAACCGCTCGATTCCTGTAACATAATGACAGGTAATTTGTATGCCAAACCCCGTAGCCAATCCGATCTTGTCATTGACATATTTACAAAATCAGGATTTTTGACAATTCGGTTAAGGGATTGGTGTAACAGGAAAATTTACAGTTCTTGCTTGGAGGATTGCAAAACAACTGTCGCCGTCATTCGATGCTATGCGTTTTTAGATACCCCAATTTTAGGATGGTTAATTGTGCGATAAAGTTGGCCGCGCCGCGCGCGGGTTGACGGAAATAGGGGGTCCGGGTAGGAGAGGCGCCCGAACGCCGCTGGGGTTCGACGCTGGGCCCAAATCCGGCGACAAGCGGGCGTGGCGAAACTGGTAGACGCGCAAGATTTAGGTTCTTGTGACGAAAGTCGTGGGGGTTCAAGTCCCTCCGCCCGCACCAGCCTCGCCCGCGCGATCGAGCCTCCGGCGCCCCAACGACAAACGAGTTTTCAATCCATGCAAGTCACCGAAACGCTCAACGAAGGTCTCAAGCGCGGCTACAAGGTCGTCGTTTCGGCCGCCGACATCGCCCAGAAGATCGACGTCGAACTCGACGAAGTCGCCAAGAAGGCGAATCTGCCGGGCTTCCGTCCGGGCAAGGCGCCCAAGGGCGTCATCAAGAAGCGCTTCGGCCAGTCGGTGATGGGCGACGTGCTCCAGCGCGCGGTGCAGGACACGACGAGTCAGGCGCTGCTCGAACGCAACCTGAAGCCCGCGATGCAGCCGAAGATCGAAGTGACCTCGTTCGACGAGGGCAAGGATCTCGAATACACGGTGTCGCTGGAAGTGCTTCCGGAAATCGTGCCGGTCGATTTCAAGACGATCGATCTGGAACGTCCGAAGGCCGAGCCGGGCGAAGCGGAAATCGCCAAGGCGCTCGACAGCCTCGCGACCTCGCAGCGCAAGACCCAGAAGGTCGAAGCCGCGCGCGAAGCCAAGCTCGGCGACACCGCCGTGATCGATTTCGAAGGCTTCATGGACGGCGAAGCGTTCCCGGGCGGGAAGGGCAACGACCATCCGCTCGAACTCGGTTCCAACCAGTTCATCCCGGGCTTCGAAGCCCAGCTCGTCGGCAAGAAGGCCGGCGACAAGGTCGACGTGAACGTCACGTTCCCGGCCGAATACGGTTCGGAAAAGCTCGCCGGCAAGCAGGCGACCTTCAAGGTCGAGATCAAGGAGCTGCGCGAGCCGCTGCCCGTGACGATCGACGACGAATTCGCCAAGGGCCTCGGCTTCGAGGATCTGGAAACCGTCAAGAAGGTCGTGAAGGACCAGCTCGCGCGCGACTACCAGCGCGCCGCACGCGCCAAGGTGAAACGCGCGTTGCTCGACAAGCTGTCGGACGCGCATAATTTCGAAGTGCCGCCCGGCATGCTCGAAATGGAATTCCAGCAGATCTGGGGCCAGGTCGAAGCCGACCGCAAGCGCGGCGTCGAGGACCCGGAGCACAAGGGCAAGACCGACGATCAGCTGAAGGAAGAGTACAAGGCGATCGCGCTACGCCGCGTGCGCTTGGGCTTGCTGCTCGCCGAAGTCGGCCGCGCCAACGACGTCCAGGTCACGCAGGACGAAGTGAACCGGGCGCTGGGCGAACAGGTCCGCCGCTTCCCCGGCCAGGAACGCCAGGTCGTCGAATTCTACCGCTCGAATCCGGAACTGCTCGCCCAGCTGCGCGCGCCGATTTTCGAGGAGAAGGTCGTCGATTTCATCCTGGAACTCGCCAAGGTGACCGATAAGCCGGTTACCGTCGAGGAACTGTTCAAGGAAGACGAAGCCGCCTGATCCGGCTTCTTTTTTCCGATCTCTTGATCGAAGGGGGCTTTCGGACCTAAATGGTTCCGAAGGCCCTTTTCGTTTTCAGGCGCGCAAGGCGCAGGAGCACACCCCAATGTCGATCGACGTGCAGATGAACGCCCTCGTGCCGATGGTCATCGAACAGACCGCGCGCGGCGAGCGTGCCTTCGACATCTACTCGCGCCTGTTGAAGGAGCGGATCATCTTCCTGGTCGGCCCCGTCAACGACGGCATCGCCAGTCTGATCTGCGCGCAGCTGCTGTTCCTGGAAAGCGAGAATCCGAAGAAGGACATCTCGCTCTACATCAACTCGCCGGGCGGCGTGGTGACGTCGGGTCTCGCGATGTACGACACGATGCAATATATCCGCCCCGACGTGGCGACGGTTTGCATCGGTCAGGCCTCGTCGATGGGCTCGCTGCTGCTCGCCGCCGGCGCCAAGGGCAAGCGTTTCTCGCTGCCCAATTCGCGCATCATGGTCCACCAGCCGTCGGGCGGCGCCCAAGGCCAGGCGACCGACATCGAAATCCAGGCGCGCGAAATCCTCAGCCTGCGCAAGCGCCTGAACGAGATCTATGTCCGCCACACCGGCCAGCCGCTCGAGGCGATCGAGCAGGCGCTGGAGCGCGACCGCTTCATGAACCCCGAGGAGGCCAAGGCCTTCGGTCTGATCGACGAAGTCGTCGTTCAGCGCCCGCCGCGCGCCGACGAGGGCAGCAAAGCCGCGTAAACTGTAAGGTTAACGCGTATCGTTCCCGCTCGGTTCGCCCGGGTGGTATTGTTGCTGCAAGGCCATCGCGGGGCTAACATCCCCGCAATACCGGAGTCCTTTTTCGGGGCGCCGGTCCTGACGGAGAACCGATGAACAAGTCCTCGGGCGATTCCAAGAACACGCTGTACTGCTCGTTCTGCGGCAAAAGCCAGCACGAGGTCCGCAAGCTTATCGCGGGCCCGACCGTATTCATCTGCGACGAATGCGTCGAATTGTGCATGGACATCATTCGCGAGGAGCACAAGACCACCCTCGTGAAGTCGCGCGACGGCGTGCCCACGCCGAAGGACATCTGCACCGTTCTCGACGATTACGTGATCGGCCAGGAGCACGCCAAGCGCGTGCTTTCGGTGGCCGTGCATAATCACTACAAGCGCCTCGCCCATGGCGGGAAGGGCGCCGAGGTCGAGATCGCCAAGTCCAACATCATGCTCGTCGGCCCCACGGGCTGCGGCAAGACGCTGCTGGCGCAAACGCTGGCGCGCATCATCGACGTGCCGTTCACGATGGCCGACGCCACCACGCTGACCGAAGCCGGTTACGTGGGCGAGGACGTCGAGAACATCATCCTGCGTTTGCTGCAAGCCGCCGACTACAACGTCGAGCGCGCGCAGCGCGGCATCGTCTATATCGACGAAGTCGACAAGATCAGCCGCAAATCCGAAAACCCGTCGATCACGCGCGACGTGTCGGGCGAAGGCGTGCAGCAGGCGCTGCTCAAGATCATGGAGGGCACGATCGCCTCCGTGCCGCCGCAAGGCGGGCGCAAGCATCCGCAGCAGGAATTCCTGCAGGTCGACACGACCAACATCCTGTTCATCTGCGGCGGCGCGTTCGCCGGCCTTGAAAAGATCATCGCGCAGCGTTCGCGCGGCACGTCGATCGGTTTCGGCGCCGATGTGCGCGGACCTGACGAGCGCACCACGGGTCACATCCTGCGCGATGTGGAGCCCGAGGATCTGCTGCGCTTCGGCCTGATCCCGGAATTCATCGGCCGTCTGCCGGTGGTCGCGACGCTGTCCGACCTGTCGGAAGACGCGCTGATCGACATTCTGCAAAAGCCCAAGAACGCGCTGGTGAAGCAGTATCAGCGCCTGTTCGAGATGGAAGGCATCAAGCTCACCTTCGCGGAAGACGCGCTGCGCGCCATTTCGCGCAAGGCGATCCAGCGCAAAACCGGTGCGCGCGGGTTGCGTTCCATCATGGAAGGCATCCTGCTCGACACGATGTTCGATCTGCCCGGCATGACCGGGATCGAAGAAGTCGTGATCAATGGCGAGGTCGTCGAAGGCCGCGCCAAGCCCTTGCAAGTGCACGGCGATCGCGCCATGCCCCAGCAAGTCGGCGGCGCTTCGGCGTAAGCCCAAGGCGTAGGGCGGCGCGCCCCTAGAAGGCGCGTCGCCGGCCCCTGTGGCGAGTCGGGCTTGATCCCCGGCCGCTTCGGGCCCAACTTTCCTTCCGTGGGCATCCGCTTCAGGATGCTTTTATCGTCGTCGAAGACGCTAGTGCCGTTCGCCCGTCAGCGGGGGATGGCCGAAAGCGGGCTTCTTTCAGGAGTTACGGGTTTCATGGAAAGCACAAGCGGGACGCTCTATCCGGTACTGCCGTTGCGCGACATCGTCGTGTTCCCGCACATGATCGTGCCGTTGTTCGTCGGTCGCGAGAAGTCGGTCCGTGCGCTCGAAGACGTGATGAAGGACGACAAGCAGATCCTGCTCGTCGCCCAGAAGAACGCCGCGCAGGACGATCCGCAGCCCGACGACATCTACGAAGTCGGCACGATCGGCACGGTGCTGCAATTGCTGAAACTGCCCGACGGCACGGTGAAGGTGCTGGTCGAAGGCGGGACGCGCGCGCGCGTGTCCAAATGGGTCGAGAACCCGAATTTCTTCCAGGCCTATGCCGAAGCGATGCCCGACAAGACGGGCCCGGCGGCGGAGATGGAAGCGCTGGTGCGCACGGCCGTCAGCCAGTTCGAGCAGTACATCAAGCTCAACCGCAAGATCCCGCCCGAAGTGCTGGTGTCGGTCAATCAGATCGACGAGCCGGGCAAGCTCGCGGACACGATCGCTTCGCATCTGGCGTTGAAGATCGCGGAGAAGCAGGAGCTTCTGGACATCGACACTGTTTCCCAGCGCCTGGAGAAGATCTACGGCGCGATGGAAGGCGAGATCGGCGTCTTGCAGGTGGAAAAGCGCATCCGGAACCGTGTCAAACGGCAGATGGAGAAGACGCAGCGCGAGTACTATCTCAACGAACAGCTCAAGGCGATCCAGAAGGAGCTGGGCGAGCAGGACGACGGCAAGGACGAGGCGTCGGAGCTCGAAGAGCGGATCAAGAAGACCAAGCTGTCGAAGGACGCGCGCGACAAGGCGATGGCGGAGCTGAAGAAGCTGCGTTCCATGAGCCCGATGTCGGCCGAAGCCACGGTGGTGCGCAACTATCTCGACTGGATCCTGACGATCCCGTGGAAGAAGCGCACCAAGATCAAGCGCGACGTGAAGAACGCCGCCAAGGTGCTCGACGCCGACCATTACGGTCTGGAGAAGGTCAAGGAACGCGTCGTCGAGTACTTGGCCGTGCAGGAGCGCACGGTGAAGCTGCGCGGGCCCATCCTGTGCCTCGTCGGCCCGCCCGGCGTGGGTAAGACGTCGCTCGGCAAGTCCATCGCGAAGGCGACGGGCCGTAACTTCGTGCGCGTGTCGCTCGGCGGCGTGCGCGACGAGGCGGAAATCCGCGGCCATCGCCGGACCTATATCGGTTCGATGCCGGGCAAGATCATCCAGGGCATGAAGAAGGCGAAGTCGTCGAATCCCTTCTTCCTGCTCGACGAGATCGACAAGCTGGGCGCCGATTGGCGCGGCGACCCCGCGTCGGCGCTGCTCGAAGTGCTCGATCCCGAGCAGAATTCGACGTTCAACGATCATTACCTGGAGGTCGATTACGACCTGTCGGACGTGATGTTCGTGACGACGGCGAACACGCTGCGCATGCCCCAGCCGTTGCTGGACCGCATGGAGATCATCCGCCTGTCGGGTTACACCGAGGAGGAGAAGATCGAAATCGCGCGCCGGCACTTGATCCCGAAGCAGGAGGAAATGCACGGGCTCAAGAAGGGCGAGTGGGCGATCAGCGACGAAGGCTTGCGTGACCTGATCCGCTTCTACACCCGCGAAGCGGGCGTGCGCAGTTTGGAACGCGAAATCGCGGGCCTGACGCGCAAGGCGGTGAAGACGATTCTGGTCGACGGCGTGAAGTCGGTGAAGGTGACGCCCAAGAACCTCGAGAAATTCGCCGGCGTGAAGAAATTCCGCTGGGGCGAAGTCGAGCTCGAGGATCGCGTGGGCTTGGTCAACGGTCTCGCCTGGACGGAAGTCGGCGGCGAAGTGCTGACGATCGAAGCCGTTCTCTCGCCCGGCAAGGGCAAGATGACGATCACCGGCAAGCTCGGCGACGTGATGCAGGAATCGGTGCAGGCCGCGGCGGCTTACGTCCGCAGCCGGGCGACGAGCTTCGGCATCAAGCCGCCGCTGTTCGACAAGCGCGACATCCACGTTCACGTGCCGGAAGGGGCGACGCCCAAGGACGGTCCGTCGGCGGGTGTGGGCATGGTCACGGGCATCGTCTCCGTGCTCACGGGCATCGCCGTGCGCAAGGATGTGGCGATGACCGGCGAGATCACGCTGCGCGGCCGCGTGCTGCCGATCGGCGGCTTGAAGGAAAAGCTGCTGGCCGCGTTGCATGCGGGCATCAAGACCGTGCTAATCCCGAAGGACAACGAGAAGGACTTGGTCGAGATCCCCGAGAACGCGAAGAAGGGGCTCGAGATCGTTCCGGTGTCCACGGCCGACGAAGTGCTCGCGCGCGCGTTGACAGCACCGCTCACGCCGATCGAGTGGAAAGAGCCCGAAATCGATGCGGTGCCCGCGAAATCGGGAACCGACGACGCGACGACGGGCCTTCGCACGCACTGAAAATATCCGCTTCCGAGTGGATAACAGACGGCCGGTTGGGGATAACCCAGCCGGCCGTTCGCTTATCGGACGTTGTCA
Organism: Tagaea sp.; assembly: GCA_041917215.1. Lineage (GTDB taxonomy): Bacteria > Pseudomonadota > Alphaproteobacteria > CACIAM-22H2 > CACIAM-22H2 > Tagaea. Next base: position 200,738 of record JAYRYC010000002.1, read on the forward strand.
AGATGGATTTCCGACTCGACGCGATTGACGCGGGCGCTTCGCTTTGCCAAGAACGGTCCGCACAAACGAGCGGGGCCGGGGCCTTGAATAAGAACGATCTGATCGCCGCCGTCGCGGCGGAAACCGAATTGAGCAAGGATCAGGCATCCGCCGCTCTCGACGCCGCGTTCGACACGATCGCGCGGCAATTGCGCAAAGGCGGGGAAGTGAAGCTGTTCGGCTTCGGCACCTTCTACGTTTCCCAGCGCAAGGCCTGCCAAGGCCGCAACCCGCGCACCGGCGAGGCGATCCGTTTGGGCGCCACGCGCGCGCCCAAATTCAAAGCGGGCAAACACTTGAGGGACGGGCTGAACTAAGCCACAACCTCTCTGCCGGGAAGGGCGGTTAGCTCAGCGGGAGAGCGTCTCGTTTACACCGAGAGGGTCGGGGGTTCGATCCCCTCACCGCCCACCACCGGCTTCGAAAGGTGGGGTTCGATGAAGATCGACGGCAAGCATTACCGAACGATTTGGCCGGTTGCCGATGGCGCCGTCGCGGTCGACGTGATCGACCAAACCAAGCTGCCCCATAAATTCGAAATCAAGCGGCTGGCGACACTCGACGAAGCCGCCCACGCGATCAAGGCGATGATCGTGCGCGGCGCGCCGCTGATCGGGGCGACCGCCGCTTACGGCATGGCGATAGCACTCGCCGCCGATCCGTCCGACGCCGCGATGAACGCCGCCTACGACAAGCTGGCTGCCACACGTCCCACGGCGATCAATCTGCGCTGGGCGCTCGATCGCGTGCGCAGCGCCGTGGCGCCGTTGGCACCGCCCGCGCGCGCCAAACTCGCCTGGGCGCTCGCCGCCGGAATTTGCGACGAGGACGTGTCGATCTGCGAAGCGATCGGCGATCAGGGTTTGACGCTGATCGAAGCCGCTTGGGCGAAGAAGGGCGGCAAGGGTGTGGTCAACATCCTGACCCATTGCAACGCCGGCTGGCTCGCGACCGTCGATTGGGGCACGGCCATCGCGCCGATCTACAAGGCGTTCGACAAGGGCATTCCCGTCCATGTGTGGGTCGACGAAACCCGGCCGCGCAACCAAGGCGCGTCGCTGACCGCGTTCGAGCTGGGGCGCCATGGTGTGCCGCATCACATCGTCGCCGATAATTCGGGCGGGCATTTGATGCAGCACGGGCTCGTGGACCTTTGCATCGTCGGCACCGATCGCGTCACCGCGCGCGGCGATGTGTGCAACAAGATCGGCACGTATCTGAAGGCGCTCGCCGCCCACGATAACGGCGTGCCGTTCTATGTCGCCTTGCCGAGTCCGACGATCGACTGGACCGTCGTGGACGGCGTTAAGGAAATCCCGATCGAGGAACGCTCGCCGCTGGAGGTCACGCGCATCGCCGGGCGTTTGGCCGATGGCAGCGTGGTGGAGGTCGATATCGCGGCCCCGGGGAGCCCCGCGCGCAACGACGCGTTCGACGTGACCCCGGCGCGACTCGTGACCGCATTGATTACCGAGCGCGGCATTTGTCCCGCCACGCGCGACGGGCTGCTGGGGCTATTCCCCGAGGCAAAAACCCGCGCGGCGGGCGAGTAAGCAAAGATTTTGACGGACTTAACCCACAATGCTTGACGGGGCAGGGGTGGGGCTGTAAACACCGCCGTCCTTCGAGCGGAGTCCGGTATGCGGGCGTAGCTCAGTTGGTTAGAGCGCCGGCCTGTCACGCCGGAGGCCGCGGGTTCAAGTCCCGTCGCTCGCGCCACTCCGCCGAAGGACTTTCCCCTATCTCCTACCATTTCGATTGGTTGCTGCATTGCGGCATCCGCTTGTGTGCGGTGCCCTAATGTATTGGCAAGATTGACCGCGATGGCCTATACGGTGGGCGTCGATCGGCGTATCGTCGCGCCGTTCGGGAAGTCGAGGGGAGCATGGACGCGAACACCGAGCTATTGCGGGAGTACCTCCCGATATTGCTGTTCTTGGGCCTTGCGATCGCGTTGTCGGTCGTGATGGTCCTGGCCTCGCTGGTCGCCGGCCGCCAACGCCCCGACGCCGAAAAACTCTCCGCCTACGAATGCGGATTCGAAGCCTTCGAGGATGCGCGCCGCAAGTTCGACGTGCGCTTCTATCTCGTGGCCATCCTTTTCATCATCTTCGACCTCGAAGTCGCGTTCCTTTTCCCCTGGGCCGTGGCGCTGGGCGAGATCGGCATGTTCGGTTTCTGGTCGATGGTCGTGTTCCTCGGCGTGCTGACGATCGGCTTCGCCTATGAATGGCGCAAGGGAGCGCTCGAATGGGAGTGATCCAGATCCCCGGTTCCGGCGCCCCGCTGCCGCCCGGTGCGGCGCAGGACGCGCTGCTGAAGGCCGCGACGGACGAGCTGACCGAGAAGGGCTTCGTCATCGCGCAGCTCGACAAGCTCGTCGCCTGGGCGCGCACCGGCTCGCTGTGGCCGATGACGTTCGGCCTGGCGTGCTGCGCGGTCGAGATGATGCACACCGCCGCCAGCCGCTACGACCTCGACCGGTTCGGTATGGTGTTCCGGCCGAGCCCGCGCCAATCCGACGTGATGATCGTCGCCGGCACGCTCACCAATAAAATGGCGCCCGCCTTGCGCAAGGTCTACGACCAGATGGCCGAGCCGCGCTGGGTGCTGTCGATGGGCAGCTGCGCCAATGGCGGCGGCTACTACCATTACAGCTACTCGGTGGTGCGCGGTTGCGACCGCATCGTGCCCGTCGACATCTACGTGCCCGGCTGTCCGCCGACCGCCGAGGCGCTGCTGTACGGAATTCTGCAGCTTCAGAAGAAGATCAAGCGCACGACCTCCATCCTGCGCTAGTTCGGGTTTTTGGGAGCCGGTACTTCATGGCCGAGTGGGTGGACGAGGGGCTTCAGCCCCTGGCCGAGCGGATCGCGGGCGCTTTGGGCGCCGATCTGATCGGTCACGAGATCGCGAAGGGCGAGCTGGCGCTGAACGTGCGCCGCGACGCCATCGTGCGCGTGTTGACGTATCTGCGCGACGACGATGCGTGCAAGTTCGGCGCGTTGATGGATGTGTGCGGCGTCGATTGGCCGGCCAAGCCCGAGCGTTTCGAGGTCGTCTATAATCTTCTGTCGATGCGCCATAACCGGCGCATCCGCGTGAAGCTGACGACCGACGAAAACAATCCGGTGCCGTCGGCCACAGGCGTGTTCCCGTCGGCGGGCTGGTTCGAGCGCGAGACCTGGGACATGTACGGCGTGTTCTTCGCCGACCATCCCGATCTGCGCCGCATCCTGACCGATTACGGTTTCGAAGGGCATCCGCTGCGCAAGGACTTCCCGCTGACCGGCCATGTCGAAGTGCGCTACGACGCCGAGCAGCGCCGCGTGGTCTACGAACGCGTGAAGCTGACGCAGGATTTCCGCAGCTTCGACTTCCTGTCGCCGTGGGAAGGCTTGGGCCTCAACCAGCTCGGCGAGCCGAAGGCGCCGCTGCCGGGCGACGAGAAGGCGAAGGGACAGTAATCATGGCCGAACCCATCGCCACGACGAACGTTGCCGCCGATCCGGATCACGCCGCCGGCCAGGTCAAGATCAAGAACTACTCGCTCAATTTCGGGCCGCAGCATCCGGCCGCGCACGGCGTGCTGCGCCTCGTGCTCGAAATGGACGGCGAGGTGATCGAGCGCGCCGATCCGCATATCGGCTTGCTCCATCGCGGCACCGAGAAGTTGATCGAGTACAAGACGTATCTCCAGGCGGTGCCGTATTTCGACCGCCTCGACTACGTCTCGCCGATGAACCAGGAGCACGCCTACGCGCTGGCGGTGGAAAAGCTTCTGGGCATCCAGGCGCCGCCGCGCGCGCAATATATCCGCGTGCTCTACGCCGAAATCGGCCGCATCCTGAATCACATCCTCAACGTCACGACCTTCGCCCTCGACGTCGGCGCGATGACGCCGCTGCTGTGGGGCTTCGAAGAGCGCGAAACGCTGATGGAGTTCTACGAGCGCGTATGCGGTGCGCGTCTGCACGCGGCGTATTTCCGTCCGGGCGGGGTGTCGCAGGACATGCCCGCGGGCCTCGCCGACGACATGATGAAGTTCGTCGAGCATTTCCCGAAGATCATCGACGACATCGAAACGCTGCTGACCGAAAACCGCATCTTTAAGCAGCGCACGGTCGATATCGGCGTGGTGTCGAAGGACGACGCGCTGGCTTGGGGCTTCTCGGGGCCGATGGTGCGCGGCTCGGGCATTCCGTGGGATCTGCGCAAGTCGCAGCCCTACGACGCCTACGACCAGATGGAATTCGACGTGCCCATCGGCAAGAACGGCGATTGCTACGATCGCTATCTGTGCCGGATGGAGGAAATGCGCCAGTCGCTGCGGATCATGAAGCAGTGCCTTGAGAAGATGCCGTCGGGTCCCGTGAAGGGCCCGGACCGCAAGGTGACGCCGCCCACGCGCGGCGAGATGAAGCGCTCGATGGAAGCGCTGATCCATCACTTCAAGCTTTATACCGAGGGCTATCACGTGCCCGCGGGCGAGACCTACACCGCCGTCGAAGCGCCCAAGGGCGAGTTCGGCGTGTATCTCGTCGCCGACGGCACGAACAAACCTTATCGCTGCAAGATCCGCGCACCCGGTTTCGCGTTCCTGCAAGCGATGGATTTCCTGGCCAAGGGCCACATGTTGGCCGACGTCGTCGCGATCATCGGTTCGCTCGACATCGTGTTCGGAGAAGTCGATCGATGAGCGGCGCAAACCACTCTCACGTCGAACAGCCGGCGAGCTTCGTTTTCACGCCCGAATATCTGGCGCGTGCGCAGCGCATCATCGCCAAGTACCCGCCGGGCCGTCAGGCCAGCGCCGTGCTGCCGCTGCTCGATTTGGCGCAACGCCAGCACCATAATTGGCTGCCGCGCGCGGCGATGGATTACATCGCCGGCTTGCTCGATATGGCGCCGATCCGCGTCTACGAAGTCGCGACCTTCTACTCGATGTTCAACCTCGCCCCCGTCGGCAAGTGGTTCCTGCAAGTCTGCACGACCACGCCGTGCTGGCTGCGCGGGTCGGACGAAGTGATGGCCGCATGCGAGCGCAAGCTCGGCATCAAGGGCCAGCAGGACGCCTCGTTCCTGCATTCGGCCGACGGCCAGTTCACCGTGCGCGAAGTCGAATGCCTGGGCGCTTGCGTCAACGCGCCGATCATCCAGGTGAACGACGATTTCTACGAGGATCTCGACGGTCCGCTGACCGAAAAGCTGATCGACGCGCTGCGCAGCGGCCAAGTGCCGCCGAGGGGCTCGATGAAGGGCCGTCAGCATTCGATGCCCGAAGGCGGGCGCACGTCGCTGACCGAGTTCGCGGCCAAGTCGGGTGCGGGAGAAGACTGATGCTTCAGGACAAGGATCGCATCTTTACCAATCTCTATGCCGACGGCGACTGGGGCCTGAAAGGCGCCATGGCGCGCGGCGATTGGGACGGCACGAAGGACATTCTCGCCAAGGGCCGCGACTGGATCATCAAGGAAGTCCAGGATTCGGGCCTGCGCGGGCGCGGCGGTGCGGGCTTCCCGACCGGCATGAAGTGGTCCTTCATGCCGAAGAAATCGGATGGCCGTCCGCATTACCTCGTCGTCAACGCCGACGAATCCGAACCGGGTACGTGCAAGGATCGCGAGATCCTGCGCCACGATCCGCATAAGCTGATCGAAGGCTGCCTGATCGCCGGTTTCGCGATGGGCGCCAACGCCGCTTACATTTATGTGCGCGGCGAGTTCTACAACGAAGCCTCGCATCTCGAACTCGCGGTCCAGCAAGCGTACGAGGCGAAGCTGCTCGGCGACGACGCCTGCGGCTCGGGCTGGAAGTTCGACGTCTTCGTCCATCGCGGTGCCGGCGCCTATATCTGCGGCGAGGAAACCGCGCTGATCGAATCCCTCGAAGGCAAGAAGGGCCAGCCGCGCCTGAAGCCGCCGTTCCCGGCGGGTGTCGGCCTTTATGGCTGCCCGACGACGGTCAACAACGTCGAATCCATCGCGGTGGCGCCGACGATCATCCGTCGCGGGGCCGCGTGGTTCGCCGGTATCGGCCGGCCCAAGAATGCGGGCACGAAGCTGTTCTGCATCTCCGGCCATGTGAACAAGCCCTGCACGGTCGAAGAAGCGATGAGCATTCCGCTGAAGGAACTCATCGAGAAGCATTGCGGCGGCGTGCGCGGCGGCTGGGACAATCTGCTCGCGGTCATTCCGGGCGGCTCGTCCGTCCCTGCGTTGCCGAAGTCGATCTGCGACACGGTGCTGATGGATTTCGATGCACTTCGCGAGCATCGCTCGGGCCTGGGTACTGCCGCCGTGATCGTCATGGACAAGTCGACCGACATCGTGAAGGCGATCGCGCGCCTGTCGCGCTTCTACATGCATGAAAGCTGCGGTCAGTGCACGCCGTGCCGCGAGGGTACGGGCTGGCTCTACCGCGTCATGCAGCGCATGGTGAAGGGCCAGGCCGATCTGTCCGAGATCGACATGCTGGAGGAAGTCACCCGCCAGATCGAAGGTCACACGATCTGCGCGCTGGGCGACGCGGCCGCATGGCCCGTGCAGGGCTTGATCCGCAATTTCCGCCCGCACATGGAACAGCGCATTCGCGACTATAAGGCGGCGCTCACCGCCCAGGCGGCGGAGTGACGGCGATGGATCTTCACGCCTTCAAGGAAAAACTCGACGTGCGCAAATCCGACGTGTCGGGTTCGTTGTTCGATGATGTGTGTATTTCGGGCGCGAAATTCGAGAACGTGAACATGTCGGGATGGCGCCTTCATAACGTCAATCTGTCCGGGCTGCGCATCGACGACGCGAACGTGTCGGGTGCGACGATCACCAACGCGAACTTGGCGGGCGTGGCCATCGAAGACTGCAACGTCAAAGGCATGACCATCGACGGCGTTCCGGTCGCGGAAATGCTGGCGGCGTATCGGGCGAAGGGCTGAAGCGATGCCGAAAGTCACCATCGACGGCGAAACGATCGAAGTGCCCGCGGGCATCACGGTCCTTCAAGCCTGCGAGATCGCGGGCAAGGAAGTGCCGCGCTTCTGCTATCACGAGCGCCTGTCGGTCGCCGGCAATTGCCGCATGTGCCTCGTCGAGATGGAGAAGAGCCCGAAGCCCGTCGCGTCCTGCGCGATGCCGGTCGCCGAAGGCCAAGTCATCAAGACCGATACGCCGCTGGTCAAGAAGGCCCGCAACGGCGTGATGGAATTCCTGCTGATCAACCATCCGCTCGACTGCCCGATCTGCGATCAGGGCGGCGAATGCGATTTGCAGGATCAGGCGATGTCCTACGGCAAGGACAGCAGCCGCTATCACGAGAACAAGCGCGCCGTGCCCGACAAGGAAATCGGGCCGCTGGTCAAGACGACCATGACGCGCTGCATCCATTGCACGCGCTGCGTGCGCTTCTCGACCGAAGTCGCGGGCAACGAGGAACTGGGTGCCGTGTTCCGCGGCGAGCACATGGAAATCGACACTTATGTCGAGAAGGCGCTGACCAGCGAACTCTCCGGCAATATCGTCGATTTGTGCCCGGTCGGCGCGCTGACGTCGAAGCCCTACGCCTTCACGGCGCGCCCGTGGGAACTTCGCAAGACGGAATCGATCGACGTGTTCGACGCGCTGGGCGCTTCGATCCGTGTGGACGCGCGCGGCGGCGAAGTGCTGCGCGTTCTGCCGCGCCTTAATGAAGAGACGAACGAAGAGTGGATCGGCGACAAGTCGCGCCACGCCGTGGACGGGTTGAAGCGCCAGCGCCTCGACCGTCCGTATCTGCGTAAAGACGGCAAGCTCCAGCCCGTGTCGTGGGCCGAAGCGCTGTCCGCCGCCGCCGCCAAGCTGAAGGGTACTTCCGCATCGCGTATCGGCGCGATCGCCGGCGACCTCGCCGACGCTGAGTCGGTCGCGGCGTTGAAGGACATTCTCGCTGGCTTGGGTGTGGCCAATCTCGATTGCCGCCAGGACGGCGCCAAGATCGATCCGGCGAACCGGGCCTCGTGGCTGTTCAACTCGACCGTCCAAGGCATCGAAGATGCCGACGCGATCCTGCTGATCGGCACCAATCCGCGCTGGGAAAGCCCGGTGCTGAACGCGCGCATCCGCAAGCGCTATCGTGCGGGCGGCGTGAAGATCGCCGCGATCGGGCCGCAACTCGACCTGCGCTACAAATACGAATATCTCGGGGCGGGCCCGACGACGCTCGCCGATGTCGCCTCGGGCAAGAACGCGTTCTTCGAGACGCTCAAGAACGCGGCCAAGCCGATGCTGATTGTCGGCATGGGCGCGCTCGCCCGCGCCGATGGTGCGGCCGTGCTCGCGTTGGCGGGCGAACTCGCCGCCAAGGCCGGCGTGGTCAAGGACGGCTGGAACGGCTTCAACGTGCTCAACACTGCCGCGGGCCGCGTCGGCGCGCTCGAACTCGGCTTCGTGCCGGGGGCGAATGGGCGCGACGTCGCGGGCATCGTCGAGGGTGCGGGCAAGGGCGAGATCGATGTCGTCTACCTGCTGGGTGCGGACGAAATCGACACGTCGAAGCTCGGCAAGGCGTTCGTGATCTATCAAGGCCATCACGGCGACAAGGGTGCCCATCGCGCCGATCTGGTTCTGCCGGGTGCCGCCTATACCGAGAAGAACGCGACCTACGTGAACGTCGAAGGTCGCGCGCAGCACGCGCGCATCGCCGTGTTCCCGCCGGGCGAGGCGAAGGAGGATTGGAAGATCCTGCGCGCGCTGTCCGACGCGCTGGGCGCCAAGCTGCCTTACGACACGTTGAGCCAACTGCGTGTGCGCTTGGCGAAGGCGTCGCCCGTGTTCGCCGAAATCGAAATCGCCCATCCGGCCGCCGAGCTCGGCGCGCTGGGCAAGGCGGGCAATGTCGATCCGGCGGCGTTCGTTTCGCCGATCGACAATTACTATATGACCGACCCGATCAGCCGCGCCTCGGCGACGATGGCCGAATGCACCCGGGTCTACGTGAAGGGCGAAGCGCCCCGGACCGGTACGCATGGCTGAGAACGATCTCCTCTGGGGCGTGATCGTCCCCGGCGCCATCATCGTCGCGAAGATCCTTGCGATCGTGGTGCCGCTGCTCGTGGCCGTCGCCTTCTTGACGCTGGCGGAACGTAAAGTCATCGGCGCGATGCAGCTGCGCAAAGGTCCGAACGTGGTCGGCCCGTTCGGCTTGCTGCAGCCCTTCGCCGACGGCTTGAAGCTGCTGCTCAAGGAAACCATCGTGCCGACCGGCGCCAACCGGTTCGTGTTCATGATGGCGCCGATGCTGACCTTCCTGCTCAGCCTCGTCGCTTGGGCGGTGATCCCGTTCGACTACGGCATCGTGCTTTCCGACCTCAATGTCGGCGTGCTGTACCTGTTCGCGATCTCGTCGCTGGGCGTCTACGGCATCATCATGGCCGGCTGGGCGTCGAACTCGAAATACGCGTTCCTGGGCGCCATGCGCTCGGCCGCGCAGATGGTGTCCTACGAAGTCTCGATCGGCTTCGTCATCATTACCGTGCTGCTGTGCGTGGGCTCGCTGAACCTGACCGACATCGTGATGGCGCAGAAGAACGTCTGGTTCGCGCTGCCGCTGTTCCCGATGTTCGTCATCTTCTTCATCTCGGCGCTGGCCGAAACGAACCGCTCGCCCTTCGACTTGCCCGAAGGCGAGTCCGAAATCGTCGCCGGGTATTTCGTCGAATATTCGTCGATGAGCTTCGCGCTCTTCTTCCTGGGCGAATACGCGGCGATGATCCTGATGAGCGGGATGACCACCATCCTGTTCCTCGGCGGCTGGCTGCCGCCGGTCGACGTGGCGCCGCTCAACTGGATTCCGGGCCCGATCTGGTTCGCGATCAAGGTCGCGTTCTGCCTGTTCGTGTTCCTGTGGGTGCGCGCGACAATGCCGCGCTACCGCTACGACCAGCTCATGCGTCTCGGCTGGAAGGTGTTCCTGCCGTTCTCGCTGTTCTGGGTGATCCTGACCGCCGGCGTGCTGATGGCCACCGGCTGGGTCCCGCGCTGAGGGGATGGGGAGAAAGACAATGGCCACCGGCCTCGATCGCGCCGCGAAATCGCTGCTCCTGTCCGAACTCGTCACGGGCATGGCGCTGACCTTGAAGTATTTCTTCAAGCCGACCGTGACGATGAACTACCCCTACGAGAAGGGCCCGATCTCGCCGCGCTTCCGCGGCGAGCATGCGCTGCGCCGCTACGCCTCGGGCGAGGAACGCTGCATCGCGTGCAAGCTGTGCGAGGCCGTGTGCCCCGCGCAGGCGATCACGATCGAGGCCGAGCCGCGCGACGACGGCAGCCGCCGCACCACGCGCTACGACATCGATATGACGAAGTGCATCTATTGCGGCTTCTGCCAGGAAGCTTGCCCGGTGGACGCGATCGTCGAAGGTCCGAATTTCGAATTCGCGACCGAAACGCGCGAAGAGCTGATGTACAACAAAGCCAAATTGCTGGCGAACGGCGACCGCTGGGAGGCCGAGATCGCGGCCAATCTCGCGGCCGACGCGCCGTATCGTTGAGGGCGAGGGGATGCTCCAGACCATCGTCTTCTACCTGTTCTCGGCCGTGCTGATCGGCGGCGCCACCATGGTCGTGGTCGCGCGCAACCCGGTGCACTCCGTCCTGTTCCTGATCCTGTGCTTCTTCAACGCGGCCGGCTTGTTCGTGCTGATGGGTGCCGAGTTCCTCGCGATGCTGCTGGTCGTCGTCTATGTCGGCGCGGTCGCGGTGCTGTTCATGTTCGTCGTCATGATGCTGGACGTGGACTTCGCCAAGCTGCGCAGCGGCTTCGCGAACTACCTGCCCATCGGGGCGGCGATCGGCCTCGTGCTCGTGGCCGAACTCATCCTCGTCTTCGGCGCTTGGACCGTATCGCCGGCGCTGCCCGAGGCGATGGCGCTGCCGATCCCCGATCCTTCGCAGATCCACAACACGAAGGCGCTCGGCCTCGTGCTCTATGACGACTACGTCTACGTGTTCCAGGCTTCGGGCCTCGTGCTGCTCGTCGCGATGGTGGGGGCGATCGTCCTCACTTTGCGCGAGCGCGAAGGTGTCAAACGCCAGTCGATCGCCCGCCAGGTCGCGCGCACGCGCGCCGAAGGTGTGGCCGTCGTCTCGGTCGAAAGCCGCAAGGGGGTCGACGTCTGATGGCCATCGGTCTTGCACACTATCTCGCCGTCGCGGCGATCCTGTTCACGCTCGGCGTCGTCGGCATCTTCCTCAACCGGAAGAACGTGATCGTCATTCTCATGTCGATCGAACTGATGCTGCTCGCGGTGAACATCAACTTCGTCGCGTTCTCGACCCATTTGGGCGACCTGGTCGGCCAGGTCTTCGCGTTGTTCGTGCTGACCGTCGCGGCCGCCGAAGCCGCCATCGGGCTCGCGATCCTCGTCGTCTATTTCCGCAATCGCGGGACGATCGAGGTCGACGACATCAACATGATGAAGGGCTGATCCGGGCCATGTACTCCGCCGCCGTCCTTCTCCCGCTTCTCGGTTTCGCGATCGCCGGTCTGGCGATGGCCTCGTCGCTGCCCCACGCGACCAAGGAACGCGTCGCCCAATACGTGACCACGGGTTGCGTGATGCTCGCGGGCTTGTTCTCGCTGGTCATCTTCTACCAGGTCGGCGTGCAGGGGCAGACCCGTACGGTCGAGCTGTTCACCTGGATCGAAAGCGGCGCCTTCGTCGCCAACTGGGCGCTGAAATTCGACGCGCTGTCGGCGACGATGTTGTGCGTCGTCACCATCGTCTCGTCGATGGTGCATCTCTATTCCATCGGCTACATGGCCGAGGATAAGTCGATCCCGCGCTTCATGGCGTATCTGTCGCTGTTCACCTTCTTCATGCTGATGCTGGTGACGGCCGACAATTTCATCCAGATGTTCTTCGGCTGGGAAGGCGTGGGTCTCGCGTCCTATCTGCTGATCGGCTTCTGGTTCGAGAAGGACAGCGCCAACGAAGCCTCGATCAAGGCGTTCCTCGTCAATCGCGTCGGCGATTTCGGCTTCGCGCTCGGCATCTTCGCTTGCTTCCTGCTGTTCGGCTCGGTCCAGTTCGACGCGATCTTCGCGGCCGTGCCGCAATTCGCCGAAGCCAAGCTCGAATTCCTGGGCAAGGAATTCCATGCGCTGACGCTGATCTGCCTGCTGCTGTTCGTCGGCGCTTGCGGCAAGTCGGCGCAGCTTTTCCTGCACACCTGGCTGCCGGACGCGATGGAAGGCCCCACGCCGGTCTCGGCGCTCATTCACGCCGCCACCATGGTGACCGCGGGCGTGTTCATGGTCTGCCGCCTGTCGCCGATCTTCGAATACGCGCCGACGGCGTTGATGGTCGTCACGATCGTCGGCGCTTCGACCGCGTTGTTCGCGGCGTCGGTCGGTCTGGTGCAGAACGACATCAAGCGCGTGATCGCGTATTCGACGTGCTCGCAGCTCGGCTACATGTTCTTCGCGGCTGGCGTGTCGGCCTATCCGGCCGCGATGTTCCACCTCACGACCCACGCCTTCTTCAAGGCGCTGCTGTTCCTATCGGCGGGCTCGGTCATCCACGCCCTGCATCACGAGCAGGACATGCGCAAGATGGGCGGACAGGTGTGGACCAAGATCCGTATCACTTACGCGATGATGTGGATCGGCTCGCTGGCGCTGGCCGGCATGGGCATCCCGGGTTTGAACATCGGCTTCGCCGGGTTCTATTCCAAGGACATCATCATGGAGGCCGCCTACGGCGTCCACACGGCCGCGGGTCAATACGCCTTCTGGCTGGGCTTGGCGGCCGCGACCATGACCGCCTTCTATTCCTGGCGCCTGTTGTTCATGAGCTTCCACAAGGCGCCGGACACGGATCATCACGCGGTCGACCACGCGCATGAATCGCCGATGGTCATGCTGATCCCGTTGTTCGTGCTCGCCTTCGGCGCGCTGTTCTCGGGCATGGGCCTCTATTACTTCTTCGTCGGCGAAGGCCGCGAAGCGTTCTGGGGCACGGCGATCTTCACGCTGCATGACGGCATCGAAGCGGCGCATCACGCCCCGTCTTGGGTCCCGCCGCTGCTGATCGCGGTCGGCCTCACCGGCATCGGCATCGCCTACGGCCTCTATATCCGTAACCCGTCCAAGCCCAAGCAGATCGCGAAAGACTTCAAGGGCCTTTACGAGTTCCTGCTGAACAAGTGGTATTTCGACGAGCTCTACAACGCGCTGTTCGTGCGTCCGTCTTTCGTCATCGGCCGCTTCCTGTGGAAGCGCGGCGACGGAACGGTGATCGACGGCATGGGGCCCGACGCGATCGCGGCGGGCACGCTGGTCGTCGCCAAGCGCGCCGGCAAGTTGCAGACCGGCTATGTCTACCACTACGCCTTCGCGATGCTGATCGGCATCGTGGTCCTCGCCACCTGGTACATTCTGCGGACGGGCCGCTGAGATCATGACCGACTGGCCCATCCTTTCCCTCGTCGCGTTCCTGCCGCTGGCCGGGGCGCTGTTCATCCTGCTGCTCAACGGCACGGAAGAAGCCGTTTCCCGCAACGCCCGCTGGGCGGCGCTGTGGACCTCGCTCGTCGTGTTCGTCTTGTCGCTGCCGATCTGGTTCGGCTTCGATCGCGGTACGGCGGATTTCCAGTTCGTCGAGCGCCATGTTTGGATCCCCGGCTACGGCATCGGCTATCACGTCGGCGTCGATGGGATTTCCGCGCCCTTCGTGCTGCTGTCGACGTTCCTGACGCCGCTGTGCATCGCGGCGTCCTGGCATGTCGAAAAGCGCGTGCGCGAATACATGATCGCGTTCCTGGTGCTGGAAACCTTCATGGTCGGCACCTTCATCGCCCTCGACCTCGTGCTGTTCTACGTCTTCTTCGAAGCCGTCCTGATCCCGATGTTCCTGATCATCGGCGTGTGGGGCGGGGCGCGGCGCGTCTACTCGGCGTTCAAGTTCTTCCTCTACACGCTGCTCGGCTCGGTGCTGATGCTGATCGCGATGCTGGCGATGTATTGGCAGACCGAGACGACGAACATCGTCGAGCTGTTCGACTACGACTTCCCGCGTCAGATGCAGATGTGGCTGTGGCTCGCCTTCTTCGCATCCTTCGCGGTGAAGGTGCCGATGTGGCCCGTGCACACCTGGCTGCCCGACGCGCACGTCGAAGCGCCGACGGCGGGCTCGGTCATCCTGGCCGGCGTGCTGTTGAAGATGGGCGGTTACGGCATGATCCGCTTCTCGCTGCCGATGTTCCCGGAAGCGAGCGACTATTTCACGCCGCTCGTCTTCGCGCTGTCGATCGTCGCGGTCATCTACACCTCGCTCGTCGCGCTGGTGCAGGAGGACATGAAGAAGCTGATCGCCTATTCGTCGGTCGCCCATATGGGCTTCGTGACTTTGGGCCTGTTCGCCGGCAATCGCCAGGGCGTCGAAGGGGCGATGTTCCAGATGATCGCGCATGGCGTGGTCTCGGGCGCGTTGTTCTTGTGCGTGGGCGTCGTCTACGACCGCCTGCACACGCGCGAGATCAAGCGCTATGGCGGCCTCGTCCATCGCATGCCGGTCTACGCGGCCGTGTTCATGGTGTTCACCATGGGTGCCGTCGGCCTGCCGGGCACGGCGGGGTTCGTGGGCGAAATCCTGGTGCTGACCGGCACCTATCAGGCATCGACCGTTGCGGCCGCACTCGCCGCGACCGGCGTGATCCTGGGGGCGGCCTATATGCTCTATCTCTATCGCCGCGTGATCTTCGGCAAGCTGGTCCGCGACGACCTCAAGGACATGCCCGATCTCGAATGGCGCGAGAAGCTGATCTTCGCCCCCCTGATCGTCGCCACGCTGTGGCTTGGCATCCAGCCCAAGCCCGTGCTCGACATGATGGGAACGACGATCCAATCGGTCGTCGATCGTTACGAGGCCGATCGCGGCGCGCATAACCACGCCGACACCCAAGCGCCGACGCAAGCGCAAGCGCCGGCGGAGAACGCCCGATGACCGACTTTCTTCTCGCCCCGCTGCTGCCCGAGCTGATCCTCGCCGTCTCGGGCCTGACGTTGTTGATGGTCGGCGCGTTCTCGAAGGGCGACGCGACGCGGACCGTGAACGCGCTCGCCATCGCGGTGTTGCTGGTCGCGGCCCTTGCCGCCGCGACGCAAGCGCCGGACCGGACGACGCTGATGTCGGGCATGTTCGTGGCCGACGCGTTTTCGGCCTTCGTCAAGGTCGCGATCTTCCTGGCGACCGCCGCCGCGTTGGTGCTGTCGGACGATTACAACCGCCGCGAAGGCTTCGCGCGCTTCGAATATCCGGTGCTGACGATCTTCGCCGCACTCGGCATGTCGATGATGGTGTCGGCCAACGACCTCATCTCGCTCTATCTCGGCCTCGAGCTTCAGTCGCTGTCGCTTTACGTGCTGGCTTCTATTCGTCGTGACTCGCCGCGCGCGACCGAAGCGGGCTTGAAGTATTTCGTGCTCGGCGCGCTGTCGTCGGGGATGCTGCTCTATGGCGCGTCGCTGATCTACGGTTTCTCGGGCGCCACGAATTTCGAAACCATCGCCGGCGTGATGACGGACCATTCGGGCGGTGCGCCGATCGGCGTGGTGTTCGGCATCGTGTTCGTCTCGGCGGCCTTGGCGTTCAAGGTTTCGGCGGCACCCTTCCATATGTGGACGCCCGACGTCTACGAAGGCGCGCCGACGCCCGTCACGGCGTTCTTCGCCGCCGCCCCCAAGCTCGCCGCGATGGCGCTGCTGGTGCGCGTGCTGGTCGAGCCGCTGGGCTCGCTGGTCGGCGATTGGCGGCAAATCGTCGTCTTCGTCGCGATCCTGTCGATGCTGATCGGCAGCTTCGCCGCCATCGCGCAGACCAGCATCAAGCGCCTGATGGCCTATAGCTCCATCGGCCATGTCGGCTACGCGCTGGTCGGTCTCGCCGCCGGTGACGAAACGGGCGTGCGCGGCGTGCTGGTCTATATGGCGATCTACGTCGTGATGAATCTCGGCGCCTTCGCCGTCATCCTGTCGATGAAGCGCGACGGCAAGATGGTCGAAACGATCGGCGATCTCGCCGGCCTCGCGCGCACGCGCCCGATGCTGGCGGCGGGTTTGGGCATCGCCATGTTCTCGATGGCCGGCATTCCGCCGCTCGCCGGGTTCTTCGGCAAGCTCTACGTCTTCCTCGCGGCGGTATCGGCGGGTCTCTATCTGCTCGCCGTGATCGGCGTGCTGGCCTCGGTCGTGGGCGCCTTCTATTACCTGCGCATCGTCAAGATCATGTATTTCGACGAGCCCGTGCCCGCCTTCGACGCGGCCGAAGGTAACGGCCCCACGGCGATCCTGGCGGTTTCGTCGGTCTTCACGCTGCTGTTCTTCCTGCTGCCCGGTCCGCTGGTCGCGGCCGCGACCACCGCCGCCGCGTCGCTGTTCGGCGGTTGATCGCGCCGGTTGCCGATCGCGTGCGTTTGCCGCCGGAATTCCGGCTGGCGGCGCATGACAGCGTGGGCTCCACCAACGACGAAGCCAAGGCGATGGCGCGCGAAGGTGCTGCGGACCTGACGCTCGTCTGGGCGCGCGAACAGAAAGCGGGCAGGGGCCGCCAAGGCCGCGTTTGGGAATCCCCGCGCGGCAATCTCTACCTCTCGCTCGTCCTGCGGCCCAACGCGAAAGCCGCGACGGCGGCCCAGCTTTCTTTTGTCGCTTGCGTCGCCGTGGGCGAAACGGTCGCCGAGCTGGGCGCGCAAGACATCGAATATAAATGGCCCAACGACGTGCTGGTCGGCGGGCGGAAAATCTCGGGCGTGCTGCTCGAAGCCGAAAGCGGCGATAGCGGCCTCGCTTATTTGGTCCTGGGCGTGGGCATCAATCTCGCCTCCTCGCCGGCGCAAACGCGCTATCCCGCCACATCGCTGCACGGGGCGGCCCCGGTCGAAGCGGCCCTCGACGCTTTCGCGCGGCATTTTCTTGGCTGGTATCGCCGCTGGACGGCGGAAGGCTTCGCGCCCGTGCGCCAGGCGTGGCTCGCCCGCGCGGCGCGTTTGGGCCAAGCGATCGAAGTGCGCTTGGCGGATCGCACGCTCGACGGCGTGTTCGCCGAATTGGGGGCGGGGGGCGAACTCCTGCTCGACACGGAGGCCGGACGGCGTATCGTCACGGCTGGGGACGTCCATTTGCCGGGGATCGGATGACCATGCTGCTCGTCATCAACTCCAACAACACTAACACCGTGTTCGGCGCGTTCGATTACGCGACCGGCGAGAAGCTCGCCTCGTGGCGCATCTCGACCGACCCGAAGCGTACCGCCGACGAATACGCGGTGTGGCTCACGCATCTGATGGCGCTGCAATCGATGACGCTCGCGCAAATCTCCGGCGTGGTCGTATCGAACGTCGTGCCGCAGGCGATGTTCAATCTGCGCGATTTCTGCCGCCGCTACGCGAAGGCGGAGCCCGTCATCGTCGGTGAGAAGGGCCTGAAGTATGGCCTCGAGATCCGCATCGACCGGCCGGAGGAGGCGGGGGCCGACCGCATCGCCAACGCGGTGGGGGCGCGCACGCGCTACAAAATGCCCGGCGTCGTCGTCGATCTCGGCACCGCCACGACATTCGACGTGCTGGATGCGGCCGGCAATTACTGCGGCGGCACGATCAGCCCCGGCATCAATCTCGCCTTCGAAGCGCTTTACATGGGGGCGGCGAAACTGCCGCGCATCGAAATCCGCCGCCCCGCGCGCACCATCGGCACGTCGACCGTGACGGCGATGCAGTCCGGCATTTTCTGGGGCTATGTCGGCTTGATCGAAGGGATCGGTACGCGCATCGCCGAGGAACTCGGGGGTACACCGACCTTCATCGGCACCGGCGGCCTCATCTCCATCATCGCCGAGCACACCAAGTTGCTCGCCCATGTCGACCCCGATCTGACCTTGAAAGGTCTGGTCGATATCCACAGATTGAACCGATGAGCGTGGACAAGGGTCTTTATTTTTTGCCGCTCGGCGGCTCCGGCGAGATCGGGATGAATCTCAACCTCTACCGCTATGGCGGAAAGTGGTTGATGGTCGATCTGGGCGTCACCTTCGGCGACGATACGATGCCGGGGATCGACGTCATCACGCCCGATCCCAGCTTCATCGCCGAGAACCGTGACGATCTGCTCGGCCTCGTACTGACCCACGCGCATGAGGACCATCTCGGCGCGGTCCCGTATCTCTGGCCGCTGCTGCGCTGCCCGATCTACGCGACCGGTTTCACCGCGTCGTTCCTGAAGCGCAAACTGGCCGAGACCGATTTCGCCAACCAAGTGCCGATCCATGTGATCGAACAGGGTTCGCGCCTGCAGATCGGCGATTTCGACGTCGAGCTCATCCACATCACCCATTCCTGCCTGGAGCCGAACGCGCTGGCGATCCGCACGCCGGCCGGCACGGTGCTGCATACCGGCGACTGGAAGCTCGATGCCGAGCCGCTGATCGGCCCCGTCACCGACGCCGACGCCTATCGCCGCGTGGGCGACGAAGGCGTGCTGGCGCTCGTCGGCGATTCGACCAACGCGATCAAGGACGGCGAGTCCGGCTCCGAAGGTTCGGTCTATGCCGAACTCGTGAAGCAGATCGCCGCCGCTCCGCAGCGCGTGGCGATCGCGTGTTTCGCGTCCAACGTCGCGCGTGTGGAAAGTATCGCGCGCGCCGCGCGCGCGGCGGGGCGCGAAGTGGCGCTGGTCGGCCGTTCGCTGTGGCGCATCTACGAAAGCGCGCGCGAGAACGGTTATCTCGCCGATTTGCCGCCCTTCATGACCGAGACCGACGCGGGTTACGTGCCGCGCGACCGGATCGCGCTGATCTGCACGGGCTCGCAAGGCGAGCCGCGCGCGGCCTTGTCGCGCATCGCGGCCGACGATCATCCGCATATCGTGCTGGAGGAGGACGACTGGGTCCTGTTCTCCTCGCGCACCATTCCGGGCAACGATCGCGCGGTCGGCCGGATGCAGAACCAATTGATGCGCCTGGGCGTGAAGGTCATCACCGACCGCGACGCGCCCATCCATGTCTCGGGCCATCCGTGCCGCGACGAGTTGTCGTCGATGTATCAATGGATCCGCCCGCGCATCGCGATCCCCGTGCATGGCGAACATCTGCACATGACCGCGCATGCGGGCTTGGCGCGCGATTGCCAAGTGCCGTTCCAGATCGTGCCGGAAAACGGCCAGATCATTCGCCTGGATTTGCCCGGCGGGCCGGAAGTCGTCGATCACGTCCAATCCGGGCGCTGGGCGGTCGATGGCGGGCGCTTGCTGCCGGTCGACGGGGCGGTCGTGCGCGGCCGGGCGAAGCTGCTGTGGAACGGCGCCGTGGTCGCGACCGTCGTCGTCGACCGCAAGGGCCGCTTGATGGCCGATCCGCAAGTTTCGGCCCCCGGCCTGATCGACGCGGACGATCCGGGCGACGAGTTAGCCGACGATCTGATCGAGGCGGTGCGTGGTGCTGTCGCCCGCGTGCCCGACAAGGCGCCGGAGGACGAGATCGCCGAGGCCGCGCGCCGCGCGGTGCGCAAGCTCGTCAACCAGCGTTTGGGCAAGAAGCCGGTCGCCCAAATCCACGTCGTGAGGGTCTAGTCGCCGCCCGGCGGCAGTGCTATTTCCTTCCCCATGATCGGCCGTCTCAACCATGTCGCGATCGTCGTGCCGGACCTGGCCGCCGCGTCGCGCACCTATCGCGAGACCTTGGGCGCCAAGGTTTCCGCCCCCGTCGATCTGCCCGCGCACGGCGTGACGACGGTGTTCGTCGAACTCGACAACACCAAGATCGAATTGCTGCATCCGTTCGGCGACAAATCGCCGATCGCGAAGTTCCTGGCCGACCATCCGTCGGGCGGCATGCATCATGTCTGCTACGAGGTCGACGATATCCTCGCCGCGCGCGATCGCTTGAAGGCGCAGGGTGCCCGCGTGCTGGGCGACGGCGAGCCGAAGATCGGCGCGCACGACAAGCCCGTGTTGTTCCTGCATCCGAAGGATTTCGCCGGCACGCTGGTGGAACTGGAACAGGCATGACGCCGTTCACCGCCATCGCGATGTATGTGGTGATCTGGTGGATCGTGCTGTTCGCCGTGCTGCCCTTCGGCGTGAAGCCGACCGAAACGCCGGGCGGGAAGGGGCAAATGACCGGCGCGCCCGAGAAGCCGATGATGGGCAAGAAGGTGATCTGGACCAGCATCGCCGCGGCGGTGGTCTGGCTGATCATTTTCGCTGTCGTGCATTCGGACCTGCTGCCGGTGCGCGACGTGCTGCAATTGCCGCCGCGCTGAGCCGATGAGCGGCTATTGCGATTTCGCCCCCGGCCATGCGCTGCACGGGCCCTATCACGACGACGAATACGGTTTCCCGCTGACCGGCGACGACGCGCTGTTCGAGCGTTTGCTGCTCGAGATCAACCAGGCCGGCCTGTCCTGGGAGTTGATGCTGAAAAAGCGCGAAGGCTTCCGCGAAGCCTATGCCGGGTTTTCGGTCGCCAAAGTCGCGCGCTTCGGCGCGAAGGACACGGCGCGCTTACTGGCCGATGCGGGCATCGTGCGCAACCGCTTGAAGGTCGCC
This sequence comes from Tagaea sp., assembly GCA_041917215.1. GTDB lineage: Bacteria > Pseudomonadota > Alphaproteobacteria > CACIAM-22H2 > CACIAM-22H2 > Tagaea. The sequence goes on from JAYRYC010000002.1 coordinate 221,351, forward strand.
GCCGCGATCCACAACGCGAACGTCATCCTCGGCATCGCCAAATCGCACGGGTCCTTCGCCGATTGGATCGAAGCGCACCATCCGCTGACCAAAAAGGAATGGTGCAAGGTTTTCGCCAAGACCTTCAAATTCACCGGCGGCGAAATCGTTGGTGAATTTCTGATGAGCATCGGCTATCTGCCGGGCGCGCATCGCGACACGTGCCCCGCTTACAAACGTATTGCCAAGCGGAACCCGCCCTGGATGAAGGCGGCGAAGAACGGGTTTGTGTATTAGGCCTTAGAAAACCGAAACCCGGCGGCCGCTTTTTAAGCGAACCCGCCGGGCTGGTATTGGCGTGAACTCCCCAAACTTGGGCCGTGCGTCCCCGTGCGGGGCGTGTTCTTATTTAAGGCGAGTATAGAGGGCCAAACGCGCCTGTCGAGCAATTTGTGAGAAGTTGCTTGTGTACATACGAAATGAAGTTTCAAAATCTTGTTGCGCCGCACAAAACCCGGGCAGGCTTGTCGTAATTTTGCCGAATTATCGTGAAATTCAAAGAACCTAGACGCAGGAGGCGTAAATGACCGCCAATTTCAGGTGGATCGCCGCGATCGGGCTCGCAATGACCGCCGCGTTGCCGGGGTTTTCCCAGGCACAAAATCCCCCTGCGACTCCGACGAAGATCGAAGTGACGGGGTTGGATTGCCGCCGGCTTTTCGTCACGCACCAGCCCTCGGCCGACGTCGCCTATAAGCCGGGCGTGGATGTTCACGGCAAGCCGGTCGCCCCGGCCGACCTCAACCCCGCCCCCCAGATCAAGCTGCCCGAAACCGTGGCGTTCGACGTGGCGGTCGATCTGCGCCGCTTCGGGGTGCCGCAGAGTTCGCCCTTGTTCCAGCCCTCGGTGAAGCTGGGCGAGGTCCGGGTCGACGTTTTGACCGGCAAGACCCTCTATAACGGCGAAGCGATCGGCAATCCGGAGATCGAGGCCTTGCGCGAAGCCTTCAAAGCCCAAGGCTTGGCGCCACGCTAAGATTCGCTTACGGTCGCGCCACTTTCGAACGAATCCCTCCAGCCCCGAAACGGTCCCATGCGCCTGTCGCGTTATTTCCTGCCGACGATCAAGGAAAACCCCTCCGAGGCGCAGATCGTCTCGCATCGTTTGATGCTGCGCGCGGGCATGGTCCGCCAATCGGCGGCGGGCATCTATTCCTGGCTGCCGCTCGGCTACAAGGCGCTGAAGAAGATCGAGCAGATCGTGCGCGAGGAGCAGAACCGCTCGGGCGCTATCGAGCTACTGATGCCGACGATCCAGTCGGCCGATCTGTGGCGCGAAAGCGGCCGCTACGACGATTACGGCAAGGAGATGCTGCGCATCGTCGACCGGCACGAGCGCGAAATGCTGTTCGGGCCGACGAACGAGGAGCTCATCACCGATATCTTCCGCACCTATGTGAAGAGCTACAAGGATCTGCCGCTGAACCTCTACCACATCCAGTGGAAGTTCCGCGACGAGGTGCGCCCGCGTTTCGGCGTGATGCGCGGCCGCGAATTCCTGATGAAGGACGCGTATTCGTTCGACATCGACGGGAAGGGTGCCCGCGCCGCCTACAACAAGATGTTCGTCGCGTATCTTCGCACCTTTGCGCGCATGGGCCTCAAAGCCATTCCGATGCGCGCCGATACGGGGCCGATCGGCGGCGATCTCAGCCATGAATTCATCATTCTGGCCGACACGGGCGAGTCTGAAGTCTATTGCGACGCGTCGTGGATGGAAGCGGACGTGCTGAAGAAGGACGTCGATTTCTCGGCCGATCTGCAGCCGCTGGTCGACGAGTGGCTGTCGAAATACGCCGCGACCAGCGAAATGCACGATCCCGCGAAATGCCCGGTGCCGCCCGAGCAATTGCGCAAGGCGCGCGGCATCGAAGTGGGCCACATCTTCTATTTCGGCACCAAATATTCGAAGCCGATGAACGCCCAGGTCGCGGGGCCGGATGGCGCGCCCGTGCTGGTCGAGATGGGCTCCTACGGCATCGGCGTGTCGCGCCTCGTTGGCGCGTTGATCGAAGCAAGCCACGACGAAGCGGGCATCGTATGGCCCGACGCGGTGGCGCCGTTCGACGTGGCGCTCGTGAATTTGCGCGTTGGCGACGCCAAGTGCGACGCGGCGTGCGAGGACCTTTACGCCAAGCTGCAGGCGGCCGGCAAAGACGTGCTCTATGCCGATACGTCCGATAGCGCCGGCGCCAAATTCGCGACGATGGATCTGATCGGCTTGCCCTGGCAGCTGGTCGTGGGCCCGCGCGGCCTCGCCAACGGCAAGGTCGAATTGAAGCGCCGCCGCACGGGCGAGCGTATCGAGATGTCGGTCGAGGAGGCGTTGAACCGCCTGCTCGCGCCGGCCGCCTGAGACGCCGCGCATGGCCTTCGGCGTGTTCGAGCGGATGGTGGCGATGCGCTATCTGCGCGCGCGCCGCCAGGAAGGCTTTATCTCCGTCATCGCGTGGTTCTCGCTGACCGGGATCGCGCTGGGCGTGGCCACGCTCATCATCGTAATGGGCGTGATGAATGGTTTCCGCGCCGAATTGCTCGGCCGTATCCTCGGCCTTAACGGCCATATGACCGTCTATGGCGCTGCCGAGCCGTTGCGCGATTGGGATGCGGTCGCCCAGCGCATGCGGGCCCTTCCCGACGTGATCGACGCGACCGCCCTGGTCGAAGGCCAGGCGATGGCGACGGCGAACGGGGCCGCGAGCGGCGCCCTCGTGCGCGCGATGAAGCCGGAGGATATGGCGCGGCGCACGCTGATCGTTTCCAACATCAAATCTGGCGATCTCGCCGAATTCACGGGCGACGACGCGGCGATGATCGGCATTCGCATGGCGGGCCGCATGGGCTTGAAGGTCGGCGACCGGATCACGCTGATCTCGCCGCAAGGCAACGTCACCGCTTTCGGCACGATGCCGCGTTTGCGCGCCTTCAAAATCGCCGCGATCTACGAAGTCGGCATGTTCGAATACGACAACGCCTTCGTGTTCCTGCCGATGGAGGCGGGACAGAATTTCTTCCGCACCGGCGCGGACGTCTCCGGCATCGAAGTCTTCGTGCGCGACCCGCAACGTGTGTGGCGTACGCGCCAGGACGTGATCGCGGCCGCACAGCAGCCCGTGCGCGTGCTCGATTGGCAGCAGGCCAATTCCAGCTTCTTCAACGCGGTTCAGGTGGAGCGGAACGTGATGTTTCTGATCCTGACGCTGATCATTCTGGTCGCCGCGTTCAACATCATCTCGTCCCTCATCATGCTGGTGAAGGATAAATCACGCGACATCGCGATTCTGCGCACGATGGGCGCTTCGCGCGGATCGGTCTTGCGCATCTTCTTCATGGCGGGCGCTTCGATCGGCGTGCTCGGCACCTTCGCGGGCCTGGGCTTGGGCATGTTGTTCAATCTCAACATCGAGCATATCCGCCAGTTCCTGCAATGGGTCACCGGCACGCAATTGTTCTCGGCCGAGGTCTATTTCCTCGCGACCATGCCGTCGAAGACCGATCCCAACGAAGTCGTGCAAGTCGTGCTGATGGCGCTGGGCCTATCGTTCCTGGCGACGATCTATCCCGCGTGGCGCGCGGCGCGTCTCGATCCGGTCGAGGCGCTGCGCTATGAGTGACGCCGCCCTCGAATTGAAGGGCCTGCATCGCCGCTTCCATCAGGCGGGCGGCACGCTGCATGTTTTGCGCGGCGCCGAGCTTCGCTTGATGCCCGGCGAATGCGTGGCGCTGATCGGACCGTCGGGGGCGGGCAAGTCGACGCTGCTGCATTGCGCGGGGCTGCTCGAAAAACCGGACGAGGGCGCCGTGCTGCTCGGCGGGCGCGATTGCGCGACGATGGATGAAGCGACGCGCACCCAGGCGCGGCTTTCCGATATCGGCTTCGTCTACCAGTTCCATCATCTGCTACCGGAATTCACCGCGCTCGAAAACGTGATGATGCCGCAACTCGTCGCCGGCAAATCGAAAGTGCAAGCGGCCGCACGCGCGAAGGAATTGCTCGCGCGCGTGGGGTTGTCGGCGCGCGAGGATCATCGTCCCGCGCGTCTGTCGGGCGGCGAACAGCAGCGCGTGGCGATCGTGCGCGCCGTCGCCAACGGCCCGCGCGTGTTGTTGGCCGACGAGCCCACGGGGAATCTCGATCCGCGGACCGCCGACGGCGTGTTTTCGGAGTTGCTGAATCTCGTGCGCACGACCGGGCTGGCCGCTTTGGTCGCGACGCATAATCCCGAACTCGCCGATCGCATGGATCGAAAGCTCACCTTACGCGACGGATTGCTCGCCGCCACTTGACGTAAGCGGAGCGGGACGAAACACTAACGACATCTTCGCGACTCGGGAGTCGATTTTGCGCCTAACCGCAATTCGCAATTTGGGAATCGTCGCCGTCACCGCCCTCGTTTTGGGGGCGTGCGGCTTGACGGGCCAATCTGCGTCGACCGGTTCGGCGGCGAGCCCGAACGACAAAAACGCGTCGCCCGGTCCCGGTTTCGTGCGCTTCACCGACGTGCCGATGCCGGCCAACGCGTCGGTCGATCTCAACAATCTGTTCGTCATGGGCAACGACGGCGCCTGGTTCGGCCGCATCGTGCTGTCGCCGGGCAGTTCGGTCGCGGACATGTACGAATTCTACCGCCGCGAGATGCCGCGCTTCGGCTGGGCCGAAGTGTCGAATATCCGCTCGGCGAATTCGGTGCTCGTGTTCCAGCAAGGCGACCGCGTGGCGACGATCCAGATCAACCCGTCGGGCACGATCACGGCCGCCAGCAAGGTCGAATTTTCGATGACGCCGCGCACGGGTCAATTGCGCGTGATGTCCAACGGTCCGCAGCCGTCGCAGCCGGCCCCGCTGCCGGCCAATCCGCGCCCGCAGGTCGATAGCGCGCCGCTGCGGTGATTTTCTGTTCCGGCGCGGATCTGCGCTACGAAGCCTCCCGGCATCGTTTCGTTCCCGGCGAAGGATTCGTGTTGGGCGAGGATTATCGCCTCGCGCATTTGCCGCTGGTCGATCCCACCCATCCTAAGATTATCGCGTCGGTGTCCGGCAAGGATTACGACCGGGGCTATTACGCCACGCCGCGCCATGCGTTGGCCGTGCATGTCGCGACCGAGACGTTGCTGGCGAGCGCCATCTATCGCGAACTCGACGCCGATCTGCGCACCCGCGCCGTCGCCAAGAAGATCGCATGGACGACGCAGGAAAAGCGCCGCGACGTTCTGCACGCGACCATCGCCGGTCCGGTCGATGGGCAAGGGGCGGACGCGTATTTGCGTGCGGCCAATGCGTGGCTTGCGCGCACCGGCAACGCGGCGATCCGCCTGGGCGGGCCGTTCGTGGGCAACCGCAATCACGGGCGTATCTATCTGCCCGTGTACCCCGAGAAGCGCGACGGCTTGGATATGTATGCCGATCTGCAACGCGCGATCGGCGCACGCGAGTCCGGGTTTTATGCGATCGGCTTGTGGCATCTCGCTGACGATCTCGACGCGGGCGAAGCGGCGTCGCTCGCCGCGTGGCTCGATCGCTGGGGCGGGGAAACCGTCGCGATCCTCGACGATCCGCGCCTCGGCATTCTGACCACGCAGGACGATCAAGCGTTGCGCGATCCGGCGTGGCGTTGGTTAGCGGCGGGTTAACCCCGCGAATACGTCGAAAATTGTAGAAATGATTTTCGCACGAAACGCGACTAATTGGCGCGTGGATTAACTCGCGCTTAAAGACTCCGGCGCATTTATCGGCGCAAGTTTTTCCGACTGCGCAGGAGTCCCCCCATGCTCGCCAATGTTAAGATCGCCCACCGTCTGTTGATCGGCTTCGGCCTGATGGTGCTGATGATCGCCGGTCTCAGCTACTACAACGTCGACACATCCAGGAATACGATCGCGGCGTTCGACCGCGTCGTGCGGATCAAGAACAACGAAACGCTGATCCAGCATTCGCTGCGCAACATGCACGAAGGCCGCGCGCATATCTGGATCGGCGTGGCGACGAACGATCTGGCGCGCTGGGACAATGCGCAAGCGTCGCTCAAATCCGTCGCGGCCGGCTTCGAAAGCCTGGAGAAGTCGACGGTCAATCCCGAGCGCTTGCGCCTGATTCGCGAGCTGCGCGCCGCCGTCGACGCCTATATCGGGCGCGCGATGGCGCTGCGCGATCTGCGGGCGCGTAACGTGTCGGTCGAATCGCCCGAATGGCGCGCGGCGATCGATGCGACGAACGCGGAAGCGGCGAAGGTCTATAACATCGCCGATCCGTTGCAGAAGAATTTCTTCGACGTGGCGAACCAGGCGACGGACGAGGCGGCTTCCGATTTGCGCGAAGGCATCATGGTCTCGCTGATCGCGGGCATCGTCGCGGTGCTGGCCGGTATCGGTCTGGCGCTGATCGCCGCGCGCAGCATCGCGGGGCCCATCAAGTCGATGACCGACGCGATGTTGAAACTCGCGGGTGGCGACAAGGCCGTCGCGATCCCCGGCGTCGGCCGCAAGGACGAAGTCGGCGCGATGGCCGGCGCCGTGCAGGTCTTCAAGGACAACATGATCAAGGCCGACGAACTCGCCGAAGCCCAGCGCCAGGAGCAGGTGAAGAAGGAAGAGCGTCAGCGCGTCGTCGAAGGCTACATCAAGGATTTCGACAAGACCGTGACCGGCGTGTTGCAGGTCGTTGCGTCGGCCGCCGAAGAACTGCAGACCACGGCGCGCTCGATGTCGGCGACGGCGTCGGACACCAGCCGTCAATCGACGGCGGTGGCCGCGGCGTCCGAACAGGCCTCGACCAACGTGCAGACGGTCGCGGCGGCGACGGAGGAAGTGTCATCCTCGATCGCGGAGATCACGCGTCAGGTTTCGGAATCGACGCGCATCACCAGCCAAGCGGTGACCGAAACCGAGCGTACGGACGCGCAATTGCAGGGCCTCGCCGACGCGGCGCAGAGCATCGGCACGGTCGTGCAACTCATCAACGAGATCGCGTCGCAGACCAATCTTCTGGCGCTCAACGCCACGATCGAAGCGGCGCGCGCGGGCGAAGCGGGCAAGGGCTTCGCGGTCGTCGCGTCGGAAGTGAAGTCGCTCGCCAATCAGACCGCCAAGGCGACCGAGGAGATCAGCGCCAAGGTAAGCGAGATGCAGAGCGCGACCGGCCGTTCGGTCGAGGCGGTGAAGGAGATCGGCAAGACGATCGGGCAGGTCAACGAGATCGCGGTCGCGATCGCGTCGGCGGTCGAGGAGCAGGGGGCCGCGACGCAGGAGATCGCGCGCAACGTCCAGCAAGCGGCGGCGGGCACGACGGAGGTGTCGAGCAATATCACCGGCGTCACCCAGGCCGCGACCCAAACCGGGGCGGCGTCGGAGCAGGTGCTAAGCGCCTCGGCCGAACTCGCCAAGAACGCCGAGCATTTGCGCGGCCAGGTCGACGGGTTCCTCGCCAAGATCCGCGCGGCCTGACGCAGTAATCCACAAGCGGCCGGAAGGCTGGAACGACTCGGGGCATGGACGCTAATTTGGCGTCCATGCCCCACGCCGATTTCGTCCATTTGCGCGCCCATTCGGCCTATTCGCTGTCCGAAGGCGCCATCAAGGTGAAGAAGCTGGTCGATCTCGCCAAGGGATCGGACATGCCGGCTTTGGGCATCGCCGACACCGGCAATCTTTTCGGCGGGCTCGAATTCTCCTACGCCGCGATCGACGCGGGCGTGCAGCCGATCATCGGCTGCGATCTGGGCGTGCGGCGCGAAGGCGAGGGCGGCGGCATGGCCGCGCGCGTGGGCAAAGCACCGGAGCCCGATCGCCTGTTGCTGATCGCGCAGAATGAAGCGGGCGGTTCCAATCTCGGCAAATTGTCGAGCCGCGCCTATCTCGACACGCCGCCGGGCGAAACGCCGCAAGTCACGCTCGCGCAAATCGCCGAAAAATCCGAAGGCTTGTTGTGCCTGACCGGCGGCGCCAAAGGCCCTGTCGGCCGCTTGCTGCTGGAAGGCCAGCGTGCGGCGGCGGAAGCGGTTCTCGACAAATTGCAGGAAGCATTTCCCGGGCGCCTCTATATCGAAATCCAGCGCCACGGTTTGCCGGAAGAAGCCAAGATCGAAGAAGCATTGATCGAGCTCGCCTATGCGCGCGACCTGCCGCTGGTCGCGACCAACGGCGTGTATTTCGCAGGGACCGGCATGTACGAAGCGCACGACGCGCTGCTGTGCATCGCCGAAGGCCGCTTCGTGGCCGATCGCGAACGCCGGCGTTTGACGCCCGAACATCGCTTCAAGACCGCCGCCGAAATGCGCGCGTTGTTCGCCGATCTGCCCGAGGCGATCGACAACACGCTGGTCGTCGCCAAGCGCTGCGCGTGGTGGTTCTCCGGCCGCAAGCCGATCCTGCCGCGCTCGTCGCGCGCCAAGGAAATCTCGGAAGCCGACGCGCTGCGCGCCCTCGCGCGCGAAGGCTTGGAAAAGCGCCTTATCGAAAGCGTGTGGACGTCCGATATGGACGAGGCCAAGCGCGCGGAAATCGCCGAACCCTATCGCAAGCGGCTGGAATTCGAGTCCGACATCATCGTGCAGATGGGGTTCCCGGGCTACTTCCTGATCGTCGCCGACTTCATCCAATGGGCGAAGCAGCACAAGATCCCCGTGGGCCCGGGCCGCGGCTCGGGGGCGGGCTCCGTCGTCGCCTGGGCGTTGACGATCACCGATCTCGATCCGCTGCGCTTCGGCTTGCTGTTCGAGCGCTTCTTGAATCCCGAACGCGTATCGATGCCCGACTTCGACGTCGATTTCTGTCAGGACCGGCGCGACGAAGTCATCCGTTACGTGCAAGGGCTTTACGGCGAAGACCGCGTCGCGCAGATCATCACCTTCGGTAAGCTGCAAGCGCGCGCCGTACTGCGCGACACCGGCCGCGTGCTGGGCATGCCTTATGGCCAGGTCGATCGCATTTGCAAACTCGTGCCGAACAACCCGGCCGCCCCCGTCACGCTGCAGCAGGCGATCGACGGCGAGCCCGCCTTGCGCGAGATGATCGCCGCCGACGAAGCCGTCGCGCGGCTCGTGGAGATCGCGAAGAATCTCGAAGGCCTCTATCGCCACGCCTCGACCCACGCCGCCGGCGTGGTGATCGGCGACCGGCCGCTCGACGAATTGGTGCCGCTCTATCGCGATCCGCGTTCGTCGATGCCGGTCACGCAGTTCAACATGAAGGATGTCGAGAAGGCGGGGCTCGTCAAGTTCGACTTCCTCGGCTTGAAGACGTTGACCGTGATCGTGCGCGCGGTCGAGTTGATCGCGCGCAAGAACGTGACGGTCGATATCGATCATCTGCCGCTCGACGATCGAAAATCCTACGAGCTTCTGTCGAAGGGCGACACGGTCGGTATCTTCCAGCTTGAAAGTACGGGCATGCGCGACGCGGTGCGCCGCCTGCGCCCCGACCGGATCGAGGACATCATCGCGCTCGTGGCGCTCTATCGCCCGGGCCCGATGGAGAACATCCCGAAATACATCGCGGTCAAGCAGGGGGCGGAGAAGCCCGATTATCTGCATCCGAAGCTTGAGACCATCCTGAAGGAGACCTACGGGGTCATCATCTATCAGGAACAGGTGATGCAGATCGCGCAGGTGCTGTCCGGCTATTCGCTGGGCGGTGCGGACCTTCTGCGCCGCGCGATGGGCAAGAAGATCAAGGCGGAGATGGACGCCCAGCGGAAGATCTTCGTCGATGGCGCGGTCGCCAACGGCGTGGACGAAGCGCAAGCCTCGTCGATCTTCGATCTCGTCGATAAATTCGCGGGGTATGGCTTCAACAAAAGCCACGCGGCCGCCTACGCCATCGTCGCCTATCAAACGGCGTGGCTGAAGGCGAACCATCCGGTCGAGTTCTTCGCCGCGTCGATGACGCTCGATCTGTCGAACACCGACAAGCTCAACATGTTCCGGCAGGAGGTCGAGCGCCTCGGCTACAAAATCCTGCCGCCGGACGTGAACAAATCCGAAGCCGCGTTCACGGTCGAATATCCGGAAGGCCCGGCGGGCAAGGGCGCGGTGCGCTACGCGCTCGCCGCCGTGCGCAATGTGGGCCTTGCCGCGATGGAGGCGTTGGTCGCCGAGCGCAACGCGAACGGCCCGTTCAAATCGCTGTTCGACATGGCCCGGCGCATGGATGCGCGCCAGCTCAACAAGCGCCAGCTCGAAAACCTCGTGAAGGCGGGCGCGTTCGACAGCCTCGATCCCAACCGTGCCCGCGTATTCGCGGCGATCGAAATGCTGCTGCGCACGGCGCAGGCGACGGCGGAGGAACGCGAGACCAATCAGGTCAATCTGTTCGGCGGCGGGCCCGGCGGTCCGGCCGCCAACGATCCGCCTTTGCCCAAGGTCAAGGAATGGAGCCTGCACGAACGCTTGCAGGCGGAATTCGAAAGCGTGGGCTTCTATCTCGCCGCCCATCCGCTCGACGCCTATGCGGTCGGGTTGAAGCGTTTGGGCGTCGTGCGCTCGGGCGAAATCGCGCGCAGTCTCGCCGCCGGCGGGTCGACGCGCGTGCGCTTGGCCGGCACCGTGCTGGGCCGCAAGGAACGCACTTCGGCCAAGGGCAATAAATTCGCCTTCGCCCAATTGTCCGACGCGGGCGGCACTTACGAGATCATGATCTTCTCGGAAGTGCTGGCGAAGTCGCGCGAGCTTTTGGACAGCGGCAAGCCGCTGCTGGTCTACGCCGATGCGCGGGTGGAGGAGGAGAATGTCCGCCTGCTGGCCAGCGACATCAAAGCGCTGGATCAGGAAGTCGCGAACTCGGCGGCGGGCTTGCGCATCGGCATCGGCGATGCGGGCGCGGTCGAGGAATTGCGCAAGGTGGTCGCCAACGCCAAAAAGGGCAAAGGCGCCATCCGCGTGCAGGTACGCAGTGCGGAAGGGGCGGAGGTCGAAATCCGCTTGAAGGAAACCTTCGCGATCACGCCGGAGATCCGCCAAGCGCTCGGCCAAGTTCCGGGTATTCTGGAAGTCGCCGAGATTTGACGCGCGCCCGATAGTCGCTATTCTCCCCCGCCATGGCGGAGGAATTCACGCGAACCTATAAGACCGGCGAAGTCATCTTCACCCAGGGTGAAGACGGCCATTTCGCCTGCTTGTTGCGCGAAGGTCTGGTCGAGCTGTTCAGCGGCGAGGGCGCAACCCGTGTGCCGATCGCGCAGGTGCAGCCGGGCCGTATCTTCGGCGAGCTTTCGCTGGTCGATGGCGGCAAGCGCATGGCGACGGCGCGCGCGCTGATCCCCAGCAAGGTCTTCCTGCTCGACGAGAAGATCTTCCGCGGCAAGCTCGACGCGCTGCCCGAGAACGACCACCGCACTTTCGCGCGGTTGATCGAGTTCGTGCGCGATACGCTGCCGCACGGGCTGGCGAAGCCCGGCGAAAAGGGCGCGCCCGACCCCGCGACGATCGCGGAGATGACGGCGCTGATCGATGGTGCCGAGCTGACGCAAAACGTTTCGCGCGGCGGCGACGAATTTCTCGGCACGCTCGCCGATCTGCTGATTTTCTACGCCAAAAGGCGTTTGCCGCCGGCGTAACTCAAGTCCGCAAGAAGAACGCGCCGGTCAGCACCATATCGATCGCCGCGCCGTTCGAGGATAGCGGCAGCCGGAGAACTTCGAGATTGATCGACCGGCCGCCGACCATGCCGACGACGCGATCATGCGCCGGTTCGCGTGTCGCGACGACGATGCGGTAGCTCTCGGTCAAACGCCGCGCAAGTTCCCGATCGGGAATGTCGTCGACATAGAGCCCGGTCGCGTCGTAGCCCGCATGCTCGACGATCCGCGTGCCGATCAATCGGTGGCGGAAGCGGATCGGATCGCCGGGCTCGACATCGGCCAGGATCAGATGGCCGAGCGCGAAGCGCATCTCCAGCGGGTCGATATCCGCGCGCGCGGGCAGGCGGCTCCGCGCCTGGCGTTTCGCCTGCCAGTACTCGAGCAGCCGGCGTAGTTCGGGCCGTTCGATTGCGAACTGTGAAGTTCCGAGGCTCATGGTCCTTAAAATGCGCCGCCGGGCTGAATGGCGCCTGAATCGCGATCGGTAAATTTGCGGTATTTAATTACCTTTCAGCCATGCTTGCAAAGCAAAGAGGGGTGGGGTACATGCCTGCCCGCGTCACCGGGCATCCCGCCCGATTGGCGACAAACCCTCACGCGGGACTTTCCGTCTTCCGGCGCCATAGGCCGGAGGCCGTTCCGGTGCCGGTTCCCTTGGGGAACCCGGTGCTCGTCCCGCGGCGGATCAACCGGAGAAAGGATACCTCGCCCATGGCGATTCCGTCTTACACGATGCGTCAGCTGCTCGAAGCGGGCGTGCATTTCGGCCACCAGACCCGTCGCTGGAACCCGAAAATGGCGCCGTACCTGTTCGGCGTGCGCAACAACATTCACATCATCGACCTGCAGCAGACCGTGCCGCTGCTCGACGCCGCTTTGCAGGCGGCGCGCGACGTGGTCTCGCGCGGCGGGCGCGTGCTGTTCGTCGGCACGAAGCGCCAGGCGCAGGATCCGGTGGCCGAAGCCGCTAAGCGCTGCGGCCAGTATTTCGTGAACCACCGCTGGCTGGGCGGCATGCTCACCAACTGGAAGACGATCTCGAACTCGATCAAGCGCCTGCGCGAGATCGACGAGCGTCTGGCGGGCGATTCGGCGGCCGTCGGCCTCACGAAGAAAGAAATGCTGTACATGACGCGCGAGAAGGAAAAGCTCGAGCGTTCGCTGGGCGGCATCAAGGAAATGGGCGGCTTGCCCGACCTGCTGTTCATCATCGACACCAACAAGGAGTCGATCGCGGTCGAGGAAGCGCGCCGCCTGGGCATTCCGGTCATCGCGATCCTGGATTCGAACTCGGATCCCAAGGGCGTCACGTTCCCGGTGCCGGGTAACGACGACGCGCTGCGCGCCATCCAGACCTATTGCGATCTGATGGCGGGCGCGGTGCTCGACGGCTTGCAGGCCGAAATGAAGGCCGCCGGCGTCGACGTCGGCGCCGCCGTGGAAGCGCCGGTCGAAGCCGTCGCCGAAGCCCCGGCCGCGACGGCCGAAGGCGAGGCGGTGCCGGACAAGGACGCGGCCGCTGCGGCCGAAGCCAAGCCGAAGAAGCCGCGCGCCAAGAAGCCCGCGAAGGAAAAGGCCTCGGCCGAGTAAGGCCGAGGTTTCCTTTCCGCTTTCCCAATATCGAATACGTTAGAGGACGAAAATGGCCGAGATTACCGCCGCTCTCGTGAAGGAACTGCGCGAAAAAAGCGGTGCCGGCATGATGGACTGCAAGCGTGCGCTGACCGAAAACGGCGGCGACATCGAAGGCGCCGTCGACTGGCTGCGCAAGAAGGGCCTCGCCGCGGCCGCCAAGAAGGCCGGCCGCATCGCGGCCGAAGGCCTGATCGGCGTCGCGTCGAACGGCAAGACGGGTGCGGTGCTCGAGGTCAACTCGGAAACCGACTTCGTCGCGCGCAACGATGCGTTCCAGGGCTTCGTGCGCGAAGCCGCCACGGCGGCGCTGTCGGCCGGCGGCGACGTCGAAAAGCTGAAGACCGCTTCGCTGCCCTCGGGCGGCAATGCGGCCGACGCGCTGACCGCGCTGGTCGCCAAGATCGGCGAGAACATGTCGCTGCGCCGCACGGCGTCGCTGAGCGTGTCGGACGGCGTGGTCGCGACCTATGTCCACTCGTCGGTGTCGGCGGGCCTGGGCAAGATCGGCGTGCTCGTCGCGTTGGAAAGCACGGGCGACAAGGAGAAGCTGACGGCGCTGGGCAAGCAGATCGCGATGCACATCGCCGCCGCGAACCCGCAATCGCTCGACATCACCTCGGTCGATCCGGCCGCACTCGCCCGCGAAAAAGCCGTGCTCGCTGAGCAGGCCGCCGCGTCGGGCAAGCCCGCCGCCGTCGTCGAGAAGATGGTCGAAGGCCGCGTGCGCAAGTACTACGAGGAAACCGTGTTGCTCGAGCAGGTCTACGTCGTCGACGGCGAGACCCGCGTGAAGGACGTGGTCGCCAAGGCGGCCAAGGACCTCGGCACCGCCGTCGCCCTCAAGGGCTTCGTGCGCTACGGTCTGGGCGAAGGCATCGAGAAGAAGTCGGAAGACTTCGCGGCGGAAGTCGCGGCTCAGCTGAAGTCCTAAACGTCGAAATCAGGAGCGCGCGCATGGCCAAGGCCCCGTCCAAGAAAAAGGCCCAGTCCAAGTATAAGCGCGTGCTGCTGAAGATTTCGGGCGAAGTGCTGGCCGGGCCCGCGGGGCTCGGCCTGCACCCCGAAACCATCGACCGCATCGCGGCCGATGTGAAGGAAGTCCGCGATCTGGGCATCGAAGTCTGCCTGGTGATCGGCGGCGGGAACATCTTCCGGGGCCTGGCCGGGGCCAAGAAGGGCGTGGAACGCGCCCATGGCGATTACATGGGCATGCTGGCGACCGTTATCAACGCGCTCGCCTTGCAGAACGCGCTCGAAGGTATCGGCGTCACCACGCGCGTGCAGTCGGCCATTCCGATGGCGTCGATCTGCGAGCCTTATATCCGCCGGCGCGCCATGCGCCACATGGAAAAGGGCCGCGTCGTGATTTTCGGCGCCGGCACAGGCAATCCGTTCTTCACGACCGATACCGCGGCGGCGTTGCGCGCGTCCGAAATGGGCTGCGACGCGCTGCTGAAAGGCACGAAGGTCGACGGCGTCTACACGGCCGATCCGAACAAGGACAAGAAGGCCAAGCGCTACGACAAGCTCGGCTACAAGGAAGTGCTCGAACGCGATCTGGGCGTGATGGACGCCGCGGCGATCGCGCTCGCCCGCGAAAACCGCATTCCCATCCTCGTGTTTTCGATCCAGAATCCCGGCGGATTCGCCGAGGTCATGAAAGGCAAAGGCCGCCACACGCTCGTCGCCGACTGACGCGCGTCAGGGCCTGTCGCAATAGGGGAACGAGACCATGTCCGCCACCGCCGATATCGAAGAACTGCGCCGCCGTATGAACGGCTCGATGGACGTGCTGAAGAAGGAATTCTCCGGGCTTCGCACCGGCCGCGCCAACGCGAACATGCTCGATCCCGTGACGGTCGAAGCCTATGGCAGCGCGATGCCGCTGTCGCAATGCGCCACGGTCTCGGCGCCCGAGCCGCGCATGCTGTCGGTCCAGGTCTGGGACAAGGGCTTGGTCAAGTCGGTCGAGAAGGCGATCCGCGAGGCCAATCTCGGCCTCAACCCGATGACCGAAGGCCAGCTGATCCGCATTCCGATGCCGCCGATGACCGAGGAGCGCCGCAAGGAGCTCTCCAAGGTCGCGAAGAACTACGCCGAGGCGGCGCGCGTTTCGGTGCGCAACGTCCGCCGCGACGGCATGGACGGGCTCAAGAACGCGCTCAAGGACGGCAAGCAGACCGAAGACGAAAACCGCAAGGCGCAAACGCAGGTCCAGACCCTGACCGACGAGTTCATCAAAAAGATCGATGACCAGCTCGCGGCCAAGGAAAAGGACATCATGGCGGTCTGATCCGCCGCTCGCTCTCCAACTTCGAGGACGGCCGATGACCGCCGAGCCCCGCGCCGTTCCCCAACACGTCGCGATCATCATGGACGGCAACGGCCGCTGGGCGAAATCCCGCGGCTTGCCGCGCGTGGCCGGCCATAAGCGCGGGGCGGACGCCGTGCGCCGCGCGGTCAAATCGGCGGGCGAGTTGGGCGTGCGTTATCTTACGCTGTTCGGATTCTCGTCCGAGAATTGGAAGCGCCCGCTCGACGAAATCACCGATCTGATGGCGCTGCTGCGCAACTACCTGCGCTCCGAACTCGCCGAGCTGCACAAACAAGGCGTGCGCGTGCGCGTGATCGGCGACCGCGCGCGGCTGGCGCCGGATATCGTCACGCTGATCGAACAAGCCGAGCGCACGACCGAGGCGAACACCAAGCTCGATTTCATCATCGCGCTGTCCTACGGCGCGCGCGCCGAAATCGCGCGCGCGGCGCGCGCGTTGGCGCATGCCGCCAAGGCCGGTGAGATCGATCCCGAGACGATCGGCGAAGCGGATATCGCCAAGTATCTCTACACGTCCGATATCCCCGATCCCGATCTGCTGGTGCGCACGAGCGGGGAGAAGCGCATCTCCAACTTCCTGCTGTGGCAGGCGGCCTATACCGAGTTCGTCTTCCTCGACGTGCTGTGGCCCGATTTCGACCGCGCCCATTTCGAGGCGGCGATCGCCGAATTCGGCAAACGCGACCGGCGCTACGGCGCCATCGTGGGATGAGTGCGCTTCGCAAACGGATCTTGTCCGGGATCGTGATGCTGATCCTGGCGCTGCTCGGTTTGTTTACGGGACGCGAATCTTTCGAATTGATGCTGGCCTTGTGCGGCGCCGTTCTCGCCTGGGAATGGACGCGGCTGGTGGGCGAGGGGCGCTTCGGCGTGACGGGCCTCGCCATCGCCTTCGTCGTCCTGGCGGCGGGGGCGGTCGCGACCGACGAGCGTTTCGCGCTCGCTTTGCTCGTATGCTTCGCCGGCGCGATCGGCGTGTTCATGGTCGCCGAAGGCGGCAAGCGCGGCCATCCGCGCTGGCTTGCGGCGGGGCCGGTCTATATCGGGCTGCCGATCGTGGCGCTGATTTGGCTGCGCGGCTACGACCTCGCCGGGCTCGAAACCATTCTGTGGCTGATGGCCTGCGTCTGGGCGACCGATACGGGCGCCTTCTTCGCCGGGCGCGGGATCGGCGGGCCCAAACTCGCCCCCGCGCTTTCGCCCAACAAGACATGGGCGGGGCTGATCGGCGGCATGGCCTGCGCGGCACTGGTGGCGCCGTTCGCCGGCTGGCTCGCCCCCACCGGCCCGTCCGGCTGGCGCTTGGCGCTTGCGGGGGCGACGATCGCGGTGGTGGCGCAAGGCGGCGATCTGCTCGAATCCTTCGTGAAGCGCCATTTCGGGGTGAAGGACAGCGGCAAGCTGATCCCCGGCCATGGCGGCTTGTTCGACCGCGTGGACGGGCTGCTGACGGCCGCCGCCGCCTTCGGCCTGTTCCAATGGGCAACCGGCGGGGCGGTGCTGGCATGGCGGTAAAGCGCGTCACGGTTCTCGGCTCGACAGGGTCGGTCGGGCGCAGCACGGTCGATTTGCTGGCGCGCGCGCCGGAGCGTTTCGCGGTCGAGGCGCTGACCGCCCATCGCGACGTCAAGGCGCTGGCGGCCCAGGCCGTGGCGTTGAAGGCCAAGCGCGCGGTGGTCGCCGACCCGGCCGCCTATGACGATCTGAAAGCCGCCTTGGCGGGGACGGGGATCGCCGCCGCCGCCGGGCCCGGGGCGGTCGTCGAGGCCGCGCAGATGCCGGCCGATTGGGTCATGTCGTCGATCGTCGGGGCGGCGGGGCTCGCCCCGACGCTCGCCGCCATCCGCCAGGGCAAGACCATCGGCCTCGCCAACAAGGAAACCCTGGTCTCCGCCGGCGCGTTGATGACCCAAGAGGTCGCCAAGGCGGGGGCGACGTTGATCCCCGTGGACAGTGAGCATTCGGCGATCTTCCAGGTCTTCGAACCCGCCCGGGCGGATAAGGTCGCCAGGCTGATTCTCACGGCCTCCGGCGGGCCGTTCCGCGCCCGCACGCTGGATCAGATGCGCGACGTGACCCCCGAACAGGCGGTCGCCCATCCCAATTGGTCGATGGGGGCGAAGATCTCCGTCGACTCCGCAACGATGATGAACAAAGGCCTCGAAACCATTGAGGCGATGTTCCTTTTCCCCGTCGGAGCGGAGCGGATCGACGTCATCGTCCATCCCCAATCGGTCGTCCATTCGATGGTCGAGTATATCGACGGCTCGATCCTCGCCCAGCTCGGCACGCCCGATATGCGCACGCCCATCGCCGTGGCGCTGGCTTGGCCCGACCGGATGGCCGCCCCCGTGCCGCGCCTGGATTTCAAGAAATCAGCGAACTTAACGTTCGAAGATCCTGATTTTGAACGTTTTCCAGCCCTTCGGATCGCCCGTGACGCCTTGCGGGAGGGCGGGGCCGCACCTACATTGCTGAACGCGGCCAACGAAGTGGCGGTGGCGGCTTTCCTGGCGCGGCGGATCGGGTTTCTCGATATCGTCGCTTGCGTGGAAGCGGTTCTCGCCGAAGATCGCCCGGCCGCCCCGGGCGATCTGGATGCGGTCGCCGAGCTGGATAGAGCGGCCCGCCGCAAGGCGGAAGATTGGATCAAGAAGGCTGGATAGTGATATGAATTTGCTTGATTATGCTCTGCCGTTCCTGCTCGTTCTTTCGGTCCTGATTTTCTTCCACGAGCTGGGGCATTACTGGGTCGCCAAACGCTGCGGCGTGAAGGTCGAGGTGTTCTCGATCGGCTTCGGGCGCGAGCTGTTCGGCTGGACCGACAAATCGGGCACGCGCTGGAAAGTCGCCCTGCTGCCGCTGGGCGGCTACGTGAAGATGTTCGGCGACGCCGATGCCGCCTCGACCCCCTCGGGCGAAGTCCGCGAAATGACGGCCGAGGAGCGCAAGGTCTCGTTCCATCACAAGACTCTGGCCCAGCGCGCCGCCGTGGTCGCGGCGGGGCCAGCGGCCAATTTCCTGCTGGCGATCGTGCTATTCGCCGGCGTGTTCGCGTTCGTCGGCCAGCCTTTCACGCCGGCCCGGGTCGGCGGGGTGGTCGAGGATTCGGCCGCCGCGCGCGCCGGATTGCAGGAAGGCGATCTGATCGTCGCGATCAACGGCAGCGCGATCGAGCGCTTCGAGGATATCCAGCGCATCGTCCAGCTGAACCTCGACAAGCCCTTGAATATCCAGGTGGAACGCGGCGGCGCGCCGGTCGCCTTGAATGCCGTGCCGACCGTGATCCAAGAAACCGATCGGCTTGGCAATAATGTCCGCGTCGCGCGCTTGGGTATTCGCGGTCAGGGCGTGGCGTTCAAACGCCATAACCCGGCCGAAGCGGTCTGGCGGGCGGGCGGGGAGGTCTGGAATCAGACCACCGGCACGCTGAAAGCGCTGGGCCAGATGATCGCCGGCAGCCGCGGGACGGAAGAATTGGGCGGGCCGATCCGCATCGCCCAAATGTCGGGCGAGGTGGCGCAAGGCGGCATCGCCAGCCTGATCGTGTTCATGGCCGTTTTGTCGGTCAATCTGGGCCTGATCAACCTGTTCCCGATTCCCATGCTCGACGGCGGGCATTTGGTGCTTTACGCCGCTGAAGCGGTACGCGGCAAACCCCTGCCCGAGCGGGCCGTCGATTACGGTTTCCGGATCGGCTTCGCATTGGTTATAACCCTCATGATTTTCGCGACTTGGAACGATCTCGTCCATACAGGCGCGGTCCGTTTCCTGGTCGGGTTGGTGTCTTGAATCCCATCTCGTGATCTTCGGACGGGATTCGGGTAAGTAAGAGATGGCGGAGTCGCCAATTTGGCGGCTGCGACGGGCGTTTATGGTCTAGGGCGGGTTCGCGGGTTCGCATGGCTGACGGGACTGAATTCGGCAAGAAGGCGGGCGGCATGAAGGCGCTGCGCGCCGCATGCGCCCTATTGGCGCTGGCTGCGGCATGCGCCGCGCCGGCCGCCGCACAGTTCACCACGCGCCAAGGCGTCATGTCCGGCGCCGTCCAGGAAATCCGCATCGAAGGCACGCAGCGTATCGCGCCGGAAACCGTGCGCTCCTACGTCGCGATCCAGCCCGGCGACACGCTCGACGGCGAGAATCTCGACAAAGCGCTGAAGGCGCTGTTCGGTACGGGCCTGTTCGCCGACGTGACGTTGCGCCAGGAAGGCAGCGCGCTGGTCGTGCGCGTGGTCGAGAACCCGATCGTCAATCGCATCGCCTTCGAAGGCAACAGCCGCATCAAGGACGAAACGCTGACCCCCGAAATGGGCTTGAAGCCGCGCACCGTGTTCACGCGCGCCAAGATCCAGGCGGACGTGAAGCGCCTTCAGGATATCTATCGCCGCACCGGCCGCTTCGCCGCAACCGTCGAGCCCAAGATCATCGAACTCCCGCAGAACCGCGTCGACGTGGTTTACGAGATCGAGGAAGGGGCCATCACCGGCGTTCAACGCATCAATTTCGTCGGCAACAAGGAATTCGCCGACGGCTCGCTGCGCGAGCAAATCCAGACGCGCGAAAGCCGCTGGTGGCGCTTCCTGTCGAACGACGACGTGTACGATCCCGATCGTCTGTCCTACGACCGCGAATTGCTGCGCAAGTACTACCTGTCCTACGGCTACGCCGATTTCCGCGTCGTTTCGGCGATCGCGGAATTGTCGCCCGACCGTTCGGGTTTCAACGTCACCTTCACGCTGGACGAGGGCGAGCGCTACCGCTTCGGCAAGATCGAAGTGATTTCGCAGATCCGCGATCTGAAGCCGGAGGATCTGCTGCGCCAGGTCACCGCGTCGGAAGGGTCGTGGTACAACGCCGACAAGGTCGAAGGTTCGGTCAACGCGCTCACCGACTACGCCAATTCGAAGGGCTTCGGCTTCGCCGACGTGCGTCCGCGCGTGACGCGCGACCGCGACGGCCGCACGATCGCGATCGTGTTCGAAGTGCAGGAAGGCCCGCGCGTCTATGTCGAGCGCGTGAATATCGTCGGCAACGTCCGCACGATCGATAAGGTCATCCGCCGCGAAATGCAGCTGGTCGAGGGCGACGCCCTCAACAACGCCAAGATCCGCCGCTCGCGCGAGCGTATCCGCGCCCTCGGCTATTTCGAGCGCGTCGACATCACGAATACGCCCGGCGACGCGCCCGACAAATCGGTCGTGAACGTCGAAGTGCAGGAAAAGTCGACCGGCGAAGTTTCGTTCGGCGTCGGTTACTCCTCCGCCGACGGTCCGTTGTTCGACACCTCGATCCGCGAGCGCAACTTGCTCGGCCGCGGTCAGGATATCCGCCTCGGCGGTACGTTGTCCGGCCGCCGTCAGCAGATCGATTTCTCGTTCACGCAGCCTTATTTCCTCGATCGGGAAATGGCGGCGGGTATCGATATTTTCCGCTTGCAGCGCGATTACCAGCGCGAAGCCGGTTACGACTACCGCACGACCGGCGCCATTCCGCGTTTGACCTATCCGGTCACGGAATATCTGACGCAGGAAGTGCGCTACACGATCCGCAACGACGAAGTCACCAACATCGACGCCGGCGCTTCCAACGTCGTCAAGGATGCCGCGGGCGAAGTCCTGTTGTCCGGCTTCGGCCACACGACGACTTACGACCGCCGCGACGACCGCCAGGACCCGACCGACGGCTACTATGTCCGCCTCACCAACGACGTCGCGGGGGCGGGCGGCGACGCCAAATTCCTGCGCTCGGGCGTTTCGGGCGGGTTCTACTATCCGATCATTCCCGAATACGTGATCGCGCTGACCGGCGAGGTCGGCTACATCTTCGGCCTGTCCGACGACAATGTCCGCCTGCAGCACCGCTACTTCCTGGGCGGCGACAATCTGCGCGGCTTCCGCACCCAAGGTGTGGGCCCGCGCGATCAGACGACCGGCGGCGCGTTGGGCGGCAATCGCTTCTATACGACGACGGCCGAGCTGCAATTCCCGACCGGCCTGCCGAAGGAATTCGGTCTGCGCGGCGCGCTGTTCTCCGACGTCGGCAGCCTGTGGTCGCTCGATCGGCCGGGGCCCGGCCGTCCCGGCGCGAACTCGCCCATCGATGACAGTTCCGGCGTGCGCGCCAGCGTCGGCGCGGGCTTGATGTGGCGCTCGCCCTTCGGTCCGATCCGCGTCAGCATGGCCAAGGCGGTGGTCAAGGAAGAATTCGACCGCACCGAATTGTTCCGATTCCAGTTCGGTTCGCGGTTCTAGTCACCCAAGAGGATACCGATGTCGACGATCGCTTTCCGCGCGCGCGCCGCGCAACTCGCCGCCATGGCCGGCCTGGCCCTGGCGCTGGCCGCTTCCCCCGCCGCCGCGCAGCAGCAGCAGCGTCAAGCGCCGGCCCAGCCGCGCCAGGCGCCGGCCGCACCCGCCGCCCCGGCGCTGTCGACCGAGTTGCCGCCCAAGGGCACGCAGATCGTCTTCTTCGACGTCGATGCCGTGATGCGCGCGTCGACCGCGATGCAGAATTTGAATTCCCAGGCCGAGCGTCAGCGCACGGCGTTGCAGAACGACGCCCAGCGCCAGGAAGGCGAACTGCGCAAGGCCGAAGAGGAACTCACCGGTCAGCGCAACGTGCTGTCGCAGGACGCGTTCAACCAGCGCCGCCGCCAATTCGAGGATCGCGTCGCCAACGCCCAGCAGCAGATCCAGACGCGCCGGCGCAATCTCGAACAGGCTTACTCCGACGCCGCCGGCAAAGTTCAGCAGGCGCTGACGGAATCGGTCATCGAAGTGATGAACGAGCAGGAATATCAGATCGTCCTGCCGAACACGTTCATCTTCGTCGCGCGCTCGGCGCTCGACGTGTCGGGCGAAGTGGCGCGGCGCTTGAACCGCCGCATCCCGACCGCCACGATGGGTAACTGACGCGGCCGCCGCCCCCGGGGCTCGCCCGCGTCCGCGACGATCATGGCCGATAGGCGCTTCCATCCTTGGGCGGGGCGCCTTTCTCTCGGGCGCTTGATCGAAATTTCCGGCGCGACGGCGCCGGCGGGCGCCGATCTCGCGCGCGAATTCGACGGCGTGGCCTCGCTTTCCGATGCGGGTCCGGCACACGTCTCGTTCCTCGACAACAAGCGCTATCTCGCCGATCTCGCCGCGACGAACGCGGGTGCCGTACTGCTGCATCCGGCCTTGGCGTCGCGTGCACCCGCCACGGCGCTGGCGCTGACCACGCGCACGGCCTATGCGGCTTATGCGCGTATCGCCGCCGCGTTCCATCCCAAGCCCGCCGCCGCCGCCGGCATCCACCCGACGGCATTCGTCGATCCGACCGCGACTTTGGGCGAAGGCACGAGTGTGGGGCCTAAAGCCGTGATCCTGGCCGGCGCCAAGATCGGGGCCGGTTGCGCGATCGGTCCCAACGCGACGATCGGCGAAGCGGTGGAATTGGGCGACGGTTCGAGCGTCGGCGCCAACGCGTCGATCAGCCATGCGGTGATCGGCCGCCAGGTCGCGATCTATCCGGGCTGCCGCATCGGGCAGGACGGGTTCGGTTTTGCGATCGAGCCCACCGGTTTCGTGAAGGTGCCGCAGCTCGGCATCGTGCGCATCGGCGACAAATGCGAGATCGGCGCCAACACCTGCATCGATCGCGGCAGCGCGTCCGACACCGTGATCGGACCGGGTACCTGGATAGACAACCTGGTCCAGATCGGGCACAACGTGAAGATCGGCAAGGCCAGCGTGATCGTGTCGCAAGTCGGCATCTCCGGCTCGACCGAGCTGGGCGATCAGGTGATGGTCGGCGGGCAAGGGGGCATCGCGGGCCATCTCAAGATCGGCGACGGTGCGCGCGTCGCCGCGCAAGCGGGCGTGGCGCGCAACATTCCGGCCGGCGGCGCCGTCGGCGGATCGCCGGCCGTGCCGATCGGCGAATGGCGCCGTCAGGCCGCCAAATTGCGCCAGCTCGTCAAACGCGAGACCGGCGACGCAAGCGAAGACGGAAGTGAAGAATGAACGAACAAACCCCGCCGCAAGCCGCACCCATCGGCGAGACGATCGAAATCGACCGCATCGTCGATATGATCCCGCATCGCTATCCGTTCCTGATGATCGACAAGGTCGTCGAGGTGAAGGCGGATGAAAGTGCGGTCGGCGTCAAGAACGTCACGATCAACGAGTATTTCTTCCAAGGCCATTTTCCCGGCCATCCGGTGATGCCCGGCGTGCTGATCGTCGAAGCGATGGCGCAGACCGCGGGCGTGCTGGTCGTGCATACGCTGGGGCCGAGTGCGGAAGGCAAGCTCGTCTATTTCATGGGGATCGACGAGGCGCGTTTCCGCAAGCCCGTGGGCCCCGGCGACCAGCTGCGCATCCTGGTCACCAAGGACCGCTCGCGCGGCATGGTGTGGCGCTTCCAAGGTGTCGCGACGGTCGACGGCCAGCGCGTCGCGGAAGCGACGTTCTCGGCGATGATCCGGGATCGGTGATGGACGATACGTCCCAAACCGTGACGTCGATCCACCCGACCGCGATCGTCGAACCGGGCGCCGAGCTCGGGCCCGGCGTCAAGATCGGGCCTTATTGCATCGTCGGCCCCAACGTGAAGCTGGGAGCGGGCGTCGAACTTATCAGTCATGTCGTCGTCGCCGGCCATACCGATATCGGCGCGCGCGTGGTGATCCATCCTTTCGCCGCGGTGGGGCAGCCGCCGCAGGACCGCAAATACAAGGGCGAGCCCACGCGCCTGACGGTCGGTGCCGACACGATCATCCGCGAGCACGTGACGATGCATCCGGGCACGGCCACCGGCACGTCGCTGACCACGGTGGGCGCCAATTGCCTGATCATGGTCGGCGCGCATGTCGCGCATGATTGCCGCATCAACGACGGCGTGGTGATGGTCAACAACGCCACGCTCGGCGGCCACGTCGAAGTCGGCGAATACGCGATCCTGGGCGGCAATTCGGCCGTGCATCAATTCGTGCGCATCGGCAAATACGCGATGATCGGCGGCATGACCGGCGTCGAGGGCGACGTCATTCCCTACGGCATGGTCACCGGCGATCGCGCGCGCCTTCAGGGCCTCAACATCGTCGGCTTGAAGCGCCGCGGTTTCAGCCGCGAGCAGATCCACGATCTGCGCACCGCCTATCGCCTGCTGTTCGCGCAGGAAGGCACGTTGGCCGAGCGTCTCGACGACGCGACCAAGCTGCACGCGCATGTGGCGCCGGTGATGGATATCGTCGAGTTCATCCGCACGGCCAATAACCGCTCGCTGTGCCTGCCCAAGGCCGACGGGGCGGCGTGAGCCGCCGATGAATCCGACCTCTCCGTTGAAGATCGGTCTGATCGCCAGCGGGGGCCGCCTTCCGGAGCTTCTGCGCGAAGCGCGGCCCGACATGTTCGTGCTCGGGCTCGAAGGCTCGGTCGATCCCAAACTCGCCGATATGATTTTGCCCGTCGGCAAGGCGGGCGCCATCTTCGCGGCATTGCGCCAAGCGGGCTGCACGCATGTCGGCATGGCCGGCTTGTTCCTGCGCCCGTCTTTCGCCGGATTGCGGCTCGACTGGACCGGCTTTCGCGTGCTGCTGCGCTTGCTGCCCGTGTGGGGCGGCGACGCCTCGCTGCTCGCGCGCGTGCTGGCGGAAGTGGAGCGCGCGGGTTTCAAGGTGATGGGCGTACCGGAAATGCGGCCCGATCTTCTGGCGACCACCGGCGCTTACGGGCGTGAAACGCCGACCGACAAGGAACGCGCCGATATCGATGCCGGGTTTGCCGCCGCCAAAGCCTTGGGCCGGACCGAACGCGGCCAAGCCGTGCTGGTGCGCGACGGCGCGGTGCGCGCCAAGGAAGGGCGCGGCGGCACGACGGCGTTGATCCGCAACGCGCCCTTGCCGGGCGGCATTCTGGTGAAGGCGGCGATGCCGGGCCAGGACCGGCGCGTCGATCTGCCGACGATTGGGCTCGACACGATCGATCAGGCCAAGCGCGCGGGCTTGCGCGGCATCGCGGTGGAAGCGGGCGCGGCGATCGTCATGGATCGCGATGCGATGGCGAAAGCGGCGGACGCGGCCGGCATCTTCGTCTGCGGCGTGACGCCATGACGGACGGCAAACTGGTCTTCCTCGTCGCGGCCGAGCCTTCGGGCGACAATCTTGGCGCCAAGCTGATGGCGAGTTTGCGCACGCGCGATCCGTCCTTGCGTTTCGCGGGCATCGGCGGCGAGCGCATGGCGGCCGAAGGCTTGGAAACGCTGTTCCCGATCGGCGATCTGTCGGTGATGGGCTTCGTCGAAGTATTGCCGAAGCTGCCGGTCATCCTCGATCGCTTGAAGCGCACGGCGGCCGCGATCCGCGAAGCCAAGCCCGATATCGTCGTGCTGATCGACGCGCCCAGCTTCGGCTTGCGCGTCGCCGATCGCGTGCGCGACACCGGCGTCACCATCGTTCAATACGTGGCGCCGCAGCTTTGGGCCTGGCGCCCGGGCCGCGCCAAGAAACTGAAGCGCCGCGTCGATGCGATCCTGGCGCTGTTTCCGTTCGAGCCGGATTTCTTCGCCACGCTGGGCTTGAAGGCGATCTATGTCGGCCATCCGTCCATCGAAGCCTTGCCGCAACCCGGTTCGCGCGAAGAATTCCGCGCGGCGCATGGTATCGCGCCCGACGATCTGGTGATCGAGGTTCTGCCCGGCAGCCGGCGCGGCGTGTTCAATCGCATGGCGCCGATTTTCGGCGACGCGCTGCGCTTGTTCGCGGCGGGCCGCAAAGCGCCGGTGTTCCTGTTGCCTTACGTCGCCAATACCGACGCGCTGTCGGCGGAATTCGCCAAGACGCTGCCCGGCCGCGTGGTGCGCGTGAACTCGCCCGAGGACAAGCGCGCGGCGATGGCGGCGGCGGACGCGGCACTGAGCATTTCAGGCACGTCGGTTTTGGAGCTTGCGGTCGCGCGTTTGCCGGTCGCCGTCGGGCACAAGGTCAACGCGATTTCCGCGTTCCTCGCGCGAAGGCTGATCAAAGTGTCGCATGTCACGCCGCCGAATCTGATCGCGGGGCGCGAGATATTGCCCGAGCGTTTGCAGGAATCCTGCACGCCCGAAACGCTCGCCGCCGATCTGGCGCGCCTCGTCGACGACAAGGCTTTCGCGGCAGCGATGCGCGGCGAATTCGACGCGGTGTGCGCGAAGCTCGGCGAGGCCGAGATCCGCAAGGGGATATATCCGTCGGATCGCGCCGCGTCGGCCGTGCTGGAGATTCTTAGCCGTAGGTCTTGAGGATGCGCTCGCGGTGGGCGCGCGTCGCTTCTTCGATCTTCAGCGCGACGTCCAGCGCCTGAAGCCCGGCGCGCCCGTCGACCAGCGGCTTGTGCTTGCCTTGAACGGCGCCCAGGAAATTTTCGATTTCGGCGGCGAGATCGTCGCCATCGGCGTATTCCCGCTCGATGCGCTCGACCGGCGGCAGTCCGGGCGACCACGGCTCGCCTTCGCCCCGGCGGATCGCCGCGAAGCGCCGGTTTTGCAGATCGATGCTGATATACGATTCACGGCCGAACAGGCGCATGCGCCGCTCCGTCGTGCGGCTCACGCGGCTCGCGGTGATGTTGGCCACGCATCCCGACGCGAAGCCCAGGCGCACATTCGCGATATCCTCCTCCTCGGTCACGACCGGCGTGCCGATGGCGTGGATCGATTCGACCGGCGAATTCGCGAAGGCGAGGACGAGGTCGATATCGTGGATCATCAGATCGAGCACGACCGACACGTCGAGCGCGCGCGGCTTGAACGGGTGGATGCGCACGCTTTCGATATAGAGCGGCGTGCCGACGAACTCGGCCGCTTCCAAACGTTGCAGCAGGAAGCGTTGCAGGTGCCCGACTTGCAGCACCACGTTGCGCCGGTCGGCCAGCGCCACCAAAGCGGCCCCTTGTTCGACCGTTTCGGCGATCGGCTTTTCGATCAGCACATGGATGCCGGCGTCGATCAGGTCGCGCGCCACGTCGTGATGCAGCACGGTCGGCACGACGACCGACACCGCGTCGACCTTGCCGATCAATTCGCGATGATCGGCGAAGGCGGCAATACCGTATTTCCCGGCGACGGTTTCGCGCGTGCCGGCATCGGCGTCGACGATTCCGACGAATTGCGACAGCGGCGACTTGGCGTATTTGTCGGCGTGGTAGCGGCCGAAATGGCCGGTGCCGATCACGGCGGTCCTGACTTTGTCCATGGCGCCGTCCTACAGCGTTTCGGGGGCTGGCGCAAAGCCCCGCAACGCGCCATTCTGCCGCGTCTTCAAGGGAGCCCGACGCGATGACCGAATTCCGGATGCTGCATACGATGATACGCGTGTTCGACTTGGACAAGTCGATCGCCTTCTATTGCGACAAGCTCGGCATGAAATTGCTGCGCAAAAGCGACTATCCCGACGGCAAATTCACGCTCGCCTTCGTCGGCTACGGCGACGAAGCGACGAACACGGTGGTCGAGCTCACCCATAATTGGGACCACGCGCCCTATAATCTGGGCGACGGTTTCGGCCATCTGGCGCTGGGCGTGAAGGATATCTACGGCGTGTGCAAGAAGCTGGGCGAATCGGGCGTCAAAATCACCCGCCCGCCGGGGCCGATGAAGCACGGCACGACCGTGATCGCCTTCATCGAGGATCCGGACGGCTACAAGATCGAATTGATCGAGAAGTGATAAGTAAGCAGATTTTCACTTTTCGTTCTTGCTCGGGCCAATAGTTGATGGCGGAGCGACACCAACGTCATTTTGGAGCGCTGATAGAGTTCCAGAAATGATAGGCGTACCTGACCCAAGGCGACCGATCATCACAATTTGAGTTCATATCTTGTGACAAGCTAGCCAGCAGTACGGCTAGTTTCGCCGAGTGTTCGACCGCGTACCGGAGATCGTGCCATTTGACATTTTGAATGGTGCGTCCAGCTTTACGTGCATTGCGCTCTATATCTGTGGTTTTTATCGGGTGAGCTATTTTGTGGCGAAGGTTGCGCAGCGATTCTCTGCGCTCAATCTCTTTTTGGTCGGTGAACAGCAGTTTAAGTTGATTGTACTGCTGCAGCACTATCCGCTCGGCTCGATCTGAATCACGCGCTGCTAATTTCTCTGCTGCTGCGATCACGGCGGCATCTTTCTCAGCGAGCGGACCCTTTAAGTCTTGGATGATTTGTTGCTGCGCCGATCTGCGTCGGAGGATAACGCCTTGAATGTAGGTCTCCTCGGTTATCAGTCGGTAGAGGGCCGGAATTGAATGAGAAGAGTCTTTTGGGTCCCACAGCCTGCCGACCAAGACGACTCCGGCTTTATGAAGCACAGATCGAATGAGCTCGAGACCATGTGATGAGTATGTATTTTCAAATTGTTTTAGGAATTCGCCATCGAACAGTGGGCGTTCAACAAATTCAACAATAGCAATAGCCTCTCGGATATCTGCATCAATCGTATCCAATATTTCTTCGAGGTTAAGGGAGGGAAGTTCGGGATTGTCAGCAGGCATAATCAATCCACGTAATTATTTAAATAAGTTGAATTATATACTAGATGTGCCCGCGTCCTCGCATCTCAGTCAACGTAACTGGGATGGGCAATCAATGTAATTGGAAGTCTCAGGCTACCGGCGCAGATCTAAACAATTTTAGCCGGACGCCAAATTGACATCCGGCCGAACAAGACGAGTGTTTAAGAATACTTCAGACGCCCGCTTTGAGGGCGAAAACGCCGAACGCGATCAAGAACATCGCGAAGCCGGCCCAACGCGCGATACGCGCCAAACCGGGCTGGTTGTCGTTGGCGGCGGGGGGCAAACGGCGGCGGCCCAGCATCGACCCGAGACGGGTGGCGGGCACGAATTCGACGCGTTCCTGGCGTTTGGCGTTCAACACGGCATTCCTCCCGGGGGAAAACCCCGGCCCGCATTGTTCGCGGGCTCGGGGTGTTGGTAGCTCGGTTAGGCGCGTTTGTCGAGCGGCACGAAGGGACGGTGCGCGGGGCCCGTATAGAGCTGGCGCGGGCGGCCGATCTTCTGTTCCGGGTCCTCGATCATCTCGTTCCACTGGGCGATCCAGCCCACGGTACGGGCGAGCGCGAACAGCGCCGTGAACATGGCGGTGGGGAAGCCCATCGCCTTCAGGATGATGCCCGAATAGAAATCGACGTTCGGGTAGAGCTTCTTCGAAACGAAGTACTCGTCCTGCAACGCGATACGCTCCAGTTCGACCGCGATGTCGAGCAGCGGATCGTTCTTGATGCCGAGCTCGCCCAGCACTTCCTGGCAGGTCTTGGCCATCACCTTGGCGCGCGGATCGTAGTTCTTGTAGACGCGGTGCCCGAAGCCCATCAGGCGCACGCCTTCGTTCTTGTCCTTCACGCGCTTGATGAATTCGGGGATGCGGTCCTTGTGGCCGATCTCCGCCAGCATCTTCAGCACGGCTTCGTTGGCGCCGCCATGCGCCGGGCCCCACAACGTGGCGATGCCCGCCGCGATGCACGCGAACGGATTGGCGCCCGACGAGCCCGACAGACGCACGGTCGAGGTCGACGCGTTCTGCTCGTGATCGGCGTGCAGGATGAAGATGCGGTCCATCGCCTTGGCGAGGACGGGATTGACCTTATAGGGCTCGCACGGCACGCCGAAGGTCATCTGCAGGAAATTGTCGGCGTAGGGCAGGTTGTT
Organism: Tagaea sp.; assembly: GCA_041917215.1. Classification (GTDB taxonomy): domain Bacteria; phylum Pseudomonadota; class Alphaproteobacteria; order CACIAM-22H2; family CACIAM-22H2; genus Tagaea. The sequence continues at coordinate 251,612 of JAYRYC010000002.1, forward strand.
CTGCGGATACATGAACGGCTGGCCGATCGAATACTTGTAGGCCATCGCCGCGATGGTCGGCATCTTCGCGATCAGGCGGTACGACGCGATCATGCGCTGATGCGGATCCGCGATGTCCAAGCTGTCGTGATAGAAGGCCGAAAGCGCGCCGACCACGCCGCACATCACCGCCATCGGGTGCGCGTCGCGGCGGAAGCCGGAGAAGAAGCGGTTGATCTGCTCGTGCAACATCGTGTGCAGCGTGATGTCGCGGTCGAACTGCTTCTTCTGATCGGCGTTGGGCAGCTCGCCCTTCAGGATCAGATAGGCGACTTCCATGAAGTCGCTCTTTTCGGCGAGGTCTTCAATCGCGTAGCCGCGATGCAGAAGAATGCCCTGGTCGCCGTCGATATAGGTGATCGCCGACTTGCAAGCGCCGGTCGAGGTGTAGCCCGGGTCGTAGGTGAAGAAGCCGGTGTCCGTGTAGAGCTTGCGCACGTCGATGACGTCGGGGCCCACGCTGCCCGACAGGACGGGGAAATTGTAGTCTTTCCCGGTGGCTTTGTCGGTCAAGGTCACGGATTTCGACATGCGGTTCCCCTCGATTTGCTGGAGTGCGGAGCGCGGAATTCGCCCCTCGTAAGAAGCCTGGATGGGCCCCCAATATGGCCCGGACGGGCCTCGGTATTTCGCAGGTGCGGCATTGGAGCCCAGCCGCCCGATTTTGGCAAGGGCAGGGTGATGATATCTCAGCCCCGGGCCCTGCCGTAATCGCCGGTCGGCTATGCCGCGAGCGCCCGGCGGCGGCTATGCCGCGAGCGCGTCGTCGATCCGGCCGAGCGTCTCGTCCTTGCCCAGAATGGCCATGACCTCGAAAATCGGCGGCGACGTGGCTTGGCCGGTCAGCGCGCCGCGCAGCGGCTGGGCGAGCAGGCCGAGCTTGGCACCCTCGGCTTCCGCCGCTTTGCGGAAGGTTTCTTCGAGGAAAGCGGCATTCCATTCCGCCGCCTGCGCCAACAGGTCGCGGCCCTTGGCGAGATTGGCCTTCGCGTCGCCCGCGAGCAGCTTCTTGGCACCGTCATCGAGGGCGAGGGGGCGGCTGCGCACATAGAACGTCGCGGCCTTGGCGAGTTCGAGCAGCGTTTTGGCGCGCGCTTTCAGTCCGCCCATACCGGCGATCAGTCGCGTCTTGCTTTCGGGCGAGATCGCGACACCGGCTTCCTTCTCGATCAACGGCGCGGCATGGCCGAACAGAACGTCGTCGGCGGTCTCGCGCATGTAGTGGCCGTTGAGATTGTCGAGCTTTTTGAAATCGAAGCGCGACGCCGAGCGGCCGACCGCGTCGATATCGAACCATTCGATCGCCTTGGCGGTCGAAATGATCTCCTCGTCGCCATGCGCCCAGCCCAGACGCAGCAGGTAGTTGCGCATCGCTTCGGGCAGGTAACCCATATCGCGATAGGCGTCGACCGCCAAAGCACCATGGCGCTTGGACAGCTTCGCGCCGTCGGCGCCATGGATCAGCGGGATATGCGCGTAAACCGGCGTGGGCCAGCCCAAGCGCTCGATCAACTGCATCTGGCGCGCGGCGTTGTTCAGATGGTCGTCGCCGCGAATGACATGCGTCACACCCATGTCGTAATCGTCGACGACAACCGACAACATGTAGGTCGGCGTGCCGTCGGCGCGCAGCAGGATCATATCGTCGAGCTGATCGTTGCCGATCGTCACGTCGCCTTGCACGCGGTCGCGGATCACGGTCACGCCGTCTTGGCGCGCCTTCAAGCGCACGACCGGCTTCACGCCCTCGGGCGCTTCCTTGGGATCGCGGTCGCGCCAGCGGCCGTCATAGCGGATCGGCTTGCCGGCCGCTTTCTGCGCCGCGCGCATATCGTCGAGTTCCTGCGGGCTCGCATAGCAATGATAGGCGCCGCCCGAGGCGAGCAATTGGTTCGCGACTTCCGCATGGCGATCCATGCGCGCGAATTGGTGGACGACCTCGCCGTCCCAATCGAGGCCGAGCCATTTCATGCCGTCGAGGATCGCGGCGGTCGCTTCGGGCGTGGAGCGCGCGCGGTCCGTGTCCTCGATGCGCAGGCGGAACGTGCCGCCGAAACGCTTGGCGTAAAGCCAGTTGAACAACGCGGTCCGTGCACCCCCGATATGAAGGTAACCGGTGGGCGAGGGCGCGAAGCGGCAGACGATCTTGTCGGTCATTGGAAAACCGTATTAAATCCAAAACTTGAGATAGGCGGGATGGCCCGCCGGGACTTGCCCGGCGCGGCCACTGCCTAGCACATGGCTCCGCCCCATGCATCGTTTCGATCCGCCCGACGCCCTCGCGCTGCCCGCGAGGACGGACGGGCTTGCGGGGTTCGTTGTTCGTACTTGGGGGCGTACCGGCGAGGCGATGCGCGGCCGATTGGTGCTGTGGCTGCCGGTCGCGTTCGGCACCGGCACGGGCGCGTATTTCGCCTTGCCGGTGGAGCCCGATTTCTGGATCGCGCCCGCCTTCGCGACGATGGCGCTTTCCTTTCTGATTCTTGGCCGCGAAATCGGATCGGTTCGCGTATTGGCGGCGGCGCTGCTGGCGGCGAGTTCGGGTTTCGCGCTGGCGCAATGGCGCGCGCAAGACGTCGCCGCCCCGGTGATCGAACGGCGGATCGGCCCCGCCGCGATCGAAGGCCGCGTCGTCGAGATCGCTTTGCGCCCCGAAGGAACGCGCGTGACGCTCGATCGCTTGTCGATCGCCGGTCTCGATCCGGCGGCCACGCCCGAAACCGTGCGCTTGCGCATCGACGCCAAGCTCGGCGCCTTCGCGCCCGGCGATGATATCCGCGTTTCGCGCGCCTTCCTGATGCCGCCGCCCGGACCGAGTGCCCCCGGCGCGTTCGACTTCACGCGCCAGGCATGGTTCGAACGCTTGGGCGGTGTCGGCTATGCGCTCGACGCGCCGATCGTCGTCGCGCAGGCTCCCGTTTCGATGCCCATGCAAACGCTGGCGCGCTGGCGCGCGGAAGTTTCGCGCCGCATTCTTGAAACACTGCCGCCGCCGGCGGGGCCCATCGCCGCCGCGCTGATCGCGGGCGAGCAGGGCGCTGTTTCGCAAGAGGCGCTCGAAGCCTTCCGCGACTCAGGCCTCCAGCACATCCTGTCGATCTCGGGCCTGCATATCGGCATGGTCGCGGGCATCGTGTTCTTCGCGATCCGCTTGCTGCTGGCCTTCGTGCCCGCGATCGCGTTGGGGACCGACACCAAGAAGATCGCGGCGGTCGCCGCGTTGGCGGCGATCACTTTCTATACGTTCTTCGCGGTGGCCAGCGTGCCGACGACACGATCTTGGCTGATGACCGGCATCGTGTTGCTGGCCGTGTTGATCGATCGCACGGCGATCACATTGCGCTTGGTCGCTTGGGCCGCCGCCGCGATCCTCGCCTTTCGGCCCGAAAGCCTGTTGAGCGCTTCGTTCCAAATGTCGTTCGGCGCGGTCGTCGCGTTGGTCGCCGCGTGGGAAGCCTCGCGCGACACGTTCCAGCGCTGGCGCGCCGATCGGCGCTGGACGCGGCGCGTATTCGTGTGGTTCGCGGGGGCGACGATGACATCGGTCGTCGCGGGGTTCGCCAGCGCCCCTTTCGCGCTCTACCATTTCAATCGCTTCGCCGCGTTCGGCTTGCTCGCGAATTTCCTCGGCGTGCCGCTCACCGGCGTTTGGATCATGCCCTGGGCGATCGTCGCGGGGCTTCTGTTTCCCTTTGGGCTCGAATCCTGGGCGCTGATCCCGATGGGCTGGGGCGTCGATCTTTTGCTCGATATCGCGCGCTGGGTCGCGGGCCTCGACGGAGCGGTGGCGCTATTCCCCGCGATGCCGCTGTGGGGCATGGCGCTGACCGCGTTGGGCGGTTTGTGGCTATGCCTGTGGACCGGTCGCGTGCGGCTCGCGGGCGCCCCCGCCGTGATCGCGGGTTTGCTGTCGCTCGCCACGGTCGAGCCGCCGCATATCCTCGTTTCCGGCGACGGGCGCTTGATGGCGGTGCGCGACGAGGCGGGGCGCTTGATGCTGTCGCGCCCGCGCGGCGGCGGCTTCGCGCGCGAGACGTGGCTGCGCCGCGACGGCGAGATCGACGAGGGCATCGAGTCCTGGCCGCGCATCGGCAAATCGCTCGACGGGCGGCTCGATTGCGCGGTGACGCATTGCGTCTATCGCGCGAACGGCGCGACGGTGGCACTGGTGCGCCAGCCGCGCGCGCTTCCCATCGCGTGCCGCGATACGGATCTGACGATCGCACCCGTGGCGCTTTACGCGACCTGCCGGCGCATGACCGGCCGCGCGATCGACCGCATGGATCTGCTGGCCGACGGTGCGCATGCGATCTGGATCAAGGACGGGCGCTTAAGGATCGAAACCGTGCGTGAGTCGCGGGGACAGCGCCCGTGGGTTTCGCCGCCGCGGCCGCGCGAACCGGAAATCATCCGACGCTGAAAACAAAAAACCCCGGGGTTTCCCCCGGGGTTTTTCGGCCCATCGGAAAGGCTAAGGAGTCGGCGGCGCTAGCCGTCGAACTTGCGCACCAGCGCCACCATCTTGCCCTGCACGCGCACGCGGTCGGGCCCGAAGATGCGGGTTTCGTAGTTCTTGTTCGCCGGTTCCAGCGCGATCGAAGCGCCGCGGCGGCGGAAGCGCTTCAGCGTCACTTCCTGTTCGTCGATCAACGCCACGACGATCTGGCCGTTTTCGGCACCTTCGGCCTTCTGGATGATGACCGTGTCGCCATCCAGAATGCCCGCTTCGATCATCGAATCGCCGGCGACTTCCAGCGCGAAGTGATCGCCGCGGCCGAGCAGCGACGGCGGCACGTCGATGGCGTTGGACGTGTCGCGCACCGCTTCGATCGGCAGACCGGCGGCGATGCGGCCGTACAAGGGCAGCTTCACCACTTCGTTGGCGTTGGCGACGGCCGCACCGCCCAGCGGCATCTTGCCGTCGCCGCGAATGAGCTGCGGGCGGAAGCCGCGCGCGGCGGCGGCTTCGGCCGCCGGCATCGCGGTGTTCGACGCGGGCTTGACGCCTTGCGATGCCAGATTGTCGGGCAGGCGCACGACTTCCAGCGCACGCGCGCGATGGGGCAGGCGGCGGATGAAGCCGCGTTCTTCCAAACCCGTGATCAGGCGATGGATGCCCGACTTGGATTTGAGGCCGAGCGCGTCCTTCATCTCGTCGAACGAGGGTGGAACGCCGATCTCGGTCAGCCGCTGATTGATTAGCAGCAGCAATTCGTATTGTTTGCGCGTCAGCATGGTTCGCCCTCGCGTCGCGGGCCCGCCCAGGAACACCGGGCAAGCGGGGTTGATCGGGGTCCGTCGGGACACCCGGTCGACTGCACTAAAAAGCGCCACCGATGGGGTATCCCGGCGCATCCCCCGACAACATGTCGAAAACAGAGATGCAACGGACTGCGAATGTTCTAGTTCGGTTCGCACCCCGGGTCAAGCCTTATCCACAACCGGAAAGCTGCGGCGAATTCAGGCCAGAGGGAGAACGGAAATGGAATCGCCTTTTTGGGCGGCCGGCGCACCCGCCGGGCGGATCGCCAATGCGTCGGCCCGGGCGAGGACCGAGATCATCGAGCTGTCCTGTTTTTCGAACGGCGTGACAACCAGATTGCCGCTCGAATCGCGCGTCAGCGCGCTGCGCAGATAATCCTCGCGGCGATCATTGGCGGCGAGATCGCGGCCGAGTTTCGCCGCGACCGGCTGCGGCAGCACATCGGCCTTGCCGAGCAGCTTGGCGATGGCGGGGCCGAGGAACAAATGCGCGCAGACGAAGCCCGACACCGGATTGCCGGGAAGGCCGAGCAGCGGGATCGTGCCGAGCGTGCCGAACATCAGCGGTTTGCCGGGGCGCATCGCGATCTGCCAGAAATCCAGCGACAGGCCTTCCTCGCCCAACGCCGAACGCACGAGATCGTGTTCGCCGACCGAGGCGCCACCCGAGGTGACGAGCAAATCGGCGCCGGCCGCACCGCGTGCGAGTTCCTTCAGTGCCGCCGGATCGTCGGGCGCGATCGGCAACACGATCGCTTCGCCGCCCGCGCGCCGCACGAAGGCCGCGAGCGACGGGCCGTTCGACGAAACGATCTGGCCTTTCTTGGGGGCAGTGCCCGGCAACACGATTTCGTCGCCGGTCGCGAGAATGGCGACGCGCGGACGCCGACGCACGCTGAGCCACGCATGGTTCGACGCGGCCGCCAAACCGATATGGCGCGGATCGAGCGTCAAGCCTTCACGCAACACCACGTCGCCTTCGCGGAAATCGAGCCCGGCGGGGCGCACATAGGTGCCGCGTTTCACGCTTTCCTTCGGGCGGACGATGCCGTCGCTTTCGTCGGCGTCCTCTTGAATCAGAATCGTATCGGCCCCTTCGGGCACTTCGCCGCCGGTGAAGATGCGCACGCACTCGCCTTGCCCGACTTTGCCGTCGAACGGATGGCCGGCGGGCGCTTGGCCGATGCGCTTGAGCGATGCGGGCAGCGACGCGATGTCGGCGGCGCGTAACGCATAGCCATCCATCGCCGAAACGGGCGCGGGCGGCTGCGTGAGGCGCGCGCGCACATCCTCGGCGAGTGTGCGGCCCAACGCGGCGTCGAGACCGATCGTCTCCGCGCCGATCGCGCGCAGCGCGGAAAGGATGCGTTGCTGGGCTTCGGCGACCGGGATCATGCTTGTTCGAACGTGCCGGATTTGCCGCCGGTCTTGCGAACGAGGCGGATATTTTCGATGCGCATGCCGCGATCGATCGCTTTGACCATGTCGTAGACGGTCAGCGCCGCGGCCGACACGGCGGTCAGCGCTTCCATTTCCACGCCCGTTTGGCCGGTGACCTTCACGCGCGCTTCGATCTCGACCGCGTTCTCGGCCTCGTTGGGCGCGAGTTCGACCTTCACCGAGGACAGCAGCAACGGATGGCAGAGCGGGATCAATTCATGCGTCTTCTTCGCGGCCATGATGCCCGCGACTTGGGCGATGGCGAGCACGTCGCCCTTCTTGATCCGCCGGCCGACGATTTCCGCGAGCGTCGCGGCTTCCATCAGGACGCGCCCGCGCGCGATCGCTTCGCGTTCGGTCGCGTCCTTCGCCGACACGTCGACCATGACGGCGTTACCCGACGCGTCGAAATGGGTGAGCTTGCTCATCCGATCAGCGCCCTCGTCGCGGCGGTGACGTCGTCCTGCAGCATCAGGCTTTCGCCGACCAGGAACGCGCCCGCACCGGCCTTCGTCAGGCGGTCGATATCCGCGCGCGTTTTGATGCCGCTTTCGGCGACCAGCAGGCGATCCTTCGGCGCCATCGGCGCCAAACGCTCGAAATTCGCGAGATCGACCTTCAGCGTTTTGAGATTGCGGTTGTTGACGCCCAGCATCGTGACCGTGCCGCCGGGGCCGGTGGCGGGCAGCTTCAACGCGCGCGCCATTTCGTCCTCGTCATGCACTTCGGCCAGCACATCCATGCCGCGCATCAGCGCGAGCTCACACAGATCCTGGACCGTGCAATCGTCGAGGCAGGCGAGGATCAGAAGAATGCAATCCGCGCCCAGCGCCCGGCTTTCCTCGATCTGGTATTCGCCGAGCATGAAATCCTTGCGCAAGGCGGGCAGGGGAACGCTGTCGCGCGCGGCGACCAGATACGCGTCCTCGCCCTGGAAATACGGCTTGTCGGTCAGCACCGACAGGCACGTGGCTCCGCCATCGCGATAAGCACGCGCCAGTTTCGGCGGATCGAAATCGGGACGGATCAATCCTTTCGACGGCGACGCCTTCTTGATCTCCGCGATCAAGGGTACTGCGCCGCGCGCCTTGGTCGCGCGCAAGGCGTTGGCGAAACCGCGTGGCGGCGCTTGCTTCTCGGCTTTCGCGCGCAACGATTCGACGGGTACACGCAGTTTGCGCTTGCCGACTTCGATGGCCGTATCCGCGCAGATTTTCGCCAGCACGTCGTCCATATCAGGCGGCCGAACGGTTGGTGATTTCGATCAACGCTTCCAGCGCGCGCTTCGCGGCGCCGGAATCGATCGAAGCGCCGGCTTGCGAAATACCTTGCTTCAGATCGGCGGCGGCCCCCGAAACGACCAGCACCGCGCCCGCATTCATGAGCACGACGTCGCGCAGCGGACCTTTCTTGCCGTCGAGCAATTCGCGCAGCATCACGGCGTTCTCCGCCGGCGTGCCGCCCTTCAGATCTTCGGGCTTGGCGCGCGGCAGACCGACTTGCTCGGGCGTCACTTCGAATTCGTTGACCTTGCCGTCGCGGAACTCGGCGATGAAGGTCGGGCCCGTGGTCGTGATCTCGTCGAGCCCGTCGGACCCGTGCGCGACCCAAGCGTGTTCGGAGCCGAGGCGGCCCAGCGTTTCGGCGACGGGGCGTACCCATTTGCGCGCGAACACGCCGACCAGCTGGCGCTTCACGCCCGCGGGATTGGCGAGGGGGCCGAGCAGATTGAAAATCGTGCGGGTCCCCATCTCGACGCGCACGCCGCCGACATGGCGCATGGCGGAGTGGAAGCGCGGCGCCATCATGAAGCCCACGCCGGCCTTGGAGATCGCGTACTCGACCAGCTTCACGTCGCATTCGACGTTGACGCCGAGCGAGGAGAGGATGTCCGCGGCTCCCGATTTGGAGGAGAAGGCGCGGTTGCCGTGCTTGGCGACCTTCTGGCCGGCCCCGGCGACGACGAAGGACGACGCGGTCGAAATGTTGAAACTACCCGACGCGTCGCCGCCCGTGCCCACGGCCTCGACCGCACCGGCGGGGGCGTTCACCTTCAGCGCTTTGGCGCGCATCGTGCGCGCGGCGGCGGCGATCTCGTCGACCGTTTCCCCGCGCACGCGCAGCGCCATCAGAAAAGCACCCATCTGGGCGGGGGTGGCGTTGCCCGACATCATGATGTCGAACGCCTGCTCGGCCTCCGCCTGGGTCAGGGCGTGGCCGTCGGCCACGCGCGCGATCAGCGCCTTCAACTGGGTCATGTCGCCGGCCATTTTTATGCGTCTCCCTCGATCCGGAGGGCGTTTATAGCCGAGTTTGGCGGGCGCTGTCAGGCGCCGCCGGTACCCCGTCCGGCCAGGAATTCGGCCACGCTGGGCTCGGTTTCGCGCGCGCCGTGCGGGGCGACCGTGCGGTCGGGGGGCAGGACCAGCGTCACGCTTGTGCCTTTGCCGGGCTCGGACGCGATTTCGAGGTCGCCGCCATGCATCCGCGCGAGCGACAGCGACAAGGGCAGGCCCAAACCCGTGCCCTGGTGTTTGCGGGCGAGCGAATTCTCGATCTGGCGGAAGGGCTGCAACGCGACGGGAATATCTTCGGCCTTCATGCCGATTCCGGTGTCGCGCACGCGCACGAAAACGCCGCCGCCCGCGCGCAATCCCGTCTCCACGTCGACCGCGCCGTCGGCTTGGGTGAACTTCACCGCGTTGGACAGCAGGTTCAGCAGAATCTGTTTCAGCTTCGCGCGGTCGGCCCACACGACCGGCAAATCGCCGCCCGCGGGTACGCGCAATTCGACGCGCGCGCGTTGCGCGCGTTCGCGCACCAGCCGCACGCAGGATTCGAACACGCCGCCCAGATCGACCTGTTCCTCGCGCAACGTCGCCTCGTTCGCCTCGATCTTGGAGAGGTCGAGGATGTCGTTGATCAGCGTCAGCAGATGCTTGCCCGATTCCTCGATGTCCTTGATGTATTCGGCGTAGCGCTGGTCGCCCAGGGGGCCGAACAGCTGGTCGTTCATGATCTCGGCGAAGCCGATGATCGCGTTGAGCGGCGTGCGCAATTCGTGGCTCATATTCGCGAGGAACTGCGACTTGGCGCGGTCGGCGAGCTCGGCGGTTTCCTTCGCCTCGCGCAGCGCCGCTTCCGTCGCTTCGCGCGCGGTGATGTCGGTGAAGGTCGCGACATGGCCGCCGCCCTCGATCGGGCGCATATAGACGTCGATGACGGTCCCGTCCTTCAGCCGCTGCACGATCGTCGTGGCTTCGCGCGCGCGCGCGCCCTTGATGCGATCGCGGATCGCTTGGCGCGCGGCGTCGTCGTGGTAATGGCCGTTACGCAGCGAAACGCGCAAAAGATCGATCAACGAAACGCCCTCGCGCGCGTCGTTCTCGCCGAGCTTGAAGAGTTCGAGATAGCGCGCGTTGCGCACGATCAGGCGCATGCGCCGGTCGAACACGGCGATGCCCTGCGCCATGTTGGCGAGCGCCAATTCGAGCTGGGCGCGCTTGGCTTCGAGCTGTTCGCGCAGAATGGCGAGCGCGTCCTCGGCGCGTTTGCGCTCGGTCGCGTCGAGCGCGATGCCTTCCCACATCACGGCGCCGTCGGCCTGCCGGCGCGGCCGCGAGGTGATTTCGAACCAGCGCTGCTCGCCGTTGGCGTGGCGCACGCGGCCCGTCCAATGGATCGGCCGCATATCCTCGGCCGAGCGGCGATAGGCGCGGCGCAAGGATTCGAGATCGCGCGGATGGGTGTATTCGTTGAGGATACGTCCGCGGTCGCGCGCCGCCGCTTCGCGCGAAAGGCCCAATAGGCGTTCCACGCCTTCGCTGATCCACACGAATTCGGCGCGTCCGCCCGGCGGCTGGATGCGCTGGAACACGATGCCCGGCACGTTGCCCACCAGCGTCTGGAAGCGGCGTTCGGATTCCAGCAGCGAGGCTTCGGAATCCTCGACGCGCCCCAAATGCCGGCCCAGCGACAGCAGCAGGAACAGGAACGCCGCGACGACGAGCGCCGAGAAGGGCATGTTGATCCCCAGCGTGCCGCGCCATTCGGTCATGAAATTGTTCGTGGGCGCGCCCGCGACGACCGCGAAATGCCGGCTGGCGACGCGCTTGGCGACGCTCACGCGCTCGATCCCGTCGAGACCCGGCAGCGTGGCGACGACGGGGGCGCCGTTCGCGGCTTCGGCCGCGCGCACGAGGTTGGCGAAGGGCAGCGTTTCCAGCGCGCGATCGAGATAGCGGCCGTCGTCGGGTGCCCGCACCACGACCCAGCCGCGCGTGTCGACCAGAACCAATTCGCGCCCGCGTTCGTCTTCGAGACCGAGATAGAAGCGCGCGAACGCGGCGGCGGGAATCTCCGCGGCGATCGCGCCGATGATTTGGCCCGGCAGCACGCCGGTGATCGGCGCGATGGCGAACAGGGCCGGGCCCTCGTCGACGACTTGCGGGCGCAGGATCGCCGTGCCGCCCGCCGGATTGGCGATGGCGCGCGCGACGGCGGCGCCGACGGCGGCGGGCATTTCGCGCGGCGGCGCGCCGGCACTGGCGGCGATGTTGCCGCGCTTGTCGAATACGGCGAAGGAGCGGAAGCCGCCATCCGCGCTCAAAAACCGGCCGAGCATCGCCGACAGGCGGATCGTGTTCGTCCAGCCGTCGGGATTGGAGACGCTCGCCGCTTCGTTGGCGACCGTCGCGACGACGAACTCGACGCGCGCGATCACGCTGTCGGCTTGGTCGGCGAGGACCGAGGCGAGAATGCGCATCTCGCGCGTCGCGTCGGCGCGCGCGCGATCGGTCGCGTGGGTCGCGCTGTAGACGAAATAGCCGAAAAACCCCACCGCCATCGCCAGCGCCAGGCCCAGCAGCGCGAAACGATAGCGCGTGCGGCCGAGCGAACGCGGTCCCAGACGGACCGTCTGCCGGAGATTGGCGGGATCCGTCACTGTCTTTTGCGGGCGAAGGCCGACATGCCGCAAGTGCGGCCGTTGGCCAGCGCCGTGAACGTCGACGCGCCGAAACGCCCGTCGACGCCGTAAGTCTCTCCGCCGGCGCGGAACGCCGTGATCACGCGCCCATCCGCTTCGACGAAGGCGAGGATCCGGTCGACGACCAGGTCGGTCTGCTGGCTGTCGAGGATTTCGCCGCGCGCTTCGCCCCCTTTGACGGTAAGGCGCAGCTTGAACGACGTCGGGCAGCTATAGACGCCGCCGGAGGAGCGGGTGACTTCGCCTTCGTAAACCCCGTCGAGCGCCACCACGCCGCCCGGCGGCAGGCGTTCGGCGCAGGCGGACAACGCCCCGGCCAGGGCGGCGAGCAGCAGGAAGCGGGCGCGAATCATCATCCATCCATATGCGCAGGTTTTGACGAATTAACGCTTAATTGGGGGGCTGCGGCAAGTTGACCCCATTCAGTCCGACCGGTTTCGCCATATAACCTTGACCTTCCTAGAACGGGAAGGATGAAGATCCGGTCATGACAGCAAATCCAACCTTGCGAACCGCGCCGCCCGCCACGCTCGATCTGAAAATCGGGGGCATGACCTGCGCGTCCTGTGTGGGGCGGGTGGAAAAGGCGCTCGCCCAAGTGCCGGGCGTGAGCCGGGCCAGCGTCAATCTCGCGACCGAGAAGGCGCGGCTGGATATTTCGGGCGACGCCGGCCCGGTGTTGCGTGCGGCCATCGATCGCGTGCGCGATGCGGGCTACGACGCGGCCGCGTGGTCCGACAAGGGCGAACGTGCCGCCGCGCAAGCCGCCAGTGATGCCGCCGAACTCGCGCGCGAAAAACGGCTGACGATTCTCGCGTTCGTTTTGTCGGCGCCGCTGGTCGCGGAGATGGCCGCGCATTGGGGCTGGTTCGAATTCTCGCTGCCCGGCTATGTGGCGCTGGCATTGGCGGCACCCGTGCAGTTCTGGCTGGGCGCGCGTTTCTATGTCGCGGGCTGGCGGAGCTTGCGCGCAGGCACGGGCAATATGGATCTGCTCGTGGCGCTGGGCACGAGTGCCGCCTTCTTCTACAGCGCGTGGCTGATCGCGAGCCATCCGCCCGGCCATCCGGTGCATCATTATCTGGAAGGGGCGGCCGTCGTGATCGCGCTGATCCGGCTCGGCAAGTTCCTCGAAGCGCGCGCCAAGCGCGCAGCGGGCGAGGCGGTGCGCGGGCTGTTGGCGCTGGCCCCCGCCAAAGCGCATCGCGTGTCGGGCGGCGAAGAAACCGAGATCGACGCGGACCTGTTGGCGCCCGGCGACATCGTGCGCGTGCGGCCGGGCGAGCGTTTCCCGGCCGACGGCATCGTGATCGCGGGCAAATCCGAAGCCGACGAAGCGATGCTGACCGGCGAAAGCCGCGCGGTTGCCAAGGATGTCGGGGACAACGTCGTTGGCGGCGCGCTCAACGGCACGGGGGCACTCGACGTGAAGGTCACCGCATCGGGTGCGGACACGGCGCTGTCGCGCATCGTGGCGCTGGTCGAAAACGCGCAAGCCTCGAAGCCGCCGATCCAGCGTTTGGTCGACCGCATCTCGGCGGTGTTCGTGCCCGCGATCGTGCTGGTCGCCATTGCCGCGTTGCTCGGCTGGTGGCTGCTCGATGGCGATCTCGACACCGGCCTCGTCGCCGCGATCAGCGTGCTGGTCATCGCGTGCCCCTGCGCGCTGGGGCTTGCCACACCGACCGCGATCGTCGTGGGCACGGGCGCCGCCGCCAAGGCGGGATTGCTGATCCACGACGCCGATGCGCTGGAACACGCAGCGCATGTCGATATCGTGGTGTTCGACAAGACCGGCACGCTGACCGAAGGCAAACCGCGTGTCGCTTCCGTCGCGGGCGATGCCGACACGCTGCGCTTGGCGGCATCGCTGCAAGCGCGTTCCGAACATCCGCTGGCGCAAGCGATCTTGCACGCCGCGAATGGGCCGGTGGCACCAGCCGACGATTTCCGCGCCCATCCGGGGCGCGGCGTGTCGGGCATCGTGGAAGGCCGCGCGCTGATTCTCGGCTCGCTGCGCTACATGAGCGAAAGCGGCGTCGATCTGTCCGCGCTGCAACAAGCGATCGACGCGGCCGAGGCGATGGGTCAAACGCCGACTTTGCTGGCGGAAGGCACACGCGCCCTCGGCTTGATCGCGCTCGAAGATGCGCCGCGCGCATCCGCCGCCGCCACCATTGTCGCCCTCAAGAAATTGGGCGTCGAGGTGGCGTTACTGTCGGGCGATCGGAAAGCCGCCGCAAGTTCGGCGGCCGCGAAACTCGGCATCGACAATGTGCGCGCGGAAGTGCTGCCCGCCGGCAAGGCCGACGCGATCCGCGAATTCCAAAAGCTGGGCAAGCGCGTGGGCATGGTCGGCGACGGCGTGAACGACGCGCCAGCACTGGCGGCGGCGGATTGCGGCTTCGCGATGGGCACGGGCAGCGATGCGGCGATCGGCACGGCGGGCATCGTGCTGCTGCGTGCCGATCCCATGCTCGTCCCCGCCGCGATCGATTTGTCGCGCGCGATCCGCAAACGCATCGCCGGCAATCTGTTTTGGGCCTTCGCTTACAACGTCGCGGGCGTGCCGCTCGCGGCGCTGGGCTTGCTGAGCCCGGCCATCGCGGGGGCGGCGATGGCGCTGTCCTCGGTCAGCGTGGTCGCCAATTCGCTGCGCTTGCGCGGCTGGAAATTCATCGGAGAAACGAAATGAATATCGGTCAGGCGGCGGAGAAGGCGGGCATCAGCGCCAAGTCGATCCGCTATTACGAAAGCGTGGGCTTGATCGCGCAAGCCACGCGACGCGACAACAACTACCGCGACTACGGCGATCAGGAGATCGCGGAACTGCGCTTCATCCATCGCGCAAGGTCGCTGGGGTTTTCGGTAAAGGAAGTCGGCGATCTGCTGGCGCTGTGGCGCGACCGCAAGCGCGCGAGCCAGCAAGTGCGCGAAGTCGCCCAGCGCCATATCGACGATATCGACCGCAAAATCGCCGAGCTGCAATCGATGCGCGCCACGCTGAACACGCTGGTCGCCAAATGCCATGGCGACGACCGGCCCGACTGCCCGATCCTCGAAGACCTCGCCTCGGGCAAGCCGCATTGCGGGTAGCGTGCCGGAGTCGCGCGCGAATCGGTGTATGGAGCCTCCATGGCCATGTCCGGGGGATTCGTGCGCGACTATCTCCGGGCCGCGGTGATCGCGGTCCCGCTCGCCGGTGTTTTGGCATGGGGCTGGACCGAATTTCAGGCGAGCCAAGCAGCGGCAACCCAGCAGGCCGTGCCGCAAACGGCGGCCGTCGCAGCACCCGAACCGATCCTCGAACCGCAGATCGTCGCACCGGCCGAACCCGCGCGCGAACCCGCCGGGCCGTTCTTCGGTATCCGCCGCGAAGGCGTGGTCGCGGCACCCGCACCCGTACCGCCGCGCCCCGTGGCGGTCGCGAGCGACGGCGGCTGGGAAAGCCGCGCCATTCCAGCCCCTTCGATCCGCACCGGCGCTTACGTCGCGATCATCATCGACGATATGGGAATGGACCGGGCGCGCGCGGCTCGCCTCGCGGCCTTGCCGGGGCCGCTGACATTCTCCTATCTCGCCTATGCGCCCGATATCGATGCGCAATCGCGCGGGGCCCGCGCCAACGGGCACGAGATCATGCTGCATATGCCGATGGAGCCGGAGGGCCGCGACGATCCCGGTCCCGGCGCTTTGCGTATATCGCTGACCGACGACGAAATCCGCGCACGCACGGCGGCATCGCTCGACCGCTTGCCGCTCGCCGTCGGGCTCAACAACCATATGGGCAGCAAGTTCACCCGCGATTTGCGCGCGATGCGCCCCGTGCTCGCCGAGCTCGCGGCGCGCGGGCTTCTGTTCGTCGATAGCCGCACATCCGGTTCGTCGGTCGGGCTCGACGTCGCCAAGCAAAGCGGTGTCGCCGCCGCCGGGCGCGACGTGTTCCTCGACAACGAGATCGACGCGCGCGCGATCCGCGTTCAGTTGGCGGAATTGGAACGTGTGGCATCGCGTCGCGGTTCGGCCATCGCGATCGGCCATCCGCACGAGGCGACGATCGAAGCGCTCGCCCAATTCCTGCCGGGCATGCAAGCGCGCGGGCTGCAATTGGTCGCGGCGTCCGCGATCGTGCGTCAGCGCCTGCGCGAAACGCCCGCACCCTCGGCAGCGCCGCTGGTGGCGCTTGAGGTTCCCGCCCCGGTAAGCCGTAATATTCAAGAAGTCGCGACGGCCACGGCACCGGCGGCGGCGCCGGTTATCCGGCAAACGGCCCGCGCGGTGCCCGAATCGTCGGCGCCGGTTTGGAATGGAGGCGAAGTGCCTTGGAAGCGGTATCCTATCGAGTGACGGGTATGACCTGCGGCGGTTGCGTGCGGGCGGTGACGAAGGCGGTGAACGCGGCGTCGCCGTCCGCGAAGATCGAAGTCGATCTCGGCGACGGCGTCGTGAAGATCGCCGGCGGACCCAGCGAAGCGGTCGTGCAGACCGCGATCGAGAAAGCCGGCTTCGGCTACGCCGGTCCGGTCTGAGCTTTGGAGTTCCTCCCCAATCTTCTCGCGCTCTCGGGCATGCATATCCTGATGGCGATGCTGCCCGGCCCCAACACGGTGGTGGTCAGCTGGCAATCGGCGACGCGTTCGCGCCGCGAAGGGTTGCTGACCGTCGCGGGCGTGGTCGTCGCGTCGCTGATCTGGGTGGCGCTGGCGTTGTGGGGCGTGGGCGCCTTGCTGCTCGAAGCGGGCTGGCTTTATCGCACACTGCGCCTCGTCGGTGCGGCCTATCTGATCTATGTCGGGATCAGGATGGTCCGCGCGGGCTGGCGCAAAGGGGCGGGGGATATGGCCGCGGCACCGCCGCGCATCTTCGGCAAAAGCCCGTTCACGATGGGGCTGACGACCACGCTCAGCAATCCCAAATCCGCCGTGTTCTGGACCAGCGCATTTCTGCTCGCCGTACCGCCGCATGCACCCGGCTGGGTCTATATCGCGATCCTGGCGATCATCGCCGTGCAGTCGTCGGCCTGGTATGGCGGCTTGGCGCTGTTCTTCTCGACCGGTTTCGCGCGCGCGCAATATCTGCGATTGGCGCGCAAGCTCGACCTGTTCGCAGGCGCGGTGATGATCGCACTCGGTCTCAAACTCGCCGACGAAGTCCGCCGCGAGTTGATGGTCCGGACGGCGAGCTGATCTTTTAGTTCGGCGCGTTCAGCCGCTCGACGACCGCGCGGTTGACCTGCGCGCCAAGCCGCGTGCGCAGACCTTGCGTGTATTCCGCGACCAGATCGTTGGCCATATCCTGACGAAGCTGCGTGCGGATCTGCTCCACACCCGCCGCGTCGGCGGCCGGATCGGCGGGCACGATTTCCTTCATGCGCACGACGTATTGACCTTCCAGCCCCGGCGTCACCGCCGCTTCGCCCGGCTTCAGCGCGAACAGCCGCGCGGCGATTTGGGCGGGCATGTTGCGCGCCGTGTCGCCGGTGCGCAAAACGGGCTCGATCGGTTCGATGCGCAGATTGAAGCGCAACGCGACGGCTTCCAGCGCTTCGCCGCCCGCGATGGCGGTCAGGATTTCCTTGGCGCGCTCGGCGGCCTTTTCGTCGCGGCGCTGGGCGGTCCACAGCGCGGCGACCTCGTCGCGCACGGTGGCGAAATCCTTGCGCTGCGACGGCGTCACGCCATCGGGGCGCACCAGGAAATAAAGCCCGGTGCGCGTTTCGATCAATTGGCTTTCGCGGCCCACGGCCGTGTCGAACACGGCGCGCAACGCTTCGGGAGCGCCCGCGAACAACGCGACCGCTTCGCCCTTGGCGTCGCGCCCGCGCGCGTCGACCGCGTCGAGCTTCACGACCTTGGCGCCGGCGGCTTCGGCCGCTTCGTCCAGCGTGCGGCCGCGCGTGATCTGATCTTCGAGCTTGTTGGCGGTTTCGAACGCGCGTTCGCCCGCCAGGCGGCGCTTCAAATCGGGCAGCAGCTTGTCGCGCACGGAAGCGAGCGTGGCTTCCTCGCCCGGCTTGACCGCGACGATTTCGACCAAGTGCCAGCCGAAAGGCGTGCGCACCGGGCCGATCGTCTTGCCCGCCGCCACGCCGGCCGCGAACGCGGCTTCGGCGATTTCGGGGATCGTCTCGCCGCGCGTGACTTCGCCCAGCGACGTGCGCTCGGGCGATTGGCCCGGCGTTTCCTTGGCGACGTCGTCGAAGCTCTTGCCGCCCTCGATGGCGGCCAGCGCCGTCTTGGCGGCGGCTTCGTCGGCGAACAGCATCTGCTTCAACTCGCGCCGCTCGGGCACGTCGAACTCGGCCTTGCGCGCGGCGAATTCGTCTTCCAGCGCCTTGTCGTCCGGCTCGACCGTCGCGAGAAAATCGTCGATCCCGACGCGCGCGACCGACGCCGCGCGATATTCGGGCGCGGTGAAGCGATCGATATTGGTCTCGTACGTCTCTTTCAGCTGATCGTCGGTCGGCGTGCCGATATCGGTGAAGGCCGAGGCGGGGACGAACACGCGCTCGCCCGAGCGGCGCTCGTTGCGATGGCGGTAGATCGCATCGACCAACGCGGCAGGCACGGCGGCCCCGGTGTCCAGCGCTTCGATCAGCGGTAGGCGGCGCGTTTCGCCGCGCACGAGTTCGATATAGCGCTGTTCGGACAGGCCGTTCTCGTACAGCACGCGCTGGAACTGGAAACGGTCGAACTGGCCGGTGGCGCCGCGGAAGGCGGGATCGGCGGCGATGCGCTGGCGAACTTGGGCGTCGCTCGCGACGATACCCAGGCGCCGCGCTTCCTCGTCCAGTGCCGCTTGCGTCGTCGCGCGCTCGACCGTCTGGTCGAGCAGCCCGAAGGTGCGCACGAGATTTTCGTCGAGCTCGCCGCCCAGCGCCGCGCGCAGCCGGTCGCGCGCCGCGCGATAATCGGTATCGAGTGCGGCCAGCGACACCTTCGTTTCGCCGACCTTGATCGCCGTGTCGTCGGTCGTGCGCAGGAACGCGTAATCGCCGATCCCCCACGCCGCGAAGGACACCACCAGAAGGCCGAAGAAGATTTTGACGACCAGACCGGTCGTCTTTTCGCGGATCGCTTGAAGCATGTGTACTCGCGAGGGGAAACGAAAAGGTTGGCGAGAATAGGGCGCGAAGGCCGGGGCCGCAACAACCCGTTGGGCCTTGTCAGGGCCCGGTCCGGGCGCCTAAAACGGCCGTCAATTCAAGGGAGAAGCGCCCATGTCGAGCCCCCGCGTGTTGATCGCCGGAAACTGGAAGATGAACGGCCGTTTGGCCGAGGCGACGGCGCTTGCCCAAGCCGTGGCGAAAGGCGCCAAAACGGGCGGGGCGGAATTGCTGATCTGCCCGCCGTTTCCCGTTTTGGCGTCGGTGAAGGGCGTGCTCGCCTCGGCCCCGGTCGCTTTGGGCGCGCAAGATTGCCACGCCAAAGTCTCGGGCGCCCATACCGGCGACGTCGCGGCCGAAATGCTGCGCGACGTGGGCTGTTCCTACGTCATCGTCGGCCATTCGGAACGGCGCACCGACCACGAGGAAACCGATGCCGATGTGCGCGCGAAAGCCGAAGCGGCATTGCGCGCCGGTCTGAAACCGATCGTTTGCGTGGGCGAGACTTTGGCCCAGCGCGATGCGGCGCAAACCTTGGGCGTGGTCGCCGACCAGATCGCGCATTCGATCCCCGACACGGCGACGGCCGCGACCGTCGTCGTCGCCTACGAGCCGGTCTGGGCGATCGGCACCGGCCGCACGCCGACGGTGGAGCAGGTCGCCGAAGTCCACGCCAAGATCCGCGCCGATCTCGAGGCGCGCTTCGCCGACGGCGCGTCGTTCCGCATTCTTTACGGCGGTTCGGTCAAGGGATCGAACGCGGCCGAATTGCTCGCGGTCGCGAATGTCGATGGCGCGTTGATCGGCGGCGCATCGTTGAAGGCCGAAGAATTCCTCGCCATCGCGGCGGCGGCGCCGGACCGGACGTAATGCGCCGATACGCGGCGCGTGATCGAGGTCACTTCCGAAACACCGGCATCGGCGCGTAAATAGCGCCGGTACAACGGACGAGTCGTCCGAGGGGTTTCGATGAAGTGCAAAATCGTGGCGGCGTTTTTCAGCGCCGCTCTGCTGCTCGGCTGTCAGCAAGACGACCAGAAGCCGGTTACGTCCAATACGGCGGGCGCCACGGCGATCGCGCGCGCGCAAAACGCCTTCGTGGCGCCGCCGCGTTCGATCAGCGATGTGATCGAACGCTTGGAACGCGAGCTTGCCCAGCGCCGCCCCGACGCCGCGACGATGCTCGACGACAGCGATCCCGCCGAAGCCGATGCGGAGGACGAAGCGGCACAAGTCGCCGTACCGCGCGCGCCGACGCAAAACCAGCAACGCGGCCGCCAGCAGCAACAGCCGCAGCCGCAAGGCGCGTTGCGGGTAAGCCCCGCCGAACGCATCGAAGCCGAACGTGCGAGTTACAGCGCGCGCGCCGCCGAAGCGCGCCGGGCCGCCAACGAAGCGCGCCGCGACGGCAAGATCGACGCCCATCTGGCGCTCGCCCGCGAAGCGCTGGCCCTCGCGCGCCAAGGCCAGCCGCGCAATCTGTTCAACTACCTGATTCTCGCAGCCCATGCCGAAACGGATTTCGGCGTGCGCCCGCGCGGCTACGCGCTTTTCATCGAAGCGGCGGATGCGGCGATGGGCATGCCCAATCCGCGCCCCGGCTTCGTGCTGGCGACGGATGCCGCGCGCGTGCTGGCGCAAGGCGGCCGTCGCGAGGATGCGCGCAAGATGCTCGATCGCGCCGAAAGCCTGCGCAGCCAGCTCGGCCAGCGGCGCGGCCTTGCGCCCTATATGCTGGAATTCGAGGCGCGGCTTTCCTTCGCGCGCGGCCTCGTCGATCTGGGCGAAGGCAAGCTCGAACCGGCCGAGGCCCATCTGCGCGTCGCGATCGCGCGAATGGAACGCATGGTCGCTTCGGTGAAAGCCGGGCTCGATGCGAAACCCGGCTTCCACGAAGGTCAACTCGCCCTTTATCGCCAGCAGATGGCCAATCTGCTGAACGACCAGCAGCGCTTCGTCGAGGCCGAGATCTACGCCCGCCAATCCTTGCAGGCGATGATCGACCTGCACGGCCCCTATCATGTCGTGACCGTCTTTCGCATCCAGGCGCTGACGCGCACGCTGGTCGAGCAGGGGCGCTTCGCCGAAGCGCGGCGTCTGGCAACGGTGTCGATGGGCATCCAGCGCGAAATGAAAATCGCGGGTGCGGCCAACTCCTATCTCGGCGCGCATATCCAATTGGCGGCGTCGCGGCTGTGGCAGGCCGATTACGCCGGGGCGCTGGGCGAATATCGGCGCATGTTGCAGGCGATCGGCGAGGGCAACGCCAATCTCGCCGAGCGCTGGGTGACGGCGACGATGAATTACGGCGTGGCGCTGCTGATGACGGGCGATGCCGTATCGGCGCGCAAGGTGCTGGACGTCAATGCCGAGCGCGCGGTCGCGCGCTATGGCGCGGATGCGTTCGGGGCGGCGATGGCGCGCGGCTTCCGCGCATTGTCGGTCGCGCGCAGCGGTGATGCGAACGCCGCGTTGACCGAGCTCGATGCGATCGCCCCGGTCCTCGAACGCGGGCCCGCGGGCGATGCGGCATCGAGCGACGCGAACGGTGCGGTCGCCAACCGCATGCGCCGCGTGCTGATCGAGGAGATCGTGGCGCTTTACGCCGATCTCGCCGCCAAAGGGCAGGGCGACGCGGCGGAGAAAGCGTTCCGCTTGGCCGACGTGGCGCGCGGGCTGTCGGTGCAGGGGGCGATCGCGCAAATGAGTTCGCGTGCGGGTGCGGGCGATCCAGCACTCGAAGACGCGATCCGGCGCGAACAGGATTTGGCGCAACAGGTTCAAGCGACGCGCGCGATCCTTGCCGACGCGTTGGCCGCCCCGGCCGAGCAGCGCGACACGAATGTCGAAGCGCAATTGCGCGCGCAAGCGTCGGCGCAGGAGGCCGAGCGCAAGCGCCTGGCCGACGATATCGCGCGGCGCTTTCCCGATTACGCGCAGCTGCGCTTTCCACGCCCGCCGACGACGGCCGAAACGCAAGCGGCGTTGAAACCGGACGAGGCGATGCTCGCCTTCTTCGTGGGCCAGCGCGCGAGCTATGTCTGGGCGGTGCGCCAAGGCCAAGCGCCGCGCTTCGCCGCCGTGGCGATGGGCGAAGCGCAGATCGCCGACGACGTGAAGGCGTTGCGCGCCGCCCTCGATCCCAATGCCGCGACACTCGCCGATATTCCCGCCTTCGACACAGCGCGCAGCCACAAGCTCTACACGGCCCTGGTGGCGCCTGTCGCCGCGTCGCTGTCGGGCGCGCGTGCCATCGTCGCGGTGCCGCACGGGCCGCTGGGGCAATTGCCGCTGGGCGTGCTGACGACCACGCCGGGCAGCCCGCGCGCCGTGCCCAACGCGCCGATGTTCGCCGAATATCGCGACGCGTCGTGGCTGGTGCGCGATTACGCCGTGCTGCAAGTGCCGTCGGCGTCGGCGTTGCGCGCGTTGCGGGGCTTGCGCGCACCCGCCGCCGGACGGCGCGAATTCGCCGGTTTCGGTGATCCGCAGTTTTCGCCGCAAGCGATGCCGGCGCAAACCGCGAATGCGGGCCAAGTCGCCACGCGCAGCGCCAGGCTCGTGCGCCGCAGCGCGCCGGTCGTCGAGGCGGCGACGAGCATTCGTCTCGCCGATTTACCGCCTTTGCCCGATACGGCCGACGAAGTTCTGTCGGTCGCCAACGCGCTGCATGCCGATCTAGCGCGCGATGTCTATCTGGGCGCGCGTGCCAGCGAACGCGGTGTGCGCGAAGCCGATCTCGCCCATCGCCGCTTCGTGATGTTCGCGACGCACGGGCTCGTGCCCGGCGATCTCGACGGGCTGGTGCAGCCGGCCCTTGCGTTGTCCGCACCCGAGATCTCGGGCGGCGAGGGCGACGGGTTGCTAACGATGGAGAAAATCCTGCGTCTGAAACTCGACGCCGATTGGGTCGTGCTGTCGGCGTGCAACACGGCGGCGGGCGATGGGGAAGGGGCCGAAGCGATCTCGGGCCTCGGCCGCGCGTTCTTCTATGCGGGCGCGCGGGCGTTGCTGGTCACGTCCTGGCCGGTCGAGACCGTGTCGGCGCGCACGCTGACGACCGATCTGTTCGCACGCCAAGCGGCGAACCCGAAACTCGATCGGGCCACCGCTTTGCGTCAGTCGATGTTGGGCTTGATCGGTACGGGCCCCGAAGGGGCGGGCTTCGTCTATGCCCACCCGATCTTTTGGGCGCCGTTCCTGCTGGTTGGCGACGGCGGGTGAGGGATGCCCGCCGCCGCTTGACGCGTTAGTTCAGATCGAAGACCAGGAACTCGCTGGCGTCCGCGATTCCCTTGATCTCCAGCTTGGCGAGATCGCTGATCGCGGCACCGTCGCCGGCTTTCAGCACATTCTCGCCCAGCGCGATCTGCCCGCGCGCCACCTGCACCCAGGCGTGACGCTTGGGGGCGAGATCGAGCGACACGCTCTTTCCCGCTTCCAGGATCGACGCGTAGATCTTCGAATCCTGGTGGATGAAGATCGAATCGTCGGCGCCGTCGGGCGACACGACCAGGCGGAGCTTGTTCAGCTTCTCCTCGCGGGCGAACACCTTCTGGTCGTAGCGCGGCGTGTGGCCCTGCTTGTCGGGCAACAGCCAGATTTGCAGTAGATGCGTCGGGTTGACGTCGGAGGGGTTGAACTCCGAATGCAACACGCCGGTGCCTGCGCTCATCGCCTGGACTTCGCCGGGGCGGATCACCTCGCCATTGCCCATCGAATCCTTATGCTCGAGCTCGCCGTCGAGCAGATAGGTCACGATTTCCATGTCGCGGTGGCCGTGGGTCGGGAACCCCGCACCGGCGGCGACGCGGTCTTCATTGATGACGCGCAGGTTGCGGAAGCCCATATGGCGCGGGTCGTAATAGTTCCCGAACGAGAAGCTATGACGCGCCTTGAGCCAGCCGAAATCGGCGGGGCCGCGTTCTTCGGAGGGGCGGATCGTGATCATGGGGGAACTCCTTCCAACTTGGGTGCGGCGAAGGACCGCCGCGTTCGAAGGAGAAATTGGCGTCCCGAGCCGAATTATACAATTCGCGGAATTTCGAAAACTTTGTTCGTTTATCGGAAACAGTTATAAGGGACCGCCTCTCTTTACCCGGGGCGCTTGGCGGGCTAAATACCCGGCCTCTCCGAACCGAAAGTATCCCGGCCTCATGGAACTCGTTCTGACCGTCGTTCATCTGCTGATCGCGCTCGCCCTGGTGGGCGTGGTGCTCGTCCAACGCTCCGAAGGGGGCGGGCTGGGCCTGGGCGGCGGCGGTTCGGGCGGCATGGGCGGTTTCATGACCGCGCGGGGGACCGCGAACCTGCTGACGCGCACGACGGCGATCCTCGCCGCCGCCTTCATGGTGACGAGCTTGACGCTCGCGATCCTCGCCGGTGGGCACTCGCGCCGCGCGCCCGCCCTGATGGACGGCCCGATTCCGACCGCACCCGCCGCCCCGGCGGTTCCGGCCGCACCCGCCCCGCCGGTCGCGCGCTAAGTTTTCCCGCGCGAATCGCCGACGCGACTCGGGGCTCCGTTTCGAGACGGGCTCCGAATCGCGTCAATCACGAAATTCTGTAGATAAGTCCACGGCTTCGCGTCGGAATCGCTTGGGTTCCGCGCGACCGGGGTCTAGAACGGCCTTCCATGACGCGGTTCATCTTTATCACCGGCGGCGTGGTCTCTTCTCTCGGTAAGGGTCTGGCCTCCGCAGCTCTCGGCGCGGTCCTGCAAGCACGCGGCTATAAAGTCCGCCTGCGCAAGCTCGACCCTTATCTCAACGTCGATCCGGGCACGATGAGCCCGTATCAGCATGGCGAGTGCTACGTGACCGACGACGGGGCGGAGACCGACCTCGACCTCGGCCATTACGAGCGCTTCACCGGTGTTGCGTCCCGGCAATCGGACAACATCACGACGGGACGCATCTATTCCAACATCCTCGCCAAGGAACGGCGCGGCGACTATCTGGGCGCCACCGTCCAGGTCATTCCGCACGTCACCGACGGGATCAAGGAATTCGTCACCAACGATCTGGGCGACACAGACTTCCTGTTGTGCGAAGTCGGCGGCACGGTGGGCGACATCGAAAGCCTGCCGTTCCTCGAAGCGATCCGCCAGCTCGGCAACGAACTCGGGCGCGAGCGCGCGTGCTTCGTGCATCTCACACTCGTGCCGTGGATCGCCTCGGCGGGCGAGCTCAAGACCAAGCCCACGCAGCATTCGGTGCAGGAGCTGCAATCGGTCGGCATCCGCTGCGACATTCTGCTGTGCCGCTCTGAACACGAAATCCCGGCCTCGGCGCGCAAGAAGATCGCGCTGTTCTGCAATTTGCGCGAAGAGGCGGTCATTCCCGCGCTCAACGCGCGCACGATCTATGAAGTGCCGATCGCCTATCACCGCGAAGGCTTCGACCGCGAAGTGCTGCGCCATTTCGGCTTGCCGCAGCCGGAGCCCGATCTGGGCCGCTGGTCGCATATCGTCAAGCGCATCACCGAGCCCGAGGGCGAGGTGAATATCGCGATCGTCGGCAAATACACCAATCTGCTCGACGCCTATAAGTCGCTTGCCGAAGCGCTCGCCCATGGCGGTGTCGCCAACAACGTGCGCGTCAATCTCAACTGGATCGAGAGCGAGCTGTTCGAAGGCATCGAACCGGCGTTCTCGGCGCTGGACGGCGCCGACGCGATCCTGGTACCCGGCGGGTTCGGCGAACGCGGGGCCGAAGGCAAGATCCGCGCGGTGCGCTACGCGCGCGAAAAGAAGGTGCCGTATTTCGGCATTTGCTTCGGCATGCAGATGGCGTGCATCGAAGCGGCGCGCAATCTCGTCGGCTTGCAGCGCGCGAGCACGACCGAATTCGGGCCCACGCCGGAGCCGGTCGTCGGCCTGCTGACCGAATGGACGCGCGGGAATTCGCTGGAGCGGCGCGGGGCGGGCGACAATCTGGGCGGCACGATGCGCCTGGGCGCCTATGAATGCGATCTCGTCGCGGGCAGCCGCGTGGCCGAGATTTACGGGGCGAGCCGCATTCAGGAACGCCATCGCCATCGCTACGAGGTGAACGTCAATTACAAGGCGCAGCTCGAACGCGCGGGTTTGCGCTTCTCGGGCATGTCGCCCGACGGGCAATTGCCGGAGATCGTCGAAATCCCCGATCACCCGTGGTTCGTGGGCGTGCAGTTCCACCCCGAGCTCAAATCGAAGCCCTTCGATCCGCACCCGCTGTTCGCGAGCTTCGTGAAAGCGGCCCTGGTGCAGAGCCGGCTGGTTTGAGGTCTTTTCCGTCATCCCGGGCGAGCGTCTGCGAGACCCGGGATCTAGCTTTCGTGTTTCTCGAGACCCCGGATCGCGGCGAAGCTTGCGCTTCGCCTTGTCCGGGGTGACGAGGGGTACGGATTGACCAGCTGTTTTCGACGCGGTAATCCCCGGCCATGACCATCGCGCCCAAACACGTTCCCATCGGCAATTTCCTAGTCGGCAACGACAAGCCCTTCGCGTTGATCGCGGGGCCGTGCGCGCTTGAATCCCGCGCGCATGCGCTGGAGATGAGCCATGCGCTGGTCGAGCTTACGGGCAAGCTCGGCATTCCGCTGATCTACAAAACCAGCTTCGACAAGGCGAACCGCACCTCGGTCACCGCCGGGCGCGGGCTGGGCATGGAGAAGAGCCTGCCGATCCTCGCCGAAGTGCGCGAGAAATATGGCTGCCCGGTGCTGACCGATGTGCACGACGCGTCGCAATGCGCGCCCGTCGCCGAAGCGGTGGACGTGCTCCAGATCCCGGCCTTCCTGTGCCGCCAGACCGATCTGCTGCTCGCCGCCGGCAATACCGGCCGCGTGGTCAATGTGAAGAAGGGCCAGTTCCTGGCCCCGTGGGACATGAAGAACGTCGTCGCCAAGGTCGCGAGTACCGGCAACGACAAGGTGCTGCAAACCGAGCGCGGCGTGTCGTTCGGCTATAACACGCTCGTCTCCGACATGCGCGCGTTGCCGACGATGGCGGAAAGCGGCTACCCGGTCGTGTTCGACGCCACGCATTCGGTGCAGCAGCCGGGCGGGAAGGGTACCTCCTCGGGCGGGCAGCGCGAATTCGTGCCGGTCCTGGCGCGTGCGGCGATCGCCGTCGGCGTGGCGGTCGTGTTCATGGAAACGCACCAGGACCCGGACTCCGCCCCGTCCGACGGGCCCAATATGGTGCCGATCAAGGAAATGCCGGGCGTGCTCGCGCGCCTCAAGGCGTTCGACGAACTCGCGAAGGCGCCTTCAGCGTTTTCTTGAACGCGCGATCCTTCTTGATCGCGGCTTCGCGCCGCAGCGCGTCGCCCTTCGCCATCGGCCCTTCGACATGGGCGATGCGCCAAGGCCCGCGACCGCGCGTGAATTTCGCCCCGCCGCGCGTCTCGCCGTTATGCTGCGCAAGCCGCGCCTTCACGTCGGCCGCTATGCCGGTATAGGCGATGCGCGCCGCGTTCACGATCACGTAAACATACCAAGTCATGGGACGAACCATTCCATCGCCGGATTTATAGCCCGGCGGGCTTCGTCACGTATTCGATATCCTCGATCAGCGCGATGATGCGGTCGACATTGCGCCCGTCGTCGGCGCAGGGCAGCAGCAAACGCAGCCAGCAATATTCGAATTGCGCGTCCCGCAATCGATGCTTGGTGACGGTCGGCGCGCCGATGCGCACGACGTCGCGATAGCCGGGGACGATCGTCTTGCTCCAATGGGCGGGGAGTTCGCTCATTTTCTTGCCCGTCATGTCGAAGCGGTAGCGATCGACGGCGGCGGTGCCATGCAGCGTGAACAGGAAATCGTTCCCGCTGTCGCGGACTTCGAGCAGCGTCAGCCAGCCGAGCCAGGGCCGGAAATCCTCGAACGCGAAATCGCGGCGCGCGGGCAGCAACCCGTCGCGGCGTTTGGCTTGCCAAAGCTCGAGAAGCGCCTTCGCGCGCGGTGTCGGAGTGAGGGCTGTCATGGCTGTGTGGATTGCAGTGAAGGCCGGGAGTGCTTAAGGTTCGATGAACAAATCCTAGGGGGAAACATGGCCGACAATAAGGCGCTGGAACGGCTCACGAAGTGGGACACGCCGACGATCTGCAACGCGCTGGAGGTCATCGATCCGCGCTGGCGCACGCGCTATTTCACGACCGCCCCGCTGGTCTGCCAGTACCCGAACGCCAAGCCCATCGTCGGCTATGCCCGCACGGTCAAAATCCGCGCGCGGACCAAATCCACGCTCGACAAGGCCGCGTCCAAACGTTCGAAGATCGACTATTACGACTACATCGAAAACGGCGGCCCGCGCCCGTCGATCGTGGTGATCGAAGATCTCGACGATCCCAAGGGCTTCGGCGCGTTTTGGGGCGAGGTGCAGTCGAACATCCATCGCGGCCTCGGCGCGCTTGGCGTCGTCACCGACGGCTCGATCCGCGACACGCATGTCTGGGCGCGCGGCTTCCAGGCGCTGGCGGGCTCGGTCGGCCCGTCGCATGCCTGGGTGCATTCGGTGTCGTTCGGCGAACCGGTCAGCGTCCATGGGATGGAAGTGGAATCGGGCGACCTGATCCACGCCGATCGTCATGGCGCGGTGGTGATTCCGCCCGAGGCGATCGCCAAGATCCCGAAAATGATCGATCTGCTCGTCCGGCGCGAGAAGGTGATCATCTCGGCGGCGAAGAAGAAGGGCTTTACCGCCGCGAAACTCGTCAAGGCCATCGAAACGGCCGACGATATCCATTAGGCGATCGCGACAATCACCTTCGCTTTGGGGGCGAGCCAGGCGAGCATTTCCTGGGCGCGCAAGGTCTCGTCGAATTGCGCCTTGCGCGATCCCACGATCGCCGCGCGCGCGATGGGCGAGGCGGCGTCCGCCAGATGGCGCAGGATCAGCGCCGACTGAAGGGCGGGCAGCGACGGGTTGTAGGCGGCACTTTCGGCATAGCGCCCGGCGAAGACGCGTCCGTCTTTGAGTTCAAGCGCCACGCCCATATGGCCCTTGGTGTGCGGCGCATAGGATTTGCGCGCGGCGTCCAAGGCCGCTGCCGTCAGCGCGTCGTATTTACCTTTAAGCGCGAGTTTGACCGGGGCCGCCGCCATCAGCGGCTTCGACCTGCCGAGGTCGCGCGGCCCGAAGGCGCGCGGCAGTAGCGTGGTCAGAGTCGAAGGCTTTTCGCCGGCGACATAGATCGGGAAATCCGCCCCCAGCGTTTCGGCCAGGAACTGGCGGCAATGGCCGCAGGGGTTATGCGTGACCGCGAGTGCGGCGATCCCGCGCTCGCCCGCATGCCACGCGTTGACGAAGGCGGCTTGTTCGGCGTGCACGGTCTGGGCGATCGACGGGCCGGCGATTTCGAAATTGGCGCCGAAATAGACCTTGCCGGTCGTCGCCCCGACCAACGCGGCGCCGACGGGAAAACGCGAGACGGGTACCGCAGCGAAGCGGGCCCCCGCCTCACGAGCAAGATCGATCAGCAGGGCGGGTGCTGGGAGTTTGCTTTTCATGGGGCGAGTTTACCCCGGCGCTTGTCCCTCGCGCCATCCTCTGCTACGCGAAGGGCCCGATGACCAAACCCGTCGCCCTGCTGTTCGACGTTTTCGGCACTTGCGTGGATTGGCGCGCGGCGATCGCGCGCGAAGTGGCGCGTGCTGCCTTGGCCAAGGGCAAGCGCTTCGACTTCTTCGCCTTCGCCGACGATTGGCGCGCCAATTACCAGCCGTCGATGGAAGTCGTGCGCTCGGGCAAGCGGCCTTACACGAAGCTCGACACGCTGCATCGCGAAACGCTGGTCGATCTGCTCGGCAAATACGGTTTGCCGTTGAGCGAACCCGAAATTGACGATCTGAATTTCGCGTGGCACCGGCTCGATCCCTGGCCCGATACGGTCGCGGGCCTCACGCGCCTCAAGACGCGCTATCTGTTGTCGCCGTTGTCGAACGGCAATGTGCGCTTGCTGGTCGATATGGCGCGTCACGCCAAGCTGCCGTGGGACACGGTGCTGTCGACCGAAGTGTTCAAAGGCTACAAGCCGCAGCCGCAAACCTATCTGGGCGCTTGCGACATGTTCGGCTGCGAACCCGGCCAAGTGATGATGGTCGCGGCGCACAACAACGATCTTCTCGCGGCCCAGAAGCTGGGCCTGCAAACCGCGTTCGTCGCGCGCCCCACCGAATATGGGCCGCATCAAAAGGTCGATTTCGCGCCGGAGGGGGAATGGACCCTCGTCGCGCGCGATTTTGTCCATCTCGCCGAACTTCTCGACGTCTGAAACGGAGACACGCAATCATGACCGCCATCGCCGATATCCGCGCGCGCGAAATTCTGGACTCGCGCGGCAACCCCGCGGTCGAAGTCGATGTGCGTTTGGATGACGGCTCGTTCGGCCGCGCGGCCGTGCCGTCGGGCGCATCGACCGGTGCGCATGAAGCCGTCGAACTGCGCGACGGCGACAAGAAGCGCTATCTCGGCAAGGGCGTCACGAAGGCGATCAACGCCGTGAACACCGAAATCTTCGACGCGGTCTCCGGCCTCGACGCCGAAGACCAGTTGAAGATCGACCGCATCCTGATCGATCTCGACGGCACGCCGAACAAGGCGCGCTTGGGGGCAAACGCCATTCTCGGCACGTCGCTCGCCGTCGCCAAGGCCGCCGCTTCGTCGCGCGGCTTGCCGCTTTATCGCTATGTCGGCGGGGCGCGTGCACACGTGCTGCCCGTCCCGATGATGAACATCATCAATGGCGGTGCCCATGCCGACAATCCGATCGACTTCCAGGAATTCATGATCCTGCCCGTCGGCGCCAAGACGCTGGCCGAGGCGGTGCGCGTCGGTGCCGAAGTCTTCCATGCGCTCAAGAAGCGCCTGTCGGATGCGGGCCACGCCACGAACGTGGGCGACGAAGGCGGCTTCGCGCCGAACCTCAAGAGTGCCGACGAGGCGCTCGGCTTCATCGCCAAGTCGATCGAAGCGGCGGGCTACAAGCCGGGCGTCGACGTGATGCTCGGCCTCGACAGTGCGTCGACCGAGTTCTTCAAGAACGGCAAATACGAGATGGAAGGCGAGGGCAAGACGCTCGACGCCGCCGGTATGGTGAAGTTCTACGCCGATCTCGTGTCGCGCTATCCGATCGTGTCGATCGAAGACGGCATGGCCGAAGACGATTTCGACGGCTGGAAGGCGCTGACCGAAACGATCGGCGGCAAGGTGCAGCTGGTCGGCGACGATCTGTTCGTGACCAATCCGAAGCGTCTGGCGATGGGTATCCAAAAAGGCCTCGCCAACTCGATCCTCGTCAAGGTCAACCAGATCGGCACGCTGTCGGAAACGCTGGAAGCGGTCGAGATGGCGCACCGGGCGGGCTACACCTCGGTCATGTCGCATCGCTCGGGCGAAACCGAGGATACGACCATCGCCGATCTGGCGGTCGCCACGAATTGCGGGCAAATCAAGACGGGCTCGCTGTCGCGCTCCGACCGCGTGGCCAAATACAACCAGCTGATCCGCATCGAGGAGCAGCTGGGCGCGGCGGCCGTCTATCTGGGATCGGCCGCGCTCAAGCGCTGATACCAAGCGCGCGATCGACCGCTTCCGGGTCGTTCGCGATCAGCCAGAAGAATGCGCGCGTCGCCGGGTCCTTGATCCGGCCGCGACGTTCGATCCCCTGCAACGTGCGCAGGTTCAAACCGTAGCGCGCCGCGAAGGCGGATTGGCTGAGGCCGGTGCGCGCACGCACGGCGACGATGTCGATTTCGGGCGCGGCGGGTTCGACGACCGAAATCCCGGCCGCTTTCAGCTTCGCGGCGAGGGCGGGTGTCAGCGGTGCCGCGACGACCGCCTCGCCACGTTCGGCAAGGTCGCTGACGGCGCGATGGCCGGTATTCAAGCCGAGGCCCGCATCCTTGAAGGCACGGATGGTCGCCACGCGCGCGGCATCGAAGCGAGCAGGCTCGACCAGGCGCAACAATACGCTAGCGGCGGAAGTGGAGCGGGGTCGGGACGCGGCCCGGCGCGGCACCGGTCGTGCGCCTCGCGCCTTCGACAACGATTTCGTCGACATCCAACTCCTCCATCGCGATTCGGGCCAGAGCGCGCAATCCCGGCAAACCGATCCGGTTGGCGCCGGGCCCGTCGATATGCGTCCGTTCCAGCACCATCCGGCGGCGCGCCAGATGCGCCCGCGCGCAAATCGAAACGGCCCCACGATCGGTTTCGAAGTCGCAGAGGACCGTGTCCTCGGCGCCGAATTCGATCGTCCGGCCGACGATTTTCATGCCGATGAGATTATACGCAAATCACGTATATTTCAATACGCGAAAAGCGTATAGCGCTCAAGCGCTGATTTCTTCGGCGTCCAAAAGCCAGAACGGGTAGCCCGAGGGATTCTCGGGCGCGATCACGAGCGTGCCGCGATAGGAAAGCGGCCCGGCCGCGTCTTCGCGCGGCGTTTTGGCGGCGATGCCGATCACCGAGAACGGCTTGTTCGGCAGGCAGCCCTCGCAATGCGTGAGGTAGGGCGTGAGCAGAAACACCGGGCTCGCTTCCGGCAGATAGGGCAGGAAGAACCCGTCGACCTCCACGGTCGTGCGGTTCAGCGCCAGCATCTCGCGCGAGAGTTCGACCGGGGCCGCCCAGCCGCCCTGGCGCGCATGCGCGATCGGGATATGCCAGTCGAGCGCGCCTTGGCGCGGCGGAATGACCGTCCAATCCGTCGCGGCGGGCTGGGGCGTGGCGGCGCAAACGCGGCCGGGCAAAGCCAGGGTCGCGGCGGGAAGGGCGGCGGCGAGACCGAAAGCGGCGCGGCGGGTGATCATGGGCGAATCTCCTGACCGGGTTGCTATTTTATAACCCGGTCGCCGTGATCGCGCCAAACGCCGCGTTGTTTCAGAACTTGAACCGCGCCTGGAGCGCCAGGATATCGATCGACGATTCGTATTCGCCGTTGAGATTGCCGCGGAAGCGATTGGGATCGCCGGCGACGCCGCTATCGGTCAATTGCAAACGCGCCTTCTTGACGAAGATATGCGAATAGCCGGCGTCGAATTCGAGCGCTTGGTTCCATTTGAACGAGGCGCCCAGCGATAGCCACGTGCGGTCCTGATCGGGGATACGCGGCGTGCGGTCGGCGTCGGGGACCGGCGATTTGTCGAAGGCGACGCCGGTGCGCAGCGTCCAGCGCGTGGCGGGCACGCGATAGCTGCCGCCCAGCGACAGGAAGTAAGTGTCCTTCCATTTGAGCGGTGTGACGTCGTCGGCGCGGCCCGAGGCGAAGCGGATGCGCAGTTCCTGCACCTTCGACCAGCGCGTGAACGCGGCTTCGGCCGCGAGCGTCACGGGCCCGATATCGTGCTGCGCACCGATCGACGCGGTGTCGGGCAAAGCGACATTCGCCGTGATGCTCGAATTGCGCAGCAGCGTGCCCAGCGTCGCCGAGGCGTTGCCCGAGAACACCGCATCGCCTTTCAGCGTGTGGCGGGTCTCGGTGTGATAGGCCGCACCCACGCGCGTCGCCGGCGTGATTTCCCAGATCAGGCCGAAGCGCCCGCCGATGCCGTGGCCGTCATAGCCTTGCAAATTGGACCACGCATCGCCGGTCAAGCCGCCGCCGGAGATCTGGTTGACGTTCGCGGCTTTGCCGAGCTGCGCATCGATCTGCTGGAACACGATCGCCGCCCCCAGCGTGACGCCGTTGCCGATATCGATCGCCGCACTCGGCGCGATGGCCAGCGTCTGGATGGCGCTTTTCGTGGCGTGGTAGCGCCCGATCCAGTCGGCGCCGTAATCGGTTTCGAGCCCGTAGGGCACGTTGGCCGAAATCCCGAGCTTCAACGGGCCGCCGAAATCCCACATCGCGTAAAGCGCGGGCACGGCCGCGTCGCTCGCGGCGTCGCCCGGCGCGCTCGGCCCCGTGATCGCCACACCCGTGCTGCGCGTGGCGGTGCCGTTCTTGAGTTTGGCTTGAGGCGCGATATAGGCGGCGGAGCCGAGGATCTGGCTGCCGCGATAGCGGCCCAACGCAGCCGGGTTGAAATATATCGCCGAGATGTCTTCGCCGCCGGCGGTCATGCCCGCGAAGGAATTGCCCTGGCCGGTCGCGCTTTGCTCGCGCAATTGAAAGCCCGAGGCGAGGGCGGCCCCCGATACGCCAAGCAAAACGGCGGCGGCGATACCGGCAAACGGAATGAATTGGGGGGGCAAGTGTCAATTCTCCCGGACAGATACGCGGCGTGATTCCGCCGCCTAACTTTGCCGGATTTCTAGCGGGAGTGTCAGACGAAGGCGACTCGATTCTACAGGCCGAATACGGCCCAATTTCTTGCCTCGCTCCGATTCGTCTGGCATGGTCCGGGCTCCACGCTGCGGAATACCCCATCTTCGCGGCGCAATGCCAACCGATAAGAATTGATAGAGGAAACCCAGTCCATGTCAGCCGCGTTCTGGCTTGTTATCGCCTGCGGTGTGCTCGCGATCCTTTACGGGATCGTCGCGTATCGCCAGGTCGTCGCCGCCCCTGCGGGCAACGAAACCATGCAGAAAATCGCCGGCGCCATCGCCGAAGGTGCTGCCGCCTATCTCAATCGCCAGTACCGGACGATCGCGATCGTCGGCGTGGTGGTGACGATCATCCTGGCGGCGACGCTGGGGCTTCACGTCGCCCTCGGCTTCGTGGTCGGCGCGGTTCTGTCGGGCGCCGCCGGCTATGTCGGCATGAACGTCTCGGTCCGCGCCAACGTGCGCACGGCCGAAGCGGCGCGCAACGGCTTGCAGCCCGCGCTCGACATCGCCTTCAAGGCGGGTGCGATCACCGGCCTGCTGGTCGTCGGCCTCGGCCTGATCGGCGTCGCCGGCTATTACGGCGTGCTGGCGGGCTGGAAGGGCATCGACAGCCGTCCGACGATCGAAGCGCTGGTCGCTTTGTCGTTCGGCGCCTCGCTCATCTCGATCTTCGCGCGTCTGGGCGGCGGCATCTTCACCAAGGGTGCGGATGTCGGCGCCGACCTCGTCGGCAAGGTCGAAGCGGGTATTCCCGAAGATGATCCGCGCAACCCCGCCGTGATCGCCGACAACGTCGGCGACAACGTGGGCGACTGCGCGGGTATGGCCGCCGATCTGTTCGAGACCTACGCGGTCACGATCGTCGCCACGATGCTGCTCGCCGGCATCGCGTTCACGGGCGGCGACGTCGCCACGATGATGATGTATCCGCTCGTGATCGCGGGCGTATGCATCGTCGCGTCGGTCGCGGGCACGTTCTTCGTCAAGCTGGGTGCCGACGGCGCCATCATGAAGGCGCTTTATAAGGCGCTGATCGTCGCGGGCGTGATCTCGGCCGTGCTGATCTACTTCGTGACGTCGTCGATGATCGGCATGTCGACCAAGATCGGCGCCGTTACGGGCAACGCGCTGTTCGTCTGCGCCCTCGTGGGCCTCGTGGTCACGGCCGCTTTGGTCGTCATCACCGAGTACTACACGGGCACCGACTACCGCCCGGTCCGCTCGGTCGCCAAGGCCTCGCAGACCGGTCACGGCACGAACGTCATCCAGGGCCTCGCGGTCTCGCTGGAATCGACGGCACTGCCCGTGCTGGTCATCTGCGCGGGCATCCTGGTGTCGTATTTGACCGCGGGCCTCTACGGCATCGCGATCGCGGCGACGACCATGCTGGCGCTGGCCGGTATCGTCGTGGCGCTCGACGCCTACGGCCCGGTCACCGACAACGCCGGCGGCATCGCGGAAATGGCGGGTCTGCCCAAGGACGTGCGCAAGTTCACCGACGCGCTCGACGCCGTGGGCAACACGACCAAGGCCGTGACCAAGGGCTATGCGATCGGTTCGGCGGGCCTCGCGGCCGTCGTGCTGTTCGCCGCCTACATCTACGACCTGAAGCACTACTTCCCCAACATCGCCGACAAGGTGAATTTCAGCCTCACCAATCCTTACGTGGTGATCGGCCTGTTCATCGGCGGCATGCTGCCCTACCTGTTCGGGGCGATGGGCATGACGGCGGTCGGCAAGGCCGCCGGCGCGGTGGTCGAGGAAGTGCGCCGTCAGTTCCGCGAGATCAAGGGCATCATGGAAGGCACGGCCAAGCCCGATTACGGCCGCGCCGTCGACATGCTGACCGCGGCCGCGATCAAGGAAATGATCATTCCTTCGTTGCTGCCGGTTCTCGCTCCCGTCGTGCTGTACGTCGTCATCTCGATCATCGCGGGCCAGGCGGAAGCCTTCGCCGCGATGGGTGCGATGCTGCTCGGCACGATCGTGACGGGCTTGTTCGTCGCCATCTCGATGACCTCGGGCGGTGGCGCTTGGGACAACGCCAAGAAGTACATCGAAGAAGGCCATTACGGCGGCAAGGGCTCCGACGCCCATAAGGCCGCCGTGACGGGCGATACGGTCGGCGATCCCTACAAAGACACGGCCGGCCCGGCGGTGAACCCGATGATCAAGATCATCAACATCGTCGCCATCCTGCTGCTCGCGATCCTCGCCAGCTAAGCGAAGATCGAGGGCCGCAAGGCCACAAGACGAAACGGCCCCGGGATCGCTCCCGGGGCCGTTTTTTTATCCCGACGTTTCTCTCGTCGGCGTGGTGTGATCGGTGCTCTTGACGAGGCGGATCGCATTCTCTGCATCCGTCTTGTTCCAGTAGCTTTCGCCCGACGCGATGATCTGGCCGTTGGACGCCTTGAGGCGCCAACGCCATTGTCCGCCAGACGGATAAAGCTCGAACCACATATTGCCCTCGCTTTCACCATCGGTCCCGGCTCGCGCGGTGATTGGCGACCTTGCCAAACGCCGGTCGAGCGGGGCGGGAAGTATCGACGAGCGCATCGAGTCGTTAAAATAGAAAAATAAAATTATGAATCTAGTAAATATATCAAAGGTGAATGAGCGCAGGCGTCCGCCAAGAGGCGTCTGTTATTATGTCGAAGAGAAGGAATGGAGGAAGCGCGCTTACCCTTGCGCGACGCGGTCGCGGCCGTCGCGCTTGGCTTTGAGCATCGCTTCGTCGGCGCGCACGATGGCGCGTTCGAACGGCTCATCCGCTTTGCGTTCGGTGATGCCCACGGTGATCGTGGCGCCGTTGGCGCCGTCGCTGCGCTTCACCGCCGCACGCACGCGCTCGGCGAGGTCGATCGCGCGCGGCGCGTCGCAGCCGCGCAAGACCGCGACGAATTCGTCGCCGCCCCAGCGGCAGACGATGTCGCTGGCGCGCAATTCCTTGCGCAGCGCCAAACCGACGGCGCGCAACACCACGTCGCCCGCCGCATGGCCGCGCGAATCGTTGATCGTCTTGAAGCGGTCGATATCCGCCATCAGCACCGCGACCGGCTGCGGGCTGCGGCGCAATTCCTTTTCCATCTGCTCGGCGAGCAGGCGATAGCCCCGGCGCGTGGAAAGCCCCGTCAGCGGGTCGGTCGTCGCCAGCATTTCGATGCGCCGCTGATAGCGGCCGAGTGTGGCGAGCGCGCCCCAAAGTGCCAGCGACGTGACGATCGCGGCCAAAGCGAGGTTGAAGATCAGCGTGCGGCGCACGGCCGCCTGACCCGCTTCGCCCGATTTCTCGACATAGAGGAACCAGTGCAGTTCGGGAATGTAGCGCGCGTTGGCCAGGCGCGATTCGCCGTTGTAGACGTATTCGAAGGCGTGCGTGCCGTCGCGCGGCAATTGTCCCGCGATGCGCGCGAGATCGCCGCGCTTGGCGATATGGTCCTCGGGCACGTCGCCGCCCTTGCCGACCATGACGATGCGCCCCGCCTCATTGACGAAGAAGATCGTGCGCTCGAAGCGCGCCTGATAGTCGTCGAGCAGGCGGCGCACCGCGTCGACCGTCAGTCCCACGCCGGTGGCGCCGATGAAATTGCCCGCGTAGTCGTAGACGCGGTAGTTGATGAAGATCGTCAGCGCGTCGTGATTGGCAAGGTCGGGATCGACGTTGATCTCGTAGTCCGCGCGCATCTTTTGGACGCGGAAATACCATTCGTCGCGCGGCTCGTCCTCGCGCACCGATTTGAGCACGCCGTCGGCGTGGTAGTAGATCTTCGTGCGGTCGGAAACGTAGAAAGCGGTGAAGGCGTTGTAGCGGCGCTTGATCTCGTTGAGATAGGCGATGATGGGGGCGGCGTCTTTTTCGCCGTCCATCACCCAATCGCGCATGAACGTATCGGACGCCATGACCGACGAGATCAGGATCGGGCGGATCAGATCGCGTTGGATTTCGGAATAGACGCTGTCCGACGTCAGCGGCAATTCGGCGCGCAGCACCGCTTCGCGCACCGAACTGCGCGACACGAAATAGCTGCCGAGCGACGTCGCGAGGAAGCCGACGATCAACAGACCCGCGACGGCGGCGGCGAGCAGGCTTCTTTCGCGGGCGGCGTGTTCCATCGTGGCGATCAGCGGCTCGGACTGCTGCTGGGCGCGTTGAACTTGCCGACGTTGCCCAAAAGTTGTTCGAGGAACGACATTTCGCGGCCGGGCGAGGGCGTGGTGCGCGTCACCGGATCGATGATCAGCCCGTCTTCGAGCGCGTAGCGGCGCACGTCGCGCAGCGTGCCTTCGCGGTCGAAATGCACGACCACGACGCGCTGTTCGAGCGTCTCCGCTTCGAAGAACGAGACTTTGCTGGTCTTCTTATAGATGTAGTACCAGCTCTGCTCGGCGTCG
The DNA here is from genome assembly GCA_041917215.1 of Tagaea sp. Taxonomy (GTDB): domain Bacteria; phylum Pseudomonadota; class Alphaproteobacteria; order CACIAM-22H2; family CACIAM-22H2; genus Tagaea. The sequence continues at coordinate 290,103 of JAYRYC010000002.1, forward strand.
AAGACGCCGGTCGTGGAGGGCGAACCGAGCAATTGCTGCACGTCGTCGCGCGTTTGGCGGCCGGGTTCCAGGCGCGCCAGATCGTCGTCGTTGGGCACGTAGCCGCGCACGTCCACGCGCGCCAAGTTGCAGCCCCCTAAAATCAGAGCCGCCACGCCCACGAAAATCCACATTGCCAGCCGCATCGTCTTGCTCTCCGGGCGCGGATGCGCCATGTCTTCGTCCGGCGCGCCCTCTCGATTGCGCCCGCAAAGTGCGGGCATGGGGCGCGGTTGTCAATGTCGGTCAAGCCCATGGTATTCGCACGATTCTTCGGCCGTGATCCGGCCCTCGACGCGGCAAGGCGGCTTTACGTGGCGCTGTCCACGCAAGCAAGGTTGCCGGCGTTCTATGCCGCGCACGGCGTGCCCGACACGCTGGACGGCCGTTTCGATTGCGTGGCGCTGCACGCCTTCTTGGTGCTCGACCGTTTGAAGCGCGAGGATTCGGCGCAAGCGGCCGAAACCGCGCAGCATTTGGTCGATACGTTCGTCGAGGATATGGACCGCACGGTGCGCGAATTGGGCGTGGGCGATATGGGTGTGGCGCGCCGCGTGAAGGCGATGGCGCAAGCGCTGTACGGGCGTGCGGCGATCTATTCCGCGGCGCTGAACGGCGCGGACCCCGGCGCATTGGAAGAGGCGCTCCGGCGCAATCTTTACGGCACGCTCGAGTCGCCCGATCCCGCCGGCGTGGCGGCGATGGCCGCGTACACGCGCCAAGCGGTCGCATCGCTCGCGGCGGGCGAGGGGACGGCGTTGCTCGCGGGCGAGCCCAATTTCCCCCAGGTGTCGACATGAGCGAATTCGAACGCCCCTTCGCGCTCGATAAATTGGGCGATCGCGCGGTCACCCAAACGATCGAGGCGAAGCCCGCCGAACGCGAAGCGCTCGCCAAACGCTTCGGCGTGTTGGGGATCGACGCGCTGACGGCGCGCTTCACGTTGAAGCGCGTGCGCGCGGGCCGCGGCGTGCGTTTGGAAGGCACGGTCGAAGGCAAGGCGCGCCAGGCTTGCGTCGTCAGCCTGCAACCCGTGGCGCAGGATATCAGCGAGACTTTCGCGACGATTTTCGTGCCCGAGCAGGATCTGAAGCCGATCGAGGTGGACGAGGAAGGGGCGGTCAATCTCGACGCGTTTTTGGGCGACGAGGAGCTGGAAGAAGCGCTGCCCGAAGGCCCGCTCGATCTTGGTGAAATCGCGGCCCAGGAATTCGCCGTGGCGCTCGACCCATACCCCCGCGCCGACGGGGCGGGGTTCAAAGCGGAGTGGGGCGAGGCCCCGAAACCGGTCTCCCCATTCGCCGATTTGAAGGCCCGTTTGGAGAAAAACAAATAACCCCAACGGGTTAATTCGCAATTGCGTGTGCGGCGGCAATCGGCTATTGAGACCGCCGTTTCCAAGCTATCGTGGAAAACGAGTTTTCGGGCCGCTTCGCCAGTCGCGGCGGCTCAGTGGAAGAGGTCGTGTTATGGCGGTTCCTAAAAAGAAGGTCTCCCCCTCGCGTCGCAACATGCGTCGCTCGCATGAAGCGCTGAAGGGCTCGGCCTATGTCGAATGCCCGAATTGCGGCGAAGTGAAGCGCCCGCACCATGTTTGCGGCGCCTGCGGTTTCTACGACGGCCGCGAAGTCGTCGCCGCCGCCGCCGCAGCCCCTGCCGAGGGCGGCTGAGCTGACGGAAGCGCGCGCGTGAGCGGGGACATGCGCGGGTGACACAGAAACTCGTCCTGTCGATCGACGCGATGGGCGGCGACGCCGCGCCCGCGATGGCGGTCGGCGGCTGCGAACTCGCGTCCGAACGATTCCCGTTCGTCGAGTTTTTGCTCTTTGGCGACGAACCGCGTTTGGCGCCGCTGGTGGCGCAAACGCGCTACCTGAAGTCGCGCGCGCGAATCGTCCATACGCCCGATGTCGTGACAGGCGACATGAAGCCGTCGGTCGCGTTGCGCTCGGGGCGCAAATCCTCGATGCGTCTGGCCATCGACGCGGTGAAGGACGGCGAGGCGGCGGGCGTCGTTTCCGCCGGCAATACCGGCGCCATGATGGCGATGGCCAAGATCGCGCTGCGTATGGTGCCGGGCATCGACCGGCCGGCGATCGCGACGATGTTCCCGACCACGCGCGGCGAGAGCGTCATGCTCGACCTCGGCGCCAATGTCGAATGCGACGCCAATAATCTCGTGCAATTCGCGCTGATGGGCGAAGTCTTCGCGCGCACCGTGCTGGGCTTGACCCAGCCCAGCGTGGGCTTGCTCAATGTTGGCTCGGAAGAAATGAAGGGCCACGAGGAGCTGCGTTTGGCCGCAGCACAGTTGCGCGAAACCCATTTGCCGATCCGCTTCCACGGCTTCATCGAAGGCGACGACGTGCCCGCGGGCACGGTCGACGTCGTCGTGACCGACGGTTTCACCGGCAATATCGCGCTGAAGATCGCGGAAGGCACGGCCAAGCTGTTCGGCGGTTTCCTGCGCGGCGCGTTCTCCTCGTCGATCCTGTCGAAGATCGGCTATCTGTTCGCGCGTTCCGCCCTCGCCAAGGTGCGCTTGCGCACCGATCCGCGCCGCTACAACGGCGCGATGTTCGTCGGCGTCAACGGCATCGTCGTGAAAAGCCACGGCGGCACGGATGCGCTGGGCTTCGCCAACGCGATCGGCGTGGCCGTCGACATGGCGACCCACGGCTTCAACGACAAGATCAAGGCCGAGCTCGCCCGCCTGGGCGTGACGGCGCCTTCCCCGGCCGCCGAAGCGGCGTCGGGCTGAACTCCCGCGGATCGGATACCAACGCCATGACCGCTTCGCCCGCCGCGCGCCATTCCGTCGTCAAAGGCTGGGGCAGCTATCTGCCCGCCGATATCGTGTCGAACGACGCGCTCGCCAAGCGCGTGGACACGTCCGACGAATGGATCGCGTCGCGCACCGGCATTCGCCAGCGCCATATCGCGGCGGAAAACGAGCGCACGTCGGATCTCGCCACCGAAGCCGCCAAGAAGGCTTTGGCGCAAGCGGGCCTCAAGGCCGAAGACCTCGACATGATCGTCGTGGCGACGACCACGCCCGATCACACGTTTCCGGCGACCGCCACGCAAGTCCAAGCCAAGCTCGGCAACACGACCGGCTTCGCCTTCGACGTGCAGGCGGTATGCACGGGCTTCGTCTACGCGCTGTCGGTCGCGGATAATTTCATCAAGTCGGGTCAGGTGAAGACGGCGCTGGTGATCGGCGCCGAGACCTTCACCCGCATTCTCGACTGGCAGGACCGCACGACCTGCGTGCTGTTCGGCGACGGGGCCGGGGCGGTGATCCTGCAAGGCGAGGACGGGGCGCCCGACAACGCCAAGCCCGGCGTGTTGTCGACCCATCTGCATTCCGATGGCCGGTTCAAGGACGCGCTGTTCGTTTCGGGCGGGGCGGGGTCCAACGGCCAAGTCGGCGTCGTCCGGATGAACGGGCAGGAGGTCTTCCGCCACGCCGTCCAGAAGCTTGCCGACGTGGTCGAGGAGGCGCTCGCCGCCAACGGCCTGACCGGCAAGGACATCGACTGGCTGGTCCCGCACCAGGCCAATCAGCGCATCATCGACGGCATGGCCAAGAAGCTGGGCTTGCCGAACGAGCGCGTGGTTTCGACCGTCGCGCGCCATGCCAATACGTCGGCCGCGTCGATCCCCCTGGCGCTGGCCGAGGCGGCGTCCGATGGCCGGATCAAGCCGGGCCAATTGGTGCTTTTGGAGGCGATCGGCGGCGGTTTGACCTGGGGTGCCAGCGTCATCAGGTGGTAGGGGCGGACAAGTCTCACCCTGATTCAAGAGCGTCCCCCATCCCTTTGGAATTGACCGCTTTCCCCGGGCGGGTTAACGTTTCTTGAAGCAAGGCACTAGCACCGGGGGATTGCCGATGTCGGAGACGACGGTTACGCGCGCCGATTTGGCCGAGGCGGTCTATCAAGAAGTCGGGTTGTCGCGGAACGATTCCGCGACCCTGGTGGAAACCGTTTTGGGCGAGATCGTCGGGGCTCTAACCCGCGGCGAAACCGTCAAGATTTCGTCATTCGGCAGCTTCTCGGTCCGCCAGAAGGGCCGCCGCATCGGCCGCAATCCGAAAACCGGCGACGAAGTTCCCATTCTGCCGCGCAAGGTGTTGGTTTTCCGCGCCTCGCACGTGCTGAAGAACAAGATCAATCGCGCGCTGACCAAGGCGGCCCAAGCCGCCCCGGCAGCCCCCAAGCCGCCCACGCCGGCGGCCCCGCCATCCGCCCCGCCCGCCAAGGGTTAAAAGGCGATGGCCGAACCGGCCTTCGAAACCGCAACACCGGCCGCGCGGCGCTCGGGCAAATCCGCCGACGCTTTCCGCACGATCAGCGAGGTCGCCGACGATCTCGACGTGCCGCAGCATGTGCTGCGGTTCTGGGAAACCCGTTTCGCGCAGATCAAGCCGCTGAAGCGCGCGGGCGGGCGGCGCTATTACCGCCCGGAAGATATCGAGCTGCTGCGCCGGATCCGGGAACTCCTCTACAAGCACGGCTATACGATTAAGGGCGTTCAGCGCCTGTTGAAGGACCACGGCCTCGACCAGATGCCGCCTGTCGTTCAAGCGCCCGAACCGGCCCCGGTGCCGGTCGTAGCGCCGCCGCCGCCCGCACCGGCGCCGGTGGCGGCGAAGCCATCGCCGATCCACAACAAGGCGCCGGAATTGCCGCTGTTCGACCGTGGAAAGGTCGACCGCGGCGTGGTGATGGCGACGCTGACCGAGATGGAAGCGCTCGCGTCGCTGCTGAAAATGCGCCCGCGCTAACCTTTAAGTCGTCCGGCTTAAAGTCGAAAAAAGCGAATCGATAGAATCGCTTGACTCGTTTTCATAAACGACATGTTGACGCCGCGACTCGATGCGTGATTCGCTCCGAGTCGCGATGGGTTTCTTCCAGTTTTTGCAGCGGAGTTTGCGGGCGGCGATCGGCCCTGCACTCGGGTTCTGCGTCGTGGGCTATTTCGCCTACCACTCCTTCGAAGGGGAGCGGGGCGTCTTCGCCTATGTGCGCTTGAACGAGCAGGTCGCGATCGCGCGCGCGCATCTGGAGGATATCCGCGCCGAGCGTTTGGCGATGGAACGCCGCGTTGCGCTGATGCGGCCCAATTCGCTGGACCGCGATATGCTGGACGAACAGGCGCGCGCCGTTCTGAATTATGCCCGTCCCGACGAAATCGTGATTCTGGAGCCGCGCGAGAAGCGCCGCTGAGCGGCACCCCTCGCGCGATCCAAGGCGGACTTAGACGTCCGCGACCGTGACTTGCTTCTGCACGCCAAGGCCCTCGATGGACAGTTCCATCGTCTGGCCCGGCTTCAGATAGGTCGGCGGCTTCAGGCCCATGCCCACGCCCGGCGGCGTGCCGGTCGAGATCACGTCGCCCGGGTTCAGCGTGAAGAACTGCGACAGATACGCGACCAGATGCTTCACACCGTAGACCATCGTCTTGGTCGAACCGTTCTGGCGCTTCACGCCGTCGACGGTCAGCCACATTTTCAGGTTCTGCGGGTCGGCGATCTCGTCCTTCGTCACCATCCAGGGACCGGTGGGGCCGAACGTGTCGCAGCCCTTGCCCTTGTCCCATTGGCCGGCGCGCTCGGTCTGGAACGCGCGTTCCGACACGTCGTTGATGACGCAATAGCCCGCGACGTAGTCGAGGGCGTTCGCCTCGGTCACGTACTTCGCCGGCTTGCCGATGACGACGCCGAGTTCGACTTCCCAGTCGGTCTTCAGCGAGCCGCGCGGAATGATGACCGCGTCGTTCGGGCCGCAGATCGCGCTGTTGGCCTTGAGGAACAGCACGGGTTCCGGCGGAACCGTCGCGCCGGTTTCGGCGGCGTGATCGGCGTAGTTCAGGCCGATGCAGATGAATTTGCCGATATTGGCGACGCAAGCCCCCAGGCGCGGATTGCCCTGGATGACCGGCAGCGTCTTGGGATCGATCTTGGCGAGACGCGCGAGGTTCTCGGGCAGCAGCGTCGTGCCGTCGATGTCGTGCACGATCTGCGAGAGATCGCGCATCGTGCCGTCCTTGTCGACCAGGCCGGGCTTTTCCTGACCGGGGGCGCCGTAGCGGAGCAGTTTCATTTGGCGTTTCCGTGTTGTCGTTGGCGGAAACGGGAATTTACAGATCGCGCCGCCCGGGGGGAAGCATTCTGGAACGGTATTCCGAAAACGCAAACCCGGCCCGTCGAGAGGACAGGCCGGGTTCGTCGTGACGTGCTGTGGCGTTAGGCGGTGCGCGGTTCGCCGATTTCCGGCAGGCCGGGCAGGCGGATCGCATAAGCGCCCGCACCCAGCAGCGCCTGGACGGCCAGCGTCACCGTCCAGAAGGCGGGGAATTCCCAGCCGCCATTGGCGCTGGTGAACAGCCAGCCATTGCCCGCGTGCTGCAGCGTGGCGCCGATCAGGATCGGGATCAGCAGCACCGACACGGCGCGCACCTGGACGCCGGCGATCAACGCGATACCGCCGAACAATTCGGCGAACACCACGACGTACGCCAGGAAGCCGGGATAGCCGATGCTTTCGAAGAACTGCACCGTGCCGGGCAGAGTGAAGACGAACAGCTTCAGCCCGGCATGCGCCAGGAACATCACGCCGAGCGAGACGCGAAGGAGAAGGGCGGCATAAGCCACTTGGGTGTTGGGGGTCGAGAGGGACATTGTGGACTCCGTCGTTTGGGGGGAGGCCGCTGTCGGCCTCGGATGACGGGAACATGGCCCCAAAACGGCCGGTAGATAATCCGATTTGTTTTGAAATGATTGTTTAGAAAATAGAAACAGTGCGCGGCACCGCCTCAGCGGGCCCTGGCGATCGCCGCGAAAACGCCGCCGCCTTGCGGGCCCTGATGCTCGGCGCCGCCCGAAACGAAAACCTGCGGTTCGCCCGTCGCCGCCGCGATCAAACTGCCCAACCCGCCGCGAATACGCCGCAGCGGCGATTGCGTGGGATCGGCGGTCAGCGCCAGATCGACGCCGCGCAGTCTCCCATCCGGCGGCGGGCCGCTTTTGGCAAGGCATGCGACCAGACGCGCGCGATCGGTTTTCGAGAGCTGCGGTGTCGCGGCAAGGCCGAGCTTCGCCAGAACCTTGGCGACCGACGGCAGGTCCAAGGGATCGGCCAGCGCGCCATGCGCGATGCGCAGCGGCCCCGACCAGCCTTGCGCATGACCGAACGCGATCACTTCGTGGCAGGGAAACTCGGCGGCCGAGGAAACGCTGACGCGTGCCGTCCATACCGACAAATCGCGCTTGCCGAAAACGCGGCGCGCTTGCGCCAGCGTCAACTCGCCCAGCGCGACCATTGTGCCCAGCACGGTCGCGGCGCGCGCACGCCCGATCGCCGCTTCGGGCGGGCCTTCGTATTTGGCCGGGGCGGGGCCTTTGATCTGAACGAAATGTATGTCGCGCGGATTGGCGAACCCGCCCTCGCGCAACGCGGCGAACGTCGCATCGCGCGCGACTTCGATCTGTGCGGCCGTGCCCGCGAGCGCCAAATCCATTTCCGCACCGATCGCGGCCCCGACCGCCAGCGCCTTGCCCGGCGTTTTGCGGGCGGGCATGCGCGCCACGATCAGCGCGTGCGGGGCGGTGGTGCCTTCCACACCGCCCGAGACGACGAAGGCCGGTGCACTTGCCTGGCGTTTGGCCACCAGCGCCGTCGCGGCGGCGACGAATTCGGCACGCGACGTATCCTTGGGGCCGCCATCGCCGGATGTCTTGGCGAGGATGGCGACAATCTCCGCCGCCTTTGGCAGGCGGTTCAGCACCGTATCGAATCCGTCCTTCGCGGCCATACCGGGCAGGGGCGCGCGCAGGATTAGAACTTGGCGTGACAATTTCGACGGTGCGGGCATGGGAATTGCTTTGTTACGGGCCTTCATACATTCGGAGGCGATTATGCACACATACCGTATCGGCCGTCGTGGTTTCATGGCGGGAACCGCCGCGCTGGCGGGCGCGTTGTCCGCCCCGGCGCTCGCCCAAGCGCGCACCCCCATCCGCGTTTCGCTGAACGCGCCGCGCGATGGTTCGAACGCCGCGTTCTTCCTGGCCGCCGCCAAGGGCTATTTCGCCGCCGAAGGTCTCGAGCCCACGCTCGACCCGTCGCGCGGGGCGGGCGATGCGCTCCAGCGCGTCGGCTCCGACACCTACGACTTCGCCTTCGCCGATTTCACGGTGGCCGTCCAGTTCCATGCCGCCAACCCGACCGCCGCCCCGTTGGGCGTGATGGGCATCTACACGCGCTCGCCCATCGCGATCATCAGCCTGACCAAGGCGAACATCAAGGCGCCGAAGGATCTGGAAGGCAAGAAGCTGGGCGCGCCGCCGACCGACGCGGGCTATTTGCTGCTGCCCGCCTTCGCGCAGATGACGAAGCTCGACGTGTCGAAGATTCAGGTCGAAGCGATCGACCTGACCTTGCGCGAGTCCACGCTCGCCACCGGCCGCGTCGACGCGGTCACCGGCTTCGATTCCACGACCTGGTTCAACCTCAAGCGCATCGGCATGAAGCGCGAGGATATCCAGTTCATGTATTTCTCGGATCACGGTCTCGATTTCTACTCGAACGGCATGCATGTCTCGCGCAAATTCCAGCGCGAGAACGAAGGCAAGATCGCCGGCGCCGTACGGGCCATGCTGAAGGGCTGGAAAGACACCGTCGCCAAGCCGGCCGACGCGATCGACGCGCTGATCAAAGTCGATCCGCTGGTCGAACGCGCGAACGAGATCGAGCGTCTGGAATGGGTGCTCGCCAATCAGGTCGTCAACGACCACACCAAGCAATACGGGCTTGGCACGATCGATCCGGGCCGTCTGGGCCGCTCGATCGAGCAGGTCGCGGGGGCGATGAAACTGCCGCGCGTGCCGACCGTCGCCGAATTGTGGTCGGACAAGTATCTGCCGCCGCTGGCCGATCGGAAGATCTGAGCCTTCGCTTGGCGCCGTGGGGGATGGCCGATCCCCCACGGCGTACCGCCAATTCCCAAAATGCAAAAGCCGTCGCCCTGAACCGCCGCCGCGCTTTTCGTCATCTTTCGACGATCCAACACGTCGAATCGCTATAAATTCGCGCCATCGACAATCGGAAGCGGAAGAACCGCTTGCCTAGGACGGATCGAATTTAGCGGGCATCCGGGAATGCGTGCGACCATGCCGACGAAAGATAATAAGACCGCGCCGGCGCTTGCCGCTGGGGCCCGGCCGCGCGATCGCTGGTCGCGTGCGCTCGATTTGGCGGCGCACATGCCCGGTGCCGCGAAGTTCCTGATCCTGGCGGTGCTTCTCGCCGCACTGCCGGCGGCGATCTGGATCGACACCCGCAACCACACGGTCGAAGCGCTGGAGCGCGAGGCGCGCAACTTCGACGCCATCATCAGTTCGATCCGCGCTTACTACGCCTCCGACGTCGTCGCGCGCGTCCTGTCCGTCGAGGGCAAGAACGTCAGCGTCATCCATAACTATCTCGACACGCCGGGCGCCATCCCGATCCCGGCCTCGTTGTCGCTGGCGCTGGGCGGCGTCATTTCCGCTGGGCAGAAGCAGATGCGCTATCGCTTCGGCTCCGACTATCCCTTCGCCAATCGCAAGCCCCTTCCGCTGGACGAGTTCGAAGCGGCGGGTCTCGCGGCGCTGCGCCGCGCGCCGGACCAGCCCGTGATCGAGCAGCGCACGGTCGGCGGCACTTCCGTCGTGCGCTTCATGACGCCGGTGATGATGCTGCCCGGATGCGTGGCGTGCCACAATTCGCATCCCGAAAGCCCCAAGCGCGACTGGAAGGTCGGCGATGTGCGCGGCTTTCAGGAGATCATCGTCGAACGTCCGATCATCCTGGATCTGTCGTCGTTCCGCTGGATGACGATCTATATCGTCGTCGCGACGGCGATCGGCATTCTGACGTTGCTGGTGCTGACCGCCGCGCGCAAGCGCGTCGAAGCCACGCGCTTGGCGTTGGACGGGCAGCTCGAGCGGACGCGCGTCGCGGAAGAGCTTCAGCAGAAAGAGCAAGAGTCGCTCGAGCGGATGTCGCAAACCGCGATCCGCGTGGCGGAGTCCGTCGACGCGATCCGCTATACGGCGAGCGAGATATCGCAAGGCTCGAACGATCTCGCGGCACGGACGGAGCGGCAGGCTTCGGCCTTGCAGCAGACCGTCGCGACGATGGCGGAGATCGAGGCGACGGTGTCGATGAACGCGCAGAACTCCGAGCAGGCGCGCAAGCTCGCGGCGGACGCGCTGGCGCGCGCGGAGAGCGGCGGTACGGCCGTGTCGAGCATGGTCGCGGCGATGTCCGGCATCGCGGGCTCGTCGTCGCGGATATCGGAGATCATCCAGGTGATGGAGGAGATCTCGTTCCAGACGAAGCTGCTGGCGCTGAACGCGGCGGTGGAAGCCGCGCGGGCCGGGGAGTCGGGCAAGGGCTTCGCGGTGGTGGCGCAGGAAGTGCGCTCGCTCGCGGATCGCTCGCGCCAAGCCTCGCAGCAGATCCGCGATCTGATCGCGGCCAGCACGCGCGAGGTGGGCCAGGGCGTGAAATTGGCCGGCGGGGCGGGCGAGGCGCTCGAAGAAATCGTCGAGATGGTGCGCAAAGTCGCGGCGATCGCGCCGGAAATCGCGGCGGGCAGCCGCGAGCAGTCGCGCAGCATCGCCGAGATCAACAAAGTGCTCGCGGATCTCGATATGGCGACGCGACAGAACGCGGCGCTGGTCGAGGAGAGTTCGGCTTCCGCCGCGTCGCTCGCGGATCAGGCGACGCAGCTTGTCGAGGTCGTGTCGAATTTCAGGGGCGAGGGGACGCAAACCTCGCCGGCGGCCCCGATGGTCGAGGCGGCGCCGGCGGCACCAGCCGCGCCCCCGAAGCCCGCGAAGGCGAGCGCCAAGCCGGCCGATTGGGACGAGGAGTTCTGAACGGCCTTTCCTAAGCCTTCGCCTTGCGTTTTGCGGGAGAGCCGATCTCCCACGGCGCTTGCGCGAAGCGCGCCGCCAGGAAGTCGACGAAGCGGCGCACTTTGACCGACAAATGCCGCGCGGCGGGATAAACGGCGTGGATCGGCAATTCCTCGCCCAGGAAATCGGGCAGCGCATCGACCAACTGGCCCGACGCGATTTCGGCCCCGCCCAGAAAGCTGGGGGTGAGCACGATGCCGCGCCCGGCCTTCGCCGCTTCGAGCAGCACGTCGCCGTTATTGGCCTTCAACGGTCCCGCGACGCGCACGGCGTGCATCTTCCCGTCGCGATCGTAGAAGCGCCATTCCGGCCCGAGGGCCGACAGCGTGTAGTCGAGGCAATCGTGCCAGGCGAGATCGGCGGGCGTTTTGGGCTTGCCCTTGCGTTGCAGATATTCGGGCGTAGCGGCGGCGATCAAACGCGCGCGCGCGATGCGCCGCGCGACCAAGCTCGATTCAGCCAAGCGCCCGACGCGAACGGCGACGTCGAGCCCTTCATCGACCAGATCGACGACGCGGTCGTTGAGCGACAGGTCGACCGCCACGTCGGGGCATTCGCGCATGAAATCGGCGACGGCGGGGCCCAGATGGCGGAAGCCGAACGACATCGGGGCGGCGACGCGCAGCAATCCGCGCGGATTGGCCGTGGTATCGGCGACGGCGTTCTCGGCTTCCTCCAAATCCGCCAGCACGCGCTCGGCGCGGGCATGGAAATCGCGCCCGGCCTCGGTCACCGATAATTTGCGCGTGGTGCGGTTGATGAGGCGCGCACCCAGCTCCTCCTCCAGCGTCTGCACATGCTTGGTCGCCATCGCACGCGACAGGCCGAGTTTTTCGGCCGCGCGCGAGAACGAGCCGGTGCCGACGACGGCGACATAGGTGCGAAGGGCGGCGAATTTATCCATGGCCCCGGAGTTTCGCATGCGTACGCGGATTTAAGCCAGTGCGCGGGCTTGCCGGGCGGGGGGCTTTGCCCCATATCGACCGTCGGACATCCCCCCGGAGGTTGCAAAATGGCCCGAAACCTTTCCCGCCGCCTGTTCGCCGGTACGATCCTGTCCCTGCCGTTCGCGGCACCCGCCTTCGCGCATCACGGCTGGTCGGGTTTCGATTCGACCCGCATCGTCCGGCTCGACGGGCGCATCGTGGCGATGACCTACGACAATCCGCACGGCATGCTGCGCTTGGCCGCCGCCGACGGGGAATGGTCGGTCGAGCTGGCGCCGCCGTTCCGCATGCGCGCGCGCGGGCTGGAACCGGACGCGATGGCGCCGGGCACGCAAGCCGTTCTCGAAGGCTATGCCCATCGCGAGACGACGCGGCTGCTGCGCGCCGAGCGGATCATCGTCGCCGGAAAGACGACGGAACTGCGTTGATCGGCGAAGCCGCCGCGGCCCTTCACGCGTCGGAGCTGGCGCAATTCGCGCGCGGCTCGGCGTGGTTCTATCCGGCGATGGCGGCGGTCCATGTGCTGGGGGCGGCGTTGCTGATCGGCGCAATCGCATTGCTCGATCTGCGCTTGATCGGCTTCGCTAAGGGCGTCGCGGTGGCCGCGTTGCAGCCTTTGGCGGTGCGCGTCGCGCTGATCGCGGCGGCGTTTTGCGTGGCGAGCGGCGTGCCGCTTTTCGCCGCCGGTGCGATCGCATTGATCGCCAATCCGGTCTTTTTGGTGAAGCTCGCCGCCTTGGTGCTGGCGGCGGCGAATGCCGCCTTGCATCATCGTGGTGCAAGCGCGCCCACATTGCATGGCGCGGTTTCGCTGGGCTGCTGGGCGACCGTCGCGGTCGCGGGCAAGCTCGCGGTGTTTGTTTAGGCCCAATCCCGCCAATCGACGGCGTGCCATTCGCCGGTCGCTGGATCGCGCCAGGCGAGATCGTTGGGCAAATCCTCGCGGAATTTCGGCACGCGATCCCAGGCGGGCGGCAGCGGCGCGCCGGCCAGATCGTGCGAGATTTGCAGGCCCAGGAACATATCGACGGTTTCGCCGTCGCTCGACAGCGGCGCCACGATACGGCTGGTCAAAGCGCGCTTGTCGCCGTCGTGATGGAAATTGTTGCGCGAGAACACGCAAGCCCGCTTGGCGGCGCACAGCGCATAGATCGCGCGCAGATAGTCGCGAAAGGGCGGGGCGCGGACGTCGTCGAGATAGGTGCCCGTGCGCGGGCCGTTCGATTCCTCCATCGAACTGCCCAGCACGCGATAGAAGATGCGTCCGTCGTGATTCTGGACGATCAAAAGCCAAGCGGCGAATTCGGGCAGGTCGAGCAACGGATCGACGTCGCGCCGCGCGGGCATGTCCCGGCCCTGGCGTCGCGATTCCCAATATTCGACGAAGCGCGCGTGATGCGGCGATAGATTCATTTTTGAAGCGTCCCCGGCGAGAGACTATCGCGGCTAGTTATTAGCGATTGGTGAAGATCGCTCGCCGGTTGCATTCGCGCGGCGTCTTTCGCCGGAATTGCCGCAGCGGTGTCGGAATATGTGCGGGGTTCGCCGGGCGGAATTGGTGCTGCGCGCAATAAACAATCCGTCGTCGGCACTGGGATTTGCCGGATATTAGTGCTGCATTGCAGCGCACTTAACCGACTATCGGTTAAATCATTTTTATACCTGAAAAGTCAGGTACTTGGGGTTTGGCATGCTTGCGTTTTTGGGCCCCGATAAGCTACTTCCGACTCAACGCCCAGCAACGGGCTGTCCGCGCGAGGAGCACCCATGGCACCCCAGCCGCCGAAAAAGAAATCGAAAGCCGATGACGTTGTCCCGAACTCGGGCGACCTGCTGAAATATTATCGCGACATGCTGCTGATCCGCCGCTTCGAGGAGAAGGCGGGCCAGATGTACGGCATGGGGCTCATCGGCGGCTTCTGCCATCTTTATATCGGCCAGGAAGCGGTCGTCGTGGGCATGCAGTCCGCGATCACGCAAGCGGACTCGGTCATCACCTCCTATCGCGATCACGGCCATATGCTCGCCTGCGGCATGGACCCGGGCGGCGTGATGGCCGAACTCACCGGGCGCATCGGCGGCTTGTCGAAGGGCAAGGGCGGCTCGATGCACATGTTCTCGAAGGAAATGAATTTCTACGGCGGTCACGGCATCGTGGGCGCGCAGGTGCCGCTGGGGACGGGCCTCGCCTTCGCCTACAAATATCGCGGCCTGCCGAACGTTTCGCTGACCTACATGGGCGACGGCGCCGTCAACCAGGGCCAGGTCTACGAAAGCTTCAACATGGCGCAGCTTTGGAAGCTGCCCGTGATCTTCATTATCGAGAACAACCGCTACGGCATGGGCACGTCGATCGAGCGCGCCTCGTCGACGACCGATTTCTTCCATCGCGGTGCGGCGCACGGCATTCCGGGCGAAGCGGTCGACGGCATGGACGTGCTCGCGGTGCGCGACGCGGCGATCCGCGCGGTCGAGCACGCGCGCACGAAGGGGCCGATCATCCTCGAGATGCAGACCTATCGCTATCGCGGCCACTCGATGTCCGACCCCGCGAAGTACCGCCAGAAGGAGGAGGTCGAGAAGATGCGCACCCAGCGCGATCCGATCGAAAACCTCGCCAAGGTGCTGATCGAGGGCAAATACGCCGACGAGGCGAAGCTCAAGGAAATCGACCGCGAGGTGAAGGACATCGCCTCGCGCGCGGCCGAGTTCGCGCAGAACAGCCCGGAACCGCCGGTCGAAGAACTCTACACCGACGTCCTCGTCGAAGCGCGCTGAAGGAGCGGGAACATGCCGACCAACGTATTGATGCCCGCATTGTCGCCGACGATGACCGAAGGCAAGATCGCGCGCTGGCTGAAGGCCGAAGGCGATCAAGTGAAGTCCGGCCAAGTGTTGTGCGAGATCGAGACCGACAAGGCGACGATGGAAGTCGAAGCGGTCGACGAAGGCACGCTCGCCAAGATCCTCGTGCCCGAAGGCACGGAGAACGTGAAGGTCAACGAGCCGATCGCGATCATCGCCGCCGACGGCGAAAGCGTGTCGGCCGCGTCGACGGGTGCCCCCGCCGCCGCCAAGGCGGCGCCGGCCGCTGCCGCACCGGTCGCCGCACCGGCGATCCATGCGTCGCCCGCCGCCGTTCAGGCCGCCGACGAGCCCGATATGGGCGAGACCAAGGTCCAGACCGTGCGCGAAGCGTTGCGCGACGGCATGGCCGAGGAAATGCGCCGCGACGAGGCGGTGTTCCTGATGGGCGAGGAAGTCGCCGAATATCAGGGCGCCTATAAGGTCAGCCAAAACCTGTTGCAGGAATTCGGGCCGCGCCGCGTGGTCGATACGCCGATCACCGAGCAGGGCTTCACCGGTCTTGCGGTCGGTGCGGGCTTCATGGGGTTGAAGCCGATCGTCGAGTTCATGACCTGGAACTTCTCGATGCAGGCGATCGACCAGATCATCAACTCGGCCGCAAAGACGCTCTACATGTCCGGCGGCCAGATGGGCTGCCCGATCGTGTTCCGCGGTCCCAACGGGGCCGCGAGCCGCGTCGCCGCCCAGCACTCGCAATGCTACGCGTCGTGGTACGCGCATTGCCCGGGGCTCAAGGTCGTGTCGCCGTGGTCGCCAGCGGATGCCAAGGGGCTGATCAAGGCCGCGATCCGCGATCCGAACCCGGTGCTGATCCTCGAGAACGAAATCCTCTACGGCACCTCGGGCCCGGTCCCGGTGTCGGCGGATTACGTCGTGCCGATCGGCAAGGCGAAGATCGTGCGTCCGGGCAAGGACGTGACGATCACCGCTTTCTCGATCATGGTCGGTAAGGCGCTGGCCGCCGCCGAGGAACTCGCCAAGATCGGCATCGATGCGGAAGTCATCGATCTTCGCTCGATCCGTCCGCTCGACACCGAAACGATCGTCAACAGCGTGAAGAAGACCAACCGCCTCGTGAGCTGCGAGGAAGGCTGGCCGTTCTCCGGCATCGGTTCGGAAATCGGCATGCGCATGATGGAGGAATGCTTCGATTGGCTCGATGCGCCCGTGAAGCGCGTCCATGGCCTCGACATTCCGCTGCCTTACGCCGCCAATCTCGAAAAGCTGGCGCTGCCGCAGGCGGAGTGGATCGTCGACGCCGCCAAATCCGTGCTCTACCGCAACTAAGAAAAACACCCGGGGAAACACATCATGCCGATCCAAGTATTGATGCCGGCTCTTTCGCCCACGATGACCGAGGGCAAGATCGCGCGCTGGCTCAAGGCCGAAGGCGATGCGGTCAAGTCGGGCCAAGTGCTCTGCGAGATCGAAACCGACAAGGCGACGATGGAAGTCGAGGCGGTGGACGAAGGCATCCTCGCCAAGATCGTCGTCGCGGGCGGCACGGAAGGCGTGAAGGTCAACCAGCTGATCGCGCTGATCGCCGGCGAAGGCGAAGATGCGAAAGCGGTCGCGGCCTCGGGTGGCGGTGCCGCCGCCTCGGCGCCGAAGGCGGCGGCTCCCGCTGCACCGGCTCCGGCAGCGGCACCCGCCGCAGCGCCCGCAGCCGCACCGGCGGCGGCGTCGCACGGCGAACGCACATTCGCGTCGCCGCTCGCCAAGCGCATGGCCGAGCAAGCGGGTCTCGATCTTTCCAAGATCGCGGGCTCGGGCCCCGGCGGTCGCGTGGTGAAGCACGATGTCGAAGCCGCCGTCGCGGGCGGTGGTGCCAAGAAATCGGCGGCGCCGGCTGCCGCTGCGGCGTCTGCGTCGGCACCGGCTCCGGCCGCCGTGTCGGCTTCGGCGATCGGCGGCATCGGGCCGCACAAGCTCGTTCCGCTGTCGACGATGCGCAAAGTCATCGCGCGCCGCCTGACGGAATCCAAGCAGCAAGTTCCGCATTTCTATCTGACGGTGGATTGCGAGATCGACAAGCTGCTCGCCGGCCGCGCGGCCTTGAACGCCAAGGCGCCCGAGAAGGGGCCGGGTGCGTTCAAGCTGTCGGTCAACGACTTCATCATCAAGGCGGTCGCGGTCGCGTTGCGCCAAGTGCCCAACGCCAACGCCTCGTTCTCCGACGACGGCATGCTGCTGTGGGACAACGTGGACATCTCGGTCGCCGTCGCGATCCCCGGTGGCTTGATTACGCCGATCATCAAGGATGCCGACAAGAAGGGCCTCGTCGATATCTCGAACACGATGAAGGACCTCGCCGCGCGCGCCAAAGACGGCAAGCTGAAGCCCGAGGAATTCCAGGGCGGCACGTTCTCGATCTCCAATCTCGGCATGTTCGGGATCAAGGATTTCGCGGCCGTGATCAACCCGCCGCAGGGCTGCATCTTGGCCGTGGGGGCGGGCGAACAGCGCCCCGTGGTGAAGAACGGGGCGCTCGCCATCGCCACGGTGATGAGTTGCACGCTGTCGGTCGACCATCGCGTGGTCGACGGCGCGGTCGGGGCCGAGTTCCTGTCCGCGTTCAAGAAGATCGTCGAAGACCCGCTGGCGATGCTGCTGTAGTCGCCAACCTCATGGTTCGACAGGCTCACCATGAGGTTTATGCTGTAGGCCTCACCCTGAGCCTGTCGAAGGGCGAGGTCGGTCCAAGATCGCTTCGGCCACGCGCCGTCGAAACATTCAGGAGAAGCGGGACATGCCCGAACAGAATTTCGATCTGATCGTCGTCGGCGGTGGGCCGGGCGGCTATGTCGCCGCGATCCGTGCCGCGCAGTTGAAGATGAACGTCGCGCTGGTCGAGCGCGAGCATCTGGGCGGTATCTGCCTCAACTGGGGCTGCATCCCGACCAAGGCGCTGCTGCGCTCGGCGGAAGTGCATCATCTGCTGCATCACGTCGACCAGTTCGGCTTCTCGGTCGAGAACATCAAGTTCGACGCCAAGAAGGTCGTCGACCGGTCGCGCAAAGTGGCGTCGCAGCTTTCGGGCGGCGTGAAGCATCTCCTGAAGAAGAACAAGGTCACGGTGTTCGACGGCCATGGCGCGTTGAACGGCGTGGGCGCCGCCGGTGTGCGCAAAATCGCCGTCACCAAGGACGGCAAGCCGGTCGCGGATTTGACCGCCAAGAACGTGATCCTGGCCACCGGTGCGCGCGCGCGCGTCGTGCCGGGCATGGAGCCCGACGGCAAGTTCGTCTGGACCTACAAGGAAGCGATGGTGCCGCAGGGCATCCCGAAGTCGCTGCTGGTCGTGGGCTCCGGCGCCATCGGCATCGAGTTCGCGTCGTTCTACAAGAACATGGGTGCCGACGTGACCGTGGTCGAGATGATGGACCGCGTATTGCCGGTGGAGGACGAGGAAATCTCCGCCTTCGCGCGCAAGGCGTTCGAGAAGCAGGGGATGAAGATCCTCACCTCCGCGACCGTGAAGGGCCTCAAGAAAAACGCCGACAGCGTGACCGTGACGGTCGAGGCGAACGGCAAGGCGCAGGAAATCACCGTCGAGCGCGTGATCTCCGCCGTCGGTATCGTCGGCAATGTCGAGAAGATCGGCCTCGAAGGCACCAAAGTGAAAGTCGATCGCACCCATGTCGTGATCGACCAGTTCGGCCGCACGGGCGAGCCGGGCGTCTACGCGATCGGCGACATCGCCGGACCGCCGTGGCTCGCGCATAAGGCAAGCCATGAAGGCGTGATGGTCGTCGAAACGATCGCGGGCCTCAAAGGTGTGCATCCGCTCGACGTCACCAACATCCCGGGCTGCACCTATTGCACGCCGCAGGTCGCGTCGGTCGGCCTCACCGAAAAGAAGGCGAAGGAACTGGGCCACACCGTCAAGGTCGGCCGCTTCCCCTTCATCGGCAACGGCAAGGCGATTGCACTTGGCGAGCCCGAGGGCATGGTGAAGACCGTGTTCGACGCCAAGACCGGCGAGCTTCTCGGCGCGCATATGGTCGGTGCGGAAGTCACCGAAATGATCCAGGGTTACGGCATCGCCAAGACGCTGGAAACGACCGAAGCCGAGCTGATGCACACGGTCTTCCCGCATCCGACCCTGTCCGAAATGATGCACGAGAGCGTCCTTGACGCTTACGGCCGGGCGATCCATTTCTAAGTGATGGAACAGCGCGTCCGCCATCCCGAGAAGGCGCATCGGCCGGACAACCCGGTGCAGGTGCGCAAACCGGATTGGATTCGCGTCAAGGCGCCGGTCTCCGCCGAATACGCGGAAACGCGTAAGATCGTGCGCGACCACAGCCTCGTCACCGTGTGCGAGGAAGCGGCCTGCCCCAATATCGGCGAGTGCTGGAAGAAGAAGCACGCGACGATGATGTTGCTGGGCGCCATCTGCACGCGCGCCTGCTCGTTCTGCAACGTCGCGACCGGCATGCCCGACAAGCTGGACCCGCACGAGCCCGACAACGTCGCGTCGGCGGTCGAGAAGATGGGGCTCAACCACATCGTCTTGACCTCGGTCGATCGCGACGATCTGCCGGACGGTGGGGCCGCGCATTTCGCGCGCACGATCCGCGCGATCCGCGAGCGCAATCCGGGCACGACGATCGAAGTGCTCACGCCCGATTTCCTGCGCAAGGACGGCGCACTCGAGATCGTCGTCGAAGCGCGGCCGGACGTGTTCAACCACAATCTCGAAACGGTACCCCGGCTCTATCCGACGATCCGCCCCGGCGCACGCTACTTCCACAGCTTGCGCCTGTTGCAGCGGGTGAAGGAAATCGACCCGTCGATCTTCACCAAATCGGGCTTGATGGTGGGTTTGGGCGAAACGCGGATCGAGATCATGCAGGTGATGGACGATCTGCGCGTGGGCGACGTGGATTTCCTGACGATCGGCCAGTATCTGCAGCCGACCGCCAAACATGCGGCGGTCGATCGCTTCGTCACGCCGGATGAATTCGCCGAATACGCCACGCTCGCCAAGGCGAAGGGCTTCCTGCTGGTCGCCTCGACACCGCTGACGCGCTCGTCCTATCACGCGGACCGCGATTTCGCGGCTCTGCGCGCGGCGCGGGAAGCGAAACTCGCGGCGGCGCAGTAGCGTGTTGCCGCGCTGGCGTTTTGCAGTCATAATGACTGCATGGGTAATTTGACCATCCGAAATCTCGACGACGATTTGCTGGAGCGGCTCAAAGAGCAAGCGAAGGCGAACGCGCGTTCCATGGAAGGCGAAGTTCGCGTCTTGCTCCAGTCGGCTGTCGATGAAGCGGCCAAACGCCGGCAGGAGCCACGCGCGCCCCGCGTGCTCAGTGCGGCGGATTGGGACGGGATCGCGGCGCGCGTGCGCTGTTATATGGGCGACAAGGGAACGCCCGCGACCGCCGTCGAGGATATTCGCGCGTGGCGCGACGCGGAGATATGAGCGGCGCGGCGCTGATCGTCGACGCGAATGTCTTCGTGGCGATGTTCTCGGGCGAATCCGGTGCTGCCGATTGGCGCAAATCAATCGCCGGACTCACGCTCTGCGCGCCGAGGACGGCGCGCTTGGAATGCGCCATCGCATTTTCGCGTAAGGTGCGGCGCGGTTTCATGACATCGAGCCAGGCCATCGCTGCGATGGCCTTGGTCGACACGCTCGGCGTCGATTGGAGCGAACTCGACGACGCGACGATCGATCGCGCGATGATGCTATCGCTCGCAGTCGGCCATGAGGTGGCTGATTGCGTCTATCTGGCGATGGCGCTCGCGGCCAAAGCGCCACTCGCGACGGCCGACGCGAAACTCGCGGCGGTGGCAGCGCGTCAAGGCGTCGAAGTTCTTGCCTTGAGTGCCGCCTGATGCCCACGCACGCCGAAAAGCGAAAGATGCCGTATTCCTCCGCCCAGCTTTACAAGCTGGTCGCGGAGGTCGATCGCTATCCCGAATTCCTGCCCTGGTGCATCGCCGCGCGCCTCAAAAGCCGCGACGCGAATGTCGATACCTGGGACCTCGTCATCGGCTTCAAGATGATCCGCGAGCGCTTCACCAGCAAGGTGACGCTCGCACCGCCCGATCCCACGGGCCTTGCGCGCATCGACGTCGCCTATGCCGACGGGCCGTTCCGCTATCTCAACAACCATTGGATCTTCGTGCCGCAGGAAGACGGATCGTGCGAGATCGATTTCTACGTCGATTTCGAATTCCGCTCGCGCATGCTGCAATCGATCATGGGCATGTTGTTCAACGAGGCCGTGCGCCGCATGGTCGCCGCTTTCGAAACCCGCGCCCAGGCGCTGTACGGAGAGAAACCGACATGAGCGATCCGGTCGAACTGGTCCTGGGCGGCAAGACGCACGATATCGGCGCTTTCATGGTCCGGCGCACGCTGCCGCAAGCCAAGCGCCGTCATCTCGGGCCATTCGTGTTTTTCGACGAGGTCGGCCCCGCGACGCTCAAAGCCGGCGAGGGCATGGATGTGCGTCCGCACCCGCATATCGGCTTGTCGACCGTGACCTATCTGTTCGACGGCGAAATCCTGCATCGGGATTCGCTGGGCTTCGTGCAAGCGATCAAGCCCGGCGCGCTCAATTGGATGACCGCGGGCAAGGGCATCGTGCATTCCGAACGCACCGATCCCGCGTTGCGCGGCGGCGGGTTGAAGATCCACGGCATCCAGACTTGGGTGGCGTTGCCGCCGGATTTGGAGGAATGCGAGCCGAGCTTCTCGCATCATCCCGCCGACACGCTGCCCGAAACCAAGATCGGCGGCGTGGCGCTGAAGTTGATCCTGGGCAGCGCCTATGGCTTGGTTTCGCCGGTCCCGTCGGCCTGGCCGATCTTCTATGTCCATGCCGAGTTCGCGGCGGGGACGGCGCTGACGATGACCGACGAGCATCCGGAGCGCGGCTTCTATGTCGTGTCGGGCAAACTCGATGTCGCGGGCAAAAGCTACGGGCCCGGCGAGCTGGTCGTGCTGCGCGACGGCGAAACGAATGTCGAGATGCGCGCGGCCGAGCAAACGCGCGCGATGCTGCTCGGCGGCAAGGCATTGCCGGGCGCACGGACGATCTGGTGGAATTTCGTGTCGTCGGACAAGGACCGGCTGGAGCGCGCGAAGGCGGCGTGGAAAGCCGGTCAGTTTCCGAAAGTGCCGGGCGAGACCGAATTCATTCCGCTGCCGGATTGAGCCGCAGCCTCATGGTTCGACAAGCTCACCATGAGGTTTACCCTCATCCTGAGCCTGTCGAAGGATGAGGAGTTACACCGCTTCCAACACCATCGTCAGCGCTTGCTGAACGGATTGGCGGCGCACGGCATCGCGATCGCCGGGGAAAATCCGGTGCGTCGCGATCGTCGGCTTGTTCTTTCGCGCCAAGCCGAAATGGACGAGGCCGACGGGCTTTTCCGGCGTGCCGCCGCCGGGACCCGCGACACCGGTGATCGATACGGCGATGCCCGCCCGGCTTTTGGCGAGTGCCCCTTCCGCCATCGCGCGCGCGACCGGCTCGCTGACCGCGCCGAACGCCAACAGCAAAGCCTCGGGCACGCCCAGCATGTCCATCTTCGCTTCGTTCGAATAGGTCACGAAGCCGCGATCGACCACGTCGGACGAGCCGGGAATGGCGGTCAGCGCGCCCGCGACCAAACCGCCGGTGCAGGATTCGGCTGTCGCGAGCATCACGCCAGCGCGCCGGCAGGCGTTCAGCACGTCGAAGGCGAGGGCGGCTTCAAAATTTGATTCGGTCGAGGACATCTTGCACCGGTAGATAATTCGAAACGGCCCAGATCGCCACACCCGACCACAAAGCGGCGAGCAAATCGTCGAGCATGACGCCAAGCCCGCCTTTGACGTGGCGATCGGCCCAGCTCGCGGGGAAGGGCTTCACGATATCGGCCGCGCGGAACAGCAGGAACGCCAACGCCCACGCCCAAAGCTCGAAGGGGGCGAACAGCAGCGTCAGCCACATGCCCGCCACTTCGTCGATCACGATGAAGCCGGGGTCTTTCACCGATAGCTTGTCGGTCACGCGCGCGGACGCCCAAACGCCCAGCGCCGAGACGGCGATCGTCGCGAGCAGCAGCAGCGTCCAGCCACCGATCGTCCAGATGACATAGGCGAAGGGCAGCGCCGCGAGCGTGCCCCACGTGCCCGACGCGAAGGGCACGAGGCCCGCGCCGAACCACGTCGCGAGCAACGAAGCCGGATCGCTTAGCCGGAATCCGTCCGGCAAACGCCCATAGGTGAATTGCAGTTTCACGGCAGAGCCACGGTCGCGGCGGCTTGCGCGGCGATCCCTTCGCGCCGCCCGGTGAAGCCAAGGCCTTCGGTCGTCGTCGCTTTGACCGACACGCGCGAAACATCGATCGCCAGGATTTCGGCGATCCGCATGCGCATCGCGTCGCGATGGGGCCCGACCTTCGGGCGTTCGCAGATCAGCGTGACGTCCGCATGGCGAATTTCGCCGCCGCGCGCGCGCACGAGTTTCGCGGCATGGGCCAGGAAACGGTCGGACGAAGCGCCGCGCCATTGCGGATCGCTGGGCGGGAAATGCGCGCCGATATCGGCTTCGCAGATGGCGCCCAGCAACGCATCGGTCAGCGCATGCAGGCCGACATCGGCATCCGAATGCCCATCGAGACCGGCATCGTGCGGCACTTTCACGCCGCAGAGCCACACACCATCGCCGGGCCCGAATTTATGCACGTCGAAACCCGTACCGGTGCGGACATCGCCGCGCGCCACGTCGCGCGATGCGCGCGCGAGATCTTCCTCGGTCGTGATCTTGAAATTGCTTTCCGACGCCATGACCAACGATACCTTCATTCCCGCATGGCGCGCGACCGCCGCGTCGTCGGTCAGCGCCAAACCTTCCGCCTTGCGATGGGCGGCGAGAATATCGGCGTAGCGGAAAGCCTGCGGCGTTTGCGCGCGCCAGAGTTTGTCGCGCGGGACGAGCGTGTCGGCCGCCTTGTCCGCTTCGCGCCACAACGTGTCGGTCACGGGGATTGCGGCGATGGCCGCGGGTGCATCGTCGAGGGCGGCGATCATGCGATCGATCAGATCGCCGCTCGCGAAGGGGCGCGCGCCATCATGAATCAGCACGCGCTTGGGATTGAGGCCTTCGATACTTTCGAGCCCGCGCCGCACGCTGTCCTGCCGTTCGCGACCGCCCGCGACGGGGTCGAGCAGCGTGAGGCCTTGCGTCGCGGCGGCGTAGAGATCGGCATCGGCGGGATCGTAGACGACGCGCACGGCATCGACGCCCGCATGTTCGGCGAAGGCGCGCAGCGTGCGGCGCAGAACCGGTTCGCCGCCGAGATCGCGATATTGCTTGGGGACGGACCCTGGAAGGCGCGTACCCTTACCGGCCGCGAGAACGAGCGCGATGGTGTCGGTCATCATCCGGTCGTATTCTAGCGCGAAGCTCACGGCAAGATTTTCGAGGGGAGGGACCCATGCCCGCTTACGTCATCGCCGATGTCGACGTCTCGGACCCCGCGAAATACGAGGGCTATAAGGCGCTGTCGCCCGGCGCCATCGCCGCCGCCGGCGGCAAATTCGTGGTGCGCGGCGGCGAGTCCCAGGTGCTGGAAGGGGATTGGCGCCCGTCGCGGGTGATCGTCGCCGAGTTTCCGGATTTCGCCACCGCCAAGGCGTTCTACGATTCCGCCCTTTACGTGAAGGCCCGCAAGGCGCGCGAGGGGGCGACAGCAAAGTTCAACATGATCGTGGTGCAAGGGCTCTAACCACGGCATTATCCCGGCCGTCATGTCGGCCGCCGGTTTCGTTCTGTCGCTTTCCGCCCTTGTGTCGCTGGTCCCGCTGGGACTGGCGCGGATCGACGCGCATCGCGCCCCCTGGCTGGCGCTGGCCATCGCCATCGCCGGGCCGGCCGTGTTGCTGACCCATTCCTTCGCCGGGGGCTGGCGGACGGGGCTTGCGACCGCCTTGTGGCTGGCGATCTTGGTCAGCATGGCGTTGTTCGCGTGCGTCGTGGCCTTGCGGCGCGGGGCCGAGCGCTTGGCGCCGCTCTTGGCGTTTTATTTGGTGGTTCTCGCCGCCATCGCGACCGTGTGGCAGCACGCGCCCGAACGCCCGCTGATGGGCCAGCCGCCGGAAGGCTGGCTGATCGTCCATATCCTGTTGGCTTTGGTTGCCTATGGTTTGCTGACGCTGGCGGCGATGGCGGGGCTTGCGGTGTTCCTGCAGGAACGCGCCCTCAAGACCAAGCGCCCAACCGATTTTACCCGCCGTTTGCCGTCGATCGCGGAAGGCGAGCGGCTTTTGGCCGAGTTGCTGATGGCCTCGGGCGCCGTTTTGGCGGTGGCGCTGATTTCCGGCAGCGTGTTGTCGTGGCTGACCTTCGCCGCGCCGATGAAACTCGACCACAAGACCATTCTGTCCTTTGCCGCGTTCTTGGCGATCGCCGGTTTGCTCTGGGTCCATCACCAGGGCGGCATTTCGGGGCGCCGCGCCGCGCGTTATGTGCTGTTCGCTTATTTGCTGCTCACTTTGGCCTATCCGGGCGTGAAGTTCGTCTCGGACGTGATTTTAGGGTAGCCGCAGCCTTTTGCGTTGCGGAATTATCCCTTCCAAATCGCGGTATATTAGGAAATCTCGTTGTTTTGCAGTGCAATAAACTGACGGTGTAACAGCCGCTTGCCAGACACTTATTGTCGGGGTACAACCGCTCAAACTCTAATCACCCCGGGCGACCTGCACAAACAATGAGCATTCAAATCGGCCCTATCCAGCTCGATGCGCCGGTG
Organism: Tagaea sp.; assembly: GCA_041917215.1. Lineage (GTDB taxonomy): Bacteria > Pseudomonadota > Alphaproteobacteria > CACIAM-22H2 > CACIAM-22H2 > Tagaea. The sequence goes on from JAYRYC010000002.1 coordinate 315,684, forward strand.
GTCCTGGCCCCGCTGTCGGGCATTTCCGACCTGCCGTTCCGCAAGCTGGTGAAGCGCTTCGGCGCGGGTTTGGTGGTTTCGGAAATGATCGCGAGCCAAGCGATGATCCGCGAAACCCGCCAGTCGCTGCTGATGGCGCAATTCGAGCCCGAAGAATTCCCCATGGCGGTGCAGCTCGCGGGCTGCGAGCCGTCGGTGATGGCGGAAGCCGCGAAGCTCAACGAAGATCGCGGCGCGCAGATTATCGACATCAATTTCGGCTGCCCGGTGAAGAAGATCGTCAACGGGCATGCGGGTTCGTCGTTGATGCGCGATGAATTGCTGGCCTCGCGCATTCTGGAAGCGACCGCGAAGGCCGTGAAAGTGCCCGTGACGTTGAAGATGCGCCTGGGCTGGGACCATAACTCCCTCAATGCGCCCAAGCTCGCGCGCATCGCGCAGGAATGCGGGATCAAATCGTTGGCGATCCACGGCCGTACGCGCCAGCAATTCTACACGGGCAAGGCCGATTGGTCGGCGATCCGCGCGGTCAAGGAAGCAGTCTCGATCCCGGTCGTCGCCAATGGCGATATTCAATCCTATGACGACGCGGCCGAAGCCTTGCGCCAGTCGGGGGCCGACGGCGTGATGATCGGGCGCGGCGCTTGCGGGCGGCCGTGGTTCCCGGCCAACGTCATCAAGTTCCTGGCGACGGGCGAACGCGCGCGCGACCCGTCGTTGCGCGAACAGATGGACGTGGTGCTCGAGCATTACGAAGCGATGCTGTCGCATTACGGGCTGGATGCGGGCAAGCGCGTGGCGCGCAAGCACTTGGGCTGGTACGCGCGCGGTTTTCCGGGCGCCGTCGAGTTCCGATCGAAGGTCATGACCGTCGCCGAACCCGCCGAAGTGCGCGAGATGGTGCGCGCCGCTTGGGGCCGCGGGATCGAGGCGGGCTGGGAACCGCCCGCGCGCTCGGAGCCCGTCGCCGGCTTGCAGGAGGCCGCATAATGGCGCTGGTCGTTTCGATGCCCGTGACCCCGCCGGAAGTGAAGCTCGACCATTCCGCCGTGCTGGCCGCGATCCCCGACGCCGTGCTGGTCGTCGATGCCGGCGACACGATCTTGCTCGCCAATCCCGCCGCCGAAAGCTTTTTCGAAGCGGGGGCGAGCCTGTTGATCGGCAAGGCGCTGACCGACTTCATTCCCGACGACAATCCCGTGTTCGGCGTGCTGCATCAGGCGCGCAAACATGGCGCTTCGGTGTCCGAAGAAGAAGTCGCGATCGAAACGCCGCGCATCGGGCATCAGCTCGTGTCGGTGCGCGCGGGCTATGTCGGCGAAGGCGGAGAAGGGCAGATCGCGCTCGTCCTGCAACGCCGCACGATCGCGCGCACGATCGGCCGCCAGCTCGTCCATCGCAACACCGCGCGCTCCGTCGGCGCCATGGCGCAGATGCTGGCGCACGAGGTGAAGAACCCGCTTTCCGGCATTCGCGGCGCGGCCCAGCTTTTGGAACAAACCGCGCAGCCGCAGGACCGCGAACTCACGCGCCTGATCTGCGACGAGTCCGATCGCATTCGCGCGCTCGTCGACCGGATGGAGATTTTCTCCGAAGGCCTGCCGTTCGAGGCGGGCCCGGTGAACATCCATCGCGTGCTGGGCCATGTGCGCATGCTGGCGCAGGCCGGCTTCGGCAAACATGTCCGCTTCGTCGAAAATTACGATCCCTCGCTGCCGCCGGTCTTGGGCAACCGCAACCAGCTGATCCAGATTTTCCTGAATCTGGTGAAGAACGCGGCCGAGGCGGTTCCCCGCCAAGGCGGCGAGATCGTGCTGTCGACCGCGTTCCAGCAGGGCGTGAGATTCGCGGTTCCCGGCACCAATCAGCGCGTGTCGCTGCCGCTGGTCGTCTCGGTCCAGGATAACGGCGAGGGCATCCCGGAAGACGTCCGGGCGCATCTGTTCGAACCCTTTATTACCACAAAGAAACAGGGCACTGGCCTGGGACTTGCTTTGGTCGCCAAAATCGTCGGCGATCATGGTGGCGTCATCGAATTCGACGGCCAGCCCCGCCGGACGATTTTCCGGGTCCGGCTGCCGATCGCCAGCGGCGCGGCGGTCGAGTAGACGAGTGAAGGCGGGACGTTAAATGGCACAAGCCACCATTCTGGTCGCGGACGACGACAAGGCGATCAGGACCGTTCTCAATCAGGCGCTGGGCCGTTTGGGCTACGAAGTCCGGACGACGGGCCACGCCTCGCAGCTTTGGAAATGGGTCGCCGACGGCGACGGCGATCTGGTCATCACCGACGTGGTGATGCCCGACGAAAACGGCCTCGATCTCGTGCCGCGCATCCGCAAGGTGCGCCCCGAATTGCGCGTGATCGTGATGAGTGCCCAAAACACGCTGCTGACCGCCATCAAGGCGACCGAGCGCGGCGCCTTCGAATATCTGCCCAAGCCCTTCGATCTCAAGGAGCTCGTCTCCGTCGTCGAACGCGCGCTGACGGCCCCCAAGGCGCCGGTGTCGCTCGACGGTTTGGGCGACGACGAAGCGCCGGACGAGAAACTGCCGCTGATCGGCCGCTCGCCGGCGATGCAGGAAATCTATCGCGTGCTCGCGCGCCTGATGGGCACGGACCTGACCGTGATGATCACGGGCGAGTCCGGCACGGGCAAGGAGCTCGTCGCGCGTGCACTCCACGATTACGGCAAACGCCGCAACGGGCCGTTCGTGGCGCTGAACATGGCCGCGATCCCGCGCGAGCTGATCGAAAGCGAATTGTTCGGCCACGAGAAGGGTGCTTTCACCGGCGCCACGGCACGTTACGCCGGCCGTTTCGAGCAGAGCCAGGGCGGCACGCTGTTCCTCGACGAAATCGGCGACATGCCGATCGAAGCGCAAACGCGTTTGCTGCGCGTGTTGCAGGAAGGCGAGTACACGACCGTCGGCGGGCGCACGCGCATCCGCGCCGATGTGCGTATCGTCGCCGCCACCCACCGCGATCTGCGCCAGCTCGTGCGCCAAGGCCTGTTCCGCGAGGATCTGTTCTATCGCCTCAACGTCGTGCCGATCCGTTTGCCGCCGTTGCGCGAGCGTTCGGACGACGTGCCGCTGCTGGTGCGGCACTTCCTGCAAACCACGGCGACCGAAGGGTTGCCGATGAAGAATCTCGACGCGCCCGCGATGGATCGGCTGCGCCAGCATCGCTGGCCGGGCAACGTGCGCGAGCTCGAGAATCTGATCCGGCGTTTGCTGGCGCTCTATACGCAGGAAGTGATCGGCGTCGATATCATCGAGGCCGAACTCTCCGACGCCAATCCCGCCCCGGTGACGGAAGCCGCCCCGACGGACGAATCGCTGGGCGCTTCGGTCGAGCGGCATTTGCGCGCCTATTTCGACGCGCATAAGGACGGGCTTCCGCCTGCCGGCGTTTACGATCGCATCCTGCGCGAGATGGAGCGCCCGCTGCTGTCGCTGACGCTGTCCGCGACGCGCGGCAACCAGATCAAAGCCGCGCAGCTTTTGGGCCTCAACCGCAACACTTTGCGCAAGAAAATCCGCGAGTTGGACATCCAGGTCGTGCGCGGCCTAAAGTGATCCCGGCGGCGCTTCGCGCCAGGGGAACATGACGGATATTTCGAGCGATCAGGCACCGGAAAGCAGACCGGCATTCGCGGCACGGCTGCGCGCCTGGGCCTCGCGCGCGCGTTTGGGGCGCAAGCTCGCTTTCGTGCTGACGGTCCTCGCGATCATCGCGGGCATCGTCACCTATCTGTTCGCGACCGCCGAGGAAGGGCCCGATCCCGCGCGCCTCGTGGCGTTGCTGACGGTCAATCTCGTCTTGCTGTTGATGCTCGGCGCCGTCGTCGCGCGCGAGCTCGTGAAGCTCTGGGTTCAGCGCCGCCAAGGCTTGGCGGGCGCGCGGCTGCATGTGCGCCTCGTGGCGCTGTTCGCCGTATTGGCGGGGGCGCCCGCGGTCATCATGGCGGTCGCCTCGGCGCTGTTCTTCAATCTGGGCGTCCAAGCCTGGTTCTCCGATCCCGTGCGCAATGCGCTGCGCGAATCGCTGGCGGCGGCGGAGGCTTATCTCGAGGAGCATCGCAACAACATCCGCGGCGACATCCAGGCGATGTCGGCCGATTTGGGGCGCGAAGGCCCGCTCGCCTTCATGGACCGGAACTACATCCAGCAAGTCGTCGATACGCAGACGCAGTTGCGCGCGCTGACCGAAGCGATCGTGTTCGACGCGCGCGGGCAGGTGCTGGCGAAGTCGGGCCTGACGCTATCGTTGCAGTTCGAGGTCGTGCCGTTCTGGGCGCTCGACCGCGCGCGCGGGGGCGAGGTCGTGATCTTCACGCCCGAACGCGCGGACGAAGGCGGGGCCTTGGCCGATCGCGTGCGCGCGTTGACGCGCGTCGACGGCGCCGACCAGCTGTATCTTCTGATCGGGCGCTACGTCGAACCGCGCGTCGTGCAGCACGTGGATCGCACGCGCCTTGCGGTGCAGACCTATGAATCGATCGAGGGCAAGCGCTCCGGCTTCCAAATCACCTTCGCGGTGATGTTCGTCGTCGTGGCGCTGCTGTTGCTGCTCGCCGCGATCTGGATCGGGCTTTCCGTCGCCAATCGATTGGCGCGGCCGGTGGGCGCGTTGATCGCCGCGTCCGAACGGGTGCGCGCGGGCGAACTTTCGGCGCGCGTGGCGGAATCGGACGACGACGACGAGCTCGCCACGCTGTCGCGCGCCTTCAACGGCATGACCGGCGAAATCGAAAGCCAGCGGCGCGAGCTGGTCGAGGCGAACCGCCAGATCGAAAACCGCCGCCGCTTCACCGAAGCCGTGCTCGGCGGCGTGTCGGCGGGCGTCGTCGGTCTCGACGAAGGCGGCCATGTCGCCTATCCCAATCTTTCCGCGTCGCATCTGATCGGCGTGGATCTCGACTCGCGCTTGGGGCAGCGGCTTGGCGAAATCGTGCCGGAATTCGCGCCCCTGATCGAACAGGCGCGCGCCGCGCCCGAAAAACCGGCGAGCGGCGAAATCCATATCGCGCGCGACGGGCAGCGGCGCACCTTCTCCGTGCGCGTGGCGCAAGCGCGCTTGGGCGATGGCACGCTCGGCCTCGTCGCCACGTTCGACGACGTGACCGATCTGGAAGCGGCACAGCGCAAAGCCGCGTGGTCGGACGTGGCGCGGCGCATCGCGCACGAGATCAAGAATCCGCTCACGCCCATTCAGCTTTCGGCCGAACGGCTCAAGCGCAAATATCTGCCGGAGATCAAGTCGGATCCCGACACGTTCCGTTTGTGCACCGACACGATCGTGCGCCAGGTCGGCGATATCGGCCGCATGGTCGACGAGTTTTCGGCCTTCGCGCGTATGCCGGCCCCCAAAATGGCGGAGGAAGACGCGGTCGATCTCGTCCGCCAAACCGCGTTCCTTCAACAGACGGCGCGCACGAATATCGAATGGGTCATCGACCTGCCGAGGGAACCGCTGCGCTTGCGTCTCGATCCGCGCCAGATCGGTCAGGCCTTGACCAATTTGCTGCAAAACGCGGTGGATGCGATTGACGGCCGCGAAGGTGCCGATCTGCCGCGCGGGCGCGTCGAAGTGCGCTTGGCGCGCGACGAGGCGGGGCGGCCTTTCGTCGCGGTCGGCGACAACGGCAAGGGTTTGCCCAAGGAAAACCGCGACCGATTGACCGAGCCCTATGTCACGACGCGCGCGAAGGGCACGGGGCTCGGCCTCGCGATCGTCAAGAAGATCATGGAAGATCATGGCGGTGCCGTCATTCTTGCGGATCGCGACGGCGGCGGTGCCGTGGTGACGCTGCAATTTCCTTCCGACAGCGCGAGGGAATAAGATGGCGCTTCCGCCCGATTCCGGATTCCGGTAAACCCGATTCATGTCCCACGACATTTTGATCGTCGACGACGAGGCCGATATCCGGATGCTGATCGGCGGCATCCTGGAAGACGACGGCCATCAAACGCGCGGCGCGGGGGATTCGACCTCCGCGCTCGAAGCGATCCGCGCGCGCCGGCCCAGCCTCGTCGTGCTCGACGTGTGGCTTCAGGGTTCGCCGATGGACGGGCTCGAAGTGCTCGACGTCATCCGCCGCGAACATCCCGACGTGCCGGTCGTCATCATCTCCGGCCACGGCAACGTCGAAATGGCGGTCAACGCCATCCGCCGCGGCGCCTACGATTTCATCGAGAAGCCGTTCAAGGCCGATCGCTTGCTGCTGGTCGTTCAGCGCGCGATCGAAGCGGCGCGCCTGCGCCGCGAGAACGAGGAATTGAAGCTGCGCGCCGGCGGCCCGCCGGAAATCGTCGGCAACTCGGCGGGCATCGTGCAAGTGCGCCAGCAGCTCGGCCGTGTGGCGCCCACCGGCAGCCGCGTCTTGCTCGTGGGCCCGGCGGGTTCGGGCAAGGAAGTGGGCGCGCGCCTCATCCATTCGCTGTCCAAGCGCGAAACGGGGCCCTTCGTCGTTCTCAATTGCGCCTCGCTTCGGCCCAACGCGATGGAGATCGAGATGTTCGGCATCGAGCCGGGCTCGCCCATCGACGATCCCGACGCGCCCTTGCCCAAGATCGGCGTGTTCGAAAAGGCGCATAACGGCACGCTCTATCTCGACGAAGTCGCCGACATGCCGCTGGAAACCCAGGGCAAGATCGTGCGCGTGTTGCAGGAGCAAAGCTTCGAACGCGTGGGCGGGCGCGTGCGCGTGCAGGTCGATGTGCGCGTGATCGCGTCGACCAACCGCGATTTGCAGCGCGAGATCCAGGAAGGCCGCTTCCGCGAGGATCTGTTCTATCGCCTCAACGTCGTGCCGATCCGCATGCCGCCCTTGAAGGAACGGCGCGAGGATATTCCCGCACTCGCGGCCTATTTCATGGAGCGCGCGGCCCAAGCGACCGGTGTTGCGCCGCGCCCGATCGCCGACGACGCGATCGCGACGATGCAAACGCATGATTGGCCCGGCAATGTGCGCCAGCTGCGCAACGTCGTCGAATGGCTGCTGATCATGTCGCCGGGCGAGGCGGGCCAGCCCGTGCGCGCCGAAAATCTGCCGCCCGATCTGGGGGCCGCCGTGCCCACCGCCTTGCGCGGGGAGAATGGTGCGGAGATCATGGGCCTGCCGCTGCGCGAGGCGCGCGAATTGTTCGAGCGTCAGTATCTCATCGCGCAGGTCACGCGCTTCGGCGGCAATATCTCGCGCACCGCCGCCTTCGTGGGCATGGAGCGTTCAGCGCTTCATCGCAAGCTGAAGGCGCTGGGCGTGCACGGCGCCGACCGCGAACGTGCCGGCCAGCTCGACGCCTAGTTCGCCGTTCCGGCCTCATGGTTCGACAGGCTCACCATGAGGCCTCATCCTGAGCCTGTCGAAGGATCGAGGCCGCTTCTCCCATGTCCCGTGTCGCCTACGTCAATGGCCGTTATGTCCCGCATCGCGAAGCTTCGGTGCATGTCGAAGATCGCGGCTATCAATTCGGCGACGGCATCTACGAAGTCTGCACCGTGCGCGACGGCGTGCCGATGGAGGAGAAGGGCCATCTCGACCGGCTGGAGCGGTCTTTGCGCGAAATGCGCATCGATATGCCGATGAGCCGCGCTGCGTTTTCGCTGGCCATGCGCGAAACGATCCGCCGCAACCTCGTGACCAATGGCATCGTTTATTTGCAGGTCACGCGCGGCGTTTCCCCGCGCGACCATGCCTTCCCGACGAAGAAGATCCGCCCGGCGATCGTCATGACCGCGCGCAACGCCAAGGCGCATCCCGCCGCTTGGCTCGAAGACGGCGTCAAGGCGATCACGATGCCCGATATCCGCTGGGGGCGTTGCGACATCAAGACCGTGGGCCTGCTGCCCAATTGCTTCGCCAAGCAGGCGGCGCGCGAGAACGGCGCCTACGAGACGATCCTGTTCGACGAAAAGGGCGTGGTCACCGAAGGCTCGTCGTCGAACGCGTGGATCGTCACCGAAGGCGGCGCGTTGGTCACGCGCGCCCCGTCGAACGAGATCCTCAACGGCGTCACGCGGCTCGAGCTCATCAAGCTCGCCGCCGCCGAAGGTTTGAAGTTCGAGGAGCGCAGCTTCACGCTGGACGAGCTTCGCCGCGCGCGCGAAGCGTTCGTCACCTCGGCCTCGTCGTTCGTGATGCCGGTCACGCAGATCGACGACAAGCCCGTCGCCAACGGCAAGCCGGGGGCGGTCGCCACCAAGCTGCGCGCGGCGTTGATGGCGCATATGGACGCGCAGGTCGCGGCAGCTCGGTCTTAGGCGTGGGCGCGTGAAGCTGGCGAAGCCGCAAGCGGTTCTGTTCGACTGGGACAACACGCTGGTCGACAATTTCGGCGCCATTCGCCAAGCGCTGAACGCGGCGTTCCGCGAATTCGGGTTGCCCGAATGGACGATCGAGGAAACGCATGCGCGCGTGCGCCGGTCGTTGCGCGAAAGCTTCCCGGAGATTTTCGGCGCGGAATGGCAGCGCGCGCGATCGATCTTCTACAAGGCGTTCGAGGACGGGCATCTCGACGCGATGAAGGTTTGCGACGGGGCGGGCGCGTTGCTCGACGCGATGGACGTGACGCTGGGCGTCGTTTCCAACAAGCAGGGCAAGCTGCTGCGCCGCGAGGCCGACCATCTCGGCTGGACGGCCAAGTTCCACCGCTTGGTCGGGGCGAGCGACGCCAAGCGCGACAAACCCGACCGCGCGCCCTTCGACATGGCCATGGAGGGGTTGGGAATCCCCCTCGGACCCCAGGTGTGGTACGTGGGTGATACCGGGCTTGATATGCAAGCCGCGCATGCCATATCGTGTGTGCCCATTCTCGTGGGGAATGGGATGGGGGATGACGCGGTACTTTTGCGGTATCCACCTGCCTTGCGGGTGCCTGATCTTCGGGCTTTGCAGGCAATCTGGCGGGAACTCGGGCTGTAAGTCGCCCTCGTTCAGCCTAGATTAACGGCTAGATGTTCTTTTTGAGGGGGGTGCGGCCTTCGCATCCCGTGTCGCAGCAATGGCCCATCGCAAACCCCCGGCGGAGACACCGGCAAGCGAGGGTCCAACCAAGAAAGGCAATGACGATATGTCTGCCGATAAGTCCCAAAACGTGCAGGATGTGTTTCTCAACCACATCCGCAAGAACAAGACCCCCGTGACGATCTTCCTGGTGAACGGCGTGAAGCTGCAGGGCATCGTCACTTGGTTCGACAATTTCTCCGTGCTGCTGCGCCGCGACGGCCACAGCCAGCTCGTCTACAAGCACGCGATCTCCACCGTGATGCCCACGGGCCCGATCGCGCTGTTCGAAGGCGATAAGGAAGGGGCCGAAGGCTGAGCCGCGGTTCCAAGAAGAAACCCGACGCTCCCGACGAAACGGTCGAGGACGGCGCGCCCGAAGATTTCGCGGCGCGCAAGGTGGAGGGGCTTGCCCTCGTCGTGCACCCCGCGCTCAAAAAGCGCGGGGCGGACGCGGCGGCGGAGAACCGCACACCCGAAGACAAGCTGGAAGAAGCCTGCGGCCTCGCGCGCGCGATCGATCTGAAGATCGCGCATGCCGAGGTCGTGCGCTTGGCCGCGTTCCGGCCGTCCACCTTGATGGGCGAGGGCGTCGTCGAACGCCTCGCCGAAATCATCAAGGAGCAGGGCATCGCCGTCGCGATCGTCGACTGCCAGCTCGGCCCGGTGCAGCAGCGCAATCTTGAGAAAGAGCTCAAGTGCAAGGTCATCGACCGCACGGGCTTGATCTTGGAAATCTTCGGCACGCGCGCGCGCACCGCCGAAGGCCGCTTGCAGGTCGAACTCGCCCAGCTCACCTATCAGCGTTCGCGCCTCGTGCGGACCTGGAGCCATCTTGAACGCCAGCGTGGCGGTTTCGGCTTCTTGGCCGGTCCCGGCGAAAGTCAGCTCGAAAGCGATCGCCGCCAGATCGGCGACAAGATCATCCGGCTGAAGAAGGAGCTGGAGGAGGTGAAGCGCACGCGCGCCCTTCACCGCAAGGCGCGCGCCCGCGTGCCCTATCCGGTCGTCGCCTTGGTCGGCTACACCAACGCCGGCAAGTCGACATTGTTCAACCGCCTCGTCCATGCGCGCGTGCTGGCGGCGGATATGCTGTTCGCCACGCTCGATCCCACGATGCGCGCCTTGGGCCTGCCGTCGGGTCGCAAAATCATTCTGTCGGACACGGTGGGTTTCGTTTCCGACCTGCCGCACGATCTGGTCGCCGCGTTCCGCGCCACGCTCGAGGAAGTGCTCGCCGCCGATATCGTGCTGCATGTGCGCGACGTGTCTCATCCCGAAAGCGAGTCCCAAGCCAAGGACGTGCGCACGGTGCTGACCGAGCTTGGCCGGGCGGGAGAAGGCGAGGATCGTTTCGTCGAGGTCTACAACAAGCTCGACCGGCTCGATCCTGAATCGCGCGAAGTGTGGATCGCACGAGCAAGCCGCGAAGAAGATGCGGTCTGCGTCTCCGCTTTGACGGGCGAGGGGGCGGAGGATCTGCTCCAGCATATCGACAAGCGTTTGGCCGCGTCGCGCCAGACGGTCGAATACGATCTGCCCTATGGCGATGGCGCGTCGCTCGCGTGGTTGCACGAGCATGGGCAAGTCTTCGAGGAACGCCAGGAGGACGATCATCTGCATGTCGTCGTGGCGCTCGATCCCGCCGACCGGCAGCGTTTCGAACACCGGATGAAGGCCGCAGTCGGATCAATTGACTAATTATTTGCAATTAAGAGGATATTTAATGTAAATAATATTTGCGGCTAGAGGGGCTTATCGTCCTTATTTTTGTCGCAAATCTCTGGCTTTGTTGTCAGTAGGTATAAGTGTTAGAATCAATAATAAGACTGCTAGAGGCAGCGGCAAATTTTGTCAAAGAGCTTCGGTCATTGGCCGAGGCGATCGGGGGAGACTGGTTTGGGCTTTTGGCGGGAGTCGCTCTTTGCGGTCATATCGCAATCAAGCTTTGGCCAAGTATCCAAAACTGGTTGCTAGAGCGGCAAAAATCCCAGCAAGAACACCAGCGTCTCATTATGAATATCGAGGCAAAGGTTCAGAGACTTAGGGATCGCGACGATAGGAAAAAGTCTGCGGCAGTTATGGTTGTTGATGCAAACCGAAAGAAAGGACGAATCGGATCATGATCTTCGATCTAGCGCTCGTCAGTCTCGGGGTGGCATCTATTCTATGGTTGCTTTCCCCTTTTCTTAAATATCGATTTGCCCAGGCTGCGGAAGCTCGGCGATTGCGCAGCGCTTATTATCGCGCTGCCGAGAAAATGCTCGAGAAGCCCGACTTGCCCTTGATCTTCGCGGAGATGATCGTCGTGATGACGAAGGGCATTATGAGTCGGCACATGCTATGGTCTTTTACATTGCACGCGTTGAGTGGTCGTTGGGTGCGTCCACCTGTAGAAATGGCATCAAGGTTTCGTGCGGAGTTGGGCAAGCTGCCGCCCAATGAGCAACTTGAATTTTTGATGTTGATAGGCATTTTTCTGGTGGCGTTGACTTTCAACAATCCACTTCTTGGTGTTTTTTGGCGTAGGGTGTTGTTAGTCGCAACGCCAACAGACATTCCAGGCAACGATCTGCGTCATACAGAAGCAGTGATGACGGAGCTTGGGGCGCGTACATGTGCTGCTGCCTAGTAGCTGCTTTTTGATGACCTTTTTTGTATAGAATGGTTGCTCGTGTTCTTCCGCCGATCGAATTGCGCCCGCGCGATCTGACGCGCTGGAAGCGATCCGACACCGGCGTCGATTACGTCCATGTCTTCAAATCGCCGGAACCCGGCCCGACGGTAATGACCGTCGCGCTGACGCATGGCAATGAATTCTGCGGCGCCGAGGCGCTGCACTGGGCGCTCGATCTCGGCTTGCGCCCGATCCGGGGGACGTGGATCGTCGCCTTCGCCAATGTGAAGGCCTATCAAAGCTTCAAGGCGGAAACGCCGCTCGACTCCCGCTTCGTCGATCGCGACATGAACCGCGTGTGGCGCGACGATTGGATCGACGGCGAGGGCACGCATGAGGCGATCCGGGCTGGCGAATTGCGCCCTTTCGTGCGCCAAGCCGACTATCTGCTCGACATTCATTCGACCAGCTTCGCGAACCGGCCGTTCTTCGTCGGTCGCAATCTGCCGCGCGTGCGCGCGTTCGCGGAGAAACTCGCCTATCCGCCGTCGATGCTGCTGCAAAACGGCGCGTTCGACGGCAAGGTGATGGTCGAGTACGGCGCCTTCGGCGAAGCGAATGCCCAGCAAACGGCGCTGGTCGTCGAATGCGGCGCGCATTTCCTGAAGGCGACCGTCACCGTCGCCAAGCACACGCTGATTTCGTTCCTCGAAGCGACGGGGATGCTCGAGCCGGAAGTCGCCCGCCGCCTGAAGCCCGCCGTGCCGCCGGCCGAAACCGGCGTCTACACGATCGAAAGCGTGCATGTCGCCAAGCACGCCGATCTCAAATTCCTTGCCCCTTATGAAGGGTTCGAGGAGGTGACGGCGGGTACGGTCATCGCCATGGATGGGCCCGACAAGGTCGTTGCCCCCTTCGATCGCTGCACGATTCTGTTCCCCAAGGCCCAGCCAAGGCAGGGGCGGGAACTGGTCACGCTCGGCAAGCGGATCGATTAGCTTATATTTTTCAGAGCGTTAATTTCGCTTTGACAGGGCGGGGTGGTCTCTTCTACAACCCTGGCACTCGTCGGCGGGGACTGCTAACAGGCGCGCCCCCGGCGAGCGTCAATCGCGCTAAGCGCAGGAGAGACCTCAATGAAGTTCAAGCCTTTGAACGATCGCGTGCTGGTCGAGGCGCTCGATCAGGAAACCAAGACCAAGGGTGGGATCATCATCCCCGACACCGCCAAGGAAAAGCCCCAGCAGGGCAAGGTCATCGCGGCGGGCCCCGGTGCGCGCACCGAAGCCGGCACGTTGCTGCCGATGGGCGTGAAGGCCGGCGACAAGATCCTGTTCGGCAAGTGGTCGGGCACGGAAGTGAAAGTGGACGGCAAGGATCTCCTGATCATGAAGGAATCCGACATCCTGGGCGTGATCGAGTAAGCGCCACGCGCACTCGGTACCTCCATTCAACGTAAAGGACAGATCCAATGGCAGCCAAAGACGTGAAATTCGCCGGCGACGCCCGCGCGCGCATGCTGCGCGGCGTCGACATCCTGGCCGACGCGGTCAAGGTGACGCTGGGCCCGAAGGGCCGCAACGTCGTCATCGACAAGGCCTTCGGCGCCCCGCGCATCACCAAGGACGGTGTGACGGTCGCGAAGGAAATCGAACTGGCCGACAAGTTCGAGAACATGGGCGCCCAGATGGTGCGCGAAGTGGCCTCGAAGACCAACGACGCGGCCGGCGACGGCACGACGACGGCGACCGTTCTCGCCCAGGCGATCGTGCGCGAAGGCGCCAAGTCGGTCGCGGCCGGCATGAACCCGATGGACCTGAAGCGCGGCATCGACATCGCCGTCGAGAAGGTCGTCGAGGACCTGAAGAAGCGTTCGAAGAAGATCTCGACGTCGGACGAAGTCGCCCAGGTCGGCACGATTTCGGCCAACGGCGAAAAAGAAATCGGCGCGATGATCGCCAAGGCGATGCAGAAGGTCGGTAACGAAGGCGTCATCACGGTGGAAGAGGCGAAGAGCCTCGAGACCGAACTCGACGTCGTCGAAGGCATGCAGTTCGATCGCGGCTACCTGTCGCCGTACTTCGTGACCAACGCCGACAAGATGACGGTCGAACTCGAAAACCCGTACATCCTGATCCACGAAGCCAAGCTTTCGTCGCTGCAGCCGCTGCTGCCGGTGCTCGAAGCGGTCGTCCAGACGGGCAAGCCGCTGCTGATCATCGCCGAGGAAGTCGAAGGCGAAGCGCTGGCGACCCTGGTCGTCAACAAGCTGCGCGGCGGCCTGAAGGTCGCGGCCGTCAAGGCGCCGGGCTTCGGCGATCGCCGCAAGGCGATGCTCGAGGACATCGCGATCCTCACGGCCGGCCAGGTCATCTCGGCCGATCTGGGCATCAAGCTCGAGACCGTGTCGTTGGACATGCTCGGCCGCGCCAAGAAGGTGTCGATCGACAAGGACAACACCACGATCGTCGACGGCTCGGGCAAGAAGAAGGACATCGAAGCCCGCTGCAACCAGATCAAGGCGCAGGTCGAGGAAACCACCTCGGACTACGACCGCGAGAAGCTGCAGGAGCGTCTGGCGAAGCTGGCGGGCGGCGTTGCCGTCATCCGCGTCGGCGGCGCCACGGAAGTCGAGGTCAAGGAGCGCAAGGATCGCGTCGACGACGCGATGCACGCCACCAAGGCCGCGGTCGAGGAAGGCATCGTGACGGGCGGCGGTTCGGCCCTGCTCTACGCGACGCGCGCGCTCGACGGCCTGAAGGGCGGCAACCACGACCAGCAGGTCGGCATCGACATCGTTCGTAAGGCGCTGCAGGCGCCGGCGCGCCAGATCGCGCTGAACGCCGGTGCGGACGGCTCGCTGATCGTCGGCAAGCTGCTCGAAGGCAAGAACGAGAAGATCGGCTTCAACGCCCAGTCGGGCGAATACGTCGACATGATCAAGGAAGGCATCATCGACCCGACCAAGGTCGTGCGCTTGGCCCTCCAGGACGCGTCGTCGGTCGCCGGTCTGCTCATCACGACCGAAGCGATGGTCGCCGAGCGTCCGAAGAAGGAAGAGCCGATGCCGGCACCGGGCGGTGGCGGCGGCATGGGCGGCATGGACTTCTAAGAAGTCCGGCCTCTCAAGGCTTCACGAAGGCGCGGGGCGGAAGGGCAACCTTCCGCCCCGTTTCTTTGGGAGGGACGATTTGCAGCCATGACGATCGTTTTGCGGCCTGCGACACGAGCCGACGCACCGTTGCTTCAGCGGTGGGACGAGATGCCCGACGTGATCGCGTCCGATCCTAACGATGACTGGAATTGGACCGTCGAACTCGGCGTGCAATGGGCGTGGCGCGAGCAGCTTTTGGCCGAACTCGATGGAAGGCCGATCGGCTTCGTTCAAATCATCGATCCGGCCCGAGAGGAGTCGCATTACTGGGGCGATTGCGCGCCCGATCTTGCGGCAATCGACATTTGGATTGGCGAGCCGGACTGCCTCGGCCAGGGGCACGGCACGCGGATCATGCGATTGGCCATCGCGCGCTGCTTCGCAGATCCGCGCGTCGCGGCGGTGCTGGTCGATCCGCTGGCGGGGAACGTTCGGGCGCGGCGCTTTTACGCCAAGCTTGGGTTTCAAGAAATTGGCCCGCGCCGTTTCGGCCTCGACGACTGTATGGTCATGCGTCTCGACCGCAAGAATTGGCGCGCTTAGCACGCGCATTGTCCCGACACATGCGCGATGCGCGCGCCTCTCCCAGGGCAGCCATGCAACCCAAGCGCTTGTTGGAGTAGACCAGTCTATATAATAACGTCGGCGTCATGGCCCGGCCCCGGATTCCCGACGAGATTTCCCCGCGCGCGGATATGTTGCGCGCCGCCACGCGATTGCTGCGCCAAGGCGGCCTCGCGGCGGCGGGCATCAATCAGATCGTGGCCGAAAGCGGCGCGCCGAAGGGCTCGCTCTATCATTTCTTCCCCGACGGCAAGACCCAGATCGCGCGCGAAGCGCTTTCCGCCTATCGCGACGCGGCGGTCGAACGCTATCGCGCGCGCGCGCAAGGCTGTCGTTCGCCCGAGGAAGCCGTGCGCGCGTTCTTCGAGATGGGCGCCGAAGCCTCGCTCAAAACCGATTACCGGATGAGTTGCCCGGCGGGCACGGTCACGCTCGACCTCGATCCCGAAAGCGAAGCATTGCGCGCGCCTTGCCATGACGTGTTCGTGTCGCTGGTCGATGCGGTCGAGGAAGCGCTAGCGCCCATTCCAAAATCCAAGCGCCGCGATCTGGCGGGGCTGATCGTCTCGACGATGCAGGGCGCCTATATCCGCGCGCGCGCCGCGCGCGACATATCGCCCTTCCGCGAGGCGGGCGAAAACCTCGCGACCCTTGCCAAACTGCTGACGCCATCCCCCCGAGTTTCGGCCCCCCGCAAAGGAAAATGACGATGTTCGAAGTGCGGAAATTCTCCTTCAACACCGTGCTGATTTGCGGCGCGTTGATCCTGACGCTGCTGATGGGCTTGCGCCAGTCGATGGGCCTGTTCCTCGCCCCCATGACGATGGAATTGCAGGTCGGTCGCGAGGTCTATGCGTTCGGCCTCGCGGTTTCCAATCTGCTCTGGGGTTTCGCGGGGCCCTTCGCCGGCATGCTCGCCGACAAATACGGCACGGGCCGCATGGCGCTGATCGGCGGCGTGCTCTATGCCGCCGGGTTCTTCGCGCTGGCGGGCGCGCAGGACGGCAACCTCATCATGGTCGGCAACGTGTTGCAGGGCTTCGCGATGGCTGGGGCCGGTTTCTCGATCATTCTAGGGGCGGTGGGCCGCGCGGCCCCGCCGGAGAAGCGTTCCTGGGCGCTGGGCATCGTCTCGGCGGGCGGGTCGTTCGGCCAATTCGCCTTCGTACCTTACGCCAGCTACTTCCTGACGAATTACGATTGGCGCTTCGCGTTGTTCGCGTTGGCGTTCACGGCGTTGGCGATCCTGCCGCTGGCGCGCGGTGTGGCGGGTTTCGCCGCACCGCCCGCGTCGCGCGGCGCGCAGACCGCGGGCGAGGCGCTGAAGGAGGCGATGGGTCATTCCGGCTTCTGGCTGCTGACCATCGGTTTCTTCGTGTGCGGCTTTCAGGTCGTGTTCGTCGGCGTGCATTTGCCCGCTTACGTCGCCGACAAGGGGCTCGAATCCTGGTCGGCCGCGTGGGCGCTCGCCCTCGTGGGATTGTTCAACATCGTCGGCACCTATACGGCCGGCGTGATGGGCAACAAGGGGCGCAAGAAGAAGCTGCTGGCCGGCATCTATCTCGCGCGCTCGGCGGTGTTCGTGCTGTTCCTGGTGACGCCGGTCAGCGAAGTGACCGTGCTGATCTTCGGCGCGGCGTTGGGCCTGTTCTGGCTGTCGACGGTGCCGCTGACCTCGGGTCTCGTGGCGCAGATCTTCGGCACGACTTGGATGTCGATGCTCTACGGCATCGTTTTCATGTCGCACCAAGTCGGCAGCTTCCTTGGCGCGTGGCTGGGTGGTAGATTCTTCGACATGTACGGCAATTACGACATCGTATGGGGCATCTGCGTGGCGCTGGGCTTTGTCGCCGCCGCGCTGCACTGGCCGATCAAGGACGCGCCGATGGCGCGCTTGGCGGCCCCCGCACGCGCGTGACGTCCATGCCCGGCACCGCCAAAGCCCTCGGCCTCGCCGCTCTCGGGATATTCTTCCTGGGGGCGGCCGGGCTGTGGCTGACGCGCGGGCCCGCGATCGTCAGCGATTTGTGGACCGTTCTCTGCCTTTGACCTGGGCCGCCGCCCGGCTATAGTCCGCCCGGATTTTTGAAATATCAGGGAGAAGAAACGGCTATGGCGAAGCTCGCTTTTCTGGGCATGGGCGTGATGGGTTTTCCGATGGCGGGCCATCTGAAGAAGGCCGGTCATGACGTCGTCGTCTACAACCGCAGCGCCAAGAAGGCCCAGGAATGGGCCGCCAAGCATGGCGGCGACACTGCCGCCACGCCGGCGGAAGCCGCGAAAGGGGCGGACATCGTTCTCGTCTGCGTGGGCAACGACGACGATCTGCGCTCGGTGATCTACGGCGACAAGGGCGCGCTCGCGGGCATGGCCTCGGGCACGATCCTGGTCGACCACACCACGGCCTCGGCCGAAGTGGCGCGCGAGATTTACGCCGAAGCGAAGAAGAAGGGCATTGGCTTCCTCGACGCGCCGGTTTCGGGCGGCCAAGCGGGGGCGGAGAACGGCCAGCTCGGCATCATGGTCGGCGGCGACGAGGACGTGTTCGCGAAGGCCGAGCCCGTGCTCAAGATCTACGCCAAGGCGCTGTCGCTGATGGGCCCGGTCGGTTCGGGCCAGCTCACCAAGATGGTGAACCAGATCTGCATCGCGGGCCTCGTCCAGGCGCTGTCGGAAGGCATGAACTTCGCCGTAAAGGCCGGCCTCGATACCGAGAAGGTGCTGTCGGTCATCACCGCCGGAGCCGCCGGTTCGTGGCAGATGTCCAACCGCGCCAAGACGATGGTGCAGGGCAAGTTCGATTTCGGTTTCGCGGTCGATTGGATGCGCAAGGATCTGTCGATCTGCCTCGACGAAGCCAAGCGCAACAAGGCGCGTCTGCCGGTGACGGCGCTGGTCGATCAGTTCTACGCGACCGTGCAAGCGCGCGGCGGCGGACGCTGGGACACGTCCTCGCTCATCCACTTGCTGTCGAAAGAGTGAGCTAGACGCCCGCGACTATCGCGGGCAATTCGTCCATATGCCGGAAGACCCGCGTGGCCAACGCGGCCAGTTGGTCTTCCGGCGTGTGGTTCGCGCCGGCATAGGCGAGCGACTTCATACCGGCGGCGCGCGCGGCTTCAAGGCCGACCAGCGTATCCTCGATCACCAAGCAATCGGCCGGTGCCGCGCCCATCGTCTTGGCGGCGAATAGGAACAAGTCGGGCGCAGGCTTGCCGTTCTTCACCATCGTCGAGCTGAAGCAGCGCCCCTCGAACAGATCGGCGAGGCCCGCGATCGACAGGCTTTTGGCGATGCGTGTGGGATCGCTCGACGATGCCACGCAGCGCGCATAGGGCAGGGCGGCGATCGCGGCGGCGACGCCCGCGACCGCTTTGAGTTCGGTTTCGTAAGCAGCGAGGGTTTCTTCGCGGCAGACGCGCTCGAATTCCGGCGGCAGCACGATGCCGAAATTGTCGCGTATATCGGCGACGGTGTAGCCCATCTTGCGGCCGATATAGCGGCGCATCGACGTTTCGTAATCGATCTCCACGCCCGCCGCGACCAAATGCTTGTGCATGATCCGATTGGCGATCGGCTCGGAATCCACCAGCACGCCGTCCATATCGAAAACAAGAAGGGCGGGTTTCATCCCGCGATCTTCGCCGGTTCGCGCCAGGTGAAACGCAGAATCGGCGCCGACGTGCCGTCCTTGAACGGATAGATCCCCGCATCCGCCTCCTCGCCGCCCATGCGGCGATAGAATGCGACCGCGTTCGTATTGTCCTTGTAGACGGTCAGATACATCGGCGTGCCGGGCACGCGTTCGGCGACCCAGCGCCCCGTCGCGGCGATCAACGCGCGGCCGATGCCGCCGCGCTTCAAATTCGGGCGGACATGCAGATTGTCGAGCAGCACGCCATGCGCGTCGTTCGGCAGGATGGCGGCGCAGGACATGCCCAGCGCCAAACCGTCGTCCTGGCGCGCGATCAGCAGCACGATCTTCGCCGGGTCCCATTCCTTCGCGCGGCCGGCCCACACGGTCTGACGGTCGTTGGCGCAATCGTTTTCGAGATACGCGTCCGAAACGATGCCGCGATAGGCGGTCTTCCAGCTAAGCGTGTGCAGTTCGGCGGCGTCTTTCCAGCCGGCCGCACCGGCGTCGACGATCTTCCAGTCCATGTTTCCCCCGGATTTTCTTTTCAGTTCCGCGCGCGCTTCAAATCGCGCTCATGCGCGGCGGCGGCGATCTGCGGGCCTTGCAGATTGCGCCGATAGACTTGCACGTTCTCCATGATGCGCTGGACGTAGTTGCGCGTTTCCTCGAACGGGATCATTTCGATCCAGTCGATCGCGTCCACGTTCGCTTCGCGCGGATCGCCCGAATTGCGGATCCATTCGCGCGCGCGCCCCGGCCCCGCGTTATAGGCGGCGGCGGCCAGCACATAGGACCCGCCGAACTCCTCCACCATCTGGTGCAGGAAGGCGCGGCCCAAACGGATGTTGTAGGCGGGGTCGAACAGGCGCGCGTCGGTATGCGTGCCCAGCGTGCCTTCCGCCTTCGCGACCGCGCGTGCTGTCGCGGGCATCAACTGCATTAAGCCGCGCGCGCCCGCGCGGCTCGTGACGCGGCTTTCGAATTGGCTTTCCTGGCGGATGATCGCGTAGGTCAGCGCGCGTTCCGGCTTCTCGCCCGTGAGCGGCACGACCGGCCAGCCGAGATCGGACAATTGCACGCCCGCGGATTGCGCCGAACGCTTGCCCGCCAGCACGGCCCAATCGCTGCGGCCGAGTTGGATCGCGAGTTCGGAGACCAGCGCATGTTCGCTGGGCGTCTTGGCGACACTCGCCATGCGGATCAGCAGCGGGCGGATGCGGTCGTCTTCCTTCGTCTCGCGCAGGATGCGCACCGCGCGCGGCAATTCGGACGCGTCGAAGGCGCGCCGTTCGGCGGCCGTGGGAACGATGGGGGCGGGCCACGTCACGCGCGTGCCCAGCGCGTCGAGCCGCGCCATGGCGAGCTGGCCGTAATAGGCCGTGTGGAACTGCGCCGCGCGGCCGTACCATTCCTTGGCCGCGTCGTTCTGCTTTTGCGCTTCGAGCGTGCGGCCCATCCAATAGGCGCCGCGCGAACGCGATACCGGCGTGCGCGCGCTGTTCGCCAAACGCTCGAAATAGGGTTTCGCGGTCGCGGGCTCGTTCAACTGGCGCAGCGCGATCCAGCCCGCCAGGAATTCGGCCTCGACGTAATTGGCGCCGTGTTCGACGCGCAGCTTGTGATCGCGCACCGCGTCGAACGCTTCGCGCGCCTTGCCCGCGACGACCGAGCGGCGCGCCAGCACCGCGCGCTCGGGGAACCAGATTTCCGGCCGGCCCAGATCGGCGGGCAGGCTGGTCAGTATGGCGCGCGCACCCGTCTCGTCGTTGTTGCGGCGGCGGTTGCGCATCGTTTCGTACATCAAGCCCGGATCTTTGCGCAATTGCACGGGCACGCGATCGAGAATGCGGTTGGTGTTGCCGCCCGCGCGCAAACGCATGCGCGTTTCGGCGATCAGGCGGCGATTGGGATCGACCAAGCGCAGCATGCGCTTGGCTTCGTCGTTGCGGCCTTCCCAGACCAAGCGATCGAGCCGCGCCCAATGCGCGTCGGCGTTCAAATGCTGGCCGAAGCGTTGCAGCCAACGCTGCTGCTGCTGCTCGGTGAACACGCCCGTGGTCCAATAATCGCGGAACGCTTTCACGCCGCGTTCGCGCTGGCCTTGATTGAGCAGCGCTTCGGCGAAACGCTGCGCGCCGTCGGGGGTCAGCGGATTGCGCGTGCCGTACCAGGCGAGCACGACGCTGTCGTCGACGCGCCGGTCGAGCAGCGCTTCCTCCGCGCGGCGGGCCAAGGTTTCCTGGTTCGGCCAATCGGGATTGCGCTCGGCGAATTGCACGATGTCTTCGAACGTGGCGCCCGAGCGCGGCGATTGCAGCTCCAGCCACCGGAACAGTTTCTGCGCGACCGGATTGTTGCCGCGCGCCAGCAATGTGCGCGCCGCTTCCCAGCGCCCGGCTTCGACGGCGTTGAAAATTTGGGTGTAGAGCTCGCGTTCCTGCGCGCTCAAAACCGGCGCGCCCAGATTGGGGATCGTGCGCACGGTCGCCGCACCGGGGGCGAGCGATCCGGGCAGATCGGCCGGCGCATCCTTCGCGGTCGCGGCGGCGACCTGCACCAACGTGTCGTCGCCAGACGCGTCGGCCGGCGTCGCACTTTGTATCGCGACACTTTCCGGATTTGGGGCCGGCGTTTCGGCGGCTTGCGACGCGCCGCCGGGGGTGACGCCGGTGGTCACGCAGCCGGCGGTCAGAATAAGGGCGATAGCGGCGGTGGACACCGCGAATCGGGACGAAATTGCCATGGCTTGAGTAAAGCGCCGGGCGGTTTTCCAAGCAAGCCGAGGCCGTTGTTGCGCGCAGGCGGGGGCGGGGCTAATTTGCCCGGCCGTCGCGGGTCCTTCGACCCGCCAAAAATTCCGGCCTGCAGGAGAAATGCCCCCATGTTCAAGGGTTCGTTCGTCGCCCTCATCACGCCGTTTCGTAACGGACAGGTGGACGAGCGCGCCTTTAAAAAATTGGTGGAGTGGCAGATCCGGCAAGGCACGCATGGCCTGGTGCCTTGCGGCACGACGGGCGAATCGCCCACGCTGAGCCATGAAGAACACCAAGCCGTGATCGAGATGTGCGTCGCCGCCGCCAAGGGCCGCGTGCCCGTGATGGCGGGGACGGGCTCGAACTCGACCGACGAGGCGATCAGCCTGACCAAGCATGCCGAGCAAGTCGGCTGCGACGCCGCCTTGGTCGTGACGCCTTACTACAACAAGCCGTCGCAGGAAGGGCTTTACCGCCACTACGCGGCGATCGCCAAGTCGGTGAAGATTCCGATCTTCATCTACAACATCCCCGGCCGTTGCGCGGTCGACATGTCGGTCGAAACGATGGGCCGCTTGGCGCGCATCAAGAACATCGTCGGCGTCAAGGACGCGACGGGCGACCTTACGCGCCCCGGCTTGCAGCGCCTCGCCTGCGGTCCGGATTTCGTCCAGCTCGACGGCGACGACGGCACGGCATTGGCCTTCAACGCGACCGGCGGTGTGGGCTGCATCTCGGTCACCGGCAATATCGCGCCCAAGCTCGTGTCGAAGATGCAGGTCGCCTCGCTGAAGGGCGACACCAAGACCGCGCTGAAGATCCAAGACAAGCTGATGCCCTTGCACAAGGCGCTGTTCGCGGAGACGTCGCCCGGCCCGGTGAAATACGCGGGCTCGCTGCTGGGCATCTGCACCGACGAGGTGCGTTTGCCGCTCGGCCCCATCATGGATTCGACGAAGGAAAAGGTCCGCGCCGCGCTGAAAGGCGCCGGCCTCCTTTAATCCCGCATGCCCGCGCCCGAGCAAGCCCGCAAGGTCGCGGCCACCAATCGGCGCGCGCGCCACGATTACACGATCGAGTCCACCCTCGAGGCGGGGCTCGTGCTCGTGGGCACGGAAGTGAAATCGCTGCGCGCGGGCGGGGCGTCGCTGATGGACGCCCACGCCGCCACGCGCGACGGCGAGCTCTGGCTGCTCGAAGCGCATATCCCGGAATACAAATCCGGGAACCAGTTCAATCACGAGCCCAAGCGCGCGCGTAAATTGCTCGTCGCGAAAAAGGAAATGCAGAAGCTCGCCGGGGCGATCTCGCGCGACGGCATGACGCTCGTCCCCTTGCAGCTTTATTTCAACGGGCGCGGCATCGCGAAGGTCGAACTCGGCCTCGCCAAAGGCCGTAAAAAGGCCGACAAGCGCGAAGCGATCGCCACACGCGATTGGAAACGCGACCAGGCCCGCCTGCTGTCGCGACGCAACCGATAGGCGGGAAGGGCCTGACAATGCGCGCGCATATGCCCGCCGGACTCTACGCGCCCAACACGGCCGTGTTGCAGGACGGCGATTTGACGCTGCGCCCGCTGGTTCCCGAAGACGGCCGCCATTTCGAAGCCTTGCTGGCGGGTGACGAGGCGGGGATTTCGATGACCTCGCATCTGCCCTATCCCTTGTCGGCGCAGCAGGCGCGCGAATGGATCGTGCTGCGCACCGGGCCGGGCGGCCATGTCTTCGCCGTGCTCGACGCGGCCGGCCGGTTCTTGGGCTCGATGGGCTTCGGCGGCCCGAAGGACGGCGTGCCCGGTTTCGGCTATTGGATCGGCAAGGCGTTCCGCAACCAGGGTATCGCGACGCGCGCGGGCAAGCTTTGCGTGGCGCATGCGCGCAGCCTGGGCGTGCGAAGGATGGTCGCCGAGACGTTTCCGGGCAACGAGGCGTCCTACAAGGTCTTGCGCAAGCTGGGCTTTAAGGATGCGGGGCCGGTCGACCGCTTCTATCCTTTGCGCGGCGGGGCCCGGACGCTAAACTTGCATATCTTAGAGATCGTTTAGGTCGATCGTAACGACCAAAACAATCGGTTGGATCGCTGGAGGCTCGACCGGCATTCTTCTGTCCAAGGAGAAAGCCCATGTTGAAGACCGTCACCTTCGCAATCGTCCACTTCACCGTCGCCTTCACGGTGGGTTACCTGATCACCGGCAGTTTCGTGCTGGCCTCGGCCGTCGCGTTGATCGAGCCGATGGTGAACACCGTGGCTTACTATTTCCACGAACTCGCGTGGAACCGCTGGGGCGGAAAAATCCGCGGCGCCGTCAACGTGCAGCCGGAACGCGCTTTGTCCGGGCGCTGAACGCGGCCACGAGCGGCGCGATCAGCACCAGCGCCGCGATCAGCACGAAGCATTCGCCGTTGATGTTCGCGACGGCGATCCCGATCAGCGCCCAGACCATCGCGACGACATACCAGATATTCGCGCGGCCGCCGAAGATCGCGGCAAGCGCGATCGCGGCGGCGGGCAGCAGCGTCGCGAGCGCGTAGATCTCCGGCGACAGGCCGAACGGCGTCGCGCCGACGAAATTGCGCAGCCAGCTTGTCGTGTTGAGGCACACGGCCGCACTCAGCCAGCCCGCTTGCAGGCCGAACAGCACGGGCAAGGTTTTGTCGCCCTGCGCATCGACATGGCGCCAGCCCAGCAGCGTGCTCGCGAACATGCCGAAGATCAGCGGCAATTGCATGAGGCCCGAGCCCATCAATTGCGTCCACAACATCCAAACGGTGCCGAACGCGAACATCGCGGCCGCGTATGGCGCGACACGCCGATAGGTGTCGTTCGCCGGATCGCGCCAATAGCGCACGGCGTAGACGAGGCCGAGCACGAAAATCGGGAACCAAATTCCGAACGCGTAGCCCGCGGGCGTTTCGGGGGCGGGCAGGCCGGCTTCGGTGGTGCGTGCACCGATCTCGCCGCCGATCCCGGTCAGGCGCGGGAAAAACGGGGCGATAAATTGCGCGATGGCGAAAGCGAGGACGAGGCGGGGCATATTGTTGTTACGCTCCCGCATGTTCACCGGATCAGCCGAGCTTCGGCAGCAACGCGGCGAACACCGCTTCGAACATCTCGGGCGTCAGGCGGCCGGTATTCGTGTTGTAGCGCGAGCAATGATAGCTGTCGGCGAGGATGCGCCCGCCGCCCAGATCGTGCTGCGCGCCATGCGCGAATTTCGCGGCCGACGCTTTGCGGTCCAAGGCGGCCAGCGCCGCGTCATGCGCCACACGGCCCAAGGCCACGATGGCGCGCAAGCTTTTCATGTCGGCGAGTTCGGCGACGAGGAAGGGCCGGCAGGTCGCGGCTTCCTTCGGCGTGGGTTTGTTTTCCGGCGGCAAGCAGCGCACGGCGTTGGCGATGCGCACGCCCGTCAGCGTCAACGTGTCGGGGACCCAGGCGCGGTCTTCGCGATCGGCGATGAATTCGCCTTTCGCGAGGTCGAATTTCTTCAGCGTCGCGTAGAGCAGATCGCCCGCGTAATCGCCGGTGAAGGGGCGCCCCGTGCGGTTCGCGCCCTTCAAGCCCGGAGCGAGGCCGACAATCAATAGCTTCGCATCGATCGGCCCGAAACTGGGGACCGGCGCGTTCGACCACGTTGGAAACTTCGCGCGGAGTTCCGTCCGCAAGCCCACAAGGCGCGGGCAGAGCGGGCAATCGCGCGAAGGTTCGGCGAAGCTCACTCGCGGTTGGTATCGGCCGGCGTGGGCATCGGCTGCTGCTGTTGCTGGCCGCCGTAACCTGACCCGGTCTGCGGCTGGTGGTTGCCGCCGTCGCGCCCGCCGCCTTGGCCGCTGCCGCCTTGGCGCGCGATATGGGCGCCGAGCTCCTGCAACTCGATGAACGTATCGGCCTGGCGGCGCAATTCGTCGGAGATCATCGGCGGCTGCGAGCGGATCGTCGAGACGACCGAGACGCGCACGCCCCGGCGCTGGACCGATTCGACCAAGCGGCGGAAATCGCCGTCGCCCGAGAACAGCACGACATGGTCGAGGCTGGGGGCGAGGTCCATCATGTCGACGGCCAGCTCGATATCCATGGAACCGCGGAAGCGCCGGCGGCCCATATTGTCGGTGAATTCCTTCATCGGCTTCGTCACCATGGTGAAGCCGTTGTAGTCCAGCCAATCGACCAGCGGGCGGATCGGCGAATAATCCTGATCTTCGGCCAGTGCGGTGTAGTAGAAAGCGCGGATCAGACGGCCCTTGCCCTGGAACAATTGCAGGAGCCGCTTGTAGTCGATATCGAAGCCCAGCGCTTTCGCCGCGTTGTAGAGATTCGGTCCGTCGATGAACAACGCCAAACGCTCTTGCGGATAAAACGCCATAACGACTCTCCCTCAAATGTGCCGACGCGAAAATGTTCGAAGCCGGAATGGGGTCTATCTAGCCCGGCGCCACGTCGCGGACAAGCAGCAGGATCGCGAATGATTCTCGTGGCCATCGGCGCCAATCTGCCCGGCAAGTTCGCATCGCCCGCCGATGCGATCGACGCGGCGTTCGGCGAACTCGACCGTGCGCCGTTGCGCGTCGCGGCGCGTTCGCGCATCTACGAAAGCCCGCCTTGGCCGCAGCCCTCGACCCAACCATGGTATGCCAACGCGGTCGTGCGGTTGGAAACCCAACTCGGGCCCGAAGCTTTGTTGGCGCATCTGCATGGGGTGGAGCGCGAATTCGGCCGGGTGCGGGGCGTACTCAACGCCGCGCGCACGCTCGATCTCGACCTGATCGACTATGACGGCAAGGTCCAGGACGGGCCGCCGATCCTGCCGCATCCGCGCATGGCGGACCGCGCCTTCGTCCTCTATCCGTTGGCCGAAATCGCCCCGGATTGGCGCCATCCGGTCCTGCACCGCCCGATTTCCAGCCTGATCGCCGGGCTACCCGCTGACACGGTCTGTCGGCCCATTCCGCCAAGGGCTTGAACGGGCGGTAATTTTCCGGCTTTTCAGGGATTGTGCTGCGGCGCGGAAGCCTCTATATTCATTGGCCCTTTCCAAGGATTTCTATCCGTTGAGCCGGAGTGCCGAATGGCCCGCGTAACCGTTGAAGATTGCGTCGTTAAAGTTCCCAACCGCTTCGAGCTCGTCATGCTCGCGGCCCAGCGCGCGCGCGAAATTTCGGCGGGCTCGCCGCTGACGGTCGAGAAGGACAACGACAAGAACCCGGTCGTCGCCTTGCGCGAGATCGCGGATGACTCGCTCGCGCTGGACAATCTGCGCCAGTCGCTGATCCAGGGCCTGCAGCGCCAGGTCGAAAGCGAAGAGCCGGAAGACGACGCGATGGAACTGCTCGCGGCCGATCGCGACGTCGCCGGTGTGCCGGAAGACGCGGCGATGGACGGCATCGAAGACGAGATGGATATCGAAGACGCCGATACGGTGAAGACCGACATCGCCGCCGACGACGCGGCGGTCGAAGAGTAACCGGCGGGCGGGGATTTGGGCCCCGACGGCACCACGGAGACCCAAGCGCCGCCGATCGAAGGCGGTACTGACGCGCGGGGTGCGGCGGACGACGCCGCAGCCCCCGTGACGTCCGTGTCCGTTCCGGCGGGGGGCGAAGCGCCGCGCAAAGCGCGCCCGCCGATGATGCGCGCTTTCGAATTGGTCGAGCGCGTCAAAGCCTACGATCCCGACGCCGACGAAGATCTGATCAACCGCGCCTACGTCTTCTCGATGAAGGTGCACGGCGCGCAGATGCGCGCTTCGGGCGATCCGTATTTCTCGCACCCGCTGGAAGTCGCGGGCATCCTCACGACCTTCAAGCTCGACACCGCGTCGATCGTGACGGCGCTGCTGCACGACACGGTCGAGGATACGCTGACCTCGATCGACGAGATCGAGCGCGTGTTCGGGCCGGAGATCGCGCGCCTCGTCGATGGCGTCACCAAGCTTTCGCGCCTGGAACAGCAGGCGCAATCCGATCGCGCCAAGCAGGCGGAGAATTTCCGCAAGCTGCTGCTGGCGATGTCGGCCGATATCCGCGTGTTGCTGGTGAAGCTCGCCGATCGTCTGCACAACATGCGCACGATCGGCTTCATCCCGAAGCCCGAGAAGCGCCAGCGCATCGCGCGCGAGACGATGGATATCTACGCGCCGCTCGCCGAGCGCATCGGTATGCGCCGCGTGCAGGAGGAGCTGGAGGATCTCGCGTTCTCGCAGATCAATCCCGACGCGCGCGAATCCATCGTCACGCGGCTTCAGCATTTGCGCGCGCGCGGCGGCGACGTCGTCAGCCGCGTGGCCGAGCACATCGCCGGCGTGCTGAAGTTCGAAGGGTTGAACGCGCAGGTCTCCGGCCGCGAGAAGACGCCTTATTCGATCTGGCGCAAGACCCAGCGCAAGAACGTGGCGTTCGAGCAATTGTCCGACATCATGGCGTTCCGCGTCGTGGTCGAAGACGTGGCCGATTGCTACCGGGCGCTGGGCGTCGTGCATTCGCATTGGCGCGTCGTGCCGGGACGCTTCAAGGATTACATCTCCGTCGCCAAGCCCAACGGCTATCGCTCGCTGCATACCGGCATTTTCGGGCCCGAAGGCCAGCGCGTCGAAATCCAGATCCGCACGCGCGACATGCAGGACGTCGCCGAATTCGGCGTGGCCGCGCACTGGTCCTACAAGGAAGGCCGCCCGATCGCCGAGACCGGGGTGGCGGCCAAGGATGGCGGCCAGTATCGCTGGCTGCGCGAACTTCTCGATATCCTGGAGCACACCTCGAACCCCGAGGAATTCCTCGAGCATACGAAGCTCGAGATGTACCAGGATCAGGTCTTCTGCTTCACGCCCAAGGGCGATCTGATCGCATTGCCGCGTGGCGCCACGCCCGTCGATTTCGCCTATGCCGTCCACTCGGCCGTCGGCGATCATTGCGTGGGCGCCAAGATCAACGGCCGCATGATGCCGCTGCGCACGGCGCTGTCGAACGGCGATCAGGTGGAGATTGTCACGTCGAAGGCGCAAGTGCCGTCGCCGACCTGGGAGCGTTTTGTCGTTACCGGGAAAGCCCGCGCGCGCATCCGGCGCTTCATTCGTTCCCAGCAGCGCCAGCAATTCGTCGAGCTCGGCCGCTCGATGTTGCAGAAAGCGTTCAAGGCCGAAGGCTACGATTACGCCGACAAGTCGCTGGAAGGGGCCGTCAAGCCGCTGAAGGCCGACGACGTGGAGGATCTGATCGCGGAAGTCGGCGCGGGGCAGATTTCCGATCGCGAAGTTCTGAACATCCTGTTCCCCGAAACGCGACCCCAGCCCAAGCCCGCGAATGTCGTGCCGATCCGTAAAGGGAAGGCCGCGACGTCGGACGTGCCGCGCAATCGCGTCCCCATTCGGGGCTTGATCCCCGGCATGGCGATCCATTACGCGGGCTGTTGCCATCCGCTGCCGGGCGATCGCATCGTGGGCATCGTCACCACCGGGCGCGGCGTCACGATCCACACGATCGATTGCGATACGCTGGAGCAATTCGCGGATCAGCCCGCGCGCTGGCTGGATGTCGGCTGGGAGATCGACGGCGAGACGCCCGGCGGGGCCTTCGTCGGCCGTATCGCGATGGTCGTGCGCAACGAGCAGGGCAGTCTCGGCACGCTGTCGACCGTGATCGCCAAGAACGGCGGCAACATCACGAACTTGAAGATCACCAACCGGACGACCGAGTTCTGGGAGATGATCATCGACGTCGAAGTGCGCGACGTGAAGCATCTCACCAACGTCATCGCGGCGTTGCGTGCGACCCCCGTCATCAACTCGGCCGAGCGCGCGCGCGGATGATTTTGGGACTCGGGTCCGATCTGGTCGACATTCGCCGCGTCGACGCGACGCTGGCGCGTTTCGGCGAGCGCTTCACCCATCGCATCTTCACGGTGGGCGAGCGCGCCAAATCGGATCGGCGCGCGGCGCGTGCGGAATCCTACGCGCGGCGTTTCGCGGCGAAAGAAGCGTGCTCAAAGGCGCTGGGGACGGGTTTCCGCAAAGCCGTCTATTGGCGCGACATGGAAGTGGTGAATCTGCCCGGCGGCAAGCCCACGATGCGCCTGACCGGCGGGGCGGCGATCCGCCTGGCCGAAATGGTGCCGCCGGGTATGAAAGCCCAGATCGACGTGAGCTTGACCGACGATCCGCCGATCGCCAGCGCCATCGTGATAATCTCGGCCGTCCCGGCCACTTGACTTAAACGCCGCGCGGCGGCCTTATCCCGCCCGCATTAACACGGTTTTTCGGCATCATGCAGACACCGCCCGTTCCCCGCGGCCAAACCGCCTCCGGCCTCGTCGAGTTCGTGAAAACGATCGTCTACGCGGTGCTCATCGCGCTCGGGATCCGGACCGTGTTGTACGAGCCGTTCAACATTCCGTCGGCGTCGATGGTGCCCACGCTGTTGATCGGCGATTATCTGTTCGTCTCGAAATTCACCTACGGCTATTCCTTCGCTTCGCTGCCCTACGGCATCCGACTGTTCGACGGGCGTATCGCGGGCTCGGCGCCCGATCGCGGCGACGTGGTCGTGTTCAAACTGCCGCGCGACGGCAAGACCGACTACATCAAGCGCGTGATCGGCCTGCCGGGCGACAAGGTGCGCGTGAGCGGCGGCGTGCTCTACATCAACGACGAGGCCGCGAATTTGCGCCGCCTGCCGGATTTCGTCGACGACGAGCGCGGCTTCGCCGTGCGCTACGCCCAGTTCATGGAAACGCTGCCCGGCGGGCGCGAGCATCGCATTTTGAAGATGACGAACGAGGGGCCGTACAACAACACGCCCGTGTTCACGGTGCCGCCGGGGCATTTCTTCGCGATGGGCGATCACCGCGACAATTCGCAGGATAGCCGCGATCCCGAAGCCGTCGGCTTCGTGCCGTTCGAGAATATCGTCGGCCGCGCGCAATTTCTGTTCTTCTCGACCGACGGCAATTGGTCGCTGGCGCGCCCGTGGGAAGCGCTGACGGCGATCCGCTATTCCCGTCTGCTGGGCGCGATCCGTTGAGCGCAAGAACGGACCTCGAGAACGCATTAGGCCATCGCTTCGCCGATCCCGATTTGCTGACCGCGGCCTTGGCGCATTCATCGCTCGGAAGGCGCGGCGACAAGAAGCGCAGCGGCGTGGGGTTCGAGCGGCTCGAATTCCTCGGCGATCGCGTCGTCGGCTTGGTCGTCGCCGATCTTCTGGAAAAACGCTATGGCGAGGAGAACGAAGGCGACCTCGCCAAACGCCACGCGCAGCTCGTGCGCCGCGAAACGCTGGCGGCGCTGGCCAAGGAATTGGATATCGGCGCCGCCCTTGAATTGTCGAACTCGGAGGAGCAGGGCGGCGGGCGCGAAGCGGCCGGCGTGCTGGCCGACGCGTTCGAGGCCTGCGTGGGCGCCGTCTATCGCGACGGCGGTATGGCGCCCGCGCAAGCCTTGGTCGCCAAGCTGTTCGCGCCCTTGCTCGCCAAAGCGGGTGCCCCGCCGCGCGAGCCGAAGACCGCCTTGCAGGAATGGTCGCAAGGGCGCGGCCTCAAACTGCCGATCTACGAAGTGCTGACCCAAACTGGCGTCGCGCATGCACCGCATTTCACCGTACGCGTGACGGTCGAAAGCCACGCGCCCGAAACGGGCGACGGCCCCAACAAACGCGAAGCCGAACGCGACGCCGCCGCAAAACTGCTGGCACGCCTGGAAGGATCGAAGATATGAGCCGCTGCGGTTTCGTCGCCTTGCTGGGCGTGCCCAACGCGGGCAAGTCGACGCTGGTCAATCGCCTGGTGGGTGCCAAGGTCGCGATCGTCTCGCCCAAAGTGCAGACGACGCGCACGCGCGTGACCGGCATTCTGGTCGAGAACGAAACGCAGGCGATCTTCGTCGATCTGCCCGGCGTGTTCGCGCCCAAGCGCCGCTTGGATCGCGCGATGGTCGATGCCGCGTGGCGCGGCGTCGAGGAAGCCGACGCCGTGCTGCTGGTCGTCGATGCGCCGCGCGCGTTGAAGCGCGGCGACGGCGACGAGGAGGAGAAGATCGTCCTCGACGGTCTCGCCAAGCGCGGCATGAAGGCGGATCTCGCGATCAACAAAATCGACTTGATCGCACCACATGAACTACTCGCTTTGGCCAAGCGCTATTCGGAGACGGGCCATATCCGCGACGTGTTCATGGTCTCGGCGCAGACCGGCAATGGCTGCGACGTGCTGAAAGCGAAACTCCTCGCGAAGCTGCCCGAAGGCCCGTTCCATTACCCCGAGGACGAGATCTCCGATCTGCCCGCGCGCTTGCTGGCGGCGGAGGTGACGCGCGAGCAGGTGTTCCGCAAGTTGCACAAGGAGTTGCCGTATTCCTCGGCGGTCGAGACGACCAAGTTCGAGGAACGCGAGGACGGTTCCGCGCGCATCGAGCAGACGATCCACGTGGCGCGCGAAGGCCAGCGCAAGATCGTGATCGGCGCCAAGGGCGCCATGCTCAAGACGATCGGGCAGGGGGCCCGCTTCGAACTCGCCAAGCTGCTCGACCGGCAAGTGCATCTGTTCCTGCACGTGAAGGTCGATCCCAAATGGGACGAGAAGCGCGATTTCTTCCAGGAATGGGGCCTGGAGTTCAATCCCGAGAAGGGATGAGCGTCCCCTCTTGACGGCCCTATAATTGTCCAATGTATTATTGGGCAATGTTGAGGCGTTTTTTAATTTACTTGATCGCGCCGTTTCTGGCCTTCGCTCTGTCGGCCGCGCCGGCCTTTGCGCAGTACACCATCCACGACGGCATGAAGGATCTGCCCAATCGCGGACCAGCCGCCGCACTCGGCCTCGTGATTTGGAATCATGGCGTCTCCGGCCAGCACGAACAGAGCCACATCCCGCCGGCCTATGTCGCGACCTTGATGCGCGCGGGCTGGGACGTTCGCCGCATCGCGCGCGACGCGCTCAACGAAAGCAATTGGGCATCGGCCGGCCAACGCCACGTGGCGCGGACGGTCGAGGAAGTCGCGAAAGCGAAATCGGAGGGCTACAAGCGCATCGTGCTGGCCGGCCAAAGCTATGGCGGCGCGATTACGCTGGAAGCGGGACGCCAGACGGAAGTCTGGGCGATCGTTCCGAGCGCGCCGGGTACCGGCATTTCGCACGCCCAGATCGGCGCGTTCACCGATCAAAACCAGGGCACCAATCAGCTTTTCGCGGCGCTCGCTTCGACGAAGGCGGCGCGCGCGATCGGCATATTGCCGGCGCAGGACGAGTATTCGCTTTCCAGCCCCGAACGCGGACGGCGCTCGCGGGAGATCGCGACGGAAAAGGGCCTTCTCTATCTGGCGCTCGACGACGATAGCGGCCTCGTCTCGCATCACGCGTCGAGCTCCGCTTTGATGAATTTCGCGTATGGCGAGTGCGTCGCGCGGTTTCTCGATCCGGAATTCGCGCCGAAAGCGGGCGTCAATCTCTGCGGCCAAAACGGGTTGCCCGTCGGGCCGCGCCGGCTTGCCGAGGCGAACTCGCTCGCGCCGGCGAAAATGCCGAGCGACCAGCCTTGGGCCTTCTATCAGGGCGTCTGGAGCGGCGCTTGGACCGATCCGGCTTTGGTCACGGTGGCGCTCGAGAAGGAAGGCGACGGCTATGCGCTCGTCTATCTCTACGGCGAGCGCGGAACGGACAAGCTGCGTCGGCGCACGCGAACACCCGCGACGCTCGACGGGCGCAACGTCGTCACCCAAGTAAATCAGCAGAAGGTCACGCTGATCTACGATATGGCGACACGCCAAGTCCGCCTGCGGTGGGACGACCAGCAAGGCCGCTTCGGCACCACGCTGTTGCGAAAGGATCGCGACGGCTGATCGCCGCCGCATACGGCGTTTCGAGATTCGGACCGCGTTTGCGGCGTTCCGGTCCGATCCAATTATAAATCCCGCAACTGTGCGCTTCTGCCGCAGCTTCATTTCATGTCGGATTAAGCGGCCGGGCCCCGAATATCCCGTGCGCGCCCGGAAAGGGTTGCGAACGGATTTTACATTTTCGGGGGAGAAAAACATGTCCGGCACCGATAACGAACTTTCACGCCGCCTGGAATTCATCGCGCTCGATCCGGCGGCACGCGCCGTGCTGCGCGAAGCCAAGCCGATGGTCGATGCGGTCGTCCCCAGTGTTATGGACGCGTTCTACGACCATGTGCGCAAATTCCCGGAAATGGCGGCGATGTTCCAGGGCGGCGACGTCGCCATGGCGCGCGGCCGTGCGGCGCAGATCGAGCATTGGCGCAATATCGTCTCGGGCGAATTCTCGGCCGATTACATCGCGGCCGTCCGGCGTATCGGCCAGCGCCACAGCCGCATCGGTCTCGATCCGCGCTGGTATATCGGCGGCTACGCCTTCATCGCCGCGCGCCTGATGGATGCGGTGGTGCGCGCCTATAACAGCCGCTGGAACCCCGCGCAGGCCAACGCGAAGATCGCGGCGGTGCAATCGGCGTTGCTGAAAGCGACCATGCTCGACATGGATTACGCGATCTCGATCTATCTCGAGGAAAACAAGAAGGCCGCCGACGCGAAGCTCGAAGCGCTGGCGGCCGAATTCGACGCCAGCGTGAAGAAGGTCGTCGATGGCGTGGCGCACGCGGCCGAATCGATGCGCTCGACGGCGGGGCAATTGTCGCAAGCCGCGACGCACACGACGACCCAGGCCGAAGCGGTCGCCAATTCCGCGCAATCCGCGTCGGACAACGTGCAGACGGTGGCGTCGGCGGCCGAAGAGCTTTCCGCCTCGATCCGCGAAATCGGCGCGCGCATGGAGGAAACGGCGCGTATCGTCGCGCGCGCGGCCGAGCAATCGCAGCGCTCGGACCAGCTCATCTCCGGCCTCGCGCAATCGACCGATCATATCGGCAGCGTCGTCGATCTGATCCGTCAGATCGCGGGCCAGACCAATCTTCTCGCCCTCAACGCCACGATCGAAGCCGCGCGCGCGGGCGATGCGGGCAAGGGCTTCACGGTCGTGGCGGGCGAGGTCAAAAGCCTCGCAGGGCAGACCGCGAAGGCGACCGAGGAAATCGGCAAGTCGATCACCGGCGTGCAGGAAGCGACGCAAGCCTCGGTCGGCGCGATCCGCGACGTCGACCGCGTGATCTCCGATCTCGACAAGGTGGCGCAAGGTGTGGCCGCCGCGGTCGAGCAGCAGCGCTCGGCGACGCAGGAGATCGCGCGCTCGGTGCAGCAGGCGGCAAGCGGCACGACGGGTGTGACCGACACGATCAAGACCGTGTCGGATTCGGCCGCCGCGACGGGCCGCATGTCCGATCAGGTCGTCGAAGTGGCCGACGAATTGGGCCGCAACGCCGAACGTTTGAGCCAGGAAGTGAACGCGTTCCTCAGCCGGATCCGCGCCGCGTAAGGGCCGCCGGCAACGGCGCGCCGGTCGCCAGATAGACGCCCGTCGTGATGGCCGCCAAGCCCAGCCAATCGGTGCTTGACGGCCATTCGCCGAGCAGCGGGATCGCGCTGAGCGTGGCGACGACGGGAACGAGCGAGGCGAGCGCCGCGCCGCGTGACGGGCCCAGGATCGTCAGCGTGCGGTTGAAGGTGAAGAGCGACACCGCACTCGGCAACACGCCTTGCATCAAAGCTTGAGCGAAGAGTTCGCCCCAGCTTTCGCGCAGCAGGCCCGAATCCTGCGACCACGCGACATAGATCGCGTAAGGCGGCAGATACAGGATCGCCGACCAGACGCAAACGACGGCCGCGACTTCGATCGCCGTCAGCCCGCTTTTGCGCATCGCGATCGTGTAGGACGCCCACAGCATCGCCGAGAATATGAACGTCGCTTGGCCGATCCATTCCTGGCCGGTGCCGTGATGGGCGCCGGCGAAAACCAGCGTGACCACGCCCAGCGGGATCAGCGCGAAGCCGATCTTGCGCGTGCCCGCGATCGTCTCGCCCAGCAACACGACTGATAGCAACGCGACGAAGAGCGGCATCGTGCCCGGCAGCATGACCGAGCCGTGGCTGATCGGCGCGTAGCGAAAGCCGATCGCCGAGATGATCGCGTAGACGATTCCAGCTCCGCAGATCAGCGTCGTCCAAATGCCCCAGCCGATGCGCGCCGGGTGGAAGCGGCGCATGCGCAACGTCACGGGCAGCAGCACCAGCCCCGCCGAGGCGAAGCGCAACGCCGCGAGATCGAACGTGTCGAGCGTGGTCTTCGCGGCCGAACGCGTCGCGATCATCCACAGCGCCCAGATCGAAATCGTGAGCAGCCCCCAGGCGTAACCGGTCAGCGCGGGGGCGGGCTTGGCTTGGTCGGTCATCGGGGGCGAACGCTAGTGCGCCGGAAGCCCATTAGTAAATCAAATTGAAATCATGACGGCCATGACGTAAGCTAATGGCGTTTTATTGGTTCGATACACCCGCCAAAAGACGGGCGATTTCCGCAGAACCAAGTCCGCAGGGAAGTTACGCCAAGGAAAACATAGATGAGTTCGTCGAGCATCAATGTCGGCCAGCTGCGCGCGTTTCTTGCCGTGCTGGAGGAGGGCGGGTTCACCGCCGCGGCGCATAAACTGGGTCTGACCCAATCGGGCGTCAGCCAGGCGGTCGCGGCCCTCGAGGAATCCTTGGGCGTCGTGCTGCTGCTGCGCAACCGCGGCCGCGTCGCCCCGACCGCCGCCGGTGCGGCCATTCAGTCCGACGCGCGCCAAGCGTTGGAAGCGATCGAGCGCGTGCGCCATCGCGCCCAGGTGCTGATCGGCTTGCAATCGGGCCGCGTGCGCGTGGGTTCCGTCGCCTCGGCCGCTGCGCGATTGCTGCCGCCGATCGTCAAGAATTTCGGCGCGCGCTATCCCGGCATCGAAGTCGTGCTGATCGAAGGCACGGACAACGAAGTCCGCGACTGGGTGACCGGCGGGGCCATCGATATCGGCCTGACGGCCGAAGTGCCCAAGGATTACGATTCCGTGCCGGTGGCGGAAGACGATTTCCTCGCCATCATGCCGCGCAAGCACCGTTTGGCCGCGCGCCGCTCGATCCGCCCGGCCGATATCGCCGACGAACCTTTCGTCATGTCGAACGCCGGCTGCGAGGACGACGTGCGCGGCATTTTCCAGACCGACGGTATCGCGCCGAAGATCGCGTTCTCGGTGCGCGATCCCGCCGCATTGCTGGCGATGGTGCGTGAAGGCGTGGGCGTCTCGATCGTGCCAGAACTCGTCGTGCCGTCGGGCGAGCGGCGCTTGGCCGCGATCCCGTTGGAGCCGCCCGCACGGCGCAAGCTGTGCGCGGTCGCGCGCAAAGCGGGCCTCGCCCCGGCGGCGCGCGCGTTTTTGGATTCGCTCGCCGCCGCCGGTCGCCAGCACATGGCGCGGGGTTAGTTAGCGCCGCTTCTTCGCCTTCGGCTTGCCGAACACGCGCGCGAACAGCGTGTCGACGTGTTTGGTGTGGTAGCCGAGATCGAACATCGCGTCGATCTGCTTGGCGTTCATCTTCTTGGCGACGATCGGATCGGCTTTCAGCCGTTCCTGGAACGAGCCGCCCGCCGACCACGCCGCCATCGCGTTCGATTGCACGATGCGATAGGCGTCTTCGCGGCTCACGCCGGCTTGCGTCAGCGCCAACAGCACGCGCTGCGAATGGACGAGACCGCCCAGCGCGTCCAAGTTGGCCTTCACGCGATCCTTGTAGATCACCATCTTCTCGATCATGCCGGCGAGGCGATGGAGCGCGAAATCCAGCGTGATCGTCGCGTCGGGCCCGAACACGCGCTCGACCGCCGAGTGCGAAATATCGCGCTCGTGCCATAGCGCCACATTCTCCAACGCCGGCGTCACCGACGCGCGCACGATGCGCGCGAGACCGGTGAGGTTCTCCGACAGCACCGGGTTGCGCTTGTGCGGCATCGCCGACGAGCCCTTTTGGCCGGGGCTGAAATATTCCTCGGCCTCGCGCATTTCGGTGCGTTGAAGATGGCGGACCTCGATCGCGAAACGCTCGATCGACGAGGCGATGACGCCCAGCGTGGCGAAATACATCGCGTGCCGGTCGCGCGGGATCACCTGGGTCGAGATCGTTTCGGGCACCAGGCCCATCTTCTTCGCGACATGCGCTTCGACGCGCGGATCGATATTGGCGAAAGTACCGACCGCACCCGAAATCGCGCAGGTCGCGATTTCCGCGCGCGCGGCTTCCAGGCGTTTGCGGTTGCGCAGGAACTCGGCATAGAAGCCGGTGAATTTCAGGCCGAAGGTCGTCGGCTCCGCATGGATGCCGTGGCTGCGGCCGATCGTCGGCAGATACTTCGTTTCGTGCGCGCGCTTCTTCAGCGCCGCGAGAACGCGGTCGAGCCCTTCGAGCAACAGGTCGCTCGCGCGCGCCAGCTGCACCGACAAGGTCGTGTCGAGCACGTCGGAGCTGGTCATGCCCTGGTGCACGAAGCGCGCGTCGGGGCCGACATATTCGGCGAGGTTGGTGAGGAACGCGATGACGTCGTGCTTGGTCTCGCGCTCGATCGCGTCGATGCGCGCGATCTCCCACTTGCCCTTCTTCCAGATCGTCTGGGCGGCCTTCTTGGGGATCACGCCCAACGCGGCTTGCGCGTCGCAAGCATGGGCTTCGATCTCGAACCAAATACGGAATTTGCTTTCGGGCTCCCAGATCGCAGTCATCTGGGGGCGGCTATAGCGCGGGATCATTTAGATGCACTCCTATTTAATCGGTCACACATAGCTGATCGGGTCCGATTTGGGCAATTATGATCATTTCAGCAGTTGACAGGACAAAGCCGCATCACAACAATTGCAGGAGGCGGGTTCAAAGAAATGAATCCATTGTGGATACAGATTGCAGAGTTAGGACAGGCAGCTAACCAAGCACTCTTGAAATGTTGTGTGTGGCTGGCACGGTGGCCTTTTGGTTTAGGCTATTTTTTTCAGTTTATTTTTTTAATTTTTTTTATTTTATATAAGATGCTCAGATGGGTTGGGCGTCGCGTTTTGATTTTCATTGCTTTGATCAGTGCTTTGTTCATCGCGACACAGCAAGAAGTGGTTAAGGAATACATCGACCGCTGGGCGCGCGGGTGTCGCATAGCGATTTCGATGGTCGAGCCAGCGCCCGACGAGGACAGGTTTTCTATTTTTCTATCAACAAGCGGCGTAATGCCGAATGAGATCAGTATAGTCGCTGCGATCAGCCTAAAGGACGAAAGTAAGGCTGATAGCGTGCCACGGATCAAATCGATCCGTACTAAAATTCCGACGGCTGGCGACAATCGTTTGGTTACCCGTGAATCGTTGTTGGTAGACAAAACGGAGGAGGAGCGGAAATCTGGTGTGTCCCAGCTTTCAATCAGCATACCCGGTCCGCTTCGCGGCGCTAATCATGTTGCGGAAGTAATGCTGACAAGAGCCGTTACTGAGGCGGATCGGAAGTTAGGTTGGCGTGTGTTTGGACTGGTTGCGATCGATGGTGGCACGCCCCCGGAGAAGGTTTGCAGTGTTTCCAGCCCGACTTATTTCGAAAATAAACTTGGCGCTGATGGCGCAAGGATATTTATCGCTTTAGTGCTTCTGCTTTTCCTTGGCTCCTTAGTTAGTCTGATAAAGAAGGAGTGAAAATGCCAAATCTGTTCGTTGCGTTGGGCTTGGCGATTTTCATCGCTTGCGGATACCCTGTATCCGAAGTCCTCGCTCAAGACGTGAAGTTCTCATTTAGAGCTACATATCTTGATGCGGGGAATACGCTATTGCTACAGGGAGCCCCTGTCACAATTGAGAGTGAAAAGGCGACAGAAGTTTGGTGCGAGGCAAGAAGCGCCGAGGATGGGTCGATTGAATGCGCGGTCAGGAGCTGTGGTAGCGATTTGGATTCCAACAGAAGAGTTCATTACATCGTTTTTTCGGCCGCAGAATCTCGACGGCCCTCTCAACGGAAATTTCAAATTATAGCGCGTTTCCAGAATGGCCGATGTGTTGTTGAGCCGCAGACAGTACTGGCTGGTCCGACTGTGATTGAGTATCGAGATCGGATTCAGATCGCTTCGGCTGCGAAGTCTGATTTCGAGGCCATTTTCGGAGCGGCTACCGGCCTGTCCGCATTGCGTGTGGGCGGGGCCCGACATCAGATTTTTAGCAATAGCGTTGATGAGGCATTGAAGCTTTTAGCTGACCCTATAGCGATCGATCGATTCACGGCTGTTCGAGAACTCGTTCAGCGCCAAGCCGCAGAAGCCGCGATGGAAAATCCCAGTTCCGCGAAGGCGGTCCTACTTAAGGCTCAGCTTGAGACATTGGCCGTCGCCGGCCTTTTAAGAGCGCAAGCTTTAGACGATCTCGAATTGAAAAGGGATTTGGTCGATATAGCGTTGGTCGGAGGATTGCCCGCTCTCGGTCGGCGCTTGCAAGAGACGCAAACAGGAAAATTGGACTCCGAACTCTCAGCTCAGATTTTTGACAATCTAGTTCTGCAATCGCAGCGTGGTCAATTTGGCCTTAAAGAATTTAGGAATTTAGAAAATCTCAATCGCGCTCTAATCATGATTCCTCGCGCGCAAGGAGGTTAATTTGGGTCAAAGTCCGGCGAGTGCGGTGCCGATCATGCTGTCGCGGCCGACCAGGGCGGCGAGGCGGTCTTCGCTCCATCCCTCGGTCCCGGCCGGTCGCATCGGCACGACCAGATAGCGCATATCGGCCGTGGAATCGACGACGCGGATTTCCACGCTTTCGGGCAGGAAAGTCCCGAATTCCGCCAAGACCTTGCGCGGTTCTTTGACCGTGCGCGCGCGATAGGCGCTGGATTTGTACCAGGCGGGCGGCACGCCGAGAATCGCCTTGGGATAGCAGGAGCACAGCGTGCACACGACGACGTGATGGCGTTCGGGCGTGTTTTCGAGCGCCACGACGGTCGCCGAGTTGGATGTATCGACCCCCATCTCGTCGGCGGCGGCTTTCGCATCCTTCATCAGCCGCGCCTTGAACGCCGGATCGACCCAGGCGCGGGCGACGATCTTCGCCCCCATCGCCGGGCTGCGGCTGTCCATCAATTCGATCTGCTTGCGGATATCCTCCGCCGTCAGCACGCCCTTGGCGATCAGCAATTCGCGCACGGCGCGTTCCAGGCGCGCATATTCCGGGCGCGGCTCGGTCGCGCCGACGGGGGCGTGATCGTCGTGGGTGTGCAGATGGTCGTGATGATCGCCGCTCATGGCGCACGCTCCAGCCAATTCTCGTAAAGATCGGCGGTCAGGGTTTCGTTATGCGCGTTCGTGCCGGGAAACAGATCGGCCCGGTCGAACACGACCATATAGAGGGCGCGCTTGGGCGCGTCCTTGCGGCCGATGGCGAGGAACTCGGGATCGCCGAATTCGCCGATCAGCGTTTCGATCCGCCCCGTTTTGCCGCGCACGAAATGCGGCGTGCGGATATGGACCTTCACGCCCTTCGCCTCGGGCCAATCGTTGCGCACGGTGACGCGTGTACCCGGGGCGAAACTCATGCTTCCTCGCCGTCCTCTTCCTTGAGGTCGGCGAGTTTGAGGACGAGTTCCTCCTCGCCGATCACGTCCTTGGCGACCATGATTTCGGCGACCGCGTGGATCCATTTTTCGTAATAGAGCGCGCGGTCGTATTCGTCCGCCGGCATCGCCTCGATCGAATTGCGCATTTCGTCGACGCGCATCAGCGCGCGCGAGGGATGGGACAGAAGACTGACCAGCGCGTCGACGCGTTTGTCGAATTCCGACAATTCGTGTTCCGCGCGGTCGATCGGTTGCGAGGCGAACGGCTCGACGCCGCCCATGTCGTGATGGGATCTCATAGCCCCAAGACTATCAGAACAACCCCATCGACTTGAAGCTGGTATGACCGCGCCTTCCGACCACGACGTGGTCGTGGACGGTCACGCCGATGACCTTCAGCGCCTTGTCGATTTCGCGCGTGATGTCGATATCGGCGCGGCTGGGTTTGCTGTCGCCCGAGGGGTGGTTATGGACCAGGATGACCGCCGAAGCGCCGATTTCCAGGCAGCGTTTGGCGACCTCGCGCGGGTAAACCGGCGCATGGTCGATCGTGCCTTTCTGGTGGATCTCGTCGTGGATCAGGCGGTTTTTCTTGTCGAGGAACAGCAGGCGGAAATGCTCCTGCTTGGCGCGGCCCATATCCGCCATCAGATAATCCATCAGCTTTTCCCAGCCGCTGAGGACGGGCTTGTCCGCCGCGTCGGCGCGCGCCAAGCGGACGGCCGCTTCGCGCACGGCGAGCAGCGTGTCGATCGCCACGTCGCCCAAGCCGTCGACCGACGCGAGTTCCTCGCGCGTCGCCGATAGCGCGTCGGCATAGGTCCCGAAGCGCTGGATCAGCGCCTTGGCGAGCGGCTTCACGTCGCGGCGCGGGATCGCGGCGAACAACAAAAGCTCGATCAGCTCGTAATCCTGAAGGGCGCCGCCGCCCGCTTTGCGGAAGCGTTCGCGCAGACGCTGGCGATGGCCGTGATAATGCGGGGCGGGGCCTTCGGCCACGCCGCCCGGATCGTCGGAAGGGGAGTCGTCGGACATCACGCGGGCGATGATACACGCGTATTCGCGCCGCACAACCTTCGGGAAAGCGACTTATCCGGCGAACGAATAGGGCGGGCGGTGCTGGCCGGTCGGGCTCAGCGTGAAAATCTCGTAGCCCGTTTCGGTCACGGCGATCGAATGCTCGAACTGCGCGGACAGCGAGCGATCCTTGGTGACGGCGGTCCAGCCGTCGGCCAGCACCTTCACGCGCCAATCGCCCGCGTTGATCATCGGCTCGATCGTGAAGAACATGCCCGGCTGCAAGCGCATGCCCGTGCCCGCCTTGCCGTAATGCAGGATCGACGGCGAATCGTGGAACACGCGGCCCAAACCATGGCCGCAGAAATCGCGCACGACCGAGAAGCGCTGGCCTTCCGCCACGCGCTGGATGGCCGCCCCGATATCGCCCAGCGTGGCGCCGGGCTTCACGACCTCGATTCCCGCCATCATCGCTTCGTAGGTCGTGTCGACCAGCTTCTTGGCGCGCACCCCCACATCGCCCAGCAGGAACATGCGGCTCGTGTCGCCGTACCAGCCGTCGAGGATGACGGTCACGTCGATATTGATGATGTCGCCGTCTTCCAGCTGCTTGTCGCCGGGAATGCCGTGGCACACGACATGATTGACCGACGTGCAGACCGACTTGGGATAGCCCTTGTAACCGAGCGGGGCGGCGCGCGCCCCGTGCTTCACGATGAATTCGTGGCACAGGCGGTCGATCTCGCCCGTCGTCACGCCGATCTTCACCAGCGGGGCGATA
Source organism: Tagaea sp. (assembly GCA_041917215.1). GTDB lineage: Bacteria > Pseudomonadota > Alphaproteobacteria > CACIAM-22H2 > CACIAM-22H2 > Tagaea. The sequence goes on from JAYRYC010000002.1 coordinate 358,696, forward strand.
TAGTCGAGCGTTTCGGCGGCGAGCTTGCCCGCCGCGCGCATGCCCGCGAATCCTTCGGGGCCGTGGAATTTGACGGGCCGCCCGTCGGAATCGAGGAGCGGCGTGGGGGCGATAACGTCGGTCATTCTGCGGGTTATATAAGCGCTCCGGCCGATTTACGCCAGGGCTGCGGTATCCGTTTGCGGGTCGTCGGGGGCCCGGGCATTGGCGGGAAAATTTCGGCCCTTGGCGTAGTCGTCGGCCAGATCGGGATCGCGGCGAAGGGCGGCGACGGCGTGGGTGAGTTCGAGGGGGGTGACGTCCAGCCCCGCCGCCGCCAGCGCCTGGCCCAGGCCCTTCAACACCTGATCGCCGATCAAGGCGGGCTCCAGCGGAATGGATTTCGCGGGCTTGGTCGCGGGCGAGCGGCCAAGCTCGTAGCGCGCCTTGCAGAAATCGAGATCGCGCGAATGCGTGGCGCGGCAGCGATTGGGCCGTACGTCGTAGATCGCGCAAGCGCCGTCGATCAGGAAGGCGCAGGCGCGCTTCTCGGCTTTGCGCTGCGCGTTCGACTTGCCCAATATCGCAGGGGCGAGCCCGTCGAAGCGCTCGGCGAGTTTCGTGCCGTCGATGGCGCGGGCGATAGCGACCGCCTCGGCCGGCAAGATCGCGACATGCTGGTGGCAGCACCAGCCGCAGCCGGCCTTGCAGGCGATGGCGCCGACCGCGTCGATTTGGGGGAAGGCGCGCGCCCAAACCCGGTCGAACACCCGATGGGCGGCGAGGGCGGCTTCCGCGACGGCCAAAACACCGTGACCGCTCGACATTTGATCGGCGGCGGCATATTTGGCGGCGAGAACGGTGTCGGTCATCGGATAAATATACTAATAGGATTCGATCATGTCAGACCAAGCCCCTACCGCCTGCATTCTGGTGATCGGCAACGAGATCCTCTCGGGCCGCACCAAGGACACCAATTCCGGCTGGATCGCCGAGCGCTTGACCGCAATGGGCATTCGCTTGCGCGAGACGCGGGTGATCCCCGACGACGAAGCGATCATCGTTTCGGTGCTCAACGAAGTGCGCGCCAAATACACGTACGTCTTCACCTCGGGCGGTATCGGGCCGACGCATGACGACATCACCGCCGAATGCGTCTCCAAGGCGTTCGGCGTGCCCTGGGAAGTGGACGAACGCGCGCGCGCGATCTTGCGCAGCAACTACACGTCCGATGCGGAATTGACGCCGGCGCGCTTGCGCATGGCGACGTTGCCGCGCGGCTCGGAATTGATCCCGAACCCGATCAGCAAAGCGCCGGGCTTCAAGATCGGCAACGTCTATGTGATGGCGGGTGTCCCGCGCATTTTGCAGGCGATGTTCGAAGGCATCGCGTCGTCGCTGAAGGGCGGGCCGATCCTGCTGTCGCACTCGATCGTGTCGGAAGTGGCGGAAGGCAAAATCGGCGACGATCTGGCCGCCTTGCAGAAGGCGAACGCGGACGTCGATATCGGCTCCTATCCCGGCCAGCGTCCGGACGGCACGTTCCGCAATGCCATCGTCATTCGCGGCGCCGATCGTGCGCGGCTCAAAACCGTCGCCGACGAAGCGGCGGCGCTGATCCGCAAACATGGCGGTACGCCCAAGGACGAACCGCCGCTATAGTCCCGCCGCCGCGACGTGCCCGCTTGATGGAATTGGTAGACATACAAGACTTAAAATCTTGAGCCCTTCCGGGCGTGCCGGTTCGAGTCCGGCAGCGGGCACCACGCGAAAACGATACGCGAGAGGGAGGATGCGCCGATGGACGATCAGGCCGCCAAATTTCGTGACGCGCTTCGGTTCATCGAGAATATCGACGCGCTGAAGAACACCTACCGGAAAAATCTGATTTTGAACCGCGCGCGGGAGGAAAGCACCGCGGAACATAGTTTCTCGCTGGCGATGGCGGTGCTTTGCTTCGGCGCTTTCAGCGACCGGAAGATCGATCTGATGAAGACGGTCAAGATGGCGCTGTTCCACGACCTCGCCGAAGGCTTGACCGGCGACACGTTCCATTACGACAAAAACAAGGCCGTGCAGGAAGCGTCGGAGCGCGAAGCGCTCGAAACGATCCTGGTGCCCATCGCCGGCACCGCGCTGCACGCGGAAATTCTGGCGCTTTGGGAGGAATTCGAAAACGGCGACAGCCCCGAGGCGTTGTTTTTGCGCGGCCTCGATCGGATGCTGCCGATCTTCCACAACTACAAGACCGACGGGCATACCTGGCTGAAGCACGGCATCACGAAGGATATGGCGCTCAAAAAGAATGCCCATATCGAAGACGGGTCGAAGCTGATGTGGGAGGCAACAAAGGCGATGCTCGACGAAGCGCAGTCGAAAGGCTGGCTCGCCGCGTAACGTGGCGGGGCCGTCCATTGGAAAATGTCGGCGCCGGGCAACGCAATTCGGTCCGGGCTATCAAGTTGGCTGAGTGCCTGTGCCGAAGGCCGGCCAACTCGAAGAATGTCATATAAAAAAATTTAATCCGCTTGGTTGGGCTTGTGGGACCTCTCCTTCGGTTGATAATCTCCGAATTCGGGGTGGGGAGGGGATGATGTTTTTACGTCGATGCGTTGCTGTCATCGTTTTGATGCTGTTGGGGGCCTGTGGGCCAGAAGGCATAAATGGCTCGGCCCCGCTACCGTTGGTGGGCAGCAAGCATTTCGATGCGATCAAGGTCGGTCGCATCGTCGTTCCGCTGCCCGAGGGCGAGTGGATCGTGATGGCCTCGGGTACTCGCAAGACGAACCCGGTGGATGGTTCGATGGCGACTGCGAACGACAAGGTCCTCTTGATCAGAAGGGCGACCAGTTCCAGTGCCTTGTTTGCGGGTCTCATCACGATTGAGACCAACCACGACACCCAGAATATTCGGTGGTTGCGCGACAGCGCCTGTTTCCAAGAAGATTGGATGAGCGTATCGAACTATTTCGGTTCGGAATCCGAACAGCAATGCCTGCGAATGGCGGTTTGGAATACGAACTTCCAGTACAGTGCGAACTGGCATCCGGTCGATCGCCAAGCGATCGAATGGGCCGCCGCAAATGGGATTTCCCTCGCGCCGACGACGTTTCTCGGCGCCCGCTATCGCGTCGTTAGAAGGTCCGACTATCTCAGCGTCATCTATTACCGGACCAACGACGATCTGGGTGTCTTGCTCGGAAACTGGTGGCATCCCGTGGAACGCCAGAAGCGTCCGCCATTCGAAAAGGCTTATCAGGAATTTTTGAGCTGGGCGAAGGCCTGGGAGGCGCGCGTGATCGCCGGTGTCGAAGGTCGGCTCGCCCTCCCGTCTTCGTCGCTGCCCGTCGTTTCGTCGCAGAACACGCGCCCCGCGCCGGCTCAGTAGGCGCGGACCGCTTGGCTTCTCGATTTTGGCAAATTGAGCGCCGAAAGAATTGAAGGAACTCCTGTGCGGGTTGCATTCGAACCCCGCAATCTTTCCGCTTCGCGGTTTAATTCGACGGCGACATCTGCGCCCGATCCGAAAATCGGCGCGGGTGCGTATGCGCCTCGGATGGACTCGGGGGCCGATGGCATAAAAGGGCGCGATGCCTTTCGTGCCGATTCTCAGCGAGATGTCCTACATCTTCCGCGCGCCCGACGCGGCGATCGTCACCTATGGCGCGGATACGCCCTGGGGTCGGCTGGAAGTCGAGGTGACGCTGACCGATAAGGGCATCCACGGGCTCGAAGTCTTCCACCAGTCGAACAAGGGCGGGCGCGCCCCGTTCCGTCCGTCGGTCGACGAAGCCTTCCATTGGACCACGCTGGAGCCCGAGCAAGCGGCGCTGTTCGCGGCGACGGGCGCGTCGCGCTATTTGGAACTGCGTAGCGAAGCGGGCGAGGCGACGATCGACGCCGCCGCGTTCCAGCGCTTGCTCGCGGAATTGATGGCGAAGCGTTAGATCGCGGTGGCGTGCAGGTCGTAGGCGTCGGCTTTGTCGACGCGCACTTTCAGGAATTCGCCCGCGCGCGCCGCCTTGGCGTTCTTGACCTTGACCACGCCGTCGATCTCGGGCGCATCGGCCTTCGAGCGCGCGACCGCGACACCCTTCTTGGCGTCGACATGGTCGACCAGCACATCCATCTCGCGGCCGACGAAACGCTTCAAGCGCGCGGCCGAAATTTTCTGCTGGGCGGCCATCAGCCGATGCCAGCGCTCCTCTTTGACTTCCTCGGGCACGGCGCCGGGAAGATCGTTCGCTTTGGCGCCCTCGACCGGCTCGAACTTGAAGCAGCCCACGCGGTCGAGCTGCGCTTCGTCGAGCCAGTCGAGCATGATCTGGAAGTCGGCTTCGGTCTCGCCGGGGAAGCCGACGATGAAGGTCGAGCGCACGGTCATGTCGGGCACGTCGCGGCGCCATTGGGCGATGCGGCCCAGCGTCTTCTCGCCATGCGCCGGGCGCTTCATCGCCTTCAGCACCGACGGGCTCGCGTGCTGGAACGGGATGTCGAGATAGGGAAGGATTTTGCCTTCCGCCATCAGCGGGATCACGTCGTCGACATGCGGATAGGGGTAGACGTAGTGCAAACGCACCCACACGCCGAGTTCACCCAGCGCGGCGGCGAGATCCGTCATGTGTGCGCGCACTTGGCGGCGGCGCCATGGGCTTTCGGCATGGCGCAGATCGACGCCATAGGCCGACGTGTCCTGGCTGATGACCAGAAGTTCGCGCACGCCGGCGAGCGCCAGGCGTTCGGCTTCGATCATCACTTCGCCCGCGGGCCGCGAGACGAGTTTGCCGCGCATCGACGGGATGATGCAGAAGCTGCAGGAATGATTGCAGCCTTCCGAGATTTTCAAATACGCGTAATGGCGCGGCGTCAGGCGCAAGCCCTGCGGCGGCACGAGATCGACATAGGGATCGTGGACCGGAGGTACTGCCGCGTGCACGGCTTCGACCACGCGCTCGTATTGATGGGGGCCCGAAACCGAGAGCACCTTGGGGTGCGTTTCCTTGATGAGGCCGCTATCCGCACCCAGGCAGCCGGTGACGATGACTTTGCCGTTTTCGCGCAGCGCCTCGCCGATCGCGTCGAGCGATTCCTGGCGCGCGCTGTCGAGAAAGCCGCAGGTGTTCACGATGACGGCGTCGGCCCCGGCATAGTCGGGCGCGATCTCGTAGCCCTGGCTGCGCAGCTTGGTGAGGATCCGTTCGGAATCCACCAGCGCCTTCGGGCAGCCGAGGCTGACGATTCCGATCTTGGGCGCGGCCTTGGCGGGGGCGGCTTTGGTGCGGGTTGCGGCAGTCATGGGGCGCTCATATAGGCCCTCGGCGTCGTTTAGACCAGCCCGGCCCGCGCGGGTTTGTCGCAGGCGGCCAAGCGTGGGCGGCGGGTGTAGAATAACGCCATGCCGCCCAATCGCATCGGACCCATTCTGCTGTTCCTCGCCGGTCATATGCTGATCGGCATCGCCGTCGGCTGGGCGATCCTGGGCGCGCTCCTGTGGTTCGACATCGGCGGCCTATGGCGCCTGATCGGCGGTTCCGCGCATATAGGCATCGTCATGACGATGCTGCTGATCGCTTTTGCGGTCACCTTCGGCAGCGTGGCGATGGGCAGCGCCATCATGGCGCTGGAGGAGGACCGCAAAGGGCCCGGCGGAAAAGGCTTCCGCGTGCGCCTGCTGCGCCGCCTGGATGGCCGGAGCGTTCCCGAAACCGCGCTCTAAAATGAAAGACCCCGGCGCGGGGGCGCCGGGGCCCAAGTCCATAAAATGAATGACCCCGGCGCGGGGGCGCCGGGGTCTGGTGGCAATCCGATCGAGGGGGGAGGATCGGATTACATGCGCTCGTGCCGGGGGAGTGCGCGAGCATGAACGTAGATATGGGTTTCGTTTGCCTCTCGGCAAGGGGGTAAATCGGAAAATCTCTGGAATATCAGTTATTTCACTCTGTATTAGTGTATTTCAAAAATACCCCAGCCGGCCGAATTGGGCCGCGACCCGAGCCGCTTCAGATGCAGCGGACGGCCGTAGATTTCCCAGATTTTCAGGCATTCCTCGAACGCCATCGAGCCGTCGCCGCCCCACACCATGTAATGCGTGCCGGCGGGCAATTCGCGCAACGCCGCGTCGACGCGTTTCACCCAAAAATCGCGATGCGATTCCGAGGTGCGCGACAGCGGCAGCCAGCGATTTTCCATCAGCGAATGCACGAGCTGATCGTCGATCGTGTATTCGTCCAAACCGCGCGTCGGCGGATTGACGGCGGCGAAGCACGGCACGCGCGGCTTCAAGCGCTTGGCGAGGTCCTTCATGTCGCCGACATGTAGCGCCGTGCGCTTGGGGCCCAGCACGTCGATCGCGGCGTTGAGCTCGCGCACATGCGCCGCCAACACGCTGGCGGGTTTCGCTTCGCGCGCGAGATAGGGTTTCCAATCGACGTCCTTGATCGCGCGCAATTGCTTGGGGTCGTGGGTGTAGAGAATCTCGAACCCGTCGACCATCGACGGCGCGAAGCCCAACGCCCAGCGCACGGCGAGATAGCGCAACCCGTCGCGTTCGGCCGCCGGCACGTCGGCGTGATAAAGCCGGTCGAACACGTCGCAGACCGGCTCGGTCAGATAATCGCAGGCGAAATGGAAGGTCGGCACATGCGCCAGCAGCTTCGGTCGTTTGGCCGATAGCAGCGACGCGACGCGTTTGGCGTCGATCTTCTTGGCGCCGAACAGGAAGCGCGCGGCGAGATGCGAGCGCGGAGCGGCATCATTGACCGTCAGCTTGCGCGCACCGGCGGCGGCGAACGCCATCGGCATCAGGCACGAGCCGGAGGTGAAGTCGATCATTTCCAGCTTCGGCCAGCGCTCCATCGGCACGATGGCGGCGTAGGCCTTCAGGATCGACGGCACGTAATCGGCGATCGTGCCGTCGAGCGGCAGCATCGCCTTGCGGAGAATCTCGTATGGGATCGTCATGCGGGTCTGCCTGCGAAAAAGCGATAAAGCACGAGCCCCGCGACGAAGCCGCCGATATGCGCGACCCAAGCGACCGAAGCGCCCTGCACGAGCTGGTTGGAGAAGAGATCGGGCAGTGTGAAGGCGGCGATCCACAACGCCGCCATGACGAAGATCGGACTGCGCCCCATGCGCCCGCTTTCGCGCAACGCCAGCAGCGCCGCCGACATCAGGCCCGAGATGGCGCCCGACGCGCCGATCACCGGCTCGGCGGAATTCGTGTAGACGGCATAATGCGCGCCCGCCGCGATCACGCCGCTCAGGAAGAACAGCGACACCGTATTGAAGGCGCCGATGCGCCGCTCCACGCCCGCGCCGAATGCGGCGAGGGTGACGAGATTGATGCCCAGATGCATCCAGTCGCCATGAATGAACAAATACGTGAACGGCGCGACGAACGCCGGCCAATCCAGTGGCACGCGCGCGGAATAACGCAGCGGCACGAAGCCGAATTGGTCGTAGGCGACCCAGCGCGCGTCGTCGCCCAGCAGCAACAGCGCGACATGGGCGGCGAAAACCAGGACGATCAAGGCGAGCGTCGCGGGCGGAAGATTGATTGCGGGTTCGGAACTTCGTGCCATCTGCGCGACCTTATATAAGGAGTCGGCACGCGCGGACAATCTGCCGCTGGTTTTGAAGCGGCGCTTGGGGCAGAGTCCGCGAAATCGACGGCACGCAAACGCGCATCCCGCGAACGGATACATGACCTCGACCAGTTCAGACGCGCCGGAAGGCGACAAACGCCTATTCGCGCTGGCCCTCGGTGCGATCGGCGTCGTGTTCGGCGATATCGGCACGTCGCCGCTCTACACGATGCGCGAGGCCTTCACCGGCCCGCACCCGATGGACCCCACGGTCGAACACGTGCTCGGCGTGTTGTCGCTGATCGTGTGGACGCAGGTGATCGTCGTCACGCTCAAATACGTGACCTACATCCTGCGCGCCGACAACCGGGGCGAAGGCGGCATGTTCGCGCTGATGGCGCTGGCCATGCGCAAGGCGCCCGGGGGCACGCATCGCGGCGTGCCGATTCTGGCGGCGGGCTTGTTCGGTGCCGCGCTGTTCTTCGGCGACGCGGTGATCACGCCGGCGATTTCGGTGTTGTCGGCCGCCGAGGGCCTCAAGGTTGCCGCCCCCGATTTGGCGAATTTCGTCGTGCCGATCGCCTGCGTCGTGCTGGTCGCGCTGTTCGTGTTCCAGCGCAAAGGCACCGCGAAAGTCGGCGCGTTCTTCAGCCCGATCACCACGCTGTGGTTCGCGGTGCTGGGCGTGCTGGGCGTGATCTCGCTGATCAAGACGCCCGAAGTTCTGCACGCGCTGAACCCGTATTGGGGGCTGCATTTCCTCTATGCCGACGGGTTGCGCGGCTTTCTGGTGATGGGGGCGGTGTTCCTGGCGCTGACGGGGGCCGAAGCGCTCTACGCCGATATCGGCCATTTCGGAAAGCGCCCGATCCGTCTCGCCTGGATTTGCTTCGTCCAGCCGTGCCTCGTCTTGAATTATTTCGGCCAAGGCGCCTTGCTGATCCGCGAGCCCCAGGCGGCGTCCAACCCGTTCTATCTGATGGTGCCGGATATCCTCCTGTATCCGGTCATCGCGCTCGCCGTCGCGGCGACGGTGATCGCGTCGCAAGCGGTCATCACCGGCGCGTTCAGCCTGTCGCGCCAAGCCGTGCAACTCGGTTTCCTGCCGCGTCTGGAAGTGCGCCATACGTCGGAAACCGAAATCGGCCAAATTTACGTGCCGCGCGTGAATTGGATCCTGTGCGCCTGCGTGCTGGCACTCGTGATCGGTTTCCAGGATTCGAGCGCGCTCGCCGCCGCCTATGGCGTGTCGGTCTCGGGCGAAATGTGCGTCGCCACGCTGATCGCCTATGTCGTCGCGCGCCATGTGTGGAACTGGCCGCGCTGGATCGCCGGCGGCATCACCATCGCGCTGCTGACGATCGATCTGACGTTCTTCTTCGCCAATCTCGCCAAGATCGTCGACGGCGGCTGGGTGCCGCTGGTGATCGGCACCGGCCTGTACATGATTTTCACGACCTGGAAACTCGGCCGGCGCATCCTGAACGAACGCCTGCACGAAGGCACGGTGCCGCTCGATCCGTTCATCGCGCGCATCAAGGACGGCAACCCGCCGCGCGTGTCGGGCACGGCCGTGTTCCTCACCGGCACGACGGACGGCGTGCCTTACGCGCTGCTCCACAACATGAAGCACAACAAAGTGCTGCACGAGCGCGTGGTGTTGCTGACGATCGTGACCGAGCAGATCCCCGCCGTCGCCGACAAGGATCGGATCGAGGTGGAGGCGCTGGACAAGAATTTCTGGCGCGTCGTGCTGCATTACGGGTTCATGGAAGGGCCGAACATCCCGCGCGCCTTGCGCTTGGCGATGCCCTACGGCCTTAAATTCGATCTGATGGACACGTCGTTCTTCCTGGGGCGCGAGAATCTCGTGCCGAAGAACAAGCCGCTGATGCCGCGCTGGCGCGAGAAGCTGTTCATCGCGTTGTCGCGCAACGCCTACGCGGCCACGCATTTCTTCCGCATTCCGTCGAACCGCGTCGTGGAGTTGGGCACCCAAGTCGAGATATAGAGCGTGATTGGTAGGGAATGAATCGTCTGCGTTGGGTATCCGGCGTGTGCGATCCGCGCGGCACGATCCGAAGCCGATAGTGGTTCTATCGGCGAGGATCGCAACAAAGCGGGCGCCCGCCGGAACCCAACCCGAAGGGCCGCGTTCTTTTGCGCCGCAGGGGCGTCGAAGGGCTCGCGCGTAGAACCACTACGCGACTTCGCCCTTCTCCTACCTGCATCGCAAAATTCCTGCGGCGCAGGCGGTCCATTCCCTACCAATCACGCTCTCAAAAACATATCGGGAGGAAAGTGCTTATGAACGGTCCGGATCCGTCGCAAGTGTTTCCCTTCGGCAAGAACGCCAAGCACACGGCGTTTCTGAAGCCGCTTTTGGAAGCGAAGCCCACGCCCAATATCCGCGCGGGCGAATATTCCTATTATTCGGATTTCGACGATCCCACGCGTTTCTTCGACCGCAACGTCCGCTACAATTTCGGCATCTCGGGCGCCGAGCTCGTCATCGGAAAATTCTGCGCGATCGCGCACGGCGCCACGTTCGTGATGGCCGACGCCAACCACCCAAGCGTCGGCCCATCGACCTTTCCGTTCCCCGTGTTCGGCAACGGCTGGGCGGACGAAATGCCGGTCGAAAAAATGCCCGTGCCGTCCAAGCGCGACATCGTTCTCGGGCACGATGTGTGGATCGGGTACGAGGCGATGATCCTGCCCGGCGTCAAAGTGGGGACGGGGGCGATCGTGGGAGCCCGCGCCGTCGTCGCCAAGGACGTGCCGCCTTATTCGGTGGTCGTGGGCAATCCCGCGCGCGTGGCCAAGCGCCGCTTCGACGAGGCGACGGTCGAGAAGCTGCTGGCACTCGCCTGGTGGGATTGGCCGATCGACCGGATCACCCGCGCCATTCCGTCGCTGCTGGCCGGAAAGGCGGATGACCTTCTGGCGTGCTGACCGCAAGGCGGCTATTTTTCGTGCCGCCGACCATTCGGGAAAGGGAGTCGTCGATGTCCGGTTTGCAGTCGTGGATTATTGGGATCATCGCCGCGCTGGTGGGGATCGTGGCGCTGTTTTTCGCCTCGGCCAGCCATGGCAGCGAGATGTATCCGGTCGCGCTGGTCGTCTTCGCGCTGATCGTCTTGTTCGAGTTCTGGCTGATCAAGCGCCATTTCGACGCCCAGGAATCGCACTGATACCGCGAGTCCTCAGTTCGCCGAAAAAACCGCCAGCCGGTTTTTCTGGCGCGAAACCAAGCAGAGGGGGCGGGGGCCGTGGCTTCCGCCCTCTTTGATTCTAAAGGGAAAAACCAACCCATTGGTTAATTTAACGATTTTACCGAATTTCTGACTCCCATCCGGCCAATCCCTGTGTTATCCCCACCGCACTTGCAATAAACCGCAACAAACAGGGGCGGCTTCGTAATGATCGAATTGATCGTCGCTTTGGCGGTGGCTTCGCAGGTCGCGACCGATAACGCGGCCCCCGCGATCCCGGCCCCGACGCAGATCGCCGCCGCGCGCGAGGCTCTGCCCGCCGGCGCCGAACGCGATCCGGAAGCCGCCGCGCCGAACGCCGCTCTCGATCCGGCCTATCTTCTCGACCCCAGCTTGCCCGTCACGTTCCTGGCGCCCGAAGCGGCGAAGGAAGAACCGCGCCGTCCGGCCGGCGCCGTCACGCTCGGCCGCGCCATCGCCGGCGCGACCGGCCCCGAATCCGACGAAGCCTTCAACAAGGCGACGATGGGCGATTTCCGCGACGAAGGCCGCCAGGCCGCACCGGAGTGGATGTCCGGCCCGCGCGCCAGCCAAAGCTTCGGCGAGGGTGCCGATCTGCGCACGCTGCAAGCGGTGGTGAAGCGCAGCGACACGCGCTATCGCGCCGCGAACCGCCAAGTGCGCCTCGAAATCTATCGTCCGGAGATGGACGGGCCGCGTCCGGCCGTTCTGCTGCTGCACGGGGCGTCGGGCATCGGCGACGGTTCGTTCTATCGCGGTGCCGCCGAGATGTTCGCGAGCCAAGGTTATGTGGTCTACCTGCCGCATTATCTGGGCGAGCGGAACCGCAACCGTCCGCGCGGCAAGGCGCTGATTTCCGAATTCGAACAGCAGCACGATATCGTGCGCACCGCACTGGATCAGATGTCGCGCGACCGCGCGATCGACGCCAAGCGTATGGGCGTGTTCGGCTTCTCGCTGGGCGGGTTCCAAGCGATGGGCCTGTCGAGCCGCGATCCGCGCATCGCGGCCGTGGTCAACATGGGCGGCGGCATGCCGGGCAACGTGACGCCGCACACCACGCGTCTGGCGCCCACGCTGATCGTCCATGGCCGCCAGGACCGCACCGTCCCCGTCGCCCGCGCGCATATGACCCGCGACGTGCTCAAGCGCCTGTCGGTGCCGTTCGAGTTCGCGTTGTTCCAGAACCAGGGCCATTTCTTCCGCGGCGACGCCAGCCGCGAGTCGATCGCGCGCTCGGTCGCCTTCTTCGACCGCTATCTGCGCGGTACGGAAGCGGTGGCGACGGGCGACCTGCTCGCGGGCATGTGAAACGGCCGCGCCGGGTCCCTCCGGCGCAATAAACCGCAATAAATCGTGTCGCGCGCGCCACAGTTCGGTGCCATCCTGATTCGACGCGCGGCACCCGTGCTAATCTGCACGGCGAAATGTTCGCACCCCTCGTATTCCTGGCCGCAGCCCTCGCCGCCGCACCCGTTGCCGCACAGGCCGCGACCGCCGATCTGCGCCCCTATTTGCGCGACGGGCTGACGCGTATTTCTCTGCCGGCCGAACCGTCGGGCGACGCGCTGCAAAGCCTCTACGAAACCCGAAATTTCGAGCCGCTGTGGTTCGGCCCCGATGGCCCGACGGCGCGCGCGCTGCGTTTGACCGAAACGCTGGGGCGGGCCGCCGAATTCGGGTTGATCGCCGCCGATTATAAATTCGCCGATCTGGAGCGCTTGCGCCGGGCGAACGATCCGCAAGGTCTCGCCGAATTCGAACTCACGCTCAGCCGTTCGGCCGCGCGTTTCGCGGGCGATCTGGCGGGCGGGCGCGTCGCCTCCGTCGCGTTGCCCGCCGATGTGCGCATCGCACCGCGCGCGATCGATGCGGCTTCGGTGTTGCGCGAACTCGCGCGCAACGACGCGCCCGAAACCGTATTCGCCGCCTTGTCGCCGCAGGACGCGGAATATGCGGCACTGCTGCAAGCGCTCGCCGATCTGCGCGCGCTGAAAGCGAAGGGCGGCTGGCGCAATGTCGACCCGCGCGGCGGCACGCTCGAACCGGGCGCCGTCGATACGCGGGTACCCGCCTTGCGCAAGCGCTTGGCGGTGACGGAAGGGATCGCGCCCGAGCCCGAGGATCAGTTCGAGCTCGAGTATTACGGCTTCGAACTCGTCGACGCGGTCGTGCATTTTCAGCGCCGCCACGGTCTCGCCGCCGATGGGCGCGTGGGTCCGCGCACCTTCGCCGCGCTCAACAAGACGGTCGATCAGCGCATCGCGCAGATAGCCGCCAATCTCGATCGCTTGCGCGCGACCAACCCTCGCCCTGCCAAGGGCGCCTATGTCGAAGTCAACGTGCCCGGATTCGAATTGCGCGCGATCGAGAACGGCGAGATCAAGCTGGAGATGGGCGTCGTCGTGGGCCGGGAGAAGCGCGCGACGCCGATCTTCTCGACCCGCATCACCGACATCATCTTCAACCCGACCTGGACCGTGCCGCTGAAGCTGGTGCGCGAGGATATGCTGCCGCGCTTGCGCGCCAATCCGCAGGCGCTGGTCGATCAGGGCTTCCGCGTCTATCGCGGCTGGGGCGACAATCGCGAGGAGGTCGATCCGCGCAAGGTGGATTGGCGCAAGGTCACGCCGCGCTCGATGGGCTATTGGATGCGCCAGGATCCGGGCCCGAAGAACGCGCTGGGGCAGGTGCGCTTCACGATGCCCAACACCTACGACGTCTATCTGCACGATACGCCCGACCGGCATTATTTCGGCCGCGCCGATCGCGCCCTGTCGTCGGGCTGCGTGCGCTTGGAACGGCCGATCGATCTGGTCGAATGGGTATTGAGCCGCACGCCGGGCTGGGACCGCGCCGCGATCGACGCCGCCGACGCCGAAGAAGTCACCCGCAGCGTGCCGGTGCGGGGCGGGGCGATCCCCGTCCATCTGGTCTACAAGACCGCTTTCGTGAAAGACGGCGTGCTGAACTGGCGCGACGACGTTTACGGACTGGATGCGCTGTTCATCGCGGGCGTGGAGAAACGCCCTGTCGCGTCGCTCGCCCTGCCGCGCGAGGGCGCGATTCCCCCGCCGACCCTGGCGCCGTAATCGTTACAGCGTGTTCCAGGATCGAATAAAATCATTTTGAAACAGCGGTTTGCCGGCCTGTTTCAAGATATTTCTTCGAGCTTGCCTCGGTAAAGTCAGATGTGCATTCTGCGCATATCTAGCCGAACGGGGACGCGCACACCGTGGATTTCGACCTGCCCGACGACAATTTTCGCCGCCGCCTATTGATCGGCGGTTTGGCGGCCGGTCTGGTCAGCGCCGTTCCGGGGCTCGCCGAGGCCGCCGAAAAGAAGAAGGCGGCGGCCAAACGCACCGTCGCCGCCACGCCCAAGCCCGCACGCAATCTGGGGCCGCCCGCCGGCCCCGTGCCGCTGCGCCCCGCCGGTCAGCGGGCGTTGAGCCTTCAGGTCGTCAACACGGGCGAGCGTTTCGACGCCGTCTATTGGCGCGACGGCAATTACGTGCCGGAGGCGCTGCAGCGGCTGGACCGCGTGCTGCGCGACCATCGCGCGGGCGTCGTCGCGCATATGGATCCGAAGCTTTACGACATTATGTGGGAGATGCAGCAGCGCCTGGACGTGTCGGAGCCGTGGCGCGTGATCTCGGCGTATCGTTCGCCCAAGACCAACGCGGTCGCGCGCAAGCATGGCGGTGTCGCGCGCAATTCCTTCCACCTCCACGCCCGCGCGGTCGATATCGATCTCGCGAGCCGTTCGACGCGCGCGTTGCGCCAAGTCGCGGTCCAGCTTCAAGCGGGCGGGGTGGGGCAGTATCCGCGTTCCGACTTCATCCATATCGATACCGGCCCGGTGCGCGTCTGGGGCTGATCCTTGCGTCCGGGGTGACGCCGCGCTAAGCCATCACGGTCTTCCAACATCGGAGAGTTTTTCCATGCGTCTCGAAGCGACCACCGCTCCGCTCGTCGACATCCTTTGGCCCGCGCGCGAGCGCGATCTGCTGCGCAAGGCGGCGCTCGTCGTGTTGGGATCGGCGCTGCTCTGGGCGTCGGCGAAGGCGCAGGTGCCGATGTGGCCCGTGCCGATGACGATGCAGTCCTTCGTCGTGCTGGTGATCGGCTTCGCCTACGGCGCGCGTCTGGGCATGGCGACGGTGCTGTTCTATCTGGCGCAGGGCGCGCTCGGATTTCCGGTGTTCGCCGGCACGCCGGAGAAGGGCATCGGCCTCGCCTATATGATGGGCACGACCGGCGGCTATCTCGTCGGCTTCGTCCTGTCGGCGGGCCTGTGCGGCTGGCTTGCCGAACGGGGCTGGGGCACGAATCTTCCCTCGCTCGCGGGCGCCATGACGCTGGGCAGCTTGATCCTGTTCGTGCCGGGCATCCTGTGGCTCGCGACCTTCGTCGGCTTCGACAAGGCGATCGCGCTGGGCTTGATGCCTTTCGCGGCGGGAATCGTGGTGAAGGGCGCCTTGGGCGTCGCGGTCCTGCTGGCGGCGAACCGTCAGCTCGCGAAGAAGACCTGAAGCGTAACGAAAATTCCGCGCGATGCTCGGGAAATCCGAGCATTGCGCGCTTGAATTAATTCCAGGGTCTATCTATAGACCGGATTACCGTTGTCTTTGAGGCTCCGCAGAGGGCCCGGGACGATAGGGAGGCGCGTTTAGGAGGTTAACCGCAATGGCGGGTTTGTTGGCGTTAAGCCGCGCGATCGATTGGGTAAATCTCAAGGTCGGGCGGGCGGTTTATTGGCTTGTGCTTCTTGCGGTTCTCGTCAGTTCGATCAACGCGACGGTGCGCTATGCGCTCCACACCAGCTCGAACGCTTGGCTCGAATTGCAATGGTATCTGTTCTCGGCGGTGTTCCTGCTCGCGTCGGGCTATACGCTGCTGAACAACGAGCATATCCGCATCGACGTGCTGGCTTCGAACCTGTCGCGGCGCAAGCAGGTGTGGATCGATATCTTCTGCACGCTGACCTTCCTGCTGCCGTTCTCGCTGATCATCCTGATCCTGTCCTGGCATCCGGCGACGATGAGCCTGATGTCGGGCGAGCAATCCTCCGACGCCGGCGGCTTGATCCGCTGGCCCGCGCGCTTCCTGGTGCCGATCGGCTTCTTTCTGCTGACGATCCAGGCGATCTCCGAACTCATCAAACGCGTCGCCTTCCTGACCGGGCACGGTCCCGATCCGGCCGACCGTAAATCCGCGCACGGTCAAGAGGGACAAGCCTGATGGTCGCGTTTCTGATCGAAAACATGGCGCCGTTGATGTTCGCGGCGCTCGTGTTCTTCCTGTTGCTCGGCTATCCGGTCGCCTTCGCGCTCGCCGCCAACGGTCTCGTTTTCGGCCTCGTGGGCATCGAACTCGGGTTGCTGCAGCCGATCTTGCTTCAAGCGTTGCCCGAACGCGTGTTCGGCATCATGCGCAACGACACGCTGCTGGCGATTCCGTTCTTCACGTTCATGGGCTTGATCTTGGAACGATCGGGCATGGCCGAGGATTTGCTCGACACGATCGGGCAGTTGTTCGGGCCGATGCGCGGCGGTCTCGCCTATGCGGTGATTTTCGTTGGCGCGCTGCTTGCCGCCACGACCGGCGTGGTCGCCGCGTCGGTGATCGCGATGGGCCTGATCTCGCTGCCGATCATGCTGCGCTACGGCTACGACCGCCGGCTGGCATCGGGCGTCATCGCCGCGTCGGGCACGCTCGCGCAGATCATTCCGCCCTCGCTCGTTCTCATCATCATGGCCGACCAGCTCGGCCGCTCGGTGGGCGACATGTACGCGGGCGCGTTCATCCCGGGTATCGTCCTCGCGGCGATGTATGCGGGCTATGTGGCGCTGTTGACGATCTTCCGTCCGGAAGCCGCACCCGCCCTGCCGCTCGAAGCGCGCACGTTGCACGGCATGAAACTGTTCTGGCGCTGCATCGTCAGCTTGGTGCCGCCGCTGGTGCTGATCTTCCTGGTACTCGGCACGATCTTCCTGGGCATCGCCACGCCGACCGAAGGCGGTGCGATGGGCGCCGTCGGCGCGCTGATCCTGGCGCTGATCAAGCGCCAGTTGTCCTGGAGCCTGATGCGTCAGGCGATGGATACGACCGCGAAACTGTCGTGCTTCGTCGTGTTCATCCTGATCGGATCGACCGTGTTCGGTCTCGTCTTCCGCGCGGTCAACGGCGATTTGTGGGTCGAGCATCTGCTGCTGTCGCTGCCCGGCGGCCAGCTCGGCTTCCTGATCGTCGTCAACATCATGGTCTTCCTGCTCGCCTTCTTCCTCGACTTCTTCGAGCTGGCGTTCATCGTCGTGCCGCTGCTCGGGCCGGTCGCGGAGAAGCTGGGCATCAACCTGATCTGGTTCGGCGTGCTGCTGGGCGTGAACATGCAAACCAGCTTCATGCATCCGCCGTTTGGCTTCGCGCTGTTCTACCTGCGCAGCGTGGCGCCGGCGAAGGAGTACATCGACGTCGTCACCAAGAAGCTGATGCAGCCGATCACGACGATGCAGATCTATTGGGGTGCGGTTCCGTTCGTCTGCATCCAGATCATCATGGTCGGTCTCGTCATCGCGATCCCGGAGATGGTGACCTGGTCGCTCGACGCGCCCTTCGCGGGCGACATCGATTCGATCGAAATTCCGCCGCCGACGGTCGAGGAGGGCGGGCCCGCCGCCGATCCGGCGGCGAACAATCCCGCCGACCCGGCGCAGGACGAGACGCCGGAAATCGATATGGAGCCGGAAGAAGAATCGAACTGAGACGCGTTCCGGCGCCAAAGAAAAACCCGCCGGTGCGAAAGCACCGGCGGGTTTCGTTTTGGGCCGAAGCCCCGAGGCTTAGCCGCGGCGCTGTTGCGTCGAGGCGAGGTTCGCGTTGACGAACGTGTCGTATGCGGCCTCGTTGATGCGGAACCACTGGAACTGGTCCGTGCGGAAGCGGCGCCAGCTTTCGTAGATCTTCTTGAACAGCGGGTTCTTCTCGGCCGTTTCGTCGTAGAGCTCGTTGGACGCCTTCAAGCAGGCGAGCATCGTCTCGTTCGTGAAGCGGCGCAGCTGCGTGCCGCCCGCGATCAAGCGGCGCAAAGCCGCCGGGTTCTGGGCGTCGTACTTGGCCTGCATGGCCACATGCGCTTCCCACGAAGCCGCCTGGAACGCCGCTTTGTTTTCCGACGACAGACCTTCCCAGGCCTTGTCGTTGACGATCGCGGAAACCTGCGGCCCGCCTTCCCACCAGCCCGGGTAGTAGTAGTAACGGGCGACCTTGTTGAAGCCGAGTTTCTCATCGTCGTAGGGGCCGACCCATTCGGCCGCGTCGATCGTGCCCTTTTCAAGCGCCGGATAGATGTCGCCGCCGGCGAGCTGCTGGGGCACCGTGCCGAGCTTGGTCAGCACCTGGCCCGCGAAGCCGCCGATGCGGAACTTCAGACCCTTCAGGTCTTCGGTCGTCTTGATTTCCTTGCGGAACCAGCCACCCATCTGCGTGCCGGTGTTGCCGGCCGGGAAGGCGAGCATGTTGTATTGGCGGAACAGTTCCGCCATCGCTTCGGCACCGCCGCCCGAATACATCCACGCGGTCTGCTGGCGCGAGTTGAGGCCGAACGGCACGGCCGCGTCGAACGCGAATGTCGGATCCTTGCCGACATAGTAGTAGTTGACCGTGTGGCCCGCTTCGATCGTGCCGGCCTGGACGGCGTCGAGCACTTGCAGACCCGGGACGATTTCGCCCGCCGCGAAGACGCGGATTTCGAACTTGCCGCCGGTGATGTCCTTCACGCGGTTGGCGATGATTTCGGCCGAGCCGTAGATCGTGTCGAGCGATTTCGGAAAGCTCGACGCCAGACGCCAGCGCACCACGCCTTGCGCGATCGCCGGTGCGGCCAGCGGGGCGGCGGCGAGGCCCACACCGGCCCCGACCATAAATTTACGACGTTGCATGAAACGAAGTTCTCCTTGGGGTTTCCCTAAGTTCCGATTGATCGCGCCGGAATTGCTGCCCGGACGCGTTGGCTGTTGGTGAGATCGAACCACGGCCAATCGGTCCCTTATGGGCCGGGCAGGACCAATCCTCAAGAGAAATGGGGTATGCTGGTGTGCGGAACGTTTATGCCTGCCATGCACGCCGTCGCGGTGCGCGCGCCGCGACGTGTAAGCTGCGCGCAAATGAAAGGAGCGCGCCGTGGGTTATCTGATCGTATTTTTGGGGGCGGGCATCGGCGGGGCGCTGCGCCACGGCGTCAACGTCCTGGCGGCGCGCCAGTTCGGCGCGGATTTTCCCTACGGCACCATGTTCGTGAATCTGGCCGGATCGCTGACGATGGGGCTGATCGTCGGTTACTTCGCGTTCAAGGGCGATGGCGGCCAAGATGCGCGGCTGTTCCTGACCACGGGCATCCTCGGCGGGTTCACGACATTCTCCGCGTTCTCGCTCGACGTCGTCATGCTCGTCGAGCGCGGCGACATCGCGAACGCGGCGCTCTATGGCGGGATCTCGGTCGCGGGCTCGGTGCTGGCGTTGTTCGCCGGGCTTTGGCTCACGCGGATGGTCTTCTAAACCGGCAACGAAAAACCCGCCGGCTTGCGCCGGCGGGTTTCGTCGCGTTCGGCCAGAGGCGCGGGGATTAGCCGCGGCGCTGCTGGTTCGACGACAAGTTCTGATAGACGAACTGGTCGTAGGCCGCTTCGTTCACGCGGAACCACTGGAACTGGTCCGTGCGGAAACGGCGCCAGCCTTCGTAGATCTTCTTGAACAGCGGGTTCTTTTCCGACGTTTCGTCGTACAGCTCGTTCGCCGCCTTCAAGCAGGCGAGCATCGTGTCGCGGCTGAAGGAGCGCAGCTGCGTGCCGCCCGCGATCAAGCGGCGCAGGGCCGCCGGGTTCTGGGCGTCGTACTTGGCCTGCATGGCCACATGCGCTTCCCAAGCCGCCGATTGGAAGATCGACTTGTTCTCGGCCGAAAGGCCTTCCCAAGCCTTGTCGTTGACGAGCGAGGAGAGCTGCGGCCCGCCTTCCCACCAGCCCGGGTAGTAGTAGTAGCGGGCGACCTTGTTGAAGCCGAGCTTCTCGTCGTCGTACGGACCGACCCATTCGGCCGCGTCGATCGTGCCTTTTTCCAGCGCCGGGTAGATATCGCCCGCGGCGAGCTGCTGCGGCACGAGGCCGAGCTTGGTCATCACCTGGCCGGCGAAACCGCCGATGCGCATCTTGACGCCCTTCAGGTCGTCCGGCGTCTTGATTTCCTTGCGGAACCAGCCGCCCATCTGGGCGCCCGTGTTGCCGGTCGGGAAGGCGACGCAGCTATAGTTCTTGAACAGCTCGGCGACCGCGGCGGCACCGCCGCCCGCGTACATCCACGCGGTCTGCTGGCGCGAGTTGAGGCCGAACGGAATGGCCGTGTCGAACGCGAAGGTCGGATCCTTGCCGATGTAATAGTAGTTCGCGGTGTGGCCGCATTCGACCGTGCCGGCCTGCACGGCGTCGAGCACCTGCAGGCCCGGAACGATTTCGCCCGCCGCGAAGACGCGGATTTCGAAGCGGCCGCCCGAGCTTTCCTTGACGCGGTTGGCGAGAATTTCCGCCGCACCGTAGATCGTGTCGAGCGATTTCGGGAAGCTCGACGCCATGCGCCAGCGAACGACGCCTTGCGCGATCGCGGGGGCGGCCAACGGCGCTGCGGCGAGGCCGACGCCGGCCCCGGTCAAAAATTTACGACGCTGCATTGCAGGAGTCTCCTTGGGGTTCCCTGTTTCGTTTTCCGCGCCGGCGTTGTTTTTCCGGTCGCGTTGGTCACAGCATTTCCGCCGTCGACCGATACCCCGTTATGGCCTTGGGACCGTCGAATATCAAGCGAAGTTAGGTAATTCCGGACGCCGGAACGCCCGTTTTCAGACGGGTTCGGCCGGGTTTTGGACGATCCGGCCTTGGGTATCGAGCGCGCGCCAACCCTCGCGGGTCAAGGCTTCGAGCGGCTGAAAGCGCACCTTGTAGGCCATTTTATCGCTCTCGCCGATCCAATAGCCCAGATAGACATGGGGAAGGCCTTCGGCGCGCGCGGTGTCGATCAGCGCCAGCACGACATGCGATCCCAACGAGCGCTTGGGCGTCTCGGGCTCGTAGAACGAATAGACGGCCGAGAATCCGCTCGCCATCCGGTCGACCAGGCACCCGGCCATCAAATTGCCGTGCCGATCGCGGAATTCGATGACATGCGACGACGCCGCACCGACCTCGATCATCGTCCGGTAATCCTCGAAATCCATCCGCGCCATTTCGCCGTCGCGATGGCGGCCGACCTGGTAGCGCGAGAACAGCGCGTATTGCTCGGCCGTGGCGATCGCCGGGCGCATCTGCGCGGTGAGGTCCGCGTTCGCGGCCAGCACGCGGCGCCATTGGCGCGTCATCTCGAAGCGATCGACCGGGATGCGCACCGCGACGCACGCATTGCAGCCGGGGCAGGCGGGCCGATAGGCGAAGCCCAAGGACCGGCGGAACCCGGCTTCCGACAATAGATCGTAGGACAGCACGGCCTGCGGGCCGGTCAGGTCGACGAAAATACGCCGCTCCATCTTGCCCTCGAGATACGGGCAGGGCGAGGGCATCGAATAATAGAAGCGCGCGGACGAACTGCCCGAGACGGTCATGCGCCGCCCCCGTTGCGTCGGCGGACCGTCAGGCCGGTCAGCACGTCATGCAGCAGGCGCTTGCGCGGGTTGAAGAAGCTCCACACCAGCACGAGGCCCCAGGTGAAGGCGACGGTGAGGTAGAACAAAATCCAATGCGCGCCGGCCTGGATGAAATTCGCCGCGTGCCCGTCGAGCGTTTCGACTTTGATGCCGGCGAAGCGATGGCCGAACGTGCCGCGCTTGTCGCCCGACACGAGGAACGCGTGATAGAGCAGCGGCACGAGTGCCAGCAGCAGCGCCATCGGGCCCGCCAGCAAGCCGAAGCTCAACACGCCCAGCAGTGTCGCGGGGATCGCCAGCACGGCGCCGATCAAAATGACGATCGCCGCATCGACGAGATGCGCGACGATACGCCGCCGCCGCAGCCCCGCGATCTCGGCGGGGTCGGGCGGCAGGATGGTCGCGGCCATCACGATGGTGCTGTCGTCGTTCAATTTCGCGTTTCCTGCCGACAAGCGTAGGCGACACGCCGCTTAGGGGCAAGACGCGTGCGCGCTTAATTCGTCAGCGGCACGTCGCGCAGCAGAACGATCGAGATGCGCCGGTTGCGCGGATCGGACGGATTGTCGGCGATGAAGGGCTCGGTATCCGCGCGGCCGATCACGCGCGCGATGCGCGCGGGCTGCATGCCGCTTTCCAGCAGCGTGCGGCGCGCGGCGTTGGCGCGGTCGGCCGACAATTCCCAGTTCGTGTATTGGGCGCCGCGCGGGAAGGGCGTGCTGTCGGTGTGGCCGGTGATGGCGATCGGGTTGGGCAGGTTCTGCACGATGCGCGCGACGGTTTGCAGCAGGCGGCGCGTGCCGTCGGCGGGCGTGGCGGAGCCCGAGGCGAACATCGCGTTGCGTTCCTGATCGATCAGCTGGATGCGCAAACCTTCGGGCGTGCGATCGACGATCAGGTTTTGCTGCAACGGCTTCAGTTCGGGCACTTCCTGGATCGCCTGGCGGATATCCGCTTCGGCGCGCGCGAAGGATTGTTCCTCGCGCCGCGCCATTTCGCGCTGCATCTGCTCGTTGAGCGCGCCCATGCCTTCGTTCTGCTGGCCTTGCGGGCGCGCGCCCGTGAACAACTGGCCCGACGCGGCCGTTCCCGCACTTTGATTGCCCGACGGCGCCTGACCCGACGGACCCGGCCCGATGCCCGACGCGCCGCGCGCATTGGGCTGCGGGTTGGGCGTGTCTTCGTTGGCGGCGTTGCGCGTCTGCTCGAATTCGGGGCCTTCGGTGTCGGCTTCTTCGCCGGTGGGGGCGAGCGGCACGCCGACGACGATGCCGCCGGTCATCTTGGGAAGATCGCCGGGGCCGAGCGTCACGCCGCCCAACACGCCGCCGGCACCCGAGGTCGAGCGCGACACGGCGTCGAAGGCGGTGAAATATTGCGCGATACCTTGGCGCTTTTCCTGGTCGGTGGAGTTGAGCAGCCACATCAACAGGAAGAACGCCATCATCGCGGTCACGAAGTCGGCATAGGCGACCTTCCAGCCGCCGCCATGGGCGCCGTCATGGCCCTTCTTGCCGCGCTTGATGATGATGACTGGGTGGTTTGAGTCGTCCGCCATCGTCGTTCCTGGGTATGACGCAGGCTCAATATGCGTCGCCGCACCGCACGCTTCAATCCGCGCCCGGCTCGGTAAAATTCGTCTTAAATACTAAATCAGGATCGTTAACGCGGGGTGAAAAACCGGCCAACGCATTGATTTTTCAAGGCGGCGTCAGGCGCAAGACATCCGCGTCTGACCCGAGTTCGGCCCGATTCCGCGCCAAACGCAAATGCCGGCCGCTTGCCCAGATCGGGGCGAGATCGGCCCAATGCGCCGACAACGGATGGCCCGACTGGCCGGGGGCGACGACGAACAGCGACGCATCCAGATCGGCAAGATCGTAGACCGCGCGATAGCCCGCGCCATGAATATGGGCGAAGGGCCGGTCCGGATCGCGCGCCGAATTCGCCCCGCGATTGACGGTGAAGTAATCGCCGTCGGTCGGGATATCGACCGACAGAAACCAGCCGATCAGCGGCAGGCGCGACAGCACGGGATTGTCGAACGGCGCCATATGCTCGCGGCCCCAGCGCCATTGGTCGAGCGAACGGCCGTGCCGCGTTTCGATCCATTCGATCGCGGCGACGAGGGAGTCCGATACGAGCTTGGAACAATCGCCCGAGCAATAGGGCGAGATGCGGTTCAACGCGTCGAGCACCATTTTGGGCCGTTCGCGCCCGAAATCGGCAGCGAGATCGCCCAGCGCGTTCTGCGTCAAACGCCGTGTCATCTCGCGGACCCAAACGTTGAAGATCAAGCCTTCGGGCTTGTCGGCGCGCACCGACGCGTCCCAGGCGCGCAAGCGTTCCATCGCCCCATGCGCACGCGGTTCGACGGGGCTGAGCCACGACGCCGCCGCGATCGCATCCCGCGCGAAGACCGACACCGCGTCGGCCAGCATCGCCTCGTGATAGGCGGGCGTTTGCGCGGTCTTCATATCGAGCATTTCGACGATGCGCCGTTGCCGGAACGGCGCGTCGAAGCCGCGCCCCAGATAGAACGGCCATTCGGGACCGACGACGCGGTCGTTGCCGTTGGACAAACGCGCATTCGCCGGATCGACGCGCGCGGGCATCCGGTCGAACGGCACGAAGCCGTTCCAGCCCGAAGCGCCGGTCCAGCCGCGCTTTGGCAACGGTGAGTCGCCGCCGTTGCGCAGCGGGATGGCACCGACCACGCGCATTCCGATGGCGCCGTCGCGATCGGCGACCGACATGTTCTGTACGGGGCCGAGCCATTGGCGCGTCGCGTCGAAAGCTTCGGCGACATTGTTCGCGCGGTTCAAGCGCACGATCGCGTCGGCGGTCGTATCCGGTGCCGCGATCACCGGCAGCATCAGCGCCAGCAATTCGCCGTTGGGCGCGGCGGACGCGGCACCGGCGTCGAAATCGGAAATCACGATTCCGTTGCGCGTGCGGCGCATCGTCAGCGTGACGGGGGCGGCCCCGCGCGCTTGGAACACTTCCTCGCGCAGCTCGAAGGCGCGCGGGCCCTCCGGCGTCAAATACATCGCCGGGTTCGACGGATCGACGCGCTCGATGGTGAGGTCGGCCGTGTCGGCGTTGGTGGTGGTGAAGCCCCAGGCGATGCGCCCGTTATGGCCCAGCACCAAAGCGGGGGCACCCGGTGCGGTGGCGCCGGCATAGACGATGTCGGTCCCCGTCACCGCGAGCCGTGCGAGATACCATTGCCCCGGCGCGCCCAAACCCAAATGCGGATCGCTCGCCAGGATCGGCTTGCCCGACGCGGTTTTGGCACCACCGGCGACCCAGGTGTTCGACGCTTGATCGGGACCGGCGGGGCGGGGCAAGGCCTTGGCGATCGCGTTCGCCCAAGTCGCAAGCGCGGGTTCGGCTTTCGCGACGATCGCGGCGTCGCCCGTTCCCCATTGCGGCCACAACGCGGCTTCCAGCTCGGCGGTGTAGCGGTCGCCCAGACGCAGGCGGAACAATTCGTCGCGCCAATCGCCGGTCAACTGCATCGCCATCAACTGGCCCCACAACAGCGTCTGCCAGGATTCCCAGCGCTCGGGCTTGTGGCCGGTCGCCAGGAACTCGGGCGGCGGCGCGCCATCGCGCGATGCCAGCGCCGCGTTCACGCCCGCCGCATACGCATCCGCGCGCATGCGCAACTCGGGGCTCGCGGCGATATAGGCGTCGCGCGCGACGCGCGACAGGCCCAGGGCGCGATAGAAGCGATCGAGCGGCAAGGCGCGCGGGCCGACGATCTCGGCGACACGGCCTTGGCCGAGCAAGCGCACGAGTTCGAGCTGCACGCCGCGATCCTGGGCATGCAGGAAACCCAGCGCCAGCCACAGATCGCGTTCGTTCTGCGCCCAGACATGCGGCACGCCGAATTCATCGCGGGCGATCTCGATCTCGCCCTCCAGCCCGGCGATGCGGATTTCGCCGCGCGTATCGGCAAGGCCCGTGCGCAGATAAAGCAGGGCCGCACCGCCGACGATGCCGGTCAAAATTCCGAGTGCGAGAACGCCCGCACCGATCCATTTCAAAGCTCGCATGGGCTTGTTTTATCGGATTGCGCGTGCCGCGCAACCCGAGCCGCATCAGGGATTTTTACGGCCGATCAGGCGGGGCAGCGCTTCGTTCGCGACAAGGCACGACAGCACGATGGCGGCGCCGATCATCGCGCGGGCACTGGGCGTTTCGCCGAAGGCGAGCCACACCCACAACGGGGCGAGCACGATTTCCAGAATCGCGATCAGGCCGATATCCGCCGCGCGCACCTCGCGCGACGCGATGGTCATCAGCAAACAGCCGCAGCCGAGCTGCACGGCCCCCATCGCCATCAATATGGCGATGTCGCGCATCGACGTTGCGTCGGCGAAGATGAAGGGCAGCATCGTCGCGACCGACATGATGCCCGCCAGGAACACGCTGGGGGCGGGGTCGATACCGGCTTTTAATTTCCGCAGCATCAGGATCTGGAAGGCGAAGGAAATCGACACGCCCAACGCCGCCAGCGGCCCGATGATTGAGCCGAATTCCAGCGCGTCCCACACCATGATCGCGACACCGGTCGAGCAGAACGCCATCGCGATCCAGGTGCGTGTGGCGATGCCTTCGCCCAGAAACACGCGCGCGACGATGGCGGCCCAGAAGGGCGACGTGCTCATCAGGAACAATGCCGTCGCGACCGTGGTGTTGGCGACCGAAATCAGGAAGAACAGGAATTGCAGCGACAGCATGAAGGCGGCGGCGGCCCCGCCGATCCCCAGCGCTTTGATCGACGCTGTGGCGTCGCGCCCGTAGCGCCACACGAGATAAGCGCCGACCAAAGCGAGCATGCCCATCGAGCGCCAGAACACCATCGATGGCGCGCCCGTGCCATCGAGCATCCGGACGAACAGCCCCGACGTGCTCCAGAACAGCGTGGCGCAGAGCATCAGCGCGATTCCGCGCGCGGTGGTGTTCGCCGTGCTCATTTCGCCCCGCTGCGGGCGGTGACTATCGCGTTGCCCGCCAACGCGGCGAGCAGGATCGTGCCGCCGACGATCGTGCCGAGCGACGGCGTTTCGCCCACGCCGATCCAGGTCCAGACGGGCCCGAGCACGGGTTCCAGCAGCGCGATCAGCACGACTTGCACGACCGGCAAGCGGCGGATCGCGGCGTAGAAGAACGTCAGGCCCAGCGACATCTGCACGAAGCCGAGGATGAACAACGCGATCGCCGATTGCGCGGGCACGGCGAAAGGATTGCCGATCGCCCACGCCATCGCGACGGCGGCGATGGCCGCGAGCGTGGTGCCGGGGCGCAGATCCAGCGCGCGCTGGCCGCGGATCAGCGTCACGTTGATCGCCGAGAACAGCGCAACCGATAAAGCGGCGAGCTTGCCGAGCAACGCCCCTTCGGCGAGCGACGCCCCCATGACGAGGCCCAAGCCGCCCATCGCGATGGCGATGGCGGCCCAGCTCGCGGCGGGCACTTTCTCCTTCAGGAAGAACAGCGCCAGGAACGCGACCATGATCGGCGACGTCGATTGCAGCAGCAGCGCGTTCGCCACGGTCGTCGACGTCATGCCGATGACATGCATGGTCAGCGTCACGCACACGCACCCGGCCGAGATCAGCACGAGGCGCGTATGGTCGCGGAAAATGGTCAGGCCCCAATTGCCGGTCATCGCGCGCAGCATCAGGGGAAAGAACAGCGCGTGCGACAAGGCGCGCCAGAACACGATGTCCCACGGGCCGGCTTCGACCATACGCATCACCACGCCGCCCACGCTCCAGCACAAAGGTGCGGCGATGGCGAACAGGTATCCCTGGGTGCGTTGCGAAAGCGCGGAAAACAAGATTTTTTGGGGCGTTCGAGAGGGCCGCCGCCTTGTAGGCGGCGCGGCATGAGTTGTCCATAGGCGGGGCGTCGCGGTACAAATCGTCCATGACTCCGCGCGACCACAAAATGCCCGTCCTCGGCCCCGGCGGTTTTTTCCGTCTCGCTTGGACGGAATGGGGCCCCGAACGCGCCCCCGACCGCACCGTGATCTGCGTCCATGGTTTGACGCGCAACGGCCGCGATTTCGACGCGCTGGCCCGCGCGCTGGCGCATGACGGCTGGCGCGTCGTGTGCCCGGATATGCCCGGGCGCGGCGCGTCGGATTGGCTGCATCGCGCCGACGATTATTCCTATCCGGTCTATACGCAGACCGTCGCGGCGCTCTATGCGCGGCTCGACGTCGCCAAGCTCGATTGGATCGGCACGTCGATGGGCGGGCTCATCGGCATGCTGCTCGCGGCCCAGCGCGGCCATTTCATCCGCAAGCTGGTGCTCAACGATATCGGGCCGTTCGTGCCGGCCGCCGCCTTGCAGCGCATCGGCGAGTATTGCGGGCGCGATCCGCGCTTCCAGGATTTCGAGGAAGTCGAAGCCTATCTGCGCGAAGTCCACAAACCCTTCGGCGAATTGACCGACGCGGAATGGATGCATCTCGCCTTCCACGCGGCCGAGGAATCGGGCGAGGGCGATTTGCGCCTGCGCTACGACCCCGCGATCGGCAAACCCTTCGCGGGCCGCGCGGCGGACGACGTGGTGCTGTGGCCGTTCTGGGACCAGTTGCGCGTGCCGGTGCTGGCGATGCGCGGCGAAACCTCCGACCTGCTGCTGCGCGAAACGCTGCTGCGCATGGTCAAGCGCCCGAATTGCCGCGCGGTCGAGGTCGCCGGTTGCGGTCACGCGCCCGCGTTGATGACGCAGGATCAGATCGGCACGATCGTCGAGTTCCTCTCCGCCAGCAATTAAGGCCCGGCCTTGATCCTCGTCCCGCTCAAGGACGACAACCCGACGCGAAGCTTCGCCGTTCTGACGGCGATCTTCGTGGCGATCAACGCCGCCGTCTTCATCCATCAGGCCACGCTCGCCCCGGCGGCGTCGGAGGAATTCATCCTGCGCTTCGGGATGATCCCGGCGGTATTGACGGGCGAGGCCTATATCGACGAAGCGTTGGCCCCGCCGCCCGCCTGGACGACCGTCTTCAGCGCGATGTTCCTGCACGGCTCGCTGATGCATGTCGCGGGCAACATGCTTTACCTATGGACCTTCGGGAACAACATCGAAGATTCGATGGGGCGGTTTCGCTTCATCGTATTCTACGCACTCTGTGGCCTCGCCGCCGCATTCGCGCAAGGGGCTGTCGATCCGTCGTCGACCACGCCGATGATCGGCGCGTCGGGCGCCGTATCGGGCGTACTCGGCGCTTATCTGCTGCTGCACCCGCATGCGCAAGCTTGGAGCTTCGCTTTCTTCCGCTTCGCCTGGCTGCCGGCCTGGGCGGTGCTCGGCTTCTGGATCGTCGTGCAATTCGCCAACGCGTTCCTCGCCGATCCCGAACAAGGCGGTGTCGCGTGGTGGGCGCATATCGGCGGCTTCCTCGCCGGGATGGCATTGATCCCGATTTTCAAGCGCCGGGGCGTAAAGCTGTTCGAAGGGCGGACGCGTTCGGGGCCGTGGGGATGAATGTCGAGAAATTCCGGCCGCGCTTTCCTTGGGTTGGTGCGGACCTTCAAACGCTGCGGAATTTCATGTCGCCCCCGCGCGTCGATCTGCCGTCCTCAGAAAGCGTCACGCTGCCGCTCGATGATGGCGATGCGCTGACCGGCGAGCTCAATCGCGTAGCGGGCGGCGTGGCGAAGCCGCTGGTCCTGCTGATCCACGGCCTGACCGGCAACGCGAACTCGACCTATATGCGCGTCAGCGCCGCGGCCCATCTCGCGGCCGGATCGAACGTGCTGCGGTTGAATTTGCGTGGGGCAGGAACGCGGCCCGCCAAGCTCATGTATCACGCCGGGCGCAGCGAAGATTTGGCCCAAGCCTTGCGCGCGCTCGACGCGCCGCACGGCATCCATGCCGTCGGCTATTCGCTGGGTGCGAATATGCTGCTCAAACATTTGGGCGAGGGGGCGGGCAAGATCGTCAAAGCCGTCGCCGTCTCGGCACCGATCGATTTGGCGGCGACGAGTATCCGCATGCGCGCGCGGCGCAATCGCGTCTATCACGATCATCTGCTGCGCCAGATGCTGGCGGATGCGCACGAACCGCCGTCGGGGATTCGCAGTATCTGGGAATTCGACGATCGGATCGTCGCGCCGCGCAACGGCTTCAAGGATGCGGCGGATTACTACGCGCGTTGCTCGGCCGCCGGGTTTCTCGACGCGATCGCCGTGCCCACGCTGATCGTCCACGCGCTCGACGATCCGTGGATTCCACCCGACGCCTATACGGCGCGCGATTGGACGCGCAATACGCGCGTGACGCCGCTACTCGCGACCGGCGGCGGCCATGTCGGCTTTCACGAAGCCGGCCACGATTTGCCGCTGCATGACCGCGCGGCGCTACGATTTTTCGCGCCCTAATCGTCACCCCGGGCAAGCCGGCGGTTTCGCCGGCGCGACCCGGGGTCTCACGAGATCCCGGCTCTCGCTGACGCTCGGCCGGAATGACGGTTAGGCGCGCAACGCTTCCGCCGCTTCGAGCGCGAAATAGGTGAGGATGCCGTCGGCACCCGCGCGCTTGAAGCCGAGCAGCGTTTCGAGCGCCACTTTCTTGTCGAGCCAGCCGCGCTCGACAGCGCCCATCAGCATCGAATACTCGCCCGACACTTGATAGACATAGGTCGGGACTTTGAATTCGGCTTTCACGCGCGCGACGATGTCGAGATAGGGCATGCCGGGCTTGACCATCACCATGTCGGCCCCCTCGGCGAGATCGAACGCGACCTCGCGCAAGGCTTCGTCGGTATTGGCCGGGTCCATCTGATAGGTGCGCTTGTCGCCCTTGCCGAGGCTCGAGGACGAGCCGACCGCGTCGCGGAACGGCCCGTAAAACGCCGAGGCATATTTGGCGGCGTAGCTCATCAGCCGCACATGTTCGAACCCGGCCTTGTCGAGCGCGTCGCGCAAGGCGCCGATGCGTCCGTCCATCATTTCGGAGGGCGCGATCACGTCGCAGCCGGCCTGCGCCTGGACGAGCGTTTGCTTGATCAGCACGTCGATCGTCGCGTCGTTGACGACGTAATTGTCGTGCACCAAGCCGTCTTGGCCGTGCGTCGTGTAGGGATCGAGCGCGACGTCGCAGACGATGCCGATTTCCGGAACATCCTTCTTGATCGCGCGCACGGCGCGGCAGACCAGATTGTCCGGGTTGAAGCTTTCGTCGCCGTCTTCGGATTTGAGGTTGCCCGGCGTGTTGGGGAACAAAGCGATCGCGGGAATGCCGAGCTTCGCGGCCTTCGCGGCGTCTTTCACGATCTCGTCGACGCTGAGCCGCGCAACACCGGGCATCGAGGGAACCGGCGTGCGTTGGCGCACGCCTTCCTGCACGAACAACGGCCAGATCAGATCGGCGACGGTCAGCTTGTTTTCGGCCACCAATGCGCGCGACCAGGAATCGCGCCGGTTGCGGCGTAAACGGGTTCGCGGATAACTTCCGTGGACTTGCATCTTGCTCCCTCGGCTCCAGAGAACAAAACTAGCCGACAAGACGCCGAATTCCAATCGCCGGAAAGAACATGACCGATCGCAGCTTCGACGAAATCGCGTTCAAACGCGCCGGGATCGCCGGCCAAGTGGTGTTCACACGCCCGAAGGCGCTGAACGCGCTGACGCTGGGCATGATCGAAGCGCTCGCCCCCACGCTCGCCGAATGGGCGAAGGACAACGCCGTGCGCCAGATCGTGCAATGGGGCGATGGCGGCAAGGCGTTCTGCGCGGGCGGCGACGTGCGCGCGGTATGCGAAGCCGGTCTCGCCGCGAAGAAAGGCGGCAAGGCCGATCCGCTGACGCGCGACTTTTTCTTCGCCGAGTACCGGCTCAACCGGCAGATCGCGCGTTTCCCCAAGCCCATCGTCTCGATTATCGACGGCATCACGATGGGCGGCGGCGTGGGACTTTCCATCCATGGCCGCTATCGCGTGGCGACGGAGCGCACGTTGTTCGCCATGCCCGAAAGCGCCATCGGATTGTTCCCGGATGTCGGCGGCGGCTATTTCCTGCCGCGCCTTAAGGGGCGCATGGGCGCGTTCCTCGGTTTGACCGGCGAGCGTTTGAAGGCGGCCGATCTGGTGCATCTGGGGATCGCGACGCATTACGTCGACAGCGCCAAGCTGCCGGACCTCATCAAAGCCCTGGAGACGGAAGCGGCCGACACGGTGTTGCCGCGTTTCCATATCGATCCCGGTCCCGCGCCCATCGTGGCGCGCGAAGCGATCATCGACCGTTGCTTCGCGCCGTCGAGCGTGGAGGGAATTCTCGCCGCCCTCGATAAGGAAGGGCAGGAATGGACGGCGAAACTCGCCGACCGTTTGCGCAAGATGAGCCCGACGAGCCTCAAAGTCTCGCTGTTGCAGATCGAGAAGGGGGCGGCTTTGTCCATCGAGGACGCGCTGCGGATGGAATTCCGCATGGTGCGCCGCGCGATGGAAGGCGACGATTTCTACGAAGGCATTCGCGCCGTTCTGATCGACAAGGATCATGCGCCGAAATGGAAGCCGGCGACGCTGGCCGAAGTCTCCGACGCCGCCGTGCAACGCTATTTCGCGCCGATGCCGGACGGGGACGAACTCGTCTTCATCGACTGAAAACAAAACCGGGAGGAAAACATGGCGACGATCGCATTCATCGGCCTCGGCAATATGGGCGGGCCGATGGCCGGCAATCTCGCCAAAGCGGGCGAGAAGGTGCGCGGCTTCGATTTGGCGAAAGCCAATCTCGATGCGGCGGTGGCCAACGGCGTCGCGGCAACTGCGTCGATCGCCGATGCGGTCAATGGGGCGGCGATCGTCGTGACGATGCTGCCCGCCGGGCCGCAATCGCGCGCCGTTTACGACGCCGTGATCCCGGCGGCCGAGAAGGGCGCCTTGCTGATCGATTGCTCGACCATCGACGTCGACAGTGCCCGCGCCATCGCCAAGAAGGCGAGCGCGGCGGGGTTCGAAATGGTCGACGCGCCCGTGTCCGGCGGCACGGTCGGGGCGGCGAACGCGACGCTCACCTTCATGGTCGGCGGCGGCGAAGCCGGTTTCGCGCGCGCGCAGCCGATCCTATCCAAAATGGGCAAGACGATCGTGCATGCCGGCGGACCCGGCAACGGCCAGGCCGCGAAGATCTGCAACAACATGATCCTCGGCATTTCGATGATCGCGGTGGCGGAAGGGTTCAGCCTCGCCGCCAAGCTCGGTCTCGACGCGCAGAAGCTTTTCGACATTTCCTCGAAAAGCTCCGGCCAATGCTGGTCGATGACGAGTTATTGCCCAGTACCCGGCCCCGTACCCGCATCGCCCGCCAACCGCGATTACAAACCCGGCTTCACGGCCGACATGATGTTGAAGGATTTGAAGCTCGCCCAGGCCGCCGCCCAAGCGACGGGCCAAGCCACGCCGTTGGGGGCGGCGGCCGAATCCCTGTACGCCTTGATGGCCGCCAAGGGCGATGGGCCGCTCGACTTTTCCGGTATTATCAAGATGTTGCAGGGCAGGTAAGAGGTCCTTAACCATTCGTCCCGTATTTATGTTAAAACTTTTCGGTATTTTTTCCGGGACCTCACCTGATGTCGGACCTCAAGCGCGACTATCTCGATTCCGTTTCGCTCGTCGAGCGGCTGCATCGCCAGTTCCTCGAAGTCGTGAAACTGGAACTCGACCGGATGAGCGTGCGCGACATCAACAACGTCCAGGCGCTGATCCTCTACAATATCGGCAAGGACGAGCTGACGGTCGGCGAACTCACCCAGCGCGGCTATTACCTGGGCTCGAATGTTTCCTACAATTTGAAGAAACTGATCGACAACGAGTACATCTCGCAGGCGCGCAGCCCGCATGACCGCCGCTCGGTGCGCGTCAAGCTGACGGCGCAGGGCCTGAAACTGCATGAGCGTCTGGATCAGGTCTTCGCGCGCCATGCCGACGAGTTGACGCGCACGCTGGTCAAGCCCGGCGACCTGACCCAGCTCGAACAGACGCTGCGCCGCATGGAGCAGTTCTGGATCGGCGCGATCGGCCAGGGCGGCTACGCGCCGCAGGTCACGACGACAGCAGCCGAATAATCAGCGGCACCAAAATCGCCGTCGCCAGCGCGTTGAGGCCGAGCGCCAAGCTCGAGAACGCGCCCGCCAATTCGTTCACCTGAAACGCGCGTGCGGTACCGATCCCGTGCGCGGCCGTGCCCATGCCGAGGCCCCGCGCGCGCCAATCTTTCAGGCGCAGCGCGTTCATCGTCCACGTGCCGAACATGGCGCCGAGAATACCGGTGAGGATCACCAGCACGGCGGTCAGCGCGGGGAAGCCGCCGATACTTTCCGAAATGCCCATCGCGACCGGCGTCGTCACCGATTTGGGCGCGAGGCTGAGCAGCGTGCGTTCGGAGGCGCCGAACAGCCACGCCGTGCCGACCGCCGAGACGATGGCGGTCGTCGATCCCGCGACGATCGACACGAAGATCGCGACGGCGTTGCGCTTGATCTCGGCGAAATGGCGATAGAGCGGGACCGCCAGCGCCACCGTCGCGGGGCCCAACAGGAAATGCACGAACTGCGCGCCTTCGAAATAACGCCGATAAGGCACGTCCGAAAGCCAGAGCAGGGCCACCAGCAGGATGACGGCGATCAGCACCGGATTGGCTATCGGCGTGCGGTCGAAGTGCTCGTAGATGCGCCGCCCGATCAGGTAGGCGACCAGCGTCACCGTCAGCCCGAGCAGCGGCGTGGTCGAAAGATAGACCCACAACTCGAACAGATCGCCGCCGCCGCTTTTCATTCGCCGTCTTTTGGCAAGGGTTTGGCGAGCTTCTTCATCAGCAGCGCCGTCACCGCGATGGTGGCGAGGGTCGACACGATAAGCGCCGCAACGATCGCCTGCCATTCGGCGGCGATGAGATCGGCGTAGAGGATCACGCCCACGCCTGCGGGCACGAACAGCAGTGACAGATTGTCGAGCAGCGTGCCGGTCGTCTTGGCGAGATCGTCCGAGACTTTGCCGCGCATCATCAGATACGCGAACAGCAGCGCCATGCCCAGCACGGGGCCGGGGACCGGCAAGGCGAGGTAGCGGACGATCGCCTCGCCGATCAGCTGGCAGACCAGCAGAAGGGTGAGGGTTTCGAGCATTTCTAGAGCGGCACCACGCAGAACGGATCGGCGAAGGCGGTGATCGCCGCGCGCAACTCCGCCGTCGCCGATTTCGGGATCAGCGCGCCGATGCCCGATGCTGTGCGCGTCAGCACCACGCCGTCATGCGTGACCATTTCCGCCGCGATGCGTTTGAAGCTCGCGGTCGTCTGGCAGATATAGACGTCGTGGAACAGATAGACCGTGCCCGGGTGGCAATAGGGCGCCACGGCGCGGAAATCGGCGTATTGCGCCGTGTCGGTATGATCGGCATCGATGAAGACGAGATCGATGCGCCCGCCGAGTTCGCGTTCGACGATCGCGGGCACATCCTCGGGCGAGCGGCCGATCAGCCCTTTGAGATTCAAGCCGTGGTGCAGGGCGATCTGGTTGGTGAGGTCGAGGCCCGGCGCGCTCGTGCCTTCGGCGATATCGATCGCCACGACCTTCGCGGCGGGGTTCGCCACGGCAAGGGCGACGCTGCTCCATCCGAAAGAACAGCCGATACCGAAAACGGTCGCGGGCTTGAACGCGGCGGCGAGGCTATCGATCAGATAGACCTCCGACATCGAAATGCCGCCGCCATGCGCGCCGTAATTGGCGCCGTCCTTGACGATATAGGTGAAGGTCCCGTCCTCGTGCGAGACGTTGCTGATCTTGGTCAGCATGAACGGGCTGATCGAGGAGCGGATCGCGAAACCCGCCTTCTGATAGATATCGACGAGTTTCGCGAACAGCATTTCCGTTTCTCCGCTTACGGCCCGAAGGCTTGGATGCCGGTCTGAGCGCGGCCCAGGATCAGTGCGTGCACGTCGTGCGTGCCCTCGTAGGTGTTCACGGTCTCGAGGTTCACCATGTGACGGATGATCGGATATTCGTCCATGATGCCGTTGCCGCCGTGCATGTCGCGCGCCATGCGGGCGACGTCCAGCGCCTTGCCGCAATTGTTGCGCTTGATCAGGCTGATCGTTTCCGGCGACAGCTTGCCTTCGTCCATCAGGCGCCCGGCGCGCAACGCGGCGAGCAGACCGATCGACAACTCGGTCTGCATGTCGGCCAGTTTCTTTTGGATCAGCTGATTGGCGGCGAGGGGCCGGCCGAACATCTTGCGCTCCAGCGTATAGGTGCGAGCCCCGTGCCAGCAGGCTTCGCCCGCACCGATCACGCCCCAGGCGATGCCGTAACGCGCGCGGTTGAGGCAACCGAACGGCCCCTTCAAGCCCTTCACATTGGGCAGCAACGCGTCTTCGCCGACGCGCACTTCGTCCATCACGATTTCGCCGGTGATGGAGGCGCGCAGCGAGAACTTGCCTTCGATCTTCGGCGCCGACAGGCCCTTCATGCCCTTTTCGAGCACGAAGCCGCGAATGTCGCCGGCATCGTCCTTCGCCCAGACGACGAACACGTCGGCGATCGGCGCATTCGAAATCCACATCTTGGTGCCCGAGATGACGTAGCCGTTGCCGTCCTTGCGCGCGCGCGTCTTCATCCCGCCGGGATCGGAACCGGCGTCGGGCTCGGTCAGGCCGAAGCAGCCGATCCATTCGCCGGTCGCGAGCTTGGGCAGATATTTTTGCTTCTGCGCTTCGGTGCCGTAGGCGTTGATCGGGTGCATGACGAGCGACGACTGCACGCTCATCATCGAGCGATAGCCGCTGTCCACGCGCTCCACTTCGCGCGCGATCAGGCCGTAAGCGACGTAGGACGTGCCCGCACAGCCGTAACCCTCGATCGTCGAGCCGAGGAAACCCATCTCGCCCATCTCGCGGAAGATCGCGGGATCGGTCGACTCGTTGCGAAACGCTTCCTTGATCCGCGGGGCGAGCTTGCCTTGGCAATAATCGCGCGCCGCGTCGCGGATCATGCGCTCTTCTTCCGACAGATCCGCGTCGATCAGGAACGGGTCCTCCCACTGGAAATCGAGCTTGGACGTCTTGGGAGAGGGCGAGGCGTTCATGGTACTGCTCCGTATCGGAATGTGAGTCGGTCGGATTATAGGTCAGGCGCGGTCCGGGACAACCGCCGTCGCTTCGATCTCGACCTTGGCGCGCGGCTCAAGCAGCGACTTCACTTCGACCAGGGTCATCGCGGGGAAATTGCGGCCTAGAACGTCGCGATACGCGCCGCCGATTTCACGCAAGCTTGCGGCGTATTCGGCCTTGTCGGTCACGAACCAGGTGAGGCGCACGAGATGTTCGGGGCCCGCACCGCCTTCCTTCAGCAAGGCGGCGATGTTCGACAAGGCTTGGCGGACTTGCGCGACGAAATCGTCGGTCTCGAACGCCGAGGTCGCGGGGTTCCAGCCGATTTGCCCGGCGACGTAAATCTGCGTGCCCTTCGCGGCCACGGCATTGGCGTAGCCTTTGGGCTTGTCCCAGCCTTCGGGCAGCAGCGCGCGATTCATTCCTGTTTCTCTCCGGGTTTGGCGGGCGGCGTCCAATGCGCGGACGCGGCCTTGTAGGCGTCGAAGCGGGCGCGCAAGCCATCCGGAATCGGCGCCGATTTGCGCGTGTCGAGGTCCATATGCACCGTCACGAGCTTCGCTTTCAAGCGCAGCACGTTGTCGGCGTGGAAATAGATGTCGATCGGGATCGACGAGCGGCCGATTTCGCCCAGCAGCACCGTGGCGTCGAGCGTGTCGCCCATTTTGGACGGCACGAAGAAATCGCAGCTGGCGTGCACGATGGGCGTGCCGCGCCGCGCTTCGAAGATCAGCTTGGCGTAGTCGACGCCCAAAGCGCGCGTGTAGAGATCTTCGACCGCCGCGTTGCAGAAATCGAAATAGTTCGGGAAATAGACGATCCCCGCCGGGTCGGTATGGCTGAAGCGGATCGGCAGTTTCAGGGTGAAAGGCGCGTCCATCGGGAAATACTTTAGACTTAAAGCATCTTCCCGGCAAGGCGCCCCGGATCAGCCCGGCGGCTGGGCGACCCAGCGGCGGAACAGCTCTTCCGATCCGGCGAAAGCGTGGATCGCGCGCGCGAGGCCCGGCTCCACCTCCGCCCGGCGGATCACCGCCATGCCCGACGGCGTGCGCGTCAGGATGTCGAGCTTCATGCCGTGGCGTTCGGCGAATTCGGCCGCCGTCGGGCGCATATCGAAATTCAATTCGTCGTGGCACAGATAGACGCAATCGGGCGTGGCGACCGCGCGCACGGCTTCCAGATCGCGGGCCAACGCCTCGCGGGTGTGTTCGCCGTCGATCAACGCAAACTCAACCGGGCCTTTCAATTCGCGCGCGACGGTGGGCGCGACGCCGCCAGGCGAGGGCGCGCCGACCGCGTAGCAATCCAGCGCATTGCGTTTGGCGATTTTGTTGGTGAGATGAATGCCCGAGACCGATTGCACATCCGCCCCGGTGTCGAGGCCCAGCGTACGCCCGTCGCGATTGGCGAGTGCGAGTGCAATCGTGCTCCAGCCATAGGAATTGCCGATCACCAGCGAACGCTTCGGCCGCCAGGTCGCGAACATGCATTCCAGCAGATAGACTTCCTGCATCGCGATGCCCAAACCCGGCGTCAGCGACTTGCCGCCGCGCATGAACCAAGTAAACGGCGCCTCGGCGCTGTTCTTCAAATGCCAGGAATTCAGGCCGGTCGAAATCTCGATGCCCTCGGCTTCGTAAAGGGCGACCAAATCGGCAATGACGGGCATCGGGGACTCCGCGAGGTTCGGCCGATATTCTGGGTTGAGTATCCGCGAGCGGTCAACGCCGCGCTTATTCGGTGATATCCTGGCGTTATGGCCGATTCCGTTATCGTCACCGGGTCCGACGCGAAGTATTTCCGCTACGCGCGCGACACGCTGCGCTCGATCCAAGCCTTGCGCTTGGGCGGGGTGGCGCTCGCCATTCTCGATTTCGGGCTCGACGCCCAGCAATGCGAATGGCTGGCGGCGGAGAAGATCGTCCGTGTACCCGTCGGCTGGGATATCGAGCCGCGAAACAAGGACGCGGACGTCGCGAAGATGGGCGACGGCTATCGCGCGATGACGTCGCGGCCCTTCCTGCCGCGCTATTTCCCGCACGCGAACGTCATTCAATGGATTGACGCCGATGCTTGGGTGCAATCGGCCGAAGGCGTCACCGTGCCGATGGAAGCCGCCCGCCGCTACGGCTTCGCGATCGTGCCCGAGCTTCATCGCGCCTACGCGCATCTCTATTCCGGCGGGCAAGCAACGCAAGCCATGCACCGGAACGCCGCCGCCGCGTCGTTCGGCGAGGGGATCGCCACCGTGCTCGCCGCCAACCCGATCTTGAATTCGGGCCTGTTTGCCGGGCGGCGCGATAGTCCGGTCTGGGCGAAGTGGCAGGAATTCGCGACCGCCGGCATTTCCAACGCCGCGAATAAATATACCGAGCAGATCGCCCTCAACCTCGCCTGCTACACGGTGCTCGGGCGATCGGATTCCGACAGCGTCCAGTTCCTACCGCCCGAGTATAATTTCTGCTGCGGCTTGGCGCTGCCGATGATCGACCGCGAAGCGAAGCTCGTGCTCGATCCCAAATATCCGCACGATCCTGTTCATGTCGTGCATCTGGTCGGCATGAACCAGCGCCGCGAATTCGCCACGCCCGACGGCGGCAAGATCGAAACCGCGTTGCTCTATTCGGAACTGCGCGGATGAACCGCGAAGTCTTCTTCGAATTCCATCAAGTCGGGAATTTCGTGAAGGTCTCGGCGATCGACGCCGAGAGCGGCCTGGAGGTTTCGATCATGGGCCCGGCCAACGCGGCCCCGGTCACGCTCCGGGCCAACGCCTTGCGCAAGCTGGAAGCACAATTGCGCAAACAGGGCCTGGAATCTTAAAAACCGCGATAGCCCAATGGCTTGGGGGCCGATTGTGGCGCCCAAACGACATATGGTAGGTTCCCCCGGATTTTGGGGCTCCGGGACATTCCATGACAGAGACGATCGCGATCGCCGCCGACCATGGCGGATTCGAAATGAAATCCTTGTTGGTCAAGGATTTGGAAGCGGCCGGCCATAAGGTCCTGGATCTCGGCACGCATTCCGCCGACAGCGTCGATTACCCCGATTTCGCGCATGCGCTGGCCGTCGCCCTCAAGGATGGGCGCGCCAAGCGCGGCGTGTTGCTGTGCGGCTCGGGTATCGGCATTTCGATCGCCGCCAATCGCCATCGCCATATCCGCGCGGCGCTCGTTCATGACGAGACGGGCGCGCGCCTCTGCCGCCAGCACAACGACGCCAATGTCGTCGTGTTCGGCGCGCGATTGATCGGGATCGAGGTCGCGCGCGCGGCACTCAAGGTTTTTCTCGCCACGTCGTTCGAAGGCGGGCGCCACGAAAAGCGCGTCGCCAAGCTGGGTTGAAAGGGTCTAAGCACGATGTCTTCCGTTTCCTACGCCGAATTCGCCAAGGATTTCTTCGGAACGCCGCTCGCCAAGGCGGACCCCGAACTTAAAGGCGCCGTCGATCGCGAGCTGGGTCGCCAGCAAGGCCAGATCGAGCTGATCGCGTCGGAGAACATCGTGAGCCGCGCCGTGCTGGAAGCGCAAGGTTCGGTGCTGACCAACAAATACGCCGAAGGTTATCCGGGCCGCCGTTACTACGGCGGTTGCGAATTCGTCGACGAAGCCGAAGCGCTGGCCATCGCGCGCGCGAAGAAGCTGTTCGGCTGCAACTTCGCGAACGTGCAGCCGCATTCGGGCGCGCAAGCCAACCAAGCCGTGTTCTTCGCGCTGCTGCAGCCGGGCGACACGTTCATGGGCATGTCGCTGGCCGAAGGCGGCCACTTGACGCACGGCTCGCCCGCCAACCAGTCGGGCAAGTGGTTCAAGCCCGTGTCCTATGGCGTGACGCGCGACACGCAATTGATCGACTACGATCAGATGGAAAAGAACGCGCTTGAGCATAAGCCGAAGCTGATCGTCGCGGGCGGCTCCGCCTATTCGCGCCAGATCGATTTCGCGCGCTTCCG
This sequence comes from Tagaea sp., assembly GCA_041917215.1. Taxonomy (GTDB): domain Bacteria; phylum Pseudomonadota; class Alphaproteobacteria; order CACIAM-22H2; family CACIAM-22H2; genus Tagaea. The sequence goes on from JAYRYC010000002.1 coordinate 399,273, forward strand.
CGCCGTCGCCGACAAGATCGGCGCGATCCTGATGGTCGATATGGCGCATTACGCCGGCTTGATCGCGGGCGGGGCCTATCCCAATCCGCTGCCGCACGCCCATGTCGTGACGACGACGACGCATAAGACGCTGCGCGGCCCCCGCGGCGGCATGATCCTGTCGATGGACGAAGACCTCGGCAAGAAGATCAACTCCGCCGTCTTCCCCGGCCTGCAAGGCGGTCCGCTGATGCATGTCATCGCGGCGAAGGCGGTGGCGTTCGGCGAGGCTTTGCGGCCCGAGTTCAAGGTCTACGCCCAGCGCGTGATCGACAATGCGCGCGCGTTGGCCGCCCGCTTGGTGAAGCACGGCTTCGCGATCGTGTCGGGCGGGACGGATTCCCATCTGATGCTGGTCGATCTGCGCCCCAAGAAGCTGACCGGCACGAACGCCGAGAAGAGCCTCGAGCGCGCGGGCCTGACCTGCAACAAGAACGGCATCCCGTTCGATCCGGAAAAGCCGATGGTCACGTCGGGCGTGCGTCTGGGCACGCCGGCGGGCACCACGCGCGGCTTCGGCACGGCGGAGTTCGAGCAGGTCGGCGATCTGATCGCCGAAACGCTCGACGGGCTGTCGAATTCCAATTCGGGCGACAACGCCGCGATCGAAGCGCGCGTGCGCGACAAGGTTGCCAAGCTGGTCGAACGTTTCCCGGTCTACACGAACGCCTAAAAACGAAAAAACAAGGAACAGGTTCCAATGCGCTGTCCGTTCTGCGGCCACGACGATACGCAAGTGAAGGATTCGCGTCCGACCGAAGACGGCGGCGCGATTCGCCGCCGGCGGTTTTGCCCGTCTTGCGGGTCGCGCTTCACGACCTTCGAGCGCGTGCAACTGCGCGAACTCGTGATCGTGAAGAAGAACGGCGTGAAGGAGCCGTTCGAGCGCGATAAGCTTTCGCGCTCGCTGACGCATGCGGTGCGCAAGCGCCCGGTGGAGCCCGAACGCGTGGAGCGCATCGTGTCGGGCATCCAGCGCCGTCTGGAAAGCCTGGGTGAGAACGAAATCCCCTCGACGGTCGTCGGCGAAATGGTGATGGACGCGCTGCGCACCCTCGACCATGTCGCCTATATCCGCTTCGCCTCGGTCTATAAGAATTTCCGCGAAGCGAAGGATTTCGAGGATTTCGTCGGCAAGCTCGGTGGCGACGACGACAACGACGTCTGACGCCGCAGCCCGCGTCCATATGGACGCGGCGCTGGCGTTGGCGCGGCGGGGGCTTGGCAATACTTGGCCGAACCCGGCGGTCGGCTGCGTTATCGTCAAGGACGGCATCGTCGTCGGGCGTGGCTGGACCCAGCCTGGCGGTCGTCCGCATGCGGAAACCGAAGCGCTTGCACGTGCCGGTTCCGCCGCGAAGGGCGCAACCGCATATGTCACGCTCGAACCGTGTTCCCATCACGGCAAGACGCCGCCTTGCGCAGATGCCTTGATCGCTGCGCAAGTCGCGCATGTCGTGGTCGCGACCGGCGATCCGGACGGCCGCGTGAACGGGCGCGGGATCGCGATGCTGCGCGATGCGGGCATCGCGGTCGAGCAGGGGCTTTGCAAGGCGGAAGCCGACGCGATCAACGCCGGCTTCTTCAAGCGCGTGCGCGACGGCAAACCGCTCGTCACGCTGAAGCTCGCGGGTTCGCTCGACATGCGCATCGCCACGAAGACGGGCGAGAGCAAATGGATTACAAGCGACGCCGCGCGGGCGCGGGCGCATTTGATCCGGGCGCAGCATGACGCGATCATGGTCGGCTCGGGCACAATGCTGGCCGACGATCCGTCGCTCGATGTGCGCCTGCCGGGTTTCGACAATTCGAGAAAGGTCCGCGTCGTCGTCGATGGGCGCTTGCGCACACCGTTGACCGCCAAGCTCGTGCGCACGGCGAAGATGCAGCCGAGTTGGATCGTCCATCGTCCCGACGCCGAAAAACTTCGCGCCGCCGCTTTTGTCGAAAGCGGGGTCGAGATGCTGGCCGTTGAACCGGGGCCCGAAGGCCACGCTGCACCCGACGCGATCCTGAAGGCGCTTGCCGCCAAGGGCATTACGCGGCTGATGATCGAAGGCGGGGCGCATTTGGCGGGCGCTTTCCTGCGCGCCGGCGAAGTCGATCGCTTGGCGATTTTCAGGGCCGGGCGGGTGATCGGCGGCGACGGTTTGCCCGCAATCGCCGCGTTCGGCGTGGCCGAACTGGCGCAAGCGCCCGGTTTCCGCCTGGAAACCCTTGAAAAGATTGGCGACGATACGCTGGAAACTTGGGCGAAGGATCACTAGGTTCCCCGCCATGTTCACCGGAATCATCGTCGACAAAGGCACCGTCAAGGCGCTGGAGCCCGCCGCGAAGGCGAGCGACACGCGCCTTGTCATTTCCACCGGTCTCGATCTCGCCGCGACCGAGATCGGGGCGTCGATCGCCTGTTCGGGCTGCTGCCTGACGGCGATTGAGAAGGGCAAGGATTGGTTCGCGGCCGAAGCCTCGGCAGAGACGCTGTCCAAGACGACTTTGGGCGCCTGGAAGCCCGGCACGCGGGTCAATCTCGAGCCGTCGTTGAAGGTCGGCCAGGAGCTCGGCGGGCATATCGTCTCGGGCCATGTCGACGCGACGGCCAAGCTCGTTTCGGCAGAACCGGTCGGCGGGTCGCACAAGCTCGTCTTCGAAGTGCCGCCGGCTTTCGCGCGCTATATCGCGGCCAAGGGCTCGGTGGCGCTGGACGGCGTGTCGCTGACCGTCAACGACGTGGCCGATATCGCGGGCGGCGGATGCCATTTCGCGATCAACGTCATTCCGCATACCTGGTCGGCGACGACGTTGGGCGATCTCGTGCCCGGCGACCTCGTCAACATGGAAGTCGACGCCCTTGCGCGCTATGTTGCGCGCATCCTCGGAAAATAGGTTCGATCTTGGCCAACCCGATCTCCGGCAAGCAGCGCGAAATCCTGGCCACCGGCCAGGTCGATCTCGCCTTCCTCTCCTCGATTGAGGAGATCGTGGAGGACGCGCGCAATGGGCGCATGTTCATCCTGGTGGACGACGAAAGCCGCGAGAACGAGGGCGACCTCGTGATCCCGGCCCAGTTCGCCACGCCGGAAGCGATCAACTTCATGGCCAAATTCGGCCGTGGTCTTATTTGCCTCGCCATGACGCCGGAGCGCTGCGCGAAGCTCGGCTTGAAGCCGATGAGCCCCGACAACGCCTCGCGCCATCAAACCGCGTTCACCGTGTCGATCGAAGCGCGCGAAGGCATCACCACCGGTATTTCGGCGGCCGATCGCGCGCGCACCGTGCAGGTCGCGATCGATCCGTCGAAGGGCAAGGACGATATCGGCTCGCCCGGCCATGTCTTTCCGTTGATGGCGCGCGACGGCGGCACGCTGGTGCGCGCGGGCCATACGGAAGCGGCGGTCGATATCGCGCGCATGGCGGGTTTGATCCCGGCGGGCGTGATCTGCGAAGTGATGAACGACGACGGGACGATGGCCCGTCTGCCCGATCTGCTGAAATTCGCGCAGTTCCACGGCTTGCGCGTCGGCACGATCGCCGATCTGATCGCCTATCGCCGCAAGAACGACCGCATCGTCGAACGCGTGATCGAAACCGATTTCGACAGCGAATACGGCGGTGCTTGGAAAATGCACGTCTATGTCAACACCGCGTCCTATGCCGAGCATATCGCGCTGGTGAAGGGCGACGTGACGGGCGGCGAGCCCGTGCCCGTGCGCATGCATGCACTCTCGGTGCTCGACGACGTGCTCGGCGATCGCGGGGCGGGGCGCTCGGAACAGCTTCACGCCGCGATGCGGTCGATCGCGCAAGGCGGACGCGGCGTCGTCGTGTTGATCCGCGAGCCGCGCGCCACCAGCCTCAGCGATCGCGTGCGCGCGCGCTTCGGCGACAAGGCCAATCCGGCCCAGATTTCCAAACAGGTGCCGCCCGAAGCGGGACCGCAATTGCGCGACTACGGGATCGGCGCGCAAATCCTGCTCGACCTCGGAGTGAAGGACATGGTTCTGCTGACCAACGCGCGCCGTTCGGTCGTCGGGCTCGAAGGCTACGGGCTCAACATCGTCGGCCATCGGGCGATCTGATGTTTGGTCGAGCGGATTTCACGGCGCCGTCGAAGGCCGATTTCTCGGGCGAGAAGCCCGTCATCCTGATCGTCGAGGCGCGCTTCTATGCCGACCTCGCGGACGAAATGGCGCAAGGCGCCATCGAAGCGATCGAAGCGGTCGGCGGAACGGCCGAACGCGTCGCGGTCCCGGGGGCCTTCGAAATTCCCGGCGCCATCGCGATGGCCGATTTGGCCGCGCATCAAGCCGGCGGCATGAAGCCCTATGAAGGCTTCGTGGCACTGGGGGCGGTCATTCGCGGCGAGACGACGCATTATGACTATGTCTGCGGCGAGAGCGCGCGGGGCCTGCAAGACCTCGCCGTGCGGCGCGGCCTCGCCATCGGCTACGGCATTCTGACGGTCGAGAACGAGGAACAAGCCTGGGCGCGCGCCAAGCGCGATAAAGGCAATAAGGGCCGCGATGCCGCCAACGCCGCGTTGGCGATGGCCGCGTTCAAGCGCCGTCTGCGTTTAGCACCATGAGCGACGCGTCGAACGAAAGCCACGGCGGCGGGCGCAAGGGTGCGCGCACCACGTCGCGCCTCGCGGCGGTGCAAGCGCTCTATCAGATCGAATTTCGCGGCGAAGATCCCGCCACGACGATCGACGAGTTTCGCCGCTATCGTTTGAAGCCGGGTCTCGGCGGGCCGGATTGGGCGGCGGCCGATCCCGAATTCTTCAAGGCGATCGTCGAGGGTGCATGGGCGCGCAAGCCCGAGATCGATGGTTTGATTTCGCCGGCGCTGGCCAAGAACTGGTCGCTTGCTCGCATCGATCCGGTGTTGCGCGCCGCCTTGCGCGCGGGCGTGTTCGAGATCTTGGCGCGCGCGGATATTCCCGCACGCACGACGATCGGCGAATACGTGGAACTCGCTTACGCCTTCGATGCGGGTGCGGAAGCCGGGTTCCTCAACGGCGTGCTCGACCGGATCGCGCGCGAGCGCCGCCCCTCCGAAATGGCGTAAGGCGCTATGAAACGGCGCGGCGAATTCGAAACCATCGCCGCGTTGTTCCGGCCGTTGACGCGCGGGAGCCGCGCGGCGCTGAATCTCGTCGACGATGTCGCGGTGCTTACGCCCAAGCCGGGCAAGGATCTGATCGTCACCGCCGATCAATTGGTGGTCGGCATCCATACGCTGGGCGACGAGCCGCCCGCGACGGTCGCGCAGAAGGCGCTGCGCCGCAATCTCTCCGATCTTGCCGCGAAGGGCGCCGTTCCGGTCGGATACTTCCTGACCATCGCACGGCCCAAGTCGATCACCGATCGCTGGCTCGAAGGCTTCGCCAAGGGCCTCGCGGCCGACGGCGAATTCTATCGCCTGCCATTGCTGGGCGGCGACACGACGGCGACAACCGGGCCGTTCTCCGTGTCGATCACCGCGATCGGCGAAACGCCCAAGGGCAAGATGATCCCGCGCGGGCGCGCCAAGCAAGGCGACGACATTTGGGTGACCGGCACGATCGGCGATGCCGCGATCGGCCTCGACGCGATAAGGGCGGGCAACGCCGACGCCTATTTGAAGCGCCGTTATCGCATCCCCGATCCGCGCGTCGCCTTCGGTCCGATGTTGCAAGGGATCGCGCATGCCGCGATCGACGTGTCGGACGGTTTGCTCGCCGATCTTGGCCATCTCTGTGCGGCGTCCGGCGTCTCGGCGACGATCGACGCGAACGCGGTGCCGCGTTCGGCCAGCGCGCGCCAGCATGGCGATCTCGTTCGCGCGCTGACCGGCGGCGACGATTACGAGATTTTGTTCGCGGCGCCCAAAGCGATGGCGGCGAAGATCGTCCAAGCTTCCCGCAAGGCCAAGGTCGCCGCGACTTGTATCGGTACGATCGCGAAGGGCCAGCGGGGTGCCGTGCGCGTGATCGGCGCCGAAATCCCGCAAAAACACGCGGGCTTTACCCATTTCTAAGCGCGGTCCATTATCGCGCCCATGACCCGGCTCGTCCGACTCCTATTTCTATGCGCCGCGTTGGCGTTCGCACCTTCGGCCTATGCCGAGGACGCGAAGGGCGATGGGCATAGCGATGCGCCGTCGACCGGCAAATTCGTTTTGCCGCGTGTGATCGTCGCGGCGATCCAGGGCGACCGCGTGCTGCGCCATTACGCGCTGCTGATGCGCCTGGAACTCGCCACACCGGCCGACGAAGAAAAGATCAAAACCAACCTGCCGCGCTTGCAGGACGCGTTCATCCTCGACCTCAACGAAGTCGCGTCGAACGGCGACACGTTCGATCAGGAACGCGCGAAGCGGCGCATGATGGCGTCGTCGACGCGCATCCTGGGCGATGCGCATATCGTGACCGACGTGGTGTTCGAACGCGTTCTCGAGCGCAAAGTTCCCGCGAACTGAGTTAATCCCCGCATGACATCCGAAACGACGATCGACGAAGCGGCGCGTTCGCGCCGGAACGTGACGCTGCTGGCCTTCGCGCAGGCGCTGATGATGATCGGCACCTCGACGATGATCGCGGAGGCCGCCTTGGTCGGCCATATGCTGGCGGAGAACAAGGCGCTGGCGACGCTGCCGATGGGCTTCATGCAACTCGCGGCGATGCTGACGACGTTCCCCGCGTCGTATCTCATGAAATTGAAGGGACGGCGCTTTGGCTTCGCCATTGGCACGGCGTGCGGCATCGTCGCGCAAGCGATCTGCGTGGGCGCCGTCCTGATCGGGTCGTTCCCGCTGTTCTGTGTCGGCGCGATGTTCAACGGCGTCTATAATGGCTTCGGCCTGTTCTACCGTTTCGCGGCGGCCGACGGCGCCACGGGTGCTTGGAAAAGCAAGGCGATCTCCTACGTGCTCGCGGGCGGCGTGCTCGCCGGCATTTTCGGGCCCGAACTCGCCAAGGCGACGCATCATCTGCTCGACCCCGTGCCTTTTGCCGGATCCTTTGCTGCCCTGATCCTGGTCGCGATCGCGGCCCAAATCGTCGTGCGCTTCATCGATATTCCGGCCCCCAAGGGCGACGAGCGCCATGGCGCCACGCGGCCGATGCTCGAACTTCTCGCCCAGCCCAAGGTGATCGTGGCGCTGATCGCGGGGCTGGTCGCCTATGGCGGCATGTCGCTGGTGATGAACGCCACGCCGCTCGCGATGATCGCCTGCGGCCACGCGTTCGAGGATGCGGCGACGACGATCCAGGCGCATGTGCTGGCGATGTTCGTGCCGTCGTTCTTCACCGGCACGATCGTTGCGCGCTTCGGCTTGTCGCGCACGATGATGGCGGGGGCGGGGCTGCTCGCGGCGTCGGCGGCGGTCAATCTCGCCGGGATCAGCTTCGCGCATTTCTATGTCGGCTTGATCCTGCTCGGCGTGGGCTGGAACTTCCTCTATATCGGCGGCACGACGCTGCTGACCGAAACCTATCGCCCGTCGGAAAAGGCGAAGATGCAGGCGGCCTACGATTTCATCGTGTTCGGCTCGGTCGCGGCGGCGGCGGCGAGTGCGGGCGCCATGCAGCACGCGTTCGGGTGGGACACGATCAACGAATTCGTGCTGCCCTTCATCGTGCTGGCCTTCGCCGCGATCGCGTGGCTGGCGGCGCGCACGCCCGCTAAAACCCACCCATAAGGGCGGGCAGCCAGGTCGCGGTCCACGGCATCGCGACGACGGCGACGAGCGTCAGCACTTGGCACACGACGAACGGGATGACGCCCCGGCAGATATCACCATAGGTCATCTCGGGCGGCGCTACGCTTTGCAGGAAGAAAATCGCGGGCGCCATCGGCGGCGTCAGGTAACTCGTCTGGATGCAGACGAGCATGGCGACACCGAACCATAAGGGATCGACGCCCGCCGCTTTCAGCAAGGGCGCGAAGACGGGCACGGCGAGCAGCACGATCGTCACCCATTCCAGCACGAAGCCCATCACGAACACGATGGCGAGCAGGAGGGGCACGAGCAATCCGGGGCTCGCCGTCGCGAAGCCCGCCATCTCGCGCACCAGCGCGCCGCCGCCTTGCACATAGAACATGCTGGAGAACAGCGTGCCGCCATAGACGATGGTCATCAGCATCGCGGTGATGATGACCGTGCGCCGGCCGGCGTCGATCACCATGGCGATCGAAAAGCGGCCGTGGAACGCGGCAAGGGCGAGCGCGCCGGCGGCCCCGGTCGCGGCGGCTTCCGTGGGCGAGGCGATACCCATGAAGATCGCGCCCAACACGCAAGCGACGAGGGCGAGGGTGGGCACGAGCGCCGTCGCCGTCACGCGCAGCTTCTCGGCCAGCGTCACACCGGTTTCTTCGACCGGCGGGCCGGCATTCGGGTCGATCAGGCAGCGCAGCACGATCCACGCCATGAACAGCGCCGTCATCAACGCGCCGGGGATCAAAATCCCGGCGAGCAGATCGGAGATCGGCACTTGCGCGACGAGGCCGTAGATCACGGCGGTCAGCGACGGCGGAATGATCGTGCCGAGCGAACCGCCCGCGCAGATTGTTCCCGCGATCAAGCGTTTGTCGTAGCGCGCGGCCATCATCGCGGGGATCGCCATCAGGCCGATCGTCACCTCGACGGCACCGATGATGCCCGTGGCGGCCGAGAAGATCGCGGCCATCGCGATTGTCGCCAGCGCCATGCCGCCGGGCAAGCGGCCGAGCCACAGGCGCATGGCGCCGAACAGGCTTTCGGCGATCCCGGATTTCTCCAGAATATTGCCCATGAACACGAAAGCCGGGATCGCCGTGAAGGCGAAATTCGACGAGACCTCGATCAAGCGCCCGAACATCTGGCGGCCCAGTGCGTCGCCGAAAAACGCGTAACCGAACGCGGCCGAAATCACGATCAATCCCAAGCCCACGGGCACGCCCAGGAACATCAGTCCGAACAGCGCCGGGAACATCCAGACCGCGAGATCGCCGATCATGCGCTTGCCGCCTTGGCGTGACGCAATCCGCTCAGCAGCACGTCGAGCGCCAAGCCGATCACGCCCAAGGTCAGCAGCGCGTAATGCGGCCAGACCGGGCGCCGCCACGGGCTCACGTCGTTCACCTCGGCATGGAGATAGGCGTTGAGCGCGCGGTCGAAGCCGGCTTGCGCGATCCACAGCAAAACGGGCAAGGCGAGGGCGACGAAGAACAGCGCCAGGATCGCGTCGCGCAAACGCGCGGGCATGAAGCGCGACACCGCATCGACCGAGACATGCGCGCCGCCGCGTAAAGCGGGTCCCGCGCCGAACACGAAAGCCGCACCGTTGGCGATGCCCACCATCTCCGGCGTCCATACGGTCGGCGACGCGAAGACGTAGCGCAACAGCACTTCGAGCAGCATCAGGCCGAGCGCCAACGCGCCCGCCGCCATCGCGACGATAAGCCCGGCGTCGGAGAGCCTAGAGCCGATAGACCGCATTCGCCTCCCACTTGTCCTGGAAGGCGAAGGTCGCGTTCATCACGCGCTCGGGCCAGGGATTGCCCTGCGCGCTGGCCGCCGCCACGGCCTTCTTTGCCCATTCGCGCGCGGCCGCTTTGATCTGCGCGACGAATTGGGGATCGAGCGTCACGATCTCGGCGCGCCCCTTTCGGAACTCGGCCATCGCGTCGATATCGAGGCGGCCTTTCTCGAGATAGGAATCGAAGCTCGTCAGGCGGCCCGCGAGCAGAATGCGTTCCTGCAACGGGGCGGGGATCTGGTCCCAGCGTTCGCCGCGCATGAAGGCGGTGAAATAGCCGCCGGGCAAATGGGCGCCGGGCACGACGATGTAGGGTGCTATACGGTTCAGGCCCATTTGCAGATTGTCGGCCGGACCCGCCATTTTCGCGGCGTCGATCACGCGCCGTTCGAGCGCGGTCGCCACATCGGCGGTCGGTGTGGCCACCGGCTCCGCGCCGAATTCGCGCATCACGTCGGCCCAAACGCCGAGCGTGCGGAATTTGAGGCCGCGCATATCGGCGGCGGTGCGGATCGGCTTCCACGAATGCGCGAACACTTCCGTCGTCGCCATGCCCGCCACGATCGGCTGAAGCTTCAAGCGATCGCGATGGTGATCGGTCAGCAGCTTCAAGCCGCCTTCCTCGTAAAGCCAATGCATCGTCGCTTCGATGCCGAGCCCGCCGGGAAAGGACGTGACCAGCGCCATCGTCGCGTCGCGCTGATAGATGAGGGCGGGCGGCGCATGGCCCATATCGGCGCGCCCGTCTTCGACAGCGCGATAGACGTCGAAGGGCGGGGCGAGCACGCCGGCCGGAAACGCCTGGATCTCCACGCGCCCGTCGGTCAGCAAACGCACATAGTCGACGAAGCGTTTGGTGAAAGCGGTGAACAGATACGTGCCCTCGGGCACGATCGTGGTCATGCGCAGTCGGATCGGTGCCGTCTGCGCGGTTGCCAGGGCGGGAGCGGCGAGGGCACCGGCGAGGCCGGCGGTCAAAACGCGGCGGCGATCCATGTTCGGACTCCTTGGGGCAAAGGGCGGTTGGAGTTTAGCGCCTGTCTTCATGGGGCGTTAACGCCTCGTGCGGCATAATCGTGCCAAGTTTAGATAAATTGGGTAGACTTGCCCCATGGCCGACGCCGCTGCACCCGATGCCGCCCCCGCCGAAGGCGAAGGCGGAAAGAAGAAATTCTCGGGCAAGAAGCTTTTGATCATTTTGGTGCCGGTGCTGCTGCTGACCATCGGCGGCGGTGCTGCGTGGTTCCTTGGCTTTTTCGGCGGCAAGGAGGAGCATCACGAGGAACAAGCGGATGCGCCCCCGCCGCCCCCGCCGCCGACGATCATCTACGATCTGCCGGATTTGCTGGTGAATCTAAGCCTTGCCCAGCGCGGGCGCGGCAATTTCATCAAGCTGACCGCCTCGCTGGAGGTGGTCGAGGCCGACGTGCCCGAATTCGAAGACGCGATGCCGCGCATCGTCGATACGTTCGTGACTTATCTGCGCGAGCTGCGGCCCGAAGATCTCCGCGGGTCGGCGGGGTTAACCCGCCTGCGCGAGGAAATGTTGCGCCGGGTGCAGGCGGCGGCGCGGCCCGCCCGGGTCCAGGACGTGCTGTTCCGGGAAATCCTGGTCCAGTAAGCCCTTGATCCGGATTCGTTTTTGAGTCGGAACGGTTTGCCGGGCGGAATTAAGCCGGAATCTGGGCGGTGATAACGGGTTGTTAACCAGGGTTTGGCACATTTATGTGGGAGTTTAGATAAATCTGCCCGAGATTCGTCGGGCGATTAACGGTTCGGAACGTAAGGTTCGATGGCGGACGATCCACCCACCGAGGGCGCTGACGGCGCCTCGCCAGAAGGCGGGGAAGCGCCCAAGAAGAAGTTCCTGTCGGGCAAGATGTTGATCATCGTTGCCGCGGGCGCGCTTGTTCTTTTGCTGGGGATCGGCGCCGGGGTGTTCTTCCTGTTCTTCTCGGGCTCGAAGCACGAAGAACAGCAAGCCCATGCCGAGGAAGGCCCGCCCAAGCCCGCCGAGCCCGCGGGCCCGGTCAAATCGGTCTATTTCAACATGCCCGACCTGCTGGTGAACTTGAACGCCGGTGCGGGGCGGCGCACGTCGTTCCTGAAGCTGACGATGTCGGTCGAGTTGCGTTCGATCGACGACGCGGCCCAGTTCGAAGCGAACCTGCCGCGCATCGTCGACAACTTCCAAGTCTATCTGCGCGAGCTGCGCCCCGAAGATCTGCGCGGCTCGTCCGGCTTCCTCAAATTGCGCGAAGAGCTTTTGACCCGCGTTCAGCTCGCCGCCGCACCCGCCCGCGTCAACGACATCCTGTTCCGCGAAATGCTGGTCCAATAGAGGCCCCGCCATGTCCGATCCGAACAACATGTCCGAAGAAGAGAAGATGGCCGCCGAATGGGCGGCCATGGACTCCGGCGGCGGTGGCGACGCGGGCGGCGGCGGCGACGCGACCGCGCGCGTTCTGAACCAGGACGAAATCGACTCGCTGCTCGGCTTCGATGCCGGCGGGGCCGGGGGCGATGGCACCTCTGGCATGCAGGCGATCATCAACAGCGCGCTCGTCTCGTACGAACGCCTGCCGATGCTCGAAATCGTGTTCGACCGCTTGGTTCGAATGCTGACGACCAGCTTGCGCAATTTCACGTCGGATAACGTCGAAGTCTCGCTCGACGTGATCACCTCGACGCGTTTCGGCGACTACGTGAACTCGATCCCTCTCCCTGCGATGCTCGCGGTGTTCAAGGCGGAGCAGTGGGATAACTTTGGTCTTCTGACTGTTGACTCGGCGCTGATCTACTCGATCGTCGACGTGCTGCTCGGCGGCCGGCGCGGCACGGCCGCGATGCGCATCGAAGGCCGTCCCTACACCACGATCGAGCGCAACCTGGTCGAGCGCCTCGTCGCCGTCGTGCTCGGCGATTTGTCGGCGTCGTTCGACCCGATCAGCAAGGTCAATTTCCGCTTCGAGCGCTTGGAAACCAATCCGCGCTTCGCGACCATCGCGCGCCCCGCTAACGCCGCAATCATCGCCAAGCTGCGCATCGACATGGAAGATCGCGGCGGGCGCCTGGAACTTCTGCTGCCCTACGCCACACTCGAACCCGTCCGCGAAATGCTGCTGCAGCAGTTCATGGGCGAAAAATTCGGCCGAGATTCGATTTGGGAAGGCCACTTGGCCACCGAATTGTGGTCGACCGAAGTCGACATCAACGCCGTGCTCGACGAACAGGTCATGACGCTGCAGGACGTGCTCGACTTCAAAGTCGGCACGCGATTGATGCTCAACGCCACGCCCGAAAGCGAAATCGAAGTGCTGTGCGGTCCCGAACGCCTGTTCAAGGGGCGCATGGGACGGCGCGGCCAGAACGTCGCGGTCATGATCGACCGCAAGATCAACAAGTACGAGGAATCGTGATGGGTCTCGATGTCGCCCTCAATCTCGTCCTGGCGGTCCTGCTCGCGGCGGTGATCGTCTATGCCTGGCGCTTGCACAAGCGCCTGGGCACGTGGCGCGACGGCAAGGCGGAACTCGATCGCACGATCAAGGAATTCAACGAAGCGGCCAAGCGGGCGGAAGCCGCGGTCGCGGATCTCAAAAACGCGGGCGAGGCGGCGGGCAAGCTGCTCGAAGACCAAACCCGAAAGGCGATCTCGCTCAAAGACGATCTCGAATACATCGTGTCGCGCGCCGAACCGATCGCCGATCGCGCGGCGGAGAACGTGCGCGAGCGCGAACGTGAACGCGAGCGCCCGCAAGTCGCGCGCCGCGCGGAACGTAACGAGCGTTACGAACGCGAGGAACGCTACGCCCGCGACGAACGCCCGGCGCGCGAGGAGCGTTATGCGCGCGAAACGTCTTCGGCCTCGGTGTCGGACGAGGAAGATCGTCTGTTGCGCGACGCGATCCGTTTCGCCGAACGCGAGGGCGGGGCGCGCGAAGACAACGATCGTCCCGCGGCCCCGCGCAGCACGGCCGAACAGGAATTGCTGAAGGCGATCGCCGAACGCCGCCGGGGTGCGCCGCCCGCCACGCGCGCGGGGGCGCGCTGATGAACGCGCTCAATAAAATCCGTCTGCTGCCGGTTCTGGTGGCGGTCGCGTTCCTGATGCTCGCGATCCGCGTGGGCACGTTGGGGACCGCCGTCGCGCAGAACACGCCGCCGGCCGCCGCCCAGCCGCGCGCGGCCGCACCCGCACCCGCACCGCGGCCCGTTCAGCAACTCGCCCAGGCGCCGGCACCCGCACAGCAAGCGCCGGCACCGGCTGCGGAACCCGCCGCCGCGCCCGCCGCCGCCGCCGATCCCGATCGCGCGTTCAGCCCGGGCGAGCTCGAAACGCTCGGCGACCTCGTGCGCCGGCGCGAGGAGCTCGACAAGCGTCAGGCCGAAATCGACACCCGCGAAGCTTTGCTCCAGGCCGCCGAAAAGCGCGTTCAGCAGCAGATCGAGGAGTTGAAAGGGCTTCAGGCCAAGATCGATACCGCGATCAAGAGCTACGACGAGACCGAGCAGGCGCGCCGCGCCTCGCTGGTGCGCATGTTCCAGAACATGAAGCCGGCCGAAGCGGCGCGTATTTTCGAGCAGATGGAATTGCCCGTCCTGCTCGAAATCGTCGAGGCGATGAACGAGCGCCGCGCCGCCCCGATCCTGGCCCAGATGAACCCGGTCCGCGCCCAGCAGGTGACGACGGAACTGGCCCGCCGCCGCCAGCCGGAAGCGGCCCCCAGCCGGATACCTGCGCCGCGCCAAGGCTGATCCGAAAAAGATATCGGTCTTAATCTTCCCGTAAGCAGCTTGCGGTTACTTGTTGACGCGCGCCGGGCTCTTCAGCAGTAACAAGGGTTGTGCCGCGCGCGTTGGAACCGTGCCGGCCGTGGCGGAATGCCGCAGGAGATGGGAATTATGGCTGTCGATCTTAAAATGAACGTGCTCATCGTCGACGACTACAAGACGATGCTGCGGATCGTGAAGAACCTGCTCAACCAGATCGGCTTCACGAATGTCGACGAAGCCAGCGACGGGTCCGAAGCGCTCGCCAAGGCGCAGCAAAAGGACTACGGCCTGATTATTTCGGACTGGAACATGCAACCGATGACCGGTTTGCAGCTGCTCCAGGCCGTGCGCGCCGATGCGCGCCTGAAGGGCGTGCCCTTCATCATGGTGACGGCGGAATCGAAGACCGAGAACGTGATCGCCGCCAAGCAGGCGGGCGTGAACAACTACATCGTCAAGCCGTTCAACGCGGCCGTGCTGAAGGGCAAGATCGCCACGGTTTTGGGCGACTTCTAAACCCGAACGGCGAGGGGACGAAACATGGCGAAGGCAGCTCCGCGCGCGAAAGCGAAGAACAAGCCCAAGCCGAAAGCGTCCCCGAAACGCGCCCGCAAAATTTCCGCCCCGACTTTAAAAAAAGCACCCGCGAAGAAAGCGGCGCCCGCGCCGGCCCTCGATCAGGGTTTGCGCGACGGCATCGCCACGCTGGCGCGCATCATGGAAGAGGCGCGCCGCGATCTGGCGGCGTTGCAAGCTAACGATATGCGCCTGCGCGATTTGCCGGGGGCGACCGACGAGCTCAGCGCCGTCGTCGCCGCGACGGAAGACGCGACCCATTCGATTTTGGATGCGGTCGAAGGGATCGAGACGATCGCGGGCGAATTGGCGGCGGCGCAGGGTGACGCGATCCGCAACAACGTCACGCGCATCTACGAAGCCTGCAATTTCCAGGACATCACCGGCCAGCGCATCGCCAAGGTCGTCGGCGTTTTGAAGGATGTCGACAAGACCGTGCTGGGGCTGATGGAGGCGTTCGGCATCGTATTGGATGCGAAGGCCGCCCCGTCGGCTGCCCCCGCCAAAACGGGGGAGGCGGCGTTGCTCAACGGGCCGCAGATGGCGGGCGTGGCCCACGACCAGGCGGCGATCGACGCATTGTTCGGCGAAGGCTGATTTCGCCTTGTGGATATGTTTTCTGTTCGTTTGAATCTCAATTAGTTAGGCGACCCCGACTCGGTTTTAGGGTACACTGACGGCCTCGAGTCGCAATGGGCCGGGCTGACGATCTAGATGGGCTTTGGCAAGCGGATTCAGGTTTCGACGGCGACCCTGGCAGCGATCGCGCTGACCGGGGCTTTGGCGTTGGATGGGGCCGCGCAAACCCGGCCGTGGCAAAATTTCCCCGCGTCGCCGCCGCCGGCCCCCGCACCGGAACTCACCCCCGTCCAGGCCGCGCCGCAGGCCGCACCCAGCGTCCCCTGGGCCACGGCACCCGCGACGCCCGTCGTTCCCCTGGCGCCGGCACCCACGCCGCAAGCGGCACCCGCCGCACCGGCAACGCCCGCAGCGGCACCGGCCGCACAAGTCGCGCCGCCGCCCGCATCCGCCGCACCGGCCCCCGCCGCGACGAACGGCACGCCCGCGCGCGCGCTCAATATCCGCTATAGCCAGCAAGACGGTTTCGATCGCGCGATCGTCGATTGGCCCGAGGATGTCGATTTCCGCGTCGAGCAGCAGGGCCGCAACGCGACGATCACCTTCGGCGCGCCCGTCGGCATCGACACCAATCGTCTGCAACAGTCGATGCGCAACTCCGTTTCGTCGGCGCGCGTGGCGCGCGACGGCGATCGCACGACGCTGACGCTGGCGATGAACGAGAATGTCGGTTTGCGCCATCTGCGCGCGGGCCCGCGTCTGGTGCTCGATCTCGTGCGCGACGGTTCCGTCGCCGCCGATCGGCCGACCGGCCAGCAAATGCAGGTGCCGCAGCAAGCAGCACAACCCGCCGGCCAAACGCCCGCACCGCAAGCGGGGCAGGGTGCGGCGTCTCCGATCACGCCGGGCGCCCCCTTGACCGGCGGCCCGCGCAATACCGTGCCGGATTTCCCCGCCCTCGCGCAGCAGGCGCAGGCCTTGGGCCTCAACCAGCCGCCCGTACCCGCGGGCAGCCTGTCGGGCCGCGTGGGCGTGGAAGTGCAGCGGGAGGAGAATTTCTCCGTCCTGCGTTTCAATTTCGGCGAGCCCGTCGGCGCGGCCGTGTTCGGGCGCGGCACGCATTTGTGGATCGCGTTCGACAAGCGCACGGCGATCGACCTCGCGCCTCTGCGCGCGGATGCGGAGACGCGCGATCTGGTCGGCGATGTCGATCAGCTTCAAAGCGAAGGCACGGTGCTGCGCATGACGCCGCGCGGCGGCGCCAACGCGCTGGTGCGCCGCGACGGCACGGCTTGGGTCGTCGAACTCGGCCGCTTGCCGCGCAAACCCGAAACGCCGCTCTCGATCGTCATCCGCAATCCCGACCAGCCCGCCGATGCGCGCGTGGCGATCGAATTGCCGGGGGCGTCGAACGTGCTGCGCTTGCGCGATCCGGAAATCGGCGACGAACTCGCGATCGTGCCGACGGCGGTGGCGGGCGTGGGCTTGGCCGAGATGCGCCGCTTCGCGCAGTTCCAGATTTTGGCGTCCGCGCAAGGCGCGGTCGTGCGCCCCGACGACGACAGCGTGTCGGTCCGGCCCTTGGGCACGGGCGTGGAAGTCGCCTCGACGCGCGGACTTTTTGTCACGGCGCCGACCGCGCCCGGCATGCCGGGCGCCGCGCAATTGCGCAATGCGGCCTTGATCGATTACGCGGCGTGGGCGCGTACGCCCGGCAAGTTCAACGAAGATCGCGCCCAGTTGCAGCGCGCCATCGCCAATTCGCGCGAGGGCGATCCGCGTAACGCCGCGCGCTTGGAATTCGCGCGTTTCCTGTTCGCCAACGCGCTGTTCCAGGAAGCCAACGCCGAGCTGCGTTTGATCGGCGAGGAACGCCCGCAATTGCTCGACGGGCCGCAGATCCGCTTGATGCGCGGGATCGGCGAATTGTTCTCCGGCAATCTCGACGAAGCCGCGCGCTGGCTCAATCATTCGAGCCTCGATACCGAGGCCGAGGGCGCGTTGTGGCGCGGCACGCTCGCCATGGCGCAGAACGATCCGCAAGCCGCGATCATGCAGTTCGATCGCGCGGCCGACGTGTCGGAACGCTTCCCGCGCTTCTTCGCCAACAAGCTGGGTCTGGCGATGACCGAGGCGCGCATCGTCGCGGGCGAACTCGATCCTGCCGAACGCCGGCTCGACCGCGTGCTCGCCAATCAGCCGTCGGTCGGCGACAAGGCGCGCGCCGACTATCTCAAAGGCCGCATCGCGCTGGAGCGCGGCGACGAGCGCGCGGCGCTGGCCGCGTGGAAGGAGCTCGATTTCGGCACCGTCACCAAGGCGCGTGTGCAGGCCGAACTCGCGCGCATCGAAGTGCAGTCGCGCAAGGGCGAGATGACGCCCGAGGAAACGGTCGCGTCGCTGGAACGCCTGCGCTTCGCCTGGCGCGGCGACGAATTGGAATTCGACATTCAACGCCGCCTGGGCCGTGCGCAGCTCGCCGCCGGCGATTTCCGCGGCGGCACGGCCACGCTGCGCGACGCGGCGCAGCGCTTCCCCGAGGCGCGCGGGCGCGATCAATTGCCCGGCGATATCTCGGCCGAGTTCAAGAAACTGTTTCTGGAAGGCGGGGCCGACAAGCTGACCCCCGTCGCCGCGATCGGCCTGTTCGAGGATTATCGCGATCTCGTGCCGCAAGGGCCCGAGGGCGACGAGATGGTGCGCAAGCTCGCCGAGCGTCTCGTCGCCGTCGATCTGCTCGACCGTGCGGGCACGCTGCTCGATTACCAAGTCCGCAATCGCGTGACCGGCGAAACGCGCGCACAGGTGGGCACGCGTCTCGCCGCAATCCGTTTGCTCGACCGCAAGCCGCAATTGGCGCTCGACGCGATCGACGCGTCCGAACCCGCGCAATCGCCCGAATTGCAGCGCGAGCGTGCGCGCTTGGCCGCGCGCGCACTCGCCGATCTCGGCCGGCCGGACGAAGCGCTCGCGCGCATGAACGGCGATACGGGGGCCGACGCCGATTTGCTGCGCGCGGAAATCGCGATGCGCACGCGCGCCTGGCCCGCCGCCGCGCAAGCCTTCGAACGGCTCGTCGGCAATCCGCCGTCGGGCAACGCGCAGCTTGCCGACAACCGCGCGCGTCAGGCGCTGCATCTCGCCGTGGCGCTGGCGCTGGCCGGCGACGATGCGGGCACGGCGCGCTTGCGCGATCGCTTTGGGCCCGCGATGGGCCGTTCGCCCTATGCGGAAGTCTTCCGCGTGCTGACCGCCGATCGCGCGGGGGCGACGCCGGATATCGCGTCGATCGCTGCGCGCGTCTCCTCGCTGGCGCCGTTCGAAAGCTTCATGCAGGGCTATCGCCAGCGCCTGTCGGGCCCGGCACCCCAGCGCCCGGCGTCGAGCTAAAAGCATCCCGAGTCGCGATTGCGTACCCTTCTTCGGTGCCCGTTGCGGGCGGCCGGGCAGGGGGCGTTCAACCTATCCACAGAACATCCGTTCCCGGATGTTCACTTTTCGCTTGCAGATGAGAACAAGTCTGGTACAGTTCGATTCACGGCGCGGGACCAATGGGTTTTGCGCCGAAACCACTAAGGGAACAAAACAGGGCCCCGGTCCGGGCCGTATTTCAGGCGACGTTACTTCGACAATGGTCAACCAAGCCGGTCCCGTGGGGATTTCGCCCGCGCACCCGGCCTGCCATAAGGAGAGAGTACATGTCTTCAGCCACCGCGTTGCGTGCCGCCTCTCGGGACGGTGCCGAAAAAGACAGCAAGGACACTAAGGACAACATGGATAAGAACAAGGCGTTGGAGGCCGCCCTGGGTCAGATCGAGCGTGCCTTCGGCAAGGGCTCGATCATGAAGCTCGGCAGCCGCGATGCGGTGCAGGCGGAAGTCATTTCGACGGGTTCGCTGTCGCTCGATATCGCGCTCGGCATCGGCGGTTTGCCCAAGGGCCGCATCATCGAAATCTACGGGCCGGAAAGCTCGGGTAAGACGACGCTCGCCCTCCACGCCATCGCCGAGGCCCAAAAGGCCGGCGGCACATGCGCCTTCGTGGACGCGGAGCACGCGCTCGATCCGGCCTATGCCCGCAAGCTCGGCTGCGACGTCGACAATCTGCTGATCTCGCAGCCCGACGCCGGCGAACAGGCCCTCGAAATCGCCGATACGCTGGTTCGTTCCGGCGCGCTCGACGTGTTGGTCGTCGACTCCGTCGCCGCCCTGGTGCCGCGCGCCGAACTCGAAGGCGAAATGGGCGACAGCCATATGGGCCTGCATGCGCGTCTGATGAGCCAGGCGCTGCGCAAGCTCACGGGCTCGATCTCGCGCTCCAACACGCTCGTCATCTTCATCAACCAGATCCGCATGAAGATCGGTGTGATGTTCGGCAATCCCGAGACGACGACGGGCGGCAACGCGCTGAAGTTCTACGCCTCGGTGCGCCTCGACATCCGCCGCATCGGCGCGTTGAAGGACAAGGACGAGGTCGTGGGCAACCAGACGCGCGTCAAGGTCGTGAAGAACAAGATGGCCCCGCCGTTCAAGGTCGTCGAATTCGACATCATGTATGGCGAAGGCGTCTCCAAGATGGGCGAGATCATCGACCTCGGCGTCAAAGCCGGCGTGGTCGAAAAGTCGGGCGCTTGGTTCTCCTATGACGGCGACCGGATCGGGCAGGGGCGCGAAAACGCGCGCAACTACCTCAAGGAACATCCGGAAGTCGCCGACGCGATCGAAAAGGCCATCCGCGCCAATTCGGGTCTCGTCGCCAACGCGATGATGGTGGAATCGGGCGGCGGGGATAACTGATCCCGCCGCCGGTTCGCCGGCGCAGACTTCCAGTTTCCGATGATTTCGGCCCCGCACGTCCCCTGATCTTTCCGATCCCGGGGGACGGTCCGGGCCCCATACCGGGTCGGCCGGGCGGTAAATCCCATGTGGTGCGCCCCGCCGGCCCGGTTTTCGTTTATGCGCCGGGGGTTAGGCCCGGTCGCGGGGGTTTGACGGGGGCGGGTGCGACCGTTAAATGTGGCGGTCCCGCAGCTATTCCGAGTGCCGCCGCCCCATGACCTCCGCCAGCGACGTCCGCAAAACCTTCCTCGATTATTACGCGAAGAACGGCCACCAGGTGGTCGCGTCCTCGCCGCTGGTGCCGCGCAACGATCCCACGTTGATGTTCACCAACGCGGGCATGGTGCAGTTCAAGAACGTGTTCACGGGGGCGGAAAAGCGCGCCTATTCCACGGCCGCGACCTCGCAAAAATGCGTGCGCGCCGGCGGCAAGCACAACGATCTCGAAAACGTCGGCTATACCGCGCGCCATCACACGTTCTTCGAGATGCTGGGGAATTTCTCCTTCGGCGATTACTTCAAGGAACGCGCGATCGAACTCGCGTGGAACCTGATCACCAAGGAATACGGGCTGCCGAAGGAAAAGCTGCTCGTCACCGTCTATCACACCGACGACGAAGCGGCCGGGCATTGGCGCAAGATCGCCGGCCTGCCGGACGAGAAGATCATCCGCATCCCGACCTCCGACAATTTCTGGGCGATGGGCGATACGGGGCCCTGCGGCCCGTGCTCGGAAATCTTCTACGACCACGGTCCCAAAATCGCGGGCGGCCCGCCGGGCTCGGCGGACGCCGACGGCGACCGCTTCATCGAGATTTGGAATCTCGTGTTCATGCAGTTCGAGCAGCGCGCGCCAGGCGACCGCGTGGCGCTGCCCAAGCCCTCGATCGATACGGGCATGGGGCTCGAGCGCATCACGGCCGTGCTGCAAGGCAAGCACGACAATTACGACATCGACCTGATGCGCCGGATCATCGAAGCCTCGGCCGCCGCGTCGAACGTCGCGGCTGACGGCGCGCATGCGGTGTCGCATCGCGTGATCGCGGACCACTTACGCTCCGCCTGCTTCCTGATCGCGGACGGCGTGTTGCCGTCCAACGAAGGCCGCGGCTATGTGCTGCGCCGGATCATGCGCCGCGCGATGCGCCATGCGCACATCATCGGCTGCAAAGACCCGTTGATGTTCCGCCTCGTGCCCACGCTCGCCGATCTGATGGGCCAGGCCTATCCCGAATTGCTGCGCGCCCAGGCGCTGATCACCGAAACGCTGAAGCTGGAGGAGACGCGCTTCAAGGCCACGCTCGATCGCGGCCTGAAGCTGCTCGACGAAAGCACGTCGACCCTGTCCAAGGGCGGCTCGCTCGCGGGCGACGTCGCGTTCAAGCTTTACGATACGTATGGTTTCCCGCTCGACCTGACGCAGGACGTGTTGCGCGCGCGCGGCATCGCCGTCGATACCGCCGGTTTCGACGCGGCGATGGCCAAGGCGAAGGAAGAGGCGCGCAAATCCTGGGCCGGTTCGGGCGAGCAGGCGGGCGACCGCATTTGGCTTGAAACGCGCGAGAAGGTCGGCGCCACCGAATTCCTTGGCTACGAAACCGAGGCGGCCGAAGGTCAGCTCGTCGCCATCGTTAGCGACGGCAAGCCGGTCGACAGCGCGTCGGCCGGCACGAAGGTGCAACTCGTCTTCAACCAGACGCCGTTCTACGGCGAAAGCGGCGGCCAGACCGGCGATGCGGGCGCGATCTTCACTGCGGGCGGCGCCGAGATCGCGATTTCGGACACGCAGAAGGAAGCCGGCGACGTCCATGTCCATATCGGCGAAGTGACGCGCGGCACGATCAAGGTCGGCGATTTCGCCGAGCTGCGCATCGACGTTGCGCGCCGCGACCGCACGCGCGCCAACCACTCGGCGACGCATCTTCTGCACGAAGCGCTGCGCCGCCGTTTGGGCGATCACGTCACGCAGAAGGGCTCGTTGGTCAGCCCCGATCGTCTGCGCTTCGATATTTCGCAGCCCACGCCGTTGTCGCTCGACGATATCCATGCGGTCGAAGACGACGTGAACAAGCGCATCCTGGAAAACCAGGACGTCACCACGCGTTTGATGACGCCCGACGCCGCCGTCGAAGCCGGCGCGCTCGCGTTGTTCGGCGAGAAATACGGCGAGGAAGTGCGCGTCGTTTCGATGGGCTATGCGCGCGGCAATCTCGAGGCCCAACCGTTCTCGACCGAGCTTTGCGGCGGCACGCATGTGCGCCGCACGGGCGATATCGGTTTGTTCAAGATCGTGTCGGAAGGGGCCGTCGCCGCCGGCGTGCGCCGTATCGAAGCGGTGACGGGCGAGGGGGCCCGCGCCTATCTTGCCCAGCAATCCGATCTGCTGCTCGAAGCGGCGATGATCGCCAAATCTTCGCCCGCCGAATTGCCCGC
This sequence comes from Tagaea sp., assembly GCA_041917215.1. Classification (GTDB taxonomy): domain Bacteria; phylum Pseudomonadota; class Alphaproteobacteria; order CACIAM-22H2; family CACIAM-22H2; genus Tagaea. Next base: position 422,013 of record JAYRYC010000002.1, read on the forward strand.
GCGCGTGGGCGCGCTCATCGAAGACAAGCGCAAGCTGGAACGCGAATTGTCCGAAGCGCGCCGCGCGCTTGCGGTGGGCGGCGGGGCGTCGGCGGCGGGGCCGGAAAAGGTCGGCGCCTTCAACTGGGCGGGCCGCAAGCTCGACAACACGCCCGCGCGCGAACTCAAAGCCACGGCCGACGAAATCAAGAAGCAGATCGGCTCGGGCGTGATCGCGCTCGTCGCGATCGACGAAGGCAAAGCGTCGATCGTCGTCGCGGTGACCGAAGATATCGCCAAGACCGTCAGCGCCGTCGATCTCGTGAAGATCGGCGTCGCCGAATTGGGCGGGAAGGGCGGCGGCGGGCGCCCCGATATGGCGCAAGGCGGCGGGCCGGACGCGGACAAGGCGGACGCGGCTTTGGCCGCGATCAAGGCGGCCCTGGCGGCGAAGGCGGCTTAGGCAAAAACGTCATCCCGGCCGAGCATCGCGAGAGCCGGGATCCCGGGGCGCGCGCGGACTTCGCCGCGCTTGCCCGGGATGACGGCGTGGGATGAAGCCGCCGCTTAAACCCGGCGTTCGACGCGCGGCCGCTTGGCCGTGATGACGCCGGAATTGATGCCGCCCCAGGACAGTTCGCCCGACAAACGGCCGAACTCGATCTTGGGGCAGCGATTCATCACGACCTTGATCCCGGCGGCCTCGGCTTTGCGCGCGGCCTCCTCGTTGACGACGCCCAGCTGAAGCCACAGCACCTTGGCGCCGATCGCGATCGCCTCGTCGGCGATCGGCGGCACATGCTCGGACGCGCGGAACACGTCGACCATGTCGATCTTTTCCGGAATGTCCTTGAGCGTCGCGTAGACTTTCTCTCCGAGCAAATCTTGACCGGCGGCGCCCGGATTGACCGGGATCACGCGAAAGCCTTTGGCCTGGAGATACTTCATCGCGAAGAAGCTGGGCCGCGCCCAGTTGGTGGAGGCGCCGACCATCGCGATGGTCTTGGTGTCGCGCAGAATGTCGCGGATATAAGAATCGGCGTAATCGCTATGGTCCATTTCAGCGTCCTTCCCACACCGGCGGGCGCTTTTGGATGAAGGCGTCGATGCCTTCCTCCGCGTCGCGGGCGAGCATGTTCTCGGTCATCGTGCGGCTGGCATAGGCGTAGGCGTCGTCGAGGCTCATCTCCGCCTGACGATAGAAGGCTTCCTTGCCGATTTTTAGGGTCAACGGCGACTTGCTCGCGATTTGCGCCGCGAGCCGGTCGACCGTGTCGCAAAGCTCGGCCTTGACCACCGCGCGGTTGATCAGGCCGATCGCGACGGCGCGCTCGGCCGAGATCATGTCGCCGGTCAGCAGCATTTCCATCGCCGCCTTGCGGCCCACGTTGCGCGACAGCGCCACCATCGGCGTCGAGCAGAACAAGCCGATATTCACGCCCGGTGTGGCGAAGCGCGTATCGGACGCTGCGACGGCGAGATCGCAGCTCGCAACCAATTGGCAGCCCGCGGCGGTCGCCACGCCATGCACGCGCGCGATGACCGGCTTGGGGCAGCGCACGATCGCCGTCATCAGCCGCGAGCATTGCGCGAACAAGGCTTCGTAGAATTCGCGCTGCGGATTGGCGCGGACCTCTTTCAGGTCATGGCCCGCGCAGAAGGCGGGGCCCGCCCCGGCGATCACGATCGCCTTCACCGATTTGTCGGCGCTTAGCTTCGCAAACGCGTCTTCCAGCGCCGTCATCAGCGCCACCGACAGCGCATTGCGCGCATCGGGCCGGTTGAGGGTGAGGGTCGCGACGCCGTCTTTGTCGCTGCGCAGCAAAATCGAGGTGTCGAGAGCGGAATCGGGCATCTGTTCCTCCGCGTCTATTTACGGCAATTTGGGCGCGTCGAAACGCCAACGCAAGCACGATAGATGAGCCGCATCACCAAGACCGAAATCTTCGACATCGTCGCGGAATCGCTGCCCGTGGCCGCATCTTTGTCGCCAAAAATCGACAAGCTGAAGGCGGGGCAGGCGATCGTGCGCATGCCCTACAAGCCGGATTTCGTGCGGCCCGGCGGCACGATTTCGGGGCCCACGATGATGGCACTCGCCGATTTCACGATGTATGTCGTGGTGCTGAGCTTGATCGGCCGCGTCGAACTCGCGGTCACGACCAATCTCAACATCAACTTCCTGCGCAAGCCCGCGCCGAACGATTTGATCGCCGACGGGCGCATCCTGAAACTCGGCAAGCGCCTGGCGGTGATGGAAGTCGCGATCTATTCGAAGGGCGAGCGCGAGCCCGTCGCGCATGTGACGGGAACCTACTCGATCCCGCCCGTCGCGGATAAATCCGTTAAATCAGCGCGTTCGCGTGCGGTAAAATAATACGGTATCTGCAAACCTATTGAAATCGCTTGCGTCTTTCGCGTTGACGCTGCGCGTTGCGATCAGCATATTCCCGCGACCTTCGGACCCGGTTTGCGCCGGGTCCTCACTCTGATTTTTGGAAACCCCGATGACGCCGAATCTGACCGTCGCCGAGGCGCAGAAGAGCAAGAGCTGGATCCTGGTCGACGCCGAAGGCGTCGTGCTGGGCCGTCTGGCTTCGTTCATTGCGATGCGCCTCAAGGGCAAGCACAAGCCCAGCTTCTCGCCCCATCTCGACCTCGGCGACTTCGTCGTCGTCGTGAACGCGGACAAGGTCCGCCTCACGGGCCGCAAGATGGACCAGAAGGTGTTCCACTGGCACACCGGCCATCCGGGCGGCATCAAGGAAATTTCGGCGAAGAATACGCTGTCGTCGAAGCATCCCGAGCGCCTGATCGTGCGCGCCGTCGAGCGCATGCTCAAGAAGGACAGCCCGCTCGCCCGCCGTCAGCTGACCCATCTGAAGGTCTATGCCGGCACCGATCATCCGCACGCGGCCCAGAACCCGAAGACGATCGACTTCGCCGCGATGAACCCGAAGAACAAGAGGAGCGCCTGAACATGGCCGAACCCCGTTCGACCGAGAAGGCCGCCAAGCCGAAGACCACGAGCCGCACGCTCGCCGACCTGTCCATGGCCGCCGCTTCGGCCGCCGCAGCTCAGGCTTCCACGACCCCGGCCGCCCCGCAGCGCGACAAGTTCGGCCGCGCCTATGCGACCGGCAAGCGTAAGAACGCCGTCGCCCGCGTCTGGATCAAGGCCGGCACCGGCAAGATGATCGTCAACGGCCGCGAACTGACCGTGTATTTCGCGCGTCCGGCCCTGCGCATGATGATCAACCAGCCGTTCCAGGTTTCCAACCGCGCCGGCCAGTTCGACATTTGGTGCACGGTCGCCGGCGGCGGCCTGTCGGGCCAGGCGGGCGCCGTGCGTCACGGAATCTCGAAGGCCATGACGTATTACGAACCCGAGCTGCGCCCCGTGCTGAAGAGCCACGGCTTCCTCACCCGCGACAGCCGCGTGGTCGAGCGTAAGAAGTACGGCCGCCACAAGGCGCGCCGCAGCCACCAGTTCTCGAAGCGCTAATCCGCTTCAAAATTGGATCGACTGCGAAGGGCGCCGGAAACGGCGCCCTTCGTTTTTCGGGGATACGCATGGCGTTCGACATCGGCCCATATGAAGCGAAAGACCGCGACGCGCTCGCCGCGATGATCCTCGCCATCCAGAACGGCGAGTTCGGCGTGGGCGTCACTTTCGAAGGCCAGCCCGATTTGCAGGACCCCGCCGCTTTCTTCCGTAAGGGGGCAGGGGAGTTTTGGGTCGCGCGCGATCCCGACGGCTCGCCGATCGGCTCGATCGGCTTGCTGGAAGCGCCATCCGGGCAAGGCGTCATCCGCAAAATGTTCGTGCGCGCGGACCGGCGCGGGCGCGAATTCGGGGTCGCGCAATCCCTGCTCGACAGGCTGATCGCCCATGCGCGGCGCGCAGGGATTTCGACGATCCGGTTGGGCACCGTCGAAATCCTCAAGGCGGCAAGACGTTTCTACGAACGCAACGGCTTTCGGGAAATCGCCGCCGCCGAATTGCCGCCGGAATTTCCGCGCATGAAAGTCGACACACATTTTTACCGGATCGATCTTTAGGTTATCATCCGCCCATAAGGAGCGACGGAAATGGACGGCAGCACGACCACGACGCGGACCATCTTCATCGACGGCGAAGCCGGTACGACCGGCCTTGGCATCCGTCAGCGTTTGGAAGCGCTAGGCGGTGTGGCACTGCGCCAGATCGATCCCGCGTTGCGCAAGGATCCTGCCGCGCGCAAGGCGATGTTCGAATCGGTCGACCTCGTCGTGCTGTGCCTGCCCGACGACGCGGCGAAGGAATCGGTCGCGCTGATCGACTCGCTCGGCGCGAAGGGCCCGCGCATCGTCGACGCATCGACCGCGCATCGCGTGGCCCCCGGCTGGGTCTATGGCTTCCCCGAATTGTCGCAAGGCCACAAGGCGGCCGTCGCGGCAGCCAAGCGCGTCGCCAATCCCGGCTGCTATCCGACCGGCGCCATCGCGCTGATCCGGCCCTTGGTTGAAGCCGGGGTCATCGCGAAGGATTATCCGCTCACGGTCAACGCCGTGTCGGGCTATTCGGGCGGCGGCAAGTCGATGATCGAAGCCTACGACGCGGGTACGGCGCCGAGCTTCGAACTTTACGGCCTCGGCCTCGAGCACAAGCACGTGCCCGAGCTCGTCGCGCATACGGGCCTGACGCGGCGGCCGATCTTCGTGCCGTCGGTCGGCAATTTCCGCCAGGGCATGTTGGTCAGCGTGCCGCTGCATCTCGACACGCTGGGCGGCAAGCCCGCGGCGAAGGATCTGGAAGCGATCCTGTCGAAATATTACGCGGGTGCCGAATACGTGAAGGTCGTTCCCGCCGAAGCCAACGGCAAGCTGGAAGCGGAATCGCTGAACGGCACGAATAATCTGGAGCTGCGCGTGTTCGGCAACGACAAGCGCGGCCACGCCGTGCTGGTCGCCAAGCTCGACAATCTGGGCAAGGGCGCTTCGGGGGCGGCCGTTCAGAATATCCGCACGATGCTGGGCCTCGCTTGACCATCAAGTATCGGGACTGGACGCCGAAGATCGACGCTTCGGCCTTCGTCGCGGATACGGCGCGCGTGATCGGCAATGTTGAGATCGGCGCGCGGGCGACGATCTGGTATGGCGTCGTCGTGCGCGGCGACGTGCACGAAATCCGCATCGGCGCCGATACCAACGTGCAAGACGGCACGGTCATCCACTGCTCTTACGAGAAATACGGCACCTATATCGGCGACCGCGTGACGATCGGACATCTTGCCTTGCTGCATGGCTGCGTCGTCGAGGACGACGCCTTCATCGGCATGAAAGCTTGTGTGATGGACGGCGTGGTCGTCGAGAAGGGCGGCTGGGTCGCCGCCGGCGCGCTGGTCACACCCGGCAAACGCGTGAAGACCGGCGAGCTTTGGGCCGGCAGCCCGGCCAAGTTCTTCCGCAACGTGACGCCGGCCGAACTCGAAGGCGCCGAAACGGCGATGCGCCGTTACGTGGGCCTCGGCCAGGAATATCGCAAAGCCTAGTATCCGGGATCGGCCAAGCGCGCGCGGATGGCGCGGATCGCGGCCAGCGCCCGGTCGACGCGCGGCGACACGGCGGTGTTGGCCGTATCGATCTGGCGCACCATGCGCTCCCATTCCGGCAAGGCGGTTTCGAGCTGGGCGAGATCGGTTTCCAGCGCCGTCGCGGCTTCTTTCATGCCGGTTTGGCAGGTGACCCATCCGGAGGATGCGTCGCCTTCGCGGGCTTTAATCGCGGCGCATTCCGGGCCCTGCTCGGCCAGATAGGCGGCCCAGCGCTTGGCGTCGTCGAGAATAGCACTCGTCGCACTCCACCAATCGCGCGCATAGCCGGCGCCGAATTGACGCTCGACCGCCGAGCGGCCGGCATCCTGCGTCAGCAAAGCCAGCGGTTCGCCCAGATCGCGCTGGACGAGCGTGTTCACGTCCTGCGCATAGGCGTGGGACGCGGCGAAAACAAAAATCAGGGCAAAAAGAAACCGGCGCATAGTCGTCAGACTATGCGCCGGCGCTGTGGCGTCAATATGGCGTGCTTAGGCGGCTTGTTTCTTGAAGCCCGGCAGCACGCATTCGGCGATCTGGACGGCGTTGAGGGCGGCCCCCTTCAACAGCTGATCGCCCGCGCAGAAGAAGTCGAGCCCGTGCGAACCGAAGACGAGGCTTTGGCGGATACGGCCGACCTCGACGTCGTATTTGCCCGTCGCCGTCACCGGCATCGGGTAAAGCTTGTTCGCCGGATCGTCGACCAGCTTCACGCCGGGGACGTTCGCGAGCGCCGCGCGCGCGGCTTCCACCGTCACGGGCTTCTCGGTTTCGATCGTCACCGCTTCGGAATGCGTGCGCGAGGTCGGGATGCGCACGGCCGTGCAGCTCGCCAGCAGCTCGGGGATGCCCATGATCTTGCGGGTCTCCCACACGACCTTCATCTCTTCCTTCGTGTAGCCGTTCTCCTGGAAGCTATCGATATGCGGGATCACGTTGAAGGGCAGGGGATGCGCGAAGACCTTGTTCTCGATCTTCCCGCCATTGGCCCAGGCGCGATACCCGTCCTCGAGCTCCGCCATGCCTTCCGCACCCGCACCCGACGCGGCCTGATAGGTCGACACGATGACCTTCTTGAGGCCGAACGCCTTGTGCAAGGGCGCGAGCGGCATGACCAGGATCGCGGTCGTGCAGTTCGGATTGGCGATCAGGCGATGGCCCTGTGCTGCCGCCGCGTTGATCTCCGGCACAACCAGCGGAATCGCGGGGTCGTAGCGCCAGGCCGACGAGTTGTCGATGACGGTCGTGCCCTGCGCTGCGATCTTGGGCGCCCATTCCTTGGCGAATTCGCCCGAGACGGCGAGCAGCGCGAAGTCCACACCCTTCGTGGCGGCGAGCGAGAATTCCTCGATCGTTTTCTCGCCATAGGGCGTCGTGACTTTTTTGGACGCCGAGCGCGCGGAGGCAAGAAGTTTCAGCGCCGCGACCGGGAACTTCCGATCGTGGAGAACCTTCACCATCTCGATCCCGACGGCGCCCGTGGCGCCGACGATTGCGACCGAGTAGCCGCGTGCGTCGCTCATTGTCCCTAGCTCCTTCCTCAAAAAAGGGGGAGGGACTTATACGGCCTTTTGCGGCGCAACACCAGAGCGCGAGCGGGCGAGGCGGACCGGCGCATGCCCTTGCTTCGCCAGGAAATTGGCGGGTTGGGCCCACCAATCGGCGACGATACCGGCATAGATCTGGCGGAAATCGGTGGTGGCGTCGATATCGCCTTCGACCAATTTCTCCATATCCGGGGCCGTGCCCTTGAACCCGCCTTCGACCGAGCCGCCCATCGCGAACAACGGGGCGGCGGCGCCGTGATCGGTGCCGCGCGACAGATTTTCGGCCGCGCGCCGGCCGAATTCGGAATAGGTAACGATCAGCACGTCGTTCCAGCGGCCGAGATCCATCATCGATTTGCGGAAGCCCGACAGGCCTTGTGCGAGTTGCGTCATCAAACGCTGATGGCGGCCGAGCTGATCGGCATGGGTGTCGAAGCCGGCGAGCTGCACCTTCCACACCGGCACGTCGACGCCGTCGGCGATCAGATCGGCGGTCGTGGCGAGCGCGCGGTTGAATTGGTCGCCGGGGAAGTTGCGATTGAAGCGCTCGCGGCCGGTTTGCTTGCGGCGTACGGCGTCGGCCGCGGCGACCGCTTCGTTTTGCGTGCGCACGACATGCGCCAGCGCCGCCGTCGGGGCGGCGTTCGCCGGCATGGTGCGCAAACGTTCGGATTGCGCCAGGAATTGACGCGGGTCGCGCATCGTGACGAGCCGCACGTCGATCCCGGCGAGCGGGCCGATATTGCCCTGGCCGATCGCCAATGCGTCGGCATCGCCGCCGCGCTTCGACCAGATCGGATGTTCGCGCAAGGCTTGGGCCAGCCAGCCTTCGCTGCCGTATTGGTCGCTCGCCGTCGCCTGTTCCCAAATCTCGATCGACCGGAAATGCGAGCGATTGGGCTTCGGGTAGCCCACGCCGTTCACGATGGCGAGCTCGCCGCGATCGTAGATCTCGGCGACCGGCTTCAGCGCGGGATGCAGCGCGAAACCGTGATCGATATCGAGCGCCGCCGCGCGATCGATCGCGAGGCCCGGGCGCAAGGCTTTATAGGCCGGCTGCGTGATCGGAATGACGGTGTTGAGACCGTCATTGCCGCCATGCAGCTCGACCATCAGCAGAATGCGTTTGTCGACCGCACCGGCCGCACCGGTCGAACGCGGCACGGCCGCGCGCGGGGCTTGCGGTGCGGCGGCGGTCTGCGCGCCGCCCGTCGCGGGACGCGCCCCTTGATCGGCGCAAGCGCCCAGAAACCCTGCGAGGGCGAAGGAAGACCCGGCGGAGAGGAAATGACGACGATCCATGATGATCTCCTTCCTCACTGAACCTGATAGACGGGATCGAGAACGACGGCGCGCAAGGCGGCCTCGAAATCGGCGGGCACGGGCCCGGCGACCGGCGGCAGCGGCGCGAGCGCGCGCCATGTCTGGCCCGCTTCGCGCCACGGGGCGGGCAAGCTTGCGCGCCAGGCGCCGGCGTCGAGATAGACGTCGCGGCGCGCGCGCGCGATCCCGGCCATGGCGGCGGGTGCGGGGCGTTCGTTCGGGTTCATCGCCGGCCGCGCGGGGGCGGGGCGCGTCGAAGCGGGGGTGGCCATCATCATGCCGCCCGCCATGTTGTTCATGTCGCCGCCCATCATGCCGCCGGCGGCGAGCTGATCGGTGTAGGACACGCCGGTCTTGCGCATATCGGCGAGATCGAATTCGAGCTTGCCGCCGCAATAAAGATCGCCCGCGCGCGCCTTGCCGCATTGGGGATTGTTCAAGGTCTGCTGCGCGGCGATCGCGGGGAAGGTCTCGCCGTCGATTTCGATCCAATCGACGAACAGGTTGCGGTCGCCCTTGCGCACGCCGTTGACCGGCGGTGCCGCGCCATCGTTGACGAACTCGATCTTCACTTTCGACACCGGGCCGTCATAGGGGAAGCGCACCACGCCCCAAGCCCAATCGGTGCGGTCGGCCAGCGCGCCGAATTTCTCCGAATCGTTGGCGAACTCGATATCGCGCGTTTCCTTGAGCGCGCCGTCGTCGACCGTGACGACCATGCGCGGCGCGCCTTGCCAGGCATCGCCCGCGACGCGCACGGCGAGCGCGCGGCCTTTGGACGATGGCACCAGATCGCGATTGGCGAGCAGGCGCGTGAGCACGTCGTTGCGGTTCACGAGCAACGCGGGCGTGACCCAGATCGTGTCGCCCGGCCAGCCTTTGACGTTCGGCGGCTCGAAAAGATCCTGGCCCAGACGCTTGCCGTAGACCGGCAGCGCTTGCAGATCGACGACCGGCAGGCCCAGATCGCGATGCAAACCGGCGATCAGCACGGCGGGCGATTTGATGATGGCGCCACGATTTTCCTTGGCCCAGAACGCATCCGACGTGAACAGCGCGCGCAAGGCGGGGCGGATTTCGTAGCGGGAATCGCGCATCGCGGCGGCGACGCGTTCGATTTGCGCTTCCGGCGGCAGTTGCGGCGACACGAATTCGCGCCACATTTTTTCGGCGATGAATTGCGCCGTGCGTTTCTGTTCGAGAACGATTCGCGCCACGTCGTCGGCGTCGAACTGGCCCTTGCGGCCCAGGAATTCCTTCGTGCCGTCGTCGAAATTGCCGCGGAAGAAACGATAGCCGAAATCCGTCGTCACCTCGATGCCGCGCCCGGTCAGCGCGCGCGCGATTTCCTTGATGTCGCGCTCGCTGTAATGGCCTTCGCCCAGCGTGAACAGCTCCAGCAATTCGCGCGCGAGGTTTTCGTTCGGGCGGCCCTTGCGGTTGGTGTGGTTGTCGAGATAGCGCAGCATGATCGGCTCGCGCAAAATCTCGTAGACCAGCACGGCGAAATTGCCGCCGGCTTCGCGGCGGAACAGCGCGTTCTGATCCGCCATGCGATGCACGTTGTATGTCACCGCCTCGAACGCCGAGACGAAGTGATTGTGCCAGAACAGCGTCATCCGCTCGGTCAGCGGCGACGGTGTGGAAATCATTTCGGCGTACCACCAGGCTTTGAGCTGCTGCAGCTCCTGCCTTCGCGCGGGGATGAATTTGTCGCGATCCTCCTGCGTCATCTTCGGAAAGTCGCGATAGGCGGGCCAAGGCTTCGACAGGAATTCGGGCTGGGGCACCGACGGCTCGCGCCGCATGCGCGACAGCAGGAGTTCGACGGCCTGCGCGCGATCGAGCGGGGCGAGTTCCGCAATTTCTGCGGCCGTGGCGCCGAAGCCGGTGCGGCTTAGAAGATGACGGGAATCTTCCAGTGACAAGGCATTGACCGCGCCTGTCGCCAGGAGTGTGACCGAAAAACCCAACCCTGCCCAAAACCGCGCCATTCAAGCCTCCGAATGCAAATGCCCTCGGCCTGGGGCGAGGGCATTTTGGACTCCGCTGGCGGCGCCGCGTTACGCCGCGAAGCGCCTTTCGGATTCCACTAGCATATTTCGGATTGGATTACACGCGTCTCGTTTGTTATTGCGCCTTCACCTTCACGTAGGTGCCGGGCGCGGGCCCCAGAACTTTCAAACCGCCATCCCCGGGTTTGCGCGCCGGGATCTGTTCGCCGGCATAGGTCTTCGCCCATTCGTCCCAGGTCGGCCACCACGAGCCTTGGCGCTGGGTGGCGGTTTCGAGCCATTGCTCGGCCCGCTTGGGCAGCTTGTCGTTGACCCAGTGGCCGTATTTGCCCGACGCGGGCGGATTGACCACGCCCGCGATATGGCCTGACGCGGCGAGGCAGAATGTCGTCGGCCCAGTATAAAGCTGCGTGGCGAGATAGGTCGATTTCCACGGCGCGATGTGATCTTCGCGCGTCGACAGGATGAACACCGGCAGATCGATCTTGGTCAGGTCGATCTTGGTGCCGAGCAGCTTGATCTTGCCGCGCGACAGCCGGTTCTCCTGATACATCTGGCGCAGATAGAAGGAATGCATCGCCGCCGGCATGCGCGTGGAATCCGAGTTCCAGTAGAGCAGGTCGAACGGGAAGGGCTCCTTGCCCAGCAGATAATTGTTCACGACGAACGACCAGATCAGGTCGTTGGCGCGCAGCATGTTGAACGTGTTCGCCATGTCGGCCCCGTCGAGGAAGCCGCGCTCGTTCATCTTCTCCTCGAGGGCCGCCAGCTGCTCCTCGTCGATGAACACCGACAATTCGCCCGCTTCAGCGAAATCGACCATCGTGGTGAAGAACGTCGCCGAGGCGACGCGCTTTTCGCCCTTCGCCGCGAGATAGGCGAGGGTGCACGCGGTCAGCGTGCCGCCCAGGCAATAGCCGATCAGATTGATCTCGCGCTCGCCCGTCGCTTTCTCGATCGCGTCCATCGCGGCAAGCGGCCCTTCGACCATGTAATCGTCGAAGCTTTTCTCGGCGAGTTCGGCATCGGGATTGACCCAGGACACGACGAACACCGTGTGGCCCTGGGCGACCGCCCACTTGATGAAGCTGTTCTTCTCGCGCAGATCCAGGATGTAGAACTTGTTGATCCAGGGCGGGACGATCAGCAGCGGCGTCTTCGCCACCGTCTCGGTCGTCGGCGTGTACTGGATCAATTCCATCAGATCGTTGCGGAACACGACCGAGCCCGGCGTCACGCCGATATTCTCGCCGACGCGGAACGCGTCCATATCCGTCATGCGGATTTGCAGCTTGCCGTGGCCGCGCTCCAAATCCGACAGCAGGTTCTGCAAACCCTTCACGAGATTCTCGCCGCCGCTTTCCAGCGTCTCGCGCAGCACTTCGGGATTGGTCATCGCGAAATTCGACGGCGCCATCGCGTCGACGAATTGGCGCGTATAGAAATCCACCTTGCGCGCCGTCTTGTCGTCGAGCCCGTCGACCTCGCGCACGCGGCTTTGCAGCCAGCGCGCCGACAGCAGATACGACTGCTTGATGAAGTCGAAAACGTAATTTTCGTCCCACAGCGCGTCTTTGAAGCGCCGGTCGTCGGCGTTGGGCGTGGCGACGGGTTCGGACTGTTCGCCCAGCATCTTGCGCGTCGTGGACTGCCACAAGGACATGTAGTCCTGCCACAGCGAGATCTGCGCCTGCACCAGCTTCGCGGGGTTCTGCATCATCCGCGCGGTCATGTCGAAGAACGCCTGACCGAGATTCAGCGGATCGGGATTGCCGAAGGCCAGCGGGCTTTGCCGCGACAGGAAATCGGTCACCACGCGCTGGCTGCGCTCGGCGATGTCGGTCATCATCTTCGACATCTCGACCGGATCGGGAAGTTTTGCGTCGCGATCGGGTTTGTCGGCCATCGGCGTGTTCTCCCGCTGGACCCCGGCTTCGGGGCCCGCACTAGCGTCTTGAGCTTGATCTGATTATAACTCGGGGAATGTTTCAATCTCCTAAAACCCGATTCGCGTCTATTTTGCTGGGGGTTACGTTCCTGGCGGGGTGCGGATCAGACCAGGTCGTGACGCGCAATGTGGTCGCCGCGGGGCGCGCGGTGGGCGATGGGATCGCGTCGGTCACCGGTTCGCCCGTGCCCGAACGGCGCGAAGCGGTCGACGCGCCCGACCCCGGCAGCACGCCTTATCCCAATCTCGGCGCGTTCCCGGTGCGCCCGCCGCGCGGCGGGCAGGCGGCGCGCGCCGCCGAGATTCGCACACTGGAACAGCAGCGCGACGCCGCGCTCGAATTCGACGCCAAGCTGCGCGCGATCGATCCGGTCCTCGACCCCGGCGCGCGCCCGCCCGAACCGTCGGCGATCGCGGCGGCGGTCGAAGCGCCGACGGCGCCCGCACCGGTCGCGGCCTCGGTCCCTGTCGTTGTGCCGCCCGCACCGGCCCCGGCCGCGGCGCCGACACCCGTGCCGCAAGCCGCTGCTCCGGTTCTCCGGCCGAGCGTGGCACCGGCCCCTGTGGTCGTCCCGCCGCCAGTCGCCCCCGCCCAGGTCACGCCGCCGCAAATCGCGGCCGCGCCCTCGGCGCGCGCAATCCCATCGACCGGCGCCATCGTGGGCGCGGTCGATTTCGTCGAAGGCACGGTGCAACTGACGGCGCAGGCCAAGAACGATTTGCGCGCGGCGGTGATCGCCGCGCAATCGCGCAATGGCATCGTGCGCGTGACGCCCGCCGCGAACGTCTCGCTGTCGCCGATCGATCAAAGCCTGACGTCGCGGCGCATGGCCGCGATCGCGATCGAGCTTGAAACGCTCGGCCTCGATCGCTCGCGTATCATGGTCGATCAAGGCTGGCTGCGCGCCGGCCGGATTTCGGTGGAGTACTAACCGATCAACCAGCGCCCGATGGCGACGACGAAGACGCCGATCATCGCGGCGATCATGTCGTCGCGCGCGAAGCGCATGGCGAGCGCCACGGCCGCCAGCGCGATCAACTCCGGGATATTGCCCTTCATCGCGACCGGCACGACGATGCCGATCATCACGGCGAGCGGCGTGCCCTTCAACGCCGCTTCGACACGCGGCGTCACCGGAATGAAGCGCATCAGCATATAGCCGCCGACGCGGCAGAACAGCGACGCCGCCGCCATCGCCGCCAGCGCGGGCAGGAATTCGGGGCGGAACATCAGGCGGCCCCCTTGGTCGTGTCGGGCTTATGCGTCAGTGCTGCGATCAAGCCGCCGGCAAGACCGGCGGCGACGATCGTCCAGCCGCCGGGGGCGAAGCGATCGACGATCAGCGCCACGATCGCCGCGACGATCAGGTTGGCGTAGGGCACGCGCTTGGCCTTGCGCACCATGCCGATCGCCATGGCGGCGGAGAAGGCGACGAGCAGGAAATCGACACCCAGCGCCTTGGGATTGGCGAGCAAGCCGCCCATCGTGGCGCCCGCGAAGGTGCCCAACAGCCAGGGCCCGAAACTGGCGACGCCCGAGCCCAGCACGAAGCCCGCGTCGCGCTCGCCGTCGTTATAGGCGGCCATCGACAGGACCCAGTTCCCGTCGCCGAGCACGGCAAGGGTGGAGTAGGCGAAGGCGGGATTGGTTTTCGACAGCCACGGCCACATCGACGCGCTGTAAAGCAAGTAACGCGCGTTGAGCAGCAGGATCGCCGCCGCGATCGCCGCGATTCCGGCCGAGCCGCCGCCGTCGATCCCCGTGCCGGTCAACGCGCTGGCCGCCGCGATCTGGGCCGTGCCCGAATAGACGACCGCCGACATCGCCAGCGCTTCGGCCAGCCAAATACCCGCTTCGCGCGACAACAGGCCGAAGGCGAGGCCATAAAACAGGATGCCGATCGACATCGGCTGCGCGCGCCAGAAGCCGCGTTTGAAGCCTGCCCAACTGACCGTGATGGAATCCGAAACCATGGGGGTATCTCTCCCGGCGGCCGCGATGCTGTCAAACGCGGCGAAAACATGGCCGACCCGGCGGGATTGTCATGGGACAGCAAAGTCTTAGCCCGGTCCCTTTTTCGGGTGCGCGACCGGGCCCCGCGATGTAGATAGACCCTCCCGGCGCCGTGGGGCGCCGAATCCAGAAGGCCAATTCGTGCCATGAATGACGAGTTCTACCGCATCAAGCGCCTGCCGCCCTACGTGTTCGCCGAAGTGAACGCGCAGAAGGCTACGGCACGAGCTGCAGGGGACGATGTCGTCGATCTTGGCATGGGCAACCCGGACCTTCCCACGCCGGCGCATATCGTCGCGAAGTTGACGGAAGCCGTGCAGGATCCGCGCACGCATCGCTATTCGACGTCGCGCGGCATTCCCGGTTTGCGCAAGGCGCACGCCGCCTACTACGCGCGTCGCTTCAATGTCGATCTCGATCCGGAAACGGAGACGATCGTCACGCTCGGCTCGAAGGAAGGCCTCGCCAATTTGGCGCAAGCGATCACCAGCCCCGGCGACGTGATCCTGGTGCCGAACCCGAGCTACCCGATCCATCCCTACGGCTTCATCATGGCGGGCGCTTCGATCCGCCATCTGCCGACGGATGTGTCCACACCCGAAGGTGTCGAAGTCTTCTTCGCGAGCCTGGAGCGCGCGGTGAAGCATTCGGTGCCCAAGCCCGTGGCGCTGATCTTGAACTACCCGTCGAACCCGACGGCGCAGGTCGTCGATCTCGGCTTCTACGAGCGTTGCGTCGGCTATTGCCGCGCGCACGGGATCTGGATCCTGTCGGATCTGGCGTATTCGGAGATTTTCTTCGACGGCAATCCGCCGCCGTCGATTTTGGAAATCCCCGGCGCCAAGGATGTCGCGGTCGAGTTCACGTCGATGTCGAAGACGTATTCGATGGCCGGCTGGCGCGTGGGCTTCGCCGCGGGCAACAAGACGCTGATCAAGGCCCTGTCGCGTATTAAAAGCTATCTCGACTACGGCGCGTTCACGCCCGTACAGGTCGCGGCGACCGCCGCGTTGAACGGGCCGCAGGAATGCGTGGCCGAAGCGCGCGAGATCTATCGCCAGCGTCGCGACGTGCTGATCCAGGGGTTGGCGCAAGCGGGCTGGAACGTGCCGAGCCCGCCCGCGTCGATGTTCGCCTGGGCGCCGATCCCGCCGCAATTCGCGCATTTGGGTTCGCTCGAATTCTCGAAGCGTTTGATGGCGGGGGCCAACGTCGCCGTGGCGCCGGGGATCGGCTTCGGCGAATACGGCGACACGCATGTCCGTATGGCGCTGGTCGAAAACGTCCATCGCATCCGTCAGGCGGTGCGCCAGATCAAGGCGTTCATGGCGTCGCCCGATCGCCTGCCCGAACCGCCGACGCAGAAACTCGCGAAGAAACACGCATGAGCGCCGCACCTCTCGACATCGCCGTCGCCGGCCTGGGTACGGTCGGCGCGGGCGTCATCAAGCTGATCGAAGCCAATGGCGCGTTGATCGCGCGGCGCGGCGGGCGGCCCTTGCGGGTCGTCGCCGTGGCCGCGCGCGAGCGCAAGAAGGATCGCGGCGTCGATCTGTCCAAGGTCGAATGGTACGACGACGCGACGCGTATGGCCGCCGAGGCCAAATGCGACGTGGTCGTCGAACTGATCGGCGGGGCCGACGGCATCGCGCATGCGACGGTCGAAGCCGCGTTGAAGGCGGGCAAGCACGTCGTCACCGCGAACAAGGCATTGCTCGCCCATCGCGGCACGGAACTCGCGCGCATCGCCGAAGATAAGGGCCTGACCATCGCTTACGAAGCGGCGGTCGCGGGCGGCATTCCGATCATCAAGGCGATCCGCGAAGGTCTCGCCGGCAATCGCGTGTCGCGCGTCTACGGCATTCTCAACGGCACCTGCAATTACATCCTCACGCGGATGCGTAAATCGGGCGAGGCGTTCGCCGACGTGCTCGCCGACGCGCAGAAGCTGGGCTACGCCGAAGCCGATCCCAGCTTCGACGTCGACGGTATCGACGCAGCGCATAAGCTCGCGATCCTCGCCGGTGTGGCGTTCGGCACGCGCATCGATTTCCCCGGCGTGCATGTCGAAGGCATTCGGCGCATCGGTTCGGAGGATATCCAGTTCGCGCGCGAACTCGGTTTCCGTATCAAGCTGCTCGGGATCGCCGAGTTGACCGAGGCGGGGCTGATGCAGCGCGTGCATCCGTGCATGGTACCGCTGGAAACGCCGATCGCGCATGTCGAAGACGTCTATAACGCCGTCGTCGCCGAAGGCGATTTCGTCGGCCGCTTGGTTTGCGAAGGGCGCGGGGCGGGGGCGGGGCCGACGGCGTCGGCCGTCGTCGCCGATATCGTCGATATCGCGCATGGCCGCCGGCCGATGACGTTCCAATTGCCCGCCGCCGAACTCGCGGCCCCCACGCGCTTGCCGGTCGCGGCGCGCAAAGGGAGCTATTACATCCGCCTCGACGTCGTCGATCGCCCGGGCGTGATGGCCGACGTGACCGCGACGTTGCGCGATGAAAACGTCAGCCTCGCCTCGATGCTCCAGCGCGGCCGTGCCCCCGGCGAGCGGGTGCCCGTCGTACTGGTGACGCACGAGACCGAGGAAGCCGGCATGCGCCGCGCCCTCGATCGCATTTCCAAACTCGGCGCCGTGCTCGAAGAACCGCACGTCGTCCGGATCGAACGTTTCTGACGGGAGGAACGAACCTTGCCCAGCGCCACCGCCATCAGCCTCGATCGAAACCTCGCCATGGAAGTCGTGCGCGTGACCGAAGCGGCGGCTCTCGCCGCGTCGCGCCTGATGGGCCGCGGCGACGAGAAGGCTGCCGATCAAGCCGCCGTCGATCATATGCGCCGCGCGCTCAATTCGCTCGCCATCGAAGGCACGGTCGTGATCGGCGAAGGCGAGCGCGACGAAGCGCCGATGCTGTTCATCGGCGAGAAGGTTGGCCAAGGCGGCATCAAGGTCGATATCGCGCTCGATCCGCTGGAAGGCACCACGATCACCGCGAAGGGCGGACCCAACGCGCTCGCCGTCATCGCGATGGCCGAACAGGGCGGCTTCTTGAACGCGCCCGACGTCTATATGGACAAGATCGCGGTGGGCGGCGGGTTGCCCGCCGATCTGGTCGATCTGGACGCCACGCCGGAAGCGAATTTGAAGGCGCTCGCCAAGGCCAAGGGCCTGGACGTGTCCGACATCGTCGCCTGCATTCTCGACCGGCCGCGCCATGCCGAATTGATCGCCAAGGTGCGCGAGGCGGGTGCGCGCATCATGCTGATCTCGGACGGCGACGTGTCGGGCGTGATCGCGACGTCGCGCCCGGAATCGGGCGTGGACATTTACATGGGTTCGGGTGGCGCGCCCGAAGGCGTGCTCGCCGCCGCCGCGTTGCGCTGCATCGGCGGTCAAATCCAAGGCCGCTTGCTGTTCCGCAACGACGACGAGCGCGGCCGCGCCAAGCGCCTGGGCATCACCGACCTCAATCGCAAATATTCGATGCTCGATCTCGCTAAGGGCGACGTGATGTTCGCCGCCACGGGTGTTACGGACGGCACGATGCTGAAGGGCGTGCGCCGCTTCCAAAACGGCGCTTCGACGCATTCGATCATCATGCGCTCCAAGACCGGGACCGTGCGTACGATCGAAGCGACGCACAACTACGCGGTCAAGCCGGGTCCCTGATGGACGCCGCCGCTTTCCTCGGCGTCCAGCGTTCGGCCCTCGGCCGGTTCTGGCGGCCGAGGCTGGCGGACGAACGTTCGGCATTGGCGCTCGCCCAGCGTTTGGGCGTGTCCGAAATCGTCGCGCGTATTCTCGCCGGGCGCGGTGTCGATGCCGATGCGGCCCCCGGATTCCTCGAGCCGCGCTTGCGCGACGCATTGCCCGATCCGTTCGGCTTCAAGGATATGGATCGCGCGGCCAAGCGCCTGGTCGCCGCGATCAAAGCCAAAGAGACGATCGCCGTGTTCGGCGATTACGACGTCGACGGCGCCACGTCGTCGGCGTTGCTGCGCGGCTTCTTCGCTTCCGTTGGCGGCGAAAGCGTCGTCTATATTCCCGACCGGATGAAGGAAGGCTACGGCCCCAACGCGCCGGCCTTGCTGAAATTGAAGGCCGAGGGCGCGGGCGTGGCCGTCACCGTCGATTGCGGCACGACCGCGCATGCGCCGCTCGAAGCGGCGAGCGACGCGGGCCTCGACATGATCGTCGTCGATCACCACGCCGCCGAGCCGCAGCTTCCCAAGGCGTTCGCCATCGTCAATCCGAACCGTCTCGACGAAAGCGGCGCGCATGGCCAGATGGCGGCGGTGGGTGTGGCGTTCCTGCTCGCGGTCGCCGTCAATCGCCGTTTGCGCGACGAAGGTTTGCGCCATCTCGACAACGACGGCTTGCTCGGTCTGCTCGATCTCGTGGCGCTGGGCACCGTCTGCGACGTGGTGCCGTTGACCGGCGTCAACCGGGCCTATGTCGCGCAAGGCCTGAAGGCCATCGCGGCGCGCGCACGTCCCGGTATTGCCGCACTCGCCGATGTCGCCGGGCTTTCGGAAACGCCGCAGGCCTTCCATTTGGGCTTCACGTTGGGTCCGCGCGTCAACGCCGGCGGGCGCGTGGGCGAAGCCGATCTGGGTACAAGATTGCTGACGACGCAAGACCCGCTGGAAGCGGCGGAGATCGCGCGCAAACTCGACGGCTATAACCGCGAGCGCCAGCGTATCGAAGCCGAAGTGCTGGAAGCCGCGTTGACCGAAGCCGAGGCGATGGGCAAATCGGATTTCATCTGCGTGGCGGGCGAGGGCTGGCATGCGGGCGTCATCGGCATCGTCGCCAGCCGCTTGAAGGAGAAATACGATCGCCCCGCTTTGGTGATCGCGCTCGATGGCGAGATCGGCAAAGGCTCGGCACGCTCGGCGATGGGTTTCGATATCGGGGCCGCGACCATTGCAGCGCGCGCTGAAGGCTTGCTGATCAATGGCGGCGGCCACGCCAACGCGGCGGGATTGACCGTCGCGCGCGATGCGCTGCCGGCGTTGCAGCGTTTCCTGAACGCACGCGTCGCCGCATATTTTTCGGATGCGCCGCGCGTCTCGACCTACGACCTCGACGGCGCCATGTCACTCGCGGGCGCTACCACGGGCTTCCTGGACGAGATCGACAAGATCGGCCCCTTCGGCATGGGCAACCCGGAACCGCGCTTCGCCTTCGCCAATTTGCGGATCGCGAAAGCCGATGTCGTCGGCACCGACCATGTCCGTTGCTTTTTGCAAGACGCGCGGGGCGCAAGGCTTGCGGGTATCGCGTTCCGGTCCGCATCCTCGCCATTGGGTACGCTGTTGCTACGCGGCGACGGTGCTGCATTGCACATCGCCGGCCGGTTGAAGCGCGACACGTGGCGCGGCGCGCAGCGCGTACAATTGCATATCGAGGATGCCGCGCCGGCATGACTTGTTAAACAACGGTTCATTGCCGCGTGCCATATTTCGCGGATGAACGACGATCCCGAAATCGCGGCCCTGCGGGCGGAACTGGCGGAAGCGCATGCGCGCATCGCACGCCAGCGCGATTTTCTCGCCCAGTTGATCCACGAGTTCCGCAGCCCGCTGAACGCGATCGCCGGCTTCGCCGAAATCATGGCCGACGGCAAATTCGGCCCGATGGGCAATCCGCGCTACGTCGATTACGTGCGCGACATTCACACCGCCGCGATCCATTTGAGCGAGCTGGTCGTCGACACGCTCGACGTCGCGCGCTTCTCCTCGGGTCAGTACACGCTGGAGGAGGAGGTCTGCGATCTCGCCGGGGTGCTGAACGTCGCGGCCGCCACGGTGCGCGGACTCGCCGAACGCAACCGGCAGAATCTCGAACTCGATCTGCCGGCGCATCTTTCGGTCTACGCCGATCCGCGCGCGCTGCGCCAGATCGCGATCAATCTTCTGTCGAACGCGCTGAAGTTCACGCCCGCGGGCGGCACGATCCGCTTGGCGGCGCGCGTCGCGGCGGACGGCACGCCGGGCTTCGGCGTGTCGGATAGCGGGGCGGGGATGGATGCCGCCACGCTCGCGCGCGTCACGCAGCTTTACGCGACGTCCAGCGAAGGCGTTCGCGGCGAGAAGGGCACGGGGCTGGGGCTGTCGATCGTGCGCCTGCTGACCGAGTTGCACGGCGGCAAGCTCGCCGTCGATAGCGTGCCGGGTTCGGGCACGGATGCCTGGGTGTCGCTGCCGTCGTGGCGCGCGCGCAGCGGTCCGCCGCCGATCCATCCGTGGGAGAATGTCGCGTGATCGGCGCGGGGCAGCCGAAGCTCGACCGCATCGCCTTGCGCGAGATCGCGGCCTCGCATGCGCGCTTCCGCAAGGGCGATCCGCAAGGCCGGCGCGCCAAGCTCAGTTTCCAGGATCTCGCCGGGCTCGATCTCGACGGGCTCGATCTTTCCGGCGCCGATCTGACCGGCGCCCAAATGCGCGGTTGCACGGCGCGCGGCACCAATTTCAAGGGTGCGACGCTGTTCTGCGCCGATCTGCGTTTCGCGCGGCTCGCCGGCGCGGATTTGTCGGGTGCGGATTTGCGCGGCGCCACGTTGCGCGGGGCCGATCTCACCGGCGCCAAGATGGTCGCTTGCGATTTGCGCGAAGGCAAACTCGCCCGTCAACGCCATGAAGGCTCGAATGCGATCGGCCCGGCGACCGGCGGCGTGGTCGATGCCGCGACCGCCGTGTTGAAGGGCGCCGATCTCAGCCGCGCCCAGCTCGACGGCACGATCGCCATGCAGGTCGATCTGACCGACGCGAGCTTCGCCGGCGCCAAAATGGTCCGCGTCGATTTCCGCAACGCGAATTTCACCGGGGCCGATCTGCGCGACGCGGAGTTGCGCGCTTGCGATCTGGCGGGTGCGACGTTGCGCGGCGCGGTCGTCGCGGGCGCGCTTCTACCGGGCACGTCGCTCGCGCGCGCGGATATCGCGGGCGCAATTCTCGATCGCGCGGTCCGCGAAGCGCTCGCCGCCGGCGGCAATGCCAGCGCGCAGTTGCGCGACGTGCGCGCCATGCTCGCCTCGCTGGTCGAAGCGCACACCGCTTGGATCGCCTCGCAAGGGGCGCAAGGTTCGCGGCTCGATCTGGCCGGGGCCGATCTGGCGGGGGCGGATCTCGCGGGGCTCGATCTGTCGGGGGCGAGTTTGCGCAACGCTTACGCCGCCGGCGCCAAGTTCATGCGCGCATCGCTGGTGCTGTCCGATCTTTCGTTCGGCGATTTCTCGTCGGCCGATTTCTGCTGCGCCGATCTGCGCGCGGTCACGTTGAAGCGCGGCTTTTTCGCCGAGGCGCGTTTCGCGCAAGCCGATTTCCGCCCCGTGCGCGTGGGCGGGCCGGGCGGACAGACGATGGCCGCCAATCTGGAGTTCGGCCGTTTCTGGCGCGCGGATTTCGCCGGCGCCAATCTGACGCGCGCGAGCCTGGCGGGGGCGACGTTCGACGGCGCCGATCTGCGCGGTGCCGATCTGCGCGAATGCGTGGTCGCCGACGCGCGCTTCGTTGGCGCGCAACGCGACTGACGCCGAAAACCCGGCCCGGCGTGTAACGCCGAAAACCCGGATGCGCTGCCGCATCCGGGCGAAACTCGGGGCGAAGCTTTCCGCTTAAGCTTGCAGGTTGACGTTCTGGCCGCGACCCGACGAGGCCGGCGGCTGAATCGTTTCGACCAAGCCGACCAGCGCTTGCTGGGCTTGGGCCGCGATCTTGAACGCCTGAATGGCGGCGGCGGCTTGAACGCCACCGGCCGAGCTGCCCAGCGACGAGGCGGCGGAGGTCATCGACAGTTCCATTGGGTTCTCCCAAAAAAAGAATAAGTCGTTCTGATAGGACGAAGTATAGCGCGATCCGGTTGAACGGAATAGGGCGAAATCGCCGGCCGTTCGCGCTATATAGTTAGCATGTTGGAAAGATTGATTAAAATATGGCGGAAAGGTGGCCGGCGGCGACGCATGTCGATCGTCCTGGCGGCGCTTTTGGCCGTTACGCTGCCTCCCGCTTTATGGTGGGGGCCGTCCGCCGCTTTGCGTTTTGCACTGACGCGCGGGCTGGAAGCGCAAGGCATCAAGGTCGCGGCACTCGACGAAGCGGTGTTCTCGCTGACGCGCGGCCAAATCGATCTGCGCCGCTTGGACATGCGCCCGCCGCTGGGGCCGCCTTTCATCGTCGACCATATCGACGTGTCCTTCGCGTGGAAGCCTTTGTTCGCGGGCCGCGTGGACATTCTGGAAGTCACGGTCGATGGGTTCGAGTTGCGCTTGGAGCGCGACAAGGATCGGCGCTGGGTGCTGCCTTTCCCCAGCGGCGAAACCGTGCCGGTCGCCGACGCGGCCGCGGCGGTCGCGGCACCGCCGCCCGCATCGTCGCCGTTCCCGCTGGGCATCGCGCGGCTGACGGCGAAGAACGGGCGCGTGACGCTCGCCGATGCGGACGGCAAGACGCTGCCGATCGCGGTCGAAAAATTCGACGTGTCGGATTTCGCGCTCGCCGACGCCGAACGCCCGCTGCGCTTGGAACTCGACGCGAAACTCGCCGGCGGCACGCTGCGCGCCAAGGGTACGGCCACGCCGATGGCGAATATTCCCGGCGCCAAATTCGATATCGCGATCGCCGATCTCGATCTGGCGGCGGCGGCGCCCTTCGCCGATATCGCGATGGCCGGGCGCTTGCGCGCGCAAGCGTCGATCGACGCCGCGTTCGATACGATGTCGCTCGACGGCACGATATCGCTGGCGAACGGCGATCTGCCGGGCATCGTGTCGGCGCGCGGCCTCGACTGGAAGGGCAAGCTCGCATGGTCGCCGAAGAACGGCCTTGCGGCGACAGGCACGGCGACGGCCGCCGATCTGGCGCTCGATCGCGTGAAGGCCGGAACGATCGCCGCCAGTGCGATCGATTTCCGTCTTGCCGCCGATGATACGTGGCGCGCGACGGCGACGGGCGATGTCGGCGCTCTGGCGCTAACGCTGCCGGATGCGCGGCTGGGTGCTGCAAATCTCGCACTCGCGGATTTCGCCGTGCGCGGCGCGAAAGACGGCACGATTACGTTGCAAGGCAAGGCGACGGGCCGCGATCTGAACGCGCAAACGGGCGGCGTTGCCGCCGATATCGCCGGTCTCGATGTGACGTTAAGCGAGGCTTCGATCGGCAAGACCATCGCCGCCGAGTTCGACGCGCGGGCGACCGGCGTCGCCGGCAAATTGCCCGAGGCGCAGGCGACGCTCGAAGCGCTGCGCGTTTCTGGCAAATTCACGGCGGGCGATTTCGACGGCAAGGTCGAGATCGACAACGCGAATGCCGAGAACGCCGTATTCGCCGCCAAGATCGCGCGCGTGGCGATCCAAGGGCGCTACGCCAGCGGCGAGTTCACGGGGCCGGTGACGCTCGAGCGCATCGAAGCGCTTCACAAGGCGGAGAAGATAACGTTCGCCGCCGCCGGGATCGGCGGGAATATGGATATCGCCCCCGAACGCCTGCGCTTCGCCGCCCAGCAATTGCGGTTGCGCGAACTTGCCGCGCGGCGCGACGACGGTATGGATTTGTTCCAGGCGGCGTCGGTGTCGTTCGATCGTTTCACCTACGCCGACGCGGCGCTGCGCATCCGCGCTTTGGCGGTCGAACAAATGAAGGCATTGCGCCGCGAGACGGCGATGGGCGAGATCGCCGCGTTCCCGTGGCGCTTCGAAGCCGCGCGCGTGGATGTGGGCGGCGCCAATCTCGATCCCGACCGCATCCTGCGTTTCGGCACCGTCCGCGCCCGCGCGCCCGTCGTTCGCGTCACGCGCACGGCCAAGGGGCTGGCGAGTTTCGACGCGCTGGCGGCGGGCGACGCCGATCCCGATGCGCCTTCCCCCGCGATCCGCGTGGCGCGGGTGGAGATCGACGACGCGAGCCTCGAGTTCGAAGACCTGGCGATCAGAACGCCCGTGCGGCTCGACGCCACGCGCGTCGCGATCCGTGTGGGCGCGCTCGACACGCGCGCGGTCGATCGCCCCACGCCGGTGTCGCTGAAGGGGCGGATCGGTGGATACGGCGAGATATCCCTCGAAGGAACGGCGATGCCGCTTGCCGCCAAGCGCGGCTTCGATCTGAAGGGGAAGGCGCTGGGGATCGATCTGCCGCCGATCTCGCCTTATGTTTCCGACGCGCTGGGCGTCGATTTGCGCACCGGCAATTTCGATCTCGATTTGACGCTGGCGGCGAAGGAGGAAGCGCTGACCGGCGTTTCCAGCTGGCATATCCGCAATCTGGAGATCGACGAACGCGGCGCGCCGCCCTTGTCCGACGAAACCGGCGTGCCGATCGGGCTCGCCCTGTCGCTGCTGCGCGATTCCGCGGGCGATATCGCGCTGGATATTCCCATCGCCGGCAAGCTCAACGACCCGAGCTTCGATACCTCGGGTGCCGTGCGTCAAGCGGTGGGCGGTGCCATGCGCGGCGCCATCGCGGGCACGTTCAACGTGCTGTTCCCCTTCGGCATGGTGTTCGGCGCGCTGCTGGAAGGCGGCGGCGGGCCGGAAATCGCTTTGGCGCCCGTCGCTTTCGCGGCCGGCAAGTCGGCGTTCGACGACGCGACCGCGACGACGCTGGATCGCTTGGCCGACGCGTTGGCGGCGCGCCCGACCTTGCGGATGGAGATTTGCGGCTTCGCGGGGCCGGACGATCTGCGCGCCCTCAACGCCGCGCAAGGGACGGACGTCCAAGGCCAGAAGCTGATCGAAGGCATCCAGAACCTTTTCGCGCGCGCCACGGGCGCGCCGCCGCCGGTGCATGGCGAGGACGATCTGCGCCGCTTGGCCGAAGCGCGCATGCGGTCGGTGAAGGACCGGTTGATCGCGCGCGAAGGTGTTGCGGCCAACCGCCTGTTCGAATGCCGGCCGGTGGTCGAAACGTCGGCCGAGGCCAAGCCGCGCGTCGAACTGAAATTCTAGGCCGAAGGTTCGGGCGGCGGCGGCGGGGCCGAGGCGGGGCGGCCGATCGACAACTCGAAATCGGCGCCCATCGTTTCGCAATCGACGAAACTCGACCAGCGCAGATCGGCCTCGCGGAACGAGGTCTGCGTCAATTGGCAATTGACGAAGCGCGCATGGCGCAAGGTCGCACGGTCGAGGCGGGTGATCAGCGCCTTACCCGACGCGACGACCAGCGGGGCAAGATTCGCCGCTTCGAAATTGGCGCGCACCAGATTGGTCAGGCGCAGATTGGCGCCGCGCAGATCCGTGCCCCGGAAATCGGCGCCGCGCAGATCGGCGCCTTCGAAATTGCTGGCTTGCAGCCAAGCGCCCTGGATGCGGGCATGCGCCAAGCAAGCACCCGCCGCCTTCATCGAAGTGAGCAAGGCGTGATCGGGCCATTCGATATCGCGCATATCGAAGCCGGAGATATCCAGCGCCTTGCCCGAAGCGCCGCCGCTTTCGACCCAGCTTTGATGGTCGCGGATAAGGGTGTGCAGGGAGTCGCGCAGCATGCTCATCGGCTTGCCGCGCGGCGCATCGGTCAAAGCGCCGGTTTCGTCCGCGCCCGTGCGATCGGCGGCGATGAACACGGCGCCGTAGAGATTGGCGTTGCGCAAAACCACACCGCGTAGATCGGCGCGACTGAGATCGGCCCCTTCCAGATCGGCGCCTTCCATCACCGCGTTTTTGAGATTGGCCTTGGCGAGATTGGCGCCCTTCAAAATCGCGTCGGTGAAATCGGCCATCGCCGCGACCGAGCCCGACATGTTCGCCTGCGTCAGGTTCGCGTTGACGAGCTTGGCGCGGCTCAGATCCGACGGATCGGGATCGACCGCCATGCTTTCGAGGTCGCTGGCCTTCGCGCGGGTGAAGATCTGGCCTTCGCGCAGATCGGCGTTGAAGAGTTCGGCCGCCGTCAGGTCGGCACCCTTCAAACACGCGCCGCGAATATCCGCGCGGGTCAAATTCGCGCGCACCAGCTTCGCTTTGGTCAGGTTCGCGCAGAACAGCAAGGCGCGCGTCAGGTTCGTGCCCGACAAATCGCACTCGACCATGATCGCGCCGGTGAAATCCGCTTCCGACAGATTTTTGCAGGCGAGGTTGAGGCCCGTGAGATTGCGATAGGAGAAATTGGCGCGCTGGCCGCCCGAGCGCGCGAGCATGAACAACTCGTGCCGGCGCATCATCAGATCGCATTCGCGCTGATCCATCGCTTTGCGGCGATGGATATCGTCGGGCGTGGGCGCGGTAAGGGCCATGCGTTCTGCCGCCTGATTCGCTGTTTCGAAGCGATTGTCGCCTTGAAATGGGGCGAAGTCTAGGCGGCGGCCTGAAAGCGATCCGGCTCGAACCCGGCCAGGGAAACGGGCGGGGTATTTCCCAGCGCCAAAGCGCAAATTGACTTGGCCGTAACGGCGGATAGCGTGATGCCGTCGCCCTCGTGCCCCGCCGCGACCAAAAGATTGGCATACATGGCGCTGCGCCCCAGCAAGGGCTTCTTGTCGGGCACGAAGGGCCGCAAGCCGGCGAAGGCGCGCAAGATCGAGACCTGGGCGAGGGCGGGCACGCGCTTGGCGCCTTCGGCCAGAATGGTGCGATAGCCGTCGTCCGACACGCTGCGGTCATAGCCGACGAAGCTGCGCGTATTGCCGATCAAATGCTGGCCGTGGGGTGTGGCTTCCAGCGTGAAGCCGTAGCCCATGCGGATCAGCGGATCGTCCGACTTCGCCGCCAGATCGGGATCGAGCTTGGCGGTGAGATAGCGCGCCGACACGAGAAAGCGACTGGCGAGCGGTGCGCCCCGCGCCGTCACCAGCAATTCGCCGCGCCGCGGGATGACCGGCAGATCGAGCCCGATCATTGCGCCCAGATCGCGGCTCCAGATTCCCGTGCAGAACACGAAATGTTCGGCGGCAAGTTGGAAGCGCCCGCCGTCGCCGTCTTCCAGCGTCGCCGACACGATCCGCCCGCCCGCGATGTCGAATTCCACGGGCCGCGTTTTCCACGATGTCGCGGCACCTTTGGCGCGCGCGGCGTCGAGCAAGGCGAGCGTGGCGAGATAGGGTGTGACACCCGCTTCGTTCGGCACATCGACCGCGCCGTGAAGTTCGGGCGAGAGCGCGGGCTCGATCGCCAGCATCGCTTTGCGATCGACGACGCGCGCGTCGATGCCTTGGCCGGTCAGCAGCGCCGTATGCGCTTCCATTTTGGCGATTTCGTCCGGCGCTTCGATCAGCATCAAGCCGCCCGTGACGTGATACTCGACGCGGCCGGCGCCGAGTTCGGCCGCCCAATCGCGCCACAGCTTTTGGCTGGCGATGGCGAGCGTCATGGCGGGGCCGGGCGTCTTGGTCGAGACGGACACATAGCCGTCGCAAGCGCCCGAGGTGCCGCCCGCCGGCAAACCGCGATCGACCAGATGGACCCGTTTGCCGGCTTTGGCGAGTTCGTAGGCGCAGCCGGCCCCCATGATCCCGGCGCCGAAGATGGCGATATCCGTTTCGATGCGACGCATGTTCTCGTACGTGTTGGCGGCGACCCGGAATCCGTGACAGGTTCCGCTTCCGATGTCCAAGCCCTTCCGCCGCCGTCACGATTCCGCCGATCTCGAAATCGAGGTCGATGGCGCGCGCATCCCCGCCCGGACGGGGGAGAGTGCCGCCGCCGCGATGCTCGCGGCCGGGATTGCCGCGTTCGGCACCGATCCGAAGGGGGCGCCGCGCGGCCCCGCCTGCATGATGGGCGCTTGCTTCCAATGCGCCTGCACCATCGACGGCGTGTCCGATGCGCGCGCGTGCCGCGTTCCGGTGGCACCGGGCATGAAAATCTCGACCGCACCGGCGTTGGCCGCCGCACGATCTGCACAAGCACCGGTTGAAATCGACGCGGACGTCGCCGTCGTCGGGGCAGGCCCGGCGGGCGGGGCCTGTGCCTTAGCGCTTGCCGCCGAAGGCTTGCGCGTCACGTTGATCGACGACAATCGGGCAGCGGGCGGGCAGATCTGGCGCAAGCGTTTCGATGCCGAGCAGGGCGGGGGGGCGTGGCTGCGTTCGCGGCTTAGCGCCGCGAAAGATCGCATCGATCATCGCGCGGGTTATGAAGTTCTCGGGCGCGGCGCCGAGGGCGCATTGATGCTCGCCGACCGCGAGGGACGCGGGGCGATTTCGCGCGCGCGCCATCTGGTGATCGCGTCGGGCGCCTTGGAGGTGGCGAACCCGGTGCCGGGTTGGACGCTGCCCGGCGTGGTCAATCTTGGCGCCTTGCAGATCCTCGCCAAAGCGGATGGCGTGATCCCGGACGGGCCCGTCTTGCTCGCCGGGGCGGGGCCGCTGCTTTATGTCGTCGCACATGATTTGGTTGTGTCCGGCGTGCGGCCCGTCGCCGTGATCGATGCCGCACCTTGGCCATCCATCGATGTTTTGAAAGCGCTGTGGGCGGCACCCGGCCTGTTCGCGCAGGCGCTGAAATACGAATGGAAATTGCGTTCGGCGCGCGTGCCGATTTTGCGCAATTCCCGGATCGAACGCATCGAGCGTAATGGCGACGGGTTGCGCGTCGCCGCGACCGGCGGCCGGCATTTCGACGTGGGCGTGGTCGGTACGAGTTTGGGTTTGCGGCCCAATGTCGAGCTCGCCGCCCAAGCGCGCGTGGCGCTCGCGCACGATCCGCTGCTTGGCGGCTGGCATGCCAAGGTCGATGCGCAAGGGGCGACGTCGCAAAGCGGGATCTACGCGATCGGCGAGACGCGCGGCATCGGCGGCGTCGAGGCGGCCTTGTGCGATGGCGTCATTGCGGCCGCCGCGATCGTCGAGGCCGAGGGCCGCATTCCCAGTACCGAGCTTGCGCGCGCGGCATCGGCGGCACGCAACAGGCGGGCGAAGTTCATGCACGCTGCACGGGAAATCGCTGCGTGGGCGTGTGTGGAAATACCGGCGGGCGATCCGGCGTCGATCGTCTGCCGCTGCGAAGCGGTGACGCGCGGCGAGATTGCGCGCGCCGCGGAGATGGGATTGTCGGGCCCGCGCGAGGCGAAGCTCGCGACGCGGGCCGGGATGGGATTTTGCCAGGGCCGGACTTGCCATCCGGCGGTCCAGGCGGCGATCGGGGCGGATGAACCGCCCAGCTATCGCTTTCCGCTACGGCCGGTGCGCGCCGACGCGTTCGGCGCGCACCGATAGCCGTTACGCGGCGTGGCGAATCGTCGGCACGGCGTTCTCGTTCACCGGATAGGCGTCCTTGACGAACTGGCCGTCGCGGCGCGCGGCGTCTTCGCGCGTGACGAAGAACAGCGTGACCGCGAAAGTCACGAAGGCGGCGATCGCGAAGCACAGATAGACGAGTTCGGCGGTGTCCATTTTGTCTCTCCCCTTGAGACGGCTCGACTTCGAGCCTCGGGCACAAACTGCGACAATCGAACTCGCGGCACATTGATGCAGGTCAACATCGCGAAATTTTTGCGAGCTTGACCCCGGGGTGAGGGGCGCCGACTCCGGCTTGGGAATAGGATTTGCGGCTGGGATTTTTTGCCGCACCCAAGCGGCACCCCCAGTAGGTCCAGAACGGCCGCAAAAATTGCCGAATTTTCAGCTGATAAATGAGTTTCGCTCAGTCAGCTAATGCGCTGAATTATATTGATTAAGCCATTTTGTTTGATATGATTAAAAAATGTGCAAAAACGTACCGGGATGTGGTTTTTCCTTGATATCTGATTAAATTAGTCGGTCAATAACCAATGCGTGTATGCTAAGTATCTGTTTTTTAACAATTCACTATTGACCTAAACAATCCAAGACCATTTGATAGTCTTATATTGACCCCTTCAGGCAGCGCTAATAATGTAGCGAGGTCGGAATCTGGGCAGTTGGGACCGAAGGGCCACACCCGCAATTTGGCGGCTGGCCGGGGGCGGTTCCAAGGGGCGGGCAACGACAAAAACTTCGGGGCGGCAACGCCAACGAACGGAAGCGCGGAAAAAAATGGCCCAAGGCGAAATCTATACGATCCGGTTGGGGCAAGACCTCGTCATCGACGGGTTCACGAGCGGCGCGATTTTGCGCTTCGAAGGATCCGGACTGACTTCGTCGAGCCTGATGATCGATCGCGACGGCGCCGACACGGTGCTGAGTTTCGTCGGATCGTCGACCAGCCTGCGCCTGACCAATTTCAGCTCCAGCTACTTCAACAACCCGAATAATTTCGCGTCGACGTTCCAGTTCTCGTCGGTCGTCTCCACCAATCCGACCGGCTCGACCGGCAACGACGTCATCACCGGCGGCAACGGCAACGACGTGATCTGCGGCGGTTCGGGTAACGACACGATTTCCGGCGGCAAGGGCAACGATCAACTGTTCGGCGAAGCGGGCAACGACAAGCTCGATGGCGGTGCGGGCAACGACACGCTGACCGGCGGCACGGGCTCCGACTGGGTCCTGGGCGGCGACGGCAACGACACGCTGATGGGCTCGGTCGATTCGACCTGGCCGGGCGGCTGGGTGGCGCTGAATGTCGGCGACCCCGGTGCTGCGGGCACGAACGAGCGCGTGACGATCCTCGGCAACGTGCGCAGCTACGACGTGTTCGACGGCGGTGCTGGCACCGACACGATCCTGCTTTCCTCGGCCAACGACGCGCTGTTCCTCGACGATCCCTATAGCGATACGCCGTCGGAAGGCGCGCGCATCCGGAACGTCGAGGTGATCAATGCGGGCGACGGCAACGACGTCGTCGATCTCACCAGCACGCGCTTCAGCTATGGCGACGTGACGATCGACGGCGGCGCCGGCGACGACGTGCTGTGGGGCAATGCCGGCAACGACAGCATCCTCGGCGGTACGGGCAACGACAATCTGTTCGGCGGCTCGGGCCGCGACACGCTGTCCGGCGGCGACGGCAACGACACGATCGATGGCGGGCGCGGCAACGATCTGCTGATCGGCGGGGCGGGCGACGACATCATCTTCGGCGGCGCGGGCAACGAGAACGCGACGATCACCGTCACGAACACCTATGGCGGCGGCGGCCAGTCGACTTGGGCGGGCGTCAACGTCACCGCGCAGAATATCGGCGCGAACGGGCAGCTCGGCGCCGGTTCGGCGTCGAATGTGGGTTACACGAACGACGGTATGGGGGCTTCGGGCAACCAGGCCTCGCGTCCGTCGGTGAAGGCCGAAACCGGCTACGACCCGGTCAGCCGCGTTTCCGAAACCGTCTCGGTGGCGCTGCCGGGCGACGTCGCTTCGGCCAATGTCAGCCTCGCGTGGTTCTACAGCGCGCAGACCAGCACGGATTACAACAAATCCGAGCAGGCGTTCTGGCGCATCCTCAACGACGGCAACGTCGTCGCCGAAGGGCGCGTCATCGCGACCGGCACGTCGGGCGATTTCAGCTTCACGATCGATCCGCCGGGCAACGCGGTGTTCGACACGCTGGTGATGTGGGCGGGGCCCTACGTCACCGCGTCGGGCGCCACGGCGCAAGGCTCGATCACCGACGACAGCTCCGACTTCCTGATCCGCGCGGTCACCACGACCGCCGTTGTGCCCGACACGGCGCAGATGGGCGGCAACGACCGCATCATCGGCGGGGCCGGCAACGACCGCATCGATGGCGGTGCGGGCACCGACACGTCGGTCTATTCGAGCTACATCACCGACTACGTGTTCTCGCGCAATTCGCTGGGCGAACTCGTCGTCACCGATGCGCGTCCCGGCTCGGCGGACGGCACCGACACGCTGGTCAATGTCGAATTTCTCGAATTCCTCAACGGCGTCGTCGTCCCGACCGGCAATCTCGGCTACAACGCGGCGCCCGACGCCGCGAACGGCACGGGCAGCGGCAACGAAGACCTTCCGATCAACGGCCAGCTCTCCGCGACCGATCCGAACGGCGATGCGCTGACCTTCGCGCTGGCGCAGAACGGCGGCCCGGCGCACGGCACGGTCACGATCAATCCGAACGGCAGCTACACCTACACGCCGGCGGCCGATTACAACGGCACGGACAGCTTCACCTACACCGTCAGCGACGGGAAGGGCGGCACGGACACCGCGACCGTCACCTTGAACGTGGCACCGGTGAACGATGCGCCCCTCACGGCCGGCGGTGCGGCGACGGGCACCGAAGATAGCAACGTCACCGGCCGCCTGACGGCGACGGACGTGGACGGCGACGCGCTGACCTTCGCGCTGGCGCCCAACGGCCAGCCGGCGAACGGCGTGGTCACGATCAATCCGGACGGCACTTATACTTACGTGCCGCACGCGAATTTCAACGGCACGGACTCGTTCACCTATCGCGTGTCCGACGGCAATGGCGGCACGACCACCGGCACGGTCTCGGTGAACCTCTCGCCGGTGAACGACGCGCCGACAACGTCGAGCGCGACCTACGGCATTCAGGAAGACGGCTCGATCGGCGGTCGCGTGCAGGCGTCGGATGTCGACGGCGATACGCTGAATTTCGGTTTGACGCCGAACGGGTCGCCCGCGCACGGCACGGTCACGTTCAATCCGGACGGCACGTTCAATTATGTGCCGAACGCGAACTACAACGGTTCCGACGCCTTTACCTATACGGTGTCGGACGGCAAGGGTGGCACGACCACCGGCACCGTCACGATCAATGTCGCGGCGGCCAATGATGCGCCGACCACGGCAGGTGGTACGGCGAATGGCGACGAAGATACGGTGGTCACGGGCCAACTCGCCGCGACGGATGTCGACGGCGACGCGCTGACGTTTGGCCTGGCGCCGAACGGTGGCCCTGCGCATGGCACCGTCACCGTCAATCCCGATGGCAGCTACACCTATACGCCGGCCGTGAACTTCAACGGTACCGACAGCTTCACCTATACGGTGAGCGACGGGAACGGTGGCACGACCACCGGTTCGATCTCGATCACCGTCGATCCGACGAACGATGCGCCGACCACCTCGGGCGCGACGCTCGCGGGCCAGGAAGACGGTTCGATCGCGGGCCAGGTGACGGGCATCGATGTTGATGGCGATGCGCTGAGCTTCGCGGTCGATGGCGCGCCGGCGAACGGCACCGTCACCATGAACCCCGACGGTTCGTTCAGCTATACGCCCGCGCCGAACTTCAACGGTACGGATAGCTTCACCTATACGGTGAGCGACGGGCAGGGCGGCACCACGACGGGTACCGTCTCGGTCAACGTCGCGGCGGTGAATGACGCCCCGACGACCTCGGGCGGTACCGCCACCGGCAATGAAGACAAGACCGTCACGGGTCAACTCGCTGCCGCAGATGTGGACGGCGACGCGCTGACCTTCGGCCTCGCGCCGAATGGCGCACCGTCGAACGGCACGGTCACGGTGAACCCGGACGGTTCGTATAGCTACACGCCGGCCGCGAACTTCAACGGCACGGACTCGTTCACCTACACCGTCTCTGACGGGAACGGTGGCGTGACGACAGGCTCGATCAGCGTCACCGTCGATCCGACGAACGATGCACCGACCACGTCGGGCGCGACGCTCGCGGGTCAGGAAGACGGTTCGATCGCGGGCCAGGTGACGGGCGTTGATGTTGATGGCGACGCGCTGAGCTTCGCGGTTGATGGCGCGCCGGCGAACGGCACCGTCACCATGAACCCCGACGGGTCGTTCAGCTACACGCCTGCGCCGAACTTCAACGGCACGGACAGCTTCACCTACACCGTTTCTGACGGCAACGGCGGCACCACGATGGGTACCGTCTCGGTCAACGTCGCGGCGGTGAATGACGCCCCGACGACCTCGGGCGGTACCGCCACCGGCAATGAAGACAACACCGTCACGGGTCAACTCGCTGCCGCGGATGTGGACGGCGACGCGCTGACCTTCGGCCTCGCGCCGAATGGCGCACCGTCGAACGGCACGGTCACGGTGAACCCGGACGGTTCGTATAGCTACACGCCGGCCGCGAACTTCAACGGCACGGACTCGTTCACCTACACCGTCTCTGACGGGAACGGTGGCGTGACGACAGGCTCGATCAGCGTCACCGTCGATCCGACGAACGATGCGCCGACCACCTCGGGCGCGACGCTCGCGGGCCAGGAAGATGGTTCGATCGCCGGTCAAGTCACCGGCGTCGACGTGGACGGCGACGCGCTGAGCTTCGCGGTCGATGGCGCGCCGGCCAACGGCACCGTGACGATGAACCCGGACGGGTCGTTCAGCTACACGCCCGCCGCGAACTTCAACGGCACGGACAGCTTCACCTACACCGTCTCCGACGGCAATGGCGGCACGACCACGGGCACGGTCTCGGTGAACGTTGCGGCCGTGAACGACGCCCCGACGACCTCGGGCGGTACCGCCACCGGCAATGAAGACAGCACCGTCACGGGCCAACTCGCCGCGAGCGATGTGGACGGCGACGCGCTGACGTTTGGCCTGGCGCCGAACGGTGGCCCTGCGCATGGCACCGTCACGGTGAACCCGGACGGTTCCTACACCTATACGCCGGCCGCGAACTTCAACGGTACTGACTCGTTCACCTACACCGTCTCTGACGGGAACGGTGGCACGACCACTGGCTCGATCTCGATCACCGTCGATCCGACGAACGATGCGCCGATCACCTCGGGCGCGACGCTCGCGGGTCAGGAAGACGGCACGATCGCCGGTCAGGTCACCGGCGTTGATGCCGATGGCGATGCGCTGAGCTTCGCGGTCGATGACGCGCCGGCCAACGGCACCGTCACCATGAACCCCGACGGGTCGTTCAGCTACACGCCCGCCGCGAACTTCAACGGCACGGACAGCTTCACCTATACGGTGAGCGACGGGCAGGGCGGGACCACGACCGGCACGGTCTCGGTGAACGTCGCGGCCGTCAACGACGCGCCGACGACCTCGGGCGGCAACGCGCAGGTCGCGGAAGACGGTTCGGTCACCGGCCAGCTCGCTGCCACGGATGTGGACGGCGATGCACTGACCTTCGGCCTCGCGCAGAACGGCGCGCCGACGAACGGCACCGTCACCGTCAATCCCGATGGCAGCTACACCTATACGCCGGCCGCGAACTTCAACGGCACGGACAGTTTCACCTACACGGTGAGCGACGGGCAGGGTGGCACGACCACCGGTTCGATCTCGATCACCGTCGATCCGACGAATGACGCGCCGACCACGTCGGGCGCGACGCTCGCGGGCCAAGAAGATGGTTCGATCGCCGGTCAGGTCACCGGCGTTGATGCCGATGGCGACGCGCTGAGCTTCGCGGTCGATGGCGCGCCTTCAAACGGCACCGTCACCATGAACCCCGACGGGTCGTTCAGCTATACGCCCGCCGCGAACTTCAATGGTACCGACAGCTTCACTTATACGGTGAGCGACGGGCAGGGCGGCACCACGACCGGCACGGTTTCGGTGAACGTCGCGGCGGTGAATGATGCGCCGACGACGGCGGGTGGTACGGCGAACGGCGACGAAGATACGGTGGTCACTGGCCAACTCGCCGCGACCGATGTCGATGGCGACGCGCTGACCTTCGGCCTGGCGCCGAACGGCGCGCCGACGAACGGCACGGTCACGGTGAACCCGGACGGTTCCTACACCTATACGCCGGCCGCGAACTTCAACGGCACCGACAGCTTCACCTACACGGTGAGCGACGGGAACGGTGGCACGACCACCGGTTCGATTTCGATCACCGTTGATCCGACGAATGATGCGCCGATCACCTCGGGCGCGACGCTCGCGGGTCAGGAAGATGGTTCGATCGCGGGCCAGGTGACGGGCGTTGATGTCGACGGCGATGCGCTGAGCTTCGCGGTCGATGGCGCGCCTTCCAACGGCACCGTCACCATGAACCCGGACGGGTCGTTCAGCTACACGCCCGCCGCGAACTTCAACGGCACGGACTCGTTCACTTACACCGTCTCCGACGGCAATGGCGGCACGACCACGGGCACAGTCTCCGTGAACGTCGCGGCTGTCAACGACGCGCCGACGACGGCGGGCGGTACGGCTGATGTTGCCGAAGACAGCACCGTCACGGGCCAACTCGCTGCCACGGATGTGGACGGCGACGCGCTGACCTTCGGCCTCGCGCCGAATGGCGGCCCGGCGAACGGCACGGTCACGGTGAACCCGGACGGTTCGTATAGCTACACGCCCGCTGCGAACTTCAACGGCACCGACAGCTTCACCTATACGGTGAGCGATGGGCAGGGTGGCACGACCACCGGTTCGATCTCGATCACCGTCGATCCGGCGAATGACGCGCCGACCACCTCGGGCGCGACGCTCGCGGGTCAGGAAGACGGAACGATCGCCGGTCAGGTCACCGGCGTTGATGCCGATGGCGATGCGCTGAGCTTCGCGGTCGATGGCGCGCCGGCCAACGGCACCGTCACGATGAATCCCGACGGGTCGTTCAGCTACACGCCTGCCGCGAACTTCAACGGCACGGACAGCTTCTCCTACACCGTCTCCGACGGCAACGGCGGGACGACCACCGGCACGGTCTCGGTCAATGTTGCGGCCGTGAACGACGCGCCGACGACGGCGGGTGGTACGGCGAACGGCGACGAAGATACGGTGGTCACTGGCCAACTCGCCGCGACCGATGTCGATGGCGATGCGCTGACGTTTGGCTTGGCGCCCAATGGCGGTCCGGCGAACGGCACGGTCACGGTGAACCCGGACGGTTCCTACACCTATACGCCCGCCGCGAACTTCAACGGCACCGACAGCTTCACCTACACGGTGAGCGACGGGAACGGTGGCACGACCACTGGCTCGATCTCGATCACCGTCGACCCGACGAACGATGCGCCGACCACGTCGGGCGCGACGCTCGTGGGCCAGGAAGACGGTTCGATCGCGGGCCAGGTGACGGGCATCGATGTTGATGGCGATGCGCTGAGCTTCGCGGTCGATGGAGCGCCTTCCAACGGCACCGTCACCATGAATCCCGACGGGTCGTTCAGCTATACGCCCGCCGCGAACTTCAACGGCACGGACTCGTTCACCTACACCGTCTCCGACGGGAACGGCGGGACGACCACCGGCACGGTCTCGGTCAACGTCGCGGCCGTCAACGATGCGCCGACGACCTCTGGCGGCAACGCGCAGATCGCGGAAGATGGTTCGGTCACCGGTCAATTGACCGGCGAAGATGTCGATGGCGATACGATTTCCTTCGGCTTGGCGGACAACGGCGCGCCCGCGCATGGCACCGTGTCGATCAATCCGGACGGCTCCTACAGCTACACGCCGAACCCGGATTTCGTCGGGACCGATAGCTTCACCTATTCGGTCAGCGACGGAAACGGTGGCACGACGCTGGGCACGATCAGCGTCACGGTGACGAACACCAACGATGCACCGACCACCTCGGGAGCGACGCTCGCGGGTCAGGAAGACGGCACGATCGCCGGTCAGGTCACCGGCGTTGATGTCGACGGCGATGCGCTGAGCTTCGCGGTCGATGGCGCGCCGGCCAACGGCACCGTCACCATGAACCCCGACGGTTCGTTCAGCTACACGCCCGCGCCGAACTTCAATGGTACCGACAGCTTCACCTATACGGTGAGCGACGGCAATGGCGGCACGACCACGGGCACGGTCTCCGTGAACGTCGCGGCGGTCAACGACGCCCCGACGACCGCTGGCGGTACCGCCACCGGCAATGAAGACAGCACCGTCACGGGCCAACTCGCCGCGAGCGATGTGGATGGCGATGCACTGACCTTCGGCCTCGCGCCGAACGGCGGCCCGGCGAATGGCACGGTCACGGTGAACCCGGACGGTTCCTACACCTATACGCCGGCCGCCAACTTCAACGGCACGGACAGCTTCACCTATTCGGTGAGCGATGGGCAGGGTGGCACGACCACCGGTTCGATCTCGATCACCATCGATCCGGCGAACGATGCACCGACCACTTCGGGCGCGACGCTCGCGGGCCAAGAAGATGGTTCGATCGCGGGCCAGGTGACGGGCATCGATGTTGATGGCGATGCGCTGAGCTTCGCGGTCGATGGCGCGCCGGCCAACGGCACCGTCACCATGAACCCCGACGGGTCGTTCA
Source organism: Tagaea sp. (assembly GCA_041917215.1). Classification (GTDB taxonomy): domain Bacteria; phylum Pseudomonadota; class Alphaproteobacteria; order CACIAM-22H2; family CACIAM-22H2; genus Tagaea. Next base: position 460,426 of record JAYRYC010000002.1, read on the forward strand.
GCTATACGCCCGCCGCGAACTTCAACGGCACGGACAGCTTCACCTACACCGTCTCCGACGGCAATGGCGGCACGACCACGGGCACGGTCTCCGTGAACGTCGCGGCGGTCAACGATGCGCCGACGACGGCGGGTGGTACGGCGAACGGCGACGAAGATACGGTAGTCACTGGCCAACTCGCCGCGACCGATGTCGATGGCGATGCGCTGACGTTTGGCTTGGCGCCCAATGGCGGTCCGGCGCACGGCACCGTCACCGTCAATCCCGATGGCAGCTACACCTATACGCCGGCCGCGAACTTCAACGGTACGGACAGTTTCACCTACATCGTCTCTGACGGGAACGGTGGCACGACCACCGGTTCGATCTCGATCACCGTCGATCCGACGAACGATGCGCCGATCACCTCGGGCGCGACGCTCGCGGGCCAGGAAGACGGTTCGATCGCGGGCCAGGTGACGGGCATCGATCTTGATGGCGATGCGCTGAGCTTCGCGGTCGATGGCGCGCCTTCCAACGGCACCGTCACCATGAATCCGGATGGTTCGTTCAGCTACACGCCGGCCGCGAACTTCAACGGCACGGACAGCTTCACCTACACCGTCTCCGACGGCAACGGCGGCACGACCACGGGTACCGTCTCGGTCAACGTCGCGGCCGTCAACGATGCGCCGACGACCTCGGGCGGTACCGCGTCGATCGTGGAAGATGGTTCGGTCACCGGTCAATTGACCGGCGAAGATGTCGATGGCGATGCGCTGACCTTCGCGCTGGCCGAGAATGGCGGTCCGGCGCATGGCAGCGTCACGGTCAATCCGGACGGCAGCTACAGCTACACGCCGAACGCCGATTGGGCGGGGACGGATTCGTTCACCTACCAAGTCAGCGACGGCAATGGCGGCGTCACCACCGCGACGGTCTCCGTCGATGTGGCGCCGGTCGCGGACGTGCCGAATGTCGAAATCGGCTTCGGCGCGCCGACCGTGAACGACGGCACCAGCGGCGTCACCGTCACGAATCACGGCGGCTCGGCCGGCTACAACAACAGCTACGGCTATTACGTTCTGAACGATGCCGGTCAGCCGGTCAGCGGCGGCATCATCTGGGCGAACACGAACGCGACGGTCGGCCAGACCGCGACGATCGCGGGTCTCGACGCCGATCGCGTCGGCTTCTTCGTGATCCCGAACGGCTCGAACAACAATCCCGGCGAAATCCAGAACGGCGAAGCGATCACCTTCAGCCAAGGTTCCGACGGCAAGTGGATCGCGACGGACGCCCAAGGGAACACGCTGACGGGCAACGGCGCGAACGTGCTGTTCGACAAGCCGGTGCTGAATGCGGGCGGCTTCGTGCAGGTCATCGATAACGGCAATCCCGGTAACCAGAACTGGGAAGATCTGGCCGGCGGCGGCGACAACGATTTCAACGACGTCAACACCACGACGACGTGGACGGCCGAGAACAATTCGACCAGCACCTATCCGCTGAACGTCAGCGCGTCGCCGTCCGATCGCGACGGCAGCGAGACGATCACCGGCGTGACGTTGACCGGCATCCCCGCCGGTTCGGTCCTGAAGGATGCGAACGGCAACACGATCGCGCCGAACGGCGACGGCTCGTATTCGCTGACGCCGTCGCAACTCGGCACGCTGTCGCTGACCACGCCGCCCGGCTTCTCGGGCACGCTGGACGTGACCGCGACGGCCACGGCGAAGGACGGCACCAGTACGACGACCGGCAGCGACAGCGCGTCGGTCAACGTGGCCGAAGAGAATCTCGATCCGGTCACCGCCGGCGGCGTCGTAAGCGGCGTCGAAGACGGCGTCACAACCGGCCAACTGGTCGCGCAGGATCCCAACGGCGACCCGCTGACGTTCGCGTTGGCGCAGAACGGTGCGCCGAGCCACGGCACGGTCACGATCGCGCCGGACGGCAGCTACACCTATACGCCCGCCGCGAATTATCACGGCACCGACGCATTCACCTATTCGGTCAGCGACGGCAAGGGCGGGACGGCCACCGGCACGATCGTGGTCAACGTCGCGTCGGTCAACGATGCGCCGACGACCACGGGCGGCACGGCTTCGGGCACCGAAGACGGCATCGTCACCGGCCAGCTTGCCGCGCAGGACGTCGATGGCGACACCGTCACCTTCGGTCTCGCCGCGAATGGCGGCCCGGCGCATGGCACCGTCACGATCAATCCGAACGGCAGCTACACCTATACGCCGGCCGCGAATTTCAACGGCAACGATTCCTTCACCTACACGGTGTCGGACGGGAAGGGCGGCACGGTCACCGGCACGATCACCGTCTCGGTCAGCGCCACGAACGATGCGCCGACGACGTCGGGCGCGATCGTTTCGGGCAACGAAGACGGCACGATTTCGGGGCAGGTCACCGGTCACGACATCGACGGCGACACGCTGACCTTCGGCCTCGCGTCGAATGGCGGCCCGGCCCACGGCACCGTCACGTTCAATCCCGACGGCACGTTCGTCTACACGCCGGCCGCCAACTACAACGGCACCGACAGCTTCACCTATACGGTGAGCGACGGGAAGGGCGGCACGGTCACGGGCACGGTTTCGGTCAACGTCGCGGCCTTGAACGATGCGCCGACGACGGCCAACTCCACCGCGCAGACCGACGAGGATTCGCCGCTGTTCGGCCGCGTCACCGCGCACGACACGGACGGCGACGCGCTGAGCTTCGCGCTGACCGCGAACGGCGCGCCCGCGCACGGCACCGTGACGCTCAACGCCGACGGCACCTATGCCTATACGCCGGCCGCGAATTATCACGGCACCGACAGCTTCACCTATACGGTCAGCGACGGGAACGGCGGCACGACGACGGGCACCGTCACGATCGAAATCGCGTCGGTCAACGACGCGCCGACGGCACTGCCCACGGACGCGAACGGCCAGGAAGACGCGCCCGCGATCACCGGTCAGGTCGCGGCGACGGATGTCGACGGCGACGCGCTGAGCTTCGCGCTGGCGTCCGACGGCGCGCCCGCGCACGGCACGGTCACGCTCAATCCCGACGGCTCGTTCAGCTACACGCCGGCGCCGAACTTCAACGGCTCGGATTCCTTCGCCTATGAAGTGTCGGACGGCAACGGCGGCGTCACGCGCGGCGTCGTCAACGTGATGGTCGCGGCGGTCAACGATTCGCCGACCGCGCCCACGCAGACGATGTTGCAAGGCACGGAAGACATCGTGATGTCCGGCACGCTGCCGGGTTCTGACGTCGACGGCGATAACTTGACCTTCGCGCTGGTGGGCGCGCCGCCCGCCGGCTTCACGTTGAATCCGGACGGGACGTATCAATACACGCCCGCGGCGAATGCCAACGGCCCGGTCGCCTATTTCGACTACACCGTCACCGATCCGTCGGGCGTGTCGGTGCAGAGCCGCGTCTATATCAGCTTGACCCCGGTCAACGACGCGCCGTGGTTCAACGACAAATCGATCACGATCGCGGAAGGCTCCGGCTCGGCCGGCGTTCTGCAATACGGCGATGCCGACGGCGATACGGTCACGGTCGCGATCGCCGACGGCGGCGCGCCGCAAAACGGCACGGTCGTGCTGGGCGCCAACGGCACCTACACCTACGTGCCGAACCCGAATTTCGCCGGGAACGACAGCTTCCAGGTCGCGGTGACCGACGCCAACGGCGCCACGACGATCGGCACCGTTTCCTTCACCGTCACGCCGGTCAACGACGCGCCGATCACGACGCCGACGACCGCGACGGGCCAGGAAGACAACGCGATCTCCGGCCAATTGTCGGCGACCGATCCGGATGGCGACGCGATCACCTATTACCTGCCGTTCGGCTACGACGCGACGAACGGCCAGTTGACGTTCAATCCCGACGGCTCGTTCACCTTCGTGCCGAACGCGGATTGGAACGGTCAACTCGACGTCTATTATCACGCGCGCGACGCATGGGGGGCCGAGACCTCGGGCTCGCTGAAGATCGTCGTCGATCCGGTGAACGACGCGCCGATCGCGCTGACGGCCAGCGCTTCGGGCACCGAAGATACGACGCTCGCCGGCCGCTTGACCGCCAGCGATGTGGACGGCGATGCGCTGACCTTCGCGCTGGCCCCCGGCGGGGCGCCCGCGCACGGCACGCTGACGATCCAGCCCGACGGCAGCTACACCTACGTGCCGGCCGCGAATTTCAACGGCGCGGACTCCTTCACCTACACGGTCAGCGACGGTAACGGCGGCTCGGCGACGAAGACCGTGGCGCTCGATGTCGCTTCGGTTAACGACACGCCGGTGACGCAAGGTCAGGATCTGAGCGGCACCGAAGATCACGCGATCGCCGGCCAGCTCGCCGCGACCGACGCGGACGGCGACGCGCTCAGCTATTCGCTCGCCGCCAACGGCGCGCCGCAGCACGGCGCCGTGACGCTCAATCTCGACGGCTCGTTCACCTATGTGCCGGCCGCGAACTACAACGGCACGGACTCCTTCACCTATCAGGTCAGCGACGGCAAGGGCGGCTTCGCCACGGCGACGGTCACGCTCAACGTCGCGGGCGTCAACGACGGGCCGGTCGCCGGCACGACCGCGCTGGCGGTCAACGAGGATACGGTCCTTGCGGGCCGTCTGGTCGCGACCGACGCCGAAGGCGATACGCTGACCTTCGCGCTGGCGCCGGGCCAAGGCCCGACGCACGGCACGCTCGATCTCCAGCCGGACGGCACGTATCTCTACACGCCGGCCGCGAATTATCATGGCGCCGACACGTTCACCTACACGGTCAGCGACGGCAACGGCGGCACGGTCACGCAATCCGTGACGATCAGCGTCGCCAGCGTCAACGACGCGCCGGTCGCGCAAAACGCGACGGTTTCTGGCACCGAAGACACGTCGATCACCGGCCAGGTGACCGCGACGGACATCGAAGGCGACAATCTGACGTTCTCGGTGCCCGCTTCGGGCCGGCCGGCGCATGGCACGGTCACGATGGCGGCCGATGGCAGCTATACCTATGTGCCGCACGCGAACTACACCGGCACGGACTCGTTCACGTATCGCGTGTCGGACGGCAATGGCGGTATCACCACCGCGACCGTCACGATCAATCTCGCCGCCGTCAACGACGCGCCGGTCGCCAATACGGCGCCGATCGCCGGGATCGAAGATACGGTCGTCACCGGCCGCGTGATCGCGACCGACGTGGACGGCGACGCGCTGAGCTACACGCTGGTCTCGGCGCCCACGCACGGCGCGCTGACCTTCGCGTCCGACGGCAGCTACACCTACGCGCCGTCGGCGAACTACAACGGCACCGACACGTTCGTCTATCAGGTCAGCGACGGCAATGGCGGCGTCACCAACGTCGTGCAGACGATCCAGGTCGCCGCCGTCAACGACGCGCCGACCACCGTCGGCTTCGACGCCGTGTCGCTCAACAGCGCGCCGGTCGCCGGCACGTTGACCGCGCAGGACGTCGATGGCGATGCGCTCACCTTCGCGCTGGCTGCGAATGGCGGCCCGTCGCACGGCACCGTATCGATTGCGCCCGATGGCAGCTTCGTCTACACGCCAGCCAACGGTTACGACGGCGCCGACGCCTTCACGTATGTGGTGTCGGACGGGAAGGGCGGTACGGCCACTGCGACCGTTTCGCTGACGCTGGTCGGCGACAACGACGCGCCCGAAGCGACGAACACCGCCTTCGCGCTGGACGAGGACACCGTCCTCAACGGAAATCTCGGCATCGTTGATCCGGAAGGCCATGCCTTCACCTACGCGCTGGCCGACGGCCCCGATCACGGCACGCTGCTGCTCGGCCCCGACGGCACGTTCGTCTATACGCCGGCCGAGAATTATCACGGCAACGACGACTTCCAGATCACGCTGACCGACGTCTACGGCGCGACGCAGACGCAAACGATCTCGCTGGCGGTCGCCTCGGTGATCGACGTGCCGCGCCTCGATCCGATCCACATCACGATCGACGAAGATTCCGGCCCGATCACCTTCCCGGTGGAGGTCGTCAATCCCGACGGCTTGGCGTTCGGCGTTTCGTCGGGCACGTGGAGCTCGCCGTTGGGCAGCTACGCCTGGTCGGCCGACGGTCAATCGCTGACCTTCACCCCGAACGCGGACGCCAACGGCACGGCCAACCTGTCGCTGATCCTGTGGGACGCGAACGGCGTGGGCACGCAGATCCCCGTCGTCATCGACATCCTGCCGGTCGACGACGGCCCGCGCGTCGATCAGCCGAATTTCGGCATGCTGGAAGACGCGACGTATTCGGGCAGCATCAACGCCCGCGATCCGGACGGCGGCGGCATCGCCGGCTTCACGCTGGTCGAAGGGCCCGATGTCGGCGACTTCACGCTGAACGCGGATGGCACCTTCACCTTCACGCCGCCGCCCGATTACAACGGCAATGTCAGCTTCACCTACGTCGTCACGGATACGACGGGCGCCACCTCGACGCTGACGTCGACGATCGCGGTCGCCAATGTCGGCGATCCGCCGGTCACGTGGCCGCAGAGCTTCACGGGCACCGAGGATACGGTGATCTCCGGCAAGCTCGAAGGTTACGATCCCGACGGCGGCGAAATGGGCACCGATTACTGGTGGATCGAATCGCCCGGCGAGAACGCGTATCTCGCCGAAGGCTATCTCGACATCGCGCTGGACGGCACCTTCAGCTTCCATCCGGATCCCAATTGGTACGGCACGGCGACGGTGCATATGCGCCTGGCCGACAAGGAAGGCTTCGTGTCGGAGCCGGTGCTGCTTACCTTCACGATCACGCCGGTCAACGATCTGCCGACGGGTACGAACTACACCCATATCGCGATCGCGGAAGACACGACCTACAGCGGCAATCTCGGCGTCAATCCGGAAACGGGGGCGGCGCTCGTCAGCGATCTCGAAACGGCGCGCCAGGATCTGGCTTTCACGGTCGCGCGTCAGGCGGCGCACGGCACGGTCACGCTCGACGCGAACGGCGACTTCGTCTACACGCCCAACGCCAATTATCACGGCTGGGACACGTTCTCGTACACGGTCACCGACGCCGACGGCGGCACGGTCACGCTGGAAGCGCCCAGCATCTACGTGTCGTCGGTCATCGATCCGATGATCTGGACCGAAGGCTTGACGACGGATGGCGGTCACACGCTGTCCGGCTATGTCGGCGGCAGCGCCGACGGCACGGCCTACAACCAGGAGTCTTGGGCGTCGCACGGCACGCTGGCGTTCAACGCCGACGGCACGTTCGTCTATACGCCCAACCAGGATTTCGCCGGTATCGACCGGTTCCTGGTGACGGCGTATTGGAACGGCCAATCCGAACAGCGCTGGGTGGAAATCACCGTCACGCCGAACGACGCGCCGGTGATCGAATCTGGGGACCACGAGACGGCGCTGCTCTCGCAGGGCCCGATCACGGGCCAGATCCTGGCGAGCGACGCGGAAGACGACGCGCTGACCTTCTCGCTGATCTCGGGTCCGGCCGACGGATTGCTGACGCTCAACGCCGACGGCAGCTACAACTATCAGCCCAGCGGCAACGCGGTGGGTCCGCAAAGCTTCGTCTACCAAGTCGACGACGGCTTCGGCGGCGTCACGCAAGTCACGCACACGATCGATCTTTACGGCGAGGCCGAGCACACGGCCGCACCGGGCGTTCTGTCGGGCAATTGGAACCTTCAGGATTACGTGCACGACAACGTCGTCGTCACGGCGACCAACGAAGGGGCGGGCGACGCGCCCGACACCGTCGTGGGCTTCCAAGCCGCCGAGGATACGATCGACGTCACCGCGTTGTTCGGCGCCGACGTGCCGGCGGATTGGGCCGCGATGCTCACCGCGCAATACGATGCGGGTGCCGGCGGCACCTATATCGGCGTGACGAGCGAAGGCTCCGCGACGCCGGAATGGGGCGTGTTGCTGGTCGGCGTGCAGACGTCGATCGACGATCTGCTCAGCCAGCACGCGATCACGGCGCAGCAAAGCTCGACGCCGTAAGCAGCGATCCGATCGCGCAAAGAAAAAGGGCGGCTTCGCGAGAAGCCGCCCTTCGTATTTATGCGCCGTCGATCAGGCGGTCTTTTTGCCGCGCTGAACCGCGATATCGCCCAAATGGCGCAGATTGGCGAACGAGACGAGGTGCAAATAGACGAGGCCGAGCCCGCCCGATTTGCGCAGTTCCAGGAACTTGTCGTCGGGGAGTTCGTTCAATTTCCGCTCGTCGACGATGCCGAAGCCCTGGAAGCCGACCGTCTCGCCGCTGGCGAGCTTGGCTTCGATCCGGCGTTCGATCAGCAAGCCCAGATCGCCGAGCAGTTTGACGATCTGCGCGGTGCGCACCTGGTCGCGATGGATATCCGCCCCCAATTGCAGCATGCGGTCGAGATAGGCGGATTTCTTGCCGTTCTCGAAAAAGCGCATGCCCTTTTCGGTCGAGACGAGGGGCGAGCCTTCGTCGATGCAAAGGATCAGGCGCTGGCCGTCGTTGGATTGCGCGATCAGGAATGGATAGCGGCGCAGATAGGCGGGCATATAGGCGCCCTGGCGCCATTTGCCGTCGTCGCCGACATAGAGGTTTTCGTCGGCGCGCAAACCCACCAGCACGGCCGCCATCGGCGACGGCTTGGTCACGAACACGATGGGGTATTCGCGCGCGGCGACGGGGAACTCCGCACCCGTGATCGGCACGGCGCGCGTCTTGGCGGCGAATTTGAAGTCGCGGGTTTCCAGCACCGCGAATTGCTCGTGGCGCTGGGGATCGATCGGCCGCACGCGCGCGTAAAGCGGCGGCATGTCGCCCGAAGGGGCGGCTTCGCGGATCGCCGGGGCCGCCGGGGCGGGGGCAGCGGCCGGTGCGGCGGCCTTCGCGGGTGCGGGCTTCGCTGCGGGCTTGGTGGCTGGTTTGGCGGCTGGGCGGGTCGGTTTCTCGGCCATTGTTTCCCCGGTTTATCGTTCCGTCATTGCGCGGTCGGTCGTCTTCAGGATCGGCTTCAGAAGATACTGCAAGATCGTCCGTTCGCCAGTAACGATATCGACTTGTGCGGTCATACCCGGCGAAATCGGCAACGGCCGGTCGGGCGTGCCCAACGCCATCCGGTCGGCGCGCACGCGCACCAGGAACCAGGGCTCGCCCTTGTCGTCGGGGATCGAGTCCGCGCTGATCGCCGAGACCGTGCCCTTGATCCCGCCATAGATGGAGAAATCGTAGGCGGTGATTTTCACCAGCGCTTCCTGGCCGATATGGACGAAGGCGATGTCCATCGGGCGCACGCGCGCTTCGACCAGCAATTCGTCCTCGCCGGGCACGATCTCCATGATGACGGAGCCGGGTTCGAGCACGCCGCCGATGGTGCGCACGGCGATCTGCTTCACGGTGCCCGCGACGGGCGAGCGCACGTCGCGGCGCGCGACGCGATCGGCCATCGAACGCAGGATTTCGGCGGTCGCGGAGAATTCGGCGCGCACGCGGGCGAGTTCGGTCGAGGCTTCGCGCTGATAGGTGCGGCCGCGCTCGTCGAGCTTGGCTTCGACTTCGGCGATCGCCGCGCGCAAACCCGGGATTTGGAAGCGCGTGGTGCGCAACTGGCCTTCGATTTCGTTCGACTGGCGTTGCAGGCGCAGAAGATCGAGCTGCGAGCGATAGCCGCGCTCGGCCACTTCGCGCACGATTTCCAGTTCGCGGTTGGACAGGTCGAGGCTGCGCGACAGCCAGATTTCGCGATCGACCAGCGTGCGCAGTTCCTGCTGGCGCTGGGCGAGGTTGCGGGTCAAGCCTTCGCGCGCCGCGTCGAGCTCTTCCTTGCGCGCGGCGAACAGCGAGCGCTCCGTCTCGACGAACGAAACGCCCTGCCTCAAAACTTCTTCGGGGAAGGTCACGCCGGGACGCATCGCCGATTCCGCCTCCAGGCGGGCGGCGGCGGCCATCAAGGCGAGATATTTCTGGCGGTTCTGTTGCAGCTCCGACGCGAAGGCGACGTCGTCGATGCGCGCGAGCATCTGGCCGACGGCGACGCGATCGCCTTCGCCGACATAGAGGCGTTCGAGAATGCCGCCTTCGAGATTCTGGATGCGCTGGATCTGCAGCGACGGCACGACCTTGCCTTGACCGGACGCGTAAGTGTCGAGCTTGCCGACCGCCGCCCACGCGCCGAGCGACACGATCATCGCCGCGACCGCGATCAGGAACAGGGCGCCGCCGGCGGGCGGCGTGATCAACGCGCCGGAAAGCCGGTCGGGCGGGGGGAGGGCGCGCGCGGGCAGCGACATGCTCAATTCCCCACGCGCTCGACCGCGCGGCCGCCGCCTTGCGGGGTCGTACGGCGCTTGGCGAGCGCGTCGAGCACGCGTTCGCGCGGACCGTCGGCGATGATGCGGCCGCGATCGACGACGATCAGGCGCGAGACGAGGGTGAGCAGCGACGGGCGATGCGCGATCAACACCAGCGTGCGGCCGTCGAGCACTTCCTCCAGACGGATCTTCATCGCCTGTTCGGAGCCTTGATCCATCGCGGAGGTCGGTTCGTCCATCGCCAGCACGCGCGGCTTCAACAACAGCGCGCGCGCCAGCGCGATCGCTTGGCGCTGGCCGCCGGACAGACGCTCGCCGCGTTCGCCCACCGCCCAGTCGTAACCTTCGGGATGCTGGCGCACGAATTCGTCCACGCCGGCGAGCTGCGCCGCTTCCAGGATTTGCGCGTCGTCGGCCAGAGGGGCGCCCAACGAGATATTCTCGCGCACCGAGCCCGCGAACAGCACGACGTCCTGCGGCACGCAGCCGATATGCTTGCGCAGATCTTCGGGCGCCAATTGGCGGATATCGGCACCACCGACCATGATCTGGCCTTCTTTGGCGGTGTAGAGGCCGAGGATGAGTTTGAGGATCGAGCTTTTGCCCGAGCCGATCGGGCCGACGATGCCCACGCGCTCGCCCGGGCGGATCGTGAAGCTCACGTTGCGCAGCACTTCGTTGCCTTGTCCCGGATAGGCGAAGGACACGTTGCGGAATTCGATCTCGCCCGTCAGGCCCGTGCGCTCCAGATAGCGCTTCTTGGAATTGCCTTCCTGCGGCAGCTTCATGATCTGGTCGAGCGTTTGCAGCGAGGCTTGGCTTTGCTTCAAGCGCGTGAGCAACGCGGCGATCTGGCCGATCGGCGCCATCGCGCGGCCCGCGAGCATCGTGCAGGCGATGAGGGCGCCGGTCGTCAGCGACATCTCGACGAACAGATAGACGCCGTGGACGATCATGATCATCGTCGTCAGGTTCTGCGCCAGCGAGGAGAAGTTGATCGCCAGCGACGACCAGGTGCGCGACTTGACCGCCGCTTCGGCCGAAGCGCCGACCGACGCTTCCCAGCGCTGCTGCATCTTGTCGCCGGCACCCACGGCCTTGATGGTTTCGAGGCCGGAGATGGTTTCGACCAGCACGCCGTGGCGCAACGCCGCCAGCGCCATCGCTTGTTTGACGACGCGGTCGAGCGGAATTTGGATCAGCACGCCGACAAGCAGCACCAGCGGAATGGCGATCAGCGGTGTCAGCACCAGCCAGCCGCCGATCCACCAGATCAGCGCCAGGAACATCACCACGAAGGGCAGATCGACCAGTGTGTTGACCGTGGCGGAGGAGAAGAACTCGCGCAGCGATTCGAATTCGCGCAGGTTGTTGGCGAAGCCGCCGGCGGTCGGCGGGCGCGCCTCCAGCCGGATGCGGATCACCTGATCGAAGATGCGGCTGGCGAGCAGGGCGTCGACATTCTTGCCCGCGTGGTCGACGAAATAGCCGCGCAGCATGCGGATCGCGAAATCGAACAGATAGACGAGCAGGATGCCCGACGAGAGCACGAACAGCGTTTCGATGGCGCCGTTGGGCACGACGCGGTCGTAGACGCTCATCGAGTACATCGGCGCCACGGTCGCCATCACGTTGACGACGACGGACGCCAGCAGCACGTGAATATAGGTGGGCCAGGCGAGGAACAGCGCCTGCCAGAACCAGCGCTTGCCGCGCGGCGGCGCGGTTTTTTCCTCGACGTCTTCCTCGTCGGGCTTGCGGCGCAATTGCGCGAACACGCAAGCGCCCGCGTAGATCTTGCCGAGATCCTCGAAGCCGTACCATTCGAAGCGGTCGTCTTCGGGCCAATAGACGCGCAAAGCGTCGGGCTTGGCGTCGGCCGCGATCGCCGCCTCGCCGTTTTTCAACAGCAGCACGGCGGGAAGGGGCTGGCGCGGGATCGCCTCCAGCATCATCGTGCGCGCTTCGGCCTCGATGCCGATCTTCGCGCAATTCTCGACGAAAGCGGCGGGCGTATCGGCGGGCTGGACGAGGGCGGCGGCCGCCTCGGCCAAATCGAAATGTTTGGCGATCGCCGGGAAACAGGACGCGAGCGTGCCCCGCCGGCGCTGCGGCGCCGGTTCGGCTTCGGACGGAGGTGGTGTCGCGTTCACGTCAAACGAACTCCTCCGCGTCCATCCCCACCCGGGATTCTTCGAGCGGATGGGTTCGGCGGATCGTCGGACGATATCCGGTTAACGTTAAAGGTTCCCTAAAATTTTCGGATATTGCAGATGCGTTCTAAAAAACAACATTTATATCAATGGGTTTTGAGGGTATATTGAGGTCCGTTCTTGCCGCCGAATTGACATGACCGACAGTCCCGCCGCCGACCTTCTCGTTCAAAGCATGACCCGCGCCCTCCTCGACGACCGCGAGGCGGCGATCGAGGGCATTTTCAGATCGGCCGATCTAGTCCTGCCCTATGCGTGCTGGACGCCCGACGTGGCGACCCTGCCGCACGCCACCTTGCGCGCTTTCGCCGAAAGCATGCCGCTGTTCGCGCGCGGCGGAATGACGGCGGTTCTCGACGCGTTGCAGGCGCCCAGCCATGCCGAGATCGCGGCCAATTCGCTGGTCGTCCGCCTGCTCGACGACGGCGATATGGAATACGTCCATTACGGCGAGGCGCTGGCCAGTGCCGGCGGTTATTCCTGGGCCGGGCAGCGTCTGTCGTCGATGGCCACGCGCACGCATTTCGCGCGCTACTATCAGGCGGGTTATCTGGCGGCCGGCAAACGGCGCAAGACGCTCTATACCGAAAACGCGGGCGGGGCCGGCTTCGCGGTGCGCACCTGGTGCCGCTTCGTGGTGCCGGTCGGGCGCCCGCGCGGGCCCATCGAAGGCTTCGCGGTCGGCAATATCGGCATGCCCGGACCGCCGATGTGGCGCGCGGTCACCCCGCGCGGGGCGAGCGCCGAGATCGCCGCGCGTTGCAACGATCGCCATCGCCGTTTCGCGCTGGAAACCGCCGCGGCTTTGACGCGCGCGGCCGACCGTTCGGCCGTGCAAATGCTCGATGGCGGGCCGATCCCGTTCGGGCTGCTGGCGGTCGACGCGTCGCGCTTGCGCTACGCCAATGCCGGGTTCCTCGACGCGTTCGGGCTCGATGCGCAAGGCCTTGCCGCGTTCGAGCCCGCGTCGATGTTCGCCGACACCGCCGTTTGGAAGAAGGTCGCCGATACGATCGTCGCGGGCGGCGCGCCCGAGCAGATCGAGACCGACATGATTCTGGCGCGCGGGCGCAAGGCGCATATGCGGCTGACCTTCGCGCGCGGCAGCTACAATGGCGGGGCCGGAATCGCGATGTGGCTGATCGATCTTTCGCAGCGCCGCGCGCTCGAACTCCAGCTCGTCGCGGCGCGCGAGGCGGCGGAGGAGGCGGTTCGCGCGAAAGCGGGATTCCTCGCGGCGATGAGCCACGATCTGCGCACGCCGCTCAACGCCATCATCGGCTTCGGCGAATTGATCGCGCGTATCGCCGCCGACCCCGCGAAGGGCCCGACGCACCTCGCCAAAATCGCCGATTACGCGACGAGCGTCACCCATTCGGGTGAACTGCTGCGCACGCTGGTCGAAAACGTGCTGGAAGCGGCGCGTCTAGAAAGCGGCAAGCTCGAATTGGCGCATGAACGGCTGAACGTCGCCGGCACGCTTGGTCCCGCTTTGGAAACGCTGGCGATGGCGGCTTCGCAGAAAGGCGTGTCGCTCGCCGCCGATCTCGCACCGAATGTCGAGATCGAAGCGGATGCGCGTGCTTTAACGCAGATCGCGCTGAATTTGATCGGCAATGCGATCAAATACACCGATGCGGGCGGCGCCGTGCGCGTGCGCTTGACCCGCGGCGAAAGCGGCGGTGCGGTGTTGGAGATCGCCGATACCGGGCGCGGGATCGCGGCCGTGGATCTCGCGCGCGTCGTCAAGCCCTTCGAGCGCGGCGAGCGCGAAGCGGGCACGCCGCGCGACGGCGTGGGCTTGGGCCTTGCCATTGCCAAAGGCTTGGTCGAGGCGCAGAACGGCACGCTCGATATCGCGTCGACGCCGGGCAAAGGCACGACGATCGTCGTGCGCTTGCCCTAACTCACGCGAATTCGCGCGTCGCGAAGCTTTTGTATTTCTCGGGATCGAAGAAATTCGTGCCGGCGAGATAACCGCGCCCCGGGGACATGTCGGGCGGACGGCCGGATTCCATAGCGCCCTCGAACGTCAGTTCGAGCTGCACGCCCGACGGGTCGTAGACGAACAGCTGCCACAGCGTCGTTCCGGGCACGAGGAATTCGCGATAGGGCAACCCAAAACTTTCGAGCTTCGCGCGATAATCGTGGAAGCCGATCGCGGCGAGCGAAACGTGGTCGATCGCGGCCGTGCCGTTGGGCGCGATGCCCGAGGGGCCCATGGCGGGGCCGCCCGCATAGATATGGAAGATCGCGTCGCCGCCGGGCATGGGCAAGGCGAGCCATGCGCCCGGAAAATTGAAGGCCGGGCGATTGGCTTGGCGCAAGCCCATCACGTCGCAATAGAAACGCACCGTGGCGCCGAGATCGGCGGTTTTGATGGCGATATGGATAAGTCCGGTCAGCGGCATGGCGCCAGTCTAACCCAATGGCGCGGCCGCGGAAATCTCAATCCGCTCTTTGCCTTTGCCGGGGTTGCGGCGTTTCAGCGCGATCGTGCCGATTTCGCCGCTGCGCTTCAAATGCGTGCCGCCGCAGGGTACGCGTGCGAAACCCGCGATTTCCCAATAGCGCCGCTCGGCCGTTTCCATCCCCGGTTCGAAGGCGGACAGGATCGGCCGGTCGGCGGCGACGATCGCATTGGCCGCATCGGCGATCTCGGGCAAAGCGGGCGCCACGCTTTCGGGCCAGACGAAATCGATCCGCGCCTTGTCGGGCGCGATATGGGCGCCGATCCGTTCAACGCCGGGAAAACGCCGAACGGCGAGTTCGAGCACGATCTCCGCCGCGAAATGCAGGCGCATCAGCGCATAGCGTCGCGCCCAATCGATTTGAACCTTCACCGGCTGGCCCGGCGATAAACCGTGGCCGGGATCGAGCGTGTAGACGATACGGCCGTCGTCGTGCAGCGTGGCACTTCGCACCGGCAGATCGGCGATGCTGCCGTGATCGCTTTCTTGGCCGCCGCATTCGGCAAAGAAGATCGTTTGGTCGAGTTCGACGGAATTTTCGCCGGACGCAACGATCGTCGCATCGCATTGCGTGGCGTAGGGATCGGTCCAGAATAGTTTCGCGGTCATGCCAATTCGTCGCGCCAGAACTCGAGCAACGCCGCTTTGGCGCGCGCGGGCGAATAGGCGGCGACCGTTGCCGCGCCCGCATCGAGCATCGCTTGATGCTTGGCGGGATCGCTATCGACCATGTCGATCGCGGCGGCGAGCGCGTCGGCGCAAGCGCGCCAATCTTCTTCCGCCGCCCAGAAGCCGTTCGCGGGCGTCATATATTCGCGTCCGCCATCGCCCATGAAACCGGCGGGAATGGTCTTGCACGCCATCGCTTCGAGCGGCGGCAGGCCGAAGGATTCGCGATGCGACAGCGACAGGAACCATTGCGCGCGCGCCATCTCCGCCGCCGCCTGGGCCGACGTGGCGCCATCCACCGACAGCCAGGGAATATCGGCGTGGCGCTTGTGGCGACGCTTGAACGTGTGATGGATCAGCGCCGCCAAATCGGCGCGTTTGCGCGGCATCAGCAAAATCGCGCGCGTCTTGGCGGCGGGCGCGTACTCGGCCGGATCGATCGCATAGGGCACGATCGGAATCGCGGCGCCGTAAACGTCGCGGAAGAATTCGCGGACCGCGACGCTCGATCCCAGCACGCGATCGACGCCGAACTCGGCGATCCCGGCCATCGGATCGGCGCCGAATTGTAGGTAATACTGGTTCTGGCAGAACAGAATGCGCCTTATCGGTGCGTTCGCCAGCGGCGCCAACAGATGCGGCAAGCCTTCGGGAATGGCGACCCGGTCGCCCGATTGCGGCGTATAGGCGAAATCGAATCTGGCCCGCGAGGCATAGAAATCCTGGGCGGGCGGGGCCGCCATAGCGATCGCCGCGTCGAACCCCGCCGCCGCCAGCCATTCGACATGGCGATGAATGGTCGCGACCCCGCCGAACGGCTTGTCGAAAGGGTGCAACAGGTAGCGGATACGGGCCATGTCAGGCGGGCCGGGAATCGGTCGTCCAGGTCATGCAGAAGCGTAACCCGACACCCGGAGCGGACCAAATCCCCTGGCGCGAACTGCGAATCTGGGCAAATTCGCGCCCTTTCGGGCCTTCGGCGCGGAACCGCCTTGGCCCTGGCATATCCATTGCTTGATCCACCGTAGGGCGTGTCGGACGCCCGAAACCAAGAATTAGGAGGGCCTATGCCCCTGGATCGTTTTTCCCGCCGCTCGTTCCTGCAAGGTACCGCCGCCGGCGCCGCCGCGCTGTCGCTAGGCGACATCAAGCTGGCCGCCGCCCAGGCGAAGGTCACCATCGGCATCGTCTATGTCGGTCCGAAGGACGATTTCGGCTGGAACCAGGCCCATGCGGTCAACGTCGCCGCGTTGCGCAGCCTGCCGAACGTGACGATCGTCGAGGAAGAGAACGTGCCCGAGACCGCGGCCGTGCTCAAATCGATGGAGTCGATGATCAATCTCGAGGGCGCCAATCTGATCCTCGCGACGTCGTTCGGTTACTTCAATCCGTTCATGGTCGATGCGGCCAAGAAATACCCGAAGGTCACGTTCCGCCACGCCGCTCCGTTGTGGGAGAAGGACAAGCACCCGGCGAACGCGGGCAGCTATTTCGGCTATCTCGATCAAGCGCACTACATCAACGGCGTGGCCGCCGGCCTCGCGACCAAGACGAACAAGATCGGCTTCGTCGCCGCCAAGCCGATCTCGTCGGTCTTGCGCAACATCAACTCGGTGCTGTGGGGTGCGCGCTCGGTCAATCCGAACGTCACGCTGCAGCTGATCTTCACCGGCGATTGGGCGCTGCCCGTGCGCGAAGCGGAAGCCGCCAACGCGCTGGCCGGGGCCGGTTGCGACATCCTCACCTGCCATGTCGACAGCCCGAAGGTCGTGATCGAAACGGCCGAGCGGCGCGGGATCATGAGCCTGGGCCATAACGCGAGCCAAGCCGCGTTGGCGCCCAAAGGCTTCATCACCGGTGCGGAGTATAAGTGGGAGACGATCTATCGCGCTTATGCCGACAACATCGCCAAGGGTCAGCCGGTGCCGAATATGCTGTTCGGCGGCTACGAGAAGGACATGGTGCGCAACACGGCTTATGGGGCGGGCGCGCCCGAAGCCGCGCGCAAGGCGGCCGACGCGGCGATCGCCGACCTTAAGGCCGGCAAGCGCATCCTGAAAGGCCCGGTCAAGGACAACAAGGGCGCGGTGGCGCTGCCCAGCGCCGACGGCTACGACAATCTCGATCGCGTGCTCGACGGCATGAACTTCCTCGCCGAAGGCGTGGTCGGGTCGATCACCTGAGGAACCGGGGCGGATGCGCGATCATCCGCCCCTTTCTTTTCCGGCCGAAGGATGACCGACATCACGTCCCCGCGTTCCGCTTCCGCGCCCGGCATTTTCGATTCCGACTGGATGATCCGCGTGCGGCGCGGCTCGGAAGCCTTGGCGATCCCGCTCGCTGCTTTGCTGGTTTCCGCACTCCTGTTTTCGATCTTTCTGCTGACGCTGGGAAAATCGCCGGCACAGTTCTTCCAGCTCGTTTGGCTCGGCGGCTTCGGCACGGGCTTCTCGTGGTCGAATACGCTGCTGCGCGCGGCCCCCGTCATGCTCACCGCTTTGGCGGTCGCGATCCCGGCACGCTTGGGCCTCACCATGATCGGCGGGGAGGGCGCGTTGGTGCTCGGCGGTTTCACCGCGGCCGCCATCGCCATTCCGATGATCGGCAGCGGCGCGCCGTTCATCATGCATATCCTGATGTTCGCGGGCGCGTTGGCCGTCGGGGCCGCCTGGGTCGGGATCGCGGGGGCGTTGCGCCAGTTCCGCGGCGTCAACGAAACGATCTCGACGCTGCTGCTCTCCTATATCGCCATCGCGATCATGAATTTCTTCGTCGAGGGCGCGTTGCGCGATCCCGCAGACCCCAACAAGCCGTCGACCAAGGCGCTGGAAAGTGCGGAGATGATCGGCAAGCTGCCGGGCGTCGACGTGCATTGGGGCTTGGCTTTCGCGATCGTCGCCTGCATCGCCGTCTATATCCTGATGTTCCGCACGACCTTCGGCTTCGCGTGCAAAATCGCGGGCGGCAACGCGCGCGCGGCCCTCGCGCAAGGCTTGCCGGTCGGCCGGCTCGTCATCACCGCGACATTGATCGCCGGTGCTTGCGCCGGAATGGCGGGATATTTCGAAGTCGCGGCCGTGCACGGCAAGGCGAACGCCTCGCTCGCCACGGGCTATGGCTTTACCGGAATCCTCGTTGCGTTCCTGGCGCGCCAACATCCGCTGGCGATCGTGCCGGTGGCGATCTTGTTTGGCGGCATCGCGGCGGCGGGCGGCATCATCCAGCGCCGGATGGGTTTGCCCGACGCGACCGTGCTGCTGCTGCAAGGCATGACCTTCGTCGTGCTGCTGGCGAGCGAGACGTTCTACGGGCGGCTTGCGATCTTCAATCCCAAAGCGCGGACGGAGCGAACCTGATGGATGCCGGCCTCGCTTTGTCGACCGTGATCGCCGCGATGCTGGGCGGTGCGATCCGTGTGACCACGCCGTTCCTGTTCGTCGCCCTCGGCGAAATGCTGACCGAGCGTTCGGGGCGCATCAATCTCGGCCTCGAAGGCACGTTGGTGCTCGGCGCGATGACGGCCTACGCGTTCTCCTACACGACGGGTTCGCCCTGGATCGGCGTGCTGGCGGCGGGCTGTTTCGGCTTTCTGATGGGCGCGCTGCACGCCTCGATCTGCCGCTTGCCGGGGGTGAACGACATCGCCGTCGGCATCGCGTTGATGCTGTTCGGTACGGGCGTCGCATTCTTCTTCGGCAAGCCTTATATCCAGCCGACCGCGCCGCGTCTGCCGTCGATTTCGCTGGGGGCGTGGACCGGCGATCCGCGTTTCGAGCAGGCCTTGCAGATCAATCCGTTGTTCTTGATCGGCATCGCGCTGGCGATCTTCCTCGCCTGGGCGCTGAAGAACACGCGTATGGGCCTCGTGCTGCGCGTGACGGGCGATAGCGAAGCGGCGGCACGCGCGCTGGGCCATCCGGTGATGCTGATCCGCTTGCTCGCGACCGCCGTGGGCGGTTTCTTCGCGGGGATCGGCGGGGCCTTCCTGTCGCTTTACTATCCCGGCAGCTGGAACGAAGGTCTGTCGTCCGGCCAAGGTTTGATGGCCGTCGCACTCGTCATCTTCGCGCGCTGGGATCCGATCCGTTGCCTTTATGCCGCGCTGCTGTTCGGCGCCGCCGGGGCGTTGGGACCGGCATTGCAATCGATCGGCGTGACGCAAGGCTATTACTTCTTCAACGCCGCACCTTACATTCTAACGCTGTTCCTGATGATCGGCTCGGCCGGTTCGAAGAAAGCCTTGCGCGACGCGCCGGGCGAATTGTCGTTGACGCGGTGATGGGCATGACCGGGGAACGCCGCGCCATCGGTCTCGAAGCCGTCAAGATGCGCAAGGTCTTCGGTGGGCTCGTGGCCCTCGACGACGTGTCGCTGAAAGTGCCGGCCGGCACGTTCCACGCGCTGCTGGGCGAGAACGGGGCGGGCAAGTCCACGCTCGTGAAATGCATCATGGGCTTCTACAAGCCCGATGGCGGCCAAGTGCTGGTCGATGGGCGGCAAAGCGCCATCGCCAATCCGCGCGAAGCGGCCGAAGCCGGGATCGGCATGGTTTATCAGCATTTCACGCTGGTGCCGTCGCTGACCGGCGCCGAAAACCTCGTCGTGTCGCGTCCGCGCGGGTCGCAGATCATCGATTGGAAGAGCGAGCATGCGGCGCTGGAGGAATTCCTCGCGCGCATGCCGTTCCGCGCCCCGCTCGACAAGCCCGTCCATATGCTGTCGGCGGGCGAGAAGCAGAAACTCGAAATCCTCAAGCAGCTTTTCCTCGATCAGCGTTTCATCATCCTCGACGAGCCGACATCGGTTCTCACACCCGACGAAGCCGACGAAGTGCTCGGCTTGCTGCGCGGCATGACCAAGCGCGGCGACGTGACCGTGCTGATGATCACGCATAAATTCCGCGAAGTGCAGGCCTTCGCCGACGATCTGACCGTGCTGCGCAAGGGCGCATACGCCGGGGCGGGCAAGGTCAGCGAAACGCCGATCGACGCGATGGCCAAGATGATGATCGGCGATACGCAGATCCGCGAACGCGCGGCGCGCGTGGCGCATCAGGATGCGCCCGTCACGCTCGATATCGCCGGCGTGTGCGCCGACGCCGACGACGGCCGCGCGGCGATCGACGGGATCAATCTCAAAATCCATGCGGGCGAGATCGTCGGCATCGCGGGCGTCTCCGGCAACGGGCAGAGCGCTTTGGTCGAAGTCCTGTCCGGCCAGCGCCCGATGCGCGAAGGCCAGTTGACGATCAAGGGCGCGGATTTCGTTCCCAGCCGTCAATCGATGGCGAAGTACAAGGTCTTCGGTCTGCCCGAGGAGCCGTTGAAAAACGCCGCCGTACCCAACATGACGGTGGCGGAGAACATTGCCTTCCGCACCTTCGATCAGCCGCCGATCGCCACACTCGGCTGGTGGCTGTCGGCGGGGCCGATGCGCAAACGCGCGCAGGAATTGATCGCGCGCTATCGCGTCAAAACGCCGTCGGCCGACGCGCCGATCGCGGCGCTGTCGGGCGGCAATGTTCAGCGCGCCGTCCTCGCGCGCGAGCTATCCAGCGAGGTCGACGTGCTGATCGTCGCCAACCCGTGCTTCGGGCTGGATTTCGCCTCGGTCGAGGAAATCCGCGCCCAGATCATGGATCAGCGCAATCGCGGGGCGGCGGTGCTGCTCGTCTCCGAAGATCTCGACGAAATCCTGTCGCTGTCCGATCGCGTCGCCGTGATGTCGGAAGGCAAGATCGCCTATGTCGAGGAGATTGGCAAAACCGATCGCGCGACGATCGGCCATCATATGGCGGGCCATGGTCACTGAAACCAACGAGATCGCCGTTCCCGCTTTGCCCGACGCGTTTCCTTTCGTGCCGGGCAAAACGGCGCTGGTCGTGATCGACATGCAACGCGATTTTATCGAGCCGGGCGGTTTCGGCGCGGCGTTGGGCAACGATGTGTCGCGCCTTCAACCGGCGATCGAGCCGGTCGCGAAGCTGCTGGCGCTGTTCCGGGCGAAAGGCTGGCCGATCGTCCATACGCGCGAGTCCCATCTGCCCGATCTCTCCGATTGCCCGCCGGCCAAGCGCAAGGGCAAGCCGGGTTTACGTATCGGCGATCAAGGCAAGATGGGCCGCATTCTCGTGCGCGGCGAACCGGGCAATGCGATCGTGCCGGCATGCGCGCCGCTGCCCGGCGAGATCGAGATCGACAAGCCGGGGAAGGGCGCATTCTACGCGACGGCGTTGGGGACCATTCTCGATCGCAAGGGCATCACCCATCTCGTTTTCGCCGGCGTGACGACGGAGGTTTGCGTGCAAACCTCGATGCGCGAGGCTAACGATCGCGGCTATGTGTGTTTGGTCGTCGAAGAAGCGACCGAAAGCTATTTCCCCGAATATAAATCGGCCGCTTTGTCGATGATCCGGGCGCAAGGCGGAATCGTCGGACGCACGGCGATGCTCGACGATCTGGAAAAGGCGTTGGCCTAGACGCTTTCGTGTCCGTCTGCGCATAGTGGACACGATGCGTCCCCCCGGATCGAGACTTTCATGAACTTCGCGCGCCGCGAATTGGGCATCGAGGACATGAATCCGGGCGTGCCGCTCGATCCGGATATCGCGGAAATCTACGATTATTGGTGCGAAGCGGCCCCCGATCGGCGTCTGCCGGGCCGCCAGCACATCGATCCGACGACGCTGCCGGCGCGATTGCTGCCTTCGATATGGCTTCTCGACGTGCAGCGCGAGCCGTTCCGGCTGCGCTATCGTTTGGTGGGGACGGCGATCGTCGAAGCGATGCGCGCCGACCCGACAGGAAAATTTCTCGACGACGCGCATCCGCACGTCAAGCAGCGCGCCGAGTTCTTCGAGCGTTACGAACGCGTCGTGCGCACCGGCATTCCCAGCCGGCGGCGCGGCATCGCGCAGCTTTGGATCCACGCCGATTATCGCGAAATCGAAAACCTGATCCTGCCGCTGGCGAGCGACGGCACCAATATCGACATCATCATGGTGTCGACCAAGCTGTTCCGCTACGCGCCGGAGCGCCGCGCTTAGACCGGTTAGTGACCGCCGCCGCCCGCCGCGCGCTTGGGGCGCTGCATCAACGGCGTCAACACCACCAGCAACATGAACAGGAAGGTGAGGGCGACGAACACGTCGCCCATCGCCATCACGAAAGCTTGCTGGTGCACGATGCCCGCCATTTTCTTGATGGCGCCCCGCTCGGCGTCGCTGCCCAAGCGCGACAAGGCGCCGGTCATCATCGCCAAGGTCTCGAGCGCCGCCTGGCTCGACCATGTCACCTGTTCGTGCAGGCGCTGAAGATGCAAATCCGTGCGGTCGTTGAGCAGCGTGTTGATCAAGGCGAGCCCGACGGCGCCGCCCAGATTGCGGGTTAGGTTGTAGAGCCCCGATGCGCCCTTCAAGCGCTCGGGCGGCAACGAGCCCAGCGCCAGATTGTTGATCGGCACCATGCAGGTCATGATGCCGATGCCGCGCAGCATCTGCGGCACCAGCAACTCCCAGAAATCCCAATCGATCGTGATGGCGGAGGCTTGCCACGTGCCGGCCGAGAACATGATGAAGCCCGCCGCGATCAACACGCGCGGATCGGCCTTCGCGGTCAGGCGGCCGATGATCGGAGCGGTGAAGAACATGCAAAGCCCGGTCACGAACATCGCCTCGCCGATCTGCAAGGGCGAGAAGCCGCGCACGCGCGCGAGGTAGACGGGATAGAGATAGGTGAGGCCGTACAGGCCGATACCCATGACGAAGGAACAGACCGACGCCGCCGTGAACGTAAGGTTCGCGAAAGCGGTCAGATCGACGATCGGCCGCTTGACGGTCAGGTTCCGCCAAAAGAACGCCATGGCGCCCAACGTCGCGGCGCAGGCGGCGGTGACGATCAGATCGCTGCCGAACCAATCCTTCGCCGGGCCTTCCTCCAGAACGTACTCAAGCGAACCAAGGAACACCGCCATCGCCCCCAGGCCCAGCCAGTCGAAGCCTTCCAGCAGCGAAAGATCGGGCCGGTCGAAATCGACCAAGACCCAGACGGCGATGGTCACGAAAATGCCGGGCACGATGTTGACCAGGAACAGCCAGTGCCAGGAGAACAGATCGGTGAGATAGCCGCCGACCGTCGGGCCGATCGTCGGCGCCAGCGTGGCGACGAGGCCGACCACGGGCGCGATCATCGATTGCTTGCTGCGCGGGAAGATCGTGTAGGCGGCCGCGAAGACGGTCGGAATCATGCCGCCGCCGATGAATCCTTGCAGCGCGCGCCAGACGATCATTTCCCCGATCGATGTGGATTGCGCGCACATGAAGCTCATCAGCGTGAAGCCGCCCGCCGACAGCGTGAAGATGATCCGGGTCGAAAAGGCGCGGCTCAGGAAGCCCGACAGCGGAATCATGATGACTTCCGCGATCAGATAGCTGGTCTGGACCCAGGAGACTTCTTCCGCACTCGCCGACAAACCCGCCTGGATTTCGGCGAGCGACGCGGAGACGATCTGGATATCCAGGATCGCCATGAACATCCCGAACACCATCGCGATGAACGCGGCAAGGCGTTTGGGATCGATGCGATCCTGCGCTGCGGTTTGGGCGGCCATTGCCGGACTCACTTCGTTTCGTCGGCCCCGGCGGCGGTCATGTCCTTCGTGCGCACATCGACGACGACCGACATGCCCGGGCGCAAGCGGCCTTCGCGCGCCACGTCCTCGGGCAACGCGATGCGCACCGGCAAGCGCTGCACGATCTTGGTGAAGTTGCCGGTCGCATTCTCGGGCGGCAGCAGCGAGAATTCCGCACCCGTGGCGGGGGCGACACTCGCGAGATGACCGTGGATCGTGCGGCCGGGATAGGCGTCGACATGCAATTCGACATCCTGGCCGGGGCGCAAATTCGCGAGCTGCGTTTCCTTGAAATTGGCCTGGATATAGACTCCGTCGAGCGGGACGAGCGCCATCAGCCGCGTGCCAGGTTGCACATACTGGCCGGGCTGGGCGGCGCGGTTGCCGACCGTGCCGTCGAAGGGGGCGCGGATAACGGTGAAATCGAGATCGCGTTCGGCGCGCTGCAACGCGGTGTCGAGTTCGCGGCGCTGGCTTTCGGCCTCCGTCTGCTGGGCGCGCAGCACGTCCATCGCCGCGTTGGCGGCTTCCACACCCGCACGCGCACCCGCCACGCTGGCCACGCCGCGATCGCGATCCGCGCGCGCTTGATCGAAGGTGGCGATCGACGCGTTGCCGGTGCGTGCCAGCGAGTCCGCGCGGTTGAAGGCGAGATTGGCGCGCGCGAGTTCGGCTTGCGCCGAGGCGAGCTGGGCGACCGCTTGTTCGATCGACGCGCGTTGCGCCGAGGTCTGGCGGGCGAGGCGGGCGATGGTCGCGTCTTGCGTGGCGACACGCAGACGCGCGGCGTCGACCGCGAGCTTGTAATCGCCGTCGTCGAGACGCAGCAGAACGTCGCCGGCCTTGACCTTGGTGTTGTCGGCGATTTCGACGGAAGCGACGAGGCCCGAGACCTTCGCCGCGACGATCGATTGATCGGCTTTCACATAGGCGTCGTCGGTCGATACGACGAAACGCCCGTCGGTGTACCAGCCATAGCCTTTCCAGCCGCCGAAACCGAGGGCGATGGCCAGCACGGCGAGCAGAACGAGACGCTTGCGATTGGGGGCGGCGGCTTTGGGGGAAGCCTCGCCATCGGGCCGCAACTTGGCCGCTTCGTTATCCATCTTCATTTGAACCGGAGGGGTGAGAATAAAAGGGGCGCCGCCTTGACAGGCGCGATGGGGTCATTCAAATTGAACCGAACGGTTCGGTCAACAACTTTCCACGGCATAGGTCCGTTGATGTTCTCGCAGGTCCCCCAAATCGCCGAGGTCGCCGATACCGCAAAGCGGCGCCAAATCATTGAAGGTGCTCGACAAATCTTCATGCGCGACGGCTTCGACGGCGCCAGCATGAACGACATCACCAAGGCGGCGGGCGTATCGAAAGGCACGGTCTATGCCTATTTCCCGTCGAAGGAGGCGCTGTTCGAGGCGCTGATTCGCGAGGATCGGCGCATCCAGGCCGAGCGGATTTGTCAGTTTTCGGCCGACGACGAGAACGTCGAAGACGTGCTGCGCGAGATCGCACATAACATCGTCGCGGCGGTGACGCGGCCCGGGCACATGGCGCATTTGCGCACCGTCATCGCGGCGGCGGCGAAGTTCCCCAGCATCGGTCACGCGTTTTACGAAGCGGGGCCGATGTACGGGGCGGGGCGGCTCGCAAGCTATCTCGATCGCCAGGTGAATATGGGGCGGTTATCGATCGAGGACACGCAACGCGCGGCGTTTCAATTCATCGATCTGTGTCTCGCGCGGCCGTTGAAGCAGATGTTGTTCTGTGTGATCGAGACGCCCGACCCCGCCGAGATGGAGCGGGCGATCGATTCCGCCATCGCCATGTTCATGGCCGCCTACGGGCCGAAGCATCCCAATTAGCTCAGTCGTCGAGCCAGGAACGGCCCATGCGATGGGCCAGCGGTTTGGGGCCGGCGATGCGGAACATGACCTGGCCCGGGAACACGACCATTCCATTTTCGGGTCGCGCATAAACCACACCCGGCGAACGCGCACGCAGCGTCACGTTGCGCGTCTCGGGCGTATCCGCCATCGGGTTGACGACATCGCAAATCGCATCGCCGTCGGCGACGCGCGTGCCCGGCTTGACGTGATACACGGCCGGTCCCGCGAAAGGCGCGTAGCCGACATCCATACCCGCGATCGGCGTGGCGTCGGCCGGTAAGGGCGGCAGCGGTCCGGGATCGCCCGCGATCAGGCCGCGACGTTGCAAAAGCGCGTAGAACCGCTTGGCGTCTTCTTTGGCCAATGTGTGCGAGACGCTGTGCCGGCCGCGTAACTCCAGCAACACGGCGACGCAGGCGTTTGGGATCGCCACGCCCGTGCCGAACCGATCCGCAAGCCGCTGCCAGAGCGAACCAATGACGCCGGAAAAATTCGTCGATGCGGCATATGGCTCGTTAAGGATCGTCGCCTCGCAGCCAAGCGTCGCGGCGATATCCGTCGCCGCCGGCCAATCGGCCTTGTTGACGTACATGAAGGGGATTGCGTCGAGATCCGAGTGGATATCGAAGACGAGATCGGCGTCGATCGAATGCTCGAGCAGCGTCTTGCGCCATACCGCGAGTTCGTTGGTCGCGGGGATGGAGGCGATCACGTCCTTCGCCGTCCGACGGATCGCGGCGACGTTTGCCGCCGCATCCGCGCCCAGCTTACCGGCCAGGATTTCAGCGACGGCGTCGGACACCTCGTAGTGGCCGCGATTGAAATTGTCGCGGCTGCGATGGTCGAAACGTCCAGATTGCTCGCCCAGCAGAAACTGGCC
This sequence comes from Tagaea sp., assembly GCA_041917215.1. GTDB lineage: Bacteria > Pseudomonadota > Alphaproteobacteria > CACIAM-22H2 > CACIAM-22H2 > Tagaea. The sequence goes on from JAYRYC010000002.1 coordinate 487,480, forward strand.
ATAGCCGATGGGGTTGCACATCGGCAGCAGGACGATTTCGCCCGTGATCTCGCCGCGCGCTTGCGCGCCATCGAGCAGATCGGCGAGCTCCAGCAAGGCGAGCGTGCCGGTCATTTCGCAAGCGTGGATCGCCCCTTGGAGATAGGCTTTCGGCCGCGCGCCCGGCGTGCCGTAGCGCAGGATTTTCATCGTACGGCGATTGCCCGGGATCGTGGACCCGAGATCGACTTCCTCGATTTTACGCGTCGTCGCCATCGCCATGTCCCTCAATTGTGGTCGCGTTTGACGGCGGCCTTATCGCCATAGGCGCGGCCGTACCGGTCTTCGATGCGTCGCTGAATCACGTCCCAAATCGACGTCAGCACCAGATAGTAGAACGCGCAGACGGCGAAGATCTCCAACACCTCGAAGCGCAGTTGGATTAGCACTTGGCCGCGCCGCAGTAGCTCCTCCATCGAGATGACGGAGGTGATCGATGTCGCCTTCAGCAGGCTGTTCACGCTATTGCCAAGCGGCGGCACAATCAGCCGCATCGCCTGCGGCAGCGTGACGAAACGCAGGATATGTAACTTCGACAGACCCAGCGACCGTGCCGCTTCCGTCTGGCCTTTGGGCACGGCGACGAAACCCGCACGGATGATCTCCGACAGATACGCCGCCTCGTTGAGGATCAAGCCCAGTAACGCAGATTCGATGACGTTGAACTTGATCCCCAGCCGCGGGAGGCCGGTATAGATGATGATCAGCTGGATCAGCAACGGTGTGCCGCGAAATGCCCAGACGTAGAGTTTGGCCGCGGCCGATACGGGCCGCAAGGGCGAGGCCCGCATCAGCGCGAGCGCCAACCCCAACAAGAACCCGCCGGCGATCGCCGCGACGGTCAGCCAAACCGTCGTGACGACGCCTTCAAGCAAGTAGAGATTCGGCAGATAGCCGAGAAACGCCTCCCAGTCGAATCCGCGCATGACTTATTGCGGGCCGGGGCCGTTGATCGCGAATGCTTCGGTCCATTTCGCGAAGCCGTACTTCTCCATCATCTTGTCGTAGGTGCCGTCGGTCTTCATTGCGGTCAGCGCGCCGGCGAAGGCCGTGGCCAGCGCCTTGTCGCGGAATGCGAAGGCGATCGGCGCGCCGCCGATGCCTTTGATCGGCCAGACGAAGTCCGTGCGTTGAACGATTTCGGCGGCGGTGATGTCGATGCTGGCGGACAACTCGACCTGTCCGGCGGCCAGCGCTTGATAACCCTCGGCCCCGGTGTTGAACGTGCGGATCGTCATCTGCGGCTTTCCCGCCTTCTGGAAGTCGGCATTGAAGTCGCGCAGCTTGCGCTCGGCATAAGTGCCGGTCTCGACCGCCACGCTCTTGCCGGCCAGATCTTCGATCGTGCGCACGTTCTGCGGATTGCCTTTGGGCGTGAGCACGCTCACCGCCTGGCTGCCGTAATTGACGAGATACATGATCTTCGAACGCTCTTCGGTCCAGAAGATGCCGGTGTTGATCACGTCCCAGCGGCCCGCCTGAAGCCCCGGCACCATCGCTTGGAAATCGATACGGATATGCTCGGGCGTCAAGCACAAGCGCTTGGCGATATCCTCGGCGAGATCGACGTTAAGGCCCTTCAGCACGCCGCGCTCGTCGACATACTGCATCGGCGGCAGGACGGGATTAATCGAGAGGACGAGTTTGCCCGCCGTGCCCACGCTCGGCGGCGCGATCTGCGGCCGGCAGGTTTGGGCGGCGAGCGGAGCGGCGGCGAGCAGCCCCAAAGCGGCGAGGGCGGCAGTGACGAGATGTCGGCGTTGCATGGCGGCTCCTTCTTGAACGGTCGGTCAGGAATTATCGGCCCCAGAAATCGTCCGGGGTGCGCAGCAAGTCTCGAAGATCGAGGCGATCGAGCATCGCTTCGGTTTCGCGCTGGGCGGCATCGAGGATCGCGGCTTCGTCGGCGAGGACGGACTTGCCGTTCTCCAGCGCGACGACGCCGTCCACGATCACCGTGTCGACGTCGTTGCCGTTGGCGAAATAGATCAGGCGAAAAAGCGGCATATTCGCCGGATAAAGATGCGGCCGGCGCAAATCGACGATCGTCAGATCGGCTTTCTTGCCCGGCTCCAGCGAACCGATCCGGTCGGCGAGGCCGAGCGCCTTGGCGCCTTCGATCGTGCACATTTCCAGCACGCGGCCAGGCGGCATGACCTTGGAATCGCGGAAATGGCGCCGGTGGTAATGCATGCATTGTTGCATATGGCGGAACATGTCGCCCGAACGATCCGGCGCCGTGGCGTCGGAGCCCAAGCACACGGTCGCGCCCGCGGCGGCCAGTTCCGGGGCGGGGCAGCGGCCATAGACCGACGCGATGGCGCTGGGGTTATGGACGATGGCGCTATGCGTTTCGCCGCAGATCGCGATTTCCCGTTCGGTCAGGTCGGTCGCATGCGAAAGCAGCATATCGGGGCCGAGCCAGCCTTGCCGATGCGCAAAGGCGACGCTGTTGGTCGTGTGGCCGTCCTGAGTGAACAGAATGCCACGGTCGCGGCTAAGGGCGCGCAGACGGTTTGTATGACCGATCGCTTCGTCGATTTGCGCTTGGCTATGATCGCGCAAATGTTCGTCGCGGATCGTCGGCGTGATCAAGGCGATGCGGATCTTGCCGTTCGCCTTGTCGTGCCACTCGTCGATCAATGCGCGGCAGGTCGCGAATTGATCGTCGAAGCCGACCGCACGATCCTCACGCGTATCGCCGCGCCAACGCGCATAGACGCGCGGGAAGGGCGGGCGGGTGGCACCGACCGCGATGATGGAACGTGTGCCCACATCCAGGACGCCTCGGCAATGCGCCGCCGCGTAGGCGGGATCGTCGGTGCGCAGGATCGTGTCGCCGCCCCCCAGCAGCGACACGCCGGTGGTCACGCCGAAGCGCAGGCGTTCGAGTGCGGCGAGTTGGGCCTCCGCGTGCCAAAATCCTTCGGTCGAGCCGACCGTGTAGGCAAGTTCGCAGGCGTCGTGCCAAGTCTTGGAATTGCCGCCGCCCATCGTTTTGATCAAGCCGTGTCCGGCATGGGCGTGGGCATCGATCAGGCCCGGAATGACGATCTTGCCGGTCGCGTCGATCGTGCGGCGTGCTGCGAACCGACCGGCGAGCTCAGCGGCGGGGCCGACGGCGACGATTTTGTCGCCATCGATCGCGACGGCGCCGTTCTCGTGTACGCTACGTTGCGCATCGATGGTGGCGACAATGCCACCGATCACAAGAAGATCGATCATCCCGGCACTCGTAGTGTTCATTCGATCCGCGCGGGATGGCGCGGCTCGTCGAGGCCTGAAATCTTAGCAAAGAACGTACCGTTGAAAGCGGCAATTCGCTTACACGCGTAATCGGTAACCCGCGACCGGTTGCCGCTAACGTCCCGCGCCGGTTTGCATGCGCGCACTCCACGGGAACAGCAGGCGTTCCGCCAGCACCACGAGCTGGAACAGGATCATCGCCAGCAGCGACAACACGACGATGGCACCGTAGCCGACCGGCGTGTTGAAGAAGGCGAGCGACGAGGTCATCAGGAAGCCGAGACCGCGGTCGGCGGCGACGAACTCGCCCACGACCGCGCCGATGACCGACAATGTGATCGCCATTTTCAGCCCCGAGAACACGAACGGGATCGCGTAGGGCAGGCGGATACGCAGGAATTCCTTCCAGCGATTGGTCTGCAGCGAACGGCCCAGCTCGATCAATTCCTTGGGCGTGGCGCCGAAACCGGTGGCGCTGCTGATGACCAGCGGGAAGAACGCGACCATGAACGTGATGACGATCTTCGGCAGCACGTTGGTGCCGAGCAGCAGCACCAGAATGGGGGCTAGCGCCACTTTCGGAATCGATTGCGACAGGATCAGCAGCGGATAGATCGCCGCGCGCCCGAAGGCGGACAGCGTGAGATACGCGGCGAGCGGCAGCGACACGACGATCGACAGCGCGAAACCGGCCAGGATCGTGCCGAGCGTCGCCGCCGCATGCATCGCAACCGTGTCGCGGATTTCCCAGAGCGCGACGACGATGCGCTGAGGCGAGGGCAGGATATAGACCGGGATCGCGAAGATTTCGACCGCCAGCGCCCAGGCGAGGAACAACGTCGCGACGACCGCCGCCGGCAACAACGCGGAAACGTTAAGCGGCTTGCGTCGCGCCGGGGGCCGCATGGCGGGACCCGCGATAGACGTGGGCGCGGATGCGCTTGGTTGCGGCCTGGAACTCATCGCGGGACTCCATGTCGAAATTGCGCGGCCGGGGCAGATCGATGCGCACATCGTCGACGACGCGGCCGGGGCGCGCGCCCATCACGATCACGCGGTCGGCGAGCATCACCGCTTCGGGCACCGAATGGGTGATGAACACGATCGCCTTGGGCTTGGCCGCCCAGAGATCCAAAAGCAGCGCGCCCATCTCGTCGCGCGTCAGCGCGTCCAGCGCCGCGAAGGGCTCGTCCATCAGCAGCACGGCCGGATCGCGCACGAGGCCGCGACAGATCGCGACGCGCTGCTGCATGCCGCCGGAAAGCTCGTCCGGCATCCGGTTCTCGAACCCCGAGAGCCCGGCCAGCGCCAGCAATTCGCGCGCGCGCTTCTCGCCTTGCGGCCCGTACTCGTTCAGCATGCGCAGCGGGAACAGCACGTTGTCGAGCACGTTGGCCCAAGGCAGCAAGGTGGGTGCTTGGAAGACGAGGCCGACATCGGCGGTCGGCTTCGTCACCTTTTCGCCCTTGATGCGGATACTGCCCGCACTGGGCGCCACAAGGCCCGCGATCAAACGCAGCAGCGTGGACTTGCCGCAGCCCGACGGGCCGACGACGGCGACGAATTCCGTGGCGCCGATATCCAGCGAAACGCCCGAAAGGGCCGGGATCGGCCCTTCCGGGGTTTCGAATTGGTGCGAGACGAAGTCGAGTTCGATCACGAGCGGCCCGGCAGGAAGCGCGTGTCGATGAAGGTCGAGACGTCCGGCGACTGCGTCAGCTTCTGGGCTTCCTTGACGGCTTCCCAGGTGCGCTTCAACTGATCCATGTCGAAGCCGCCCAGGCCGACCTTCTGGCTCGTCTCGTTGAAGACGAAATCCATATAGGCGACATGGTTCAGCTTGACGTTCTCTTCCTTCAATTCGGGATAGGCCTTGGACAGGATCTTGGCCGTTTCGTCCGGATTGGCGCGCGACCATTGCCAGGATTTGACGACGGCGCCCAGATAACGCTTCAGCATATCGCCCTTGGTCGCGGCGGTCTGCTCGGTGACGAACTGGCATTCGCCGTAGACCTGGACGCCGTTCTTGGCCATCGGCATGGCGTGCAGCGGCTTGCCTTGCGCGGTCGTTTCGGCGTTGCGCAACGGGAACACCGTGCTGAAACCCGGCATCGCATCGACTTGGCCCGCGAGCAGCGTGGGCAGCAATGCGCTCGCTTCCATATTCACGAAGGTGACGGAGGCGGGGTCGATGTTGTTTGCCTTGGCGAGCAGCGGGAAATAGACCATCAGCGAATTGCCGGGCGTGATGCCCACGCGCTTGCCGGCGAGATCCTTCACCGTCTTGATCGGCGAGGATTCGAGCGTCCAGAAACCTTGCGGCGAATAGGAATACTCGGCGCTGATACATTTGACCGGCAGGCTTTCGCGCACCCGGCCCAGCGCGACGACGCCCAGGTCGGCGGTGCCGATCGTCGCGGCCCCGGTGACGATCTTCTTGACCGTGTCGCCCGAGCCGAAGCCGCGCTGCATTTTGAGATCGATTCCGGCTTCCTTGAAGAAGCCTTTCTCGATCCCGGCGGCCATATAGGCGTTCTCGCCCTGGATCAGCCAATTGGCCTGGAACAGGACGGTATCTTGCGCGAGCGCCGGGGCCGAAACGGCCAGACAGGCGAGGGCGGCGGCGGTGACGAATTTTTTCATCGGGGGCATCCCTGTGGGGTGGATCAGAAGGGCAGGTCGCCTTTGACCATCATGCGATGGATATGGCGTTTGTATTTTTGGTCGTCGAACAGCGTGCCGGTGTGCAGCGTGCAGCGATTGTCCCAAAGAACGAGATCGCCTTCGCGCCATTTATGGGCGAGCTGGAAGCGGGGGCCGGTGGCATACTCGACCAAGCGGTCGACCAGCGCTTTGCCTTCCGCGCGATCCATGCCGTCGATGCCCCATACCGTGCCGGTGCCGATGAACAGCGATTTGCGCTTGGTCACCGGATGGGTGCGGATCAGCGGGTGCTTTACGTCGGGCGTCAGCGCCTTTTGCGCCTCGGTCAACGGGGCGCGATCGGCGCGCGTGGCCATCCAGCTTTGATAGGAGTGGTGTATGCGCAACCCGTCGAGGGCGCGTTTCTCGTCCTCGGGCAACGCCTCGTAGGCCGACGTCATATCGGCGAACAGCGTATCGGCGCCTTCCGGCGGGCAGATCAGGCCGTAGAGCGCCGTCATCATCACCGGCTTTTCCTTATAGGAAAGGTCGGTGTGCCAGCCGATGCCCTCGTTGTGCGCGCCGATCTGGCGGCCGTTCTCCTCGATATTGGCGAGGACGTAAATCTCCGGAATGCCCGGCAGCGTGTATTGCAGCAGCGTATGCGTTTCGAGCGGGCCGAAGCGCTTGATCGTGTCGCGCAGTTCGGGCGGCGTCATACGCTGGTCGCGCAGGCAAACGACCGAATAGCGGTTGAAGGCCGCTTCCACGGCCGCGAAGGTCGCCGAGTCCGCGTCCTTCAGCTGTATGCCGGTGATTTCGGCCCCGAACCCGTTGGCGTTCGGGGCGATTTTGAGCTGTTCGGGCCCTGTGGTGGCCAGGATGGCGGCGGCTTGCATCGCGGTCTCGATCCTTCCGGTGGTCGCCTCGGCACCGGTCGCAGAGGCAAACCCCGTGCCGGTCCAGGCTCCGAAACGGTGGCCGAGCCGACCATCGCCCGAAAAGCATCGATTTACGGACGCATTGTTGCCTTTAAGGCACCACGGCCCGATGGCGACCGGTAGAGACGGTCGAGTTCGGCCTGAAGCTCGCGGACCAAAAGATCGGCAAGCCCTTCCAGCGGCGCCTTGCTGCGCTGAGCCAGGATCAGCGATTGCGGCCTTGCGGCCAGCTCCTGGACCGGGATGAACACGAGCTTGCGCAGGCGCAGTTCCTCGGCCACATCGACCTCGTTGAGGAATGTGAGGTGCGGCGCTTCCAGAGCCAGTTTCTTGAGAAGATCGGTCGAGTTGCTTTCGAGAACCGGCAGGATTTCGGGCTGCGGCGGAATCAACTCGTCCAGAATCATCCGGATCGTCACGCTGGGATCCGGCAGGACCAGCGGATAGTCGAGGCAGTCGGCCAAGCGCAATTTCGTCTCGCGCGCCAGCGGATGATCGGGCGCGACCACGGCGCCCAGCGGGCAGCCGACATCGGCGAGTACGCGCAAGCGCGGATGGCGCGGCAGGTTGTAGGCAAGGACGAGGTCGAGATCGCCGCTAAGCACCGCCGCGATCAGCGCGTCCAGCGAGGCGTTACGTACCGTTACCCGGATGAACGGATGCTTGACGCGGAAATCGGCGATCACCGTCGACAGCAGACCGCTGGCGAGGCCGCTGACCGTGCCGATCGCGACCTTGCCGTGGCGCAATCCCTTCAGGCCTTCGATGCGCCGGCGCAACCGGTCGTGATCCTTCAAGGTCTGGCGGACATGGGCGATCAGCATTTCGCCGGCTGCGGTCAGCCGAAGCCCACGGGGCAGGCGCTCGAACAACGGCGCGCCGAGTTCGGCCTCCAGCGCCAGAAGCTGACGGTTGATCGCCGACGACGCGACGTTCAAACGCGCCGAGGCTTTGCGGATCGAGCCCGCGCGGACGATCTCGTCCAGGTAACGCAACATGCGTCCGTGCAGCACGGCCGAATCTCCTTGGCTGCGACGAGCCTACGACAAGCGCACGCGGCGTTGGTGGAGAATTCGCGGGGGCTTGGTTAACGCCGCGTTGTGGTTAACGCGCATTGAGGTTAACGGCGCTTCAACCAAAGATAATCGGCATCGCGCGTCGATTTTGTTTCTCTTCGCGAAATCGCGCGCGTTACATATCGATACGTCGCCGATTCGCGATCGCCGGATAGACTTCGTTCGCGTCGCCGGAATTTCCGAAAATTCAGTATCCACGTATAGATTGTATCAGTAGGTAAAAAATTCCTCCAAATCGAGTCTTGCCCGGTCGTTTTTTCCGCCGCGGTGTTTCGAATTTGGAATCTTCCAAACGAATCAAGGCGACGTAACTGGCAAGCGGCTTGCAGTTCATTTCGACATAAAGATTTTCGTTTTTCGACGGCACGTTTTCTTCTGGAGTGATTGCCGATGTCGCTTTCCGCGGCACTCTATTCGTCGCTGAGCTCGCTGCTGACCTTGCAGCAGCAATCGCGCATCGCTTCGGCGAACGTCGCGAACGCGCAGACGATCGGATACACGCAGAAGCGGGTGAATCTGACCACGCCGGTCGTGCAGGGCTTGCCCAGCGGCGTCGCGATCGCTTCGATCACCCGCACGACGAACACGACATTGCAGAACGAGTTGCTGAACCGCACGGCGGAATCTGCCGGCGCGGCGGTGCGCCAGCAATATTTGGAACGCATCGGCTCGTTCTTGAACGTCGAGAGCGGCACGCCGCGTTTGACGTCGACCTATCAGGCCTTCCAGCAAGCCTGGAAGGATTACGAGGCCAATCCCGAGAACGCGACATTGGCGCGCGCGGTGGTCACGCAAGGTACGCTGCTGGCGGGGGAGATCAATAATCTCGCCGGTCAGCCGCAGCAGATCGATGCGATGGTCCAGACGGATATTTCGCAGAACGTCACGCAGCTCAATCAGCTGGTCCAGCAGGCCTACAAGCTCAATTCGCAGATCGTGAACCAGTCCTCGACCGGACAGCCGATCGGCGATCTGCAAGACCAGATGGATCAGGTCGTCGCGCAGATGTCCAAGATCACCAAGGTGCAGATCTTGGGCACGGGCACGAACTCTTTGCAGATCGTGACGGCGGGCGGGCAGACGCTGGTCTCCGGCGCAGTGCCGCCGAACTTCAGTTACGATCCCAATTCCAATCAGATCCAGATGTCGGTCAACGGCGCGACGCAAAGCGTGCCCGCGTCGTCCTTCCCCGGCGGACAGCTCGAATCCCTGATGCGCTTGCGCGCCGGGTTCGAAGCGCAAGCCTCGACATCGACCTATTCGCAAAGCGTGATGGCGTCGAGCGAGCCCGGCGACGGCGCGTTGCGCAAATTCCAGAACCAGCTCGACGCGATCGCAAACCAGGTCGCCTATGCGGTCAACACAGCCTACAACGTGAGCGCGTCCTACGGGACCGAGCTCGCAGCCAATTTCTTCACTTATTCGAGCCTGCCTTTTCCGGCGTCCGTTACGACAGCGACGACGGTGGCCAGCGGCGGGGCGACCGCGTCGACCGCCGCCGACGGGCTGACCGACACGGGCGCCGCTTTCGCCAACTACGCGCCGACGCCGACGAGCTATTACCGTGTGACGATCACCGACGGTCTCGGTAAGGGGTCGTCCGCGATCATCACCGGCAGCACCGGCACGTCGATCACCGCGCCGGGGCTCGCCGCGACCGACGGCACTAGTAAGTATACGATTCAAGAAGTGACCGGCCCGCTGATGTCGAACACGACGACCTCGGCGACGACGACCAGCCTGACCGATACGACCAATTCCTGGACGCCCAACCAATTCGCGCCGACCGCGACCGGTGTCGGCTACCAAGTGCGCATCGTCTCCGGACCGGGGGCGGGGCAAGTCGCCGCGATCACCGGCAACACGGGCGATACGCTGAACCTGAACCCGCCTTTCACTTCGGCGCCGGGGGCGGGCAGCGTCTATGTGATCGAACCGGCCTACGGCAACAATCCGTCGGCTGCGTCGATGCTCCAGGTCAATCCTGCCCTTGCCAATGGCGGCACAACGGCGAAGGCCGGGGCGGCGGGCGACATGTCCGACGCGCTCAACAACGCGACCGCGACCACCTTCGACAGCATTCCGATGCCGACGGGGGCGGGTGCGCTCAACAATACCGGCATCGTTCAAGGCTCGCTGACGATCTCGAATACGATCGCCTCGACCGTGTCCTACACGGCCTGGAGCATCGCCGATGCCCAGAACGCCGCGACTTATAGCGAAGGGCTGCGATCGCAGACGAACCAGACCTATCTCAACACGGTCGGCGTGTCTGTCGATCAGGAGATGGCGAATCTCGTCACGTTGCAGAACGCGTATCAGGCATCGGCCATGGTGATGCAGACCGTGCGCGAGATGATGGATACGCTTATCAACCTCGGAAGGAACTGACCATGACGGCCGGCATCACCAGCCTCGCGCAGCTTCTGGGCATTCAGCGCAATATTTCGACGCAAACGACCGAGCTGAACGCGTTGCAGACGGAGCTTTCGACCGGGCGCAAGCGCGACGGCTTGATCGGCGTGGCCGCCGCCGCCTACCAGCAGACCGGGCTCGCTTCCGACGCGCTGCGCTACCAACAGTATCGCCAGACGACGGTGCAGGCGACGATCTATACCCGCGCGATAGACGCCACGCAGTATCGGACCGATCTCTACGCGCAGTCGTTGACCTCGCTGCAGGACATCGCCAGCGACATGAATTCGGAGCTGTTGAAGACGCAATCGACCACGCCCGCGACCTATTCGGTCCAGATGGCGCTGGTGGATGGGGCGCTCAACCGCATCCAGTCGATCCTGAACACGACCGACGGGCAGCGCTACATTTTCGGTGGCACGGCCTACTCGACCGCGCCGATGAAGGATCTGACGGGTCTCGATACGGCCGCGTTGGCGGCGGGCGTCAACGATTTCGGCGCGAGCACCAATTCGCCGCCGCGTAATGCGACCTATGCCAACGCCGTGCAGTCGATCCCGTTCGCGGCACCGGTCAACACGGCGCAGTTCGCGGGCGACGGCAACACGAACGTGCCCGGCTATATCGACGCGAGCCTGGACTCCGCCGCACCTTCCACCGCCACCGGCGAATGGGTCTATTCGCAGACCAGCGTTTCGGTCGCGGATGGAATGAACGTCGACTTTGGGATCAACGCCGCCAACGGCGCGTTTCAGAATCTCGTCAACGGCTTGCGGAACTACAAGATGGCGCTGCGCTGGGCGCAGAACACGCCCGACACGTATTTGCAGAACGATCCGACCGGCAACGCGCAGCAATATCTGGCGCAAGCCCAAGCGCAAATCCAGCAGGCGATGAAGGATATCGCCAACCTGTCCGGCACCAACGGCGCCAACCAGGCGATGCTGAAGGATATGCGCGCGATCCAAGAGGATACGGCGACCGCCGGCACGATCTCGGCCGACAAGATCGTCGCCGTCGATATCGGCGAAGTCGGCACAAAAATCGCCGCCGTCAAAGCCTCGCTCGAAGCAACCTACGTCACCACCCGCGACATTTTGAATCTCAGCCTCGCGAAATATTTGTCCTGACGATAAGGAGACTAAGCATATGGCAACCGTCGCTATGAATTCCGCGATCAGCGGTCTGAACGCGTTCCAGACCGCGATCAACTACATTTCCGACAACGTCGCGAACTCGGCGACGATCGGCTTCAAGCGCATCGACGCGAATTTCTCGTCCTATGTTTCCGCCTCGTCGTCGCGCTTCTTCAATCCGGGGGGCGCCACGGCGACGCCGAAGTTCGTCAACTCGCTCAGCGGGCCGATCATCCAGGACGCGTCGCCGACATCGATCGCGGTGACGGGTTCGGGGTGGCTGCCCGTGCAGGACGGCTTCACCTCGGCGTCGGGTTTGTCGACCAACGGCGTGCGCCAGTTCACGCGGCGCGGCGACTTCACGCTCGACCAGAACAACTATTTCGTGAACGGGGCGGGGAAGTATCTTTACGCCCGTTCCGTGCCGCGCCCGACGACCGCGACCCCCAACCCGCAACCCGATCAAGGGCCGCTGGTGCCGGTGCAGATCAACAAGGATCAGATGCCCGCGTTGGCGTCGGCGCTGGCGAGCTACGCGGCCAATATCCCTTCCAACGCCGCGGCCGGCACCGTCTATAACGGCGGGACGATCACCGTCACCGATGCCAACGGCAACGCGCAGCCCATGACGGTCACTTGGTACAATCGCTCGGCGCTGGACGGAACGGGCACGCTGCCGGGTGTGGCGACGGGCACCACGACCGGCACCAACGCGATCGCGGACTCGGCGGCGGGCGACGTGCCACAATGGCGCGCGGTGCTGAGCATCCCGACGAGCTCCGGCAACGGCACGGAATCGATCGCGCTCGATTTCTCCTTCGGCACGACGACGACGACGGCGGGTCAGCTGACCGGAATCACCGTCGCGGGCACGACGTCGCCGGCGGGTCAATTCGGCGCGACGGTCACGGCCGGGACCGGGCAGGTGGTGTTGAGCTATAGCGCGCCGGGTTTGGCGGCGGCGCCCGCCCAATCCATCAACGCCGAGTTCGGGGCGCCGAATTCCGTTTCCGGCCAGCCGTCGCAATTGAACGTCGCGGGCGGCGGCACGTCGCAATACGGCGGCACGTCGATCTCGCTGTCGACCGCCACGGCCAACGGCTATTCGGCGGGTACTTACACCGGTGTGGGCATCGACAATGCCGGGAACATCTATTCGACCTACTCGAACGGCCAGCGCTTGGTGCAGTACCAGATCGCGCTCGCCACGTTCAACGACCCCAACGGTCTCGTGCGCCAGAACGGCGAGGCCTTCCTCGACTCGCCCGAAGCCGGCTTCGTCGGCTATCAGGAGCCGGGGAACGGGTCGGCCGGCGGCATCAGCGCCAACGCGCTGGAGAACTCCAACGTCGATATCGGCGCCGAGTTCACCAAGATGATCGTCGCGCAACGCTCCTATTCGGCGAACGCCCGCATGATTACGACGGCGGACGAAATGCTCCAGGAAGTGGTCAACCTGAAGCGTTAGTACCCGGATATCGACCGTTTCGGCTCCAACTTGGGCCGCCGGTTCGCCGGCGGCCTCTTTTCTTTTATGGGGGGCTGTAAATCGCCCCGGTCATGCCCCACATTGGATCAAATCTTTCGTCCGGGGATATCGAATACATGGCCAGCAAACTCTTCTCGCCGCTCAAGCTCGGCGGGCTCGAACTCGCCAACCGAATCGTCATTGCGCCAATGTGCCAGTACAGCGCCGTCGACGGCAGCGCCTCCGATTGGCACATCGTACACTTCTCGAACATGCTGCAATCGGGGGCGGGCGTATTCATCCTCGAGGCGACGGGCGTCGAGGCGGCGGGTCGCATTTCCAACGGCTGCCTCGGCCTCTATTCGGACGCGAACGAGGAGGCTTTGGCGCGCGTGCTGAAGATCGTGCGCCCCTATTCGAAAATGCCGATCGGCGTGCAACTCGGCCATGCCGGGCGCAAGGCGTCGACGCAGATTCCGTGGCTGGGCGGCGGCGGTTTGAAAGCGGGGCAGAACCCGTGGCCGACGGTGGCACCCTCCGCCATCGCGTTCGACGAAAACCACGATACGCCGAGTGCCATGGGCACGGCCGAGATGGCGCGCGTCAAGAAAGCTTTCGCCGACGCTGCCAAGCGCGCGCTGCGGTTGGGGCTCGATCTGATCGAGTTGCATGGCGCGCACGGCTATTTGCTGTGCCAGTTCCTGTCGCCGATCGCCAATAAGCGCACGGATGAATTTGGCGGATCGGCCGTCAATCGCGCGCGCTTTCCGCTGGAAGTGTTCGACGCCGTGCGCGCGGTGTGGCCGAAGGAGAAGGCGCTCGGCGTGCGCCTCAACGGGACAGATTGGCGCGACGACGGCATCACGGTCGACGAGGCGGCGGATTTCGCCGCCGAGCTTGCCAAGCGCGGCAGCGACTTCGTACATGTCACGTCGGGCGGCAACGGGGCGGCGAATATTCCGCTGGAGGCGGGCTATCAAGTGCCGCTGGCCGAGAAGGTGCGCGACCGCGCCAAGATCCCGACCATCGCGGTCGGTCTGATCACCGATCCCCAGCACGCCGAAAGCATTCTGGCCAAGGGTAAGGCGGATGCGATCGGCGTGGCGCGCGGCATCCTCAACGATCCGCGCTGGCCTTGGCATGCGGCCGTGGCGCTGGGCGAAAATCCGCCGGGCGTCGCGCCGCAATATCTTCGCGGCGCGCCGCGGCCGAAAGCCTAAGCGCCGAATTCGCGGATCTGGCCGACGACCAAGACGTGCTGGCCTTGGCGCACGGGTGCACGCCAGGCTTGCGCGATCACCACACCGTCCACGCCCGCGCGGATCGGTTCGGGCGGCAGATCGATGCGTTCGAAATCGTGCAGCAGGCCGATCGTCTCGCCTTTGCGGACTTCCGTCCCGCAATCGAACAGCGGTTCGTACAAGCCGCCGAACGGGGCGGGGACGAAGCATTCGCGGTCGACCATCTCGGCCCGGCACTGCGTGCCGTCGGCATGGGCGCCGATCTTGTCGATCTTGCCGTCGAGCTGGCCGTGATGGATCGCGGCGGCGAGCACGCCTTGGCGGGCGTAGCGCACGCCGGCGGGCTGTAGCGCTTCGCCCCAGCCGAGTTCGCAGCCGACGGTGATCTTGCCCATCGCCTCGGCCTCGCTGGTCAGCAGACCCGGCGTCTCGTTCTGATAGGTGATGACCAGCGGGGTCGCGAACCAGCGCGCCGTATCCTCGATCGCCTTGCCTTGCACGGGATCGGGGATCGGATGGAAGCTTGCACACGGAATGAACCGCGCGATCTGGCCGCCGGCATGAAGATCGAGCACGACATGCACGCGCGGAAAAATCGTCTCGCGCACGAAGCGCGCGATGCGATGGGTGATGCCGCGCCGTCCGGGCTCGATTCCGGCGCCGGGAATGAAGGCGCGGTTGAGATTGACGCCGTCGTCTTGCGTCGAATCGCGCGTGCCCGCCATGAAAGCGGCGACGTTGAGCACGGGCACGAGCACGATCCGGCCGCGCACGCGGGCGACGTCGATCTCGCCCGTCAGTTTCTTGATCGCGACCGGGCCTTCGTATTCGTTGCCGTGATTGGAGCCGAAAGCGACCAGACCTTGACCCGACTTCGCTTCCGGCCCGACGAACACGGTCAACGGGATCAGATGATCGCCCCAGATCGAATCGTGGTCGAGCGCCACGTGATAATCGCGCCGTCCCGGCGTGTCGAAATCGATCTCGGCGGGGCGGACGATCTTGCGGGTCGCGGTCATCTTATCGATCCTCAATTCACGCGATGCGCTTGGACGAATTTCTCGTCGACCGTCACACCGATATCCACCGTATCGGGAATGGCGAGAAAGCCGTCGGCGTCGAGCTTGAACGGCGCCTGGGCGATGCCGCCGGTGAGCGCGCTCTGGCTGACGTTGAACTCGACCAGCGGCGCTTCCTTCAGCGTCGACAGGAATTGCAGGCTGTGCCCGGTCAGCAGATGCGTCAACCAGGAATGCGTGACGAGCTGGATGCCCGCTTTTTCCGCCATGCGCGCGACGTCGAGCGCGACGGTCAAGCCGCCGCAGCGTGTGAGGTCGGGCTGGATCACGTCGACGGCACCGCAGCCGATAAAGCGCTCGAACTCCCAGGTCGTGGCAACCTGTTCGCCGGCGGCGAGTTTCACCGGGCTTTCCTTGCGCACGGCGGCGTAGACGTCGAAATGCTCGGGGTGGATGAAATCCTCGACCCAATAGACTTTGTATTCGGCGAGCCAGTTGCACAGACGCAACGCCTGATCGCGGGTGCGTGGCGCCCAGCGTTCGGGCTTCGCCCAGCCGACCGGGTACCAGCCGGGATCGACCATCAACAGCCGATCCGGCCCCAGCGTTTCGCGTGCGGCGGCGACGAGTTCACGGTCGCGGCCTTCGTCCTCGCCGAACACGCCCCAGCCGAATTTCACGGCCGTAAAGCCCTTGTCCATATAGCCTTGGGCGGCGTCGCGCATCCCGGCGGGCGTGGCGCGAAACAAGGTCGAAGCATAGGCGCGAATGCGATCGCGCTTGCGTTCGCCCAGCAGCGCCGCCAGCGGCTTGCCTTCGGCTTGCGCCTTGATCGACCACAGCGCGTTGTCGATCGCCGACATGCATTGGATGGCGATGCCGCGCCGGCCGTAATAGGCGCTGCCGATATAAAGCTTGTTCCAAATGCGCGTCGTCTCGCGCGGGTCTTCGCCGATCAGCAGATCGCCCAGCGCCTTGAAGCCCAGTATCGACATGCCGGGCCCGCCGATGATCGCCGCGGCGGCGGAAGCGAGGGTTTCGATATCGCCCCAGCCGACCAAGCCTTCGTCGGTCGAGATCTTGACGATCAATTGCCAATCGCCGTTGTCGACCGCTTCCTCGCCGCCTTGCGTGGCGACATAGGTCTGCTCGCCCCGCAGCAGGATCGGATCGACGGCAACGATCTTCATTTCTTCTCTCCCAATTCGCCCGCGTAATGGCAGGCGACGACATAACCCGGCGATGTCTCGCGCGGGGCCGGACTTTCCGCCCGGCATTTATCGGTCGCGAAGGCGCAGCGCGGATGGAAATGACAGCCCGCCGGCGGGTTCAATGCCGAAGGCACATCGCCGCGCGGGATCGCTTGCGTGCGGCGTAAGCGCGGATGGGCGGCGGGTACCGATGCCAGCAGCATGCGCGTATAGGGATGCTGGGGCTTTGCGAACAGGTCGGCGACAGCGCCGATCTCGACGATGCGGCCCAGATACATGACCGCGACGCGCTGGCACAGATGCCGCACGACGGCGAGGTCATGCGCGATGAACAGATAGGCGAGGCCGAGCTCCTTTTGCAGATCGCTCAGCAGATTGACGATCTGCGCCTGGACCGAAACGTCGAGCGCCGAAACGGGCTCGTCGCAGACGATCAGCTTCGGGCCCGGCGCCAACGCGCGCGCAATGCCGATGCGCTGGCGCTGCCCGCCGGAGAACTCGTGCGGATAGCGCGAAATATGCGCGGCGGGCAGGCCGACAAGCTCCAGTAACTCGCGCGCCTTCTTCGTCCGCGCTTCACCGCGCAAATCGCCTTGCACGACCAGCGGCTCGGTCACGATCTCTTCGACCGTCATGCGCGGATCGAGCGAGGCTTGCGGGTCCTGAAACACGATCTGCATCGACCGGCGCAACTGGCGCAGCTCCGCTTTGCCGAGCGACAGCACGTCCTGGCCTTCGAACGCGACGCTGCCCGATGTCGGCTCGATCAAGCGCAGCGTCAAACGCCCGGTCGTCGATTTGCCGCAGCCGCTTTCGCCGACAAGGCCCAACGCCTCGCCCGCATGCAGATCGAACGACACGCCGTCGACCGCGCGCACACGGCCGGTCTCGCGCGAAAACAGCACACCGCCCTTCACCGGGAAATGTTTGGTGAGGTCGCGGACGCGTAGAAGGGGCGTCGTCGTCATGCCGCTTGCCAATTCATCGTTGCGTCGGTGCGCCGGCAGGCCGCGCGATGGCCGTCGGCGAGGGCGATCTCGGCGGGCCGTGCGGCCGAACATTCCGCGTCGGCGAAGCCGCAACGCGGCGCGAAGCGGCAGCCGGGCGGCGGCGAAGCCGGATCGGGCAGCGCGCCCGGAATGGTGCGCAAGCGCGATTCCGTTTGGGCGAGGGTGGGCGTGGCGCCGAGCAAGCCTTGCGTATAGGGATGGCGGGGTGCATCGAACAAGGTTTCGACCGGCGCTTCCTCCGCCACACGGCCCGAATACATCACGACGACGCGATCGGCGAACTCGGCGATCACGCCCATATTGTGGGTGATCAGCAGCATCGCCATGCCGGTCTCGCGGCGCAGATCGTTCAGCAAGTCGAGGAGCTGCGCTTGGACGGTGACGTCCAGCGCCGTGGTCGGCTCGTCGGCGATCAGCAGCTTGGGATCGCAGGCGAGCGCAATGGCGATCATCACGCGCTGGCGCATGCCGCCGGAAAGCTGGTGCGGATAGTCGTCGAGGCGGCGCGACGCCGAAGGAATGCCGACGCGATCGAGCAACGCGATCGCGCGTTTGCGCGCGGCCTCGTTGCCGATCCGCTCGTGCAAGCGCAGGCTTTCGGCGATCTGTTCGCCGATCGGGAAGACGGGGTTGAGGCTCGTCATCGGCTCCTGGAAGATCATGCCGATGCGCTTGCCCCGGATGCGGCGCAGTTCCTTGGCGGGCATTTGCAGCAGATCGCGGCCTTCGAACATGGCGCTGCCCGACAAGACGCGCGCGGGCGGTGTGGGCAGCAAACCCAGGATCGAGAGCGCCGCGACGCTTTTGCCAGAGCCGCTCTCGCCGATCAGCCCGACGGCTTCGCCCGCGCGCACGTCGAAGCCGACATCGTCCACGGCGATCGTGTGCCCGCTTTCGGTCGCGAAGGCCGTCGTCAAATTCCGTACGCTGAGCAACGCGTCGCTCACGGCTACTCCTGTTGAATCTTCATGCGCGGGTCGAGCACGTCGCGCAGACCATCGCCCAGTAGATTGAGGCCGAGCACGGTGATCGCGATGGCAAGGCCGGGCACGACCGTCAGCCACCACGCCTCGCGGATATAGGACCGGCCTTCGGAGATCAGGATGCCCCAGCTCGGCACGGTCGGCGGCGCGCCGAGGCCCAAGAAGCTGAGCACCGCTTCCGACAAGACCGCATAGGCGAAAACGAAGCTGAGCTGAACGAGCAGCGGCGCCATGCAGTTGGGCAGGATGTGACGCGACAGGATATGCCAATCGCCCGCACCGGCGGCGCGCGAGGCGTGGACATAGTCGAGCTCGCGCACCACCAGCACGCTGGCGCGTAAGATTCGCGCGGTGCGCGGGATATAGACGACCGCGAGGGCGATCACCGCCGTGCTGGTCGAGGGGCCGAGGATCGCCGCGATGCCGATCGCCAGCAGCACCGAGGGGAAGGCCATCAGCGCGTCCGACAAGCGCATCAAGGGATTGTCCAGCGCGCGGAAATAGCCGGCGAGGGCGCCCAGCGTCACGCCGAACACGGCATTGAGCATCACGACCCAAAAGCCAATCTCGATCGACAGGCGGCCGCCATAGAGGACGCGCGCGAACATGTCGCGGCCCAAATTGTCGGTGCCGAACCAGAATTCCGGCGAAGGCGGGCGGAAACGCATCCGGATCTGCATCCGGTTGGGTTCGTACTGGGCCAGCAACGGCGCCAAGAGGATGGCGAGGAAGACCAGTGCGACGAGGAGCGCGCCCGCGACGAAGGCGCGGTTGCGCAGCAGCTTGCGGCCCGTGCGCCGCGCGTTCGCGGGGAACAGCGTCAAGGCAAGATCAGCCATCGCGATCCACCTGCACGCGCGGATCGAAATAGGCGTAGAGCATGTCGGCCAGTAGATTGAGCAGCATCAGCGCCGCCGCGACGAACAACAATCCGCCTTGGATCATCGGATAGTCACGGCGCAGGATCGCGTTGCCGAGCAATGCGCCCATGCCGGGGATGGTGAAGATCGTCTCGATCACGATTGAACCGGAGATCAGCACCGAAAAGATGAGGCCAACGACGGTGACGATCGGGATCATCGCGTTGGCGAGCGCGTGCTTCATCACCACGACCCATTCGGGCAGGCCCTTGGCGCGTGCCGTGCGGACGTAATCCTGGCGCAGGACTTCCAGCATCGCCGAACGCGTGATGCGCGCGAGAAGTCCGATCTGGAGCATCGCCAATGCCGCCGCCGGCATCGTGGCGGTGCGTAAGAATCCGACGATGCTTTCCGCCGGATCGACGAAGCCGCTGGTCGGCAGCCAGCCGAGATGGACGGAGAAGACGACGATCATCACGAGGCCGAGCCAGAAATTCGGCAGCGACACGCCGATCAGCGCGAGCGTCGTCGCGGCTTGATCGACCCAGGTATTGTGCCGCAACGCCGCGATGATGCCGGTCGCAAGCCCGAAGATCAGCGTCAGCAGCATCGCGTAGGCCGACAGCCAGAGCGTGGCGGGCAAGCGTTCGATGATGGCGCTGGTGACGGGCACGTTCAGCAGCAGCGAATTGCCCAAATCGCCGTGCAGCAGATTCCAATAGAACGCGCCGAGCTGGACATGGAACGGCTGGTCGAGCCCGAGATTGCGGCGGATCTGGTCGATCTCCGCCGCGGTCGCGTTGGTGCCGCCCATCACCACGGCGGGATCGCCGGGGACGAGCTTGATCATCCCGAACGCGATCAGGCTGACGATCGCCAGAATGGGGATCGTGTGCAGCAGACGTTTGAGGGCGAAAGCGAGCATGGATGAAGCGTAAGGGCGGGACCGGCCGACGGAAAGCCGGTCCCGCTTTTTCCGTTACGGACGGATCCAAACGTTCGAGAACCGCGTGTTGAAGTAGGGCACGTAGTTCTCGACATTCGCGCGCACGGCCTGGGTCTTCGGCGCCACTCCGAACGGGACCGCCATCACCTGATCGAGCGCGATGCGCTGCGCGCGCGCGAAGGCGGCTTGGCGCGTGGCGAGATCGGGCGCCGTGTTCACCTGGTTGAACGCGGCCATGTAGGCCGGATCGACCTTGTTGTCCTTCGGCTTGTAGACCGGGTTCGGCTCGGCCATCTGACGCAAAGTCTGCGGCCCGCCGAGCGCGATCACCGTGATCCAGCCCGTGTAGAAGAAGTTCCAGCCTTGGGTTTCGCGCTGGCTCTTCTGCAACGCGGCCGGCCAGTCGAGCACTTCAAGCTCGGCGTTGATGCCGGCGGCCTTCAACTGCTCGGCCATGACGAGCGAGGTGTTGTACATCACCGGGAATTGGCGATTGGTCAGCAGCACGACCTTTTCGCCCTTATAACCCGCTTCCTGCAACAACTGACGCGCCTTGGCCGGGTTCTTCTGGTTCAGCAGCTCCTTACCGGCATCGGTGAAATACTGCATGCCCGGATACTGGAATCCGGTGTTCAGCTTGTACTGGCCTTCGGTCGCGGCTTCCATGATCTCGTCGAAATTCATCGCGGCGAGGATCGCTTGGCGGACCTTGGGATTGTCGGTCGGCGGGGCCGACCAGTTCGGATAGGTCACGTTCATCCAGAACGTTTCCAGCCGCGCGAGCTTGATCGCCTTGTTGTCGGCCAGGCGCTTCTGCGACGCGGCGGGCACGTCCTCGACGCCATGGATTTCGTTGACTTCGAGGGCGGCCGTGCGCGCGGCCGGTTCGGTCATCATGCGCAGCGTCACGGTATCGACGCAGGCGCGCTTGCCGCCGCCGAAGCCCGACATCGCGGCGTGGCGCGTATCGGGGCGGTAATCGTCGAAGCGACGCAGGCGCACATGGCTGTCGGCGCGGAACTCGTCCAGGCGGAACGGGCCCGTGCCGACCGTCGGCAATTGACCGGCGGCGGCGCCGGCGTTCTCCGACGGAATGATCACGATCGGCACGGTGAAGGACGACAGCGCTTCCAGGAACAGCGGCTGACGTTCCTTGAGCTTCATCACGAAGGTGTTCGCGTCCGGCGTCGACCAGGATTCGACCGGATCGAGGATCGAGCGGTCGATGCCCAGGCGCTTGTAGCGATCGAACGACGCCGCGACGTCGGCCGAGCTCATCGTCTTGCCGTTATGGAACTTGATGCCCTGGCGCAGACGGAACGTATAGGTCAGGCCGTCGGCGCTGGTTTCCAGCGTTTCGGCGAGTTCCAGGATCGGGTTCATGTTCTCGTCGCGCGTAACGAGCGTCTCGAACATGTTCATGGCGACGTTGCGCGTGGCCGAGGAGTTCGACGCGTGCTGGTCGAGACCCGGCACCTGGCTTTCCAGCGCGAAGATCAGATCGCCGCCGGTGCGCGGGCATTGGAAACCTTGCGCTTGCGACGGCGTCGTGGCGAGGGCCACGGCGGTCAGCGCCGTCGCGGCAAGGATGGAACTACGGAGTTTCATTTTTGAGCTCCCTGTTTGGAGGTTGGTTTGCTGTTTCGTTTTGTCGGCGTGATGTCGGACGACGCGGCCGGCGCGAACTCCACCGGCAGGATTTTCTTGCGCCAGGCGAAGCGCCCGGTTTTCAAGCGCTCGACCAAGGCGGTCGCGGCATCCTCGCCCAAACGGAAGGCGGGCACGGACACCGTCGTCAGCGCGGGTCTTGCGTAGAAATGGTTCTCGAACCCGTTGAAGCCGGTGACGCGCACGCGACCGGGCACGTCGATCCCGCGCGCGGCGAACAACTGCAATGCCGCCAGCGCCATGCGGTCGTTGCCGCCGGCGACCGCGTCGGGCAGACCCGCCGCATCGATATGGCGGGCGAGGGTAGCTTGCGTCGCTTCGAAGCCTTCATCGGGGCAGCGCAGCACGACGAGTTCGATGCCCGCCTTCTTGCGCGCGAGTGCCCGGCGCAACGCCGTTTCGCGCCGCGCCATCGCCGGCCATTCGACCCCGGGCACCAGCATCACGATGCGCTTGGGATCGGACAGGGCGAGATGCTCGCCGATCGCTTCCGCCCCCGCCTCGTCGTCGAGCAGGATCGAGCAGCAATCCTCCGCGTCGGCCGGTGCCACGTCTTGGATCACGACGATCGGTTGGCCCAGATCGGCCATACGCTCGACGATACGCTTGCGCTCGCGCGCCGGGCCCGAGGTGATGACGCAAATTCCGTCGCTTTCGATGCTGCGCAGCATCGGCACGGAAGCGAGATCGTTCGCCGGGCTGCCATGCAGGATCAGGCTGTAATTATGCTTGCCCAGACCTTCATTGAGGCCCGCGAGCATCGCCGCCGTGAACAGATCGGATAGGTAATAGGGCGAGGGATCGACGATAACGACGCCGACCGCCATGCGCCGCGCCGCGCGCAATTGGCGTGCGGCGGCCAGCGGGCGATAGCCCAAGCGATCGCGCGCCGCCATCACCCGCCGCGCCGTATCCGTCCCGACCTGATCCGACCGCCCGTTGAGGACGTTCGAGACCGTCATCGTGGTCGTGCCGGCGGCTTGCGCGATATCGCGCAACGTCACGCGGCGGGGCGGGGCGGCGTCGGCCATCAATGCGATTCCCGGGGCGGCTCGCCGCCCGATTTACCGACCAGGAAATCGAGATCGACGCCACGATCGGCCTGGAGCACATGCTCGACGTAAAGCTTTTCCCAGCCGCGCGTATAGGGCGACTTGAAGGGTGCAAGCGTTTCGCGCCGCTTGGCGAGTTCGGCGTCGGACACGTCGAGATGGAGTTTGCGGCCCGCGACGTCGAGTTCGACCATATCGCCGTCGCGCACGAGGGCGAGCGGGCCGCCGGCGGCGGCTTCCGGTGCCACATGCAGCACGACCGTGCCGAAGGCTGTGCCGCTCATCCGCGCGTCGGAAATGCGCACGATGTCGCGTACGCCCTCGCGCAGCAGCTTGGCCGGGATCGGCATGTTGCCGATCTCCGCCATGCCGGGATAGCCGCGCGGCCCGCAATTGCGCAGGACCAACACGCTGTCTTTGGTGACGTTCAGCGCCGGATCGTCGATGCGTTTCTTCAGATCGTCGGGGCCGTTGAACACCACCGCCGGCCCGCGATGGCGCATCAATTCGGGCGACGCGGCCGAGGGCTTCAGCACCGCGCCATTGGGGGCGAGATTGCCGCGCAGTACGGCGATGCCGCCCGCGGGTTTGAACGGCTTGTCGAGCGTGAGGATCACGGCGGGATCGTCGATCCGTGCATTCGCGTAGCCGTCGCCGAACTTGCCGCCCGCGACCGATGGGCGGTCGGGATGCAGCAAATGAGCGATTTGGTTCAGCACGGCGGGAACGCCGCCCGCGCGATGAAAGTCTTCCATCAAATGCTTGCCCGACGGCATCAGATCGACGAGGCAGGGCACGTCGCGCCCGCAGCGGTCCCAATCGTCGAGGCCGAACTCGACGCCGACGCGACCGGCGAGCGCGATCAGATGCACGACGGCATTTGTCGAACCGCCCAATGCCGCGCACAAGCGCACGGCGTCCTCGAAGGCTTCGCGCGTCAGCACCTTCGACAAGCGCAAATCCTCGCGCGCCATTTCGACCGCGCGGCGCCCGGCTTCGAACGCCAAAGCTTGGCGGCGCGCATCGACGGCGGGAATGGCGCCATTGCCGGGCAGGGCGACGCCCAAGCCTTCGCACAGGCTCGCCATCGTCGAGGCGGTGCCCATCGACATGCAGGAGCCCGCGCTGGGCGAGCTTGCCGCTTCCGCCTGCATCAGCTCGTCCATTGTCATACGGCCCGCGCGCACTTCGGCGTCGAGCTTGATGAGGCTGGTGCCCGAGCCCAGCTTCTCGCCGCGCCAATGCCCGGTCAGCATCGGCCCGCCGGAGACGAGCAGTGTGGGTAGATCGACGCTGGCCGCCCCCATCAACGTGGACGGCGTGGTCTTGTCGCAACCCGCGAGCAGCACGACACTGTCCATCGGCTGGGAGCGGATCGCCGCCTCCACATCCATCGCCGCGAGATTGCGATAGAGCATCGTGGTCGGGCGCATCAGCGGTTCGGACAGCGACGTGACCGGGAACTCCAGCGGGAACCCGCCGGCTTCGTAGACGCCGCGTTTCACATGTTCGGCCAGCATGCGTAGATGGCCATTGCACGGCGTGAGTTCCGACCACGTGTTGCAGATACCGACGACCGGCCGCCCGTCGAACATGCGCGCGGCATGCCCTTGGTTCTTCATGAAGCTGCGCGCGATGAAGCCGTATTTGTCGGCCGTGCCGAACCAAGCGGCGCTACGCGACTTACGGGCGGGTTTATCGGTCATGCTGTGCGTCAGACCTTCAGGCCGCCGTGCCACCAATGGGCCAGCGGGTTGGAATGGATGATACGGTCAATGGTGTCTTGGCTGACGCGCGGCAGGCGCGTGCCTTCGACCTGATCGTTGATCTTCTGCAAGCCCGCGATGGAATCGGCCACGGTCGTGAACGGGAAATCCGTGCCGAAATAGATCTTGTCGCGGGCGAGGATGTTGTATTCCTGCGCGCAGATCAGGATGTTGTAGTACTGCCACGGCCGGTAATAGAGCGCCGAAACCTCGCAATAGACGTTCGGGTTCTTGCGCGCAACGACGATGCACTCCTCGTACCAGGGGTGGCCCATATGGGCCATGATCATCTTCAGATCGGGATAGCGCGACGCGATCGTGTCGACGTCCAGCGGACGGCCTTGCGCGATCGGCGCGTTCTGGCCGTAGGTCGTGCCCATATGCATCGTCAGCGGCAGGTTCTTGCGCTGGAGATATTCGTAGACGGGCACGAGCCGCGGATCGAGCAGCGACACGCCGTTATAGATCGGGCCGAATTTGACGCCCTTCAGTTTCAGGTCCTCGACGGCGTGCTCGAGCAGCTCCATGCAATTGGGCATGCGCGGATCGACCGCCGCGAAGCCGATGAACTTCTTCGGATCGCGCTTCACGAGACGTGCGGTCACTTCGTCGTCGCCGTCGATGCCGATCGAATCCTTATAGCGCAGCGAGAACACGATCGCGTGATCGACGTCCTTCATCGCCGCTTCGACGGTCGGCGGATCGGATTTGATCGTGAAGCCGCCGGCGCGCGCAATGCCGGCGATCTGTCCGTAGAGCGGCAGGATCTGGGAGTCTTCGTAAACGTTGACGTGGCAGTCGACGATCATGGATCGGTCCTCACAGAATGCCGTAGCGGGCGAAAACGTCGGCGAGCTTGTCGCCGCGCTGCAGATCGGCGAGCGTGTTGCGCTCGCCCGAGATCTTCTCGAAAGCGAGATCGAGCACGCGCTTCTCGTGCGCCTTGGGGATGACGACGACGCCGTCGGCGTCGCCGAAGATCAGATCGCCGGTTTCGATCTTCACGCCGCCGCATTCGATCGGCACGTCGATCGCCATGATCTTGCCCCGGCCCTTGGAATCGAGCGGCGCGATGCCGCCATGGAACACCGGGAAGCCCATCTTGCGGATCGGCTTGATATCGCGCACGCAGCCATCCATCAGCGCGCCGGCCGCGCCGCGATATTTTGCGGCGGTGCTGAGCAGTTCGCCCCACGGCGCCACGCGCACGGGGTTGGAACAGGCGAAGACCGGGATCTCGTCCTTCTTCAAGCTGTCGATCAGCGCGATCTCCAGCTCGTAGGGGTTCACGCCGTCGGCGACGTGATAGACCTCCATGAACGCGGCGGTGCGCGCACGGCCCACCATCACGCTGGCATCGTCCAGCGGACGGATGCGCGAGGGCAGGGCTTGATCCATCAAGCCCGCCTGATCGAGACAGTCGGACAGAACGGACGCAAAAAGCTTGGTGCGGATTTCGTCGAGAGTCCGGGACATTACATCGCTCCGGGTTTGCGGTTGGCGGCGCGTTGGACGCGGATGAGTTGTTCGGCCGTGGACAGGCCGGTCGGGATATCGCGCGGGCGGCGCCCCACACCGTCGATCACGTCGGTGCGGCGTGTCTTGGCGTAAAGCGTGGGCGGCACGCCGGGCGCTTGGCGGTTCGCCAAGCGATCGGGAAAGCGCGTCCATTCCGAGGTGCGCGGCTTGTCGGTCGATCCGTAATAGAGATGAACCGTGCGCCGCGCCTTGGAGCCGAGCTTCAGCTTGCCGCCATGGATGCAGCGCGCGTGGAAGACGAAGGCGGAGCCCGCGGGCCCCAGCGCATCGAACTCCATGCCCGGCGTCACATCCTCGGGGCGCATATCGACGCGCGGGCCGTGCGTGCCGGGAACGATCGAGAAGCAATGATCGCTCGGCCCCACATCGGTCAGGTAATAGACGACCGAGATCGGATCGATCTCGAAGCGCCGGTCATAGGCGCGGATGATATCGCGATGCCAGCCCTTCAACTCACCCACGTCGTCCGTGGGTTCGCGCAGGATCAGGCTAAGCTCCTCGATCGACAGTCGCGGGCCGATCAGCTTCTCCAGCAACGCCAGCACCATCGGCGTTTCGATCAGGTGATCGAAGGCTTCGGTGCGCGTCAAGATATCGGGCGCGGTGATGAAACTTTCGCTGAAACGCGCGAAATCCTCGGGGTGTTCGGCGAGCAGATCGCGGAACGCCTTGTCGGCCTTCTTCACCTGTTCGGGCGACAAGGCCCCCGGAATGACCAGAAACCCGTCGCGGTCGAACGCGGATTTGGCCGCGTCGAGATCGAGGGCGTGCCCCTCGAAATCGGCAAGCATCGTCGTCATGCGGTTCCTCCGGATTGCAGCGCCGTACGGCGGCGCTTGGTTTCCTTGTCGGCAAGAAAGCCGGGCGCGAGATCGAGCCCAAGGCCCGGCCCTTCGAGCGGTGCGAGCACGCCCTTGTCGATACGCGGCAGCGCCGTCACCGTGTCGGCGTACCAGCCGCGCAGATAGGCGCGCACGGTTTCCTGCAACATCGCCGTGGGCGCGCTGATCGACAGATGCGTGCCGGCGACATAGCCGACCGGGCCGGTGCAATCATGCACGCAGAAGGGAAGTTGCGCCGCCGCCGCCATGTCGGCGATGGCGCGCGCTTGGGATAGCCCGCCGCACCAACCCGGATCGCAAGACACGATCCCCGCATGGCCCGAGGCGATCAACGGCAGGAAAGACGATGCGGGCGCCAGCGTCTCGCAAGCCAGGATCGGAATGCGCGTGTCGCGCGCCAGCACGCCCAAAGCGGCGATATCGTCCATGCGCAGCGGGTCTTCGATCCAGAGCGGATCGACCGCCTCGACCGCGCGGATGATGCGGCGCGCGCTGGCGACGTCCCACAGCGCGTGGAGTTCGACCATCAATTCGATGTCGCCGCCGACCGCGTCACGGATACGCTTGAAGGGGCGCAGGCCTTCTTCGATCTGCCGTGCGTCGATGCCCACACCGCGATTGGCGAAGGCCGCACGATCGAAGGGCCAAATCTTCATGCCCTTGATGCCTTCGGCGATCAGTTCGCGGGCGAGGCGTTCGGGCTCTTCTTCGAACGCACGCAGATCGTCAAAGGGATGGCGCTTGTCGGTGCCGAACCACGCGTCGACATCCGTGCCGCGCTTGCGCTTCACGTAATGCGGGCCCGCACAAGTGTTGTAGACCGGGATCGCGTCGCGCGACTTGCCGCCCAGCAGCGCGTAAAGCGGCTGGCCGGTCTTGCGGCCGAACAGATCCCACAGCGCGATATCGACGGCCGATGCCGCGCGCATCTCCACACCCGACGATGCGTAGCCCGTGGGCTGGCGCACCAGATCGCGGTTGATGCCGGCGATGGCGGATTCGTCGCGGCCGAGCAGGTTGGGGGCGACGGTTTCGTGGAGATAGGTCTCGACCGCCTCGGGCGCGAAGAACGTCTCGCCCAGGCCGGTAAGGCCTTGGTCCGTTTCGACGCGCAGCCAAACGAGGTTGGCATGCGCTTCGGTCCGTATCGTTTCGATCGCGCTGATCGTCACTGGTTATGACCACCCTGTAACGAAACGCTGTTCCTTTAACGATAAAGCTGTCAAGCCGGAATCTGCGGACCCCGCGTTAAGGCTGCGGCTTGATTGGCGAATTTTTGTATGTCGTCAGGCGGACGCGGTCGCTTTGGCGAGCGCCAGTAAAGGTCCGGCGTTCAAGCCATCGAGTAGCGAGAAATGATGCGCCCCGGCCAGATGCAGGGGCTTTGGCGCGTTCCACGCCGTGGCGATGGCGTCGGATTGCCACTTGAACTCGGCGCTTTCGAGATCGCCGAGCGCGACGCCGATTTTCGCCGCGCGCGATTTGCGCAGGATCGGTGACATCGCGGCGACGTGTTCGGGGCTCGTGACGCCGATCACCTTCGCCATCGGCAGAAACGGGAAGGGCGTCATATCGAAAAGGCCGGAGAGCAGCAATGCGGATTTGATCGGCGCGCCGGTCTCGCGCGCCGCCATCATCGCTGAGAGATGCCCGCCCGCCGAATGGCCGGACACATGGATCGACGCGCCGTCGACGCCGAGCATCGAGCCGTTCGCCGCGATGAAGTCAATGCAAGCACCGATCTGATCGACGATGCCCGACAGCGGAATATCGGGGCACAGCGTGTAATCGACATTGGCGACGGCGTAACCGGCGTCGAGCATGCCTTGCATATATTGCGCGTGCTGTTCCTTGCCGGTCGCCTGCCAATAGCCGCCATGGATGAACATCCACACCGGCGGCGCTTTTTTGCCCTTGGGCAAATACAGATCGAAAGTCTCGTCCGGCGATTTGCCATAGGCGATATCGATCGCGGCATGATTCGCGCGCCACGCCGTACCTTCGCGCGTCCATTGGCGGAAAAGGGGGCGCATATCCGGCACTTGGTTGCGCGGCGAATATTCGCGCGCGAGTTCGGCGCGCGACAGCCCGCGCCACACAGGCTCGGGATTGGGTGCTGGGGCTTTGACCGCCGCGATCTCGACGGCAATCACATCGCCCGCCTGCACGGCGATCTGCGTGCGCGCCCCGCCCAAGGCTTCGCGATAAAGCCGGTCGATGACGCGCCGCTGCGGCGACAAGGCGGCGGGGTTCGGCGCCGTCCACACCATGCCGCGCATCGTGCCGGGCGAGCCGCCGGCTTTCATCAACCCGCCGATCGCCTGCCACAGCGAGTCCGCAAAGGCGGTCAAGGGATCGGCGGCGTTGGACGTGCCGCGAACGGTGAAGACTTCAGACGCCGACATAACGATGCACTAGCTCCGCATCGCGATCGAGATCCGCACCCGTACCGGACCACACCGTGCGGCCCTTTTCGATCGCGTAGTGACGATCCGCCAAGCGGCGGAGAACGCGCAAATTCTTGTCGACGATCAGGATCGACTGGCCTTCCGCCTTCAGCGCCTCGATGCAGCGCCAGATTTCGGCGCGGATCACGGGCGCGAGGCCTTCAGTCGCTTCGTCGAGGATCAGGAGATCGGGATTTGTCATCAGCGCGCGGCCGATGGCGAGCATTTGCTGCTCGCCGCCCGACAACGTGCCCGCCGATTGCGTCAGGCGTTCGCCCAGACGCGGGAACAGCGTCGTCACGCGTTCGATCGTCCAGGGTGTGGCGCGCTTCAAACGATTGGCGGCGGTCGCGACCAAATTCTCGCGCACCGTCAATGTCGGGAAAACCTGGCGCCCTTCGGGCACGAGGCCGATGCCCAGCCGCGCGATTCCTTCGGGCGGGCGGCCGATCAGCGCCGTGCCGCCGAAATCGATCTTGCCGCCGCGCGCTTTGACCAGCCCCATGATGGTCCGGATCGTCGTGGTCTTGCCGACACCGTTGCGGCCCAGCAGCGTGACGACCTCGCCGCGATCGATCGCCAATTCGATGCCGAACAGAACTTGGCTGTCGCCGTAGGCGGCCGCGAGATCGGAAACGCGCAGCATCAAGCGTCTCCTTCGCCGAGATAGGCGACACGCACGGCCGGGTCCGCTTGGATCGCCGCCGCGTCGCCCGTGGCGATCGCGCGCCCGCCGACCAGCACCGAAATCCGGTCGGCGAGGGAGAAGACGGCTTCCATATCGTGCTCGACCAGCAGCATCGCGAAGCGGCCTTTGAGGCTTTGCAGCAGCTCGACCATCTGCGCGCTTTCGACGGCACCCAATCCCGCCATCGGTTCATCGAGCAGCAGCAAGCGCGGCTCCATGGCCAGGGCGACGGCGAGTTCGAGTTGCTTGCGCTCGCCATGCGACAGCGACGCGACTTGTTCGTCCGCGCGCGCCTTCAGGCCGACGCGTTCGAGCAGCGCGTAAGCCGGATCGCGCAAGCCGCGATCGCCGCGCGCCGCGCGGAAAAAACGGAAGGAATGGCCTTGATGGGCTTGCACGGCCAGCGCGACGTGGTCGAGGGCGGTGTAGGTGCCCATCAGCTGCACGATCTGGAACGTGCGGCCCAGGCCGCGATGGACGCGCGCATGCACGGGCAGGGTGGTGATGTCCTGCCCGTCGAGCAGGATTCGGCCGCCATTGGGCGTCAACTCGCCGGTCAATTGATTGATGACCGTCGTCTTGCCCGCCCCGTTGGGGCCGATCAGCGCGTGGATCTCGCCCGCGCGCACGTCGAGCGTCAAATTATCCGTCGCGGTCAGGCCGCCGAAGGTTTTGTAGAGGCTTTCGATCGACAGCAGCGGCGCGACGCTCATTTGCTGCCCCCGCCGATGAATTTGAACAGGCCCGACAGCCCGCCCCGGAAATAAAGGATGATCAGGATCAGGATCGGCCCGAGGAAGAATTGCCAGCGCTCGGTCCAGCCGCTCAATACCGTTTCGAGTGTGAGCAGCGCGAAGGCGCCGAACAAGGGCCCGAGCAGCGTCCCGGCCCCGCCGAGGATGACCATCACCATCAGCTCGCCCGATTTCGTCCAGTGCAGCATGTCGGGGCTGACGAAGCGCGCATAGTTCGCGACCAAGCCGCCCGCGAGACCCGCCCCCATGCCCGCGATGGTGAAGGCCGCGAGTTTATAACGATAAACGGCGATGCCGAGTGCCGCCACGCGGCGCTCGTTCTGGCGGATGGCGCCCAGCACCATGCCGAAGCGCGACGCGGCGATGCGCCACAGCAGCAGATAGAAGGCGACCGTCACGATCAGCACGATGAAATAGAAGATCGTGTCGTCGCGGGTGTTGAGGCCGAACAGCGCGTTGCGCCGGCGGATGATCAAACCGTCGTCGCCGCCGTAGTATTTGAGCGACACGAACAGGAAGAACAGCATCTGCGCGAAGGCGAGCGTGATCATGATGAACTGCACGCCGGAGGTGCGTAAGGCCAACGCCCCGATCAGCAATGCGAAGAATCCGGCGACCAGGATCGCGGCGGGCATCGCGATCAGGAATTGCTCGGTACCGGGAATGAATCCCAGCAGCGGTTCGCCCAGGCGCAGATGGTGGAACAGGATGCCGACCGTATAGCCGCCCACGCCGTAGAACGCCGCGTGGCCGAAGCTGATCATGCCGCCGAAGCCGAGCACGAGGTTCAAGCTGCCCGCCGCGATCGCGTAGATCAACAGGCGCGTGGCGAGCAGCGTGGTCGCGGGCAAGCCGACCGCTTTGGCGACAAACGGAAGCGCGATCAGCGCCAAAATCAGCACGCCGATCGCGATCAGCGCCTTGCCGGAGAATTTGAAGGGATCGTGCATCGCCGATCAGCCCCGCGCCGGGAACAGCCCTTGCGGGCGCCAGAGCAGCACGATCGCCATCAGCACATAGACGCCCATCGAGGCGAGGCCGGCGGACAACTGATCGGCCTCCGACGGGTTGGAGAGCATTTCGCGCACGAGTTGGGGCAAGAAGGCGCGCAGCAGCGTGTCGACCATGCCGACGACGATGGCGCCGAACAGGGCGCCGCGGATCGAGCCCACGCCGCCGACCACGACGACGACGAAGGTCATGATCAGGATCTGCTCGCCCATACCGACTTGGACGGAGAGGAGAGGTCCCGCCATCACGCCCGCGAACCCGGCGAGCAACGCGCCCAGGCCGAAGACGAGCGTATAGAGAAGTTTGATGTCCACGCCCAAGGCGCGGACCATGTCGCGGTTGGTCGCACCCGCGCGGATCAACATGCCCAGACGCGTGCGCTGGATCAGCGCATAGAGCCCGGCGGCGATGACGAGCCCCGCGACGATGATCGTCAAGCGATAGACCGAGAAGGTCATGCCCGGCAGAATCTCGACCGAGCCGGACAGGGCCGCGGGCACGCCGACGAACAACGGCTGGCGGCCGACGATCAGGCTGATCGACTCATTGAACAACAGCACGAGGCCGTAGGTCGCGAGCACCTGATCGAGATGGTCGCGGTCGTAGAGCTTGCGGATGACGAGATATTCGATTGCAAGACCGGTCGCCGCCGCCGCCGCGAGACCGGCGGGGATCGCCAACAGGAACGAACCGGTCGACGAGGCGGCCAGCGCCCCGGCATAGGCGCCGACCATATAAAGCGAACCATGGGCGAGATTGATGATGCCCATGATGCCGAAAATCAGCGTCAAACCGGCCGCGAGCAGGAACAGCATGACGCCGAGCTGCAACCCGTTCAGAACCTGTTCGACGAAAAGAAGCGACATGCCGATCCGAAAACGCCCGCGTCAAAAATCGACGCCCGGAAGCCGGTCCCGCGCGGGCGGGGCGGCTTCCGGGCGCGATCTAAGCGCTTAGAGTTTGCACTGCGCGGCGTAGACGTCGCCGTAGTTCGTCAGCACCTTGCGCTGCGTGGCGATCTGCATCTCGCCCGACGCGGCCTTGCCGGCCTTCAGCGCGAACCAATCCTGGATCGGATGCTGGTTCGGGCCGAACTTGAAGGCGCCGCGCACCGAAGCGAAATCCGCCTTCAACATCGCGGTGCGGAAATTCTCCGGCTTGATGTCGCCCTTGGTCTGCTTCAACGCGGCGGCGATGGCTAGCGCCGTGTCGTAGCTTTGCGAGGCGTAGTAGGTCGGCACGCGATTGAACTTCTGCTGGAATGCCGGCACGAACTTCTTGTTCGCGGCGTTGTCGAAATCGACGTTCCAGTGCGACGACACCCACAGCCCGTCGGCGACGTCGCCCACGGCCTTCAGCGTCGTGTGGTCGAGCGACGGGGCCGCGACGACCATCGGGATGCGGCCGATGAGGCCCGCTTGCGCGTATTGGCGCAGGAAGGCGATGCCCAGGCCGCCCGGATGGAACTGGAACACCACGTCCGGATTGGCCGCGCGGATCGCCGCCATTTCGGCCGCGTAGTCGGTCTGGTCGAGGCGCGTGTACTGTTCGCCCACGATCGTGCCGCCGAACATGCGCTTGAAGCCGGCGAGCGCGTCCTGCCCCGCCTGATAGTTCGGCGCCAGGATGAAAGCGCGCTTGTGGCCGAGTTCCTTGGCCACTTGACCGGCGGATTCGTGCAGGGAGTCGTTCTGCCACGCGATCGCGTAATAGTTCTTGTGGCATTCCTTGCCGGCGAAGTTCGACGGCGCGGCGTTCGGCGACACGTAGATCGCGTCGGAATCCAGCACGTCGGGCAGCGTGGCGCCCAGAATGTTCGAGAAGACGATGCCGGTCAGCAGCTTGATGCCGTCGTTGCGCAGCATCCCTTCGGCGACCGTCTTGCCTTGGCCGGGGCGGAAACCGTCGTCTTCGACCTTCACCTGCACGGGCACGCCGCCCAGCTTGCCGCCTTCCATCTCGATGGCGAGATTGAACGCGTCGCGGATATCCGCGCCGATATAGCCGCCGGGACCCGACAGCGTGGTGATCAGGCCGATGCGCACCGGCGCTTGCGCGCGCAGCAGCGACGGGGCGGCGAGGGTGGCGGCACCCGCACCGGCGACGGTGAGGAACGTTCTTCTCTTCATCTTTGCCTCTCCTGTTTGAAGCCCCGGTCTCGGCCGAAGCTTTAGACTTAAACTATTTCTAACCCAATGGCCGGACGCTGCCTAGCCGTCAGATTTTGACCCAGCCCGGCGGCGGCACCTTGCCGGGGTGGACCGATCCGCAATGCGGGCAAATCCGCGCCTTTTCATCGGCGTAGAAGGCATCGTAAAGCGGCGGCAGGTCTTTGACGATATCCTTCAATTCCACTTCGACGCGGTGGACTTTGCCGCCGCATTCGAAGCAATACCACTCGAAACCGTCGATATCGCCGGGCCGGCGTGCGCCCTCGATCACCAGGCCGACGGAATCGGCCACCGGGCGCTGGGGCGAATGGATGGTATGGGGCGGCAGCAGGAACACGTCGCCTTCCTTGATCGTGACGTCGTAGATCTTCCCCCGATCCGCGATCTTCAGGATCATGTCGCCCTTCAGCTGATAGAAGAACTCCTCGGCCGGGTCGTCGTGGAAGTCGACGCGCGAGTTCGGGCCGCCGACCACCATGACGATGATCCCGCCGTTCTGATACAGCGTCTTGTTGCCGACCGGCGGCTTCAGAAAATGCCGGTTCTCGTCGATCCATTTCTGGAAGTTGAACGGTTGGTGGAACGAAAGATCGGAAACGGGGGGGGAGGGTTGGTCGAGGATGGACATGACTTATTCTCCCTTCAGCTGAGTTTGAGGCCGCTTTTCGCGATGGCGGTTTCGATCGCCGTCTTTTCGGTATCGGTCAGGCCCAGCAGCGGCATGCGGACCTCGCCCCCGGTCTGACCCAGGCAGTCCTGCCAGTACTTGGCGTGGGCATGCGGCTTTTCGGCCGGGCGGCTGTGTTTGAACGCCTCGCGCACCGGCTCCAGACTGTCGCGGATGCGCTTGGCTTCGTCGACGCGGCCCGCGAAGGCAAGGTCGGTATAGTCGCGCATGCGCTTGTCGGCGGCGGTCTGAAACAGGAAAGGCGGGTTGGAGCAGAGATAGACCTGCCATTTGAGTTCGACGATGTTGTCGAACCATTCCTCTTCCGATGCCGTCGAGACGATCAGATTGTCGCCAGCCAAGCGCGTGAGCTCCGAATACATCGGGCGCGGCACCGAGTACTTGATTGCGACGACGTTCGGGATCTCGGCGAGCCGTGCGCAAAGCTGCGGGCTCATCAGATAGCCGGAGTCCGGATGGCTCCACAGCGCGATGCCGATATCCACCTGGCGCGCGACATGGCTGTAATAGTTGAACAGCGTCTCGTCCTGCGCTTTCAGGAAATGCAACACGGGCGCGTGGACGACGATGTAGTCCGCTCCGGCCTTCTGCGCGTGCTTGGCGAGTTCGATCACCGTGTCCATGTTCTGGTCGGAGCACGACATGATCGTGCCCGCCCGCTTGCCGGTCGCTTCGACCGCCAGATCGAACATGCGCTTGCGTTCGGCCAAGCTCATGGAGAAGAACTCGCCCTGCTTGCCGGCGATGAACAAGCCGTCGATGCCGAGCTTGCCGACCCAATGATCGACATTGCGCTGGAAACCGGCCTCGTCGATCGCGCGCTCCGGCCCTTTGAAGGGCGTCAAGGCGGCGGCCCATACGCCCTTCATATTGGTGCGGGCGTAGGTCTTGGCTTCGCTGCGGGAATATTTCATCGCGGTGTCTCCCGGTTCGTCAGCCCATCGCCATGCGATGGGAGACGTTCTTCACGATCATATAATGGTGCAGACCTTCCGCACCGCCTTCGCGGCCGTAACCGCTTTCCTTCACGCCGCCGAACGGCGTTTCGGCGACCGACGCTTCCAGCGTGTTGATCGACAGATTGCCGCATTCCACGCCGTCGGTCAGCAAATCCACGTTGCGCGCCGAGTGGGTGAAGGCATAGGCCGCCAGCCCGAAGGGCAGGGAGTTGGCCTTCTCGATGCCTTCCTCCAGTGTGCGAACCGGGGCGATCAGCGCCAACGGGCCGAAGGGCTCGACGCTCATCGCCTTCACGTCGTCGGGCACGTCGGCGAAAACGGTGACGGGAAAGTAATAGCCGCGATTGCCGATGCGTGTACCACCCGCCAGCAGTTTCGCACCCTTGGCTTTGGCGTCGGCCGTCAATTCCTCCATCGCTGCCAAGCGGCGATGATTGGCGACCGGCCCCATCTGCGTCGCGGGATCGAGCCCGTCGCCGACCTTGATCGCCTTTGCGCCCGCGACGAACGCGTCGCGGAACGCGGCGTAGTTCTTTTCCAGCACGAAGAAGCGCGTGGGCGAGGTGCAGACCTGGCCCTGGTTGCGCGATTTGCGGATGACGGAAAGCCGCGCGGCCTCGATCGGGTCGACGTCGTCGCAAACGATCACGGGCGCATGTCCGCCCAATTCCATCAGCACGGGCTTCATCGCTTGCGCGGCGCGCTCGCTTAGCCATTTGCCGACGGAGGTGGAGCCGGTGAAGGCGACCATGCGCACCGGCTGGCGGGGGATGAGATAGCTCGAGATATCCGCCGGCACGCCGAAAACGAGATTGAACACGCCCGCCGGAAGCCCAGCGTCGTGCAAGGCGCGCGCGATATGAACCGCCCCCGCCGGCGTTTCCTCGGCCGCTTTGATGATGATCGCGCAGCCCGATGCGATGGCGCCCGCGATCTTGCGGCAGGGCTGGCTCATCGGGAAATTCCACGGCGAGAACGCGGCGACCGCGCCGATCGGCTGGTGATGGACGATGTAGCGAATGCCCTGTTCGCTGGGGATGACCCGGCCATAAAGGCGCACGGCTTCGCCCGCATCCCATTCGAAGAATTCGCAGCCGCGAATGACTTCGAGCCGCGCTTGCGCGATCGGCTTGCCGTGTTCGCGGGTAATCGACTGGGCGATCTCCTCCTGCCGGTCGCGCATCAAGGCGGCCGCACGGCACAGAATTGCGGCGCGCTTATGCGGCGAAGTGCGGCTCCACAGCGCGAAGCCTTTCGCGGCGGCGGCGAGCGCGTCGTCGAGATCGGCTGTCGTCGCGACCGGGCAGCGCCCGATTTCGGTTTCGTCGGCGGGGTTGAGAATGGGCAGCGTGTCGGACGTCTTGCGCCACTTGCCGTCGATATAAAGCCCGATTTCGGGGTAGGCCGGCATCTTCGCGGTGCTCCTGTTCGCCTCGATTGAGCGGGATTGTTATGCCGCCGGATTTGAGAGACTAGACGGAATTTTCCGATTGATTGATAGTTCTGGCCTATGAATGTCG
The DNA here is from genome assembly GCA_041917215.1 of Tagaea sp. GTDB lineage: Bacteria > Pseudomonadota > Alphaproteobacteria > CACIAM-22H2 > CACIAM-22H2 > Tagaea. The sequence continues at coordinate 524,820 of JAYRYC010000002.1, forward strand.
AGTTACGCCATTTGCGCGGCTTCATGGCCGTCGCCGAAGCGGGCGCCTTCCGCCGGGCGGCGGAACGCCTGCGCATCAGCCAGCCCGCTTTGTCGGCGCTGATCCGCGATTTGGAGCAGCAAGTCGGCGTCGCGTTGTTCGACCGCACGACGCGCCGGGTGGAGATGACCCAAGCCGGGCGCGAGTTCATGCCGCAGGCGGAGAAGCTGCTCGCCGATATCGATACGTCGCTGCGCGGCCTCACCGATCTCGCCCAGCGCCGCAAAGGTCATGTCGCCGTCGCCTGCGCGCCGCTGCTCGCCAGCGTGTTGCTGCCGGGCTTGATCGCCGCCTTCACCCGCGCGTATCCAGGTGTCCGGGTTTCGTTGATCGATGCGGGCACGGATATGATCGTCGACAAGGTACGCGGCGGCGAAGCCGATCTGGGGATCGGCACGTTCGCGGCGGGCGAGGCGGGGATCTCGCAAACAAGGCTGATGCACGACACGCTGATGGTTTTTGCACCCGCGACCGAATCGGGCGGGCGCAAGCGCCGCTCGACGACCTGGGCCGAAATCGCCGACGCCCCGCTGATCGCATTGACGCGCGAAAGCGGTTTGCGCGCCCTCGTCGAAATGGGTTTCGGCGGTTTGGGCCGGCCCGCGCGCCCGGCTTATGAAGTCTCGCATGTCACCACGGCGGTGGCGCTGGTCGAGGCGGGGCTGGGTATCGCCGTGCTGCCGGCGATCGCGCGCAAGATCGCGCATGACCGGCGCGTGACGTTGCGCGAGTTACGCGGACCGCAGGTCGGGCGCGATATCAGCTTGATTGCGGCGGCGGGGCGTTCGCTCACGCCCGCGGCGGCGGCGTTCACGGCCTTGGCGCGCGCGAATGCGGCGAAGGCTTTAGCGCATGGCGGGGCGGGGGAGCGCAAGTGACGCGCGCGTGGCAACGCATGTTGTCGGGGCGGCGGCTCGATCTGCTCGACCCGTCGCCGCTGGATATCGAAATCGAGGATATCGCCCTGGGCTTGTCGCGCGTCGCGCGCTGGAACGGCCAGACGACCGGCGCGCACGGCTTCTCGGTGGCCCAGCATTCGCTGCTGGTGCTCGATATTTTCGATGGCGCCATGTCGCGCCCGACGCGCGAGATGCGCCGCGCGGCGCTGCTGCACGATGGCAGCGAGTTCGTCACCGCCGACCTCATCACGCCGTTCAAGGCGGTGATCGGCGATTCATACAAATCGCTGGAGAAGCGCGTGCAGGCGGCGGTGCATCTGCGCTTCGGCTTGCCGGCACGCCTGCCGGAGGAATGGGCGATTGCGATCAAGCGCGCGGATCGCGAAGCCGCCTATATCGAGGCGGTGGCGCTGGCCGGCTTCACCGAGCCGGAAGCGCGCAAGATTTTCGCCTTTCGCCGCAAGCCGCATATCGCGACGCTGAAAGCGTGGTCCGCCGAAGAAGCGCGCGAGCGGTTTTTGGCGAAATTCGCGAAGCTCGCTTAGCCCTTTGGCAGATCGTTGCGATCGATCGTCGCCTGCAACGCGTAGAACCCGGCTTCGAACGGACCGACGGCACCGCTCGCTTCCAACGTCTTGTCGGCCAGGGCCGCGCGGCAGTATTCGGCGAATTTCGCCTCGTCGCCCCAGCCTTCGACGATCACGATCCAGCGGGGCACGCGGTTGGCGACACCGCGCGCTTTTTCCTCCGCATTCACCACGGCGCTGGCATCGGCATCGGCGCGCAGCAGATGGGCCCCCGCGACGAAGCCTTGGCGGGCGATCGCCGGCAGAATCGTGTCGGCGAGCGCTTTGCGATGTTCTTCGGCGCGCGACGGTTCGACGTCGTAACGCAGCGTCAACGCCAAGCCGCCTTGACCCGAACCGAAGCTCGCGCCCACGCCGCAGATCGAACGCGCGACATTGCGGAAATGCTTTACGGTCGACACGGTCCACGGCGTCGGGCTTTGCAGCCGCGCATGATAGGCGGGGCCGGTCACGTCGCCATGGGTTTGCGCTTCGTAGAGATTGAAGAATTCGAGGCTCGCATCGCGCGCCACATAACGGCGGCCGCGCAGGAAGCCGGGAATGGCGACGCGCTCGGGCATATGTTCGGTGCCATGCCACGCATAGAATTCGTCGCGGCCCTCGGGGGCGATGTCGTGCCAAATCGCGACGGCGCCAAGTCCAACCAAACTCATCGATTTCTCCGCGTTTCTTAGGGTCGTGAAGCGAGATGTTCCAAAAATGATATTGCATTCCAGTTTGGAATTCAGTATCAAATTTTCATAATCGCCCTGGGAAACCGCCCGCCACCAACGAGACATTCATGACGGTCAACGCGGTCGAGCGCTGTCTTGCGATCATCGAGGTTCTGGCCGGCGAGGCGGAGCCGATGGAACTGTCCGAACTCGCGCGCCGTGTCGAACTGCCGCCTAGTGCGGGTCACCGTATTCTCGCGACGTTGATGGCGCGCGGCTGGGTCGTGCAAGACCCCACGACGCAAAGCTACGCGTTGTCGCTGCGCCTCAGCACGCTCGCTTTCCGCAATCTCGACGCGCGCGCCGTGCCCGATGTGGTGCAGGCGGTGCTCGATCGTTTGGCCAAGCGTACCCATGAGTATTGCCGCTTGGCGATCGTCGAAGGCGAAGACCTCGTTTGGGTCGCGCGCGCGCAAGGCGCCCCGCCGGGCCTGCGCTACGACCCCGATATGGGGCAGGAGATCGTGTTGCACGCGACCGCCAACGGCAAAGCCTGGCTGTCGACGCTGCCGGAAAGCGAAGCCTTGCGCATCGTCTGCGCGCGCGGCTTCAAGGCGCGGCGCCCGCTGGGGCCCCGCGCGGTCAACGATGTCGAAGCATTCCGCCACGAACTCGCCGATGCGCGCGAACACGGCTACGCCAAAGCGGTGGACGAGGCGGAGACGGGGACGGCGGCGTTGGCGGTCCCCTTCTTCGCCGGTCTCGACGCCAAAGCGCCGGTGGCGGGCACGATCAGCGTCGCGGGCCCGATCCTGCGCATCGATCCCGCGCGCTACGCCGATCTCGCCGATGCGTTGAAAGCCGCGTCGCGCGAAATCGCCGAGATTTGGCCGTTGCGCATCCGCCAGCGCGACATGGCGCCCGCATGAGCGCCGCCTTCGCCCGTATCCGCGAGCCCGTGCTGTGGTTCGCCGGCATGTTGCTGCTGTGGGAACTGGTCGTGCGCGTGTTCGCGCTGCCGACCTTCGTGCTGCCCGCGCCGTCGAACTTCCTGATGCGCGTGGTCAACGAGTATCCGCGTTTCGTCGCGCATGGGCTGATCACCACGCGCCTCATCGTCTACGGCTTCGTCGCGGGCGCCGTACCGGGCCTGATCCTCGCCTATCTGATCGCGAATTCGCGGCGCTGCGAAATGCTGCTTTATCCGCTGGTCGTGTTCATTCAGGGCCTGCCCAAGATCACGCTGGCGCCGATGATGCTCGTGTGGTTCGGCTATGCCGATTTCCCGAAAATCCTGCTGACGGCGCTGATCACCTTCTTCCCCGTGCTGGTCGACGGCGTGGCGGGTTTCAAGGCGGCCGACCGGCGCTTGTTTTATTTGAGCCGTTCGATGAACGCGTCGTGGTTCCAGACCTTCCGCTACATCGAATTGCCGGCGGCGGCGCCTGCGATCTTCTCCGGTTTCAAAACCACGATCGTCATTGCGGTGACCGTCGTCATCGTCGTCGAGTGGATGAACTCGAATAACGGCCTCGGCTACATCGTGCTGCGCGCGATGGACAACAAGGATACGCCGCTGATCTTCGCGACGCTGGTCGTCGCATCGGCGATCGGTGTCGCGTTGAGCTACGCGATGGCGTCGCTCGAGAAATTGCTGCTGCCGTGGCGGCGCAAGTGAATCAACCAACGAAGTTCAACGAAGGAGGAAACGATGAATAAATTCACGAAACTCGCCGCCGTGGCGGCCGGCCTCGTGCTGGCGTCGGCGGCTTCGGCGGTCGCCGCCGAAAAGCTGACGCTGACGATGAACTGGCGCGCTGACTCGGCGCATCTCGGTTTCGCGATGGCGCAGAAGAAAGGCTATTACGCCGCCGAAGGTCTGGAAGTGACCTTGCAGGAAGGCCGCGGGTCCGGCGTGGCCGCCCAGCTCGTCGCGACGGGCCAGAGCGATCTGGGCCTCGCCGATGCGGGTGCGATCCTCAACGCCGCGTCGAAGGGTGCGCCCATCAAGATCGTTTCGACGATCTGGAAGGCGGGCCAGTTCGGCATCAACTTCCTCGACAAGTCGGGCATCAAGACGCCGAAGGACCTCGCCGGCAAGAAGATCGCCGTCGCCCCGGGTGCGGCCGTCGTGCCGCTCGTGCCCTTGTTCCTGAAGGCGAACGGCATTCCCGAATCCTCGGTCACGATCGTTTCGGCCGCCCAGGCCGCGAGCCTCGGGCTGCTGACCTCGGGCGGTGTCGACGCCGTCGCCGAAACGCCGGAAAACATCGTGGTGCCGCTGGCCGCACAAGGTCAGAAGGCCAGCGTCATTTACTTCTACGACAATGGCGTGCCGCTGATCAGCTTGAGCCTCGTCGCGCGCGACGACAAGCTGGCCGCGCGCCCGGACGTCTACAAGAAGTTCGTCGCCGCCACGGCGAAGGGCTGGGAAGCGGCGATCAAGGATCCGTCGGCGTCGGTCGACGCGCTGAAGGCGCTGTTCCCCGAAATGGAGAAGTCGAAGGAAGATCTGCTGAAGGGTGCGGTCTATAGCTTCGCGTCGGTCTGCCCGGCGGGCAAGGGCGACACGATCGGCGCGACGAAGCCGGAGACTTGGCAGAAGACCTTCGAGGTGATGACCACCGCGATGGGCTTCCCGGCCGACAAGCCGATCACGAACTACTACACCAACGCCTATCTGCCGGCGACGCCGGTTCTCTGCCCGTAATCGGGTTTTCCGGCGGCGCGGGGAGCTACCTTTCCGCGCCGCCGGGTCCGTTTCAGATCGCACGATGACCGCACCGATGAAAAGCTTCCGTCAACGCACCGCCTGGATCGCGTGGATCGCCTATCCCACGCTCGCCGTCGCGCTGTGCCTCGGTCTTTGGGAAGCGCTGGTGCGGATCAACGACGTGCCGCTTTATATCCTGCCCAAGCCGTCGGATTTCCTCGCGCGCCTTATCGCCGATCGGACGACCGTGCTGGCGCAAGCCTGGGCGACGTCGGTCTCGATCGCGCTCGGCTTCGGCATGGCCGTCTTGGTTGCCGTGCCGCTCGCGCTCGCCATCATCTCGGTCGGCACGCTGGAGCGCGGGCTGTTCCCGGTCATCGTCTTCCTCAACATCATGCCCAAGACCGTGATCGGGCCGATCCTGATCGTGTGGTTCGGCGTGAGCCCCGCGGTCGCGGTGTTCATCGTCTTCCTGATGTGCTTTTTCCCGATTTTGGTCGACAGCATGTCGGGCTTCCGGTCGACCGATCCGCGCTTGCGTTACATCACGCGCTCGATGGGCGCCACGCCGCTTCAGACCTTCCGCTATGTCCGCTTGCCCGCCGCGATGGGTTACATTTTCGCCGGCATGAAGATCGGCATCGTGAAAGCGGTCGAAGGCGTCATCATCGCCGAGTTCATCGGCTCCAGTGCGGGGCTCGGCTTCATGATCATGCGCGCGTCGAGCTTCATGGATATGGAGCTGATGTTCAGCGGCCTGATCGCGACGGCGCTGGTCGCATTGGTGTTCAACGGCGCGATGCTCGTCGCCGAGAAATTCTTGATGCCGTGGAACCGTCCGCGGCACGCTTGATCTTCAGCAACAGGATCTATTGAGAATGACGACAGGCGCATCCATCGTCGCGCGCGGCATCACCAAGGTGTACGGAAACGACAGCTCCGCGTATCACGCGCTGGGCCCGATCGATCTCGACATCAAGCCGGGCGAATTCGTCAGCCTGATCGGGCCGTCGGGCTGCGGCAAGAGCACGACCTTGCTGCTCGCCTCGGGCCTCGAACCCGTGACGCAAGGCAGCATCGAAGTCGACGGCAAGCCGTTGACCAAGCCGATCACCGAAGTCGGGATCGTGTTCCAGGATCACCTTCTGCTCGATTTCCGCACGGCGATGAAGAATGTGATGCTGCAGCAGGAAATCCGCGGCCTCGACAAATCGGTCATCCAAGCGCGCGCGGAATCGCTGTTCGAGCGTCTCAATCTCAAGGGTGCGGAAAACCGCTATCCCTGGCAGCTTTCCGGCGGCATGCGCCAGCGCGTGTCGATCGCGCGCGCGCTCGTGCACGATCCCTCGATGCTGTTGATGGACGAGCCCTTCGGCGCGCTCGACGCGATCAGCCGCACCCAGATCCGCCATGATCTGGAAATGCTGTGGCTCGACACGCGCAAGACCGTCTTGTTCATCACGCACTCGATCGACGAGGCGGTGGGCCTCAGCGACCGCGTGCTGGTCATGTCCAAGGGGCCGGGCACGATCGTCGAGGAGATCAAGATCGATCTGCCCCGGCCGCGTCCGGCGCATCTGGGCGAATATCCCGAGTTCACGAAGTACGCGAACCGGATCTATTCGATCTTCGAGAAGCTCGGCGTCTACAAATTCAAGTGAAGCGATGAAGCGCTATGTGATGATCGGCGCGCCGGTGACGACCGTGCGCACGCCCGCCTTGCTGACGGAATATCTGCGGGGGCTCGGCGTCGCGGTCGAGATCGAAACGCGCCATGTCGATCCCGCCGATCTCGACGCGTTCATGGCGTCGGCAACGGCCGACACGTCGATCGACGGCTTGCTCGTGACGATGCCGCATAAGCGCAATATCATTCCGCATCTCGAAGCAATCTCCCAAGTCGCGAAACGCGCGGGCAGCGTCAACGCGGCGAAGCGCGGTCCCGGCGGGCGTTTCGTCGGCGCGCAATATGACGGAATCGCGCTGGTCAACGCGCTGCTGGTCCGCGATGTGCCCGTTGCCACGTCCAATATCCTACTCGCCGGGATCGGCGGGGCGGGGTTGCCGATCGCCCAGGCGATCTTGAGGAAAGGCTGCAAGCGCTTGGCGATTTCGGACGCGAGCACCGAGGTTGTGGTCAAAGCGGTCGAAAGCTTGCGCGATCTTGGCCCCGTCGCGGCATTCGATGGTGGCGATCACGATATTTTGGTCAATGCGACGCCGCTGGGCATGCGCGACGGCGATCCGTCGCCGTTCGACGAAGCGCAGGTCGCCAAAGCGATTTGCGTCGCCGACATCGTCGCCGATCCACCCAAGACGCGGCTTGCCGCGCTGGCGCGTGCGGCGAACGTGCCCGTCGTCACCGGGCGCGACATGGTTGGCAGCCAGGTCAAGCCGATCGGCGATTGGCTGCTCGCTTCCGGCCTCGAACAGTAGTTAAGGCGCGGTCTGGAGCGCTTCGTCGCGCCAATGGCCGCCGATCGCTTGGATCAGCGAGACCGCGGCACTTTGCCGGTCGGTGATCGACTGCGCTTCGGCGAGCCGCGCGCTCAGCGCCGTCGTCTGCACCACGATCACGTCGGCATAGCCGATCTGGCCCGCGAGATACTGGTTGCGCGCGATCGTCTCGGCCTGATTGGCGGCACGCGCGGCGGCAATGCGGAACTCCGCCACGTCCGCCAGCACGCGGATCGCGGCGAGCTGGTCCTCGGTCTGCTGGAAGGCGACGAGAACGGCGCCGCGATAATTCGCGACCGTTTGCGCATAGGCCGCACGCGCTTGCTCGACGCGCGCGGCGGTGGCGCCGAAATCGAGCAGCGTGACCGCGCCCGATACGCCCAGCGACCATAGCGTACTTGCCGCCTCGAACACTTGGCCGAAGCGCTGCGCGCTCGAGGTCAGATCGCCGGTGAGGTCGATCACCGGGAAATAGGCCGCGCGCTGGATGCCGATATTGGCGTTCGCGGCGGCCACGCGCCGTTCGGCGGCCGCGACGTCCGGCCGGCGCTGAAGCAACTCGCCCGGCAGGATCGACGGGATCGGCGGCAATACGGGCTCGCTCACCGCCGGATGAAGCGAGAAGGTCGAGGGGTTTTCGCCCGCCAACACGGCGATGGCGTGTTCGAGCTGGGCGCGCTGACGGTCGAGATCGCTGGCGTTGGCGCGCGCGTTGTGCAGCGCCGTCTCCGCTTGCAATACGTCGGAACGCTGCGCCGTGCCCGCGTTGTACCGGTTTTGCACGATGGTCAACGCGCGTTCATACGCGGTGATCGTATCGGCGTAGATCGCCTTTTGCGCTTCGAGCCCGCGCAGTTGGACATAGTTCAGCGCCAGTTCGCCCTGTGCCGACAAGGTCGCGGCGAGCAGATCGGCGCGGCTCGCTTCGGCCAAGGCACCCGCTTGGCTGGCGGTTGCACCAATGCGGCCCCAGAGATCGGGTTCCCACGTCGCGCCCAAAGTCGCGTTGTAGGAAACCGTGTAAGCGCCGGAGCTACGATTGGTCGTCGTGGTCGTGCGGCTGGTCGAACTCGTGCTCGGGTTCTCGGTCATCGTGCGCCCGGCGCTCAAACTGACCGTCGGCAGATAGGCGGCGCGCTGTTCGCGCACTAAGGCTCGGGCCTGATCGTAGGCGGCCTTCGCGGCGGCGAGCGTTTGGTTCGACACGATCACGCGCTGCTGCAAATCGTCGAGGATCGGATCCTCGAACAGCCGCCACCACTCGCCGCGCGCGATGTCGTCGGCCGGGGCGACGACGCGCCAGCCCGGATCTTCCTTGAAGGCGGCGGGCACAGAAGCCGTCGTCGGACGCAGATATTCGGGCACCAGATCGCAACCGGCGACCAGTGTTGTGCAAGCGAGAAGGAATGTGCGGCGGGCGATCATGGCGTGACGTGTCCCGGTGTCGTCCGGCGCAGGCGCAAACGGTCGAGGGCAAGATAGACGACGGGCGTGATGAGCAGGGTAAGGAACTGACTGGCCAGCATGCCGCCGACGATGGCGATACCCAAGGGGCGACGCAACTCCGCCCCGTCGCCGAAACCGATGGCAAGCGGGATCGCGCCGAAAATCGCCGCGAGCGTCGTCATCAAGATGGGCCGGAATCGCATGAGTGCCGATTCGCGGATCGCATCGCGCGGGGAAAGGCCGCGCGCGCGTTCGGCATCCAACGCGAAATCGATGATCATAATCGCGTTCTTCTTGACGATGCCGATCAGCAGAATGATTCCGACCATGCCGATCAGGTCGAAGGCCGTGCCGGTCGCCAGCAGCGCCAGGAACGCGCCGATCCCCGCGGAAGGCAGCGTCGTCAGCACCGTCAGCGGATGTATCCAGCTCTCGTAGAGAACGCCCAGCACGATATAGATCGCGGCGATGGCGGCGACGATCAGCAGCGGCATCGTGCGCGACGTCTGCGCGAAGCTGCGCGCGGAGCCCGCGAAACCGCCATGGACGGAGGTCGGCAGGTTCAGCGAACGTTGCGCTTCGAGTAGAAGATCGGCGGCTTCGCCCAAGGTCACGCCGTCCTCGACCGCGAAGCTCAACGTCGCCGCCGGCTGCCCGCCGTCATGCGCGATGGAGGCGGGGGCGGCTTGCGGCGCCCAGCGCGCGATCTGCGACAAGGGCACGAAGCTGCGTGGGCTGGTGCTGACGGGCGAGCCCGCGCTCGCGTCGCGCTGCGTGCCGGAGGTCGTGTTCGGCAGCGAAGCCGCCCCGATCGGCACGTAGATATTCTCCAAAGCCTCGGGTGCGCCCATGAAACGCTGGCCGACGCCCAGCACCACGCGATACTGATTGAGATCGGCGTAGATCGTCGCGACCTGGCGCTGTCCGAAAGCATTGTAGAGCGCGGCGTTGACGGCTTGCATGGTGACGCCAAGGCGCGCCGCGCGGTCGCGGTCGATCTCGACATAAACCGACATGGCGCTGCGCTGCTGGTCGATATCCACGTCGGTCAGGCCCGGCGTTTCGCGCAGCTTTGCGACGAGTTTTTGCCCCGCATCCCACAGCGTGTCGGGATCGTCGGCCTTCAGCGAATATTGATAGGCGCTGTTCGACGACCGCGCGCCGATGCGCATGTCCTGGACGGGGCTCAGGAATACGGTCAGGCCCGTGACGCGGGCGAGTTGCGGACGCAAGCGCGCGATGATGACGCGGCTTGAATCCCGCTGCGCCACCGGCTTCAGCGCGATCGACATGAAGCCGCTGCCCGCGCGTGTACCCCCGGTGAAGGCGACGACGGCTTCGACGCCGGGATCGGATCGGACGATGCGCTCGATCTGCCGCAGTTTGCTCTGCATGTCGCGGAACGAAATACTTTGATCGGCGCGCAGACCGCCGATCAATGCGCCGGTATCCTGCTCGGGGAAAAAGCCCTTCGGAATCGTCTGGATCAGATAGACGCTGCCGGCGATCGTGGCGACGAAGGCCAGCATCACGATCTTGGGATGGGCGAGCGCCCAATCGAGATCATGCGCGTAGCGCCGCTGCGCGAGGCCGAACAGGTATTCGGCCGTACGGCTCAGCGTGTTCGGCTTCTCGTCGGCGCGCAGCAGCAGCGACGCAAGCATCGGCGTCGTCGTCAGCGACACGACGAGGCTGATCGCGATGGCGATGGTCATCGTCACGGCGAACTCGGCGAAGATGCGCCCCACGATTCCGCCCATGAACAGCAGCGGAATGAACGCGGCGACCAAGCCGATCGAGATCGACAGCACCGTGAAGCCGACGTCGCGTGCGCCATTCATCGCGGCCGCAAAGGGGCTTTCGCCCTTTTCGATGTGGCGGGCGATATTCTCCATCACCACGATCGCATCGTCGGCGACGAAGCCGGTCGCGATGGTCAGCGCCATCAGCGACAGGTTGTTGAGCGAGAAGCCGGCCAGATACATGATCGCCAACGTGCCGAGCAGCGACACGGTGATCGACACGAGCGGGATCAGCGTCGCGCGCAGCGAGCGCAGGAAGAAGCTGACGACCACGACGACCAGCAGCGTCGCCACGACCAGCGCCGTCTCGACCTCCTTCAGCGAGGCGCGGATCGTTTTGGTGCGGTCGGAGGCGACATGCAGCGAAATGCCGGCGGGCAGCGACGCTTCCAAGGCGGGCAATTCCGCCTTCACCGCATCGACCGTCGCGACGATATTCGCACCCGGCTGGCGGCTCAGCAGGATCATCACCGCCGGCTGGCCGTTGAACAGACCCATCGTGCGCACGTCTTCGGGGCCGTCGGTGATCTCGGCGACGTCCGCGAGGCGCACGGCCGCCCCGTTGCGCCACGCGACGACCAAGTCCTTGTAGTCGGCGGCGAAGCGGCCTTGGCGCGTCGTGTAGACTTGCCAGGACAGCGCCTCGCCTTCGATGGCGCCGCGCGGGCGGTTGGCGCTGATCGCGGCCAAGGCGGCGCGCACGTCTTCACTCGAGATTCCGAATCGCGTCAACGCCAGCGGATTGAGATCGACGCGGACGGCGGGCAGGGCGGCGCCGCCCATTTCGACGTCGCCCACGCCTTCGATCTGCAACAGGCGCTGCTGCACGATGTTGGACACGGCGTCGTAGATTTCGGGCGGTGTGAGCGTGGGCGAGGTCAGCGCCAGGATCAATACGGGCGCATCGGCCGGATTGATCTTGCGATAGGTCGGATTGCTTTTGAGTGCGGCGGGCAAATCGAGCCTTGCGGCGTTCAGCGCGGCTTGCACGTCGCGCGCGGCCCCGTCGATCGAGCGGCTCAAATCGAATTGCAGAATGACGTTGCTGCTGCCGATACCCGAGCGCGATGTGATTTCGGTGACGCCCGCGATGGTGCCGAGATGCTTCTCCAACGGGGCCGCGACGCTCGCCGACATCGTTGACGGGCTCGCCCCCGGCACCGAAGCGGTGACGACGATGGTCGGGAAATCGACCTGCGGCAGCGGGGCGACCGGCAGCAAAAAGAACGACGCCATGCCCGATAAGGCGAGGCCGATCGTCAGCAGAATCGTGCCGATCGGGCGGCGAATGAACGGCGCGGAAAGATTCATCGCCCGATCCGATCGAAGAACAGGAAGATGACCGGCGTCGTAAACAAGGTCAGCGCTTGGCTGACGATCAAGCCGCCGGCGATGGCGATACCCAAGGGCTGGCGCAATTCGGCCCCCATGCCGGCGCCGAAGATCAGCGGCAAGGCGGCGAACAACGCCGCCAGCGTCGTCATCAGGATCGGGCGGAAGCGTAGCAACGCCGCTTGGCGGATCGCGGCGACGGGATCGGTTTCGCCGGCGCGCCGCGCCTCGATCGCGAAATCGATCATAATGATCGCGTTCTTTTTGACGATGCCGATCAGCAGCACCAAGCCGATGATGCCGATGACGCCCAGATCGTTGCCGGTCAGCATCAACGCGACCAGAGCGCCCACGCCCGCCGAGGGCAGCGTCGACAGGATCGTCACCGGATGGACGAAGCTTTCGTACAGCACGCCCAACACGATGTAGACGACCACGATGGCCGCGAGGATCAGATAGACCTGATTGGTCAGCGCCGCGCGGAACGCGCTGGCCGTGCCGGTGAACTTGATCGCGACGCCCGGCGGAATGCCGATCTGCGTGGCGACGGCCGAGATGCGATCGACCGCGTCGCCGAGCGCCACACCGGGGGCGACGTCGAAGCCGATCGTCGCGGCGGGATATTGCGCGACGCGCGAGACCAACAGCGGCGCTTGGCCCGTCACGAAACGCGCGATCGTGCCCAGCGGCACCGATGTGCTGGAATTCACCGGCACGTAAAGCCGGTTGAGGGAGTCCGGCGTCGCCAGCATCCCGGGCTGGCTTTCCAGGATCACGCGATACTGCGCGGCCGGCGCGAAGATCGTGGAGACGATGCGCTGGCCGAAGGCGTTGTAGAGGGCGGCGTCGATCGTCGCGGCGCTGATGCCCAAGCGTGCCGCCGCATCGCGATCGATGGCGACGGTGACGGAGGCACCCCGCGCCAGCACGTTCGACGTCGGGTCGCGCAGCATCGGCTCGCGGCTGAGTGCGGCGAGCAACCGCTCGGCGGTCTCGTTGACCTGTTCGAGCTTGGCGCCCTCCAGCGAGAAGCGATAGCGATTGGCGCCGGTCTCCGTCTCGATCGTCAGATCCTGCACGGGCTGAAGATGCAGCGTGACGCCCGCGACGGCGCGTGCGCGTTCGCGCAAGCGATCCAGCAGCGCGCTTTGGGGGCCGCGCTGGTCCTTGGGCGCGAGGTTGATCAGCATCCGGCCTTGGTTGAGCGTCGGGTTCTGCCCATCGACGCCGACATTGGAACTGAGGCTCGCGACCTCCGGCTCGGCGAGGAGCGCGTCGGCGATCTGGGCTTGCAGCGCCGACATGCGCTGGAACGAAACGTCCTGGTCGGCGATGATCGTCGCGCGGATCTGGCCCGTATCCTGTTCGGGGAACAAGCCCTTAGGGATGTGGATATAGAGCGCCACGGTCAATGCCAGCGTGGCGACGAAGAACAGAAGCGTAATCGCGCGATAGGCCAAAACCCAATCGAGCATCGCCGCGTAGACGCGCGCGACGGCGTCGAACCACGCCATCGTCCAGCGCACGAGGGCGGGGGCTTCGCCTTCCGCTTCCGGCTTCATCCAGCGCGCGGTCAGCATCGGCACCAGCGTCAGCGCGACGACCGCCGAAATCAGGATCGAGATCGTCAGCGTGATCGCGAATTCGCGGAACAGCCGCCCGACGACGTCGTCCATGAACAGCAGCGGGATCAGCACGGCGATCAAGCTGACGGTCAGCGAGATGATCGTGAAGCCGATCTCCTTCGACCCTTCGATCGCCGCGGCGAAGGGTGTGGCGCCTTTCTTCAAATGCCGGGCGATATTCTCGATCATCACGATCGCATCGTCGACGACGAAGCCCGAGGCGATGGTCAGCGCCATCAGCGACAGATTATTGACGCTGAAACCGAGTTGGTACATCGCCGCGAAGCTGCCGATCAGCGAAACGGGCACGGCGATCCCTGCGACGATCGTGGCGCGCGGATCGCCCAGGAACAGGAAGATCGCCAGCATCACCAGCACGACGGCGAGAACGAGCTCGATACTGACGTCGCGCACCGAGGCGCGAATGCCTTCGGTGCGATCGGTCAGCAGCGTCACGCGCATATCGCCGGGCAATTGGCGCTCGAGCTCGGGCAAGGCGCGCTTGATCGCATCGACCGTGCCGATGACGTTGGCGCCGGGCTGGCGGCGGACTTCGACGATGATCGCCGGTGTCGCGTTCATCCAAGCGCCCAGGCGCGTATTCTCGGCCGACATCACCACTTCGGCGACGTCGGCGAGGCGCACCGGTGCGCCGTCGGCATAGGCGATCACGAGATTGCGATAGGCGCCGACGTCGGCGAGTTGATCGTTGGCGTCGATGCTCCAGGATCGCGTCGGCCCGTCGAAACTGCCCTTCGCGGTGTTGACGTTCGCCGCCGCGATCGCGGTGCGCAGCGTGTCCAGCGACAATCCGCGCGCGGCCAAGGCTTGGACGTTCGCCTGGATACGCACGGCGGGGCGCTGGCCGCCGCTCAAGCTGACGAGGCCGACGCCGGGCACCTGCGCGATCTTCTTGGTGAAGCGCTGATCGACCAGATCTTGAATCTCGGGCAGGCCGCGCGTAGGCGAGGTGACGCCGAGTGCGAGGATCGGCGCATCGGCGGGATTGATCTTGGCGTAGATCGGCGGGGCGGGCAGGTCGCTGGGCAGCAGCGAACTTGCCGCGTTGATCGCCGCTTGCACTTCCTGCTCGGCCACGTCCAAACGCAGATCGAGCGCGAATTGCAGCGTGATGACCGAGGCGCCGGCGGAAGACGACGACGACATCCGGTCGAGCCCGGCCATCTGACCGAATTGGCGCTCCAGCGGTGCTGTGACGGTATTCGCCATCACATCGGGGCTCGCGCCCGGATAAAGCGTGCGCACCTGGATCGTCGGGTAATCGACTTCGGGCAGCGACGACAGCGGCAAAAGACGCAGTGCTACGAGGCCCACCAGCACGATCGCCAGCATCAGCAGCGTCGTGGCCACGGGGCGCAGCACGAAAAGCCGCGACGGGTTCAGGCCATCGCCCGTCGTCGTGTCGTTCGCGGGGTCGCTCACGGCGGCGGCGGTCCCGGCGGCTCGGCCGCTTGGCGCCCGCGACCGGGACGTTCGCGCGGTGTGTCGCCCGGCATCACGACTTGCGCGCCGTCGACAAGATTGTCGGCCCCTTCCGAAACGACGCGCTCGCCTTCCGTGACGCCCGACAGGATGACGATGCGATCGCCGTCGGCGACACCGGTCGTCACTTGACGCAGGCTGACGGTGCGGTCGGCGTTCAACGCGAAGACGAACGCGCCGCGTGCGCCATGCCGCACGGCCGAAACCGGCACGGTAATGGCGCCGGCGATCGTATCCGCGCGCACGCGCACATTGACGAACTGGTTGGGGAACAAGCGCCCATCCGTATTGGCGAAGCGCGCTTTGGCCTTCACCGTGCCGCTGGTCGCGTCGACGACGTTGTCGAAAGTAAGGAACGTTCCCTCGGCGAGCGTCGTCACGCTTTGTTGATCGAGGGCGAGGACCGGCAGCGGCGCGCCGCCGGCAAGGCGCGCTTGCAAGGCGGGGCGGCGATCCTGCGGGACGGCGAAGACGACATCGATCGGATCGAGCTGCGTGATGACCGCAATGCCGTTCGTGTCGCCCGGGGTCAGATAGTTGCCGATATCGGCTTGGCGCAAGCCGATCCGGCCCGCGACCGGGGCGGTGATCGTCGTGTATTCGAGATTGAGCCTGGCCGTACCGACCAAGGCTTCGTCGGCGGCGACGGTGTTCTCAAGCTGCTTGACCAGCGTCGCCTGCGTATCGACCTGCTGGCGCGCGATCGAATCCTGCGCCAGCAGCGTGCGATAGCGGCCGAGATCGCGCTGCGCGTCGGCGAGTTGGGCCTGATCGCGCGCGAGATTGGCTTGGGCCTGGGCGAGGGCGAGGCGATAGGGCCGCGCATCCATCTGCGCCAGCACCTGGCCCTTGGTCACCATCTGGCCTTCGGTGAAATTGATGCCGACCAAAATACCGGCGAGCTGCGTGCGCACCGTGGCGGTGACGACGGGCTGCACCGTGCCGATCGCGGATACGATGACCGGCACGTCGGCGCGCGTGGCTTGCGCCACACCGACCGTCGCGGCCGGGCGGAAACGCGGGGCGGTTGCCGTGGCGGCGGCGCGTTCGCGCGGTAACTGGACGAACCAATACCAGGCGGCCGCCGCACCGCCGCCAAGGACGGCGAGCGTCAGCAACCACGTGACGAAAATCGAGGCGGGGCTTTTTACGGGCGGCATGCGGCGAATTGTCGATCGAGGCGTGTCATAGCCTCGAATATAGCGGCACCAACCTGCGGCGCTGTTCCGGAATGTTACCGGCTGTGCCCGCCTGTGGATGCCTTTGGCCCGCGTAGACGCGTTTCGATTGATCCCGGCGGCGCGGCGGGCCCGTAGCCGTCACGCCGTGTAACGCGTTTCCCCCGGAAATACCGAAAAATCAATGGTGTACGGGGCGCGGCAGATTCAGGCACAGCAACAGCCGCGTCACGCCCGCTCCATCGATCGGCGGCGAGCGATGGACGATACCGCTGGCGGGGGCGGCGCAACAGCCTTTGAACATGCCGGCCGCGAAGCGCGACAGGCTTGGGAGCGGCCCGCGATAATCCGATTGGCGGTCGAGGGCGGCGTCGCCCAACGCCGGCGGGATCCATTGCGTGCCGGGCCCGCGATAGGTCGCCAGCAAGCGCGCTTCGACGCAGTCGCGATGGAATTTCCAGCACGCGTTGTGATCGACGGCTTCGAGGCGGATATCGACTTGCGCGCTGTCCATGATCGCCATGAATCGCCGCGCGAGCGACGCGATATCGGCCAGCAGCAGATCGCGCATCGCGCCCTGGGGCGTGCGCGCGTCGTCGAGCATCGCCGCGATCGTCGCTTCCAGCCCGGCGTCGTCTGTAACGCCGCGCGCGTCGGGCAGGTTTTCCGGCGGCAGCGCGTCGAGCCACTGCGCGAATGTCTCCGGCAATTCGCGTTCCCAGATCGCGAGTTCGACCGCCTTATCGCGGATACGCTCCAGGATCGACGGCGCATAGCCGTGCAGGACGAGCGCTTCGCGCGTCGCGGCTTCAAGCGTCGCCGTCATTGCGCGCTCCGTTTCCAGGTCGGGAAGGGATCGGCGAATTTGCGCGGCCAGGTTTTCGGGCCCAGCGCCATTTCATCGTCGGTCAAAAGGCACGCTTCCAGGCGCTTGCGCAGATCGGCTTCGTCCATGCCGATGCCGATGAAGACGAGCTCCTGGCGCTTGTCGGCGAATTCGCCGTCGCATGTCGCGTCGTAGTGGCGGCGCCATTCGGGATCGTCGGGCCAGCGTTCCTGCGGCATCGACGACCACCACAACCCGGCGGCTTCGACCTTTACCGCGGCACCGGCTTGGTCGAGCGTTCCCGCCCAATGGAAGCGCGTGGCGAGCCACAGATAGCCTTTGGCGCGCACCACGCCGCGCCATTCGGAATCGATGAACGCTTTGAAGCGCGCGGGATGGAAGGGGCGCCGCGCGCGGAACTCGAAATTGCGCACGCCGAATTCCTCGGTTTCCGACGGCAAGCCGCCGGCCATCGCCTGGGCCCAGCCCGGGAAATCCTCGACCTTCACGTGGTCGAAGCGATGCGTGCCCAGAACTTCGTCGAGCTTCACACGGCCATGATCGGCCAGCACGATGCGCGCCGACGGGTTCAACGCCTTGACGAGGCCGAGCACGCGATCGAGCTGCTCGCCATCGACTTGATCGACTTTATTGACGATCAGCGTGTCGGCGAACTCGATTTGCTCGGCGAGCAAGCCGACGACGGGGCGCGTATCCTCCGGTCCCAGCGCCAGACCGCGATGGCCCAGCAAATCGCTGGACTCGTAGTCGCGGATAAGGCGCTCGGCATCGACGATTGTCGCCATCGTATCGACGCGCGCGATGTCGGACAGGCTTTGCCCGTCTTCGTCGCGGAACTGGAACGTCGCCGCGACCGGCATCGGTTCGGAAATGCCGGTCGACTCGATCAGCAGATAGTCGAAGCGTCCGGCGGCGGCGAGGTCGCGGACCTCCTTCAGCAAATCGTCGCGCAGCGTGCAGCAGATGCAGCCATTCGACATCTCGACCAGCTTTTCCTCGGTCCGGCTGAGCTTGGCGTCGCCGTTACGGACGAGGGCGCCGTCGATATTGATCTCGCTCATGTCGTTGACGATGACCGCGACGCGCCGCCCTTCGCGGTTGCGCAGAACATGATTCAGCAGCGTCGTTTTTCCGGCACCCAGAAAGCCGGAGAGGACGGTGACGGGCAGGCGGTTATCGGCGGCTAGCATCGAGCGCTCCTGAGTAAATGATATAATATAACATTAATGAAGAATGTCGTTTCGTCAACGGCCTAAGATTCGAACCTCCCATTGAAGACGAAGTGATCGTGTCAAAAATCCTTGACGAGCAATGCTATATCATTGCTTATTCGCGCCTCATTTTCCAGTGTGAGGTTGGCGATGACGAAGCGGCGGACGGTGATCTTGGCGGCAGTCGCCGCGTTGGCGATTTCTGGGACGGCGATGACGCCGGCCATGGCGCAAGACGCCGATCGGGTTTTGCGGGTCGTCGCACCCTGGGAAATCGGCGGTCTCGACCCCGCAAGCTCCGGCCATATTTTCGCGCGTCTCCAAGTCGCCGAAACCCTTGTCGGCGCCGATGACGGCGGATTGCCCGTACCGTCGGTCGCCCAGGCCTGGACGGTCTCGCCCGACGGTCTGGTCTGGCGGTTCGAGATGCGGCCCGGCGCCACGTTCCATGACGGATCGCCCCTCGATGCGGCGGCCGTCGCGGCGTCGCTCGATCGCGCGCGCGCCAGTGCGGCGGGCATGCTCGTCAACGCGCCGATTTCGGCGATTGCGGCACAAGGCGGGGCGGTGACGATCACGCTGTCGCGGCCGTTCACGGCTTTGCCGGCGTTGTTGATGCATTCCAGCGCGATCGTTCTGGCGCCGTCCGCTTACGACGCCAGCGGCAAGGTCGTGCGGATGATCGGCAGCGGCCCGTACCGCGCGACGCTGGTCGAGCCGCCGCTGCGCGTCGAACTGGAGCGTTTCGCGGGCTGGTGGGGGCCCGCACCCGCGATCGCGCGGGCGAGCTATCTGTCGGTTCCGCGCGGCGAGACGCGCAGCGCCATGGCCGAAGGCGGGCAGGCGGATCTCGTCTATGTCGTGCCGCCCGAGGCGGTCGCGCGGCTTCAACGCAATGCGCGCCTCGACACGCGCGTGCAGCCCATTCCGCGCACGCGCGTGCTGAAGCTGAACGCCGCCGCACCCTATTTCGACGACGTCCGCGTGCGTCAGGCGGTCAGCCTGGGGATCGATCGCGAAGGTATTGCCGAAGCGATCCTGCGCAGCCCCGCCGTGCGCGCGACCCAGATGTTCGTGCCCAGCCTCGCCGAGTGGCATGTCCCCGATATGCCGCCGCTCGACCACGCGCCCGCGCGGGCCAAGGAACTGCTCGCCGCCGCCGGTTGGCGCCCGGGCGCCGACGGCATTCTGGCGAAGGACGGCAAGCGCTTCGCGGTCGTTTTACGCACCTTCTCCGACCGGCCCGAACAGCCCGCGATGGCGACCGCCATTCAAGCGCAATTGCGCGAGATCGGCATCGATGTGAGCGTCGCGATCATGAAGAACGGCGAGATCCCCGCCGGTCATCACGACGGCACGCTGCAAATGGCGCTGTTCGCGCGTAATTTCTCGATCGTCCCCGATCCGATCGGCACGTTGCTGCAGGATTTCGGGCCGCAAGGCGGCGATTGGGGCGCCATGAATTGGTCGAACGCGGAACTGATCGCCGCGCTGACCGCGCTTTCCGGCCCCATCGACGCGGCCGGCCGCGCCAAGGCGCGCGGCGATATCGCGCGGATCCTTCAGCGCGAAATGCCGATCGTGCCGATCGCGTGGTTCGATTACGCGGTCGCGATCAATCGCCGCGTCGACGGCGCCAGCGTCGACCCGTTCGAGCTTTCGTACCGGTTGTCTGCGATGCGATGGGCGCGTTGATCCGGGCGCTGGCGGCGCGGCTCGTTCAGGCCGCGTTCGTCGCGGTGCTGGTCGGCGTCGCGTGCTTCGCGATCGTCGAATTGCTGCCGGGCGATCAAGCCTATCGCGTCGCCTCCGCGCGCTACGGCGAAGATATGGCGAGCGGCAAGGCCGCCGAAGCGGTGCGCGCCGAACTCGGGCTCGACCGTCCGTGGCCGATACGTCTCGCCGCGTGGCTGGGCGGGATCGCGACCTTCGATCTGGGCGTTTCGCTCGTCAGCGGCGAGAATGTCGCGGTCGAAATCGGCCATCAATTCGGCGCGACGCTCGGGCTTTCGCTCTTGGCGCTCGCTTTGTCGGCGGCGGTCGGCATTCCGCTGGGTATCGCGATGGCATTGCGCGGCGGGGTGCTCGACGCGGGCGGGCTCGTCGTCGCGGCGGCGTTGCGCGCGACACCCGCATATCTGATCGGCCTCGGCCTGATGCTGTTGATTGCTGTGCAGTGGGGTTTGCTGCCGGCCGCCGGTTACGACAACGCCGCCGCGTGGCCCTTGCCGGCGGCGACGCTGGCGCTGGGCCTTGCCGCGATGTCGATGCGCGTGACGCGCGATGCCGCCGCGCGCGTATTGGCGCGTGCCGATACGCATTTCGCGCGCACGAAAGGTCTGCCGGAAGGCGCTGTGCTGCGCCGCCACGTGCTGCGCAACGCGGGCGTACCGGTCGTGGCTTATCTCGGGGTGCAGCTTGTGTGGCTGGTCGAAGGTGTGGTGGTGGTCGAATCCCTGTTCTCCTGGCCCGGTATCGGGCATGCGCTGATCCACGCCGTCATCGCCCGCGACGTGCCGATGCTGCAAGGCACGGCGTTGACGATGGGATTGCTGTTCGTGGCGTTGAACGCGGCGGTCGATATCCTGTGCTTGGCGATCGATCCGCGCGGACGGCGCGCATGAACCGCGCGCAGCTGTTTCGCGCGATCGGCTTCCTGCTGCTCGCCGCGGTCGCGATTTTCGCCCTTCTGGGACCGGCGGTGATCGACGCCGATCCGCTGCGCCAGAATTTGCGCGCGGCGTTGCGCCCGCCCTCGGCCGAGTTCCTGTTCGGCACCGATCATCTCGGCCGGTCGATGATGGCGCGCCTGGCCTCCGCCGCACGGCTGTCGCTGGGGCTGGCGGCGGCGGCGGTACTGCTGGCGGGCGTTATCGGCACGGCGCTGGGTGCCATCGCGGCGGCATCGCGCGGCGGCTTTGCGGATCGCGCCTTGTCGGGACTTTGCGATGCGACGATGGCGTTGCCGGGCTTGCTGATGGTGGTTCTGATCGCCGCTCTCGCGCCCGGCAAGCTCTGGCCGCTTTATGCCGGGCTCGTCGCCACGCAATGGGTCGAGTTCTTCCGCCCGGTGCGCGCATTGGCCGCCGGGCGTCTGGCGGCGCCGGATGTCGAAGCGGCACGATTGTTCGGCTTCGGGGGCTGGCACGTTTTCCGCCGCCATTTGCTGCCCGAGCTGACGCCGCTGGTCGGCATGCTTGCGGCTTTCGGCGTGGCGAGCACCGTGCTGGCGGTTTCCACGCTCAGCTTCGTGGGCATCGGCTTGCGCCCGCCCACGCCGGAGCTGGGCAGTATGATGGTCGAATTGCTGCCGCATTACGCCGACGCGCCGTGGCAATTGCTCGCACCGGCGCTGCTGCTATTCACGACGGTGCTGGGATTGCGTTTGGCCGCCGGCGGAGACGAAGCATGAGTGCCGCGCCGATGCTGGAAGTCAAAGGCCTGTCGGTGCACGCGGGCGGCAAAGCGCTGGTGCGCGAGGTCGATCTGTGCGTCGCGGCGGGCGAATGCCTGGTCGTGATGGGCGAAAGCGGCTCGGGCAAGTCGCTGCTCGCGCATGCGATCATGGGCGATCTGGCGCCGGGCCTTTCCGCGCGTGGCGAAGTCAGCGTCGCGGGCCACCGGATCGATACGCTGACGCAAGACGAGCGGCGCGCGTTCTGGGGCACGCGGATCGCGTTGCTGCCGCAGGAGCCATGGCTGTCGCTCGATCCCTTGATGCGCGTCGAAAGCCAGATCGCGGAAACCCATGCGCTGGTCGCGGGGCGCGCCTGGCCGGAGGCGCGCATGCGCGCCTCGAAGGATCTCGGCCGCTTGGGGCTTTCGGCGTCCGCGCGGCAATTGCCGTTCCATCTGTCTGGCGGTATGGCGCAGCGCGTGGCCATTGCGGCGACGATGGCGGCGGAGGCGGGGTTGCTGTTCGCCGACGAGCCGACCAAGGGGCTCGACGCCGACGCTTGCGCCGGCGTCGCCGCGTCGCTGCGCGCACAGATGGAACAAGGCCGCGCGGTCGTGGTCGTGACCCACGATATCGGTCTTGCCCGCGCGCTGGGCGGGCGGATCGCGGTGATGCGCAACGCCGACATGGTCGAGACCGGCGACACGCGCGACGTGCTGACGGCGCCGCGCCATGATTACACGAGAATGTTCGTCGCCGCCGATCCGGCGAAATGGCCGCGTCCGGCCGCGCATCCCGGCGGCGCGCCGGTGCTGCGGGGCGAAAGCCTTTCCGCCGTGCGCGGCGCAAAGACGTTGTTCGCGGATATCGACGTGGCGCTCGCGCGCGGCGAGATCGCCTGCGTGCAAGGCCCCAGCGGCGGCGGCAAAACGACGCTGGGCGCGGTGCTGTTGGGTCTTTTGCCGCCGCAGCGTGGCGTGGTGCGCCGCGCGGACGGCGTGGAAGCGTGGCGCTATCAGAAGCTCTATCAGGATCCGGTCGCGGCGTTCGCGCCGTATTCGAGCCTGCGGGTCGCGTTGGATGACGTCGTGCGCCGTCACGGCGGCACCTGGTCCGCCGTGGAAACGATCTTGGCGCGGCTATCGGTGCCGCTCGACCTGCTCGACCGGCCACCGAGCCAAGTCTCCGGCGGCGAGTTGCAGCGCGTGGCGATCGCGCGGGCGTTGATCGTCGATCCCGTTTTCCTGTTCGCGGATGAGCCGACCTCGCGCCTCGATCCGCCGATCCAGCGCGCGACGATGGAATTGCTGCGCGAACTCGCCGTCGAACGCGGCCTCGCCATGCTGCTGGTCACGCACGATCCCGATCTCGCCGACGCGATGTCCGCCCGGCCGCCGTTGCGTATCGGCTGAACCCGCGCCGCGACGGGGCATGACGCGGCCGCAAGTCGCGGCTATATAGACGCCTTGCGGGCGCCTCGACACGCGCCGGCGGCGGAGTGCCGATGAAGAAAATCGCGATTATCGGGATCGGGGCCGGCGATCCCGAACACATCACCGTTCAGGCGATCAACGCCCTCAACCGGGTCGACGTGTTCTTTCTGTTGGAGAAGGGCGAGGCGAAGTCGCAGCTGATCGAGCTGCGCAAGGAAATCTGCCGCCGCTATATCGCCAAGGATCGCGCCTATCGCATCGCCGATGCGACCAGCCCCGACTGGGCGCGCGATACGCCCGACTATCTGGCGACCGTCGACGATCTCAACCGCGATAAGCAAGCGGTGTTCGAACGCCTGTTCGCCACGGAGCTGAAGGATGGCGAATGCGGCGCCTTCCTGGTATGGGGCGATCCCGCGCTCTACGACAGCACGATCCGCATCGTCGAAACGATCGCGAAATCCGGCGCGCAGGCTATCGAGTACGAGGTGATCGCCGGGATCAGTTCGATCCAAGCGCTTGCCGCGCGCTGCAAGACGACGCTCAACAGCATCGGCGGCGCCGTTGCGGTCACCACGGGGCGGCGGCTATCGGCCGGTTGGCCCGAAGGGTTCGACAATGCGGCCGTGATGCTCGACGCGCGCGACGCGTATAAGTCGCTCGCGGGGCGCGACGTCGATATCCATTGGGGTGCTTATGTCGGCATGAAGGAGGAGATCGTGATCTCCGGCAAGCTCGCCGATGTGGCCGACGAGATCGCGCGCGTGCGCGCCGAGGCACGCCGCAAGCATGGCTGGATCATGGACAGCTATTTGCTGCGTTTGAACGACGCCGACAAAAACTAAGCTTGTTTGCGCGCCGTCAGGATCGTGACCGGCATCGCCGTGCGCCACGCATAGAACTTACCGACCGGCGCTGCATGCGCGACCGAGATCCGCACCAATTCGCCATCTAGATTTTCGCGCGCGGCGATCAGCACCGCTTCGCTTTGCAGCGTCACCGCATTGGCGACGAGCACGCCGCCGGGCCGCAACGCCGCCCAGCATTTCTCCAACATTCCCGCTTCGCTGGCCCCGCCGCCGATAAACACGGCATCGGGCGTTTCCAACCCGTCGAGGGCAGCCGGGGCGGCACCCGCGACGATGCGCAAATCGGGCACGCCGAGATTCTTCGCGTTGGCCGCGATCATATCGCGCCGGGCCTCGTCGCGTTCGATCGCGATGGCGCGGCAGGCGGGATGCGCGCGCATCCATTCGATGCCGATCGAGCCGCAACCGGCCCCCACATCCCACAACAGCGCGCCGGGATAGGGGGCAAGGCGGGCGATCGTCGCCGCGCGAACATCGCGCTTGGTCAATTGCCCGTCATGGATGAAGGCGTCGTCAGGGAGCCCCGCGAGTATCGGCCGTAACGGCGCCATGGCATCGGCGACGCAAGCGACGGCGACGACGTTCAGATCGCGCCGCCGCTCCGGCGGAAAGACATCCGCGCGCGCATCGACGCGCGCTTCGGCTTCGCCGCCCATATGCTCGAGCACAGTCAGCGAACTTGCGGCGTATCCGCGCGCGCATAGCATGTGGGCGATGGCGGCGGGCGTGTCGCCGCTATCGCTCAAAACCAGCAGCTTGGCGCCGGGCTGGAGATGCGGATGCAGCGTCTCGATCGGGCGGCCATGGACGCTGAGCGTTGCGACATCCTGCAACGGCCAGCCCATCCTTGCGGCCGCCAGCGCGAAGGACGATGGGGCAGGGTGGATGCGGTATTCGTTTTTCGCCAAACGCCGGGCGAGCGTGGCGCCGACGCCGAACCACATCGGATCGCCGCTCGCCAGCACGCAAACCTTCGTGCCGCGCAGGGCGAGCAGTTTTTCGATCCCGGTTTCGAACGGGCTGGGCCAGGCCCAGCGCTCTTGCGGCCTTTCGGGGATCAGCGCCAAATGCCGCTTGCCGCCGACCAGGACCCGGGCGTGGGCGATGGCGGCATGGGCCGCCGGGCTCAAGCCCGCCAGCCCGTCCTCGCCGATCCCCACGACCTCCAGCCACGCGTCCATTTGTCCTCGATTCGTCAAGCCGATCCGGACATTACGGGCGTTGCGGGATCGGGACGAGTATGATCTTTACCGGTCGAGGCGAATTCGATCAGGGAATCGCATGCGGAGCAATACGGCCTGTCCGGGTTTGTTCAGAATCGTGCCCGCGCGCGACGGCGGCATTTGCCGTTTGCGGCTCGCTTTCGGCCATGTTTCCGCGTCGGCCGCGCGCGCCATCGCCGGGGTCGCCAGGCGCCATACCAGCGGCGTGATCGACATCACCAACCGCGCCAATCTGCAACTGCGCGGTGTGGCGCCGGCCAGCGAAGCGGCGCTGATCGCGGACCTCGTCGCTGCCGGGCTGGGGCCCACGCGCCCCGAGGCCGATGGGGCGCGCAACGTGCTGGTGAGCCCAACCGCCGGGATCGATCCGGTCCGGCAATTCGATGCGCTGCCGGTGGCGGCCGCGATCGACGCGTTCCTGCAAAGCGACGGCATCGCCGAGCGCTTGAACCCGAAATTCGGCGTGTCGCTCGACGCGGGCGAAAGCCTTGTTGCGATCGACCACCCGAACGACATTTGGCTTGCCGCGATGGGCGACGGCAAAGTCGCATTGGGAATCGCGGGCACGGTCGAGCACGCCGCGCGCGGCACGCCGTATGTCGTGATCGCTGAAGCCGACGCGGCGAAGGCCGTGAACGCCGCCATCGCGTTATTCCTCGAACGGGCGGGCGCCGATCCGGAAATCCGGCGTTATCGCGATTTGCTGAAGACCGCATCGCGCGAGGAAATTCTATTGCGACTGGGCGGCGAGCTTCGCCGCGATATTTGGGTGCGTGCGGCGCCCCGCGCGCTGGGCCATGTCGGCATTCATCCGCAACGGGACGGGAAATCGTTCCTCGGCGGGGTACCCCCGCTCGGGCGCTTGTCGCCGGCGATGCTCGAAGACCTCGCCGCACGCGCCGAGACCTATGGCGACGCCACGCTGCGCCTCACGCCGTGGCAAAGCGTCGTGTTGCCGGGGATCGCCGATCCGCAAGCGGCGGCGAAAGCCGTGGCGGCGGTTGGCTTGATCGTTGATTCCAATGCGCCGCTGGCGTCGACCGTCGCGTGTTCGGGCAGTTCGGGCTGCGCTTCGGCCCTCGCCGACACGAAGACCGACGCACTGGTGTTGGCCCGCGACCTTGGCGATCTCGGCGGCAAGACCGTCCATCTGACCGGCTGCGCCAAGTCCTGCGCCGTTGCGGGCACGGCCGATATCACGCTCCTCGCACAGGCGCCGGGGCGCTATACGGTGTATCGCAAAGACGGAAACGATTCGGCGCGGTTCGGGCGGTGTCTCGCGGAAAACGCCGCGATCGCCGAAGCCGCAGCCGTCGTTTCAGCTGCCTAGGATGTCGATGGACTATATTCGCGACGGCGCCGAGATCTATCGCAGATCCTTCGCCACGATCCGCCTTGAGGCCGATCTTTCCCGCATCCCGACCGATCTGGAGAAGCTCGCGGTGCGCGTGATCCATGCCTGCGGCATGGTCGATGCGGCCGGCGATCTGGTGTTCTCCGCAGGGGCGGGGAAGGCGGGCCGCGACGCGTTGGCGGCGGGGGCGCCCATTCTGTGCGATGCGCGCATGGTCGCTGAAGGCATCACCCGCGCGCGACTGCCCGCGAAGAACCGCGTGATCTGCACGCTGGGCGACCCGCAAATGCCGGACCTTGCCGCGCGCATCGGCAACACGCGCTCGGCGGCGGCACTCGAGCTTTGGCGGCCCGATCTCGCCGGATCGGTCGTCGCCATCGGCAACGCGCCGACCGCGCTCTATCGTTTGCTCGAAATGCTCGACGAAGGCGCGCCGCGCCCCGCGCTCATTCTCGGTTTCCCGGTCGGCTTCATTGGTGCTGCCGAATCCAAAGACGAACTCGCGGCGAACAGCCGAGGCGTGCCGTTCGTCGCGCTGCGCGGGCGGCGCGGCGGCAGCGCCATCGCCGCCGCTGCCGTGAACGCGCTGGCGACGGAGGTCGAGTGATGAACAAGACCGGCCGTCTCTACGGGCTCGGCGTCGGGCCCGGCGATCCCGAGCTTCTGACCGTGAAGGCGTTGCGCATTTTGCGCGCCGCCCCGGTCGTCGCCTATCTCTCGGCCAAGGCGAAGAAAAGCAACGCGCTGTCGATCGTCGAATCCTATCTCGATCCGCGTCAGACGATGATGCCGCTGATTTATCCGGTGACGACGGAGAAGCTCGAGCCGCCGCATTGCTACGAGACCATCATCGCCGCGTTCTACGATGAAGCGGCGAACGAGATCGCGCGCCATCTCGACGCCGGAACGGATGTCGCCGTGCTGTGCGAGGGCGATCCGTTCTTCTACGGCTCGTTCATGTATCTGCACGATCGGCTCAGCACGCGCTATCCGACCGATGTCGTGCCAGGCGTGTGCTCGATCGTCGCGAGCTCGGCGGCGTTGGCGGCACCGCTCGTCTATCGCAACCAGACTTTGACGGTGCTGTCGGGCGTGTCGCCGGAAGAAGATCTGGAAGCGCGCTTGGCCCAGGCCGACGCGGCGGCGATCATGAAGCTCGGCAGCAATTTCGAGAAAGTGCGCCGCGTGCTGATCAAGCTCGGCCTCGCGGAACGTGCACTCTATGTCGAACGCGCGACGATGGCGGCCCAGCGCATCGTGCCCTTCGCGGAGATCGATCCGGCGAGCGTGCCTTATTTCTCGATGATCCTCGTTCCCGGGACCCGTTGGCAGGGATGAACGCCCGCGCGCCCGCGATCGTGATTTTGGGGGCAGGGAGCCTATCCGTCGCGCGCAAAATCGCGGCCGCGTTGCCGGGATCGGCGGTGCACGGACTTAAATCCCGCGTGACGGGGGCGGATATCGCCTTCGACGAATTCGGCGTTCATTTGCGCGCTCTGTTCGCGAGCGATACGCCGATTATCGCGCTCTGCGCCACCGGCATCGTGGTGCGCGCGCTCTCCACGTTGTTGCAGGACAAACGCGCCGAACCGCCGGTCGTCGTGGTCGCGGAGGATGGCAGCGCGATCGTGCCGCTGCTCGGCGGCTTGCGCGGCGTCAACGATCTCGCCAAGCGGATCGGTACGGCGCTGGGAACGGCACCGGCGATCACCACGACCGGCGAGGTGCGCTTCGGCACGACGCTGGAATTGGCGCCAGCGGGCTATGTCCTCGCCAATCCCGCCGCGGGCAAGCGCTTCATGTCCGATCTGCTGGCCGGGGCGCGCGTGCGTATCGATGGTGCGGCGCCATGGCTCGTGGAAACGCGCCTGCCGATCGATCCGGCGGGTACGCTGACGATCCGCGTGACGCCGAAGGCGGTCACGCCCGCCGAGGGCGAGCTCGTTTTCCATCCGCGTTCGGTGCGTATCGACGTACGAAGCGGTGGTGCCGGCCACGTGATGGCCGCGCTCGAAGCGCAAGGCTTGGCGCCGCAAGCGGTCGCCTGTGTCGTCGTGGTCGAGAAAGACGCCGCCGATCCGGCGATCCATGAAGTCGCGAAGATGCTGGATCGGCCGCTGCGCGTCGTCGCCGCCCTCGATGCCGATCCCGTAAAGCTCACCGTCGCCGATGCGCCGATCGATCCGGCGACGATCGGGCGCGCGCGCGGGAAATTGAGCGTGATCGGGATCGGCCCCGGCGCGCTCGATTGGCGCACGCCCGAGGCGGCGCGCGAATTGGCGGCGGCCGACGATCTGATCGGCTACGAGACCTATCTGCGCATGGCGGGGCCGTTCGCGGCGCATCAGGTCGTCCACGCCACGGATAATCGCGAAGAAATGGCGCGCGCGCGCCACGCGTTCGCGCTGGCCGCGCAGGGGCGTTCGGTCGCGGTCGTGTCGTCGGGCGATCCGGGGATTTTCGCCATGGCGGCGGCGGTACTGGAAGCGCTGCACGACAGCACCGATCCCGCTTGGCATGGTGTGGAGCTGAAGATCGTGCCGGGTATTTCGGCCGCCCAAGCCGCCGCCGCGCGAAGCGGCGCGCCGCTGGGTCACGATTTCTGCGTCATCTCGCTCTCCGACAATCTCAAGCCCTGGGATGTGATCGAGCGGCGTCTGTCATTGGCGGCGCAAGCCGATCTGGTGCTCGCCCTCTACAACCCGATCTCCCGCGCGCGGCCCACGCAATTGGCGCAGGCGCTCACGGCGATCCGCGCGCATCGTTGCCCCCAAACGCCGGTCGTGCTCGGCCGCGATATCGGCCGCCCGGACGAAACTCTGCGCGTTATCACGCTCGGCACGCTCGATCCGGCGGACGTGGATATGCGCACGGTCGTGATCGTCGGCTCGTCGACGACGGCGACATTCGATGGCGGGCGCTGGGTCTACACGCCGCGCTGGTACGGCGACAAAAAGCCGATCAGCGAAGTTTGAGCCAGGCGAGCGCGTCGTCGATCGTGTAGGCGATCGGCAATTCGGGGCGGGGCGGCCGACGCTTCATTATCACCGAAATGCCGACCTCGCGCGCCGCGATCAGCTTGGCTTGCGTCGCGCTACCGCCGCTGTTCTTGCAGACGATCGCGTCGATGCGCTTGTCGCGCAGCAATGCGCGCTCGCCCGCCACATCGAACGGCCCGCGCGACAGCAGCAATTCGTATTGCTCGAAAGCGGGCATCGGCTCGGGCGCTTCGACCGAGCGGATCAGGAACCAGATCTCGTCGAGCGACACGAACGGCGCCAATTCCTGGCGGCCGACGGCCATCAGCACGCGTTTCGCATTGCCGCGCAAAATCGCCGCCGCCTCTTCCTGCGTATCCACCTCCTTCCAGCGATCGCCGGGACCGGGGCGCCAGGGCGCGCGCTCCAGGCGCAGCAACTTCACGCCTTCCTGCGCGCAAGCCTCGGCGGCGTTGAACGCCATCGCGGCGGCGAAAGGATGCGTGGCGTCGATCACCGCGTCGAAGCGCGCGGCGCGGAGATATTCGGCGAGGCCTTCGGCGCCGCCGAAGCCGCCGCTGCGCCACTCGCCTGCGGGCAGGCGCGGGGATTTCGTGCGCCCGGCGAAGGACGTGACGACGCGCAAACCCCCGTGCGCGACGAGGGCGGCGGCGAGATCATAGGCCTCGGTCGTGCCGCCGAGGATCAGAACGGAAGGGGAGGTTTGCATGGCCGGAACGATAAAGCATAAACTGGAATCCCAGTCTCGTCGCGGTTTGCCATTCCAGTGACCGAATTCCGTTCGAACAACTCCGGCCCGCGCGTGCGCGAGATCGCCAGCGTGTCCAACCCGCTGGTCAAGGAGATCCGCGCGCTACATATGCGCAAGGCGCGCGCCGAGACGGGGCTGTTCCTCGCCGAAGGGGCGCGCACGATCGCGCAAGCGCTCGACCACGGTTTTGCGCCCGAGATGCTGGCGTATCGGGCCGATCCTTCCATCGCGGCGCTTTGCGCCCGGGCCGCCGCCGCCGGCGCGCAATTGCTGGAAGTGTCGGACGCGGTGCTGGAAAAAATATCCCAGCGCGACAACGCGCAAAGCGTGATCGGCGTGTTTCGCCAGCGTGTGCGCCGCCTTGCCGATCTCGATCCCAAGTCCGCGCCGCTGTGGCTGGCGCTGGAGGGCGTGCGCGATCCCGGCAATCTCGGCACGTGCGTGCGCACGGCCGACGCGACCGGCGCGGGCGGCGTGATTTTGATCGGCAATACGTGCGATCCGTTCGGGATCGAAGCGGTGCGTGCGACGATGGGTTCGATCTTCGCTGTACCCATTTATGCGGCCGAGCCGGACGAAGCGCTCGCTTTTGTACGCCGTTGGCCCGGCGTTTCCGTCGGCACGGCGTTACAAGGGGCGATCGACTATCGCGAGGCGGTTTATGCGCCGCCCACGCTGATCGTCAACGGAACCGAACAAAGCGGCCTCAGCGATGCGATGCGCGACGCCTGCCGTACGCTAGTCAAACTGCCGATGCGCGACGGTGTGGAATCGCTCAACCTCTCCGTCGCGGCGGGGGTGATGCTCTACGCGGTGCGCGAAAGGCTTTAGGCGCGCGCCACGTCTTCCAGGGCGAAGCGCGCGGTGCGCTCGGCGATCATGATCGTCGGCGCATTGGTGTTGGCCGAGGTGATCGCCGGCATCACCGACGCGTCGGACACGCGCAAACCTTGCACGCCACGTACCGCCAAGCGCCCGTCGACGACCGAGGCTTCGTCCGCCCCCATGCGACACGTGCCGACGGGATGGAAGACCGTGTCGGCTTTCTGCGCGATCCAGTCGAGGATTTCTGCGTCGCTGCGGATATCGGGGCCGGGCATCAATTCCGCACCGCGCCAGCCATCGAAGGCGGGCTGGGCGAACAACCCGCGCAGGATTTTGACACCCGCCGTCAGCACGCGCTTGTCGCGCGGGGCGGAAAGATAATTCGGATCGATGCGCGGGGCCGCCAACGGATCGGCGCTGGCCAGCGAAATGCGGCCCCGGCTTTCCGGACGCATCTGGCAGATATTGGCGAAGAAGCCGTTCTCGGTGCGCGCCCCCGGCGGATCGCGGAACGGATTGACGCGGATCGTGGCGCTGGTGAGGGCCGGCATGAAATGGCTTTGCAGATCGGGCTCGGCCATGCCGGGTTCCGATTTGAAATAGCCGCCGACCAGCAACGGGAAACACGCGGCCGGACCCTTGCCCTGGATCAGTGCGCGCAGCAACGCGAAGGCCGCGCGATCGGCGCGCAGAAGTTCGTTGAGCCCGCCGGGCTTCAGCGCCGCATGTTCGACGCGGATCAGCAGATGGTCCTGCAAATTTGCGCCGACCTGTACACGATCGGCGACGACAGGCACGCCCAAAGCCGACAGCTCGCCCGCCGGGCCGATGCCCGAGCGCAGCAGCAGATGCGGCGATCCGACCGTGCCCGCACAGACGATCACCTCGCGGCGCGCTTTGACGATCCGCTCGACGCCGCCTTGGCGCAGGATAAGGCCCGTGCAGCGCGTGCCTTCGAAGGTCAGGCGCACGACTTCCGCATCGGCGATCAGCCGAAAGCTGCCGCTGGCGAGGGCCGGGCGCAAATACGCGCGTGCCGTGCTGGCGCGCCGCCCGCCGCGAATATTGAAGCTGTAACGTCCGGCCCCTATCGGGTTCGAGCCGTTGAAATCATCGGTGCGGCCATAGCCCGCCGTTTCGGCCGCATTCAGATAGGCGTCGTAGAGCGGCGTCCACCAATCGGGTTGCTCGATGCCCAGCGCCTTGCGCCCGTCGCCGCTCGGCTCGTTCTCCAACGCTTGATATACGGGCTCGACCTTTTCCCACGACCAATCGCGCAAACCGGTTTGCGCCCAATGTTCGTAGTCGGAGGGCAGGCCGCGCACCCACACCATGCCGTTGATGGCGCCGGACCCGCCGACCAGCTTGCCGCGCGGCCATTTCAGGCGCCGATTGGCCAGATGCGCTTGCGGTTCGGTCTCGAACTGCCACGTATACTTCGTGCCGCGCAGGAACCAGCCGGTCAGCAGCGGGACTGACAGCAGCGGATCGCGGCCGGGCGGGCCGGCTTCGATCACCGCGACTTTATGTTTGCCGCCTTCGGCCAAGCGTGCCGCGAGCAACGAACCGGCCGAACCCGCACCGACGACGACGAAGTCGGCTTCGTGAAAAATTTCGGCCATCAATTCAAATCGAGTTCGATCGACAAATCCAAACGCTGCCACAGATCGCGCTTTTCCAGATCGTCGCCCTCGGCTTCCGTGCCGCGCACGTCGCGCAGATTGCTATGCGTCTCGCGGCGCAGGATGACGATCAGATCGGTCTCGTCCTCCAGCACGAAGGGAAATTCGTGCCAGCAGCCAATCTTCATGCAGAAGCCCGCGCTGCCATCGAAGCGCAGCGCTTTCAGGGCGCCCATATCGGGCATCGGCTGATCGTTGGGCGCACCCAGCACCACGACGAACGGCTTGCCCTTCAGCGGGATGAAGGTCTGCGTGTGTTTGAAATGCCGCTCGATCCAGCGCACGGCGAGGGGGCGGCGACGCAAGGTCGCGACGGTCAGTTCGGTCTGCTCGTCGGATTCGAAGCGTGTGGGTTTGCGCAACACGCCGTCATAGAAATGCAGACGATTGCCGGGCTCGGGCACATTGGAGCCGAGCAGCCAGCCGAACGGCGCCACGTTCTCCGGTGTCGCGTCTTCGATGCGCAAGCGTTGGATCGTCGTCGCGGTCATGGCGTCGGCTCCACGAATTCGCCCGTCTTCTTGTCGCGCAGGCGCAGTTTGACGAACACTTTGCCCGTACCGCCATGGTCGATGCCGGTATCGAAGCAATCGAACGTGTTGAAGCGCGGGCTGATCGGGTGAAGCCCCGCTTCCAGCCGATCCTGCGCCATCAGCAAGGCGGGTTGCAGCTTGGCGATCACGCCCAAGCACAACGGGGCCGTCGACGCGGACGTATCGAGCAAGCCGTCGGTCGAGAACACGAAGGTTTCGCCCTTGCGGATGAAATTCGCGCAGTGATGCGCGCCCGTCACTTCGGCGACGATTTCCATATCGTCCTTGTTCATGACACCGCCTTCGGAAGAATGCGTTCGGTCACGGGCTCATGCGTGTCGGCACGGCGTAGATGCACTTGGCAGCGCGCCTTCGACTTTCCTTCGTCGGGGCCCGTATGCGGGCATTCGTGGTAGCGCCACACGCAGGTCATGGGATTGAGCCCTTCGGCCGCGCGGTCGAAGGTCATGTAGAAGATCGACAGGATGGGCGACAGTAGATGCACGCAGACCGGCGCGTCGGTTAACGCGGGCACGACCTTGTGGCGCATGTCGAACACGATCTTCTGGCCGGGCTTCACGCCGCATTTGCAGCCGCCGCCATTGCTCGTGACCTCGACCACGACTTGATAATCGTCGAGCCAGCGATGGCCCAAATGCCGGCGCGCGGCGAACAAGTTGCGCACTTCGGGCGACAGGCGCTCGAACTCGTCGTCGGTGAACTCCAGCGCCTGTTTCAAGCGCTCCTGCATCTCGTCCAGATGGTCTTCGGGCTGGACATAGAACGGATCGATGGGGGGCGGGTTCGTCATACGGCCGTGACTCCTCCGTCGGCCACAAGGATGTGGCCGGTGATGAACGATGCGGCGGGCGAGGCAAGGAACAAGGCCGCGCGCGCTATTTCGGCGGATTCGCCCAAGCGGCCCAGCGGAATGCTGGCGACCAGACCGGCCGCGCGCGTGGCGTCGGCGCGCGCGATCGCGGTCATCGGCGTGGCGATCGGACCGGGGGCGACGGCGTTGGCGCGGGCGCCGAACAGCGCGAATTCGACCGCCAGGGTTTTAGCGAGCGCGTTGACGCCGCCTTTGGACGCGGCATAGGCGGTCGCGCGGCGATGGCCGATCAGGCCGATTTGGCTCGAGAACAGCACCAGCGATCCGCCGCGCTGTTTTTCGAAGATCGGCGCCACATGGCGCGCGACGCGATAGGCGCCGCCCAGATTGATCGAGATGACGCGCTCCCAATCCTCGGGGCCCGTCTCGCCGATATTGCGGTGTTCGAACACGCCGGCGGTGACGATCGCCGCATCGATGCCGCCGAGTTTTTCGTGGGCGCCGTGAACGGCAGCAGCGACTTGGCCGTCGTCGCGCGTATCGCAGGCGCAAGCGAATTTCGCTTCGGGGACGGCTTCATCCGTGCCCGGCATCGTCGTCGCGGCGACGATCGCCCCCGCATCGGCCGCAAGGCGCACGCAAGACTGGCCGATGCCCGATCCGCCGCCCACGATCAGCAGGCGAAGGCCGCGCAGATCGACCAGCGGCGCCGTCATGCGATTACGACCAGATCGCGGTCGATGGGTCGCAGCATGCGGCAGCCCTTCGCCTCGACTTCGACGCTGTCTTCCAGATGGAAGCTGCCGAGATCGGGATCGCGATAGAACACTTCGGTGTTCACGATCATGTTCTCCTCGAGGGCGTAGCCTTTGACGAGGCTATCCTCCTCGGGGAACTCGAACACTTCCAGCCCGATCCCGTGTGTGGTGACGGAAACGAGATCGCGGCGCAGGCCGAAGCCTTCGATCGTATCGCGCGTCAGCTTGCGCAGATCTTCGGTGTTCACACCGGGCTTGATCGCGTCTTCGACCGCTTCCAGCGCCGTGACGACGGCCTTGTAGCGCAGTCTATGCGCCTCGGTCGGTTTGCCGACGACGCCGGTGCGCGCGAGATCCATGTGATAGCCGCCCAGCGTACCCAAGCAGTCGAGCACGACCGCGTCGCCCGGCGTCAAACGTCGCTCGTGGCTCGCCGGCAGGCTCATGGCGGAAGCGTCGCCCGCACCGAACATCATGCCGCGTTCGCCCAGGAAGGCCGCGTCGTGATCGACGAGCACGCGGCGATAGACGCGGATCAGATCGTCTTCCGCGATGCCGGGCTTGGCGTTGGCGATGACCGCTTCCAGCGCCTTGGCGTTGACTTCGGCGCCCTTGGTCATCAGCGCGATCTCGTCGCGCGTTTTGACGATACGGATACGGCGCATCAATTGGAGGATATCGGCGATGGGCGCGTTGCCGCCCAAGCCGCGCGCAGCGAGGCGCTGGGCAAGGCGCGCATCGTCGCAGCCGAGTTTCGCGGATTTGAGACCCGCGCGTTCGACCGCCGCGATCACCGCATCGACGAACGAGGCTTTCTGCGTCGGGCGCAACTCGGCGCGCTTGGCGGCGAGGTTGCGGCGAAGATCGTTGGAGAGATTGCGCTCCAGCGTCTCGCCCATATAGACGCCGACCGAGCTCCACGGATTGCCGAACATCTCGACCGCTTGGATCCAGCTCGGCCGCTCCGCCAGCGTGGGCAGGTCGAATTCCTGGATCACGAGAACGGGCTCGGCGTCGTCGCGCGCGGGCAGGATCACCGCCGCCGACCAATCCTCGAACCGGCCGAGCAGATATTCCGACGCGAAGCCGGACGCGTAGCAAACATTGGTCGTCGTCGCGAGGACGGCGCCGTCGAGACCGGCTTCGCGCAGTAAACGGCGCGCGCGTTCGAGATTGATCAGCATCAGGCGGCCTTGCGCGCGGCGATGACGACCCAAGGGAAACGCCACGCCTTGTTTTCGGGCGACAGCGCGCCGGTCATTTCTTCGAAGCGCATGATCTCGACTTCGTCGAAGCCCGCGCGGCGATGGGCGCCGGCCAGATCCATCTTGTCGAGCGGCGG
This sequence comes from Tagaea sp., assembly GCA_041917215.1. Lineage (GTDB taxonomy): Bacteria > Pseudomonadota > Alphaproteobacteria > CACIAM-22H2 > CACIAM-22H2 > Tagaea. Next base: position 561,110 of record JAYRYC010000002.1, read on the forward strand.
CATGAACGGCTCGTTGTTGCGCGCGCTATGGCCGTAATGGATGAACTTGTTGAACGGATCGTCGCCCGCCAGGAAGTCGAGATGGATCGACCAGCCGCCGGGGGCGAGCAGGCGATGGGCTTCGTGCAGCACCTTCTCGATATGCGAGACGGGCATCTCGTGCAGCATCATCGTGCTGGTGACGAGATCGGCGTTGCCGGCGGGGAGTTTCGTGTCGGCCGCGTCGCCTTGACGGAACTGGACGTTGCGCGCCTGATCCTCGGCCGCCGTATGCGCTGCGAGCTTCACGCACGGGGCGGCGAGATCGACGCCGACGACTTCCGTTTCGCGGCTCGAAGAATAGAAGGGACGCGTGCTTTTGCCGAAGCCGCAGCCCATATCGACGATGCGCTTGGGCTGCTTGCCCAGGCGTTCCATGGCGATGCGGGTGAAGCGCTGATGCAAATCGCCATGCTTGTCGAGCAGCGGCGTGGTGGTACGCGCGCCGCGTTCATAGACCATGCCGGCGACCGAATCGCCATGCACGCCGCCGGGGTGCTGATGGATGTCGATGGCGGGGTAGTATTCGGGCGGCACGAAATCCGGCGGAATGACCAAGCGTTCGTTATTCGCCGGCTCGATCATCGGCGCCAACTCGTCGCGATGCGCGCCGTAGTGATTGGCGAGCCCATAGCGGCCCGAATATTTCATCTTCTGTAGATGCCGCTCGAACCACGCGAAATAGCGATAGGTCGTATCGCTCGCGATCAGCTTTTCGACATCTTCGACGGTTTTGGGCTTGGCGGGGGCGGCTTCGGCCGCCGCGCGATAACGCTGCGCCACTTCCGGATACAGGTTGCGCGTCCATTGCAGCTTGCAGGACAGAAGGAATTCCTGGAACGCTTCGAAGGGCCGATGGGTCGGCGGATCTGTACGCATGCGAAGCCTCCATACCTGTCCGTGATTGGTTTTCTGGCATGAGTGTGTAATTGTACTAAACATATATCAATAGGTTTTTTGCGCGGAGGCAAAATGGCGGCGGAAAACGGCGTCGACGAACTGGTCGCGAAGCTCGCCGCGTTAAAGGCGGAGCGCGGTTATTTGCTGCCCCATCACGGACTTTTGGCCGCGATGGCGCCCGATGTGCTGGAAGCTTATGGCGCTTTGTACCGCGCGCTGACCTTGGGCAAACGCCACCTCGACGATTTCACCAAGGAATTCGTTTGGCTCGCGATTTTGGCGGCGACCGACGAGGCGGCGGCCACGCATCACATCGCCAAATTCCGCAATGCGGGCGGCACCGACGCGCAGATCGCCATCGCGGTGCGTTTGGCGGCCTGGGCGCGCGGCGAGGGCGCCGTCGCCTTCGCCGACAAGATCTGGTCGCCGCATATGACGGGCTTCGATTGGCGCCAAGCGCGGAACGACGCGCGCGCCGCGTTGATCGCGGGGGCGAATGTTACGCCCGGCCAAGCGTTGCTAGCGGAGATCGCCACGCGCACCTGCCTCGACCAATGGACGCAGCTTGCCGACGCGATCGCCGATGCCGTTGCGGCGGGCGAAAGCGAAGATCGCATCGCCGAGGCGTTGATGCTGACGATGTTCCCGGCCGGCGTGCCGCGCTTCGTGGAAGCGGCGGGCGTGTGGCTCGAGCTCATTCGCGAAGGCCGCGTGCCGGCCTCGCCACGATTGCGCGCCTGGGCGTCCCTTGAGGGGCAGGGCGGACACGACGAAGCCAGCGGAAAGGTGAAGAAATGACGGATACGAAGACGCTCGAACAAGTCGGCGGCAAGCGCGGCTATTTGCTGCCCTATCACAAGATGCTCGCCGCCTATGACGGCGAGTTGCTGGCGAAATACGACGCGTTCTATACGCGCCTGACGCTGACCCAGAAAACGCTGAGCGACCGCGAGAAGGAGTTCGTGTGGGTCACGCTGCTGGTCGCGGTGCGCGAAGGCCACGGCACGCTGCATTTGCGCCGTGCGGACGCGGCCGGATTGCCGCGCGCGCATATGCATATCGCGATCAATCTGGCGGGCATCGCCGAAAGCCGCCCGGCCACCGCCTTCGCCAAGCATTATTGGAAGGATTGGGCGCCGGACGCGGACATGGACGCGCTTTACTTCGCCAATATCGCCGCCGCGCGCGGCGACGTGCCCGAAGAGTTGGTCGAATTGGCGCTGGCCACGGCGCATGCGTCCAAGCGCGATGCGGCGTCGCTGCAGCTTCACATCAAGCGCTTCTTCGCCGCGGGCGGCAAGCCGGCGGCGCTGGTCGAAGCCTTGGCGTTCCTGCTGTTGCCGTGCGGCGGGCCGACCTTGATCGATGCGGTCGACGCGTGGGCCGAGGCGGCGGCGGACGGGAAAATCCCGTCGCCGTTCTAAAGCTTCGCCTTAGGCGAAGCGCTGATTGACGTCGGCGGGGGCGCCCAGCGAAGCCTGGGTGCCCTTGGCCGCTTCGATGATCTGGCGCGCGAAGGCGTCGCGATCGGCGGCGAGCTTCTTGGCTTCCTCGGCGTCGGGCGCGTAGCCGTCGAGCGCTTCGGCTTGCAAAGCGCCCTGGCGCACGAGCAGCACTTCCATCGCGCGCAGACGATCCTTGGCGACCGCGAGCTCGGCCGCCAGCGTCATGATCATCGCCACGGCGCGATCGAGAGCCGGATCTTCGAAGAAAGTCTGTTCGGGGACGCTTTCGGCCGCCATGTGATGCTCCGTTCGTATCTATCCGAATGAAAAAGGGCCGCGCGCGGGAAGCGCACGGCCCCGTTTCCGGCCCGCTTAGGCCGCCTTAATCGTGTCCCAGGAACCGGCGCCGAACACTTCGTCGGCGAGCTTCTTGTTCAACGGTTCCAGTTCCGACGCCAGATTTTCGCCGGGCAGCGTGATGATGCTGTCCGCACCTTGCGAGTTGCGCCAGGTGGCGATGTCGGAATCCTTCAGCTTGACGCCGACTTCGTAGTACTCGGGACCTTCCAGCTCGTCGAAGCTGGATTGCAGCGCCTGCTGTTGCGCCGGCGACAGGCGGTTCCACGCCGCGACCGAGATGACTTCCTTGTCGAGCGCCAGACCGAAATCGTTCGTCACGACGTATTTGCAGACTTCGAAGAACTTGCCGGCCACGCCGGGGTTCAGCGCGGTCAGCACGCCGTCGACGATGCCCTGCTGAAGGGCGAGGTAGATTTCGTTGAACGGGATCGGGGTGGGGATGGCGCCGAAGAACTTCAGGCCTTCGATGCAGCCTTCGATCTGCGCGGCGCGGATCTTGCGGCCCTTCAGGTCGGCGAGCGACTTGATCGGCTGCTTGAGCATCAGGTTATAGCCGCCCAGGCGGCCTGCACCCAGAAGACGCGCGCGATAGCGCGTCTGCAACACGGCCGACGCCTTCGCGCCGATCGGTCCCTTCATCACGCGGCCGGCATGCGCGCCGTCGCGGAAGAAATAGGGGCTGTAGAGGATGTCGAACTCGCGCGTGCCGGTATAGGCGCCGTTATAGACGTCGAGGCTGCCCAGCGCCATCGAGTCCAGCAGCTTCTGTTCGCCGCCCAGCGAGCCCGCGAAGATCTCGAACGACACGGCGCCGTTGGTCTTCTTCGACACGGCTTCCGAAACCTTCGCGTTGAAGGTGTTCGACAGCGTGTTGGGCGCGCCCGCGTTGCCGTAGCGCAGCACGATCTTCTGCTGGGCCGCCGACATGCCCGGCAGCAGCGAAGCGCCGCCCAGGGCCGCCGTACCGGCGACGAAACCGCGACGCGAAATCTTGGTGTTCATTGTGTTGCCTCCTGTTTTCTAGCTCTTGGGGGTTTCAACGCATCCAAAGATCGACCAGCGCGAGCGAGAACCACGGCACGTAGGTAAGCACCATGAGCACCGCCACGAGGACGAGGAAGTAGGGCCACGCGGCCCAGAAGAGTTCCCACACGCCGACATTGCCGATCCGCGCCATGACGAACAGCGTGAGGCCGACCGGCGGCGTGACCATGCCGAGGACGAGGTTCAGCACCATCACGACGCCGAAATGGATCGGATCGACGCCCATCGAACCCAGCATCGGGAACAGGATAGGGGCGAGGATCAGCATCAGCGGCAGCGGCTCCATGATCGTGCCGAGCAGCAGCAGCGCGATATTGATGAGCAGCAGCAGGACGTAAGGGTTGTCGGAGATGGCGCGCATCGCGGTCGTGAGCGTTTCGCCAAGACCGGCGAGCACGGCGAGCGAGCCGAAGATCTGGCTGGTCGCGACCGTCATCATCACCACGGCGGTCGTGAGAGCCGACGCGACGGCGGCTTCGAGAAACGCTTTGGGGCTGAGGCTGCGATAGACGATGACCGCCAAGACGAGCGTGTAGAGCGTCACCAGCGCGGCCGATTCCGTCGGCGTCGCGATCCCGAAAATCTTACTCAGCACGATCATCACCGGCGCGCCCAGCGGCAGGATGCCGCCCAGGATCGCCTGGCGCTTGGCGTCGCTCGTCACGCGTTCTTCGACCGGCAGGTTCAAGCGGCGGGACATATAGGCGCTGGTCGCCAGCATCGCGAAATACATCACGATGCCTGGCAGGATGCCCGCGATGAACAACTGTCCGACCGAGATGTTGACGATCGAGCCCAGCAGGATGAACAGGATCGACGGCGGAATGATCGGGCCCATCGATGCGGCGGCGGCAATAACGCCGGCGGCATAGGCCGAGCTATAGCCGCGGCGTTTCATCTCGGGGACGAGCACCGAACCCACGGCGGCGGCGTCGGCGACGGCCGAGCCCGAGATACCGGCCATGAACAGGTTCGCCGTGATGCCCGTGTTCGCGAGGCCGCCGGGCTTATGCCCGACGAGGCTCGACGAAAAATTGATCAGGCGCTGCGTGACGCCCGATTTGGTCATCAATTCGCCCGCGAAAATGAACATCGGAATGGCGAGCAGCGCGAAGCTGTCGACGCCCGCCGTCAGTTCCTGGACGAACAGCACCGGGTTGATCGGCCGGTCGCCGAACTGGGTGATCAGAATGTAGAAAAGCGAAGCGACGCCGATGGAGAAGGCGATGTCCATCCCGAGAATGATCAGGACGAACAGCACCAGAATCATTGAAAGAAGAAGCATCGTTCACATACCCGAATGCAAGGAGCTGTCGTCGTCGGTGTGTTCGCCGAGCACGGCGAGCCACATGCGCACCACTTCGTTGGCGGCAAGCAGCACGGCGCCGATCGGCAGCGGGATATAGGTCCAGGCGTCGGAAAGACCGGTCGCGAGAACGCGGCGATACATCGACAATTCGATGATCGGAATCGAGTACCAGACGATGACCGCAAGCATCACCAGCGTCAGCGCGCGCATCGCGAGTTCGACCACGACCTGCACTTTGCGCGGCATGGTCTCGACCACGCTGGTCATGCGGATGTTGTAGCCGAGCATATAGGCGAGCCCGCCGCCGACGAAGCTGAGCCACACGAACAGCAGTTTGGGAATGTCTTCGCCCCACATCGGCGGATTATTGAAGAAGTAGCGCAGCGTGACGGAGTAGAGGACGAGCATAGTGAAGGCGGCGAGAACGGCGCCGCACGCCCATTCGAAAACCGTCCGCGCCGTTTTCAGGCGCTCGGTAAGCGATTTCGAAGCCGCCATTCGTCCCCCAAGTCGAAGCCCTGCAAATAAGGGGATCGGTTTCCTTGCCGAGCCCACTTGATATAATGATATATTAAAAAGCCATTTGAGCAAGGGGAGACAGATGGGGCTATCGGTCGATATTGCGATTGTAGGCGCGGGCACGGCGGGAATGCCCTGCGCGATCGAGGCCGTCCGTGCCGGTGCCAAGGTCGCCGTGATCGAACAGGCGGAACGCATCGGCGGCGCATTGCATGTTTCGGCGGCACAGATGAGCGGGGCGGGTGCCAAGCGTCAAAAATCGCGTGGAATTGCCGATGATTGGCGCACGCATCTTGATGATGTTTTGCGCATCAGCCGGGGCACATGTCGGGCAGATCTGGTCGAGTTGGCGACCAAGCTTGGCGGCAGCACGATCGATTGGCTGGAGGCGGCCGGTTTCGACTTCGATCCTGCCACGCCCGCGATCCTGCATTTCCACGAGGCGTACCGCACGGCGCGCACGTTCTGGGGCATCGCCGGCGGCCGTTCGGTGCTGAAAGTCGTCAAGCCGTTGTTCGACTCGGCGATGGCCCAGCCCAACGCGACGCTGCTGCTGAACACCGAAGTCGTCGCCTTGCGCCAAGAGAAGGCCGGTGCGGTCACCGGCATCGTCGTGCGCGGCAAGGACGGCGCGGAGCAAACCATCGCGGCCAAACATGTCGTGCTGGCGACCGGCGGCTATGGCGGCAATGCCGAGCGTTTCGCGCGCTGGACCGGCGGGCGCAAACTCCATACGGCGGCGTTGCCGACCGCGACGGGGGCGGGGATCGAACTCGGCCTTGCCGCCGGCGGCGTGTTGCGCGGCGGCGAACATTATCTGCCGACCTTCGCGGGCATCCCCGCGCAATCGGGCGGGCATCAGATCTTGTGGGATCAATTGCCCTCGCTCACGCCGCAGGTGCGCGCCCCTTGGGAAGTATTCGTGTCCAGCGGAGGCAAGCGCTTCGTGCGCGAGGACGTGGACAGCGTGGATGCGCGCGAGCGCGCATTGAACACCTTGCCCGATGCGTTGTTCTGGGCGGTGTTCGACGAACGTATCTGGCGCGAAGCGCCGCCGTTGCTGCCGGGCTGGAAGGCGGACGAGCTCGCCGCCGCATGGGCGTCGCATGAAAACTTCGTCACCGCGCCCACGCTCGACGACCTCGCCCAGCGTATCGGCTGCGACGTGGCCACGCTGAACGCGACCATCGCCACCTATAACGACGCGTTGCGTTCGGGCAAACCCGATCCGATGGGCCGTGAGTCGCGGCCATTGCCGATCGCGCAAGCGCCGTTCCGCGCCATTCGTATGCACGGCATGGTGCTGAAGACGCCGTCGGGTTTGACGGCCGATCGCGAATTGCGCGTCGTGCGCGAAGACGGCTCGGCCATTCCCGGCCTCTACGCGATCGGCGAAGCTTTGGGCGGCGCCACGCTGTCGGGCAACGCCTTCGTCGGTGGTATGAGCGTGACACCCGCTTTGGGCTTTGGCCGCTGGTTGGGCGCCAAGCTCGCCGGCCGCGATTTGTTGGAGGCCGCATGACCCAAGTGAAACTCAAGCGCCGCTTCGTCGATGTCGGCGCGCTGCAAGTCCATTATCGCGAAGGCGGCTCGGGCGCTGCGACACCGCTGGTGATGATCCACGCATCGCCCGGCGCGTCGCGCCAGGTCGCACCGCTGGCGGCGTTGCTGGCGAATGGGCGGCGCGTGGTGGCGCCGGATACGGCGGGCAACGGCGATTCCGACGCATTGCCCGATCTCACGCCCGCGATCCCCGATTTGGCCGCGCATGCGCGCGCGGCGATCGACAAAATCGTCGACGGCAAGATCGATCTTTACGGCAGTCATACGGGTGCGTCGATCGCGATGGAAATTGCGCTGACGGCCCCCGACAAGGTGCGCCGTTTGGTGATCGACGGCATGGGGCTTTACGCCGCCGACGAGCAATCGGACGTGCTGCGCAACTACGCGCGGGAGATCGCGCCCGATCTCGAAGGCACGCATCTGCTGAAGGTCTGGCACTTCTGCCGCGACCAATATCTGTTCTGGCCGTACTACAACCGCACCGCCGAGGGGCGCCTGCCCAACGGCTTGCCCGACGCCGAGGAATTCCACGATTTCGTCGTCGAAGTGCTGAAGGCGATGCGCACCTATCATCGTTCCTATCGCGCGGCGTTCCGCCACCCGAAGCGCGACCGTTTGGTGAAGCTGAACCTGCCGGTCCTGGTGCTGACCTCGCCGTCGGACATGCTGGATAGCTACGCGGCCGAAGTCGCGTCGTTGATCCCGGGTGCGCAACGCGCGTCGACGCCGCGCTGGGGTGCGCCCGATTTCCATGCGGCCACGGCCGCGACCATCGCCGAATTTTTGGATCGCCAATGACCGGAACCGCCAAGCCGCGTTTGATCGCCGATTGCCCCGTGATGATCTTCATCGCCTACACGGTGGGCGCGGACGCCGTCGCCAAGGGCTATCACCCGTGGCTAGTCGAAACGGACAATCCGTTCTTCAACGCCATTCCGGGCGTGCATCACTACGCGAACTGGATCGTCGACGGCGTGTCGAAAGGCGGGCCGCTGTCGTGGACCTATTACGATTTCCAGGGCCTTGCCGACGAAAGCGATCTGGAACGCGTGTGGTTCAATCCCGATCTCGACGGGTTCCGCAAGGAATGGATCCGCTTGTGGGGCTATGGCCCCGGCGAGCGGCCGCCGGTGCTGCGCCACGCCTATCTCTGCCGGCGCGTGTCGCGCAGTAACGCCGCGCCGCGCGACAAATTGCGTTTGTCGGCGGGGCAGGGCAAGCCGCCTTCGGGCGGCGATTTGACTTTCGCGGTGACCGACGTGCTGGCGAAGCATTTCGCCGGCGTGGGCGCGGCCAAGTGGCATTGGCCGATCGCGGACGGCAATCCGCTGGGGCTGGAATGGCTGCGCGTCGATTACGCGCCCGACGCGCCGGAAGTGCCGGAGGCCGAACTCGTCTTGTCGGCGGGGTTGATCGCCGCACCATGATCCGCCGCCCGCTTCAACTTGGCTTCGCCCATATCGTTCCAGACCGTCTGGCGAACGATCAGGCCGGCTTTCAGGTCGAAGCGGTCGATATAGCGGATGCCCGAAAACTCATCGCCGTCCAGCCAGCGCCCCGACAGCGTGCCGCTGACATGGACGATCGCCGCGTCCCCCGACTCGGTCGCATCGATTCGCTCGAATTTCTTGCGCACGCCGGTGTAACGGCCGCGCGCCCAGGCGAACAGCGCGTCGAAATCCGCGAATTCCACGCCGCCGGGAAATTGCATCGTAAATCCCGGCGCGATGAGCGCTTTAACGGCGGCGAGGTCGCCGTTTTCGAGCGACCGCAGAAAACTTACGGCCGTGGCCGCTGGCCCGCTCTCAACCAATTGTGTCATAAGGACGCTCTCCCTGACGTTTCGTTCGAAGTTCCGCCGCACGCCGCTCCCGAGGATCGCAGCCCGCCATGACCCGTAAAGGCGCCGCCTTGCGCAAATCCGTTCCGACGATGGCCGATAACGGCGGCATCGATGCGCGTCTGAAGGCGCCGCTCTATCATCAGATTTTCCTGGTGCTGCGCGACGGCATTCTGGACGGGCGCTATCGCTATGGCGACGTGCTGCCGTCCGAACACGAATTGGCCGGGCGCTACGGCGTGTCGCGCATCACGGCCAAACACGCGATGACGGAGCTTGCGAACGCGGGCCTCGTCACGCGCGCGCGCGGACGCGGCACCACGGTGCAGTATCGCGCCCCGGCGGCGCCCTTGCGCGCGCCCGTCGGCAGCTGGCTGCAAACGATGGAAGCGATGGGCCGCAGCACCGAAGTCGCGGTGCTGGATTTCGCCTATGGACCCGCGACGGTCACGGAAAGCGAAGCGCTGGAATTGCCCGAAAGCGGCGAGGTGCAGCGTTCGCTGCGCGTGCGCAGCATCGGCAAGCAGCCGATCTCGATGCTCATCACCGTTTTGCCCGCCGATGTCGGGCACGGCTTCGACGCCAAGGATCTCGCCCAGCATCCGATGCTGGAATTGATCCGGCGCAACGGCACGGTCATCGGCCAGGCGCGGCAGGTGATTACGGCGACTTTGGCCGATCAGCGCGCGGCCTCGTGCCTCGCGACCGATATCGGCGCGCCGTTGTTGAAGCTGCAACGCGTCGTGCGCGACAAGGAAGACCGCCCGATCGAATTCCTGACCGCCTTCTATCGGCCCGATCGCTACCAGATGGAAATGGTGCTGTCGCCCGACCAGACCGTCAAATCGATCGATGTCGGCCTGTCGGGCCGCACGCATAGCCACGGTTAAGCGAGGCTTTCCATCGCCGCCGCGATGGTGGTGATGCCGACGACGCTGCGCAAAGATTCGATCGATGCGCGATGGACGTCCGGATTGAAAGCGGCGCAGCCGTCTTCCAGCACGGTCACCGACATGTCGCGCACATGCGCATCGCGCACGGTCGATGCCACACCGCCATTGGTCACGATGCCCGCGACCAGCATCGACTTGATGCCGGCCTTGGCGAGCGAGAATTCCAGCCGGCTTTGATAGAAGGCGGAGTAGGCGACCTTGTCGACCTGGATGTCGCTGGGCGCCAACTCGTCGAGCAACGCATGGCCCCAAGCGCCGGGCGCGAAATCGCCCTTGCCCAGGAACGGGCGCAGCTTCTTCAGATGCGCGCCGACGAAGGGCTCGCCGTTGCGGCCCGGCACCAGCGTGAAATGCGTCGAGACGATCCACGCCCCGCGCTTGCGCATCGCTTGGACTAGCGGGACGAGGCGCGGGATGAGGGCCGCGATATCCGCGGACTTCGCCCCGCCGCGCGCATAGGCGCCGTTGGGGTGGATGAAGTCATTTTGCAGATCGACCAGCAGCAACGCGTCCGCCATATCAGCCTCGCTCGATGACCAAATTGCCGAACGCGTCGACCTGCGCGGCGAAGCCCGGCTCGACCAGGATCGTCGTGTCGGGCTGTTCCAAGATCGCAGGGCCCGCGATTTTGGCGCCGACCGGCAATTCCATACGCGGATAGATCGCCGTCTTGTGCCACGCCCCTTCCATCCACACCTCGCGATGGCGTGGCGTGGGCATGGTCGTCGATGTCGGCGCCATGGTGCGCAGATCGAATTTCGGGCGATGGCCGATGGCGGCGACGCGCAGGTTCAAAACCTTCGCGGCGACACCCTTCAGCGTGCGGCCGAACGCGGCTTCGTAGGCGCGCTCGAACGCCGCCATGACGCCCTTGGTCGTGAACTCGTTCGCTTCCAGCGGCACGGACAGCGTATGCGTTTGTCCGAGATAATGCATGTCCAGCGACAGGCGCACGCTGCGCGACGCGAAGCCGACACCGGCCGCGTCCAACAGCTTGCCGCCTTCTTCGGCCGAATCCTTCGCTTGCTGGGCGAGGGACGGCATGTCGATCTGGTCGAGCACGCGGTTCACCGTGCGCACGAAATCGTGGCGCATATCGGCGATGACGCAGCCCAAGGCCGACGTGACGCCGGGGAAGCGCGACACGAGCGCGCGCCCCAAGCCCACTTCGCGCATCAGGGCGCTGACATGCAGCGAGCCGCCGCCGCCGAAAGGCATGATCGCGAAATCGCGCGGATCGAAGCCGCGTTCGATGGAGACGAGGCGGATGGCGCCCGCCATGCGTGCATTAGCGACGCGGATGATCGCTTCCGCCGCCGCCATGACGTCCAGCCCCTGCGGTTTGCCGACATGGGTTTCGATCGCGGTCTTGGCCGCCGCGACGTCGAGCTTGTTCTTGCCGCCGCCAATCGGGCGTTCGGCGTCGATGCGACCCATCACGACATTGGCATCGGTGACGGTCGGGCGCGTATTGCCCTTGCCGTAGCAGACGGGGCCGGGATCGGACCCGGCACTTTCGGGGCCGATTTGCAGCAAGCCGCCGCGATCCAGGCCCGCAATCGAGCCGCCGCCGGCACCGATGGTCACGATTTCGATCATCGGCGTGCGCACGACCATGCCGAAATCGATCGAGGTCTGCGCCGCCAACGCCGCTTCGCCGTTGGCGATCAGCGACACGTCGAACGACGTGCCGCCCATGTCGCAGGTGATGACGTTGGGGAAGCCGGCGGCGACCGCGACCGCTTGGCACGCGATCACGCCCGCGGCGGGGCCCGACAGCGCCGTGCGCACGGGGCGGCGGCGCGCGGACTCAACGCTCATCACGCCGCCATTCGACTGCACGATCAGGATCTGCGCGTCGGAGCCGCCTTCCTTCAGGCGGTTTTCCAAGCGCTGGAGATACGAACCGACCGGCGGCTGAAGATAGGCGTTGAGTGCGGTCGTCGACGCGCGCTCGAATTCGCGGATCTCCGGCAGCAACTCGGTCGAGATCGAGACATGCGGGTTCGGCCAGACCGCGCGCAAGGCTTCCGCCGCCGCGCGCTCGTTCGCGTCGTTGGCGAAAGCGTTGACGAAGATCAGGGCCACCGCTTCGCAGCCCTTTTCGATCAGCGTTTTCGCGGCCGCGCGGACCTGATCGAGATCGACCGCCGTATGGATCGTGCCGTCGGCGAGCGTGCGCTCGGCGACTTCCAAGCGCAGATCGCGCGGCACGACGGGCTCGAACGTGCCCCACAGGCCCCAGGTCGTCGGCCGGTCGCGGCGGCGCATTTCCAGCACGTCGCGGAAGCCGCGCGTGGTGATGACGCCGGTCTTCGCACCTTTACGTTCCAGCAGCGCGTTGGTGCCGACGGTCGTGCCGTGAACGACGGTTGCGACGGTGGCAAGATCGGGCACCTTGGCGCGGATACCCGCCATGAAGCCGACCGATTGGTCGCCGCGCGTCGAGGGAACCTTGGAGATTTCGACTTTGCCGGTGGACTCGTCGAGAACGAAAACGTCGGTGAACGTGCCGCCCACGTCGACGCCGATGACATGCTTGCGATTCATTTCGTCACGTAACCCAGTGTGCGGTCGCGTTCGATGGCTTCCTTCGGGCGCTCGGCGGGATTGCCGTAACCGCCGCCGCCCGGCGTTTCCAGGCGCAGGCGTTCGCCGCGCTTGAGCTTGAGGCCGACCATTTTGGAAATCTGCGGCGGTTCGCGCTCGACGCCATTTTCGGCGTAGAGGAAGCGGTTGCGCGCGGCGGCTTGGCCGCCCGCCACACCGGGTGGTGCGAACTTGCCGCGCTCGCCGAACAGGAACACGTCGGCGTTCTCTTCCAGCAATTCGATTTCGTAGATGGCGCCCAAGCCGCCGCGATGCTTGCCCGCACCGCCTGAGTCGGGCCGCAATGCCCATTGCGTGAACATCACGGGGTAGGCGGCTTCGAGGATTTCGACCGGCGGGATCGTCGCGGTCGAAATCGGCGCGTTGCCGTGGTTCAAGCCGTCGCCCTGCGGATGGCCGCCATGGCCGCCGCCGAAGAAGCTGAACATCACCCAGCGCTGGCCGTTCTTGCGCCAGCCCGCCAACGATAGCGCGTTGATCGTGCCGTAGGCGCAGCCATTCGTGCGTTCGGGGGCCGCTTGCGCGATCGCCTGGAACACGACGTCGATCAAACGCAGGATGGTTTCGGTATAACCGCCGACGGGCTTGGGCGCTTTGACCGACAGCAATGAGTCTTCGGGAATCTTGAACTCGATCGGGTCGAGCACGCCGGCGTTCGCGGGCACGTCCTGGAAGACATGCTTCAGCGCCACGTAGCAAGCGGCGACGGCGGTCGAGTAGGCGATGTTCACCGGACCCGCGCAGGCCTTGGCCGTGCGCGAGAAATCCAACGTCATCTTGTCGCCGGCGATCGTGATGTCGAGGCCGATCTTCAGCGGTTCGTCGACGATGCCGTCATTGTCGAGCCAATCTTCGGCGCTGTAACGGCCGTCGGGCAAATCGGCGATGTTGGCGCGCATCATCTTCGCGGCGCGCGCGCGAAGTTCGCCCAAGGCCGCTTCGACGGACGCGGCACCGTATTCGGCGAGCAGCGCGTCCATGCGTTTGATGCCGAGATCGAGCGCGCCGACCTGGCCGTTCATGTCGCCGTAAAGGCTGGTCGGCAGGCGCGAATTGCTGCGCAGGATCGACACGATATCGCCGCGCAACGTGCCGGCGGCATAGAGCTTCACCGGCGGGATCAACATGCCTTCTTGAAAGCATTCGGTCGCGACGGGGTTGTAGTTGCCCGGCACGTTGCCGCCCACGTCGTGCCAATGGCCGACCGAGGCGAGCCAGCAGAACACTTTGCCGTCGCGCATATAGGGGCGCACCAGCTTGAAGTCGGAAAGATGCGTGCCGCCGTCATAGGGATCGTTGAAGATATAGACGTCGCCGTCGGCGAGGTCGCCGTCTTGCGCCGCCTTGTCGATCACGGCTTTCACCGCGAAGGACATCGCGCCGACGAAAACAGGCAGGCCGGACTTGCCCTGGATCAGCGTTTCGCCGGTCGTGGCGTGATAAAGCCCGTGCGACGCGTCATGCGCTTCGGCGATGATCGGGTTGAAGGCGCTGCGGAACAACGTCGCGTCCATCTCGTCCGCGATCTGCTCCAGGCGGCCTTTGAGCACCGCCAGCGTGATCGGATCCAGGCTCATTCGTACTTCTTTCCCAAGGCGAGCAATTCGGGCGTGCCGACAAGGCCGTTCAATTCCTTGAAGTCGAGCATGCGGTCGCGGAACGGCTCGTTCGAGCCGTTGGCCTTCAACGACGCCATATAGGCGCGCGTCATGTGCGCGGCCGCGCGCACCAATCCGCCGGGGAAAATCGCGACGCGATAACCCATGGCGGCGAGCGTTTTGGCATCGGCGATCGGCGTGCGGCCGCCTTCGACCATGTTGGCGAGAAGGGGGCCGCGATGGCCGAGTTTGGCGGGCAGGTCGCGCTGCTGCTCGACCGTTTGCGGCGCTTCGACGAACAGCACGTCGGCACCGGCCTCGGCATAGCGCTCCATCCGCTCAACCGCCGCATCGTAACCTTCGACCGCGATCGCGTCGGTGCGCGCGACGATCAGCGTGTCGGCGCTAACGCGCGCATCGACCGCCGCGCGGATCTTGCCGACCATTTCTTGCGCCGGCACGACCTTCTTGTCGGCGAGGTGGCCGCAGCGCTTCGGGAAGCTTTGATCTTCGATCTGGATCGCGGCGGCACCCGCACGTTCGAAGGCGCGCACGGTGCGCTGCACGTTCAGCACGTTGCCGAAGCCCGTATCCGCATCGACGATCACCGGCGTTTCGACCCGGTCGCAGATCGCGGCGAGGCAGGCTTCGACTTCCGTCGCGGTGACGAGGCCGACATCGGGCCGCCCAAAACGGGTATAGGCGATGCTCGCCCCCGAAAGATAAACCGCGTCGAAGCCCGCGTCGGTCGCGATCAATGCGCCCAGCGCGTCCGATACGCCGGGGGCGACGACCAGGCCGTTGCCGATTTTCGTCTTCAAACTCATGTGCGTGACGCTTTCAGCCGTTGTTCCAAATGCGCCAGAAGCCCGCCCGCGCGCACCATGGCGATCAAGTGCGGCGGCAGCGGCTCGCAGGCGAAACTCGCGTTGTTCGTGGGATCGATTGCGCGCGCATTCTCGGGTTCGACCACAAGGCTTTGGCCTTGGCGGATCGACTTGGCCTGCGGGCAGATCAGCGCCATCAAGCCGAGATTGAGGGCGTTACGATAGAAAATGCCGGCGAAGGACACGGCGAGCACGGCGCTCACCCCCAGCATGACCAGCGCTTGTGCGGCTTGTTCGCGCGACGAGCCGATGCCGAAATTGCGCCCGCCGACGACCACGTCGCCGGGACGCACGTTCTTCGCGAATTCGGGATCGGCGGCTTCCAAGCAATGCTTTATCAGCTCGTCCATGCCGCCGCGCATGTAAAGCCCGGGGGCGAGCATGTCGGTGTCGATATCGTCGCCGAACAGCCAGACGCGCCCGGTCATGACACCACCTCGCGCGGATCGACGATCATGCCGGCGACCGCCGCCGCTGCGACCGTATAGGGCGAGCCCAAATAAACCTTGGAGCTCGCGGCGCCCATGCGGCCTTTGAAGTTGCGCGCGGTCGAGGCGATGCAAACTTCGTCTTCCGCCAGCACGCCGGCACCGTAGCCCGCACAAGCTCCGCAACCCGACGGCATCAGGATGGCGCCGGCTTCGGCCAGTGCGGCCAGCGTGCCATCGGCGGCGGCTTCGGCGGTCGTGCGCGCGGTCGCGGGTGCCACCAGCAGGCGCACATTCGACGCGACGCGTTTGCCGCGCAGGACGCTCGCCGCCATGCGTAGGTCGTTGATCTTCGCCCCCGTGCAGGCGCCGATATAGGCCTGATGGATGGCCACGCCGCGTTGATCGGCGGCGGGGCCGGAATTCGCCGGGCTGTGCGGTGCTGCGACTTGGGGCGTGAGATCGCTCGCGTCGAAATTCTCGACGCGCAGATATTCCGCCCCGGCATCGCCTTGCCAGCGTGCGGTGTCGATGTTGGTCACGCCGCGCTCGGCGAGGAAATATTCGGTGACGGTGTCGGGCGCGATCAGGCCGACTTGCGCGCCCAGCTCGGCCGCCATGTTGCACAGGGTCATGCGCTCGAACATCGGCAGGCCCGAAATCGCGTCGCCCGCGTATTGCACGACCTGATACTCGGCGCCGCCCATGCCCAGGCGCTTGCACAGCGCCAGCATCATGTCCTTGGCCGAGACCATCGGTCCGAGCTTGCCGCGCCAATTCAGCAGAATGGTACCGGGCGTTTTCAGCCAGATCTCGCCGGTGACGACGGCACCGCACATTTCGGTGGCGCCGACGCCGAACATGAAACAACCGAACGCGCCGCCGGTGGGCGAGTGGCTGTCGCCGCCGACGACGAACATGCCGGGGCGCAGATGGCCGTTCTCCGGCAGCACGACATGGCAAATACCCTGCATGTCGTGAAAACGCTCGATCTTGTGCTCACGCACGAATTCGCGCGTGAGTTTCAGGATCGATGCGCTTTCCGCGTCGACCGCGGGCACGTAATGGTCGCTGACGACGACGACCTTGCTCGGGTCCCAAATCGATGCACCCAAACGCTTGAGCATCGGCTGCAAGCGGCGCGGGCCGCCGGAATCGTGCATCATCGCCAGGTCGATGGCGCAGGTCACGACTTCGCCCACATCGACATGCGCCCGTCCGGCGGCGCGCGCGACGATCTTCTGGGTGAGGGTTTGCGGCCTGTTCATGCCTGTTCGCGGAACCTTTGTTTTCGTAGGTCCGGAACGGCGAATCGGGCGGGGGCCAGTCCCGCCGTCGGACTAGCTATAAAGATATAGCTTTATATCTTTTTGTCTAGCCGCCGCTTTCGCCGGAGCGGCGATGCAGCCGCGCCAGGTGTTTCGAGCGGTGCCGCCCTTGACAACACCAGTCTAAAGCCACTTAGTCGAGGGGCATGAATTGGTACGCGACGAAGGGCCGGGGCTTATGGACAGGCTGTTGATCGATGGCGGACGGCGGCTGGAAGGCACGGTCGCGATCGCCGGCGCCAAGAACGCCGCCTTGCCGCAGATCGCGGCGTCGCTGCTGAGCCCGGAGACGTTGACCCTCACCAATCTGCCCGCCGTGGCGGATGTGACCAACATGCTCTCGGTCGTCGGCCGGCACGGCGTGAAGATCGCGGCGAAGGGCGCGCATGAAGCGACGCTTGACGCCAGCGCCGCCGAGCATGTCGAAGCGCCCTACGACGTCGTGCGCAAAATGCGCGCGACCGTGCTGGTGCTGGGGCCGCTGGTCGCGCGCTTCGGCAAGGCGCATGTCTCGCTGCCCGGCGGCTGCGCGATCGGTGCGCGGCCCATCGATTTGCATTTGAAGGTGCTGGCGCAACTGGGCGCGCAAGCCGATGTCGAGGGCGGCATGATCGTCGCGGCCGCCACGTCGGGCCTGACGGGCGGGCGCGTGCTGCTGCCGTCGCCCTCGGTCGGCGCCACGGAAACCGCGATGATGGCCGCGACCTATGCGAAGGGCGAAACCGAGATCGTCAACGCGGCGTGCGAGCCGGAAGTCGTCGACCTCGCCGCCTGCCTGATGGCGATGGGGGCGCGGATCGAAGGGGCGGGCACGCATCGGATTTCGATCCAGGGGCCGACGAAATGGCGCGCGGCACGCCATCACACGATCCCCGATCGGATCGAGGCGGGCACCTATGCAATCGCCGCGGCGATCACCGGCGGGCATCTTGAGCTGACGGGGGCGCGCCTCGAGCATCTCGGCGCGCCCGCGCAAATCCTCGAAACCGCGGGCGTGCGGATTTTCCCGACCGATCGCGGCTTGATGGTCACGCGCGAAGGTAAGATTTCGGCGATCGACGTGACGACCGAATCCTATCCGGGTTTCCCGACCGATCTGCAGGCGCAGATGATGGCGCTGATGGCGATCGCGGACGGCACGTCGACGATCCGCGAAACGATTTTCGAAAATCGCTTCATGCATGTGCCCGAATTGTCGCGCATGGGGGCCGACATCACGCTGCGCGGTTCGACCGCCGTGGTGCGCGGCCGGCCGAAACTGGTCGGCGCACCTGTGATGGCGACCGATCTGCGCGCGTCGGTGTCGCTCGTGCTCGCGGGCCTCGCCGCCGAAGGGCGCACGACCGTCAACCGCGTCTATCATCTCGATCGCGGCTACGAGGATCTCGCGCGCAAGCTCGTGCGTTGCGGGGCGGCGATCGAACGCGTGCGGGATTGAGATGAGCGACGCGATTTTCCTCGGCGTGGATGGCGGCGGCACGGGCTGCCGCGCGCGTTTCGAAGACGCGGCGGGAACCGTGCTCGGCCAAGGTATCGCCGGTCCGGCGACGACGCGGCTGGGGATCGAGAAACTCTCCGCCGCGATCGAAACCGCATGGCGCGCGGCGGCGGAAGAGGCGGGTTTGCGCGATGGCGATCTCGCCCGCGTGCGCGCAGGCTTCGCCATCGCCGGCTATAACCGCAAAGGCTTTCCCGAAGCTTTGCGCGCCTTGCCGCATCCGTTCGCGTCGGTCGCCTACGATACCGATGCGATGGCCGCGTGTTTGGGCGCGCATGACGGGGCCGACGGCGCGATCGTCATCGTCGGCACGGGCTCGGTCGGGATCGGGCGCGTCGCCGGACGCGATCTGCGCGTCGGCGGCTACGGTTTTCCGATTTCGGACGAAGGCAGCGGGGCCGATCTCGGCCTGCAAGCCGTGCGCGTGGCGTTGCGTGCGCATGACGGGCGGCACGAGCCCAGCGCCTTGCTGCGCGCGGTGATGGCGCGCTTCGGCGACGATCCGATCGCCGCCGTCGAATGGATGGACAAGGCGAGCGCCACCGAATACGCGACCTTCGCACCGCTGGTGATGCGCCACGCCGATGCGGGCGATCCGGCCGCGCGCCGCATCGTGCAAGGCGCGGCCGAGCAGATCGACGGTTTGGTGCGCGCACTTCTCACGCAAGGCGCGCCGCGCGTCGCGTTGCTCGGCGGCTTGGCGAGCGCGCTCGAGGCTTGGCTGTCGCCGGACGTCCGCCGCCGTTTGACGCCGCCGTTGAAGGACGCGGTGTCCGGCGCCATTCGCCTCGCGCGCGCGAATTAGGCTTTCTTCGCCGCTTTGGCTTTGACCAGCAGCATCGTCGCGGAGCCCACGAGGATCAGCAGCGCGCCGATCCACATCGCCGGGCGCGGCGTTTCGCCGAACGCGACATAGCCGAGCATCGCGGCCCAAATCAGGCCCGAATAATCCGCCGCCGCGACTTGCGCGGCTTGCAGCTTGGCGATGGCGGCGGAGAAAGCGTAGATGCCGGCCGCCCCCAGCGCGCCGATCCCGGCGATCGCCCAAAGATCGGCGCTGTCGGGGATATGGAAACTCGGCCCCGCGACGATCGCCAAGCCGACGGTAATCATCGCCGCTTGGACGATCAAGATCGTCGGCACGCTTTCGTGCAAGGTTTGTGAGCGCAGCAAAACGACGCCGAGCGCGTAGCTGACGGGCGAGGCGATGGCGCAAGCCAAAGCGAGATATTGCTGCGTGTCGCCGCCGCCCGCCGGACCGTCCGCCGCGATCACCAGCACGCCCGCGAAGCCGCAAGCGATCGCCGCCATCGTCGGCCAGCGGACTTTCTCGCCCAGCAGCAGCGCGCCGAACAACGCGACGAAGATCGGCCCGGTATAGGCGATGGCGAAGACTTCGGTGAAGGGCAGCTTGCCCAGCGCGTAGAAGAACGTGGTGCTCGTGACGATCGTCAGAGCCGCACGCGCGGCGTGCGCGCGCAGCCGTTCGCGGCGCGGCCATTCGGGGCGCAGCAGCGGGATCGCCGCCGCGAACAGCAACAGCGAAACGGCGTAGCGGAAGAACACGATCTGGAATGTGCCGTAACCGCCGGCCAATGCTTTGGCGAGCGCATCCATGCCGGTCAGCAAGGCGATGCCGAAAACGGCCAGCGCGAAGAAGCGGGCGTCGATGTTCATGGGCGGTCCGCTCCCGGCTGACTGGTATTGTCGAAATACTTGAAAGGTTATATAGTGGTATTATTAAGTTCCGGGCAATGCCATGACAACCGAAAATTCCAATCCGCGCTTCGTCGATCTCGACGCTTGGCCGGTCGCCGACATTTTGGAAGCGATGTGGGAAGGGCAGGCGAGTGCCGTGGCCGCCGTGCGCGCATCGTTGCCCGCCTTGGCGCTAGCGGTCGAGGCCGCCGCGTCGGCATTGGGAACGACGGGCCGGCTTGTCTATGCCGGGGCCGGCACGTCGGGCCGGATCGCGGTTCAGGATGGGGCGGAATTGCCGCCGACTTTCGATTGGCCGGAAAACCGCGTCGTGTTCGCGATGGCGGGCGGTCCGCGCGCGTTGACGCGCAGCGCCGAAGGGGCGGAAGACGACGACAAGGCCGGTGCGGCGGCGATGCGCGCGGCGCGCGTGGGGCGCGGCGATGTGGTGATCGGCGTGGCCGCGAGCGGCACGACGCCCTTCACGCTGGCGGCGTTGCGCGAAGCGCGCAAGCGCGGGGCCGTGACGATCGCCATCGCCTCCAACCGCAACGCGCCGTTGTTGAAGGCGGCAGCTTTCCCGATTTTGGCCGAGACGGGCAGCGAAGTGATCGCAGGCTCGACGCGTATGAAGGCGGGCACGGCGCAGAAGGTCGTGCTCAATCTTCTGTCGAGCGCCGTGATGGTGCGCTTGGGCCGCATCCATCGCGGCCTGATGGTGAATATGCGCCCGACCAACGACAAGCTGCGCAAACGCGCAGCGGCGATGGTGGCCCAGCTTTGCGATTGCTCGATCGCCGCGGCGCGCAAAGCGCTCGATACGGCCGGCGGCGACGTGAAGACGGCGATCTTGCTGCGCGCGGGCGCGTCGGTGCTGCAAGCGCGTGCACTGCTTCGCAAGAACGGCGGCAATCTGCGCCTGGCGCTGGCCGCGATCGGCACGCCCGCATGAAGCGGCCCTTTTCGAAACTGACGCTCGACGAGACGAGCCCCACGCCGCTCTATCTTCAACTCGCCGACGCGATCCGCACGCGGATCGCCGATGGCGACATCAAGGTCGGCGATGCATTGCCGTCGGAACGCGAATTGAGCCAAACGACCGGCATTTCGCGCGTCACGGTGCGCAAGGCGATCGACGCGCTTTTCCGCGAAGGCTTGCTGTCGCGCCGGCACGGCTCGGGCACCTATATCGCGCCGCGCATCGAACAATCGGCGGCGTTGCTCGCCGGTTTTTCGGCCGATATGGCGAGCCGGGGCAAGGCGCCGGGCTTCACCGTGTTGAAGCATGCGACCGGCTTGCCCACACCGGAGGAGGCGTTGGCCTTGGCGTTGGGCATGGGCGCCAAGATCGTGCGCCTGTCGCGCGTGCGCACGGCCGACGGCGAACCGCTGGCGGTCGAGCGCGCTTGCGTGCCGGTGCAATTCCTCGAAGGCTTCGTGCCCGCCGAAGGCTCGCTCTACAGCGCGCTCGAGAAGCGCGGCTTCCGGCCGGTGCGCGGATTGCAGCGTTTGCAAGCCTCGCTCGCCTCGCCGGAGGAGGCGTCGTTGCTGGGCGTGCCGCCGGGGGCGGCCGTGCTGCGCATCGAACGCCGCGCATTTCTGGCCGACGGCACGCCGGTCGAGTTCACGCGCTCGGCCTATCGCGGCGACCGCTACGACTTCGTCGCCGAAGCGCGCGAGTTGAAGCGCGCCGGGGCTTAAATCGCCGGTTTGACGTATTCGACGAAGGCGTAAACATCGCCGACGAATTCGCGCGTGTAGTCGCGCGCATGGACCCAGCCGCGTTTCTCATAGAAGGCTCGGGCGGGCACGTTGTCGCGAAAACATTCGAGACGCACGGCGCCGCGCCGTTCGGCGTCGGTGAGCAAGACGGTCCCGGCACCGCGCGTCTGGACGGACGAATCGACGAACAGCATATGCAGCGTGCCGCCATGGGTCAGATGGAAGCCGATCGGCCGGCCTGTCTCGTCTTCCGCCAGAACCGGCGGCACGGTCTCGGCCGCGAAACGCCGCGCGAAATGCGCTTGCGTTCGCTCGGCGAGGGCGGCTTGCGACAGGATCGCGCCGAACGCGTCGCGATAGCCCTTGGCGACGATCCCGGCGAGGGCGTCGAAATCCGCCGGCGTCGCTTGGCGCAATCTCATGCCGCACGCCGCAAGCGCGGGTCGAGCGCGTCGCGCAACGCGTCGCCCAGCAAATTCAGCGCGAAGGACAGAATCAGAATGCCGAGCCCGGCGAAGACCGAGTTCCACGGCGACAGCATCAGGAAATTCCGTCCTTCGGACAGCATCGTGCCGAGCGAGGGCGTGGGCGGCTGCGTGCCAAGGCCGAGGAAGGAGAGCGAGGCCTCGACCAGGATCGCGGCCGACAGCAACAGGCTCGTCTGCACCAGCACGACGCTGGCGAGATTGGGCAAGACATGCAGCAAGGCGATACGGATATCCGAAGCGCCGATCGAGCGCGCGGCCAGCACGTAGTCGCTTTCGACGATCGACAAGGCGGGCCCGCGCAGCAATCGCGCGAAAATCGGCGTGTAGACGACCGCGATGGCGATTGCGGTGGTGATGGCCCCGGGGCCCAGGATCGCGATGATCGCGATGGCGAGCAGGATGACCGGAAAGGCGAACAGAACGTCCATCGCGCGCATCAGCACGCGCTCGACCCAGCCGCGATAGAAGGCGGCGGCAAGACCGATGGCGCCGCCGACGATCAACGCGGCCCCCACGGCGCCGCCGGAAATCGCCAGCGAGGCGCGCATGCCGTAGAGGATGCGCGACAGCGTATCGCGGCCGAATTGATCGGTGCCGAGCCAATGCAATGCGTTCGGCCCTTTAAGGCGCTGGATGACGTTCTGCGCCAGCGGATCGTAGGGCGCGATCAACGGCGCCAGCAGTGCTGCGGCGATCAACAGCGCGGTCAGCCCGCCCGCGAACGTCACGAGCTTGTTGCGTTGCGCGGTCATTGGTCCGCTTCCAGCCGCACGCGCGGATCGATGATCGCATAGAGCAGATCGACGGCGAAATTGACCAGCACGAAACCCGACGTCACGAGCAGGATCGCCGTTTGCAGCAGCGGATAATTGCGTTCCGAGATCGCGCCGAGGATCAAGCGCCCGAGGCCGGGGATCGCGAAGACCTGCTCGACGACGATCGCCCCGCCCAGCAGATAGCCGGTCATGATGCCGACACTGGTGACGAACGGGATCAGCGCATTGCGCAGCGCGTGTTTGAACAGCACCGAACGCTCCGACACGCCTTTGGCGCGCGCCGTGCGCACGTAGTCTTGCGCCAGGGCGTCGAGCATCGCCGAGCGCACGAGGCGCGCGAGATTGGCGAGGATGGGCAAGGCCAGGGCGATGGCGGGCAACAGCAAGCGCGCGATATTGCCGGCCGGATCTTCGGTGAAGGGCACATAGCCGAGCAATTGAAGTTCGGGCGCGAAGCTCGTCAGCGCCAGGATCATCATGATGCCGAGCCAGAAGGACGGCACGGTCAAGCCGACGACCGAAGCGATTTGAAGGGCCGTTTCGCGCCAGCCGCCGCGCAAACGCGCCATCGCCACACCCAGCGGCACGGCGAGGCCCGCACCGAGCAACAGGCTGAGCCCCGCGAGTTGCAGGGTCGGCGGCAGATGGACGGCGATTTCCTGCACGACCGGTTTGCCGGTCCAGAGCGAATTGCCGAACTCACCGCGCAGTGCGTTGCCAAGCCATTGCGCGTATTGCACGGGGATCGGTTGGTCGAGACCGAGCCGTGCGCGGAGCTCGTTCATCCGCTCGACCGTCACCTCGGCATTGGCGCCGAGCATGATCGCCACGGCGTCGCCGGGGACCAAGCGGATCATCAGAAACGTGAGCATCGACACGCCGATCAATACGATCGCGAGATCGACGATGCGGGTGACGAGGAAGTTCCGCGACATGCGGGGGAAAAGAAAAGGGGCGGGGCCGCGATATGCGGCGCCCCGCCCCCGTTGCTGTTATCGGCCGAGCACGACGTTCGACAGGCTCATCAGCGAGCGGTTCGCGATGATGTCGAAGCCTTGCACGTTGTTGCGCGTCGCGGTGTAGAGCTGACCGTAAGTCAGCGTCGCGGCCGGACCTTGGCAAGCGAGGATCGCCTGCGCGCGGTCATAGGCGGCTTTACGCGCCGGCATCGCCGTTTCGCGGCGGCCCGCGTCGAGCAGCGCGTCCAGTTCCGGGTTGGAATACTTGAACACGTTGGTCGAGCCGCCCGTGCGGAAGGTCCGGTAGTAGTAATCGTCCGGATCGGTCGAACCCGCGTTGGTCGACGCGAAGGCGTCGAAATTCGAGTTGCGCCAATCCTGGACGAACTGGCCGATTTCCGGAATGCGCAGCTCGACGCGGAAGCCCGCGCGGTTCAGCTGTTGCTGCACGACCTGGGCGATATCGCGGATATCCTGACGCGGCAGCACCAGCAGCGTGATCGCGATCGGCGCCGTGATGCCCGCTTCGCGCAGCAACGCCTGGGCCTTCGCCGGATCGTGGCGGAAGCACGGGAAGCTTGCGACATCGACCGCCCAATCTTTGAGGGCGGGCGACAGCGAGCCGCCGGGCACGCCCGCACCGAACAGCGCCGCCTGCACGATCTCCTGCCGGTTGAGCGCGTAGTTGAGCGCTTCGCGCACCTTGGGATTGTCGAAGGGCGGCTTCGACACGTTCATGCCGATCAGCGTATAGGCGAGTTCGAGCGTGTCGACCAAGCGCACATTCGGGCGGCCGCGCAATTGCAACGCCGTCGCCGCGTCGATATTCGGCAGGATCTGGTACTGGCCGCTGGTCAAGCCGACTTGGCGCGTCGCCGATTCCGGCACGATGTTGAACTTCACGCCATCGACGCGCGGCTTGGCCTTGTCCCAATAGCCCGCGTTCTTCTCCAGCGCGATGAAGCCGTTGGGCTGCCATTCCTTGAACTTGAACGGACCCGTGCCCATTGGTGCACGCTGCAAGCCGTCCTTGTCGGCTTCGAAGCCGCGCGGCACCACGGCGATGGAGGCCAGCGCCGTCAGCAGCGGCGCGGTCGGTTCCTTCAGCGTCACGACGACCGTGCGCGCATCGGGTGCGGTCGCGTCGGCGACCGAGGCGAGGCGCGAGGCGAGCGGTGAGGCGATCGCCGACGACATCACGCGCTTCAGACTCGCGACCACGTCGGCGGCTTCGGCGGGCTTGCCGTCGTGGAACGTTACGCCGCCGCGCAGGCGGAACGTATAGGTCAGATTATCGGCCGAGATCTGCCAGGATTCGGCGAGACCCGGCACCGTGCGCAGATCCTTGTCGATCATGGTCAGCGATTCGTAGATCGTGCCGCTGACGACCTGCACCGAGTTGAACGCGGTGACGATATGCGGATCGAGGCCGGCGGGCGAGCCGTCGACCGCCAATTCGATCGTTTGCGCGGACGCGCCGTTCGCGAACGCCATCGCACCCGCCAAAGCGAGCGCGCTAATCCAGTTCTTGCGCATGGAGGCCCCCCGTCGTGGCCGCGGGTTTCCGCGTGCCGATTGCATAAGGTGAGTACCCGGATGTATAGTCCTCTACAATACCAATTGCAATCCACTTTGCAGGGGGATCGGATGCCGGCAAGCGAGTTCCTGACCGCGATCGGGGCGATCAGCGGCACGTCGATGGACGGGATCGACGTGGCGCTTCTGCGCAGCGACGGCGAGCGTGTGGAACGCAGCGGCAAGGGCGGCTCCTATCCTTATCCGGCGGAATTGCGCGCCGAATTGCTGGAGTTCCTCGCGGATCCCGCGCGCGCGGAAACCGATCCGCTGACCGAGCTTGAGGCGCGCACGACCGACGCGCATGTCGCGGCGATCAAGCGTTTCGCGGCCGAAAACAATGTCGATCTCGCGACCGTCGATATCGTCGGCATGCATGGGCAAACGGTTTGGCATCGGCCGGAGAAGCGCTTCACTCGCCAGCTCGCCGACGGTGCCCGCGCGGCGAAAGCGTTGGGCCGTGACGTCATCACCCGGTTCCGCCATGCGGACGTGGCGGCGGGTGGCGAAGGGGCACCCTTTGCGCCGCTCTATCACCGCGCGTTGGCCGAAAAGCTCGCCAAGCCGCTGATGGTCCTCAATCTCGGCGGCGTCGGCAACGTCACTTATATCGATCGCGACACGACGATCGCGTTCGATACCGGCCCTGCGTCTGCGTTGCTCGACGATTTCGTCCGCCGCCGGCGGAACATGCCGTTCGACGAAGGCGGCAAGCTCGCCGCGTCCGGCAAGGTCGAAACGCGCGTGCTGGCGGAGTTGATGTCCAACCCGTTCTTCGCGGCGAAGCCGCCCAAATCGCTCGACCGCAACGATTTCCACGCGCGCGCGAAGATCGTCGATCTGCTGGGCGACGCGGATGGCGCCGCGACGCTTGCGGCGTTCACGGTCGAAGCGACCGCCGCCGCGATCGATCATGTGCCCGCCACGCCATCGCGCTGGCTGGTGACCGGCGGCGGGCGCCTCAATCGCTTCTTCATGGATGGGCTCCAACGTCGCTTGGGCGTGCCCGTGGAACCAGTCGAAGCGGTCGGCTGGAACGGCGATTATCTCGAAGCCGAGTTGTTCGGCTTCCTGGCCGTGCGTTCGCTGCGCGGTTTGTCGCTGAGCTTGCCCACGACGACGGGTGTCCCGCATCCGATGACCGGCGGATCGCTCGCCAAGGCCGCATGACCGATCCGGTTCTGCGGGTCGAAAGTTTGACGATCGCGCTTGGCGGCGTGAAGCTCGTCGAAGACGTGTCGTTCGACATTATGCCGGGTGAAGCTTTCGGCTTGGTCGGCGAGTCCGGCTGCGGCAAAAGCGTCACCGCCTTGTCGATCCTGCGTTTGATCGCGTCTCCGCCGCTGGCGATCACCGGCGGAAAGATCGAGTTCGGCGGGCGCGATCTGCTGAAACTTGCCGAGGATGAAATACGCGGCGTGCGCGGCGGGGAGATCGCGATGATCTTCCAAGAGCCGATGACCTCGCTCAACCCCGTGTTCACCATCGGCGACCAGATCGGCGAAACGCTGACGATCCATCGTTCGATGAACGCGCGTGCCGCCGCGTCGCGCGCCGCCGAACTTCTCGATCTGGTCGGGATTCCCGCCGCGCGCGCGCAGCTCGAACGTTACCCGCATCAATTGTCGGGCGGGCAGCGCCAGCGCGCGATGATCGCGATGGCGCTGGCGTGCGAGCCCAAATTGCTGATCGCCGACGAGCCGACGACGGCCCTCGACGTGACCGTCCAGGCGCAGATCCTGGCGTTGATCGAACGCTTGCGTAAAGAGCTTGGGCTCGCTTGCTTGCTCATCACCCACGATCTCGGCGTGGTGGGGGAGACGTGCGCGCGCGTCGCCGTGATGTATGCCGGGCGGATCGTCGAGCACGGCCCGACGGAAGAGGTGTTCGGGCGGCCGCGCCATCGCTACACCAAGGCGCTGCTCGAAACGATCCCCGCTGCCAATCCGCCGGGAAAGCGCTTGCCCGCAATCCCGGGCAACGTGCCCGCCCCAGGGCGGCGCGCGCCGGGCTGCGCCTTCGCCGAACGTTGTGCGGCACCGCTGACACGCTGTGCCGACAATCGGCCTGCCTTCGCACGTGAAGGCGAACACGCAGCCGCATGCTGGAATCCCGCCGCATGAGCGCGCTTCTGGAAGTCGATGGTTTGGTGAAGACCTATGTCGACCGGCGCGGGCGGCGCGTGCGCGCGGTCGACGGCGTGTCGTTCACGCTCGCGACGGGCGAGGTGCTCGGCATCGTAGGCGAGTCCGGTTGCGGCAAGACGACGCTCGGCCGCACGGCGATGCGCTTGCTCGCACCCGATGCGGGCGCGATCCGTTTCGAAGGTGCCGATATCGCCAAGCTCGGCCCGCGCGCGTTGAAGCCGTTCCGGCGCGGCATGCAGATGATCTTCCAGGATCCGTTCGGCTCGCTCAATCCGCGCCACAAGGTCGGCACGATCGTCGGCGAGCCGCTGGCCGTCCATGGCGTCGGCGGCGCGCGCGCGCGCGTCGGCGAGTTGCTCGATCTCGTTGGGTTGGGCGCCGAAGCCGCGACGCGGTTTCCGCACGAGTTTTCCGGCGGGCAGCGTCAGCGCATCGCCATCGCGCGCGCCTTGGCGCTGTCGCCCAAGCTGATCGTGGCGGACGAGCCGGTTTCCGCACTCGACGTTTCGATCCAGTCGCAGATCATCAATCTGATCGTCGATCTGCGCGCGCGGCTCGGCCTGTCGATGCTGTTCGTCAGTCACGATTTGTCCGTCGTGCGCCATGTCTGCGACCGCGTGGCGGTGATGTATTTGGGCAAGATCGTCGAGATCGGGCCAACGGAGCGGATTTTCGCCGCCCCGCGTCACCCCTATACGCTAGCGCTGCTCTCCGCCATTCCGCGTCCGCCGGGTTCGACGGCACCGATCCGGCCGCGCATCGTGCTGCAAGGCGAGATACCCGACCCGGCCGATCCGCCGCCCGGTTGCCGCTTCCATCGCCGCTGCCCGCGCGCGAGTGCGCTCTGCGCGCAAACCGAACCGCAATCGCTCGCGGTTTCGCCGGGCGGTTCGGTCGCGTGTCATCACGCGCTTGGCGGCGAAGATACGCGCGCGCATTCGCCGGGCTAAAGGCTCGGCCGCATGTATTTCCAGATCGTCGTGCGCGATACGCCGAGCAGGCGCGCCGCTTCGCTGCGGTTGCCGCCGGTTTTCGCCAGCGCGTCGCGAACGCGGTCCTTGATGGCGGCTTTCGCGGCGTCGTCGAGCGAACCCGCCGCATCCCCGCGCGGCGCCGCGAAATCCAGCGTCGTCTCCGGAAACAGATCGTCCACACCGATCGTATCGCCTTCGCCCAACGCCGCCGCGCGCTCCACGCGATTGCGAAGCTCGCGCACATTGCCGGGCCAGTCGTGCGCCAGCAGCGCTTCGATCGCTTCGGGCGCGAATTCCTTGCGTAGTGCCGCCGGCAGGAAGCCGCGCGCCAGCGTCGCGATATCCTCGCTCCGCGCGCGCAAGGGCGGCACGGCGAGGGCGATCACGTTCAGGCGGAAATAGAGATCCTCGCGGAACCCGCCCGCGCGCACCCGCGCGGCGAGATCGGCATGCGTCGCGGCAACGATCCGTGCCCGAAACGCCAGATCCGCTTTGGCCCCGAGCGGCCGGAATTCGCGCGCTTCGACGAGGCGCAAGAGCTTCGCCTGAAGATCGAGCGGCAATTCCGCGACTTCGTCCAGGAACAGCGTGCCGCCGGCCGCTTCCTCGGCGACGCCCTGGCGGCGTGCGGTCGCCCCGGTAAATGCGCCTTTCTCGTGCCCGAACAACAGGCTTTCGGCGAGATCGCGCGGGATCGCCGCGCAATTGACGGCCACGAACGGGGCGGCGGCGCGTGTACTCGCATCGTGCAGAAAACGCGCGGCGACTTCCTTGCCCGATCCGGTTTCGCCGCTCAGCAACACCGGCAGATCGGCGCGCGCCGCTTTTTGCAATTGCGCTTCAAGAACGCGCATCGCCGGTGCCGTGCCCAAACTTTCGCTCCGATGCTGCGCGGGCGCGGCGCCAAGTGCGGCGATCAGCGCATCGATGTCGACGGGCTTGGTCAGATAGTCGCGCGCACCGCCTTTGACGAGGCGCACGGCCTGCGCGATGTCGCCATGCGCGGTCATGAACCAAGTCGGGACGGGGCCGATCGCTTCGACGAGCCGGCGCCACAAAGCCTCGCCGTCGAAATCGGGCAAGCGGATGTCGCTGAGCACGATGTCGGGCGCACGCGCGCTTGCGGCGGCGACCGCACTTGCCCCCGTGGCGGCGAGATGCGCATCGAATCCTTCGAGCGCCAAGCGTTGAAGCAAGGCGGGCCCGAGTATCGGATCGTCTTCGACGAGCAGAATGCGCAAGGCAGCCACTTAGGTTTCCCGCAACGGAATGGCGATGGCGACGGTCGTTCCCCCCGTCGTACCACGTTCGACGCGCGCGACGCCTTCCAGATCGCCGAGCAGCGACACGACGGCATCGAGGCCCAAGCGCGGCGCGCCGGGCGACGACGTATTGCGGCCCAGCAATTGTTCGATGCGCGAATCGTCCATGCCGGGACCTTGATCGGCGATCGTGCAATGGAGATTGCCGTCGCGCGTCCGGGCCGTGAACGCGACGGTGCCGCCCTGGGGCGACGCGGCGCAGGCATTGAGCAAAAGATTGAGCAGGACTTGGCGCACACCCGAAGCGCCCAGCGCCAGCGCGTCGGGGATATCCACGCGCCAATCGAGCCGCAAGTCGCGATTGCGCAAGGCGGGCGTGAGCAGCAGGCGCAGATCGTCGAAATCGGCGCGGGTCAGGCGGCGCTCGTCCTCGGGGCGATGGAAATTCATGATCCGCGACACGATCGCGTCGATCGTGTCGATGCCGCGCGCCACGAATTCGAGCGAGTCCGCGCGCACTTTCGGATCGTCGCCGAATTTCCGCAGCGTGGCGACCGCCGTGGCGAGCCCGCCCAGGGGATTGCGCACCTCGTGCGCCATCGTCGCGGCGAGGCGACCCAGCGCCGCCGCCTGTCCGCGCTCGGCGATATCGGCGCGCAGTTTCTCGCGTTCGGCCAGCGCGTCGGCCATGCGGTTATAGGCGGCGAGCAAAGGCGCGGTGCGCGCGTCGGCATCCGCGACGAGCGCCGCGGGCACGCGGCGTACGGCGCCCGTGCCAGCCGATTGCAGCAAGGCAAGAACGCCGTCGGCCGTCCGATTGATCCGCCGGAGCAACAGATATGCGCCGATCCCGCAAATCAAGGCGATCGCGAAATCGAGCGCGATGACCGCGAGCAGCAGGTTGCGCTGCGCGTCGCGCACCGGTCCGATATTAAGCGCCACGACCAGCGAATTGGCGCCGTCGGGCGGCAATGCGCGCGCGGCCCATAGCAGGCGCGCCGTTTCGTCGTAGGCGATGCGCGCGGCCGCGAGGCCCGCCGGCGGCCGTATGGCGCCATGGTCGACGGAGGCGAGGCTGGCGCCGTTCCGGTCGAGCGCCAGAAGTGCGGCTTCGGCGACGCCTTCTTGAACGCCGAAAGCGGCGGCGAAGCGCCGTTCCACGGCGGCCCAGTTTCCGGCGGCCGCGTCGTCGGCGATCGCGGCGGCCAAGCCGTCGAGATAGACTTGCGCCAAGCGCTCCGTCTGGCGGTCCGCCGCGCGGTCCTTGAAATAGAGCGCGAGATGCGTCGTGCCGGTCGCGGCCGCGAACACGATAATCGCGGCGAGCAACGGCAAGCGCAGCGACAATGGCAGGGCGGCCAGAATCATTCCGCCAGAATGGCGTCGTTGGGGGCCGGGTTCAAGGCAACAAGACGAAGCCCGCGCGCGCCGCCAGATGGGAATTCGCGTCTTCGCGCAGCGCATCCAGGACCGACCGGCGGATGGCGAGCGCCCCCATGACGGCCGCATCGAAGCCGGCGACGCGCCGGTCGATCTCTTCGCGTGTCGCATCGGCCGCGATCGGATCGGCTTCGACGGCGTCGTAGCCATGCGCGCGCAGCAGCGCCGTTTGCGATTCCACGCCAGCGAGGCTTTGCGCGTCGTCGCGCGCGGCGAAGACGGCGATCTTCGCGTCTTGCCATAGTCCCGTGGCGGCGAGCTTCGCGGCCAAGCGCGCGCAAGCCGGCGTTCCGGCGAGCAGCAGGGCAACACGGCGCACCGGCGTATGGCGTTGCACGCGCAGCACGGGACCCGCGCCGTTGTCCGACAGCGTGCCGGCCAGCTCGTCGTTTCCGTCCGCCTTGCGCCCGAAGCGGTCGATGCCCGCCGGGACGATCAGCAGATCGTTGCCCGAAGCGAGCGGCAGCAGCGTATTCAGGGCGCCTTCCGCGTGGCGCGCGGCGGCATCGACCGGCGCCGTCGCGGCGCGCGCATCGAAATCGGCCAACGCTTTTGCGGCACGCTCGCGCTGTTGCAGGCGCAAACGGTCGCCCAGCCATTGCGACCAGGCGAGCCCGCCGACCGGCACGGCTTGCGGCCGCTCGGCGAAGCCGGGATCGACGGCGGAAAGGGCGGTGAGTTTGGCGCCTTGCGCGCGCGCGAGGCCGAGGGCGAATTCGCTCGCCGCGTCTTGATGCGCGCCGCCCGCCAGCCACAATGTCAGCACGCGCAACCGTCCGGATTGCGGCACGGGATAATCCTGCGGTGCGCGAATTTCCTGGGCGCTCATGATCGTGGCTCCGGCTGGAATTGGAAGGGACGCGCGGCGTCCGCGCGCCGTGCGTTGCGGGGCGATGTCGAAAAGATTGCGGGGCAGGTTGCCGTGCAGCGCGTCGGCGACCGTCGCCGATGCGATTGGCGCCCCCGAGATATAGGCGGCGCGCCCCAGCGCATGCGACGCGATGGGCGACGTCACGAGCAGGAAGACGACGCACAACGTGCCGATGATCAGCGCGTCGAGCGCCACGCCGCCGCCGCCGAGCGCCCAGGCGGCACCGTAGACGACGAAGCCCGAGCCCACGACGCCCGCTTTCGTGGCGGCATGCATGCGCATGAACGGGTCGCGCAACCGGATCAAGCCGAGCGCCGCGATGCCGACGACGATCGCGCCCACGAGGATCGCGAGCCCCGCCCAAATTTCCAGAAGCGCGTTCATTCGCCGGGCTCCCGGGCCGGCGGCGGGGCGCTGGCGCGTTCCAGCAAGCCGCCGAACGAGACGGCGGCGAGGAAGCCGATCAGCGCGATGCCGAAAGCGACGTCGAGATAGGCGCGGGCGCCGGTCGCCGCCGCGACCAAGGCGGCGAAGCAGATCGCGAGCAGACCCAGCATATCGGTCGCGATCGCGCGATCGGCGGTCGAAGGCCCGCGGATCAGGCGCCATGCGACCGCACCGGTCGAAAGCCCGACGATGAAGAAGGCGAGGGCGATGCAGATCTGGAGGAAGCTCATGGCAGCACCTTGCGCGCTTGCGCTTCGAGCGCGGATTTCATGCTTTCGATCGCCGCGTCGCCGTCGGGTGCGTCGATGGCGTGGACGTAGAGCGTCTTGCCGTCGGGCGACACGTCGAGGCTGGTCGTGCCGGGTGTCAGCGTCACCATGTCGGCGAACAACACGATGCCGCCGGGCGATTTGACGTCGAGTGGCACCGCGAGGATCGCGGGCCGCAAACGGTCCGGCGGGCCGATCACGGCGAGGATCGTCGCCCAAGTCGATTTGACGAGTTCGACGGCGAAGACGATTGCGACCTGCGCCCAGGCGATGATTTTCGTCATGGCGCGATCCCCGCGATCTGGCCGGCATTGCCGAGCACGGCGGCGATATAGGCGTCGCGATCGAGCAGCGAAGCGGCGGCGCTCTCGGCGAGGGCGGCGAAGGGCTCCGTCCACAGGCCGATCGTCATCGTCGTCGCGCAAAGCAGCGCGATCGGCAGATAGGTCGCGATGCGCTCGCCGCGCGTCCAGACGATCGGTGCCGCCGCCTCGGGCGCGGCCTTCCAGAACGCTTCGTTCCAGATTTTGATCATCGAATAGAGCGTGAGCAGGCCCACGAACAACGCGCTTCCGGCGAGCCAATAGGCTTCGGCTTCGATGCCCGCGCGTACGACAGCGTATTTCCCCCAGAAGCCCGAGAGCGGCGGAATGCCGGCGAGCGACAAGGCGGGAATCAAAAAGCCGATCGCCAGCAGCGGGGCCGTGCGCCACAAGCCGCCGCACCGTCCCAGCGCGAAGCTGCCGTTTTCGCGCCTTATCGCGCCCGCGACCAGGAACAGACTGGCCTTCACGACGATGTGATGGACGATATAGAGGATCGCGGCGGCGATCGCGGCCTGCGTCAACAGCGCCACGCCGATGATCATGTAGCCGATCTGGCTGACGATGTGGAACGACAGGATGCGGCGGATGTCGTAATGCGCGGCGGCGCCGAATACGCCGAACACCATCGTCGCCGCGGCGATCCAAGCGAAGATCGGTCCGAAGAACGCGATGTCGTGCGCATAGACCAGCGCGAACAGGCGCAAGATCGCGTAGACGCCGACCTTGGTCAGCAATCCCGCGAAGATCGCCGCGACCGGCATCGACGCGGTGTGATAGGCGGCCGGCAGCCAGTTGAACAGCGGGAACAACGCCGCCTTCGCGCCGAACGACACGAGGAACATGATTCCGATCGCCGCGAGCAGGCCTTGGTTTTCGGCCTGCGGTGCGACGCGCGCCAGATCGGCGAAGTTCAGCGTGCCGAGCTGACCGTATAGCAGCCCGACCGCCATCAGGAACACGGTCGTCCCGACCAGGTTCAAGAACACGTAGCGCAAGCCGCCGTCGATCTGGGCGCGCGTGCGGTCGAGCACCAGCAGGCCGAACGAGGCGATCAGCATCACCTCGAACCAGACATAGAGATTGAACACGTCGCCCGCGACGAAGGCGCCGCACACACCCAGCATCAAACTGTGGAACAGCGGCTGAAAACCCGCGCGGTCGCGCGCCGCCGCGTCCGGCCCCATCGCGTAAATCGATACCGACAGCGCCATCAATCCGGCGATCGCCAGCATGATCGCGGAGAGCGCATCGACGACCAGCGCGATGCCGAACGGAGCCGGCCAGTCGCCCATTTGCGCGACCAGGATCGATCCGTCGGCCGTGCGCGCGACGAGCATCAAGCCCACGGCCAGCAGCGACGCCGAGGCGCCGACGCCGACGACGCGCTGCGCCGCGATGCGCCGACGCAATAAGGCGGTCAACGCGGCGGCGCAAAGCGGGATCAGCAGAGGGGCGACGATCAAAAGCATCGTCAGGCCGCCTTCTTGACGACGGGGGCCAGCGACGGCAGCGGGCTTTTCGCCGCGTCGATCGGCGTTTCGGCCGCGTCCAGATCGGCGGTATCGACGCTGCGGAATTCGGCGTTGGCCCGCACCACCAGCATCAAGGCGAAGACGGTCAACCCGAAGCCGATCACGATCGCGGTCAGGATCAACGCTTGGGGCAGCGGGTTCGCCGTTCCCAGGGCCAGCGCATCGGCACCCGCCGCCACGAAGGGCGGCAAAGTCGCGCCGAGCCGTCCGCTCGCGAAGATCGTGAGATTGACGGCCGAGCCGAACAGCACGAAGCCGATCAGCACGCGCGGCAGATCATGCGCCAGGAACATGTAGACGCCGACGGCGGCCAGCCCGCCGATGGAAAGGGCGACGATCGGATCCATCAAAGCGTTTCCTCTTCCATCAGCGACAGGAACAGCGTGGCGACCGTGCCGACGACGGTGATGTAGACGCCCGCGTCGAACAGGATCGTGGTGCCCAGCGGCAGCACGATGCCGATATCCGGGAACCACCAGAGATGGGTGAGATAGGGCCCGGCGCCCAGCAAAGCGGGGATGCCGCTCGCGGCCGCGAGCAGCACGCCGATGGCGCAATAGCTCGTCGGCGCCAAACGCAGCAGCTTGCGTGTCGGTGCCGCGCCGAAAGCGATCGCGTGGAAGATGAGGCCCACACCGGCGAGCAAGCCGCCGATGAAGCCGCCGCCCGGCTCGTTATGGCCACGCAGCAACACGTAAAGCGACGCGGCCAGCGGCAGCCACAGCAACATCGGCGCCGAGACGCGCAAGATCAGCGAGGCGCTCATTTCGTTGCTCCTTTGCGCAGCAACGCCGCGACCGCGAAGGCGGCGATCGCCAGCACGGTGATCTCGCCCAGCGTGTCGAGCGCGCGGAAATCGACCAGAATGACGTTGACGACGTTGCGGCCATGCGCGGCGGCGGCCGAGTTCTCGCCGAACCACAGCGACAGGCGTGGATCGAACGGTGTCGCGAGGACGCTCGCCAGAACCAGCGCGACCGCGAGGCCGACAAGCAAGGCCACGCTTGCGTCGCCGAGCTTCTCGCGCGCGCCGCGCGTATCCGTCCGGCGCAAGGGCAAGCGCAGCAACGCCGCCGCCAGGATCGCGACCATCAGCGTTTCGACCGAGAACTGCGTGAAGGCGACATCGGGCGCGCCGAAGGTCAGGAAGATCAGCGCGATCGAGAACCCGACAAGGCCGAGCGCCAGCACGGCGGCGATGGCGGTCCGCGCCATGGCCGTGGCGGCCGCGCCGATCAGCATCGCCGCGAACAGCAGCAGGCGCGGATCGGCGAGATTATTGGCCGCCGGCCAAGCGGCACCGCCGCGCAGGATCAGCGTCGCGAGCGTCGCGATCGCCAGCACCAGGAATACCGTGCGCAGATAGCCGCGCAACGAGCCGTGCTGGATGTTCCGCGTGCAGGTCTCCGCGAGTGCGACCAGCGCCGCGAGACCGCGCTCATAGGCGGCGGCGGGCGCGAAGCGGTCGACGACGCGCAACGCCTTGAAGCGCGGCACGAGGCGCCCCCAGGCGAGATAGAGCGCGACGCCGACGACGATCGTCGCGGCACTCAGCAGCAAAACGGTATTGAAGCCGTGCCAGAGCTTCAGCGGGACGGCGACGGGGCGGCCGAGGATCGCGGCGGCGGCCGGTTCGACGAACGCGCCGCCGAGCAAAGCGGGCAGCAGGCCGGCGATCAAGCCCAGCACCGCGAGAATGATCGGGCCGATCAGCATCGCGGCCGGTGGATCGTGCGGCTTGCCGGGCGTGGGGGTGGGCGCGCCGAAGAACAAGCGGTAGGACATGATCGCCGCGATGGCGACCGTGGCGGCGTTCACGAAGAAGCCGAGGCCGAGCAGCGCGATCGAGCCGGGGCCGAGATCGAGTTTCGCTTCGTAGATCAGTTCTTTCGCGACGAAGCCGACGAACGGCGGCAGGCCGCTCATCGAGAACGCGGCGAGCGTGGCGGCCAGCGCCGTCAGCGGCATGGCGCGGGCGAGGCCGCGCAGCGCGCTCGCGTCGCGTAAGCCCGTTTCGTGATCGACGATGCCCGCGACCATGAACAACGCCGCCTTATAGAACGCATGGACGATCAGGAAGGTGACGGCGGCGGCGATCGAAAGCTCGGGTGCTATACCGATCAGCATCACCAGCGTGCCGAGCGCCGCGACCGTCGTTTGGGCGAGCACGCGCTTCAAATCCGTCTCGCGGAAGGCCATCGCCATGCCGGTCGCGGCCGTGGCGATACCGAACCCCGCGAGGATCGTCTGCCACAGCGCGACGTCTTGATAGAGCGGGTTGAAGCGCGCGAGCAGATAGACGCCGAGCTTCACCATCGTCGCCGAATGCAGATAGGCGCTGACGGGCGTCGGCGCCGCCATCGCGTTGGGCAGCCAGAAATGCAACGGTACTTGGGCGGATTTGGCGAAGCAGCCGGCGATCACCAGCAGCATCGCCGGGATCGCGGCGGGATGGGCAAGGACGGCTTCGCGCGCCGCGAGAATACCGGACAGGCTCGTCGTCTCGGCGGCGAGCGCGATCGGAATCAGGCCGCCGAGCAACGCAAGGCCGCCCGCCCCGGTGACCAGCAGCGCTTGTAACGCCGCGCGCCGCGCGACCGGGTTTTCGTGGTCGTAACCGACGAGGAAGAACGAGGCGAGGCTCGTCAATTCCCAGAACACGAACAACAGGACGATATCGTCGGCGGTGACCGCCCCCGCCATCGCGGTCATGAACAGGATCAGCACCACGACAAGACGGCGCAAGCGCGGATCGCCGGCGAGATAGGCGTGGGCGTAGATGAAGATCAGCGCGCCGATGCCCGCGATCAGCAGCAGAAAGACGAGCGACAATCCGTCGACGCGCAACCCGCCGGCGATACCGAGCGTCGGCACCGACCAGAAGGACGCCACGATGGCGCCACCGTCGCCGATCGTGCCGACATAGCCGAGCGCGATCACGAATAGAGCGAAAGCACTTGCAGCGCCGAAAGGGGCTGCGATCGCTCGCGGGATGCGCGTCGCGGCGAGCGTGGCGGCGATGCCGATCAGAATGAGCCAAACGGGCGACAACATGCCCATGGCATTCCAAGCGCCGTGCCAAAGCCGGATGGCCGTAATTTCAGAAGGTTAGCGTGTGCTTGTCGCGCGCCTGTTCACGCGCGTGAACAGTTGCGGCGTTCAATTCGTTCGCGCCGGTGAACGGCGGGGCGGCGCATGCCGCATTCCCGGTCGCGCGTCTTGAAGTGCAGCACGTTGGCCTTGGGCCGTTGTCGCCATCATGGCGAAGGCACCGGACCGCGAGTTCGCGTTGGCAGTGCTCGAACAATTTCTGTACGGCGGGGTCTGTTTCATCGGTCTTACCCTTGTCCCAGTCAAGGCGACGATGATCCTAAAACAAGAATATATATTAAATAATATTCGAAAATAAGGAGTTTCCCGGGGATCGGGCACGTCCGATCGGGGGCGTCGGATACTCGAGTTTTGTAAGATGTTACGAACAACTTGTAGAATCTTACAAATAAGCTACGTTCCGTCCGATGCTCGATAAATCCTCGCCCTTCGTTTCGTCGCCTGTGGCGCTCGGCTCGGCCGAGGCGGGCCATATGATCGCCGTCCGGCGTTTGCGCCGCGCGATCGTTACCTGCGAATTGGCGCCCGGCGCGTTCTTCGGGGAAGCCGAATTGGCGGCACGTTTCGCGCTCGGCCGCGCGGCGGTGCGCGTCGCGTTGACCGAGTTGGCCGCCGTGAAATTCGTGTCGCGTCACGCCCGCCAAGGCTGGCGCATCGCCCCGGTGAACGGGGAATTGTCGCGCGACGTGCTGGCCGCCTTGGCGCGCCTCGAACCCGCATTGCTCGACGTGCCGCCGGATGCCGCGACGAAAGCGGCGTTGATCGAGGCGGCGGGTATTCTCGATACGGTGATCGACCACGACGATCCGCAGGCCATGGCGATGGCGCGCGCGGCGGCACGACGGATCCGCGAGTTGCTCGCCGTCGGCGCCGGCGGGTTCCTGCGCGACTGGCTGGTTTGCGCATGGGATCATGCCGACAGGATCCTGCGCCGGCTGGAAATCGCCGGCCATGCCGTGCCGGTTTCCGATTTGCGCGTTTTGGCGCAAGCGATTTGCGACGGCGACCGCGCCGCCGCCGCGCGCGCTTTGCGCAAGGATCAGTCGCGTTTCGCAGATGCGCTCGCGCATGGCTTTCTCGCCAAGGCCGAGCTTCTATCGTCCGACGGCGCGCGTTCGGCGCGCCGCCGCAAACGGCTCTCGGCGCCGGCCGTTATGACATCGTCCCAACCTCTTACGAAGGATCAAAAGCGATGATCGGAAGAATGCGATCCCTCCGCCTGGCGTTCGCCGCGGCGGCGTTCATCGGTTTGGGCTTGCCGCAAGCCCACGCCGCCAAGGATCGGCTCGTCGTCGATCTGGTCAACGAGCCGTCCTCGCTGGATCCGCAGGTCCAGTGGAATCCGGACAGCTATTACGTCTATCGCAACATCTTCGACAATCTGGTCACGCGCGACGACAAGGGCGCGATCGTGCCGCAAGTCGCGACGTCGTGGCGCCAGATATCGGATACCGAGATCGAATTCGATCTGCGCGGCGACATCGTGTTCCACGACGGCTCGAAGCTCACCGCCGACGACGTCGTGTTCAGCGTCAAGCGCATCACCGATCGCGCTTTCGCCAGCCCGCAGCTCGGTCAGTTCGACAAGATCGTCGATGCGACGGCGTTGTCGCCGACGAAGGTGAAGCTCGTCACCGGCGGGCCGTATCCCGCGTTGCTCGCCCAGCTCGTCAAACTCTCGATCGTGCCCAAGGCGGTCGTCGAAGCGGTCGGCAAGGACGCGTTCAATCTGAAGCCGATCGGGTCCGGCCCCTATAAGTTCGAGGCGTGGCAGCGCGGCGTGCAGGTCACGCTGAGCCGCAACGACGCTTATTGGGGAACGAAGGGACCGTTCCCCAGCGTCGTTTTCCGCGCGGTGCCGGATGGCGCCACGCGTTTGGCGAATCTTCAGGCGGGGTCGAGCGATCTGATCGTCACGATCGATGCGGACCAAGCCGCGCAATTGAAGAACGCGCCGCGCGCCAAGGCGCTGATCGGCCTGACCGAGCGCGTCGCCTATCTGCGCCTCAATACCACCAAGCCGCCTTTCGACAATCCCAAGGCGCGCTTGGCGGCCGCGCACGCGATCGACAAGGCGGGGATGATCGAAGGCATTCTCGGCGGCCACGACAAGCCGGTGCCCGAATTGCTGACGCCCGCGATCTTCGGCTGGGTCGACGGCATCCAAGCGCCGGCGTTCGATCTCGCGAAGGCGAAGGCATTGCTGGCCGAAATCGGACCGGCGGCGAAGGCGGAGATCGATCTCGCCACGGCGCCGGTCTTCGACCAGCGCATCGTCCAAGCGGTGCAGCAGATGATGACCGACGCGGGCTTCAACGTGAAGATCGCGATGTCGGACATGGCGTCTTACTTGCGTCGCGCCCAGGCGGGTCCCGAGACGACCTCGCTGCTGAGCTTCGGCCGCTGGTCCTGCGCTTGCCAGGACGCGGACGGCGTGCTGTTCCCGCTGCTGCACAAATCGAGCGGCTGGTCGGCCTATCGCAATCCGAAGGTCGATGCGCTGCTCGAGGAAGCGCGCGCCACGCTCGACGCCAACAAGCGTCTGGCCGCCTATAAGCAGGTACACGAGATCGTCGCGACGGACGTGCCGGTCGTGCCGCTCTATCAGGCGGTCGTGATCTACGGTGCCGCGAAGAATCTCGAATTCACGCCGACGCCGAACGAGAGCATGTTCATCAACCGGATGAGCTGGAAGGACTGATACGGATGCCGGGCTTTCTGCTCCGGCGTCTGGGACAGGCGGGCGTCACCATCCTCGGGGTGGTGACGCTCATCTTCTTCGTCCAGCGGCTGACGGGCGACCCCACTTATCTGCTGGTGCCGGAGACGGCGACGCAGGCCGATATCGATGCGCTGCGCACCGCGCTGGGTTTCGATCGGCCGCTTTTCGTCCAGTACCTCGATTTCCTGGCCGAGTTGCTGCGCTTCGATCTGGGGCAATCGGTCGTGCAGCGCGTGCCCGTGACGACGATCATCGCCTCGCGCATGCCGTATACGTTGATGCTGGCGGCGGGCGCGTTGGTCGTCGCCTGCGGGATCGGCATTCCGATCGGCATTCTGCTGGCGCTGTATCGCGAGACGCTCTTCGCCAAATTCGCCGCCGGGCTGGTGCTGTCGGCGCAAAGCATGCCGACCTTCTGGAGCGGGATCTTGATGATCCTCGTTTTCTCGGTCCTGCTCGGCTGGCTGCCGCCGTCTTCGACGGGCGGCTTCTCGAACCTGATCATGCCCTCGGTGGCGCTGGGCTTGCTCAGCATGGCGACTTTCGCGCGGATCACGCGCGCGGCGCTGCTGGATGAATTGTCGAAGGATTACGCGCGCACGGCGCGCTCGCGCGGTGTGGGCGCGGGCCGATTGCTGTTGCGGCATCTGGCGCGCAACGCGTCGATCCCGCTGATCACGGTCGCGGCGCTAGAAATCTCCAATCTTCTGGCGGGCGCGGTCATCGTCGAAACGGTGTTCGCTTGGCCGGGGTTGGGCCAGGTGACGGTGCAGGCGATCCTGGCGCGTGACTTCATGATCGTGCAGGGCGTCGTGTTGCTCGGCGCCTTCGTCACGGTGTTCCTCAATTTGCTGTCCGACATTCTCTACAGCGTCGTCGATCCGCGCATCGTGCTGGAGAAGGCGCGATGATGAAGCTCGTCTTGCGCTGGTGGCCGGTGGCGATCCTGGCGCTTGCCGTGATCGTCGCGATTTTCGCGCCATGGATCGCGCCTTACGATCCCAACCAGCAGAATCTGTTGGGCCGGTTGCGGCCGCCGGGAACCACGTCGCGCAGCTTCCATTATCTGCTGGGGTCTGACGAACTCGGCCGCGATTTGCTCAGCCGCGCGATCCATGGCGCGCGCGTCTCGCTGATCGTCGCTTTCGCGTCGGTCGTATTGTCGGGCACGCTGGGCACCGCTTTGGGCATGATCGCGGCCTATCGGCGGGGCTGGATCGAAACGATCGTGATGCGCGTGGTCGACGTGTTCCTGTCGATCCCGGCGGTATTGCTGGCGATCATCACCGTCGCCGTGCTGGGGCCGAGCCTGTTGAACGTCATCCTCGTGCTGGCTCTGACGCGCTGGCCGCGCTACGCGCGCGTCGCCTATGGCCAGACGCTCTCGGTCGTCAACATGCCCTATGTGAAGCTCGCGGCCCTGATGGGGGCGGGGGCATGGCGCATTCTGCTGCGCCATATCCTGCCAAATATCGTCGGCGCGGTCAGCGTCGTCGCCACGCTCGAGTTCGGATTGATGATCCTGTTCGAGGCGGGCTTGTCGTTCCTGGGCCTCGGCGTGCAGCCGCCGACGGCGAGCTGGGGCGCGATGCTGTCCACCGGGCGCAACTATGTCTCGACCGCCTGGTGGGTCGCCACGCTGC
Organism: Tagaea sp.; assembly: GCA_041917215.1. Classification (GTDB taxonomy): domain Bacteria; phylum Pseudomonadota; class Alphaproteobacteria; order CACIAM-22H2; family CACIAM-22H2; genus Tagaea. Next base: position 603,393 of record JAYRYC010000002.1, read on the forward strand.
CCGGCTTCTGTCTTTTCGTGCTCGTGCTCGCCGTGAATCTCACCGGCGACGCGGTGCGCGACCGTCTCGATCCCCGTTTGCGATAAGGAACCAAAGGCGATGGTCAAATTCGACGATATCAAGGGCAAGCGCGCGCTGGTGACCGGTGCTTGCGGCGTGATCGGGCGCTGGCTCGCGCAGACGCTGCACGAAGCGGGCGCCACGCTCTGCTTGACCGACGCGAAGCAGAACGAACTCGACGCCTTCGCCAAGGAATTGGGCTTGAGCGGCGACAGCTTCGTCAAGACCGCCGATTTGACCGACGACGCCTCGATCGTCGCTTTGGCGGCCGAAATCGGTAAGCGCTGGGGCTCGGCCGATATTCTGGTCAACAACGCGGGTATCTATCCCAGCGCGTTCCTGCTCGACACCTCGACGGCCGAGTTCGACCGCATTTTCGGCATCAATCTGCGCGCACCTTTCATTTTGACGCGCGAGATCGCGACGCAGATGGTCCGCAAGGGCGTGAAGGGCTCGATCATCAACATCTCGTCGGGTGCCTCCCGCAAGATGCGCCGCACGGTCGTCGCCTATTGCACGTCGAAGACGGCGCTCGATCGTTTGACCAAGGGCTTCGGCGTCGAATTGGCCGAATACGGCATTCGCGTGAACGCGCTGGAGCCGGGCTTCGCCGCCGGCAGCAAGGTCAGCGAGCTGACCGAGGCGCATATCCAGTCGACGATCTCGCAGATCCCGATGGGCCGCCCGTCGTCGCGCGAGGATGTCGGCAACGGCTTGCTCTATCTCGCCAGCGACGCGTCGTCCTACGTCACCGGCGCGACTCTGACGATCGATGGCGGCAATTCGATCGGCGCGCTCGCCGTGCATCAAGCGAAGAAGAAGGCGCTGTGATGAAACCGATCAACGGCGCCTATGAATGGCCCGCGGGCAAGAGCAGCGCCTTTTGCTTCACCGTCGATGTCGATGCCGAAGCGCCGTATCAATGGAATCTGTCGGAGACGGCGCCGGTCGCGTTGAGCCAGATCGAGCAACGCCTGTTCGGCCCGCGCATCGGTATTTGGCGGCTCCTCGATCTGCTCGACCGCTACAAGATCAAAGGCTCTTTCTTCGTACCGGGCCTGATTGCCAAGAACCATCCCGATTTGCTGCCCGCCTTCGTCGAGCGCGGGCACGAGATCGGCTTGCACGGCTATTTCCACGAACTCGCGACCGAGGCGGGGCCCGAGGAATTCGCCAGGGCGCTCGATGAATCGATCGCGCTGTTCAAGAGCCAGACCGGCGTGACGCCGAAGGGATTTCGCTCGCCCGCTTGGGAGATGACGCCGTTCATGCTCGCCGAGGTGAAGCGTCGCGGGCTTTACGATTCCTCGCTGATGGGTTTCGACCATCCTTATACGATCGACGGTGTCACCCAAGTGCCCGTGCTGTGGGCGATCGACGATGCGGTCTATTTCCGCTTCACCGGCAGCGGCCAGGATCGTGCACCCCCGTCGCCGCAGGGCGGCATTCTCGACGCGTGGCTCGACGAATGGCACGTCCTGCATCGCGAAGGACGTTTCATGATGCTGACGGTCCATGATTGGATCTCGGGCCGCGCGGGGCGCGTGCGGATGCTGGAAAAGCTGCTCGATGTCGTCACCGCGTCGAAAGACGTGTGGATCGCCACGGTGGGCGAGGTCGCGGCGCATCACGCGAACAGCGTCAACGCGCAACGCTTCGCCGTGCCGATGCGCTTGCCGCAACCCAGCGCGCCGTTGCGTTTCCGGAACAAGAGCTGATGCAAACCTTCACGGTCCGCCGCGCCGCGATCCGTTCGAATCACGGGCTCGTCGCCGCCCAAAACCGCCATGCGGCGGAGGCGGGGGCGGCCGTGCTGTCGCGCCGCGGCAACGCGATGGATGCGGCGATCGTTACGGCATTGGTGCTCAGCATCGTCGAGCCGTGGCTGTCGGGTGTGGGCGGCGGCGGGTTTCTTCTCCATGCCGACGGCAAGTCCGGCAAGATCGAAGCGCTGGATTTCAACGTGCGCGCGGCCGCCGGTCTTGACCCCGCCGACTATCCTTTGGCGAATGCGCAGGCCGGAAATTGGTTCGCGTGGCCGTCGGTCGTCGGCGACCGCAACGTCGCGGGTTACGGCGCCATTTGCGTGCCCGGTGCGATCGCGGGCTTCGCGGCGGCGCTGGAGAAATACGGCACGATTTCCTGGCACGATGCGTTGCAGCCGGCGATCGAACATGCCGAGCGCGGGCTGGAGATCGATTGGTTCGCCGCCCTTTGCATCGCCATCGAAGTCGCGGGCCTGTCGCGCGATCCCGCGATTTCGGCGCTGCTGCTCGACAACGGCCAGGCGCCGAAAGCGGGTGCCGATACGCGCCGCTTCAAGCCGATGCCCGCCAAGGCGAAGCTGTTGAAGCGCCTGGCGCAGGCCGGTGCGCGCGATTTTTACGAAGGCGAAGCGGCGCGGATCGTCGCGGCCGATTTGGAAGCGGGCGGATCGCCCATCCGCGCGGCCGACCTGGCCGCGTATCGCGTCGCGTGGCTGGCGCCGCTGATGGGCAAATATCGCGGCTACGACATCGCGGCGATCCCGGGCTTGAGCGGGGGGCCGAGCTTCTTCGACGCCGCGGCGCGCGTCGAACGCGCGGGGCTTTCGCGGGCGACGCCGCCCGCGGAGGCGGGGCTGATCTATGCCCGCGCGATCCGCGAAGCCTACGAGCATCGTTTGACCACGATGGGCCACGCGGCCACGCCACAGGCGGGCTGTACGTCGCATGTCAGCGCCGTCGATCGCAACGGCAATTTCGTGTCGTTGACCAACACATTGCTGTCGCGTTTCGGCGCGCGCGTGGCGTTGCCCAACGCGGGCATCATCATGAACAACGGCATGATGTGGTTCGATCCGCGGCCCGGCCAGCCCAATTCGATCGCCCCCGACGCCAAACCGCTCGCCAATATGTGCCCGCTGCTGCTGGCCCGCGATGGGCGTATCGAGTTGTCGATCGGCGCCGCAGGGGGGCGTACGATCTTCCCGACCTTGCTCCAGATAGTTTCGTACCTCGCCGATTACGGCATGTCGCTGGAGGAGGCCTTCCATCGCCCGCGTATCGACGCGTCGACGCCGCGCATCAAAGTCGATTTGCGCGCCGAGGGCGACGTGGCGGCAAGGATCGCCAGCGCGTTCCCGGTCGAAATCGTCGAAGACACGCTCTATCCGGTGAATTTCTCGATCCCGTCGGCGGTGATGCGCGCGGCCGAGGGCGGTTTCGTGGGGATGGCGCATCCGACCAGCGCTTGGGCCGCCGTCGCGGCGGTAAGCGCATGAGCGCCGGTGCGCCCGTTCTGGCGATCGACGATCTTGTCGTCGAGATCGCCGGCAACCGGATCGTCGATGGCGTTTCGCTGTCGGTCGAGCGCGGCCGCATTCGCGCGATCGTGGGCGAGTCCGGCTGCGGCAAAAGCCTGACGGCGCTGTCGGTGCTGGGCTTGCTGCCGCGCGCGGCACGGATCGCGGGCGGCTCGATCCGATTGGGTACACGCGAATTGACCGGCCTCGACGAGGGCGCTTTGGCGAGAATTCGCGGCAATGAAGCGGCGATCATTTTCCAGGAGCCGATCGCTTCGCTCAATCCGTTGATGCGCGTGGGCGCGCAAGTCGCCGAAGCGCTGGTTTTGCATCGCGGCTTGTCGGCGGCTGCGGCACGCGAACAGGCGATCGAGATGATGGCGCGTGTCGGCATCCCCGATCCCGCGCGCCGCGCGATGCAGTATCCGTTCGAACTGTCGGGCGGCATGTGCCAGCGCATCATGATCGCGTCGGCCTTGATCTGCCGGCCATCGTTGTTGATCGCGGACGAGCCGACCACGGCGCTGGATGTGACGATCCAGGCGCAGATTTTGGAGTTGATGCGCACATTGCGCCGCGAGGTCGGCGCGGCGATCGTGCTCATCACGCACGATATGGGGGTGGTCGCCGATCTCGCCGACGACGTTTGCGTGATGTATGGCGGGCGGATCGTCGAAAGCGGGCCGGTCGAGGCGATTTTCGCCGCACCCCGCCATCCCTATACGCGATTGCTGCTCGCGACGATCCCCAAGCTTGCGGGCGAACGCAAGACGGCGCTCAAGACGATCGAGGGCATGGTGCCGAGTGCCGGGGCGTGGCCGGAAGGCTGCCGCTTCCGCACGCGTTGCCCGCTCGCCGACGGCGAATGCGCGAAGGTGCCGCCGCTCGTCGAAATCGCCCCCGGACACGCGGCCGCGTGCTGGCATATCGACAAAGCGCGAGCGCTCGCATGACGGCGCCGCTGCTCCAGATCCGCGATCTCAAAGTCCATTTCAAGCTGCGCCGTGGCGTGGGCGACAAGGGCGGCGTGGTGAAAGCCGTCGACGGCATTTCGTTCGATCTGGAAGCGGGCAAGACGCTGGCGTTGGTCGGCGAGTCCGGTTGCGGCAAATCGACGACCGCCTATGCCGTGATCGGTCTCGAGCGCGCGACCTCGGGCTCCATCCTGTTCGATGGGCGCGATATCACGCATCTCGAAGGGGCGGATCGCGCCGCGCTGGCGCGCGATATCCAGATCGTGTTTCAGGACCCGAGCGCGGCACTCGACCCGAAAATGAGTATCGCCGACAGCATCGCCGAACCGCTGGCGATCGCCGGTTGGCCGCGTGCCGATCGCAACAAGCGCGTGGCCGAGCTGCTCGATCGCGTCGGCTTACCGTCGGCGCTGGCCGACCGCTTGCCCAGCGCTTTATCGGGCGGGCAGCGTCAGCGCGTTGTGATCGCGCGTGCGCTCGCGCTGTCGCCGCGCTTGCTGGTGCTCGACGAGCCGGTCTCCGCGCTCGATGTTTCGATACGGTCCCAGGTATTGAATCTATTGATTGAGCTTCAGCGCGAACTGGGGCTCGCCTATTTGTTCATCTCGCACGATCTTTCGGTTGTGCGGCATATCGCGGACGAGGCGCTGGTGCTCTATCTCGGCACGGTCGCCGAGCGCGGGCCGATCGACGCGCTGTTCGCGCGTCCGGTCCACCCCTATAGCCAAGCGCTGCTTTCGGCGATCCCGCTGCCCGATCCGCGCGCCCAGCGCGAACGCACGAAGATCATCCTGACCGGCGACTTGCCGAGCCCGTTGTCGCCGCCGTCGGGATGTCCGTTCGTCACGCGTTGTCCGATCAAGGTGGAGCGCTGCACCGCCGCGCGCCCGATGCTGGCGAGCACCGGGACGGGCACGCAGGCGGCGTGTTTTCTTCGTGCCGGCGGCGGCGACGAAGCGAACCGTTGGCGTCATACAACGCCGAGATAAACCGCGGCAAAGATTGGCCAGGTATCGGGCGTTGCCCGGTGATGCCGCCCTCGTTCAGAATCCGCTTTCGCGGACCAGCACGCCCAGCACGATGTTCCAAACGCGGCGCAGGATGCTTTCGGGTGCCACGTCGATCCACGCCGTGCCCACGGCAACGCGTTGGGGCAATTCGCTCGCTTCGGGTGCCAAGCGCACGCGATAGACCGGCGTTTCGGGGATCAGCGTTTCCTGCGGGCCGGGCCGCACGCCGATATGCCCGCCATGCACCGAAGCAAGCTCCGCATCGGCCAGTGCCCGCGTCGCCGTATCGGCGATCGAGACCACGCGCGCTTTGATGCGCGGCGCTTGCGGATCGGCAAGGACGAGCCAGGCGGACGCATCCGTCGCCAGCCGCGCGAGATCGGCCTCGGCGACATAGGCGTCGATCACGACCTGCGACATGTCGGCGAGCACGGCCAACGCCTCGCCCGGCCGTACCCACTCGCCCGGGGTCAGCGCATCGCCGATCTCCATCACCGTGCCTGCGAAGGGGGCGGTCACGGTCAGCCTTGCGCGTTCGCCGGCGAGGCCGACGCGCTCGGCCTCCGCGCGGTCGAGTTCGCGGCGCAGGATTTGCGCGCGCGCCGCGCCGTCGGCTTCTTGAAGCGCATTGGCGGCTTGCAGGCGCAACTGCGCGACGAGCCGTTCGGCTTGGGCAAGGCGATAATCGAGATCGGGGGAGTCGAAGCGCACCAGCGTGGCGCCGGCCGCCACATCGTCGCCCGCCGCCACATCGACCGATACGAGCCGCCCGCCGACCGGGGCGACGACGAGGGCGCGTTGTTCGGCTCCCAACACCGCCGGCACACCGATCGAACTGCGCCACGGCACGATCAACGCGGCGAGGATGAAGCCGAACACGGCGAAGGTCATGATCGCGCGTTTGCCCATGCGCCGCGCGGTGCCGAGTTTCGCCCATTCGACGATTTCCATGACGATGGGGCGCATCAGGAACCACCAGATCTCCACCGCGAACAGCACGATCCCCAGCAGCTTGAAGAACATGTGATAGACGAGGAACGCGATGCCGATAAACAGCGTGAAGCGATAGATCCAGGTGCCGAACGCGTAGCCGAGTAGGATCAAGCGCAGGCGCGGCGGCCACGCTTCCGGTGCCGGTTCGCCACCGCCGAACAGGAATTCGCGCAGCCGCCAGCGCGCCAGCGCGAAGGCGCGTTCCTGCAAATTCGGCACGTCGATCAGATCGCTGAAAAGGTAATAGCCGTCGAAGCGCATGAAGGGGCTGAGATTGACCGCGAGGGTCAAGATCCAGCTCGACGTCGCCCAGATGAACACGACGCTGCGCAGCGGCCCGTCGGGCAGGAAGTTCCAGAGGAGAAGCGCGTAGCAAGCAAGGCCCAGCTCGGCCGCCATGCCCGCCGCTGCGACGGCCACGCGCTTGCGCCGGTCGTTGAGCCGCCAGACCGATGTCGTGTCGGTGTAGAGCGTCGGGTACATCACCATGAACGCTAAGCCCGTGGTCGGCACATCGCAGCCGAAGCGCTTGGCAGTCACGCCGTGACCGAACTCGTGCAGGATTTTGGCCAGCGCCACCGATAGAAAGGCGAGCAGCGCGCCTTCGAGCGAGAAGAGATGGACGAAACTGCCGGCGAAACTCTCCCATTGGCGGGCGGCAAGGTGGAAGCCGAGCAGGCCCGACAGAATCGTCAGTGCGAGGAATCCGCGCGTGTAGATCCAGCCGAAATTGCGCGCCATGAAGTCGAGCGCCGCGTCGGGCCTGAACAGCGGCAGGCGCACGAACAGATAATTCTTCACCGCCCAGACCGGCCAGCTTTTACGCGATGCACGCAATTGGTCGAGCATGCGTTCGATGCTTTTTTCGCCGCCGCCACGCACGAGTTCGGATTTCATCAGGAACTTCGCCAGTTCCTCGATATCCTCGGCCGTCGGGCGCAAGGTGGTATCGCGCGCCACGCGCGCGGCGATGGCGGCGGGATCGCCCAAATGCCAGCGGCGCAGGATTTCGAACTCCGCCCAGCCGATACGGAAATAGCGGCCGGCGACGGGATCGGCGAGCGTCCAACTCGGCGATCCGTCGCGCGCCGTCGGGCCGGGCTCCAGGCGCAATTCGTCGCGCAGCGACGGCAGGCGCGGGGCTTCTCCGCCGCCTCGCGTGCCTGCGGCGGAAGTCGCACTCACAGCCCCACCGCCTGACGCAACGCCGCGAGCGGCCGGCGGAAGACGTAAAGTGCGAGCGGCACGGATCTGCCGTAGAGCTTCGCCGTTCCTTTGAGGCCGATGCGCGTCGCCGACATGTCGCCGCTTGGCCGCGCCTTCAGGCGATAGGAAAGGGTGCCGTCCGGTCCCGGCTGGGCGCGATAGGCCTGGAATTCGAGCGTCGCGGGCAAGGCGCGCTGCGGATCGGCGTTGAGAAAGACGCGGACTTCCGCCCCCGGCGGCAAGTCGATCGCGTCGGCCACGGCCAAGCGGATTTCGAATTCCGTTTGCGTGGGGTCGGCCAGCAGCATGATGCGTTCGCCCTGCGCCACCGGGCGGCCGATCCAGTCGTTCGCGTCGTCGAACACGACGATCCCGCTCTTCGCCGCGCGGATCTCGACGCGTTCGAGCAGCGATTGCGTATACGCGAGTTCGGCGGCGGATTGCTCGTAGCGCCCGCGCAAAACGGGAACGGAGGCGCGCGCGCGCGCGTCGAACACAGCCCCTTGCAGGGCCTGGCGCAATTCCGCTTCCGCCGTCTCCGTCGTCTTGCGCGCGATGTCGAGCTGGCTTTGGAGTTTGCGGTCGTCGAGCGCCACGAGCAATTCGCCGGCGGCGACGGCTTGATTGGGCTTCACCGGAATGCGATCGATTACGCCGTCCAAAGCCGCACGCACGATCGCGGGCTCGCGCGCGACGATCTCCGCCGGGGCGAGCACGCTTTCGCTGACGGGCACGAAGCCCAGCGCCGCGACGGCCAGCACGCCCGCGACGCTCAAAGCGCGCGTCCAGCGCCCCGTTTCGCGGGGGACGCGCAACCGCCCGCCGCGCGCGAGCCCGTCCCACGCATGGGCATAGGCTTCGGCGAGCAAGTCGAGCGTGCCGAGCTCGGGGGCGGCGAAGGCTTCGTCGCGCGCCAGCAGCAACGCACCCAATCGGCGCTCGCCGCTGGTTAGTGCGATCAGAACGGCATGGGCGGGCAGGAACCCCGCCCAGCCATCGCGCCATTTCTCGGGGATATCGGCCGCCGTCAGCGTCCGGATCGGCGGCGCATCCTTGGCGGCGAGGAAGGCGCCGAACGCGCCTTCGGCCCACACGACGAAGGGCGCGTCGCGGTCGGCGGCGGCAAGGCCCGACACGGCCGCAATTCGCCCGCCGCGCGGCGTGCGCCGGAACAACGCCGCTTGCCGATAGGGCACGATCGCATGCGTCTCGTTGACCGCGACGAAGCCCAACTCTTCGACCGAGGCGGCCTTGCGCGCGCGGCGCTGCAATTGCAGCATCGCGGACAGGCGCCGCAAGGCGGCTTCGTTGCCGGCGGGCGGGGCGGGCGCGTTCACTGGGTGGCGGGTGCGGATACGGCGCGCCCGCTCATACCCGACAGAAGCTCGGGATGGCGGCCGACGATACGCCCGAATATCTTCACGGTCTGGCTGACCGGATCGATGCGCGCGGCCAAGCGCACGATCTCGACCGGATAGGTCTTGCGCGTCTCCTCGATCTCGGCGCCGAAGCGTGTACCCGGGCGCATATTCTCGATCAAGGCCGAGGGCACGATCATTTCGACTTCCATCTCGCGGTCGTCGATGATCTCCAGGATCGGTTCGCCCTCGCGCGCGAATTGCCAGCGTTGGACACGGAGTTCGCCCACACGGCCCCCGAACGGGGCGGCGATCGCGCAGCGCCCGACGGGCACGCGCGCGGCGGCGACTTCCGCTTCGGCGGCCGCGACGTCGGCCAAGGCGAGATCGTATTCGAGTTTGCTGGTCGCCCCCTGGCGATCGAGCTGGCCTTGCACATCGGCCTGACGGCGCGCGCGGTTGAGCAAGGCTTCGGTCCGTGCCAGGCGCGCGCGATAGGGCGCGCAATCCAGCGCCACCAAGCGTTGACCGTCCTGGATCGCGTCGCCTTCGCGCACGCTCAGCTCGACGATCTGCGCCGCGATCTCGGTCGACAGCAACGTCGTCCGGCGCGGCACGAGATGGAGACGGATCTCGCCCTGTTGCGCGAGCGGCGGCGATTGTGCGCCGGCGTCGGGCGCGCATACCAACGCCGCCAGCAGACACGCGGCGCCGATCCGCGCTTGCGGCGTCATTGTTGGTCGGTGCGCTCGACCCGGATCGACCGGACGATCCGCGCGAACAGCGATGGGTTATCGCCCGGCGGCGGCGGGATCTCCGCCGCATCCGGTTCGAGGACCGCCGCCGGCGCGGTGGCGAAGACGGAGGGCGGGGGCGGCGGCACGGCGGCCTCCTGGCGCAGCGTTTCTTGCACCTGTTCGATCTCCATGCCCGCCAGGCGGATGCGCCCGGCGAACAAGTCGCTATTGGCGCGGCGGATGGCGCCGGTCAACGTGGCGAGATCGGGGGCCTCGATCTCCTCGGGCAGTAGATCGGCGCCGAGCGATACGAACACCGCCGCCAGCGCGTTCTGCAAAGCCGCATATGCGCGGTCGCGTTCGAGTTCGGCCACGATCGATTCAGCGCGGCCCCGGATGCGGTCGAGATCGGCGACCGCCTGGGCTTGCGCTTGTTGGGCGCCCAGCTCGGACAAACGCCTTTCGACATCCGCGATCTCGGTCGCGCGCTGAAACACGCCCGCCGAACGCGCGAAGTTGCGTACCGCGAGATTGACTTGTGTCACCACGGCCATCGACACGGCCTGGCGGCGCAACGCGGCCACTTCCTGCTGCACCTTGCCGACTTTGATCTGCGTGGGCGCTTGCAGGATGCTGAACAAGTTCCACGTCACGCGCGTGACCTGCCCGAGTTTTTGAACCAAGCCGAATGAGAGATTACTGCATCGCGGCGACCGGTTCGAGTGGCTGGATCTGACCAACAGTCACCGGCGCCGGCGGTCGATACCCAAGCGATGAGTGCGG
>JAYRYC010000003.1:0-509156 GCA_041917215.1 Tagaea sp.
GAAATCGTTGGTCGACGCAAGTCGCAATCGTTGTTTTTGTGTGGCGCATCGAATTGTCGGTTTCGGGATGATTTAACGCGAGCTCATTTTCCACAAAATGCCTCAAAATGCCTCGTAAATGTGGAAAATAACATTGATATAGAACGATTCTATACGGTCTGGGGGACTGGGCGCGACGCGATGCGTCACGGGATTCGAATCCCGCCGCTCCGACCACTATTCGAGAGAGACGAAGAAGCCCGCCCTGGGAAACCAGCTTCGGGCTTCGGCGTTTTGGAGGTGGACTACGTTTGATCGATCGCCGCGCGCCATTCGGCGGCATAAGCGTCGAGATCGATGCAGAGCGGCATAACGCGTCGCGCTTCGAGCGTTGTCGTCGGCGGCGCATCGTCCGACCAGCGCGCCAAAATCGAAGCACCTGATGCCGCGCCATCCGTCCGCGGCGAGACGAAGATTTCGTTCTCGGGCATCAACGTCGCCACCAGCGCGGCGTAAAGCGGGTTCGCGACCAACGCGCCGTCGATATAGATGCGCCTTGCGGGGCCGATTAAGCGCAGCGTCTCGCGTGTCATCAAGGCGAGATAGAGCGTCGCCGCACTCGCACGCGCGCCGGGTGTGTCGAGCGTACCGACGACGCGACCCTGGTGGCCAGGAAACGGCCCGCCGGTTTCCGCGAAGCTCGGCAATGTCATCGCGCGGCGTTCAAGGATGCGCGCAAGATCGGCTTCGGTCGGTGCGGCATCTCCGGCGATCGTTGCGTATTCGCGCCCGCCCATGAAGCGCGCGCAAGCGACAGGTCGGCCACGTGCATCGACATTGACCAGCGTATCGCGCGCCGGATCGAGCTTAGCGGGATCGCCCTGGCCGTTGAAGCATACGACCCAAGTGCCGGTGGACACGACCGCGAAGGGCACTTGCGCGCCCGCGAGGTATCCTAGATAGGCGGCATTGCTGTCGTGAATGCCGCACAGCACGTCGCAATCCGGCAGGCCCAGCGCGGGGCGCGTCTTGCCGAGGTGATCTCGCGCCCGGCGGAGCGGCGGCAATAGCCGCGCCCAGCCTTGGGACGAGACAAGATCCGACGGCACGCCGATATCCGGACGCCAGAGATCGGTATGGCAACCCAGGGAGGTCGCTTCGCTCGCCATGACGCCCGACAGGCGCCATGCGAAATACTGCGGATAGGTGAGAAACGCCGTCGCGCGCGCCAGGGCATCGGGTGCGGTGCGCGCGATCCAATAAAGCTGCCGGCCAAGATTCAGGCCGGCGGGCAAACGCGGCGAGAAGGTCTGCGCGAAAGCAGGGCGCAGCGCGTCGTACTCGGCATCGATCGCGTTGGGTGGAGTCGCCTCGTAGTCGATTGCGGGATGGACGGGGCCTTGCGCATCGACCAGCACGCCGGCCGCCCCATGCGCGACGGGCACGATCGCGGAGATATCGAACCGCGTGGCGAGATCACGCAATCCCGCCAGCGACCACTCCCAGATCGCTTCGCTATCTAGCGCGCCGTTCGCGGGGCGGCAAACGCGTGTCGTCGCGGCGAGCGTGCGACCGTGGCCATCGATCGCCAGCAGCTTGGCGTTCGTCTTGCCGATATCGAGGACGGCGATGGCTTGTTTGCGCATGCCGTCCGCGCCCCCGCGTTTACCGGGGGAAGGCGGCTGCGATCCCGCCATCGACCGCCAGCATCGCGCCGGTGGTCTTCGACAAGGCGCCGCCGACGAAGCACAACGCCGCTTCCGCGATATCCTCGGGCAGTACTTCGACGTTCAGCAGCGTGCGCTGGGCGTAATGCTGCGCGAGCTTGTCGGGTTCGACGCCGTAAGCCTTGGCGCGATCGGCGGCCCAGCCTTTGTCCCAGATGCCAGAGCCGCGGATGACCGCGTCGGGATTGATCGTGTTGACGCGAATGCCGTGCTTGCCGAGCTCCGCCGCCAGCAAACGCGCTTGATGCGCTTGTGCCGCTTTGATGCTGCCATAGGCCGAGTTGCTGGGCCCCGCGAACACCGCGTTTTTGCTAGCTATATAAAGAATATCGCCGCCCAGGCCTTGCGCCTTCAGGCGTTTGACGAAGGCTTGGCTGAGCAGCAAGGCGCCGCGCGCCATGACGTTGTGCATCAGATCGTATTTCTCGATGCTCAACACATCCACGTCGCCGGCGATCGATAGCCCGGCATTGTTGACCAGAAGATCGATGCCGCCAAAGGCGAGCGTGGCGGTTTCGACCGCTTTCTCCACCGCTGCCGCGTCCTGAAGATCGGCGACAACCGCAATCACGTTATCGGCGCCGAAGGCTTTGGCGAGATCGGCACGCGCCGTCTCGAGCTTGGCGGCATCGACATCGAGCAGCGCCACGGCGGCCCCTTCCGACAGGAAGCGACGCGCGATGGCAAGGCCGATCCCGCTGGCGCCGCCGCTGACCAACGCCGCACGCCGTGCGAGCTTGCGCTCCGGCGGCTGGCGCTTCAGCTTGGCTTCCTCCAGAACCCAATATTCGATGCTGAACGCGTCGGCCGGCGGCAGGCCGACATAGCCGCCCAAGCGTTCGGCACCTTCCATTACGTTCACCGCATTGGTGAAGTATTCGCCCGCGATACGCGCGGTCGCGGCATCCTTGGCGAAGGTGAACATGCCGACACCCGGCCACAGCACGACCACGGGCTGCGGATCACGCATTGGCGGCGATTCCGCGATCGCGTGAGCCTTATAATAGGCGGCGTGTTCTTCCGCGTAGCGATCGAACAAGGGGCGCACGATATCGGCCAGCGCCTTCTCGTTCGTCGGCAGATCGGCCGGCAGCAGCACCGGCGCCACTTTTGTGCGTAGGAAATGGTCGGGGCAGGAGGTGCCGATAGCGGAGAGGCGCGCACCATCCGCCGAGCCCGCGAAGGTCAAGATCTGATCGCTGTCGACGAAGCGGCCGATCTTGCGCGTCTGGCGCGAGGCGAGGCCGCGAAGAACGGGCATCGCGGCCAGTGCTCGCGCGCGCCGCGTCGCGGCATCCGATGTCTTGGCGAGAAGCGGGCCGCCAAAGCGCGGCTTGCCCGCCCGCGCCGACAGGAACTTCGCAGCGCGGTTGATGAGGTCAACCGAGCGGCGATAGCAAGCCTCCGACGTATCGGCCCAGGAGATGATGCCATGCCCGCCGAGCATCACGCCGACGAGCTTCGGGTTCGCTTCGGCGAGTTTGGAAATTCGCAAAGCGAGTTCGAAACCGGGGCGGATCCAGCCGAGCCAGCCGACGTCGCCGCCATAGATTTCCTTCGTCATCGCTTCGCCGTCTTTCGCGGCGGCGATGGCGATCACGGCGTCGGGATGTAGATGATCGACATGGCGCGCGGGCAGGAAAGCGTGCAGCGGCGTGTCGATCGAGGGCGCGCGGCTTTTGGGATGGAACAGGCAATGGTCGTAGAAACCAACCATCGCATCCTCGTCCTGCGGCCCGCGATAGCGCGCGCGCAAGGCGAGCAGGCGTTCCATGCGCAATTGCGCCAAACCGTCGCGGGTGAGGGTGCCGATATCGCCGCCCGAGCCTTTGACCCACAGCACGGTCGTTGTCTGGCCGGTGACGGGATCGCGTTCCTCCGACTTACCGCTGGTGTTGCCGCCTGCGTAGTTGGTGATGCGCAGATCGGCGCCGAGCAGATTGGAGCGATAGAGCAGTAGCGCTACCTCGTCGCCCTTCAGCGTCGCCGCATGCGCCGCATCCCATCTCGACTCAACCGTTTCGTCGATCGTCGCCATTTTACTAAAGCCCCGTCGCTTGCTGGAAACCGCGTTTATGCGCCACCGCCTGCCGGTAGCCGGACAGGCGGAAGGCGGAGATGGGATCGAGCGCGCCGCCCTTGCGCCGCCGCGCCTCGCGCACCAAAGCGCGCACATCGGTGCGGAAGGCGTCTTGCAGCGCTTCCTGGGCGCCCGCCGGATCGTTCTCGGCGCGCGCCGTGTCGAGTTTCGCGGCATCGACCGTCATCGCCTGGGCGTAGGCGATCAGGATCGCCTCGGTCGATTGCAGCACGTCCTCGATCGGATCCTTGAAGTTATGGCTCGCGTCGATCATCAGATCGGGCGAATGCGCGGCGAAAGCGCCGTCGCGCTCGGCATCGACCAATTCGCGGCAGATCAGGAACAACTGATAGGGCTGGATCGAACCGGTCGTCAGATCGTCGTCGCCGTATTTCGAATCGTTGAAATGGAAGCCGCCCAAGCGTCCTTGATGGACCAGCATGGCGACAATCTGCTCGATATTCGCGTTGGGCAGATGATGGCCGAGATCGACGAGGCAGCGGGCGCGCGGGCCCAAGCTGCGCGCGATTAACAGGCTCGCCCCCCAATCGAAATTGACCGAGCTGTAGAAGGCGGGCTCGAACGGCTTGTGCTCGGTATAGAGCGACCAGCCTTCGGGCAGCGTGGCGTAGACCTTGGCGAGGCTGTCGATCGTGCGATCGAGGGCGCCGCGGAAACTATGCTGGCCGGGATGGTTCGTGCCGTCGGAGAGCCACACGGTCAGGGCCTGGCTGCCCAGCGCGCTGCCCAGCGCCACGACGCCGACCATGTGATCGACGGCGCGCGCGCGGGCTTCTTCCCACACATTGCTGACCGAACCGAAGCGATAGGATGCGCGCGGATCGTTCGGCCGCTCGCCGTCTTGGAACGTGTTCGAATTGATCGGGCCGCAAACGATGCCAGTCTCCGCCAGATAGGCGCGCAAGCCCTTGGGGTCGTCTGTGCGGTCCCACGGAATATGCAGGCTGATTTCGCCGTTGGCACGCGTCAGCTTCTCGATCGCGGCAACATCGGCGATTTTCTCGTTGATGTCGCGCGGTTCGCCCGCTTGGGTGAAGCGGCCGAACCGCGTGCCACCCGCACCCAAAGCCCAGCTCGGCACGGCGATGCGCAATTTCGACAGCCGCGCCACGATCGATTCGGGATCGACGCCGCGCCGCGCCAGCTTCGTCGCGACATGGGCGAAATCGGCGTCGTGCGCCGCCGCTTCGTCGCGGCGCTGGCTTTCGATCGCATCGGTCAGGCGGGCGGTTTCGCTCATACCAGCGCTTCCTCCTTCTTGCCTAGGAAGGCGAACAGAATCACCAGCGGCAGGAAAGTCAGCAGGATCAGCACCGTGCCCAGCGCCGACGCGATGCCGAAATTGCCGTTCACCACCTCGTTGAAAATCTCGATGCTGAGCGTGACCGTGTTGCCCGATTGCAGGATCAGCGTGGCGCTGAGCTCGCGGATCGTGTTCGACCACGTCAGCAGCACGCCCGACAAGATCGCCATCGACAGCAGCGGCACGGTGATGCGCAGGAACGTGCGCCCGGGGCCGGCGCCCAGATTGATCGATGCGTCCTCGGTGTCCCGCGACAGCTGTTGCAGCATCGATACCGACGAGCGCACCGAGAAGGGCAGGCGGCGGATGAAGAAGGCGAGGATCAGGATCGCCGAGGTGCCGGTCAGGATCAACGGCGGCTCGTTATAGGTGACGACGAGGCCGACGGCCAACACGATGCCGGGCACGGCGTAGGAGAACATCACCACGCCGTCGAGCCAGCCACCCAAGCGGCCGGGCCGGCGCACGATAATGTAGCCGACGGCAGTCCCCACGACCGCGCACATCGCGGTCGCGACGGTCGTATAATATAAGGTGTTCGACAGCGGCGTGCCGATCGTGCGCCACACGCGTTCGTAATTCTCCATCGTGAATTCCGCGATCAGTAGCGGGCCGTTCGCCTTTAGGAACGACGAGATCACGATGTTGATGACCGGCAGCAACGCCAATCCGACCAGCAACAGAACATAGAGACTGGCGAGTGCGCGTTTCGTCGTGGATTGTTCCATCACCAGCAGCGGCCGGATGGCGGAGGTGCCGTAGGCGTGGCGCGCGGCGTACCAGCGTTGCAGCAGCAGCGCCGATGTCGTCACGGTCAACAGCAGCACGGCGAGCGTGCTGGCAAGAATCGGCCGTCCGCCGAATTCGTTGACGAACTCGCCGAACACCAGCACCGGCAACACGCGGAAGCGTTCGCCGATGATGATCGGCGTGCCGATATCGGTGAAAGCGGCGACGAAAACGAGCAGCGCGCCGGCACTGATCGACGGGATCAGCAGCGGCAGCAGCACGGTGAAGAAGGTGCGCAATTCGCTGCTGCCGAGGTTCCGCGCCGCATCCTCGACCGATTGGTCGATGGATTTAAGGCCGGAGGACACCATCAGAAAGACGAACGGGAAGAATTGCAGCGTGAACACAAGCACGATGCCGGGGGCACCGTAGATCGACGGCAGATTGATCCCGATATCCGCAAGCGTTTGCGTGACGATGCCGCTGCGCCCGAACAGCACGACCCAGGAATAGGAGCCGATGAAGGGCGGCGAGACGAAGGTCAGCACCACGGCCGCGCGCACGAAGCTGCGCCCGAAGATTTCATAGCGCGTGGCGAAATAGGCGGCCGGTACGCCGAACAACACGGCGAAGAACGTCGCCGCGACGCTGACCTGCACGCTGTTGATCAGCGTTTGGTAATAGAAGCGTCGCGAGAAGAACTCGACGTAATTGGCGATGACGCTGGAATTCGGGTCCTTGCTCGACAGACTCATGCCGATAATGTTGACCACCGGCATCAGCAGCAGGGCGATCAGCGTCAGGAAGACCAAAAGGGTGATGATCGGCCAGAAGCCGATACGGTGCGCGACCCACGCTTGCATGGCTTGCATCAGCGCTTTTCCGGAAAAATCCAGAACGCGTCCGGCGGCAGGGCCAGACCCACGCGCGTCCCCACCGGCGGCGGTACCGCGCCCGCATGGCCGGTCGACGCGGATTGCACGGTTTTGCCGTCGCCCAGATCCAGCACCAAACGCGTCGTGGCACCGTAGAACTGCGCGTCGACGACCGTCGCGGTCCAGCCGCCATCGACCGGGGCGCCGATCCTGATGTCGTGGCTGCGGAAGGCGATCTCCGCCTTGCGGCCCACTTCAGCGGCGCGCGCGGCCGGCACATTGAAGCGGCCGCCGCCGGGCACGGCGTAAACGCCGTCCGCCACGGCCTCCGCCGGCACGAAATTGCTTTCGCCGATGAACGACGCCACGAAGCGCGTGCGCGGGCGATAGAAGATATCGGCGGGCGAGCCGATCTGCTCGACATGGCCAGCACTCATCACCGCCACGCGGTCCGACATCATCAGCGCTTCTTCCTGATCGTGCGTCACGTAGATCGTAGTGACGCCGATCTGGCGCTGAAGGGCGCGGATTTCGCTGCGCAAATGGATGCGCATCTCGGTGTCGAGATTGGACAAGGGTTCGTCCATCAGCAACACGTCGGGCTCGATAACGATGGCGCGGGCGAGCACCACGCGCTGCTGCTGGCCGCCGGACAATTCGCGCGGACGGCGATGGCCCAAATGCTCGAGCCGCATCATGGCGAGCATCTTGCGCACACGCTCGTCGACTTGGGCGCTGGGAAGCCCGCGCGCACGCAGGCCATAGGCGATGTTGTCCACCACCGTCAGGTGGGGAAAGATCGCGTAATTCTGGAACACCATGCCGGTGTTGCGCTTATGCGCGGGCACATTGTCGATGGGTTTGTCGCCGAACAGGATGCGGCCGGAAGATTGCTGCATGAAGCCCGCGACGATGCGCAGCAGCGTGGTCTTGCCGCAGCCGCTGGAGCCCAGCAGGGTGAAGAATTCGCCCTTCGCGATCGAAATATCGACCTTGTTGACCGCGGTGAAATCGCCGAATTGTTTCGTGACGCTTTCGATATGTACCGACGTCGATGCCATAACCAATCGATCCCTGAGACTTTTCGTTTCCTTGCGCGGCCGATCGCCGTCCGCCGGTTGTCCGGCGAACGGCGTCGATCGCGATCGTCATCCCTGCGTGCGGATGATGATCTGCTGCATCTTGTCGAGGATTTCCTTGCGGTTCTGCGCGGCCCAAGCCTCATCGTAATCGATGATCTTGAACTTCTCGGGCGGCAGCATCTCGGGATGCGTCTTGATGTTCTTCACCGTTGGACGGCGGCCGGGGAACTTCTCGGCGAGCTGCGTCTGCGCGTCGACCGTCAGCAGATAGTCGGCGAACAAGCGGGCGGCCTTCGGGCTCGGTCCGCCTTTGACGATGAACATGCCTTCGGGCTGCAACAGCGTGCCGTCGGCCGGATAGACGATGCCCGCCGTGCCCGCGAGCACGTAGCTGAAAGCGCCTTCCTCATACGTTATGCCGACCGGGTATTCGCCGCGGCCGACCTGCTGGAAGACGAGGCTGGAGCGGATGACGATGCTCTGGTTGCGCGTCATCTCCTCGGTCAGTTTCCAGGCGGCGTCGCCCTTGCCGTAGATCTGCAGCCACGTCGTCAGCGCCGCGAGCGACGAGCTCGATTTCGACGGGTCGGTGTGTACGACCTTGCCCTTCCATTCGGGCTTGGCCAGATCGGCCCAGGTCTTCGGCGCCTTGTCGGCCGCGACCAGGCGCTTGTTGTACATGATGACCATCGTGCTGGCGCCGAACGGCGTGTTGTAGCCGGCGGGGTCGATCATCTTGGGTTCGACATTGGCGAGGTTCGGCGAGCGATATTGCTCGAACAGGTCGGGCGCCGAGGAGCCGGTGTCGGAGAAGCCGCCCCACATCACGTCGGCGGCCGGGCGGCCGCGCTCGGCGCGGATGCGGTTCAGCAATTCGCCGGTACCCGCCTTGATGGTGGTGACGCGCACGCCGTATTTCTCGGAAAATTCCTTGGTGAAGTGATCGACCATCTCCGACGGATGCGACGCGTAGACCACCAATTGCTTTTCGTAATCCTGCGCCCAAGCGCCCGCGAGCGCCACGGCGGACAGTGCGCCGGCCATTGCCAGGACGCGAATCGACTTCATCGACATTTGCGATTCCCCCTTTATTTCCCGTGTTCGGGAATTGCGGCCCGCGTGTTTTCACGATGACCGTTCCATGTAATTTTTATTACAATAGAATGACAGAGGCCAGGATTTAATCCGATACTGGCGTAGAGACTCGCGCCGTTCCGCATGGCGAAGCGGCGCATCCAATGGCGGAAAACGCCGACATCTTATGGGGGAGACGATGAAGACCCATTTCGCTTTGGCCGCCGCGGCGCTGACCGCCGCAACGCTGGGCTGGACGGCACCCGCCGCCGCGCAAGGCACTTTGTCGATCTATTGTGGCGTGCCCGAAGAATGGTGCCGCGCCACGTTCAACGCCTTCACCCGCCAAACGGGTATCCGCGTGGCAATGACGCGCAAGAGTGCGGGCGAGATCTTCGCGCAAGTGAAGGCCGAAGCGTCCAACCCCCGCGGCGACGTGTGGTTCGGCGGCACGGGCGATTCGCATCTTCAAGCCGCCGAGGAAAACCTGACGGTCGAATATCGTTCGCCGATGCTGCCACAGCTTCACGAATGGGCGACCAAGCAGGCGGAGCAATCGAAATTCCGTACCGTCGGCATCTTCGCGGGCGCGCTGGGCTTCGGCTTCAACACGCGCGAGTTCGCCAAGGTGGGTGGGGCGGAACCGCGCTGCTGGTCCGATCTGCTCGATCCGCGCTTCCGCAATCAGGTGCAATCGTCCGATCCCAACGCGTCGGGCACGGCCTATACGCATATCGCAACGATGGTGCAGTTGATGGGCGAGGAACCGGCTTTCGACTACATGAAGAAGCTCCATGCCAACGTGAACCAGTACAACCGGGCGGGTGGTGCGGCCGCGCGCAACACGGGCACGGGCGAAACGCTGATCGGCATTACCTTCATCGACGACATGGTCGCCGTGCTGGTCGACGGCGCGCCGGTCAAGGTCGTCGCCCCGTGCGAAGGGACCGGCTATCAGGTCGGCTCGATGAGCATCATCCGGGGGACGCGTCAGCTCGACCTCGCCAAGAAATTCTATGATTGGGCGCTCACACCCGAAGCGCAGGTCGCGGCGGCGGAAGCCAAGTTCTTCCATGTCCAGTCGAACAAGAACACGCCCGTACCGGCGGCGGCCCCCAAGCTCGACGTGAAGCTCATCGATTACGACTTCGCCAAATACGGTGCGGCAAATGAGCGCCGCCGTCTGCTGGCCCGTTGGGACGCGGAAATCCGCCCGCTCGCCCGATGACCGATGACGTTTACGCGCCGCGCCTCGATTTCGCCCGCAAGCTGGGCGGCGAGTGCGCGGCGATGGCGCGCGATTATTTCGCACGCCTCGACACGATCGCGATCTCGCGCAAAGGTCTGCAGGACGTACTGACCGAAGCGGACGGCGCGGTCGAGCGCTTGATCCGCCAGCGCGTCGCCGAAGCGTTTCCCGGCGATTTCGTGTTGGGCGAGGAGGAGGGCGGTGGCGGTGGCGGCGATCATCTCTGGGTCGTCGATCCGATCGACGGCACGGCGAATTTCGCGCGCGGCTTGCCGCATTATTGCGTATCGATCGCTTTCGTCGCGCGCGGCGTGACCGAGATCGGCGTGATCGACGAGCCGGCGGCCGGCGTTCAGTATTGGACGCGGCGCGGGGCAGGGGCCTATCGCGACGAGCGGCGTTTGCGCGTTTCGCCGGTGGACGATCCAACGATGGCGATGGCGGATCTCGATTTTTCGCGTAAGCGCACGGTCGACGAATACGTATCGGGCGTGAAGCGCTTCTTGAATGCCGGTTACGACGTCCGCAAGGCGGGCTCGGCGGCGCTGGCGCTGGCGCGCGTTGCCGATGGGCGTCTCGATCTTTTCTATCACGGCCATCTCAGCCCTTGGGACGTGTTGGCGGGCGAGTTGATGGTGCGCGAAGCGGGCGGCGTCACCAGCGGCTTTAGCGGCCCCGAGAAAATGGCGCGCGGCGGGTCGATTCTCGCCTGCACGCAGGGCCTCTGGGCCTCCGCGCGGGCGATCGTCGAGCTCTGACGGCGCGCGAAAATCGAGCGCAAACAAGCGGCTACTGCGGCACGCCGAGCGCTCGAATCTCCGTGCTTGACGATGATCGTATTCACTCATACTGTGAGTGATAACAGTCAAATTCATCAAAAAGAGCGGGAATTGGGCGAGGAACGCGTAGATATTGAGCGATATCGATCGGCGCCGCAGCGTCAGGCGCGCTTGCTCGATCTATTGCGCTCCAATCTGTTCACCGACATCCAGCTTCTGCGGGAGCATTTGGGCGTGTCGATCGCGACGATCCGGCGCGATCTGAGCGAGCTTGAAAGTCGCGGGCTGCTGAAACGTACGCATGGCGGCGCCACGGTCATCAATCAGGTGACGCGCGATGCCGTCGCGGCGGTGCGCGAAACTTCTTACGCCGCCGAAAAGCAGCGCATCGCCAAGGCGGCGGCGGAGCTGATCGTTGAAGGCGATGCGGTGGTGATCGACAGCGGTACTACCTCGCTCGCCGTCGCGCGCGAGCTTGCGTCCAATCAATCGCTAACCTTCGTCACCAACGGCACCGACGTGCTGGCGACGCTTGTCGCGGGCGGGGCGCGCAACGTCCATTTCATCGGCGGCGAATATGTCGACATCAACCATTCGACCGGCGGGTCGATGGCTTGCGACATGGTCCGCCGTTTCAATGTCGACAAGGCGATCCTCAGCGTTTCGTCGGTCGATCTCAATCGCTCGCTGCTGTGCACGCTGCTGCCGCAAGTCGGGTCCGTGCAGCAGGCGATGATCGACATCGCTCAGACCGTGATTGTCGTCGCCGATAATTCCAAATTCGACCGCACGGCCTTGTGCGTGATCGCGCCGCTGTCCGACGTCGACTACATCGTCACTGATACGGGCACGGCGCAAGCCGCCGAAGAATTGCCCGACGACATCAAGCGCAAATTCGTCTTCGCCTGACCGGCGGGGACTAGAAGGGGGAAACGTGGCGCGAATTCGCGTGCGAAATCTGGTGAAGGCGTGGGGCGATTTTCGCGCCGTCGACGATATCGATTTCGAAACCAACGACGGCGAGTTCGTGGCGCTGCTGGGCCCCAGCGGCTGCGGCAAGTCGACGACGCTGCGTTTGATCGCGGGGTTGGACCAAGCCACGTCGGGCCAAATCTTCATCGACGATCGCGACGTGACGCAGGTCGCGGCGGCCAAGCGCAATCTGGCGCTGGTGTTCCAATCCTACGCGCTGTTTCCGCATTTGAGCGTCGCGGACAACATCACCTTCGGCTTGTCGGTGCGTGGCGTGTCGCGCGCGGAACGCGAGCGGCGCCTGGAAAAGACCGCCGCGTTGTTGGGCGTGACCGCGTTGCTGGGCCGCAAGCCCAGCCAGTTGTCGGGCGGCCAGCAGCAGCGCGTGGCGCTGGGCCGCGCGCTGATTTCCGAAGCGCCGGTCTGCCTGCTGGACGAACCCTTGTCCAATCTCGACGCCAAGCTGCGCGCGGAGATGCGCAACGAGATCCGCACATTGCAGCAGCGTTTGGGCATCACGATGGTGTTCGTGACGCACGACCAGACCGAAGCGATGAGCATGGCCGACCGCGTTATTCTGATGAAAAGCGGCAAGGTCGAGCAATGCGGCACGCCGGCCGAGCTTTACGAAAATCCTGCTTCGACCTTCGTTGCGGGCTTTATCGGCACGCCGCCGATGAATCTCGTCGCGGCGGCGCCCAAGGATGGACGCTTGGCTATAGCGGCCGCCGCGTCCGGCGATTTGGTGTTGGGCGTGCGGCCCGAACATATCGAATTCGCGGGCGAGGGCCAGGAAGCCATTGTCGCGGGCAGCGAGTATTTCGGCGCCGACACGGTCGTCGCTTGCCGGATCGGCGACCAGAAATTGATGGTCCGCGTGCCGGGCCGGCCGGGCCTCGGCGCCGGCGCGCAAGTGCGCTTGGCCTGGGCGGCCGCGAACGAACACGCCTTCGATGCGCAAAGCGGTTTGCGCAAAAGCGCCTGATTTTTCACGACGCCAACGACAAAACCAACCGAAGGAGGAACCGATGACTTCGATCGCTTTGAAACGCAGGACGGCACTGCTGGGTGCCGCGATGCTGGGTGCGCTGGCCGCGATGCCGGCGTCGGCCAAGACGACGCTCGATTTCTACTATCCGATCCAGGTCGGCGGTCCGCTGACCAAGGTCGTCGACGGCTATATCGCCAAGTTCAAGGAAGCGAACCCGGATATCGAGGTCAACGCCGTCTATTCGGGCAACTACACCGACACGACGACTAAGGCGCTTACCGCGGCAAAGAGCGGCGCGCCGCCCGCCGTCGCCGTGTTGCTCGCGACCGACATCTTCACCCTGATCGACGAAGACGTGGTCGAGCCGGTCGGCGCATTCGTGAAGAGCGACGCCGACAAGGCCTGGCTCGCCGGATTCATGCCCGCGTATCTGAAAAGCGCGCAGGTCGGCGGAAAATTGTGGTCGGTCCCCTTCCAGCGTTCGACCGCCGTGCTCTACTACAACAAGGATGCGTTCGCGTCGGCCGGGCTCGATCCCAACAAGCCGCCGAAGACCTGGGCCGAGATGGTCGCCATGGGCAAGGCCGTGACGCAGAAGGACGCGACGGGCAAGGTCACGCGCTGGGGTGTCGGCATTCCCGGCAATATTGGTTCGTCGCAATGGCTGTTCGGCGCGCTGGTCGCGCAGAATGGCGGGCGCCTAATGAACGACGAAGGCACGGAAACCTATCTCACCGACCCGAAGGTCGTCGACGCGTTGCAGTTCTGGGTCGATCTCAGCACCAAGGAAGGCGTGCATCCGCCGGGCATTCAGGAATGGGGCACGACGCCGCAGGACTTCCTGGAACAGCGCATCGCGATGATCTGGACGACCACCGGCAACCTGACGAACATCGCGCGCAACGCGACGTTCAAGTTCGGTTTGGCGCCATATCCGGGCAACCCCAAGCCCGCTTCGGTGCTCGGCGGCGGCAATTTCTACATCTTCAAGAAGGCGCCGCAGGACCAGAAGGACGCCGCGTTCAAGCTCGTTAAGTTCCTGACGAGCGACGAGCTGCAAGCCGACTGGGCGATCCAGACCGGCTATGTGGCGCCGCGCGATGGCGCTTGGAACGTGCCCGTGCTGAAGGAATACACGGCGAAGATGCCGGATGCGCTGGTCGCCAAGAACCAGATCCCGGACTCGGTGCCCGAATTCTCGACGTATGAGAACGCGCGCACGACCAAGATCCTCAACGACGCGCTGTCGGCCGCGTTGACCGGCAGCAAGACGCCGCGTCAGGCGCTGACCGAAGCGCAAACCGCGATCGACCGCATCTTGCGGCCGTATCGCCGCTAAACGACGCGTCGAGCTGGGAATAGGGTGAACATGTCCATGACAGGCCATCGCACGATGCTGTACAGCGCGTTGCTGTTGCTGCCGGCGACGGTCCTGTTGTGGGTGTTCACCTACCAGCCGATCTTCACCACGATTCTCCACAGCTTCTACAGCACGCCGCGCGGCCGCCGGCCGTCGGTGTTCGTGGGGCTGGAGAATTACGAGACGATGATCGCCGATCCGATTTTCTGGAAGGCGATGAGCAACAATCTGATCTATGCGCTGACGACGATTCCGTTTTCCATCGCACTCGCTTTGGCGATGGCGCTGCTGGTCAGCGCCAATCTGCGCGGCAAGGGGTTGATGCGGATGGCGTTCTTCACGCCGACCGTGCTGCCGATGGTCGCGGTCGCCAATATCTGGCTGTTTTTCTACGCGCCCGATTACGGCTTGATCGACAAATTCCTCGGCCTGTTCGGCATGGGCGGCAACAATATCCTCGGTTCGGTCGAAACCGCCTTGCCCGCCGTAATCGCGATCACGGTTTGGAAGGAGGCCGGCTTCTTCATGATCTTCTATCTCGCCGGTTTGCAGCAGATTTCGCCGACGTTGATCGAGGCCTCGCGGCTCGAAGGGGCGGGGTTCTGGCAAACGCTATGGCGTGTGCAGATCCCGCTGCTGATGCCGACGACGCTGTTCATCTCGATCAACGCGGTGATCGGCGCGTTCCGCTTGGTCGATCACGTCGTGGCGATGACCAAAGGCGGCCCCGACAACGCGACGACGTTGCTGCTGTTCTATATCTATCAGAACGGCTTCGCGTTCTGGGACACGGCCTACGCCGCCGCGCTGACGGTGGTATTGCTCGCCATCCTCGCCGCGATCGCGCTGTTCCAATTCGGCTACGCCGACAAGCGGGTGCATTACCGATGATCGAAACCCGCAACTCGCCCGCCGAATTGATCGTCGCGTTCGGCGGTTGGATTTTAGCGCTGCTCTGGGTGTCGCCGCTGCTTTACGCGTTCTGGACCGCTTTCCATCCGGCGGCTTATGCGGTGCGTTTCGATCTGTTGGCGCCGTGGACGCTGGAGAATTTCGCGCGCGTTTGGCATGCCGCGCCGTTCCCGCGCTACTTTCTCAACACGTTTTTGCTGGTGACGCTGATTCTGGTCTGTCAGTTCGTGATCTGCACGCTCGCGGCCTACGCCTTCGTCTGTTTCCCGTTCAAGGGCTCCGACGTGTTGTTCATGTTCGTGCTGCTGCAATTGATGATCATGCCGGAGGCGCTGCTGGTCGAGAATTACAAGACCGTCGCCCAGCTCGGATTGCTCGACACGGTGCTGGCGATGGGATTGCCTTATCTCGCCTCGGCTTTCGGCATTTTCCTGTTCCGGCAAACCTTCAAAAGCATTCCGAAGGAGCTGGAGGAAGCGGCCCGTCTGGAAGGGGCGAATATGTTCCAGGTCCTGCTGCGCGTTTTCGTGCCGGTGGCCAAGCCCATCTACATCGCCTACGGCCTCGTCACCGTCAGCTATCACTGGAACAATTTTCTGTGGCCGCTGGTGGTGACGAACTCGGTCGATACGCGCCCCATCACCGTGGGGTTGCAGATTTTCGCGACGATCGAGCAAGGTGTCGATTGGAGCCTTATCACCGCCGCGACGATCCTGTCGGTTTCGCCTCTGCTCGTCGCCTTCCTGCTGTTCCAGCGTCAATTCGTGCAAAGTTTCATGCGCGCCGGTATTCGTTAGATCCATGTACGACGCTCTCGAATCCATCATCCGCGAAGCGGGCGCTTTGGCCGCCGAGTATTTCGATCGCCTTTCGGCGTTGACGATCGAATCAAAGGGGCATCTCGATCTGGTCTCTGAAGCCGATCGCGAAGTCGAGAAACTGATCGGTGCGCGTCTGCGCGCGGCCTTTCCCGGCGACGGGATCTTCGGCGAGGAAGGTGTCGCCGAGACGTCGCGGACGGGGCGTGCCTGGATCGTCGACCCGATCGACGGCACGTTCAATTTTCTGCGCGGCAACGATCATTGGGCCGTGTCGATCGGCTTGCGTGAGGGCAACCAGCCGCGCTTCGGCGCGGTTTACGTTCCCAAGCGCGAGCAATTGCTGATCGGCGGTGCGGGGCAGGGCGCGCGGTTGAACGGCAGGAAACTGCCGAGGCGCGCTGGGCTCGACCGTGCCAAGGCCGCGTGCAGTATCGGCTTTCATCCATCGATCCCGACCGGCGAGCAGACCGAGACGTTACGCTTTATTCTCGACGACGCGCGGATGACCTTTCGAAATACGGGTTCGGCCGTCACCGGTTTGATCGACGTGGCGACCGGCACGGTCGATGGCTATCTCGGCCTCGGCATCTCGACATGGGATTTGATGGCGATGGTACCGATCCTGGCCGAACTGGGCGTCGAAACGACGCTCGATTGGAATGCGATCGCCCTCGACGACAAGCTGCGCTTTGTCTGCGGTAGGCCGGCGTTTCTTGAGATATTCGCGCCGCTGGCGCGCCGGTGGTAACTCGGGTTCTGTGAAGCTTAAAAGCGACACGCAGGCTCGATAGTTACGATGCCGCTCAGGATTCGAATCCCGCCGCGCCGACCAAGAAAGAAGCCCGCCCAGGGAAACCAGCTTCGGGCTTCGATGTTGGTCGGCCGGGCATTTCTTAGACGCGCAACGCCGCCAGCGGGATCGTCGACATCGCGCAATCCTCTTTGCTGATCGAGTAGGTGACGTAAAGCGCCCCCTGATGCTCGATCGCGTAGGGATAGGACCATTGCGGTTCCTTGCACAGGCCGGCGATCTGCACGGGCGGAACGCCCTGGCGGATCGTGCGCAGCATCGAGAATTTCTTCTCGCCCGGCTTGCTCACGGCGATGGTCAGGCACCCGCGCCGCGATGTGGGTTCCGGATAGTTCGACACCAGGAAGCGCTGGCCGGTCGACAGGATGCCGCCAAAGGGTTTCGACGCGACCATCGGCAGATTGGCGAGCTTCGCCATCGACCAGGTCTTGCCGTGGTCGAAACTCTCCGACACCAACGCCTGGGTCTGCGGCGGCCCCAGCACGAATTCGTTGCGGATGATCGCGACCAGACAGTCTTCGTCGACTATAATCGTCGGCTCGGGAAACTTTAGAACCTTGGGCGCTTGGATCGGCACGACGCGCCAAGTCTCGAACTTGTCGTCGTCGCAGATCGCGGCGGCCGGCGTTTCGAAGCCGATCTCGCCCGCGATGATCCAGCCGCCGTTTTTCAGGCGCTGCGGCCCGTGCATGGTCAGGAAATTCGGGATCGTCACGCCGGTTTCGCGCCACGTCTTCGTCGCCGGATCCCAGACGAACTGGACGGCGCGCATCGACGGCAGCGGATGCCATTTGCCGTCCGACTGAATGCCGCCCGCCCAGCGCGCGGCGTAGCAGCGCAACACGCCGTTATAGGAATGCAGCAAAGCGTGGTTGTCGCATTCGCGGCCATCGACGCCGGGCGCCACCATCTCGGGCGCACTCCAGGTCAGGCCGAAATCCTTTGATCGGCGCGCGCGGGTGATACCTTCAGCGCTGTTCTCGTCGACCGGGTCGTTGGCGAAGGACACGACCAATTCGCCGTCATGCTCGGCGATCGAGCTTTCGTGCAGGAATTGCTGCTCGCCCGCGATCGCGCGATGGACCATCGAATGGGTCACGCTGTCGAGGAAAGGCACTTTGCCGGGGGCGGGCAATTTCGCGGTTTCATCCCACAGCGGATAGAAGTCGTTCGCCATCATCGTCCTCGTTTTCAGGTGAGCGCGGCGACGGGAACCGCCGCCATGTAGCAGTGACGCTTGTTCAGTGAGAACACGACATAGAGCGTGCCGTCGCGTTCGACCGCTTCGGGATAAGCCCAGTTATGCGCGGACGCCGTCTCGCCGATTTCGGCGAGGCCGGCGGGCAGGGCTTCGGTTGGGCCGCCGACCAAGCGCCAGACTTTCTCGAACGTATAAAGCGTGCCGGGTGCCGTCACGGCGATCCACAGCTCGTTGCGCCGCTCTTTGCCGTGGTTCCAGATGAGATAGGACCGGCCGTTGGACAGCGTACCGGCGAAGGGTTTGCTTTCCTCCATCGGCAGTGCTGTCGGCAGCAATTTCGAGAAGCTGTTCCCGCCGTCGTGGCTGATCGACGCCAAAGCCATACTGTTGGGCGCTTTGTCCGGGCGGACGATCGCCAGCACGTCGTTGCCTTGCACGGCCAGCGCCGTTTCCGGGAAGCCGGGATGGATGTCGTCCTGTAGCGGTACAACGCGCCAGCGCAGCAGATTATCGCCTTCGCTGATCGCGACGGCGGCGCGCGTGACCTTCTGCAGATGCCCGCCAGCGATCCAGTTGCCATTCGCCAGACGTTGCGGCGCCACGAAGGGAATGAAATCGGGCGCGACCATGCCGTCGGACACCGGCGCGAATTGCCTCGTCGCCGGATGTTCGCGCCAGACTTCCATGCCCAAAGCGCTTTTGCTGCCGAAATCGTAGCGGCCGACCAGCGCCCATACCCCGTCTTCGCGCGCCAGCAGGGGGGCCGTTTCATGGCGGCGCTTGCCGTCGGCGAAACCGCCGGCGACGACTTCGATGCTCGACCAAGTCTTGCCGCCATCGCTGCTGCGCCGTCCGCGCATCACCTGGGCGGGCTCGCTTTCCAGCTTCGGCGCGTTGGAGAAATTCACGTACAGCGTCTTGCCGTCATGGGCCAGGCGCGGCTCATGCAGGAATTCGAAATCCGGCGTCTGGCGATGGACCAGCGAATAGCGGGTGCCCGGAACGATCGTGGTGTTCGGCGGCGGAAACGGCCTCGCCTTATCCCAAAGCGGAATCGAGTTTGTCATGTTCTCCAATCAGCCTTTGACCGCGCCGACCGTCATCACCGTGACGAGTTGGCGATAGAGCAGCATCACGAGGGCGAGCATGGGGGCGAGATGGATCGTCGACATCGCCAGCAGCGCGCCCCATTTGACGCCGTCGGGATTGTTGATCGCGATGGCGATAGCCACGGGCGCCGTGCGCGCCTCGGTCGAGGTGAAGACGAGCGGGAACAGATAGTCGTTCCAGATCGTGATCGCGACGAACAGGCCGATGGCGCCGATCGCCGGCGTGACCAAGGGCAGCGTCACGCGCACGAAAGCTTCGACGCGTCCGCAGCCATCGATCTGCGCGGCTTCCTCCAGCTCGATCGGGATATCGTCGATGAAGGTCTTCAGCAGCAGCGTCGAAATGCTGACCGAGAAGGCGATACCCGCGAGGACGAGCGGGGTCAGCGTATCGAGCAGGCCGAGATTGGCGAAGACCGGATAGAGCGGGATGATGACGATGATCGGCGGGAACATGCGCACGAGGATCACGAGCAGAGCGGGGCCTTTCAGCCAACCCGCGCGCAACCGCGAGAACACGAACGCCGCCCCGACCGATAATGCCAGCGTGGCGAGCGTCGTCACCACCGTCACCACGACGCTGTTCCACAGATTGGGCAGATACATCGGGGCGAGCGTGGGCAAATCCCGATAGGAGGCGAGCGTGGGCTCGAACGCCAGCGACGGCGGATAGGCCCAGATTTCGGCGCCGGGCTTGAACGAGCCCATGATCAGAAAGACGATCGGGAATGCCGACCAGAGCACGGCGACCCCGAGCAGGGCGAAGAGCACGCCGCGGCGGCCCAGGCGGAGCAAAAGATTCACCGGTAGCGCTCCGTGAACATGCCGCGATAGGTGCGGCGCACCAGGAAGCCCGCGAGCAGCAGCGTGGCCAGCAGCATCAGCCAGCCGGTCGCGGCACCCGCGCCGAAATTCAGATAGCGGAAGGCTTGCTTATAGAGGTAGAGCGCCAGAATTTCGGTCGACGTGCCGGGGCCGCCGCCGGTCGTCGTATGGACGATCGCGAATTCCCGCAGCGTGTAGATGATGCGGAACATCATCACGATCGAAAGTGCGGGCAGGATCATCGGCAGCTTGATGAAACGCAAGATCTGCGGATAGCCGGCCCCGTCGATGCGCGCCGCCTCGACGAAATCGTGGGGAATGGCTTTGAGGGCGGCGAAGCTGACGATGGTGACGAAGGAGAATTCCTTCCACACCGCGATCACGATGATGCCCGCCATCGACGTGCCGGCGGAAGTGAACCAGGCGACGGTCGGGAAGCCCGCACTGCCCATCATGAAGTTCACGACGCCGAAATTGGGGTCGAGCATGTATTTCCACATCACGACCGCGACGATGGGGCTGACGGCATAGGGGGCGACGATCAGCGCCATCCATAGCCCGCGCAAGGGTAGCGGATTCTCCAGCAGCAGCGCGATGCCGAGGCCGATCAGCATTTCGAGGCCCACGACCGTGACCACGAAAATCACGTTGCGGACCAGCGCGGCCTGAAAGTCCGGGTTCGACAGGATGCGGACGTAGTTCTTCCAACCGACCCATTCGGTGTCCATGCCCGGCGACGCGTCGGTGAAGGACATGACGAACAGGTCGATCGACGGCACGACGATGATCGCCAGCAAAACGATCGCGACGGGCCCGAGAAGGGCCGCCGCGAGCCAGGTATTCGCGTCGAAGCGATACCGGCCCGCGGCGGGTTTGGCGTGTACGTGGCTCAATCGAGCATCCCGCGGATCTGGGCGGCGGCCTTGTCGAGCTCGGCTTTCGCCGGCGCGCCGTTGACCACGATGTTCTGCAGCGTTTCGCCGATCAGGTCGCGGACCTGGCCCATGCGCGGGTGCGCAGGCAGCGGCGTGCGCGAGATCGCGAAGATCTCCTGCGCCAGCTTCATCACCGGCTGGGTTTTCGCCATCTCCGCGAACAGATCGGCGGTGCAGGGGCCGTTGCCGTTCTTGGCCACTTCGCGCTGCACTTCCGGCTTCATCATGTGGCGAATCAGCTGATAGCCGATATCCTTGTCGGTGGCGCCCTTGAACATGCCGATGCCCCAGAACCAGACGATGCTGGGGCTATAGGTCACCTTGTCGGTCCACAAATCGCGCGACAGCGGCACGTGCGACGGGATGGTGATGCCCTTCACCTTCGACTCGCCGCCCTCGAACTGAGCGCCCCAGCTCGACGCGCCGAACGCCATCGTCACGCGGCCTTCGCGGAACAGCTGGATCAGCGACGAGCCGTCGAGCGTGGCCCAATTCGGCGGGATGATGCCTTCCACATACATGCGGCGCAGCATCTCGGCCGCCTTGACGGATCCCGCCTCGTTCAGCACGACCTTCATGTCGGGCGTCACCAGGTCGCCGCCGAACATGCGCACGGCCATGGCGTAGTCTTCGTTCAGCGACCATTTGTCGCCGCGCAGACCGAAGCCGAACACTTTCTCGCCATTCGGGCGGGTGAATGTGCCGGCCTTGGCTTGCTCGTAAAGTTCCTCGGGCGTCTTGGGGATGCCCGACACGCCGGCGGTCTTGGCGTTCTCGGTGTTCGACCACAGCGTGAACGTGCCGCAGCGGAACGGCACCATGTAAAGCTGATTGCCGAGCGTGGAGGCGGCGACCATGCCGGGCGACCAGGCTTGCGGGAAACCGGCGATCGGCTCCTTGGCGACGTAATCGTTGAGCGGCTGCAGGAAATTGCGCAGGCGGATATTGGCGTCGGCGAAGTTCACGAAGATCAGATCTTCTTCCGAACGATTCAGAAGGCCGATGCGTTGCAGCGCTTCCTGCAGCACGTTGGTCGTGCCGACATTGAAGCGCACCTTGGCGACGTCGCGCTCGAAATCGGCCAGCGTATCCACGCCGCCGCGCGCGAAGCCCTGGGCGCGCAGATTGTTGAGATGCACTTCGAGGCCCATCATCGTGACTTCGCGGTTCTGGGCTTGCGCGTTCGCCGGCGCGTTCCAGGCGGCGAGCAGTCCCAGCGCGATCGCGGTGGTGGCCGCAAGTGCGCGGCGCGTGATCGTGGTTTTCATCCGTCTGTTCCTCCCTTTGGGGCGCCGGCCGTTCGGGCCGTGCGCCGTTTGGCGTTTCAGTGTTGGGACGGTCGCTTGGTCACGCGATCGACCAGATCGTCGGTACAGGAACGCGCGTGCTCAAAGGCGCGTTTGGCGGCGCGGTCGGGATCGCGGGCTTCGATCGCGTCGAGAATTTCGGTGTGCTCGGCGCAGATCGCGTCGAGGCGTGCCTGGCTGAAGCCGACTTCGCGCCGGTTCACGAAGGCGAGCGTCGTATGGACGATCGCCGTGCGCGTGACGAACGGATTGCGGATGAAGCGGTAGATCGCGAAATGGAAGTCGCGGCCGATATTGCTGAGCCCTTCGACGTCGCCGTCGCGATAGGCCTGCTGATGGCGCGCATCGATCTCGCGCAGCACGCGGATTTGATGGGGCGAGGCGCTTTCGGCGAGCATTCGCGCGGCGAAGGATTCGAGCGCTTGGTTGATTTGGCAGGCCTGATCGACTTCGGCGGGCGAGAGGTGGCGCACCCGCGCACCCTTGTTCGGGTCGATTTCGACCAGACCCAGCCCGTTCAGGACCTGCAACGCCTCGCGCACCGGGCTGGGGCTGACGCCGTAGCGCTCGGCCAGATCGCGCACTTTCAGCCGCGAGTCGGGATCGAAGCGCCCGGCCTGGATATCCAGGCACAGCGCGTTGGTCAGCTTGGAATAGGCGGTGAGCTCGGTCTCGTCGTTGGAGATCGGGAATTCGCTGCGGACTTCGAGCATCGGGACATCATCTTTGAAAGTGAAAGATGATATATAATTTTTACTCTTTGTATTCTGAGTCAAGAAATTTGATTCAAAAATGGGCAGATAGCTCGTCATCGCGTTATCCAGATACCGAGTTGACCGCAAAGACCGGGGCGAGCGCGGTCACAGCGGCGACATAGCGGCGATAAACGGGGGCGTAAGTCGCCGCATCGGGCCCGGGATGGATGCAGTCGGCAAGGCGCACGAGTACGCGGCTCGCGGCGACGCGCGACGGGAAGGCGCCGATCGCCGTCAGCGCGATGACGGCGAGGCCCAACGTCGTCAATTCGTGATCGGAACAGCGCACGACCGGGCGGCCAAGAATATCGGCCTTCAAGCGTGCCAGCAGATCGCTGCGCGCCAGGCCGCCCGCGAGCCGAAGCTCGCCGAGCGCCACGCCGCTTTCCGCCATCGTGGCCGCGACATGTTGAAGGCCGAGCGCCATGCCTTCGAACACGGCGCGCGCCATCGCCGCACGATCGGTGTCGAGCGACAGGCCCAGATACGCACCACGCATCGCCGGATTCCACAACGGCGCACGTGCGCCCGAATGGAAGGGCAGGAACGTGACGCCCTTGGCGCCGGGCGGCGCGCTTGCTGCGAGTTTTTCGTAATCCTCGAACGGCATGTCGCCGCGCGCCCATTCGAGGATGCTGCCGGTCCCGCCCATCGAGCCGCGCACGAGCCAGGCTGCTTCGAGCGGAACCGAATAGACGCGACGTTGCGCATCGACCAAGCGCTTGGGTGCGACCACGCCGAAGGATGTGACCGTGCCGGAGATATCGAGCGCGTCGCCGGGCTTGGAAATGCCGCTGGCGATATAGGCGGTCTTGCTGTCGAAACTCGCGGCGATCACGGGCACGGGCGCGCCGAATTCGGGGGCGAGCGTGCCGATGGTTTCGCCGATGCGCGTCGGCCGGCCGAGTTTCGCCACATCGATATCGAGGCGGCGCGCCAGATCGGCGGCGGGCAGGCGCAAAGCCGTATAGGTATCGAGCGTCGCGATGCCGCCGGTCAAACGCGCGTTCAAATGCCCGGTCGCGTCGAGCAAGCGATGCGTGCGCGCATAGATCTCGGGGCTTTCGCGGCGCAGGCGCAAAAGATGGGGAACGGGATCGGCGATCGTGGCGCGCAAACCGTCGGCGCGTTGACCTTCGGCTTCCTCCAGCACGGCGAGATCGGCGGCACTGCGCTTGTCGAAATACATCAGCGCCGGGCCCAAAGCCTTGCCGTCCGCATCATGCGGCACCCAGCCGGCGAGCGGACCCGCGGCCGCGACCGCATCGAACTTCGCGCCCGCGCGCTTGGCTTGCGCGAAGCCTTCGCGCAAAGACTCGTCCCAAGCGGTGGAATCCTGCTCGCTGATATCGCCTTGCGTGCGCGTGGAAATGGCGCAGGACCATGTCCACGTCTTCGACCCGTCGGCCGCGACGATTGAGAAGCGCAGGCTCTGCGTTCCCAGATCGACCGCGAGAATGACGGGTGTCTGCTTCATTGGCCGGCGGCAGCCTTCGCGGAGGATGGGTCGCGCAACGCCGCCAAATCCTTGGCGTTGCGCACCATGCCGCTGGCGATGAGGCCGCGATCGGAGCCCATCGCGATGAAGGTGAAACCGAGTTCCGCGTAGTCGCGCGCCTGTTCGACGTTGCGGACCAGCACGCCGGCGGCTTTGCCGTGTTGGCGCGCGGCTCGCGCCACTTTCGCCACGGCGTCGGCGAACTCGCCGCGCGGGCGTTCGGCAGGCAGGCCCATATCGATCGACAGGTCCAGCGGGCCGACGAACAACACGTCGATCCCGTCGACGGCGGCGATCGATTCCGCGTTTTCGACGCCCTCGCGCGATTCGATCTGCGCGACCATCAGCAGATTGGCGTTCGCCTCGGCGATATAGCGCTCGTAGCCGAAGCCGTAGCCCGAAGCACGCGTCGATTGCGCGGCCCCGCGCACACCCAGCGGGGGAATGCGCGCTTGGCGCACCAGTTCCACGGCAGCCTCGGCGGTCGAAACGTTCGGGATCATCAACCCGGCGGGGCCCAGATCGAGCACGCGTTTGAAGATCGGGCCGTCGATCGCGGGTACGCGCACGATGCCGACCGTGGGCGATGCTTCGATCGCCTGAAGCTGGTGGAGCAGGTCGTTGTTGTCGCCGAAGCCATGTTCGAGATCGAACAGGATCCAGTCGAAACCGCTGCGCGAGGTGATCTCCGCCGCGACCGGCGAGGCGAGGCTGAGCCAAGCGCCGCCGAGCATTTCACCGGCGAGTACGCGCTTGCGGATCCACTTCATACGTTTCCCCCGATGGCCGGAAATATTCGATTCCGAACCGAATTGAGGAGATCGTAACGTAGAAAAGTTCGTTTTCAAACAAAAATGTTCGAATACGAACTTCAGTCGGTATTCGGCAGAACCAGTCGGACGCCTGACTCCTTGATCGTCTTGGCCCAGCCGCCGTCGGGCACGGCATCGGTGAACAGGGCCGCGACCTGCGACAGATGCGCGACACGCGCGATCGCGTTACGGCCGAATTTGCTGCTGTCCGCGACCACGAAGCATTGTCGCCCGCAGCCGATCACGGCGCGGGTCAGCGGCTCCTCGTCGGCATGGAAGTCGAGAATGGCGCCGGTGGCGTCGATCGCGACCACGCCCAGGATCGAATAGTCGAGGCGATAGCGCTCGACGAAGGCGGTCGCGGCGGCACCGGTGATCGCGTGGTCGCGATGGCGCAAAACGCCGCCGGTCACCGTCACCTCGAAATCCTCCTTGCCGGCGAGCAAGCGCACGACGTTGAGATTGTTGGTGACGATGCGCAGATTGGATTTGCTTCTCAGTGCCTGAGCGACCGCTTCGGCCGTCGTGCCGATATCGATGAACACGGAGGACGCGTCGGGAATCTCCATCGCCACGCGTGCGGCGATCGCGGATTTCTCCTCGGTCATCGAGCCCGCGCGCGTCTCGTAGGGCATGTTCGCCACGCTGGAGCGATACGCGGCCCCGCCATGGAAGCGCGCCAGAATGCCGTGTTCGCACAGGAAATTGATGTCCCGGCGCACGGTCTGCGGCGTGACGTCGAGCGTGACGACTAGATCGTCGATCGTGACGAAACCCTTATCGCGGGCGGCGTTGGCGATGTGCTGCTGGCGGAGATTGAGCGCGATCATTGTCGTTTGCCGTCGGTTGCATCGGCGGCCGAACCGGCCGTCCGCGCGGGGATAATCCTCCGCTTTGCGCGCCGACGCAAATCCGGCGTCTCTTGTACGCATGACGCGGACATGATGGGCGTCAAACGCCGCCGGCGAATGCCATTACGCTATGCGCGGTCAGGACCGAGGGCTAGTGGCACGAAAATGCGACGTAACTATCCAAGCGCACGCGTTGGATGTCGAGCGCGGCTGGACCCGCTATGAGAAATCATGGCGGCGCGTATCGACCTGTGCGGTAAGAATACGCAACTGACGGCCTCGCAATTTATCGCGCGAAAAGCCGCTGCAGCTCGCGTGTCGCGATGTGCTGAAATGGCGACATTTCGCAGCCCCGTTGAAGGATTCGCATTTTCCACAAAAGGCCTCAAAATGCCTCGTAAGAGTGGAAGCTAGCATTGACGTAAAATGATTTTTCACGGTCTGCGGAGCTGGGTTCGCGGCGATGGCGCTGCGGATTTGAATCCCGCAGTTCCGATCAAGAAAGAGGCCCGTCGCGCTTTTAACGCGGCGGGCTTCGGCGTTTTAGTACGTCGCTCGGCCGCCCGAGAGGTCGAACACCGCGCCGGTGGTGAAGCTGTTCTGCTTCGTGACGAGCCAAACGATCATCTCGGCGGACTCGTCGATCTCCAGAAAGCGCCCGCGCGGGATCTTCGACAGCATGTAGTCGATATGCGTCTGCTGCATCTGGTCGAAGATGCGCGTGCGCGCGGCGGCCGGCGTCACGCAATTGACCGCGATATCCATCCCGGCGAGTTCCTTGCCGAGCGACTTGGTGAGGCCAATCACGCCCGCTTTCGATGCGGAGTAGGCCGAGGCATTGGGATTGCCTTCCTTGCCCGCGATCGACGCGATGTTGACGATGCGGCCGTATTTGCGGGTCTGCATGCCCGGCACGACCGCCTTGTTCACGTAGAACGTGCCGAGCAAATTGATCTGCACGATTTTGGCGAACTCCTCGACCGGATAGTCGGCGACGGTGGCGTTCATGCCGGCGATGCCGGCCGAGTTCACGAGGATATCCACGGGCCCAAGCTTCTTCTCGGTCTCGGCAAGCGCCGCCTGAACCGAGCCCCAATCGGAAATATCCGCCTTCACCGCGACGGCACCGCCGCCGATCGCGGCGGCGTGTTCGCCCGCGAGATTCGTGTCGAGGTCCCACAGCGCGACCTTGGCGCCGTTCGCGGCGAGCAGCTTCGCCACGGCACCGCCGATCCCTTGCGCGCCGCCCGTGACGATCGCGATTTTTCGGCCCACGTCGTATTTGTTCATTCGTCGTTTCTCCCGTCTTTATGCGCTCAGCGCGCCTGCAGCAGGCGTTCCATCGCCGGCCCTAGGATAATGTCGGTCGACGCGTCGGGCAGGCCGCAATGGCGGCGTGCCATGTCGAGCGTCTGTTTGTAGGTCATATATTTGCGCGAGACCGGCCAGTCCGAGCCCCAGAGCAGGCGCCACGCGCCGAAATGCTCGTGCAACACGCGCACGATGCCGGTCAATCCGGGATAGGGATAATCCATGTCGGGCGAAGCGACGTTGCCGAAGCCCGAGATCTTGATATTCACGTTCGGGAACTGCGCCGTCGCGAGGACGAGTTCCATCGCGTTCTGGGTCGCGGCACTGCGCGGCCCCAGATGGGCGAGGTGGTGGCACAGAATATCGAGCTTCGGGAAGGCTTCGGCCAGCGCCGCGACGGCCGGCATTTGCGACGGCATCACCGACAGACTGGCGATGAGTTTGCGCGCTTGGGCCTCGGCCAGGAAGCGCCGCCCCTCGGCCGACAACAGCCACGCGCCGTCGTCGTCTTCCGCCGGATAATAGGTGAAGCCTTTGAGGGCATGTTTCTCCGCCGCCGCCGCAAGGCGATCGGCGGCACCGGCACTGCGATACTGCTTCGTCCAGCGGGAATCGATATCGAAGAACGGCACGAAGCGGCCCGGATGCGCGGCCGCGACGCGCGCGACATAGCCGTTGGAATCCGGATTGTCGCCGATCGCCGCCGCGATCAGTACGGCCTTCGACACGCCGTTCTGATCCATCTCGAACAGCAATTGCTCGGCGCGCGCGCGGGTTTCGGAATCGGGGACGGGCGGCTGGTAGGGCCAGCGTTCCCAAACATGGCAATGCGCGTCGACGATCATGCGCGCACCAGCGGCCGGATGCAGCGCACGAGGCGCCCGTCGTCGAGGGCGGCGAGCGGCGGTTCGGCCTTCGTGCATTCGCCCGTCGCGTGCGGGCAACGCGGCGCGAAGGCGCAGCCGGTCGCCGGGAAGCCCGTGCCGCGCTCCTCGGTATCGACTTCGTCGAGATTCCACGGCACGTCGGGATCGGGCGAGGGGATCGCGTCGATCAGCGCGCGCGTATAGGGATGGCGCGGCGCGCCGATCACGCTTTGCGTGTCGCCGCTCTCGACGATCGAACCCGCATAAAGCACGACGACCCGGTCGGCGACCTGATACGCGGTCGTCAGATCATGGGTGACGTAGACGAGGGAAATGCCGGCCTCGTCCTTCAAGCGCAGCAGCGTTTGCAGGATGGTCGAGCGCAGCGAGGCATCGACCATCGATACGGGCTCGTCCGCCAAAATGATATGCGGATCGAGCAGCAAAGCGCGCGCGATCATGATGCGCTGGCGCTGACCGCCGGAGAGCTGGTGCGGGTATTTGCCCAGCGTTTCGCCGGGGCGCAAACCCACCGTTTCCAGCGCGTTCTCGATCTTCGCGCGGGCTTCGTCCTTGTCGCGCACGATATCGAACACCGACAGCGGCGTGAACAGCGCGTGGTCGATTTTGTAAAACGGGTTGAAGGCCTCGAATGGATCCTGGAAAACGGCCTGGACTTCGCGCCGGAATGCTTTGCGCTGATCGGCGTTCATATGCGCGACGTCGACGCCGCGATAGGAAACGCTGCCGGCGGTGGGCGAACGGAAGCCGAGCAGAAGATGGGTCAGCGTCGTCTTGCCGCTGCCGCTTTCGCCGACGACCGCGACGATGCCGGGTTTGTCGCCGCCGATGGCGAGCGACGCGTCCTTCAACGCCGTTTTCGAATTGCGGCCGCCGAAGCCCGAATGGAACACGACGCTCGCCGCGTTCGCTTCCAGGCGGCCGTCTTTGCGTTGCGCGCTCATGCGGCCTCCGTGAAGTGGCAGGCGGCGTCGTGGCCGGCGCCGGCTTCGCGCAACGCGGGCGCTTCGATACGGCAGCGTTCTTGCGCCGCCGGGCAGCGCGTTTGGAAGGGGCAGCCCGGCGGCCGGTCGGTCAAGGACGGCGGCACGCCGGGAATGCCTTGGAACGCGCGTTTCTCGGTGAGCGACGGCAAGGCGCCGATCAGCATTTTCGTATAGGGATGTTTCGGTGCCGCGAAAACCGATTTAACCGGCCCGGTTTCGACCAGGCGGCCCGCATACATCACGCCGATGCGGTCGACGAAATGGGCCATCAGCGCCATGTCGTGGCCGATCAGAATGATCGCGGCGCCGATTTCCTGCTGCACGCGGCCCAACGTCGCCAGAACTTGCTTCTGCACGACGACGTCGAGCGCCGAGGTCGGTTCGTCCGCCAGGATCACCGCGGGGGTCAGCGCGATCGCCAGCGCGATGCACACGCGCTGCTTCATCCCGCCCGACAATTCGTGGGGGAAGCGGTTGGCGACATGGGCCGGCAAGCCCACGCGCGCCAGCAGCTTGGCGATGCGCGCGGCGTCGGATTTCTGCGCGTGCGCCGCGAACAGATCGGCGAATTGCGCGCCGATCGTCAGCACGGGGTTGAGCGAGCTCATCGCGCCTTGCGGCACCAGCGACATGCGCGCGAAGCGCGTGCGGCGAAGTTCTTCGATCGATAGGTCCAGCACGTCGCGCCCGTCGACGCGCATGCGCTGCGCGGTGATCTCGCCCGGCGGGCGGATCATGCGCATCAAGGCAAGCACGGTCGTCGATTTGCCCGAGCCGCTTTCGCCCACCAGCCCGAGACGCTCGCGCGGCATCAGGTTGAAGCCGATGCTATCGACCGCGAAAGCCGGGCCTTTGGGCGTGCGATAGCGGACCGAGAGGTTCTCGATTTCGAGGATCGGTGCCGTCATAGCCCACCCAATCGCTTGTTGGCGACCCGGTCCATGCCCGCGGAGGTCAGCAGCAAGCCGACGAAGATCAGCGCCAGCGCGAAGATCGGCGGGCCCCACCACCACCACATGCCGCGGATGATGGCGCCGTAGAACTGCGCCCAGAAAATCGTCATGCCGAGGGTTAGTTCGGTCTGGGGTCCGAGGCCCAACGCTTCCAGCCCGATCGTCGCCAGCATCGCTTGGCCGACCGAGATCACGAAGCTCGCCGCGATATAGGGCAGGAGATTGGGCAGCACCTCGATGAAGACGAGGCGCAAACCGCCCAGGCCGCTGAGCCGCGCGACCTGCACATAGCCGCGTTCGCGCACCGACATCGTCTGCGCGCGGATCGCGCGCGCCGCCACCATCCACGACAGGCCCGCGACGATCACCGCCATCAGGTCGACGGTCATCGAGCGTACATTGGCCGCGACGAGCACGAGGATCGCGACGCTGGGGATCGTCATCATCACGTCGGACGCGGTGCGGATCGCCGCGTCGATCCAGCCGCCCATGAAGCCCGCGATCAGGCCCAGCGTCACGCCGACGGTGAGGCTGATAAGGCCGGCGACCAGACCGATCTTCAGCGTTTGCGGCGTGGCGAGCGCCATCACGGTGAAAACGTCGCGGCCTTGCGCGTCGGTGCCGAACCAATGCATCGCGGAGGGCGGACGGCGCGGGGCGACCGCGCCGACCTGGGCGAGGCTTTGATCGACCAGCATCGGCATCAGCAACGCGGCGAGCGCGAGCAGGCCCAGGATCGCGAGCCCGGCGGCGAGCGGCAGGTTGCCGCGGAATAATTTGGCGAAGTCCGGCCCCATCGTCAGCTCCGCTTATTGGTGATCCGCGGATCGATCAGCGGATAGATCAGGTCGAGGATGAACATCGTCAGCGCGATCGACATAGACAGGATCAGCACGATCCCCTGAATCACGAAGAAATCCTTGCTCTGGATCGCCTGATAGAGCCGGTAGCCCATGCCCGGATAGGAGAAGATCACCTCGACCAGAATGGCGCCGGAGACGAGATGGCCGAGGGTAAGGGCGAGTTTGGTGAGCTGCGGCAGCAGCGCGTTGCGCACCGCGTACCACAAGAATATACGCCGCTGCGAAAGCCCCTTGGCTTCGGCGAGCATGATGTAATCCTCGCCCAGCACCGACACGATCATGCCGCGCATCCCGATCGCCCAAGCGCCGATCTGGGCGAGGATGATGGACAAGGCGGGCAGCGTCGCGTGCCAGGCGATGCCCAGGATCGTGGCGCCGTCGAAACCCGGCGTCATGTCGAACGGGAAACCGCCGCCGGCGGGGAAGATGCGATAGACGATCGCGCCGACGAACAACAGCACGACGCCGATCAAGAAATACGGGATCGCCGACAGCACGAGGAACGGGGCGGCGAACCAGCCGATCCAACGCGGGGCGCGCGGCCAAGCGAGCATCCCGCCCATCAACGTGCCGACGGCGAAGCTGAGCAGCGTCGCCATGCCGAGCAAGCCCAGCGTCCAGGGCATCGCGGCGGCGATACTCTCGCCCACGCGCTCGGGATAGTTGGCCAGCGAGAAGCCGAGATCGAGGCGCAGCACCATGCCCCAATAATCGAGATATTGGCGCCATATCGGCTGATCCAGACCGAACCGCGCGCGATAGCTTTCGACGATCGCCTTCACGTCGCCGACCGAGCCGCTGGAGGTCGAGATCAACTGGTTGAGTTGCTGCTCGACGGGGTCGCCGGGCGTCAACCGGGGCAGCGCGAAATTGATCGACACCGCCAGCACGAAGACCAGCAGCGTGATCGAAAATCGCCGGATCACGTAGTCGAGATACATCGTCGAGCCTCGGCAGGTGTGCGTCGTGCGTCAGGCGCGCAAGCGGTCGATCACGGCGTCGGTCAGTTCCAAGCCGAAACCGGGCGCGTCGTTGGGCACCAGCCAGCCGTTCTCGGGCACGCGCATGCCGGGGAACACGATCGTTTCGATCAGGGGCACGCCGGGACCGCCGCCGACGAAATACTCGCCCCATTGGACGTTGGGCATGGCGAAGGAGAAATGCTGGCCGTAAGGCGTATTCATGCCCGCGTGCAAAATCACCGGAATGCCCGCCGCTTCGGCCAGATGCGCGATGCGCATGCAGCCGGTGAAGCCGCAAGCCCAGGCGATATCCGGCTGGAAAATATCGGCGACGCGCTTGGCGGCGGCATAGGCGAAGATTTGCGGCACATACCAGTGCTCGCCCGTCGCCAGCGTCTGCCACGGCAAGCGCGCGCGCAACGCTTCGTGCGACAGCAGGT
This sequence comes from Tagaea sp., assembly GCA_041917215.1. Classification (GTDB taxonomy): domain Bacteria; phylum Pseudomonadota; class Alphaproteobacteria; order CACIAM-22H2; family CACIAM-22H2; genus Tagaea. The sequence continues at coordinate 32,461 of JAYRYC010000003.1, forward strand.
CTTCCGGCGTCAGGCAATCCTCGATCCATTTGAGACCGTAGGGCCGCAGACGTTCGGCCATGCGCACGCCGAATTCGACATCGTAGGCCATCCAGCAATCGAGCATCAATTCGACATCGCGGCCGATTTCCTGGCGCGTTCTGGCGACGAGTTCCTCGTTGCGGTTGATCGCGTCGAGCCCGTCGGCGACGCCGTAGGGGCAGGCGAGCTTCGTCGCCTTGAAGCCGAGTTCCATATGCCAGTCGGTGTCGTTGCCGGTCGCGTAGCAGAATTGGCGTTCGCGCGCCGGGCCGCCCGCGAGTTCGTAGACCGGCACGTCCAGGATCTTGCCTTTGAGGTCCCACAAGGCGAGATCGACGGCGCTGATCGCGTAGGAGGCGAGGCCGGCCGCGCTATAGGGCGAGGCGGCGCGCATCATCATGTCCCACAGACGGTCGATGGCGAAGGCGTTCTCCCCGATCAGCAGCGGGGCGAGATGATCGTTGATGAGATCGATGACCGGCTGGCCATAGCGCGACACGCCGAAGCCCCAGCTGCCGTCGGAGGCGCGCACGATGCACGCGACGGACGGAAAATTCGGACGCCACAACGTGCGCATGCGCTTGAAGCGCGGATAGCGCGACATCGGGCCGGCGACTTCCTGGTCCTTGGTCCAGGGCGCGCGGCGCGCTTTGGTCGGCGTGCGGTTGAAGCTCTCCATATAGGTCGCACCCACCATCTCGTTCTTGATGGCGAAGGCTTTGATTTCGACGATCGTCGGGTGCTTGGGCATGGGCCTGACCGGGGAGAGGGGGGAAACGGAGAGGGGAGAGAAGCGGGGATGCCGTCGCCGGCACCCCCGCTATCGGCGTCAGCGCGTCGGGCGCAGACGATGGATCACCAGCGCGAAGCCTTCCCATGGCGGGAACGGCGCCACGTAGGGCTCCTTCGCGTTCGGCCAGCCGGTCCAGTAGGTGTAGTTGAACGCCAGCGTGTGGAATTCCTCGGCCAGCGTGATTTCCGGAATGTCGCGCATATAGATGCGCGTCGCTTGGCGCACCAGTTCGACATAGGCCGGATCGTTGGACGACGGCTTCATCGCTTCCAGCTTATCGATGATCGCGTCGTATTCCGGGTTCTCGTAGCGCGTGGGCGCGCGTTGATCGCGGACCTTCTCGCCCGGCTTGGCGGAATACTTCGTGTGGAAGTGTTCCAGCGTCTGCCAGGGATCGTAAAGGCTGCCGCAATGCGTGCCGTGCGACAGGTCGAAATTGCCGACCGTCGTGGCTTCCGACAATGCGGTGCGCTGCTGGGCGTTGTTGACGACATCGAACCCGGCGTTGCGCAGCTGCTGGGTCAGCACCGGGCCTTGCGGATCGCCCTGCACGGTCGACAGCGCGATCTGCCAGGCCGAACCGTCGGGCTTCGCCCAGAAGCCGTTGGCGCCCGTCTTGTAGCCGCGCGAGGTCATCAGCTTGGCGACTTCCGCGAGATCGAGGCGATCGATGCGGTCGGCGTCGAGCATGTCCTTGAGCTTTGGCAGATAGGACGTGAGCCCCTGGAACGACGACATCGGCAGGGACGCCGGCAGGACCGAGCCTTCCAGCGCCAGATCGATCAACTGCTTGCGGTCGATCGAGAAGTTCAACGCGCGGCGGATCGCCACGTCGTTGAAGGGCGCCTTCTGCGTGTTGATACGGATGGCGAAAGTGCAGCCATCGGCACCGCCCCAGATCGGGCCGTTCTCGTTCCACGCGCGAAGCCCGCGATTCTGATTGCGGATCGCTTCGAATGTGCCGGGTTGGATCGAGCGGCCCATATCGACCTGACCGCTGGCGTAAAGCTGCGGCATCGCCTGTTCGGTCGCGGGAATGTAGATGACGCGCTGGACCTGCGGCATTTCCTTCGCCACGCCCGCTTGCACGGCCCACCAACCGTCACGCCGGTCGTAGAACAGCGAGTTCGCGTCGCTCTTCACCAGCTTGTAGGGGCCCGTACCCACCGGCCAGCCTTTGGCGAGGTCGAAATTGGCGAAGGTCTTCGGGTCTTGGCCTTCCCAAATATGCTTCGGCACCACGACGAAGCGGCCCGCTTGACCGGTGGCGAGATAATCCTGCGCCCAGCGCGGGCCGGGCTTGTTGAGCTTCACGACCACGGTCAGCTTATCGGTGGCCGTCGCCGACGCGACCCATTCCTTGATCGCCGAGGATTGGACGAGGTCGGGTGCGGACGCGATCAGCATGTTGAAGGTGAAGACGACGTCGTCGGCGCTGAACGGCTTGCCGTCGCTCCACGTCGCCCCTTCGCGCAGCTTGATCGTGACTTCACGATTGTCCGCGCTTTGCGTCCAGCCGGTCGCGAGCCAGGGAATGATCTCGTTGGCGACGTGGTTGGTGTAGAACAGCTGTTCGTACACCGTGTAGTGCAGGCTGTTGCGCTGATGCAGCAGCACGCCGGCATAGGGGTTGAAGTTCGTCGTCGCCGGGACCTGGTTGTAGAAATCCCAGCCTTGCGTGATGAGCGTGCGGTTGCGCGGCACATCGGGCACGGTCTGCGCCGCGGCGGTTCCCGCCGCCAGCGCCAGAACGGCGGCGGCCGTCATCCGCCAGCGCATGCGCGTCTTCGTTAGATCGAGCATCGGTCTCCTCCCGGGAGAGCGGGCCGGGCATTGTCACGGCACCATTGCCATGACCGCCGGCCGGTTATATGATGGTTCATACTTGTGAACCAAAGTTCAGAAAGAATATGGCAATGCCGCGCAAGGGTCAAGGTGCCGCCGCCGCGTCCGACAAACCGGTCAAATCGGCCGATCGCGTTTTCGATCTGATCGAAGCGATCGGCTTCACGCGCGACGGGGTGACGTTCCCCGATTTGCAGGCGGCACTGGGCATTCCGAAGAGCAGCTTGTTCGCGCTGCTGGAATCGGCCGCGTCGCGCGGCTATCTCGAACTCGACGATTCTAGCCGGCGCTGGCGCCTGGGCATGCGGGTGTGGGAGGCGGGGCAAGCCTATGCGCGCCAGCACGAGCTGCTGCGCCACGCCGAATCCGTGATGCGCGACGTCGTCGCCACGATCAATGAAACAATCCAACTCGCGCGCTTGGACGGCAACGAGAACGTCTATATCGCCAAGGTCGACAGCACGCATCCGTTGCGCCTGCAATCCGACGTCGGCGGACGATTGATGGCGCACGCGACCGGATTGGGTAAAACGCTGCTCGCCGAATTGCCGGACGCGGAGGTGAAGGCGCTGTTCGCGGAATCCGGTTTGCCGCGCATGACCGAAAACACGCTGACCAGCTTCAAGGCGCTGCTGGGCGAGCTCGCCGCGACGCGCGCGCGCGGTTTCGGCATCGACAACGCCGAATATACGCATGGCGTTTTCTGCGTCGCGGCGCCCATTCGCACTGGCGCTGGTCCCGCACAGCTGGCGCTCAGCATCTCGGTGCCGACCTTGCGCGCGTCGGTCGATGGTTTGGCGGCCGCATTGGCGGCCCTTGCCAAAGCGTGCGTCGAGATCGGCACACGCGCGGGCGGTCCCGCACCCGATCCCAAACTCGCGCGCTTGGTCAATCCGTCGGCGGCGCGTGCGGCGATCGAAGACCTGCATCATTGCAAGCGCTACAAACTGCCCTTCGCGCTGGGCTGAGCGGTCAGGCGGAATTGCCGCGACAGGGTTTCGCGGTAGGGAAACGCGCCCTCCATCTCCAGCACGTCCGCCATATACACGCGCCAGCGCGCCATCGCCGCTTCGCCTTCCGGCGTGGGGCCTTGGCCGCGCTTGCGGATCTGATGCGCGAACAACAGCCGTGTGGGCGGGTGCAGCCAAATCTCGTAATGCAGGATGCCCGCCGCGAGCAGCGCCGTTTTCATCTCCGGCCAAAGCTCGTCGTGGCGGCGCAGATATTCGGCTTCCTTGCCTTCGCGCACGCGCAGCACGAAGCCGACGGTTTCGAGGTCCGAATCGTCGTCGGCAATCAAAGCGGTCATCGTGGCGCCTCCGCGCGGCCGATCTGTTTGGGCTTGCCGCCATCGGCCGCCGAGGCGAGCAACGCCGCGATTACGCCGGTCGCCGTTGCGCCGGTTTCGCCGGGCGAACGGTTGAGCGACGCGTCGCCGCCCAAGGCGAGGTCGACCAGCGCTTCGACCGGCCCGCGCCCGTGATAGATCCACTCGCCGTCGGCGATCGATAGTTTGCGTACCGTGCCGTCGTCGCGGCGGATCTCGCACCAATCGCGATCGAACTCGGCCGTCAGCATGCCTTCGCGTCCGGCCAGGAAAATACGCATCAAGCCGCGATTGCCCTGGGGCATGGCGGCGGCGCCCGACAGGCTGCCGACCGCACCACCCTTGAACTTCACGCTGCCCGAGACGGCGAGGTCCACCACCTCGCGCCCGAAAGCGTGGGCGGAGACCTCCTCGGGTACGAGCCCTGTCAGCCACAGCAGCAGAGGTACAGCGTGCGACATCTGCCCCCAAGCGAAGCCGCCGCCCTTCGAAGGGTCCTGCCAAGTCGCGCGCTCGGGCCGGAAGAAAGTCGTCTGCCAGCTGTTCAGGCCGCGGTCGCCATGGAACACGTCGCGCGTCGCGGAAATGAAGCTGACCATCGCGTGTTCGATGGGGCCGATCGCGCCGTCGGCGATCATCTTCCGCAGCGCCGGCAGATGCGGCAGATACTGATAGCCGTTGACGATCAGCAGCTGCACGCCGCGCTTGCGCGCGCGATCGACCAGATCCCAAGCTTGCGCGGGATCGAGCGTCATCGGCTTCTCGCACAGCACATGCGCGCCGATCTCGATCGCCGCACAAGCGTGCTCGTAATGCAGATGATGCGGTGAGGACACGACGACGATGTCGGGCTTGCGCGCCAACACCTCGCGATAATCCTCCGAAGCGAAGGCGAAGCCGAAATGGTCGCGCACGCGCGCGAGTTCTTCGGCGCCAAGGCGCGACACGCCGTCGAGGACGACTTCCGGTCGCGCTTTGAGGGTGGGAATGTGGTTCTGCGCCCCGTACCAGCCCGCACCGATGATGGCGGCGCGGATTTTCTTTGTCGTCATGCGTGTTTCTTTCGTTTCAGGATTTCGCGATTCGCGGCGGCAGGAATTCCGGCGACTCCGCCGTCGAGAAGATGGGGACGAAATCGGGTTCGCGCGACCGCGCCATGAAGCGCATGAGCTGCGATGCGAGCTCCTCCCGCGTTGCCGCATAGGCGGGATCGGCGGCGAGGTTGCGCCGTTCGTGCGGATCTTCGCGCCAATCGGCGAGGAAGAAATCCTCCTCGCCCGGCGGCACGTTGCCGCCGTCGATCCGGATATTCATGTCGAGCCGCCAGCGATCGGTGCGGATGCAGCCGCGCCGGGGCCAGCCCGCACCGGTCCGCCACGCGCCCTTGTTCGCGGCGGCCGAGGCGCGCGACGTTTTCGCGCCGCTGCCAACGCTCGCGAAGATCGCGGCGGGGACGGGATCGGCGAACAGCGCGCGGCCGCGAAAACCTTCGGGCGGCGTCAGGCCGGCGAGATGGCAGAGCGTGCGCGCCAGATCCATGCTTTGTGCGATGTCGTCGCGGATCGTACCCGCGGGAACGCGGCCGGGCCACGACACGATACGCGGTACGCGCTGCGATTGGGGCGCGAAGACGATCTTGCTGAGCAGACCGTTCTCGCCCAGCGATGCGCCGTGATCGGCGTCGAGCACGACGATCGTGTTCTCGCGCAAGCCCATCAGATCGAGCTTGGCGAGCACCAAGCCGATCTGGACGTCGAGCCACGCCACCAAGGCGTGATAATCGGCCTGCGCGCGGCGCATCTGTTCGTGCGTCAATTCGCGCCCGCCAACCATCGCGGCGAAGCCGTCATCGAACGCGCTTTGATCGGATTTCGGAATGTCGTGGCCGGGATAATCCTCGGCGCGGAACATCTTGCGGAAGCGCGCGGGTGGCAATACGGGCGTGTGCGGCTGGAGATACGACACGCGCAGCAGAAAGGGCGTGTCGTCCGCTTGGTCGAGCCATTCGATCGCGTTGATCGTCACCGCTTCGGGCGGGAAGAACTCGCGATCGGGGAACACGCCGCCGACGGGCGAGGGGATGCCTTGAGGAACAATGGGTGCGCGCCCAGCGGGATCGGTGTCGAGCCCGAAGCCGTGCATGCTCGCACCTTCGTGGTTCTCGGCCTGCCAGGGCTTGTAATCCTTCGGCACATGGCTTTTGCCCAGGGTGGCCGTGCGCCAGCCGTTACGCGCGAAGAATTCCGGAAACGTGTCGAGCCGCACGGGGAGAGGGAAGGACGACCAAGCGCCCTCGTTGCCGTGCACGCCGTTTTCCTGCGGCGGCGCGGCGGTCAGAATCGACGTGCGCGACGAAACGCAAACGGTCGAGTTGCAGAAATGATTGCGGAACAGCGTGCCCGACGCGGCGAGACGGTCGATATTCGGTGTGACCGTCGGCCCGAGTCCGCCGCCGTAGCAGCCCAACGCGTCGGCGCGCAGTTCGTCGGCGAAGATCCACAGAATATTGGGCCGATCGCCAAGGCGCCGCGTCATCGTTCCTCCCGCTAAAGTTCGTATATATGAACTTAGGTTCGGATCGTGGCGAGGCGGCGATGTTCTGTCAAGATGCGGGCGATCTTGACACGCGTCCGAACGCCACGCTACGGTTGTAGAACCGTGGTTCATATATATGAACCTAAAATAACGGCGGATGCCGGATACCGGCGCCGCCTTGATCGGGGGTAGCGCGCGATGACATCGATCCGCAGCATTGTTTCCGTTTTTGCCGTCGCGATGGCGCTTGCCGCGCCCGCGAGCGCGCAGAACTTTCCGACCAAGCCGATCCAGGTCGTGGTGCCGGCGGGGCCGGGGGCGGCCACCGATACGGTCGCGCGCTTGGTGCTGAAGAAGATCGAGGAGCAAGGCGCGTTCTCGCGGCCCTTCGTCGTCATCAACAATTCGGCCGGACCGGTCGCGGCGACGCGCGTCAAGGAAGCGGCCCCCGACGGGCACGAGTTGCTCGTCTATCATCTCGGCTTGCCCGGGTTGAAATCGGTCGGCCGCCTGCCGTTCGGCGTCGAAGCGTTCGAAGCGCTGGGTCAGACCGGCAGCACGCGCTTCCTGGTCGTCGCCGCGACCGAAGGGCCCTACAAGGATCTGCGGTCGTTGATCGCGGCGGCGAAAGCCAAGCCCGGCGAGATCACGGAAGCCAATTCGATCGGCGGTGCCGTGCATATCGCGGCGCTGTCGCTCGCCAACGACGCCGGTTTCAAGGCGCGCGTCGTCAATGTCGGCGACGGGCCCAAGCGTCTCGCCTCCGTGCTCGGCGGCCATACGGGCTATACCTTCGTCAGCCCGCAGGAATATCTCGGCTTCCAAGGTACCGGCATTAAGGCGATCGCGGTCGTCGGCGCCGATCGCAGCCGCCTGTGGCCGGACGTGCCGACGACCAAGGAGCTCGGCCTTGCGACCGATATTTCGGTCGATACCTGGTGGTTCGCGCCCAAGGGCACGCCGGCCGATATCGTCAAGCGCCTGTCCGACGCGATCGGCAAGGCGATGACCGACGGCGCGCTGAAGGAAGCGCTCGCCAAGCAGGGTGTGGACGCCGTGCATCTCGATGCCGCCGGCGCCAAAGCGCGCGTCGAACAGATCGATCGGATCGTGCAGCCGCTCGGGCCCGCTTTGGGCGGCTGACGCTATGGACGATACGCGCAAGGCGCGCAACGCCGATCTCGCCTTCGCGGTGGTGACCATCGCCGTCGGCGCGCTGTTCTTCGTCGAAGCGCGCAAACTGCCGGCGTCGCGCTTCGATCCGCTGGGGGCGGGCTCGTTCCCGATGGCGATCGCGGGTTTGATGGCGATCATGGGCGCCGTTGCGCTGGTCATGACGCTCGCCGGCAGGCGCATCGGGGCCGCGGAAACATCGTTGATCGTCGGCGTCAATCAAGCCGATCAAACGGCACCGCCGCGCCCGTGGCTGGCGGTGTTCAGCTTCCTTGCCGTGGCGGCGTACACGGCCGTGCTGCAAATCTGGCCGGACAACTACGTGTGGGCGACGGCGGCCTTGCTGGCGGCGCTGGGGATCGCCATGTCGCCGCGCGATCCGCGTTCGGCCGGGATCGCCTTGGCGATCGCGATCATCGGTGCCGCGTTCCTCGACTACGTGTTCGGCACGTTGCTGCGATTGCCGATGCCATGATCGACGCGTTCCTTCATCTGCTGCAACCCTCGCTGCTGTTGTTGATGTGCGGCGGCGTGTTCCTGGGCATCGTCATCGGCGTGTTGCCCGGCATCAATGCGGGCACGCTGCTGGTGCTGATCCTGCCCTTCACCTTCACGATGGCGAGCATCGATGCGGTCGTTCTACTGATCGCCGCCTTCGTCGGTGCGGTCAGCGGCGGCTTGATCACCGCGACGTTGATGCGCATTCCGGGCGAGCCCAATGCGATCATGACGACGATGGACGGTTTCCCGATGGCGAAGGCGGGGCATCCGGGCCGCGCTTTGGGCTTGGGCAACTCCGCCTCGATCGTCGGCGGCGCCTTGTCGTGGGTGGCGCTGGTGATGCTCGCACCTCCGCTCGCCCGCGTCGCGGTCGTGTTCGGGCCGTGGGAATATTTCGCCATCGTCTGTCTGGCGCTGACCTTGATCGCATCGCTGAGCCGCGGCTCGCTGATCAAGGGGATCATCTCGGCGCTGTTCGGCATGTTGGTGGCGATGCCGGGGCTCGATTCCTCGTCGGGCGCCCAGCGTTTCACCTTCGGCTGGGTCGAGATGTCCTCCGGCTTCGAATTGCTGCCGGTGATCCTCGGCATTTTCGCGATTAGCCAATTGCTGTCGGACACGGTCAATATCGACGAGCAGGCGGGCGAGCGCGTGCGGGCGAACATGCGCGGCATCATGCTGTCGCTGAAAGACTATGTGCGCCACGGTTTCAATATGGTGCGCTCCTCGCTGATCGGCATCGCGATGGGCATTCTGCCCGGCGTGGGTGCCACGATCGCGTCGATCGTCGCCTATACGACCGCGCGCGCCGCGTCGAAGGAGCCGGAGAAGTTCGGCAAAGGCAGCGAGGAAGCGATCGTCGCCGCCGAAAGCGCCAATAATGCGACGACGGGCGGCACACTCATTCCGCTGCTGGCGCTGGGTATTCCCGGCGGTTTGGCGGATTCCGTGCTGCTCGGTGCGCTGATGGTTCATAACCTCGCGCCCGGGCCGATGCTCTATACGCACAACCCCGAGATCGTGAACGCGATCGTCGCGGCGCATCTGTTCAGCCATGTGCTGATGTTCATCTTCATGACCGGCGGCGTGATGATTTTCGCCTGGCTGATGGTGCTGGAACGCGCCTGGATATTCCCGATGGTGTTCGCGATCTGCGTGCTCGGCGCATTCACCGGCGGCGCGCGAATTTTCGACGTGTGGGTGATGCTCGGCTTTGGCCTGATCGGCTACGCGATGGAGTATGCGCGCGTTCCCATCGCGCCCTTCGTCGTCGGCATGGTGTTGGCCCCGCTCGCCGAAGAACAGCTGCGCACGGGCCTGATGGCCTCGGGCGGCACGTTCTGGGCGATTCTCGACCGGCCGATCGCGCTCGCCTTCGTCGCGATCGCGATCACGATGCTGCTCTGGCCCATGTTCCGGCTGCGCGCGGCACGGGCTTAAGCGCCCGGCGTCACAAGTGCCGTTGCCGGGCGTCGGCGCGGCTTGTACTCAGGCGGGCGGCAGGCTTTTCTCGAAGCGCCGCTTGCCCGCCAGCACATGCGCTTCGCCGAGTTTCCGCGCGCGGGTGCCATCGGCGCGGCGGATCGCGGCGACGATCGCGGCGTGCTCGGCGTTCGACGCGGCCATTTCCTGCGGATTGCCGAGCGAGACGCGCCGGAACAGGGCCGCTTCCTTCGATAGCGTGTCGCTGAACGCCGCAAGGCGCCCGCCGCCCGCGACGGCGACCAGCAGATCATGGAAGTCGATATTCAGCTTGTAGTACTGCGCGACGTCGCGCGCTTTCACGCACGCATCCATCTCCTTCACGCGGCGCTCGAACTCCTTCGCTTCGTCGGGCGTGCGCCGTTCGGCCGCGAGCTTGCATGCATGGCCCGTGAGGACGGAGCGCAGATCGTAGATCTCCAGCATCGCCCGTGCGTCGATCGCGCGGACATAGGCGCCCTTATTGGCGACGAACTCCACCAGCCCGCGCGAGGCGAGGTGGCGCAAGCCTTCGCGCACCGGCCCGCGGCTGATGCCGAACTCGCGCGCGAGCACGACTTCGTTGATGCGCTGTCCGGGCGGCAATTGGCCCGCGACGATCAGCTTTTCCAGCCGGTCGGCGGCCAAGCTCGACAGCGTATTTTCGCGCCGCAACTCCAGCAGATCGTCGGTCATCGAAACTCTCCCGCGGCCGAATCCGCCGCCGAGACGAAGAGTAGCAGTTGACTCGCCTGGAGTGTCAATCGTAGTCTGTTGACAGTTAGCACTAAGAAAACATCGGGAACGCCATGACACTCGCTACGCCGACGACGCCCCGCATCGCCGGGGAAACCGACATTACCGCCCAGGCTGTCGCGTTCCTGACCGGTGCCAGCTTCGACAGGCTGCCGCCGGAAGCCCTCGATATCTCGCGCCGCTGTCTGCTTGATTCGATGGGGCTGGTGCTGGCGGGGCTGGGTGTGCCCGCGATCGACATTCTGACGGCGTTCGCGCGCGAGCAGGGCGGGAAGGGCGATGCGCTGCTGCTGGGCCACGGCGCGACGCGCGTTCCGGTTCAGGTCGCGGCCCGGGTGATCGGTACGGCCGGTCACGTCCATGATTTCGACGATACGCAAGTCAGCCACGATCCCGCGCATGTCTACGGATTGCTGACGCATCCCTCGATCCCGCCGATGAGTGCGGCCCTCGCCGTGTCGGATATGCGCGGCGGGGTGACGGGGCGCGAATTCGTCGCCGCGTTCAATTACGGTTTCGAGCTGGGCTGCAAAATCTCCGAATGGATGCAGCCCGATCATTATCTGCGCGGCCACCACACCTCGGGCACGGTCGGCACATTCAGCGCTTGCGGCACGGCTTCGATCCTGTTGGGGCTCGACGCCGACGCGACCGCGCGCGCCTTGGGGATCGCGGCCAGCTTCGCCGCCGGTATCCGCTGCAATTTCGGCACGATGACCAAGCCCTTGCATGTCGGGCGCGCGGCGGAGAATGGCGTGCTTGCCGCCTTGTTGGCGCAGCGCGGCTACACCGCCGATCCGACGGCGCTGGACGGGCCTTGGGGCTTCCCCGCCGTACTCGGCGGCGGCTTCTCGTCCGCGAAAACCGGCCAGGGCTTCGGGCGCGAATGGACGATCGTCAATCCCGGCGTGAGCATCAAGCCCTATCCCAGCGGCATTCTGACCCACCAATCGATGGACATGGTGAAGAACCTGGTGCTGCGCGAGAACGTCGATCCGGCGACGGTCGACCGCATCGACTTCTTCGCCGGCGACAATATCTTGCGCCCGATCCGCTATCGCGTGGCGAAGAACGAGTTGCAGGCGAAATTCTCGATGGCGGCGCTGATCTCGATGCTCGTGCTGTATCGCGCGGCGGGATTGGCGCAATTCGACGATCATGTGATCGCGTCGCCGGAATTCCAGGCGATGCAGGAGCGCGTGCACACCCATGCCGACGCGAAGATCAACGCGATGGGATTCGATCTGATCCGCTCGCGCGTCGAGATCACGCTGAAGGACGGCAAGGTGTTGAAGGCGGAGGCCGACACGCGCTATCGCGGCGGCCCGTCTTGGCCGCTGACCGACGCCGAAGTGCGCGAAAAATACGATGGCTGCGTCACGCGGATCGAAGCGCGGCTTGCCGACGCGATCGCGCGCGAGACTTTCGCGCTGGCCGACGCCGACAGCACGGCGCCGCTGCTCGACCTGTTGCGCCAGGCGAAGCCCGCGTGACCGCCAAGCCTTCCATCGGCGACCAAGCGCAAGCGCTGGCGCAACGTTTGCGGGAAATGCGCCTGCCGAGGAACCCGATCGTCGTCTACGGGTCGTCGACCGTGCGGCTCTGGCCCGATATCGGCAAAAGCCTGGGGCGTGCCGATGCGGTCGCCGTGGGTTTCGGCGGCGCCACGTTACGCGACTGCGTCGCGTATTACGATCTTCTGGTCGGTCCTTTGGCGCCGTGTTTGCTTGTGATCGCGGCGGGCGCCAACGATATCGAGAAATACGACGCGAGCGCCGAGACGATTCTGGCGACGATCGTCGAGCTGATCGGCACGGCGCGCCGCACGCTGCCGGATTTGCCGGTCGCGGTATTGACGATGAAGCCCGCTCCGTTCCACGGGCCGCGCATGGCCGCTTTGCGCGCGACGAACGCGCTGCTCGAAAAGCGTCTACCGGAAATGCCGGATGTGCGGCTGATCGATATTTTCGCGCCGTTCCTGAACGCGCAAGGCGACGCCGATCCGCGCTTCTACACCGAGGATCAGCGCCATTTGAACGATTCGGGATATTCGGCGTGGAGCGAAGCGATCGCGGCCGCGTTGCCGCCGGCGCGTTGAACGAAACGAATAATCAAAGGGGAGGACGACATGAACGCTTTGAGGAAACTGGCCGCGACCGCCGCTCTTGCGTTGCTGGCCACGACGGCGCCGGCCTTCGCCCAAACGATGTCCGACGCGACGCGTCAGCTATACGAAGCCGCGAAAAAGGAAGGCGAGGTGACTTGGTATGTCAGTCATTTCGGCCTCGACAACGCGACGGCCGTCGAACAGGCCTTCTACAAGAAATATCCCGGCATCAAGGTCAATGTCGTGCGCGCGACCGCGCAGGTCATCTATCAGCGTTTGAACCAGGATATCCTCGCGAATACGCAAGTCGCCGACGTCTATTCGTCGACCGATACGTCGCATTTCGTGCGGCTGAAGTCGGAGGGCCGACTGCTGACCTACCGGCCGGAGAACGCCGACAAAGTGTTGCCAGCGTTCCGCAACATGGATACGGACAACCATTATCACGCGACATCGGGCGCGATCATCGTCATCGCCTATCGGACCGACAAAATATCCGATGCCGATGCGCCGAAGACCTGGACCGATCTGCTCGATCCGAAATTCAAGGGCAAGCTGTCATTCGGGCATCCGGCCTATTCGGGTTTCGTCGGCGCCTGGGCGATCGCACTCGAGAAGAAATACGGCTGGAGCTATTTCGAAAAGCTGCGCGCCAATAATCCGCAGATCGGCCGCTCGATCAACGACGTCATCACGATGCTCGACGCGGGCGAGCGCTCGGTCGGCCATGCCGGCGACGGGCCGTTCCGCAAGAAGGAGATCGAGGGCGCGCCTTATCGCACCGTTTTCCCGGAAGACGGCTCGGTCGTCATTCTCGCGGGCTCGGGCATTCTCAAAGACTCCAAGCGCCCGAACGCCGCCAAGCTCTTCATGGATTTCCTGCTCGACGTCGAGCCGCAGCAAATCCGCGTCGACATGGATATGGGCATGCCGCTGCGCCCGGAGGTCAAGAACACCCATGGCGGAAAGATGCCGGGCGACGTGACGACAATTCCCGTGTCCAACGACGATTTGAAGGCGCTGCCGGCGCTCAACGATCGCTGGCGCCGGACGTTCGGCGGCTGACGGACGGCTTGGCGAATAGATGGTACAGCTTTCAAGCGCAGCCCGCCGGTTACTCGACCCGAGCACGATCGTGTTGGCAGCACTCGCCGCCGCATTGATCGTGCTCGTCGGTCTGCCGTTGTTCAAGTTGTTGGGATTGTCGGTGCGCGGGCCCGATGGCTTCACGTTCGATCCGCTCGTCCACGCCTTCGGCGAGATCCGGCATCTCGAAGCCTTGGGCCGCTCGATCTTCATCGGCGTGGCGGTGGCGGTCATCAGCACTTGCGTCGGCGTGCCGATGGCGTGGCTCGTGTCGCGCACCAATATGCCGGGCGGCAATTTCGTCACGCTGATCGTCGTGGCGATCTTCGTCATGCCGCCTTATCTGGGCGCCGTCGCCTGGATGCTGCTCGCCGGGCCCAATGCGGGCTGGCTCAACCGCGTTTGGGTGCTCCTGGGCGGCGAGGAACGTTTGCTCAATATCTACTCGATGGAGGGGATGATCTTCCTGATCGCCCTCTATTCGATTCCGTTCAATTTCATCTTCGCCAAATCGGCACTCGACGTCGTGCCGACGGAACTGGAGGACGCCGCCTCGATCCTGGGCGCGAGCCGCTTCGTCGCGACGGTGAAGGTCACGCTGCCGATGATCTGGCCCGCGATCCTGGGCGGTGCGATCATCGTGCTGCTGGAATCGATCACGCTGTTCGGCACGCCGGCCTTGCTGGGCATTCCCGCCGGGATCACCGTGGCGACGACCCAGCTCTGGCAGTTCTTCGAATTTCCGCCGCGCTTGGACGCCGCCGCGGCCTATTCCCTGTCGTTGATCGGCGTCACGATCCTGCTGCTGTGGTTGCAGCGCCGCTTTCTGCGCCGCAAGGGTTTCACGGCGCTGACCGGCAAGGGCGGGGAACGGCGCCGCGTCGATCTCGGGCGCTGGCGCTGGCCGTCTTTCGGCCTGTGTTTCGCCGTGGGCGCGCTCGCCGTGTTCCTGCCGCTGGTCGTGTTGCTGCAAGCGGCCTTCGCGAAGGCATGGAGCCGGGGATTCCAGCTGTCGAATCTCACGTTCCAGAATTTCGACTATCTGCTGTTCAAGAACAGTTCGGCACTCGGCTCGATCTGGAACACGGTGTGGTTCTCCGGCGTCGCGGCGACCGCCGCCGTGCTGGGTGCGTTGATCGTCGCCTATGCCCAAGCACGCCGTCTGATGCCCGGCACGGCGCTGCTGCAATTCCTGTGCATGGTGCCGATCGCCATTCCCGGGATCGTGTTGGCGGTCGCGTTCTACGCGACCTTTGCACCACCGCCGTTTTCGCTTTACGGCACGGCGGCGATGCTGATCCTCGCCTTCACGATCCGCAGCCTGCCGGTCGCCTTCATCAACGCCGCCGCGACGGTCAAAAGCCTGAACCCCGAAATGGAGGATGCGGTGCGCATCCTGGGCGGTTCGCGCGCCGTGGTGATGCGCCGGATCGTCGTGCCGCTGGCCAAGGGCGGCCTGATCGGCTCGTGGCTGCTCGTCTTCATCGCGGCGACGCGCGAGCTCAGCACCGCGATCTTCCTGACCGGCCCGAAGACCAAGGTCATGTCCATCGTCATGCTGGATCTGAGCGAGGAGGGGAACTTCGAAGTCCTGTCGGCGCTCGGCGTTTTGCTGCTCGCGGCGGCGGCGATCATTGTGTGGATCGGTCAGCGCGTCGCCGGTCGCGATTTCATGTTGCGGAGACCTTGATGGCCTATCTTCAACTCGCCCATCTCGAATGCCGGTTCGGCGGCTTCACCGCCGTGGACGATCTATCGCTGGACTTCAAGGAAGGGGAGTTCATCGCCCTTCTGGGGCCGTCGGGTTGCGGTAAGACGACGACGTTGCGTGCCATCGCCGGCTTCGTCGAGCCGACGGGCGGCACGATCGCGCTGGGCGGACGCACGCTTTTCGGTGACGGTGCGACGGTGCCGCCGGAACATCGCCAGATGTCGATGATCTTCCAGAGCTACGCGATCTGGCCGCATATGGACGTGTTTGAGAACGTGGCGTTCGGTCTGCGTTTGCGCGATTTGCCGAAAGCGGAGATCGAGCGGCGCACGCGGCGCATTCTGGAGATCGTCCATCTCGATCATCTGGCGCAGCGTCTGCCCGCCGAATTGTCCGGCGGCCAGCAGCAACGCGTGGCGCTGGCGCGCGCGATCGTGGTCGAACCGAAAGTGCTGTTGCTCGACGAGCCGCTGTCGAATCTGGACGCCAATTTGCGTGAGGAGATGCGCTTCGAGATCCGCCGCTTGCACGACGAATTCGGGATCACCAGCGTCTACGTGACGCACGACCAGACCGAAGCGATGGTCACCGCCGACCGCATCGTGGTGATGAATAAAGGCCGGATCGAACAGGTCGATGCGCCCAAACGCGTCTACGATCATCCGCAAACGCGCTTCGTCGCGGGTTTCATCGGCCGGACGAATCTGATCGACGGACGCTTCGCCGATGGCGGTTTCGTCGCGGGCGGAATCGCGATTCCGTTCGCCGCACCGGTCGCGGGCGCCACCGCTTTGTCGATCCGGCCGCATCGCATCGGCTTGGCGCGCGCGGGCGGCGCGGCGAAGGCCGCGCACGACGTCGACGGCACGCTGCGCAGCCGTGTGTTTCTGGGCGAGACCTGGGAATACGAGATCGATGTGCCCGGTCTCGCCATGCCGTTGCGCGTGTCGCGGCCGCCGGACGAGATATTCGAGAATGGGGCCGCGTTGCGGCTGTCGTTCGTGCCGGATGCGATGGTCAGCGTCCGCTAAGGGGGGGGATGTAAACTTGGCTCTCGATCTCGGCGTCGAAGGGTTGCGCGTTCTCGTCACCGGGGCGAGTTCCGGTATCGGCGCCGCGAGCGCACGCGCCTTCGCGGCGTGCGGCGCACGCGTCGCGATCCATTATTCCAACAACAAGGCGGGTGCGATCGAGCTGGCGGCGGCGATCGGCGCGGCGGCGAGCGTCTCGGGCGATCTGAAGAAGCGCGGTGCCGCCGCCGCGATCGTCGACGCGGCCGCTGCGGCGCTGGGCGGATTGGACGTGCTGGTCAACAACGCGGGCTCGTTGGTGGGGCGCACGCGGCTCGAGGCGTTCGACGACGCGATTTACGACGACGTGATGGCGCTGAATGTGCGCGGCGTGGCCGAGGCCGCACGCGCGGCGCATCCCCATCTTCTGAAATCGGCGGCGGCGTCGATCGTCAATGCGGGATCGATCGCCGGGCGCAACGGCGGCGCGCCCGGGTCGGGGCTCTACGCGGCGGCGAAGGCGGCGGTGCATAGCCTCACGCGTTCGATGGCCAAGGAATTCGCGCCTGCTGGTATTCGCGTGAACGCAATGGCGCCCGGCGTGATCGAAACGCCCTTTCATGCTGCGACGCCGCCGGACATGCTGGAAACCATGCGTAAGACGATTCCGCTCGGCCGCCTCGGCCGTGCGGAGGATTGCTGCTATCCGGTCGTCTTCCTCGCCTCGCCAGTACTCGCCGGTTACATCACCGGGCAGATTCTCGACGTGAATGGCGGGCAGTTCATGCCCTGACGGCGCGGATGCCCGTTTGCTTTCGATTTCGATGCGTCGCGCTAAGGCGCAAGGGGCCGCAAGACCGCGCGCATCGGGGCGCCGTCGCTGCCGTCGAGCTTCAACGGCAAGGCGATCAGTTCATAGGCGCCGGCCGGGATCGCGTCGAGCACCAGACCTTCGACGATCCGGATATCGTGCCGGTCCATCGCGCGATGCGCGTCGAGCGTTTTGGACTCCGCCGCATCGACCGAGGCCGCATCGATCCCGATCAGTTTGACGCCGCGCGCGGCCAGCGCTTCGACCAAGGCGGGATCGATCCCTTTGAAAGCCGGGTCCCAAATTTCGGGATAGCGATCGTATTGGCGCAGCAGCACGCGTTCGACGCGCGGCGGCACTTGCGCCAGAACCTCGATGCCGATCGCCGCGCCCGTCGATGCGCGCGCGTCGACGACGACGCAGGGGCCGATATAGGGCTCGAGCGGCAAGTCGGCGGGGGCGCGCCCATCGGCGCGATAATGCAGCGGCGCGTCGGTGTGGGAACCGACTTGGCTGGAGATCGTCAGCTGCGCGACATTGACGGTCGATCCGTCGGCGATGCGCATAACCTGATCGACGCGGAACGGCATATCGCCGGGCCAGCACGCCATGCCCGGCCGGAAGACCGGCGAGATGTCAAATATCTTCATGCGGCACCGCCGCGTTTCAGCTTTTCCGGAATCAGGCCCTGCGGACGATAGAGCAGCATCACGACCAGGATCAATCCGACGAACACGACGCGGATCGCCGCGACTTGGCGCTGCAACTCGGGCGGCAGGAAGCCGCTCAAAAACGTTTCCGTCAGCGTCCACAGCGCCCAGATCGCGACCGCGCCGACGATGGCGCCCAGATTGTTGCCCCCGCCGCCGACGATCAGCATCACGAACACCTGGAAGGTGAAGATCGGGAGCAAATCCTGCGGACTGACGAAGCCCATGAAACTGGCATACATCGCGCCCGCCAAGCCCATCAGCGTGGAGCCGATGACGAAGCTTTGCAGCCGGTACGACGCGGCATATTTGCCCAGCGCGGCGCTGGCTTCTTCGTCCTCGCGGATCGCGCGCAGCACGCGGCCCCAAGGCGAATGGACGAGACGTTCGAGCGCCCAGTAAAGAACGGCGACGACCGCGGCGACCAACAAAAGGAAATAGAGATTGCCGAGGAACGGCGTCGTGGCGAGGCCGGCGAAGGGGCGGGGCAAGCTGTGCAATCCGTCGAACCCGCGCGTCAGCGGCTTCAAGTTCATCGCCAGAATTTGGATGCACACCGCGACGCCGAAAGTGCTGAGCGCCAGAAAATCGTGGCGCAAGCGGATCGTCAGCAAACCGACGAAAAGCGCGACGATCGCGCTCGCCAGCATCGCGCCGAGATAGCCGATGAACGGGCTGAGGCCGAGCCCGCCGATTGAGTCGGGATAGTCGGGACCGGTCAACAGCGCGCCCGAATAAGCGCCCACGCCGAAGAACCCGACGACGCCGATATTCATGATACCGGTGAAGCCCCATTGCAGATTGAGGCCGAGTGTCGCGATCGCGTAGATGCCGGCGACCGCCAGGAAAAAGACGAGATAGGCGGCGATATCCATTACGCCTTCTCCCCCGCGATGCCGTGCGGGCGGAACGCCAGCACCAGAATGATCAGCACGAAGGCCGCCGCTTGCCGGTATTCGGCGCCGATATATTCGACCGTCAATCCTTCCGCGATACCGATCAGCAACGCGCCGACCAGCGCGCCGTAGATGCTGGTCATGCCGCCGACGATCAGCGCGGCGAACATCGGCAACAGAAGTTCGAAACCCATGCCGGGGTGAAGCTGAACGGTGAGACCCAGCGTCACGCCGGCGACCGTGGCCATGACCGTGCCGATGATCCAGCTTGCCCGGATCACGCGGTCGACGTCGATGCCGTTGACGCGCGCCAGCGACGGGTTCTCGGCCACGGCGCGCATCGACTTGCCCAGGCGCGTGCGCGTCAGGAACAGATGCAGCGTGAGAACGAGGACGAGCGTCACGACGACGACGATCAGCTCGTTCATCGCAATGCGAATGCCCCAGAAGCGCAAGGCGGGCTGGATCGCGAAGGCATAGAAATGCGGGTCTTGGCCCGCGAACACCACGATGATGTGGCGCAACATCAGCGATACGCCGAACGACGCCATGATCAGGCTGATGCGCGACGCGTTCTTGCCGCGCAATCGCCGGAAAACCGCGCGGTCGATCGCCAAAGCGAGGATCGTGTTGAGCGCGGCGGCGCAGATCAGCGCCAGGATCAGTGTCCAGCCGAAGCCCAAATTCGCGACCGCGCCGGTCAGTCCCGCGAAAGCGAGGACCGCCAACGCCAGATAGGCGCCGCTGGCGATCAAATCGCCTTGCGCGAAAGAGGGGAAGTTCAGGATGTTGTAGACCATGCTGAGGCCCACGACGCCCAGCGCAATATAGGACGCGGCGACGACGCTATCGACGAGAAGCTGCGCGATCACGACGCCAGCCTCGAATGCGCGCCTAGGTAAAGCGCGCCGACTTCCGGGCTCGCCAGAAGTTCGGCACCGCTGCCGGTGAAACGTTCCTTGCCTTCGGCAAGCACATAGCCGCGATCGCAGATCGACAGCGCGGCTTTCGCGTTCTGCTCGACCAGCAACAAGCTGACGCCGCCCGCGCGGATTTCCAGCAGCTTCTCGAACACCATCTGGGTCATTTTGGGCGACAGGCCGGCGGAAGGCTCGTCGAGCATTATGAGCTCCGGACGCGCCATCAATGCGCGGCCGATCGCCACCATCTGGCGCTGGCCGCCGGAAAGTTTGCCCGCCGGCAAGCCGCGCAGCCGCGCGAGATCGGGGAAGAGGCGGTAGGTTTCCTCGATCCGTTCGCGCGTCTTGGCGGGTTCGGCGATGCAGCCGAGTTCGAGGTTTTCCGCGACGGACAATCGCGTGAACACGTTGTTGGTTTGCGGCACGTAAGCGACGCGCGCCTCGATCAAGCGATGCGTGGCGATGCCGCGAATGCTGTTGCCCGATACGCTTATATCGCCGCCGGAAACCGGCACCATGCCCGCGATCGCCTTGATCAACGTCGATTTACCGGCGCCGTTGGGGCCGAGCACGGCGACGAGTTCGCCGGTGTTCACGCGCAGATTCGTGCCGCGCAAGATCGGCACGTCGGGCACGTAACCGGCGACGAGATCGGCGATTTCGAGATGGGGCGGGGGCGCCGTCATGCGGCGCTTCCGAGATAGGCTTCGAGGACGCGCGGATCTTGGCGCACGGATTCGGGTTCGCCTTCCATCAGCAATTTGCCCGCCGCCATGACGACGACCGGCCGGCACAGATTCATCACCAGATCCATATTGTGCTCGATGATCAGGAAGGTGACGCCGCGCGCATTGAGCTGCGCGATCCGTTCGATGATCTCGCCCAGCAAAGTCGGGTTGACGCCGGCCCCGGGCTCGTCGAGCAGGATCAGGCTGGGATCGGACATCAGCGTGCGGCCGAGTTCGAGAAGCTTCAACTGTCCGCCCGACAAATTACGCGCGGGCGCGTCGGCCAGATGGTCGAGCTTCACGAAGGCGAGAATCTCGCGCGCCTTTTCCCGCGACGCGCGTTCTTCGGCTTGGACCAAGCGATTGCGCAGCAGCGGGTTCCACACGCGCTCGCCGCTTTGGCCCTTTGGCGCCAGCATCATGTTTTCCAACACCGACATGCCGCCGAAGGGGCGCGGGATCTGGAAGGTGCGGGCGATCCCGCGCGCATAAATCTGGTCGGGGCGCAGCCCGTCGATGCGCTGTCCCCTAAAGGTGATCGTGCCGCCGGTGGGGGGAAGCGCGCCGGCGATCGTGTTGAATAATGTGCTCTTGCCGGCGCCGTTCGGCCCGATCAGGCCGGTGATCGTGCCTTGCTTGAGCACAAAGCTGACCCCATCGACCGCCCGTAAGCCGCCGAAATGCCTCGCCAAATTGGCCAGTTCCAGCATTCGTCCCCGCACAACGATCTTGCGCTTAGCCTTGCTATCTTTTATCTATGATCAAATCTCAAAGATAGCAAGACGGGTTTTGGAGGGCGGCAGCGTGATTTTGGGGCGTAAGGATTCGCTGGGCGTCGTGCCCGTGTCGCGGGAGCCGGTTCATCAGCGCGTCTACGAGCAGCTGCGCAATTTGCTGATGAGCGGCCATTTCAGCCCCGGCCAGCCGCTGACCATCACCGAACTCGCGAGCGCCTTCGGCACCAGCGCCCAGCCGGTGCGCGACGCGATCCGCCAGCTGGTGGCGGAGAAAGCGCTGACCGCGTCGCCCAATCGCAGCGTCGTCGTGCCCGTACTCGATCGCGCGGCGATGGAAGATCTGCGCGCCGCGCGCTTGGCGATCGAAGGGCTCGCCGCCGAATTGGGTGCGGCACGCGCCACGAAAGCCGATATCGACGAACTCGAGCGTCTGGTCGCGCACGAAACCGAAGCGGATAGCGCCGACCGGATCGAAGAAGCCGTCGCGCAGAACCGCGCGTTCCATACCAAGCTCTACGGTCTTTCGGGTTCGCGCGTGTTGCCGCCGATCGTCGACTCTCTGTGGTTGCAGATCGGCCCCTATATCCGCCGCACGCTCGACTATATCGACGTGCAAGGCGGCCCGTCGCTGCACCATGTCGAAGCGATCGAAGCGTTGCGCGGCGGCGAGCCCGCGAAGGTCCGCGCCGCGATCGAACGCGATATCGGCCGCTTCTTCGAAATCGCGTTCGAGGTCGTGGGGAACGAGGCGGACGTCTCGCGTCCGGACGTCGCCTGATGGCCGCCGCACCCGACGACGAATATTTCGAACTCTACGATCTCAAGGTCGAGGTCGTGGCCCCGCCCGGCGCGAAGCTCTGGTGCAACGCCAAGCCCGGCGACTATTTCGAACTGCGCGGCGAGATGCTGTATCTGCCGCCCGGCCAGGGATTCTCGATCTATTCGCTGTCCGCGATCATGCCCATGCTCGCGGCCAAGCAGCGCGAAACCCATCCCAACGATTGGATGACGACGGATACGGAGGTCGCATGCCCCGATCCGAATTGCCCGAGCCGCTTCCGCATCACGCGGCTGGGCAAGCGCCGCTTCGCCCATTCGGCGTCGACGGCGGTGAAGCTGCCTTCTTCGAACGACAAGAAATGAGCCGCCACCCATGACCATCCAGCGCTACGACGTCCGGCCGGGCTACAGCATCTCGCGCATCTTGAAGGGCGGCTGGCATTTATCGGCCGGCCACAACACGGATGTGGATCGCGCGAAGGCGATCGAGGATATGGCGGCCTTCGTCGAAGCGGGCGTCACCAGCTTCGACTGCGCCGATCATTACACGGGCGTCGAGGAAATGATCGGCGATTTCCGCAAGGCGTATCCGGAACTCGCCGGCAAGGTCCAGATCCACACCAAATACGTGCCCGATTACGACGCGCTGCCGACGCTCAAACGCGCCGACACGGTCGCGATCATCGACCGGTCGCTGAAGCGCTTGGGCGTCGACACGCTCGACGTCGTGCAGTTTTTCTGGTGGAACGGCAACGTGCCGGGGGAGATCGAGACGGCCCAAGTCCTCGCCGATCTGCGCCGCGAAGGTAAAATCCGCCATATCGGCGTCACCAATTTCTCCACGCCGCGTCTGGCGCGCTTCGTCGAGGCGGGCGTGCCGATCGTGATGAACCAGCTGCAATACTCGCTGGTCGACGACCGTCCCGAGCGCCTGCAACTCGATTTCTGCCGCCGAAACGATATCGCGGTCGTGACCTACGGCCATCTGCTGGGCGGTTTCGTGTCGGCGGATTGGATCGGCAAGGCCGAGCCTTTCGATCCTTTCGCCAATCGCAGCCAGAAGAAATACAAACTGATCATCGAGGATTTCGGCGGCTGGGAATTGTTCCAGGAATTGCTGCTGGCGCTGCGCGCGATCGGCCAGCGTTTGGGCGTCGGCCCGGGCGAAGTCGCCCTGCGTTGGACGCTCGACCGGCCGGGGATCGCGGGCTGCATCGTCGGCGCCACCTCGACGCGCAATCTGGCGCGCAACGCGAAGGTCTTCGACATCGCGCTGACCGACGCCGACCGCGCCACGCTCGACGCGATCCGCGCCAAGCGTCAAGGCCCGCTCGGCGATTGTTATGCGCTCGAAAGCGACAAGACGGGCCGTCACGGCAGCATCATGCGTTACAACCAAAACGAGATGGCGGCCCGCGCCTAAGCGCCAAGCCGCCCGAACCCCCACGATAAACAGGCGAAGCTCAACGAAGGAGATATCCGATGAAACTGCGGAATTTGATGTTGGCGGGTGTCGCGGCACTCGCCTTGCCGGCGGCGGCGCAAGCGTGCCCCGCCAAAATCGGCGCGGTCCTGTCGCTGACGGGATCCTATTCCAGCTTCGGCCCGCCGATCAGCGACGCTTCGGCGCTGGCGGTGGAGCTGATGAGCCAAGCGGGCTGGCAGGCCGCCGGTTGCGGCCAGCTCACTTATGTCGTGCGCGACGACCAGACGCAGCCTTCGGTCGGCGTCGATGCCGCGCGCCGTTTGATCGATCTTGATCGCGTGGCCGCGATGGTCGGGCCGATCTCGTCGGGCGTGACCGGGCCGCTGCTGTCCTCCGTCACGGTCGATGCGGGGGCGCTCGTCGTCGCCTCGGCCTCGTCCTCGCCGACCTTCACCGAGATGGCGCGCCAGGGCAAGCTCAAGGGCCTGTTCTTCCGCGTGCAGCCGTCCGACGCGCTGCAAGCGGTCGCGGCGGCGAAGCTCGCTTGGGATTCGGGCTTACGCAAAATCGCGATCGTCAATCTCAACAACGATTGGGGCAATAACCTGTCGCGCCAATTCGCGGCGACGTTCGTGAAACTCGGCGGGCAGATCACCGAACAGGTGACCTACAACGCCGAGCAGCCCGCCTATCGCGCGGAAGTTAACCGCGCGCTGCGCGGCGATCCGCAAGGCGCTTATATCGCGGCGTCGCCGATCGACGGGGCGAAGATCCTGCGCGATTGGATCGCGCTGGGCGGGCCTGACCGTTACGTGTTCCCGCTGGGCATGAACGATTCGAAGCTCGTCGAACAGGTCGGCCAGCAATATCTGAAGAACGCCTGGTACCTCACACCCGGCGCGCCGCAGCCCAACAGCCGCGCGGTGTTCTACGAGACCTACGAGAAGCGCTACAAGTTCGAACCCGGCAAGGGCGTGGGCCCGGGCCGCGATACCGGCTTCGACGCGGCGAGCATGATCGCCTTGGCGATGGTGGCGGCGAACAACTACACCGACGGCAAGACGATCGCCGCCGCGATGGCCAAAGTCACCGATCCCGCCGGTACGCCGGTGATGGCGACGGTCGAGGGCTTCAAGGAAGCCATCGCGCGCCTGAAGGCGGGCGGCACGGTGCGTTATGTCGGTGCGGCGGGCGCCTTGCGCCACGACGAATTCGGCGATGTCAGCACGCCGTTCGTCGGCTGGCAGGTCGAGAACGGGACTTTCGTGCAGAAGAAGAACATCACGGCCGAAGAAGTGGCCGAGATCAAGGCGAAGACCGGCACGTAAGGCCGGGCGGACAAATCTCCCGGCGGATGCGCCGCCGGGAGATAAGTTCTTCGAAGGGGAATTCGCGATGTCGGATGCGTTGACCGAGAACCAATTCAGCTATCAATCGCATCTGCAGCTCGATCGGCTGCTGACGTCGATGCGCCCGATCACCGACCATCCCGAAGAACATGTTTTCATCACCACGCACCATTCTTTGGAGCTGTGGTTCAAGCAGATCCTGTTCGATCTGCGCCGCGCGATCGCGCATCTCGACGCCGGCGAAATGGCGCAAGCCAATTGGCTGCTGAAGCGCGCGGGCGAGATCATGCGCTTGGCCGAAGCGCATTGGACGGTGCTGGAGACGATGTCGTCGGCCGATTTCCTCGAGTTCCGCAAGCGATTGACCGGCGCTTCCGGCCTGCAATCGCGGCAGTTCCGCGAGCTTGAAATCCTGTGCGGCCTGCACGAGCTCGCGAGCGAGGATTACGTGCGTGGCGTGCGCAAAGCCTGGCCCGGCTTGATCGAGAATACGGCGCGGACTTTGCGCGCATCTTTCTTCGACGCGATCAAGCGGTCGGGCTTGCCGCTCGCTGAAATCTATCTGACGCGCTGGAAGAATTTCGAATTGTTCACGCTGGCGGAAAGCGCCATCGAGTTCGACCGGCGCATGTCGGCGTGGCGCCAGAGCCATATTCTGATGGTCCGCCGCCAGATCGGCATGCGCACGCGCGGCACGGGCGGCACGATCGGCAAGGATTATCTCGCCGCCGCCGCGAACCACATGTTCTTTCCCGAGCTTTGGGAATTGCGTCACGATATGGCGGCCCATGCGGGCGGCGAAGTGACCAAGGCCGAAGGCTGATCGCGGTGGACGCGTTCTTCGCCGCCGCCCGGCAGGATGCGCAAACGCGCGATGCCGCCGATCCGCTGGCGCAGATGCGCGGCAAATTCCTGATCGCCGACGGCACGATCAATCTCGACGGCAATTCGCTGGGCTCGATGCCGCGCGCGGTCGTATCGCGGCTCGACCAAACACTCAGCAAGGAATGGTCGGAAGGACTGATCCGCAGCTGGGCCGGGGCGGATTGGTTCCGCCTGCCGGAGATCGTCGGCGATCGTATCGCGCCGTTGATCGGGGCGGGGCCGGGCGAGGTCGTCGTGGGCGACAGCACCTCGGTCAATCTGTTCAAATGCATGGCGGCCGCACTGGCGCTGCGCCCCGATCGGCGCGTGCTGCTGATCCAGGAAGACAATTTCCCGACCGACAATTACATCGCGCAAGGTCTCGCGGCCCTCGTTCCCGGCGTCGAGTTGCGTGCCGCGAAGACGGGCGACGCGTTCCTGTCCGCGATCGACGATAAGGTCGCGGCCCTGATCCTGAGCCATGTTCATTATCGCAGCGCCAAGATCGAAGACATGGCGGCGATCAACGCGCGTGCGGCCCGGGTGGGCGCGCTGACGATTTGGGATTTGTCGCATTCGACCGGCGCCGTGCGCGTCGATCTCAACGGCAGCGGTGCGGATCTCGCGGTGGGCTGCAGCTACAAATATCTCAATGGCGGACCCGGCGCGCCGGCCTTCTGCTGGACGGCCGCGCGCCATGTCGCGCGAGTGCGGCAGCCTTTGTCGGGCTGGATGGGGCATCGCGCGCCCTTCGCGTTCGATTTCGATTATCGGCCGGCCGAAGGGATGCGCCGCTTCGTCTGCGGCACGCCGCAGATCCTGAGCCTGTCGGCACTCGACGAAGCGCTGAAGTTGTGGGCCGAGGTGGATCTCGACGCGCTGTTCGCCAAATCGCGCGCGCTGACCGATCTGTTCATCGCCTTGGTCGAAAAATCCTGCGCTGAATTCGGTTTGCGCCTCGACACGCCGCGCGATCCGATGGCGCGCGGCAGCCATGTCGTGTTTGGCTACGAACATGGACTTTCCGTCGTACGCGCGATGGCCGCCGAAGGGATCATCGGCGATTTCCGCGCGCCCGACGCGATGCGCTTCGGTTTCGCGCCGCTTTATATTCGCTTCGTCGATGTGGTGCGCGCGGCCGAAACCCTGCATCGCATTCTCGCGACGCGAAGCTGGGACCGCCCGGAGTTCCGCGGCGATAGCGTCGTGACGTGACGCGGCGCTACGCGATCATCGGTGCGGGGCGGATCGGATCGCTGTTCGCCGAACTCGCGGACGAGCTGCCGGGCTGGACGCGGACGGGCGTGTTCCGGC
Organism: Tagaea sp.; assembly: GCA_041917215.1. Taxonomy (GTDB): domain Bacteria; phylum Pseudomonadota; class Alphaproteobacteria; order CACIAM-22H2; family CACIAM-22H2; genus Tagaea. The sequence continues at coordinate 59,322 of JAYRYC010000003.1, forward strand.
GCGGCGATGATCTCGACAAGTTCATCGCGAACCAGCCCGAAATCGTGTTCGAATGCGCGTCGCGCCATGCGTTGGCCGAACTTGCCCCGCCGTTGTTGCGGGCAGGCATCGATGTCGTGCCGCTGTCATCGACGGCGTTCTGCGATCCCGAGATCGAGCGGCGTTTGCGCGCGGCGGCCGAAGCCGGGCCTGGGCGTTTGGAAATTCCGCCCGGCGCCATCGGCGCCATCGAGGCGCTGGCGACCGCGCGCGAGGACCGGCAATTGCGCGCGGTCGTCTATCGGCAGGTGAAGCCGCCGGCATTGTGGAAGGCGACGCCGTTGCGCGATCTCGCCGATCTCGATGCCGTCGCGACGCGGAAGGTCGTGCTGGCGGGCAGCGTGCGCGAGATCGCGGCGCATTTCCCCGACAATCTCAACACCGCGGTCGGCATCGCGCTCGCGGGCCTTGGCCTCGACGCGACGCGGATGGAATTGGTCGCCGATCCGGGCTTGCGCGCGACCGCGCACGAACTCGATGCCGAAGTCGGGACGGGTTTCTATCGCGTGGCGATCGGCGGCGAACCGCGCGAGGGCGGGCGCGGCGTCACCTCCGGCGGCGATCCGGTCGACTACACGACATTCGGTCTGTTGCGGATACTGCGCCGGCGCGGCCTCGGCCTCGTCGTTTAGACACAAGCCGGCGCGAATGGAGCCTGCGTGGTCTGGCGGCCGGGCGTTCCGCCACGCTTTGTCGGGCTCGAAACCCGCGGCAAACACGGTGTCGCGCTCACGCGCGAGCCTTCGTGACATTCGCCGATCGAGCCCCTAAAACCCGGATATCGGGAGTTCTGGTTCGGATGCGGCGATTCGCGATCATCGGCGGCGGGAAAATCGGGCGGCGCTTGGCGAATCTCGCCGCCAATGTCTCCGGCTGGGTGTTGACCGCCACGCATCGGCGTCACGACGATCTAAACGATTTGATCGCGACCAATCCGGAATTGGTCTTCGAATGCGCCTCGCGCGCCGCACTCGCCGAATTGGCGCCGCCCTTGCTGCGCGCCGGGATCGATGTCGTTCCGCTATCGCTGACGGCGTTTTGCGACCCTGCGGTCGAGCGCGCGCTGATCGCCGCAGCCGAAGCGGGGCCGGGGCGATTGGAAATTCCGCCCGGCGCGATGGTGACGCTGGAGGCGTTGTCGGCGGCGCGCGAGGACGAATTGCGTGCCGTCGTCTATCGGCAGATCAAATCGCCGGCGATGTGGAGTACGACGCCCGCGCGCGAGATCGCCGATCTCGATGCCGTCGCGGCGCGCCGTGTCATCGCGGCGGGCAGCGTGCGCGAGATCGCGGATCGTTTTCCCGACAATCTCAACACCGCCGTCGGCGTCGCGCTGGCGGGGCTGGGGCTCGACGCGACGCGGATCGAGTTGATCGCCGATCCGGCGACGCAGGCGACCGAACACGAGCTCGAGATCGACGCGGGGCCCGGCGCCTATCGATTGCATGTCGGCGGCCGCGCCGTGGGAACGGGTGATCCGGTCGATTACTCGACCTTCGGCCTGTTGCGTATCCTGCGCCGCCGTTCGGCGCGTTTGGCCATTTGAACGAAGCGGAAATAGGACAATGCTCGACGATGTCGACCGCCAAGCTTCCTTGCAGTTCCTGCGCGATCTGATCGCCGCCCAGCGCGACGGCGAAGCCGCCGTGCAAGCGATCGTCGCCGCGCGCCTCGCGAAGCTCGGTGCCGCGGTCGAAACCGTCCGCTACAACCCGGCCGACGTGCCCCTGGTGGCGGAGTTCGCCGCCGATACGGCGGCGACAAAGGGCGAGCGGGAAAGCGTCGTCGCGCGTTTGCCGGGGGCGGGCGGCGGGCGCAGCGCCATTCTGTTCGCGCATCCCGATGGCGAGCCTTTGGCAGCACTCGACACCTGGACGCGCGATCCGTTCGCCGGCGACGTCGCGAACGGCCGCATCCATGGCTGGGGTGTAGCCGACGATCTGGCGGGTGTCGCGATCGGCGTCATGGCGTTCGAGACGATCGTGCGCGCGGGCTTGCGCTTGAAGGGCGAAGCGATCCTCGCGTCCACGCCCAGCAAACGTCATGCGCGCGGCGTTTCGGCGCTGATGCATGGCGGATTGACCGCCGATGCCGCGATCTATCTGCATCCGGCGGAATCGGGCGTGGGCATGCGCGAGATCAAAGCTTTCTGCTCGGGCCAGATCGAGTTTCGCATCACCATTGCGGGCAAGGCGCCGGACACGAACGAGCCGAGCCACACGGCCTTCGCGCATCGCTCGATCAACGCGTTCGACAAGGCGCTGATCGTGCGCGCGGCGTTAAGTGAACTCGATGCCAAGCGTGCCGTGCGCGTGCGCCATCCTTTGCTCGATGCGGCGGTTGGCCGGTCGACCAATCTTCTGATCGGCGCGGTCGCGGCCGGAACGATCGGTGCCCCGTCGCGCATGCCCACGTCGTGCACGCTCGACTGCGCGCTGGCTTTCCCGCCGCCGGAAACGCTCGATCAAGTGAAGGCGGAAATCGTCGCGGCAATCGACGCCGCCGTTCAGAGCGACGCATTCCTGAAGGCGAACCCGCCGACGGTCGAGTGGATTTCCGGCGTCACGGGGGCCGAAACGCCGGCCGCCCATCCGCTGTATCAAGCCGTCGCGGATGCCATCGTCGCGGTGACGGGCGAACAGCCTTTCGTCAATCCGATGCATACGTCGAGCGATATCCGCAATCCGATCGTGCAGAAGAACATTCCGACGGTCGGGCTTGGTCCGCTTTGCGGCGACCTGACGCAGAACGGCCGCGTCGACGAATGGGTCGACGTCGAGGATTATCTGCGCGCAATCCGCGTGATCGCGCGCAGCGTCGCCGAATGGTGCGGCACGGCCGCGCGTTAGGCGAAGCGTTCGATCGAGAAGGGCTTCATGTCGAAGCCCGGATCGCGCCCGGCGATCAGATCGGCCGTGATGCGCCCCGCGATCGGGCCCAGCGTGTAGCCGTTCGACGTGACCGCGTTGAAGAAGCCGGGCAGGCCGGGCACTTCGCCCAGCAGCGGCGCGCCGTCGAGATTGACGTTCATCGCCGCCCAGGCGCGCAGGATCTGATAGCCGTCCAACGCCGGCACGACGCGGCGCGCCACCCACAGATTGCCTTCGACCGAGCCGCGCAACACGCGGCCCAAGCCGGTGGCTGGATCGGCCGACGCGGTCCAACCGCCGCCGACGATGAAGCCGCCGGTATCGGCCTGTTTCAGCGTCAAATGCCGGTCGGCGTGTGCCACCAATTGCGTGACGATCTTCGGCCCCGGCGTCGTCACGACGATTTGCAGCGGCGCGCCTTTCACCGGCACATCGATGCCGACCAGCTTGCCGATCGCCGGGCTCCAGGGCCCCGCGGCGTTGACGACGCGCCGCGCGCGGATCGTGCCGCGATTGGTCGTCACGCGCCATATGCCGCCTTCGCGTTCGATCGCACGAACTTCGCAGCCGGTGCGCAAATTGGCGCCCGCGCGCTTGGCGAGATCGACGACCGCGTAGGTCGCGGTCAGCGGATTGATCTTGCCCTCCGACGGGCAATAGGCCGCGCCGATGAGCTTTTCCGAAAGGGCGGGGGCGAGATCGCGCAATTCGTTGGCGCCGATGACATGGCAATCCACACCGTAGCTGCGTTCCAACTCGGTCTTGGCGGCGAGGAAGGAAAGATCGCGCTCGCTCTCCGCGACCATCAAGCCGCCGGTCGTGCGGATTTCGAGATCGAGTCCGGACTGCGCTTCGATCTCACGCCACAACGCCGTGGCGGGCGGTCCTAGGACGAGCGTGCGCGCGGCCGGACCGCCGCCGGCTTCGGCTTTCGCGCCGAAATCGAAGGACAGAAGCTGCACATGCAGGCTGCCCGCATTGGCGCCGGAAGCTTGCAGATTCGGTTCGTCGCGTTCGACGAAAATCGTCTCGATACCCGCGCGTGCCAGGAACAGCGCCGTCGACGAACCAAGAATGCCGCCGCCGATCACCAGCGTGTCGGTCGCCAAGGTCTCGTCGCCGCTTTCGCGCCCCGCGCGCACGCGTGCGGCGATGGGCAAGGGCGCGTCCATGCGCTTATGACCGCCCCACTCGGGCTGCTCGAAGGCAAGCGCGGTGACCGGCACGGGCTTGGCGGGAATGCGCGGCGCGAAGAAATCATAGGCGCCGATGGGCTTGCCCGTTTCGGCGGCGATCAAGCGCGCGAGCGTGGCCGCGCAATTGCGGCCCTGGCAGCGGCCCATCCCGCTGCGCGTGTTGCGCTTGAGCGCACCCAGTGAAGCGGCACCGGCTTTGGCGAGTTCGCGGATACGGCCGGCGGTCACTTCCTCGCAGCGGCAGACGATCGTCGAATCGTCGATCTTGCGCACGTCGAAGGCAGGCGCTTGGTAGAGCGACCACAGCGCGTCTTGAAAGCGCCGCGCGCGGGCCAGATCGGCGGCGGCGGCCGCGATATCGATGCTTTCGCGCGGGTGGCCCAATTCGGCGGCGACGGCCGATCCGGCAAGAACGCCGCGCGCGCGGGCGATGCGCGATCCGCCGATCTCCGCCCCATCACCGATCACGCGTACATTCTCGATATTCGTGGCGCCATCCTCGGCCGTTTCGGCCGCAAGCCCGCCGACATGCCGGTCGACGAAGCGATGCGCCACACCCAATTGCCGCGCCAACTCGCTCGACGGCACGAAGCCGTAGCCCAGCGCCAGCGCGTCGCCGGTTAGGACCGTGCCGTCGTCGAGCTTGGCGCGGGCGAAACTCCCCGCATCGTTCGCTTCGGCCGCGACGACCGAGCGGCCCCAAAGAATGGGAACGCCCGCTTTGCGCAAGCGGCGCATCATGCGCCAGCCTTCGGCCGCGAGATCGGGGGCCGCCATCGCCAAGCCGAAGGCCGCGCGCCAATCGGCGAGACCGGGCTCCGGTGCAGCCTCGACGACCGCGACGACATGCGCGCCGCCATCGACGAGTTCGAGGGCCGTTTGCAGGTTCAGCGGCCCGTTGCCCGCGACGATCACTTTTTCGCCGGCGGCGACGCGATAGGCGCGCGCCAAAGTTTGGGCCGCACCGGTCGTCATCACGCCGGGCAAAGTCCAGCCCGGGATGGGAACCGGGCGTTCGTAAGCGCCGGGCGCCAGGATCAAGCGACGCGGCGCGTAGACGACCGATCGTCCGTCGACGAGGGATGCGATCTCGCCGGGCGCGAACGCACCCCAGACGACGGCGTTGGAGACGATCTTGGCACCCGCCGTCAGTGCGGCTTGTGTCAGCGCGCCGCCTTGGCGGAATTGCTTGTCGATTGCGGCCGGCGCGATCGAATGCGTGTCGGCGAGCGACTTGAAATACTGGCCGCCGGGGGCGGGACGTTCGTCCAAGACGATCGCCGACAATCCGGCTTCGGCGATCACGCGCGCGGCCTCCAAACCCGCCGGGCCCGCGCCGACGATCAACGCGTCGCAGTCGATCTTTTCCGGCGCGGCATCGGGCTCGGGGGCGAGTGCGGCGCCGTGCGGCGGCGGCGCGGATTCGATGCGCTGCCCGTCGGCGAGCTTGACCAAGCAAGCGCGCTGCTCGGGTTTGCCGTCGACCGTGACGACGCATTCGAAGCAGGCGCCCATGCCGCACCACAGCCCGCGTGCCGCCCCCGAGCGCGCCTTGCGCAACGCGCGAACGCCATTGGCGGTGAGGGCGGCGGCGATCGTCTCGCCCGCCAGCCCTTCATAGGCGGCACCATCGAAGGTGAAGCGGACGCGCTCGGCGACGGGTTTGGCTTTGCCGGAAAGACGCATCGTCAGAGCGGCGTGCCGTGCCAGCCGGCTTCGCGCTTCTTCCAATAGAGCGCGTTGAGCTTGTCGGTGATCGGGCCGGGCGCGCCGCCGCGCAGCATGCGCCCGGCCGCTTCGCGGATCGGCAAGGCGGCGCCGGAGGTCGAGCAGGTGAAGGCTTCGTCCGCCGCGAACAGGTCGAACGCGGTCAAGGCGCCGGTCTCGACAGGAATCTTCAGCTCGGCCGCCAACTCGCAGAACGTCATGCGCGTGATGCCGTGCAACACGCCCAGCGACGGCGTGCGCAGAACACCGTTCTTCGCCAGGAACAGGTTGGAGCGTGGCGCTTCCTCCAGGAAACCTTGCGCCGACAACCAGACGACGTCGTCGTAACCGCTGTCGAGCGATTCGATTTTCGCGAGCTGGTATTGAAGCCGCGATGTGTGCTTGTAGCGCGGATCGAGCGTGTCGGGCGCCATGCCGCGCTGATGGCCGATCTGCAACCGGATGCCCTTCGCGCGCTGCTCTTCCGTGCCCAAATGCGCGTAAGGTGTGGCAAAGGCGCGCACGCTGGGCTTCGCCGCGCGCGGATCGGGATTGCCGGGGGCAAGCAGACCGCGCGTGACGATGATCTTGACCGACGCGTCGGTCAGGCCGTTGCGCTTGGCCGTTTCGCGCACGACATTCCGCCAATCCTCGCGCGACAGGCCGGTGTCGATCCGCGCGGCGTGCAGCGTATCCATCAGACGGTCGAGATGGTCGTCGAGCCGGAAGATCAAACCCTTCCAAGCCGAGACGACCTCGTACACGCCGTCGCCGAACTGCACGCCCAGATCGAAAGCCGAGAGCCGCGCCTGGCTTTCCGGCACATAGGTGCCGTTGCAATAGAGGATCGGTTCGTTCGCCATCGTCTTACTCTCCCGTCAGGAACCGGCGCGGATTGTCGCGCATTAACGCGTCGATTTCGGCCGCCGTGAAGCCGCGATCGCGCATCAAGGGCACCACATTCGCGATCAAATGGCCGTAGCCGTGACCGCCGAACCCGGCCAGACGGGTCCGCGTGCAAATGTCGTGCGACAGCAGAAGTTTCGGGCCGAAACCGTCGTCCATCGCCTGGCGCAGATAGCGGATCCGCATCCAATCGGTGGGCAGATCGGCGCTGCCGAACCAATAATTCGACGTTTCGATACCGAAGAAGTCGATCTCGATCCAGCAGCCGCGCTCGGCGAGGCGCTTGATCGACGGATAGTCGAAATAGGTGCGGTCGACATGGCTGATCGCCACGCGCGCGATGTCGGCGCCGGCCGCGTCCAACACGTCGAGGATTTCGTGCGGCGCGTCGGGATGGCGGCCGGGATGGACGTTGATCGCGGCCCCTGTGCGCCGCTGGGCGCGCGCGGCGGCGATCAGCGAGCGGCGTTCGAAATCCGCGAGCGGCCAGGCGCAGCCCACTTCGCCGATCAATCCGCAGCGAATATCCGTACCCCACGCGCCGGAGACGAGCTGCTCTTCGATGCGGTCCGCCAGCCATTCGACCGGTTGCGCGCGCGTGTCGGAATCCACGAATTCCGCTGTGTAAAATCCCGCGCCCAAGACGATATGCGTGCCGATCGCGCGCGCGATTTCGCGCAGGCCGATCGGATCGGGCGCGATACCGCCGGTCGTGAGGTCGAAAATCGCGCCGCCGCCGGCGGCCTTGAAGGCGGCGACTTCGTGCAACGCCATTTCCCGGAGGTCCAGGCGGTGATTGCCTTTGTAGTCCAGCGGGCGATAGTCGACCGCGTGGCGGTTCGCCAGCGTGATCTCGGTGTCGCGGATCGCCGGGTCGCGCAACGCCAAAGGGGTCAGGTCGCACAAAATATGCTCGTGGGGCAGGGTCCGGCCTAAAGTTCCAGATGGAACCGGTCCGAGAACCGTGATTACTTCCCCTCGCGCCACTCTTGCGCCCTCCGTCGAACGTCAGCACTATAGCGATCCAACTCATACATTTCGGATAGAGCGATGGCAAAGCCGTTTCGCGGCACTTATACGGTCTTGATTACGCCCTTCGACGAGACCGGGGCGAAGGTCGATCTCAAAGCGATGGCCGATCTCGTCGATTGGCAGATCAAGCAAGGCATCCACGGCCTTATTCCGCTCGGCTCGACGGGCGAGTTCCTGTCGCTGACCGACGACGAGCAAGCGGCCGTCGCCGAAACGGCGATCAAGGCGGCCAAGGGCCGCGTGCCCGTCCTGATCGGGACCGGCTGCGAGAATACGCTCGATGGCGTGCGGCTTTCCAAGCGCGCCGAAGCGCTGGGCGCCGACGGCGTGATGATCATTCCGCCCTTCTATTCGACGCCGACGGAAGATGAGCTGTTCGAACATTACCGGCGCATCGGCGAGGCGATCGGCATTCCGATCATGATCTACAACAATCCGGCGACCGCGAATGTCGATATGCGGCCCGAAACGGTGAAGCGCCTCAGCGCCATCGACAACGTGCGCTACATCAAGGAGTCGACGCTGGAAGTCACGCGCGTGCGCGACATCATCGATTTGTGCGGCGACCGTATGACCGTCTTCGCCGGCATTCTCGGCTACGAATCCTTCTGGCTTGGCGCGCAAGGCTGGGTCGCCGTGTGCTCGAATCTTCTGCCGGCGGAATCGGCGAAGCTGTTCGAACTCGTCGCCGACGCGAAGGATCAGCCGGCGGCATTGGCACTCTACAAGCGCATCCTGCCGATCGTGCGCTGGGTCGGCGGGCACCGCTACGTCGCGGCGACGAAGGCCGGGTTCGGTATGATGGGCCGGCCCGTGGGCCCGCCGCGCCCGCCGCGTTTGCCGCTGCCGGCGGCCGACGTCGAAGCCTTGCGCAAGGATTTGAAGGCGCTGGGTGTCATCTGAACTTGGCGTCCGATTTGCATGACAAGGGCCTTCGCGCGCGGCGCGAACCGAACTCGGAGAGGATGGATCGTAAAATGAAGAAAATCGAAACCTTGAAGCTCAATCGCCGTGCGGCTCTGTTGGGGGCGGGTGCGGGGCTGGCGGCTGCGGCTTTCGCGCGGCCCGTGCGCGCGCAAGCCAAGATCGCGCCGCCGAACCTGATCAAGGCCAACACGCTGGTCATGTCGATCAATCCGACGCTGCCGCCGCTGCAGTTCGTCGACGATCGCGGCCAGTTGCAGGGCATGCGCGTCGAACTCGCCAACGAACTCGCCAAGCGACTGGGGTTGACGCCGGAATATGTGCGGATCGAATTCTCGGCGATGATTCCGGGTCTCGCCGCCAAGCGTTGGGACATGATCAACACGGGCATCTTCTTCACCGAAGAACGCTCGAAGCTGATGTACATGGTTCCCTACGAGCAGGCGGCGGTCAGCTTCCTCGCCGCTCGCGGCAACCCGCTCGGCATTTCGAAGATCCAGGATCTGGCCGGCCGGCGCGTGTCGGTCGAGCTCGGCGGCATCGAAGAGCGCCGCACGCGCGAAGTCTCCGACATTCTGGTGAAGGAAGGTCTGCGCCCGTTGACGGTGCTGACCTTCAACAACTTCGCCGAAGCGTTCCAAGCGCTGCGCGCGGGCCAGTCGGATGCGGCGACCAGCATCGACGCGACGGCGATGTTCATGCAGCAGCGCGGCGACTTCACCCGCGCGATCAGCGGCGTGTTCCCGCAAACCGCTTGCTTCGCCTTCGCCAACAAGGCGTTGGCCGAGGCCGTGGTCGGCGCGCTCAACGACACCAAGCGCGACGGCTTCTACGACCAGCTGTTCGACCGCTACGGCGTGCTGAAGATCAGCGGCAGCACGTTCAAGATCGACGGCCCCGGTCCGGCCTGACGATCGGCGCGGGCGCCCTTCGCGGGGCGCCCGCCCGTCTTTTTTCATTTTCGGCGAGATATTCGGCGGTCCATGCGCGTTTGGAATTGGGACGGTTTTTGGTCGTATTTTCTGAACCCCTATCTTTTGGAAGGGGCGCTTTGGACGATTCTGTTGACGCTCAACACGCTTTTCTTCGGCTTCATTCTGGGTTTGATTCTGGCGCTGATGCGCCTGTCGCAGAACAAGGCACTGGATCGCGCTGCGCAGTTCTATATCTGGGTGTTCCGCGGAACGCCGCTGCTCGTCCAGCTCATCATCATCTATACGGGCCTGCCGCAGCTCGGGCTCGTTCGTCTGTCGGTGCTGCAATCGGCGCTGATCGGCTTGGCGCTGAACGAAGCGGCCTATCTTTCCGAGATTTTACGCGGCGGCATCCTGTCGGTGGCGAAAGGACAGACCGAGGCCGCGCGCTCGCTGGGCCTCAAGCCCCATCAGGTTTTCCGCCTGGTCGTGTTCCCGCAGGCGCTGCGCGTCATCATTCCGCCGCTGGGTAATTCGGTGAACGGCTTGCTGAAGACCACGTCGATCGCCTCGGTCATCTCGATGGAGGAATTGCTGCGGCGCGGCCAGATCCTGATGCAGCAGCGTTTCGAAGTGCTCGAGATTTTCATGGTCGTCGCGATCATCTATCTCGTGATGACCACGTGCTGGGATTTCGTCCAGCGCCGGATCGAGGCGCATTACGGCAAAGCCTACGGCGCGTTCGAAAACAAAGGCCTTTCGCGCGACGATCGCTGAGCGCGGGCCGATCGCGTCGAGCGAGAAGGGCCGCGCCTAACCGACAGCGCGAGACATCGTTCGCCCGCCGCGATCGGTCAATCCTTATGCGCGATCCGTGCGGCGAGGGCGGGGGAAAGTCCCGTGCTTGGTTTGGCACCTGGGCGGCGAAAGCCGCCTTCGGTCGCCTTGCGCGGTTTGAGCGTGGCGAGCGCTTCGGCTTGTTTGACGGCGGCGGCGGCCTGATCGACCAGCGGGACGGGAATACGATCCGCGACCTTGGCGGCGAGGCCCGATAGGGGCGCCCCCGCCAGGATGATGACCTCCGCACCATCGATCTCGATCGCTTTATGGGCGAGGTCGATCAACGCCGTCTCTTTCTCGTCCTGGACGTCGTCGATCGAGCTGAACCCGCCCTCGAGGCAGCGGATGCCGGCACAGCGATGCGCGAGCCCGTGCTGCTCGACGCAGTCGCGATACCAGGCCTCCATCGACGCGGCGAAGGTGACGATGCCGAATCGCTTGCCGAGCATGCAGGCGGTCAGCATCGCCGCTTCCGACATGCCGATGACGGGCACATCGAACAACTCGCGCGCCGCGAACAGGCCGGGATCGCCGAACGCGGCGATGATCGCGGCATCGTAGGTGCCCGCGCGTTCGGCGAGCATTTCGAGCGCGATGGCGCCGCCGATCTGCGCTTCCGCCCGGCTGGAGATATAGGGCACGCCGCGCGGGGCGGTGACGGGCACGATCTCGGTGCCCTGTGCCGCCGCCGGGATCGCCGCCGCCGCGAGAATGTCGGTGATCGACGACGACGTGTTCGGGTTCAGCAGCAGGATGCGCAAAGGGTCAATCCGTATCTTCGGGAACGGGCAGGGCACGCGCCGGATCGAAACCGATCGCGACGCGCGTCCCCGGTTCGGGGATCGGCGCACCGTGCGGCACTTCGATCGATACGGTCAAGCGTCCCGCGATATCCAGTTCCAGAAGATCGGCATGGCCGCGATAGCGCACGGATTTGACCGTCGCGGGGAACCCGTCGCCATCGCCCAAACGCGGCTGAACGCGCAACGCCTCGGGGCGCAGCATCAAGCCGTAGCGCGCGGCCGAAAGATAGGCGGGGGCGCAGCGCAGGTTGAACCCCGTATCGGTGACGAAACGCGCGCCGTCGAGCTTGCCTTCCAGCCACAGCGACTTGCCCAGGAATTCGGCGACGAACCTTGTCGCGGGCTTTTCGTAGACTTGACGCGGCGTGCCCAGTTGCAGCGTGCGGCCGTTGCGCATCACCGCGATACGGTCGGCCAGCGCCATCGCTTCCTCCTGGTCGTGGGTGACGATCAATGTCGTCGTTCCCACGCGGGTCAGGATCTCGCGCAGCTCCGTCTGCAACACGCCGCGCAGCTTGGCGTCGAGATTGGACAAGGGCTCGTCGAGCAGCAACAGACGCGGCCGGATCGCCAACGCGCGGGCCAGCGCCACGCGCTGCTGCTGGCCGCCGGACAACTGCGCGGGCCGGCGCGCTTCGAGTCCGGAGAGTCGCACGGTATCGAGCACGCGCTGCACCGTCTGCGCACGCTCGGCCTTCGCGACACCGCGCCGTTTGAGACCATAGGCGACGTTGTCGGCGACGCTCATATGCGGGAACAGCGCGTAATCCTGGAAGACGAGGCCGATATCGCGCTTATGCGGCGGCAGACCGCCGATTTCCTCGCCGCCGAGCATCACATGGCCGGAATCCGAATTCTCGAATCCCGCGACGATGCGCAAGGTCGTGGTCTTGCCGCAGCCCGAGGGGCCAAGCAAAGCGACGATCTCGCCGGAGTTCGCGTCGAGGCTGGCGCCGTCGAGTGCGAGCGCGTTGCCGAAACGGCGGACGAGATTTTGAACTTCGAGTTTCATCCGCGTGCTCCTACATCGCCGGCGAGCCGTTCGATACCGAGCGTGCGGTCGAGCACGAAGAGCAGCGCCAAGGTCGCGGCGAGAAAGACGGTCGACACCGCCGCGATGGTCAAATTCAGATTCGCGCGCATCTCGGCGACAAGCGCGATCGGCAGCGTTTGCGTGAACGCGTCCGACAGGAACAGGCTGACCGCGACCTCGTCGAAGGACAGAACGAAGGCGATGGCCCCGCCCGCGACGATGCCGCTGCGCGCGGCGGGCACGGCGACGTCCCACAGTGCGCGGGGTTCCGATGCGCCGAGCGACATCGCCGCCTCGATGTGGCTGCGTTTGAGCGCCACGAGGCTCGCCGATACCGCGCGGATCGTGAACGGAATGGTGATGATCGTGTGGCCCATCACCAGACGCACGAAGGGATCGTAGATGCCGATGAAGGCGGTGAAGACCAGCAGCGAGAAGCCGATCACCACGGTCGGCACGAATTTGGGCGACAGGAACACGGCTTCGATCGCGTCGCGCCCGGGCAAGCGCGGATCGGCCAAGGCCAGCGCCGTCGCCGTGCCGATGGCGGTGGAGATGGCGCCCGCGATGATCGCGATATGCACGCTCATCCAGAACCCGTCCAGATAGGAAGGGTTGTCGAGGAACGAGCGATACCAGCGCAGCGAGAAATCCTTAGGCGGGAAGGGGCCCAGGAAGCTGCGATTGTCGAACGACAGTAGGCAGGCGACGAGCAATGGAGCGAGCAGGAACGCGACCGTCGCGACGACGATGGCGAGAGTTGCAATGCGCAAAGGCAGGTCGAGCGGCTTCATCGCGTCGTGACCACGCTGGGCAGCAGTTTCTTCGCGATCATGGCGAGACCGTAGACGACCGCGAAGCTGGCGATCAGCATGAAAACGCCGATCGCGGCCCCCGCTTGGTAATTCCCGATATCGGTGAAACGCGTGTACATCAGGTTCGTCGTGAACACGACGACGCCGCGCCCGAGCAGCAAGGGCGCGACGAAATTGCTGATGCACATGGCAAGCGAGACGAGATAGGCCGAGACCATCGCGGGTGCCGCGAGCGGCAGTACGACCGTCAGGATCGCTTCGCTGCGCGTCGCCCCAAGCGATGCGGCGGCTTCCTCCAGACGCGGCGACAATGCGCGGAACGCCCCCACCAGCATCAACGCGACGATCGGAATGGTGAAATGCATCAGGCCGATGGCGACCAGAACTTCGGCATAGCGCGGACTGCGCGGCGCCAGGCCGCTGACGAACGCGCCGATGAAGGCGAGCGGTCCGTGACTGCCCCAGGTCATTTCGATCGCGTAAAGCCGCGCGATCAGGCTCATGACCAGCAGGCCGACGAGCAACGTGAGCAGACCTTTGCGCACGATAGCACGTTTGCTGCGCACGGCGACGTAAGCGAGTGGCGCGCCCATCGCGACCGAGAACGCCGACACGATCAAGCCGATGCGGAAGGTTTCGTAGGCGTAGTTGAAATAGGCGGGTTTCGCGAGCTCGAGGTAATTCGCGAACGTGTACCCGTCGCCCGCCCGGATGCTGCCGGGAATATACGGACGCAAGGAATCGATCGTCAGTACCGCGACGGGTCCTCCCATCAGGAAGACCAGCGCCGCGGCACCGGGTACGATCAGCCAAACCGCGATCGAAACGCGCTTCATCCCTGGCGGACGAGCGGCGTGATCTCGGTTTCCCAACGCTTCGTCCACGCGTCGACTTGGGTCGACATGTAGCTATAGTCGGGGATGTAGGCGTATTTCGCGAGTTCGTCGGGCTTGTAGAAGATGTCCTTGATCGCGTCGGCGGGCTTGGAATTGACGTTGGTCGGGCCCGAGCCGAGCGGCATGTTGTAACGCGTGTTGATTTCGGCGGTCGCGAAATGATTGGCGAAGCGCTTGGCCGCGGCGATCTTCGCCGGGTTGTCGCCCTTCATCACGACATAGCCTTCGTTGAACAGGAAGCCCTTGTTGTCGTTGAGGCGCGTGAGCAAGCGTGTGGGGAAACGCTGACTGACCGCTTGCCAGCCGCCGGTGTTCCAGAACGCGACCGACAGATCGCCCTGGCTCATCGCGTTGATCATTTCGCTGTTGTTGGCGACGACGCGGCCGATATTGCCGCGCTGGGCGAGCTCCTTCAGGAACTGCCAGCCGGGTTCGATGTTGCGTTCGTTGCCGCCGCGTTGGATGGCCAAGCTGACCATCAGCAGACCCGACAGGTTCACGGGCACGGGCACGCAGAGCTTGCCCTTGAAGCGTGGTTCCAGCAGCTGCTCGATATTCTCGAGCGGCTTGTCGAGCAAATCGGTGCGATAGCCCCAGAACGCGCCGGCGGTCGACAGCGGCACCGTGATCTTGCGGCCCTGCTTGTCCTTCTTGAAGAAGATTTCGGGGATTTCCTTCAGCGCGGGCATTTCGGTTTCGCTAACGGGCTCGAGCCAATCGGCTTCGATCATCGCGTCGAACACCGGATCCCAGGCCGCGACGAGGTTCTGCTGGATGCGCGGGAATTGCGGGCGCATGCGGCCGACGATGCCCATGGCGCCGCCGGCATGGAGTTCCCATTGCACGCGGTCGCCGGTGGCGCGCAGCCATTCCTCGCCGATCGGGCGGCAAACTTCGATCCATTGCGCGCCCCACATGACGACAAGGATCTGCTCGCCGCGCGCCTGGCCGAAGACCGGCCCGGCGGAGGTGGCGGCCGCGGCACTCATCGCGGCGAGAAGGGATCGGCGATTCATCGAAACGGTCATCGGGGTCTCCCGGTTGGGGGTCGGATGAAAGAATGCCGCCAATCGTTTTGTCGGCATGTAAACTGCATTGTCGACAAAATCCTTGCACGCGGTATGCCAAGCGGAGAGACGCCGTTGAAACCCGACCTGATCCTGACCGATGCGACAATTGTAAGCCCGGGAGCGGCCCCGATCGCGCGCGGCTGGCTGGCGTTGAGCGGCGAGAAAATCGTCGATTTGGGGCCGATGGCGACGCTGCCCTCGTTCGACGGGCGGATCGAAAGCCTGGCGGGCCGCGTGCTGACGCCGGGTTTCGTCAACATCCACACGCACGCGATCCTTAGCCTGATGCGCGGCATCGCGGTCGATATGGGCTTCGCCCCCGCCTATACGCGCGGCGTGCCGCATGGCCACGAGATCGGGCCCGAGGAATCCGTCGCCTTGGCGCGGCTGGGCGCGCTGGAAGCGTTGCTCGCCGGATCGACCGCGATGGTCGATAGCTATGTCTATGGCGAGTTGACGCTGCCCGCGATGTGCGACCTTGGCATGCGCGTTTGGGCGTGCGGGCGGTTGCACGACGTCGATTTCTCGCGCGTCCATCTGTCCGATTGGGAGCACAAGGACGAGATCGGCAAGCTGCGGCTTGACGAGCTTGAGAAGCTCACCCGTGATTTCAACGGCGCCTATGGCGGCCGCGCGCGTACCATCGCGATTCCGCATGCGCCCGATACGTGCTCGGCCGATCTATTGCGCCGGGCGGGCGAATTCGCGCGCGCCAACGGTTTGAAGGTGTCGACGCATCTGTCGCAGTCGAAGCTCGAAAACGCGCAGATCCGGAAGCGCGACGGCTGCACGCCCACGCAATTGCTGGAACGCGTGGGCTTGCTGAACGAAGATCTGATCGCCGCGCATTGCATCCACATGACTGAAGACGATGTGAAGCGTTTCGGTGCGGCGGGGGCGACGGTCGCCCATGTGCCCAAGGGCAATGCGACGGGTGGGGCCGTCGCGCATACGCCGAATCTCCGCGCGGCCGGCGCCAATATCGCGCTCGGCACCGACAATTTGACGCAGGATATGGCCGAGCAGATGCGCTGGGGCTTGGCGAATGCGCGCGTGCATCTGGGCCGTGTCGCCGAAGATTGGCAGCCCGAAGATGCTTTCGAAATGGCGACCAGCAACGGCGCCAAGGCGCTGGGTGTGGATGCGTGGCTCGGCCGTTTGGCGCCGGGCTATGCCGCCGACATCGTCGCCTGGGATTTCCGCCGCGCGCATTTGACGCCGCTGCTCGACCCGCTGGGCACGCTGGTTCACGACGCCAACGGGCGCGACGTGCAGCATGTGTGGGTCGCCGGCCGTCAAGTCGTGCGCGACGGCGAAGCCTTGTTCGCCGATACGAACGCCGTTCGTGCGGACGCGCAGAAAGCGGCGGAAGGACTGTGGGCGCGGGCGGCGGAAGATGCGTGAATTATGGCAGCAGCGCCGCGCGCAGATCGGCCGTCGGCGCCGCGACGCCCGCGCGCAGGCGTGCCCGATTGTCCATCATGTGCTTGGACGCCAAACGCTGGGCCAGCGCGCCGTCGCCCTTGGCGAGCGCATCGACCATCGCGACGTGATCGTCGATCGCGCAGATTTGCGTTTGCGGCGGGAACAGCGCGGTCATGAAGCTGGTGCGCGCGACCAGGCGTTCCAGCGTTTCGGTGACGACCGGATTGCCGTGCAGCGTGGCGAGCAGGGTGTGGAAATCGCCCATCAGGCGCAGATGTTCGCGCCGCTCGCCGCTGTCGTTGGTGCGCCGCTGCGCGCCGATATGTTCGCGCAGCTTGCGGATATCGGCGGCGGTGATGTGCTGCGCGAGATCGGCGGCCATCGCCCCTTCGATCAGCGCGCGCGCGGCGTAGGTTTGGGTGACTTCGTCTTCGGTGGGCGAGGCAACGCGCGCCCCGCGATTGGGCTGCAGCACCGCCACGCCGCGTTCGGCCAGCGCCTTCAACGCTTCGCGCACGGCCGCCCGGCTCGCCCCGAAAATCCCGGCGATCTCCTCCTCGCGCAGGCGCGTGCCGGCGGTCAAACGCCCATGCGCGATCGCCTCCAAAACCGCGTCGACGATCTTGGCGGAGACGAGGGCGGCTTGCAGCGGGCGCGGGGCGAGCGTGTCGGCGGGCATGTCCGCCCTTTAGCACATTCCCGGCAATTTGCCCTAATGGTCAATCCTTGGGCTTTATTGTCGACAAAATGACTAATTCGTCAGCAAAGTGGGAAGCATGAAAACGACTGCGATACGCCCGATCCGCCTGCCCATGCGCGCGCCCGACGATCTCGCGGGCCTCGCCCAAGTTCTGGATAGCGGAACGATTGGCGCCGCCGACATCGTTGGGCTGTGGTGCAAGACGCGCGGCAACGGTCTGCGCAACGACTTCACCAAGCCGTGGATCGACCTGCTGCTGCGCTCGATGCTCGCCAAGCGACTGGGCGCGGACGAACAGGCGATCGCCGAGCAAGTGCCGATCCTGGTGTCGGGCGGATCGGAAGGGCCGGTGTCGCCCCATCTTGTGATCTGGGCGAAGAGCAAGTCGACGGGCGAACGCGGTTTGCTCGCGGGCGTGTCGCGGATCGAAGTGGCGCCCGCCGATCACGGCACGGCGAAACATCGCGACGCGACCGCGCGTCAGCTCGCCGATCTGATGGCGGCATCGAATTGGCTTGCCGACGATGTCGGGCTGGTGATCGTGCGCGCGCCCTCGAATTTCGAGGATCCCGCCGCCGATCCTGCCGTGCGCAAGCAAGCGGCTCTTGGCGTGGCGCAAGTGTTGGACGGCAATGACGCGACATTCGCGAGCCGCGCTTTCGTTGTGGCGCGCCATGACGGGCCCGGCCAGCAGATTTTCGTGCTGGCGAACGGGGCGGGCGGCGATCCCGCCTATGCCGTCTCCCACGCCGTGCTCGCCGATCCGTTCGATTCACCGTCGGTCGCGGGTGCCTTGGCGAAATTCGGCTTTGCCGCGTCGCCACAATTGCCGGCCGACCAATCGAAGCGAGTGCTCGCGGCGATCTCCAAGGGCGACGCGCCCGCGAACGGCACGATAAGGGGCATGCCGCACGCCATGAATCTCGACAACGATATCGCCATGCATCGCCACGCGCGCGCGGCCTATGGCGCGATGATCGGCTCGACGATCGGCCACGGCGCGGTGCTCGTGTCGGGCGGGGCGGAAGCGCAAGGGCCCGACGATGGCGGCTTCGCGTCGTTCGTCGCCCAAGTGAAGCCGGAAGGAAGCAACGTATGAGCGCCGTCCCCGTCGTCGATATTTCGCCGATCCGTTCCGGCGACGCCGCCGCGATTGCGGCGTTGGGCCGCACGATCGACGAGGCCTGCCGCAAGATCGGCTTTCTGGTGATCCGCGGCCATGGCGTGCCCGCCGACCTGATCGCCGAAGTGCGCCGCCTGTCGTGGGAATTTTTCGCGCTGCCGGAAGCGGAGAAGGAAAAGCTGCGCCCGCCCAAAGGCACGATGCTGCGCGGCTATACCCCGCCCGAAACGAACACGCTGGCGCGCTCGCGCGGCGTGGAGACGCCGCCGGATTTTCGCACGCTGTTGAGCTTCGGCCGGCCCGAAGTCACGGGCATCGAATACGCGCAATACGAGAACGCGGCGCCCTTCTACAAGCCGAATATTTGGCCCGCGAAGCCCGATGGGTTGAAGCTCGTCTTCACCGCCTATTTCCGCGAGATGGAGCGGTTATCCGGCGAGATCATGCGCTGCTTCGCCGCCGCGTTGAATCTGCCGATCGGCTTTTTCAACGACAAGATCGACAACCACTTCGCCGCGTTCCACGCGCTGCATTATCCCGCCTTGGACAAGCCGCCGGTCGAAGGGCAATTGCGCGCCGGTGCGCATTCGGATTTCGGCAGCTTGACCGTATTGCTGCCGCCCGAGGAAGGCGGCATGGGTTTGGAAGTGCAAACGCCCGACGGCGCGTTCGTGCCCGTCGATCCGCCGGCCGACGCCTATGTGATCAATATCGGCGATCTGATGCAGCAATGGACGAACGACCGCTGGGTCAGCACCGTTCATCGCGTGCAGAACCCGACGGGAGATGCGGCCAAGCGCGCGCGCCTATCGCTCGGCTATTTCTGCCATCCGAATTTCGATGCCCCCGTCGCCGCCTTGCCGGGCACCGTGCCGCCGGGGGAGAACCCGCGCCATGCGTCGATCCTCGCGGGCGAATACATGCATAAACGGATCAGCGCCGTACGGCGCGGTTAAGGCGACGGATCCGGCTCGCGATGGCATCGTCGCTTCGGCGATGGCGGGCCGCAAACGCGCGGCCGGGTCATCGTCCGATCCGTACGAGTGCTTCGCCTGCGTCGATCAAGCGCTTAGACGCGCGCCTTCGGGATCGAAGAAATGCACGAGCGTCGTATCGACGGTGATGGCGACCGTCTCGCCGGCGGCAGGCAATAGGCGGCCATCGGCCATTCCGACCAATTCATGTCCATGGGCGTGCAGCGTCACTTGCGTCGCCGTCCCCAAAGGCTCGGCGATAATGACCGTGCCTTCGAAGCGAACCTCGCCCGGCCGTAAGGCGGCGCCCGGACCGGCGATTTCGACGCGCAGATCGTCGGGCCGGATGCCCGCGACGACGCGCGCCCGCCCGCCCGCGTCCGGCGACACGGGAATGGCGGCCCCGTCGCCCAGCCGCAATACGCTCGCGGCGCCGCTTCGCTCGACCGGCAGATTCATGAAATTCATCGTCGGCGTGCCGATGAAGCCCGCGACGAACATGCTGGCGGGTTTGTGGAACACGTCGAGCGGCGTGCCGACCTGCTCGATCCGTCCGTCGCGCATGATGACGATGCGATCGGCGAGCGTCATCGCCTCCACTTGATCGTGCGTCACATAGATCGTGGTGGTGCGCAAGGTTTGGTGCAGGCGCTTGATCTCGGTGCGGACCTGGCCGCGCAGCTGCGCGTCGAGATTGGAGAGCGGCTCGTCGAACAGGAACACCGACGGATCGCGCACGATCGCGCGGCCCATGGCCACGCGCTGACGCTGGCCGCCGGACAATTCGCTCGGCCGCCGGTCGAGATAGGCGGTCAAGCCCAGCATCTCGGCGGCGCGCTTCACCTTTGTTTCGATCTCGTCCTTCGGGCGTTTGGCCGCGAGCAAGCCGAACGCGATGTTCTTGAACACGCTCATATGCGGATAGAGCGCATAGTTCTGGAACACCATCGCGATATCGCGATCCTTGGGCTCCAGCCTGTTCACCACCTTGTCGCCGATGCGCAGCGTGCCCGCGGTTACGCTCTCCAGCCCCGCGATCATGCGCAGCGTGGTCGATTTGCCGCAGCCCGACGGCCCGACAAGCACGATGAATTCGCCGTCGGCGACGTCGAGATCGATGCCGTGCACCACCTCGGTCTGGCCGTAGCGCTTGACCAATCCCTGCAAGGAGAGGCTGGACATCGATCAGCCCCCGGTCAGCGCGGCGAGCTTGTCGCGCGCGGTCTTCGCTGCCGCCGCGTGGGCCGCCAAGCGGTCGCGAAGACGCTTCGCGCCGGCGCGATGGCGCGTGGCGGCCTCGGCCAATGCTTCGGGGGCGGGGCCGCCGGGCAGTTTGCGCACGGCGATGAAATTCTCCGGCGACGCGGCTTCGCGGAAACGCGCCTCGCTCAATTTCGGCGCGCGGCCGCAAGTCTCCGCGAAGGCGGCGGCGAAGGCCGAATAAGGGACCGTGCCCAGATCGTCGCCGCTTTCCTTCATGGCGCGCGCGAGTTGCGCCGCGACATGATGCGCGCGGCCGAAGGGAATGCCTTCTTCGCGCACCAGCGTATCGGCCAGTTCGGTGATCGTCGCGAAGGAACGCGCGATATTGGCGCGCGCGCGGGCTTCGTCGATCGCGGCGCTGGCGGCGACGCCTTGCATCAGGTCGAGGACGCGCGCGGCCATCTTGAACGCTTCGTAGCCTTGGCTATGCACCTCGTGCTCGTTGTCGTTCATGTCGGTGAAAGGCGTGTTGTGCAACGCCGTCAGCACCGCTTCGCAGCGCCCGGCGGTCAACGACGCCATCAGGCGCATATGTTCGACCGGCACCGGGTTACGCTTCTGCGGCATGATCGAGCTGATCTGGACGAAACCGTCCGAGAACCTCAACTGCCCGACCTCGAACGACGTCCAGAACGCCATATCCTGGGCGAAACGGCCGAGATTGAGCGCCATCAGCTTGATCGCGGCGTAGACCTGCGAGGTGTAGTCGGCCGAGGCGATGCAGCCGTAGGAATTCGGCAAGATGTCCGCGAAGCCGAGTAGTTCGGCGACGCGCGCGCGATTCAGCGGAAAGCCCGTCGTGGTGATCGCGGCGGCTCCCATGGTGCAAAGATCGGCGGTCTGGCGCGCTTGCTCCAAGCGCTCGGCGTCGCGCAGCAGCGTCTCGATGACGGCACCCAGATAATGGCCGTAGGTCGAGGGCTGCGCGGGCTGGCCATGGGTATAGGCGAGGATGATCGTACGCGCGTCGCGCACCGATCGATCGATCAGCGTTTCGATCAAGCCGGTCAATTGGGCGACGAGCGCGTCCAGCCGCTCCTTCAACGCCATCTTGAACAGCGTGTGGTCGATATCGTTGCGCGAACGCCCGGTATGCAGGCGCGCGGCCGTATCGACGCCGACATGGCGCGCCAATTCGCGCTCGATATAGAAGAACAGATCCTCGTGCTCGCCGGTATAGGCGACGGGTTCGCTGCGCGAAGTCAAATCCGCCTCGATGGCGGCCAGCGCGCGTAACAGGCTCGCGATGTCCTCGGCGCTCAGCAGGCCCTGCTCGTGCAGCATCACGCCATGGGCGCGATGCATCGTCATCAGATGGCCGAGATGATGGGCCTGGCTCAACCCGAAGGCGGGGGCGAGCACGGCGCGCGCGAAGGCGGGGGCGGGGAAGCGGTCGTCGCCGCCTTCGACGGGTTTCGAATTCGGGGGCAAAGCGGCCATGTTCAACCTTTCAGTCCGGCCAGCACGACGCCGCGGATGATGTAGCGCTGGAAAACGATGAAGACGACGAGCGTGGGCAAGGTCGCGATCGTGGCGCCGGCCATCACGAGTTCCCAATCGGTGAGGTTTTCGCCCGAGAACGACGCGAGCCCGACGGGCAGCGTGTAAAGCGCGCGGTCGTTGGTGACGATCAACGGCCACAGGAACGCGGTCCAATTGCCGAGGAACGTGAAGATGCCGAGCGCCGACAGCGCGGGGGTGACCAGCGGCAGGGCCACCTTCCACCAGATTTTGAACTCGCTAAGGCCGTCGATGCGCGCGGCATGGATATAATCGTCGGGCACGCCCATGAAGAATTGGCGCATCAAGAACACGCCGAAGCCGGTCATCATGCCGGGGAACATGATGCCCCAATAGCTGTTGAGCCAGCCGAAATTCTTCGCCATCACGTACCACGGCACGATCAGCATTTCGGTCGGGATCATCAGCGTGCTGAGAATGGCGATGAACACGAATTCCCGGCCGCGGAATTCGAACTTCGCCAGCGTGTAGCCGATCAGCGCATCGAAGAAGAGTACCGACAACGTGACCAGCGCGCTGGTGACGACCGAGTTGACGAACCAAAGGCCGAAGCGCGTCTTCTCGAAAATGAATATGTAGTTCTCGAAAGTCGGCTCGTGCGGAAGAAGATTGATTTCGTAGACTTCGTGCGGCGCTTTGAACGACGTGCCGATCATATAGGCCAGCGGCGTCATCATCACGATCGCGCCGATCGCCAGCAGCGTCCACGCGACGACGAGGCCGGGCCGTTCGGCGAGCGCCACGCGCCAGGGGCGATCCGCGTCGAACAACGATGCGACCGGGCCGGCCATCAATTCGTCCTCGTGCGCATCAAGCGCAATTGGATCAAGCTGATGACCAGCAGGATCAGGAACAGGATGATCGTCTGCGCCGCCGCATACCCCATCTGATAGGAACGGAACGCGGTCTCGTAGATATACAGCACCAGCGGTTTGGTGCTGTTGAGCGGCCCGCCCGCGCCGTTGTCGGTCATGTTGTAGACCGTGTCGAAAATGCGCAGGAACCCGATCGACGAAATCACGACCAGGAACACGATCGTCGGCCGCAGCAGCGGCAATGTAATTTCGCGTAAGACCATCCATCGGCCGGCGCCATCGATGCGCGCCGCTTCGTAATAGCTCGACGGAATGGCGCGCAAGCCGGCCATGAACAGCACGATCTGGAAGCCGAGTCCCGCCCAGATCGCGGGGGCGAGCGCGGCGGGGAGCGCTTGGAACGTTGAGCGCAGGAAAGGCTGCGTGTCGAAGCCGACGGCATTGAGCAGGTTGTTGAACAAGCCCACCGGCGGCGGCTGATAGAACCAGCGCCACACCCACGCCATCGCCACGGCCGAGGTGAGATGGGGAATGAAGTAGCAAGCTCGGATCAGCCCGTGCGCGAAGCGCACCTGATCGAGATAGTAGGCGACGACGAAGGCGATCACGAGGCTGACGGGTGCACCGACCGCGAGATAGATGAAGGTGTTCTTGAACGCGATCCAGAACACCGGATCGTTCAAGAGGCGCGCGAAATTCGACAGCCCGGCATAGCGCGGCGGCGACAGCAGATTCCATTCGGTGAACGCGATCGCGAAGGATTCGAACGCGGGATAGAATCGGATCACGCCGAAAAACAGGATCGGCACCGCCAGGAAAATCCAGGCCTGGATGGCGAGCTTGCGCTCGATCGTCAGATATTCGCCCATCCGCATCCCGCACTGCCGCTTGTTGCGGCGATTAAATCCGTCCCATTGATTTAATATGAAGACCTCGCCATCATGCAAGCGGAATTCCCAGGGGCGCCGCGCGGCGCCGTGATCGCGAGGATCGCTTGGCGGGATCGGGTTTGGAGCTTTTGTCGGGGCTGGCGCCCTTCGACCGGCGCGGTCATCAGCGCCGGTTGATCGTCGACGCGTTGTGGCGCGTCGACGCGGCGAGCCGGGCCGATTTGGCGGCGTCGATCGGTTTGTCGCCCCAAATGGTCACGTTGCTGGTCGACGAGTTGATGGCGGACGGTTTGGTGCGCGAAGTCGGGCGCCGGCCCGCCGCGCGCGGCCAGCCGCCGATCGATCTCGCCCTCGATCCCGAAGGCGGATTCGCCGTCGGCGTGCAGGTGGAACCGGGGCGGCTCAATATCGTGCTCGCCGATCTGAAGGGCCATGTGCGCGCCGAGTTCAGCGAGCCATGCCCGACGGACACGCCGGCGAAAGCGCTGCCGCATCTCAAAAAGCGCATTGCCCGGCTGGTCGCGAAGACCGGAATCGACCGCCGCCGCTTGCTCGGGGCGGGGATCGTGATCCCGGGCCCGTTCGGCGATGTCGAGAACGTGGCGCGCGACCTGCTCGCGATGCCCGCTTGGTCGCGCTCGGCGTTCCGCGAGGATTTCGCCGCCGCGCTCGACATGCCCGTTTTCGTCGGCAACGACGCGACGGCGGCCGCCGTCGGCGAACATCTCGACGGTGCGGCGCGCGATCTACGCCACTTCGTCTATCTCTATCTCGGCGAAGGCGTCGGGGCGGGCGTGTTCGTCGAGGACCATCCCGCGATGGGCGCCTTCGGCAATGCGGGCGAGGTCGGTCGCATGCTTGTGCCCGACCCCGATCGTCCCGGTGCGGCCATCGAACTCGAAGCCGTGGCGTCTCTCGATGCGTTGCGACGTGCGCTCGGCGCGGCGGGCGACATCGATGCAGAGGCGTTGTTCGTCGCGAACGCGGCGGAGGTCGCGCGCTGGCGCGATCGCGCGGCCGCCGCTCTACGCATCGCCATCGCCAATATAGAGAATATTCTCGATCCCGACGCGATCGTGCTGGGCGGTCCATTACCGCCCGCCGAATTGGGCGCGTTGCTGTCGCGGATCGAACTTCCGCCGACTGTCAGCGCGCGCGGGGGGCGGCGCCATCCGCGATTGCTGCTCGGCCGATCGGGGCGGGTGGTATCGGCGCTGGGCGGCGCGACGCTGCCGTTGTTCCACGCGCTCACACCGCAGCCGCAAGCCGCCCGCCGGCGCGTCGGCGCGATGGAGATGGCGTCGTGAGCGCGATTCTAAATCTTCGCGTCGAGCGGGAAGAAGCGATGCGCGCCGTCCGCCGCCGCGACGATGCGCCCGAATTCCAAGCCCGGCGGAAAATGGCCGGCGGCGACGATCGCGTCATTCGCGGCGGCCCAGTCCGCCAGCGCGCGGCGCGAGCGGATCGATGCCGCCTTGTCGGCGTCTGCGCGGTGGCACCATTCTGGATGTTCGATCTGCACGGGGCTGTGCCAGCTGTCGCCCACCACGACCAGCTTGCGGCGTGTGGCGAGCACGACCGCCGAGTGGCCGGGCGTGTGGCCGTAAGCGGCGCGGTAGCTCAATTCCGGCCAGCCTTGGGGCGATCCGCCGTCTTGGATCGCCGCGATCCGGCCCTGGGCGAGCAGGGGCGCCACATGCCGCTCGAACGCGTCGACGTGATGCGCCTTGGCGGCGGCGGCGCCTTCCTTCGCCCAATGCGCGAGTTCGGCCGCCGGGGCCGCATAGACGGCGTTTGGAAAACAGGCTTCGCCGTTCACGCTGGCCCAGCCGACATGGTCGAGATGGAAATGCGTGAGCATCACGCATGTCACGGCCGCGCGCGCCACGTCGTTTTCGGCCAGCAAACCGTCGAGCCCGCCTTGCAGCCCGCCGAAATAGTTGCTCGGTCCCGGCCCGAGGCCGGCATCGATCAAAGCGACGTCGCCGCCCGCGCGGCGCAGGGCCACGACCGTGAAGCGCGTGCGGAACACGTGGTCGGGCGCGTAGCGGGCCATCGCTTGATCGCCGGGTCCGGGCACCTGGTCGGGGAAGGCGTGGCTCCAGGCGGCCGGCGCGGGCGAAACGTCGTTCAAGCTCAACGCGGTCCATCCGTCGAGTTCAAGTCGCACCATCACCGTCGTTCCTTTTGCGCATCCTTCGAAATCCGGCTTCGCGGCCGGAACCCATCCACGCCTACATCAAACAGGGAGAAAAATCATGACCGATGATCGAAGCAAGTTCGAATTGTCGCCGACGCGCCGCGCTTTCGCGCTCGGCAGTGCGGCCGCCGCCTTCACGCTCGCCGCACCCGCCGTGCTGCGCGCGCAATCGGTGGAGATCGAGTACTGGCAGTATTTCTTCAAAGAGCGCGTCGAAGCGATGGACGAGCTCATCAAGCGTTTCGAAGCGGCCAATCCCGGCGTGAAGGTGAAGCATACGCATTTCCCCTACGCGCAGTACCGCACGAAGACCGCGGCCGCCGTTCCGGCGGGCGAAGGCCCCACGGTGATGCAGCTGTTCTTCGGCTGGATGCGCGAATACGCCAAGGCGAAGCTGATCCAGCCGCTGCCCGCGGACATGTTCAACCCCGCCGCCGTCGACCGCGACTATTTCGACGTCGTTCAGCTGATGAAGACGTCCGAAGGCTATTGGGCGCTGCCCACCGCGGTGCGCAGCCTCGGCATGTTCTACAACAAGAAACTGCTGCAGGAATCCGGTCTCGGCGACAAGCCGGCGGGCACGCTGGACGAATACGTGCGTTTCGCGCTCGCCTCGACCAAGCGCGACGGCAGCGGCAATCTGACCCAGGCCGGCGCCACGATCGGCATCCCGTCGCAGGATTATCACTGGTGGCGCGAAGTGCTGGTGCGTCAGAACGGGGGCAAGCCCTACACGGACGATTTCAAGAAGGTGACTTACGCGAACGAGGCGGGTGCGGCGGCCATCGCCTGGTACACCGATTTGCAGCGCAAGCATCGCGTGGCGCAGGCGGGTTTCCTTTCCGAAAGCCAAGCCGCCTTCCGCGCCGGCCGCGCGGCGCAGCATGTCGACGGCTCGTTCCGCCTCGGCACGTTCCGCAACGCGCGCGGCTTCGAATGGGGCGTGGCGGAATTGCCGACGCATAAGGGCGTGGGCGGCAACTACTCGTCCTACTGGGTCAACGGTCTCGCCGCGAACGCGACCGGCGCCAAGAAGGAGGCGGCGCTCAAGTTCCTCGCTTTCGTCACCAACGACGCGTCGATGCAGCTGTGGTTCGAGAAGACCGGGGAGTTGCCGGCCAAGCGCGCTTCGGCGCTGACGCCGGCCAATCTGGCCGATCCGTTGACCGGCCCGATGATCGCGGGGCTGAAGAACGCCTACACGACGGACTTCGTGGCCGAAGAAGCGCAAGGCCAGCTGTTCCAGGACATGCTCGACCGCATCCTGTTGCAGAACCAGGACCCGCTGGCGGCCGTCCGTCAGATGGGCGAAGCCGAGCAGAAGATGATCGACGACCACTACAAGAGCTGAAGCGCGTCCGGACCGGCCGCTTTCGGGCGGCCGGTCCATTCTTGTTCGTAGACGGTATTGTGATGGCTTTTTCGCGTTTCGACTTCGATATGCTCGTGCCCGATCTGGCGCGGGCGGCACTTCACGGCGTCAAAGCGGGCGACAGGATCGATCTCGACGCGCAGGCTTCGCGCGCGGGTGCGACGTCCGACAAGTTGCGCGTGCTTGCGGCGGCGCTGACGCAAGCAGGCTTCGCGATGGCCGGCGCCGATGGCGCCTTGCGCCGCGCGGACCGGCGGGTGCGTCTATTCGCCGTCGACCTCGGCGGGACAAAACTTCACGCGGCGCTGGTCGACGAAACGGGCGAAATTTTGGACGAGATCGTCGAGGCGACGGACCGGCGCGGCGGCCAAGCCGTCGTCGCGCAGATCGGGGCGTCGTGCGACGCGTTGCGCGCGAAAGCGGGTCTCGCCGTCGCCGATATCGCCGCCGCCGCCGTCGGCACGCCGGGTGCCGCGCATCCCCGGACCGGCCGCATCGCGATGGCGCCGAACATCGCGGGCTTCGATGCGCTCGATGTCGGCGGCGCTTTGCGCGCGCGGCTGGGCGTGCCCGTGCGGATCGAGAACGACGTCAATATGGCGGCGTTGGGCGAGCACGCGGCCGGTGCGGCGCGCGGCGTGTCGGACTTCGCGCTTGTCGCGTTCGGCACGGGTGTGGGGCTCGGCTTGGTTTTGAATGGCGCGCTGGTGCGCGGCGCCGCCGGGTTCGCGGGCGAGATCGCGCATATGCCGATCGGTGCCGATCCGTTCGACCCCGCGAATTACCGGCTGGGGCCTTTGGAGACCGCGATCGGCAGCGCGGGCCTCGTGCGCGCCGCGCGCATGCGGGGCTTGGACGACGTCGAAAACGTCGAGGGTTTGTTTTTGCGCGCGCGCGCGGGCGACGCCCGCGCGAAATCGACGATCGCCGATGCGGCCCGGAATTTGTTTCTGGCGTTGAGCGCCGTGCGCGCGATCGTCGATCCCGAGCTCGTCATCCTCGCGGGCGGCATCGGTTTGCAGCCGGAAATCGCCGCGCATCTTTCGCGGATCGGCGCGGAACACCCCTTCGCCCCGAAGTTCGCGGTCGGCGAGATCGGCGCCCGCGCGGCGATCTTAGGGGCGGCAAGTTGCGCGCTTGCCGAAGCTTTACGTGTCGGCCCGGCGGCGTGACATGGTCGCGATCTTCACCCACGCCACCGCCAATCAAGCGGCGGAAGCCGCCGCGTCGTTCGTCGCCGGCGCGCTCGGCGCCAGGCCCGATCTCGTGCTCGGACTCGCCACCGGCGGGACGATGCGTCCCTTCAACGCGGCGCTGACGCGCATGTATCGCGAGGGACGGATCTCCTTCGCGCGGGCGACGATTTTCAATCTCGACGACCATGTCGGCGTGCCGGCGGAGCATCCGCATTCGTTCCGGCGTTTCATGCGCGAAACGTTGTTTGACTTGGTCGACGCCGATCCGGCGCGCTGCTTCATGCCCGACGGCATGGCGCGGGATCTGGATGCGGAGGCGGCCGGCTACGAGGCGCGGATCGCCGCTTCGGGCGGAATCGATCTGCAGATCCTCGGTCTCGGCCATAACGGGCACATCGCCTATAACGAGCCCGGCGCGCCGCATGATTCGCGCACGCGCGCCGTGACGCTGGCGGCCGATACCGTGAAGCGCGCCGCGGCGGATTTCGCGCCCGGCCCGGTGCCGAGCTGCGGCCTTACGATGGGAATCGGCACGATCCTGGATGCGCGCCGGATCGTTCTGATCGCGAGCGGCAGGGGAAAGGCCGGGGCCGTCGCCCAAGCCTTGCGGCCGCCGCCGCGCGAGGATTGTCCCGCCAGCGCGCTACAGCGTCACTCCGACGTCACGTTCCATTTGGATATGGAAGCGGGTGCGTTGGTCGCATCAAACTAACGGACCGGCGCGCTCGGCGTTTCGACGGACGCAGGCCGTCGCTCAACGTTCGTCGGCGATCGATCCGCGCCAGATCAAGCGGCGATGCTTGGACTTGTCGTATTCGCCGGCGACATGGAACAGGCCGTAATTGTCCCAGATCAGCAGATCGTTCTTACGCCACGCATGGTCGTAGCGGAACGGGGCCGACGTCGCCCAATCGGACAGATCGAGGACGAACTGCACGCCTTCCTCGTTTTCCTTGCCGACGATGCCCGCACAGCCGCCGGTCGCCATATGCAGCCATTTGCGCCCGTTATAGGGGTTCACGTCGACGATTGGATTGATATGCCGGCGCTTGGCGTATTCGACCTGTTCGGGCCGCAATTCGGTCGGATAGGAATGGTCGGTGATGCCTTTCTCGGCGAGCATCTTGAGGCGGTTGTTGTACTGCGTCTCGTAGGTGTAGACGAATTGCAGCCCATCGAGCTCGTTGCGTTTCTCGGCGGGCAGGGCTTCGTAGGCGCGATACATGCTGGCGAAGCAAGTCGCGCCGCCCGTTTCCGGGATCTCGCGGCCATAGAGCACGGTGAAGGCCGTGCGCTTGTCCTGGCCCTTCAGGTCGGTGTGCCAGCCCATGCCTTCATAGGCGTTACCGACGGGCTTGTCGTCTTCCTTGACGTTGGAGAGGACGTAAAGCTCCGGCGTTTCCGGCATCAGGAATTTACGCATCACGTGATATTGCGGCTCGCCGATCACGCGCAGGAAGGCGACCATCTCCGCGGCGGTCAGGTTCTGATCGCGGAAGCACAGCACCTGCGCGTCGCGCACGCATAGCTTCAAGGCTTCGACGTCGCGCGGGTCCTTCAGGTCGCGCACGTCGTAGCCGACCACTTCGGCCCCCAGCACCGGCGAGAGCGGCGTGGTGACGAAAGGCGTTTCGGGCGTCTTGGTCGCGGCGGTCATGTTCGCGTCTCCTTCAGCGCTTGACGGTCACGTAACGCAGGTCGAGATAGTCGTCGGCGCGCTGGCGCAGCGTGACCTTCTTGGACACGCCCCAGGTCAGCATCTGGCCGTGAATGGGGATGACGCCGACTTCCGCGCGGTGGATGTCGAACGCCTCTTTGAACAGCGCCAGGCGCTTATCCGTGTTCATTTCCCGGCCGATGCGCGCGATCAGATCGTCGACTTTCGGATTGCTGTAGTTGCCGACGTTCCAGGAACCGATGCGCGGCCCCGGCGTGTGCATCAGCAATTGCATGATCGATTGGCCGTCGGTGCCCGCACCCCAGCCGTGGAGGTAGAAGCTGGTGTCGCGCTTGCCGATCTTGGCGAAGTAGAGATTTCGCGTCTGGGCAAGCAGTTCGACCTTGACGCCCACTTGCGCCAGCATGCCGACGATGGCGACGCAGATCTGCTGGTCGTTGGTGTAGCGGTCGGTCGGGCAATCCATCGTCACGGTGAAGCCGTCGGCGTAGCCCGCCTCGGTCAGCAGCTTCTTCGCGGCGGCGGGATCGTAGGGCAGGCGTTCGTCCATCGACTTGTCCCAGCCGAACGCGGTCTTGGTCAGCAGCGAGCCGACTTGGAACGAAGCGCCGCGCATCACCTTTTCGCGGATCAGCTTCGTGTCGATGGCCTGGAAGAAGGCCTGGCGCACGCGCTGGTCCTTGAACGGATTCTTGCCTTTGACGTTGGAGTACAGCAACTCGTCGCGGCCCTGATCCATGCCCAGGAAGATCACGCGATCTTCGGGCGTCGTCAGGACCTGATGATTGGCCGAGGCGCGCACGCGCGGCGCGTCCTGCTCGGGCAGCGGGAAGCTCATGTCGACTTGGCCCGAGAGAAGGGCGGCAACGCGCGTCGCGTCGTTGGAAATGGGCACGAAGACCGCGCGGGTGAGATTATGCTCCTTCTTGCCCCACCAGCCGTCATGCGGCAGCAGCTCGACGCCGGTCGCGACGTCGAACTTGGCGACCTTGAAGGGGCCGGTTCCGTTGGCGTTGCGCGAGGCGTAGTTTTCGCCGCGCGTCGACGCGGCGATCGGTTCGGCGGCGTTGTTCGCCGTCGCCCACGCGGCGCTGAAGATATCCATGTAGGTCAGGTCGTTCAGCAGCGTCGGGCTCGGGCCCGTCGTTTCGATCTCGACCTCCAGCGCGCCGATCTTGCGGACATCCTTGATCGTCGCCAAGCGCGGCTTGACGTCCGACGCGCCGGACATCGCGCGCTTGAACGAGAACACCACGTCGTCGGCCGTGAATGCGGATCCGTCGTGGAACTTCACGTTCGGGCGCAATTTGAACGACCACAGCGTCTCGGATTTCAGCTGCCAGCTTTCGGCGAGCGAGGCTTCGATCGCCAGATCCGGCCCGAAGCGCGTTAGCCCATCGTAGATGTTACGCAGGAAATTGCGTGTCGAACTGTCACCCGTCGACATGCTGTCGAGCCCGCCGATATTCGACTGGAACGCCCAGCGGAAGGTCTCGGCCTTGGCGCCGGGTGCGGCGGCGGCGACGGCCAAAGCGAGCGCGGAGAGGGCGGCGAAGCGGCGTAATTTCATGGCGACTCCTGTCGAGCGGGGAGAGTGGAGAAATGGCCGGGTCATCGGCGCCCGGGCGCGAGCGCGTCGCGCAGCCAATCGCCGAACACGTTGACCGACAGCGCGAGAACGAGAAGCGTGAGGGACGGGACGAGGCTGATCCACCATTCGCCCGAGAACAGGAAATTGTTCCCGATGCGGATCAGCGCGCCGAGCGTGGGCTGGGTCGGCGGCATGCCGATGCCGACGAACGACAGCGCCGCTTCGGCCAAGATCGCGAAGGCGAGGCCGACGGTCGATACGACCAGCAGCGGGCTCACGACGTTCGGCAGAACGTGGCCGAGCAAAATGCGCACGGGCGAGACGTCGATGATCTGCGCCGCCTGGACGTACTCCTTCTCGCGCGCGGCGAGGGTGGAGGCGCGCACCACGCGCGCGTATTGCGGCCAGTTCGACGCGGCGATGGTGAAGATCAGCACCCAGACGGCGACATCGGCGTGCAATTCGCGCGGCAAGGCGGCGCGCGCGATGCCGCTGAACAGCAAGGCGAGCATGATGTCGGGCAGCGACATCTGGATATCGGCGAGCCGCATCATCAGCGCGTCGAACCAGCCGCCGGCCCAGCCGCAGGCGAGGCCGATAACGATGCCGATCGCCGCCCCCAGGCCGACGCTCGCGAAGCCGACGAACAGCGAAATCCGGCTGCCGTAAAGGATCGTCGAGACGATATCGCGGCCTTGGTCGTCGGTGCCGAGCAGGAAGCGCCGATCCCCGCCGTCCATCCAGGCGGGCGGGTTCAGCGCATCCATCAAGCGCACGGTCGCGGGATCGAACGGCGTATGCGGCGCGACCCACGGCGCGAAGGCGGCGCCGGCGAACATCGCCAGCATGAAAATCAGCGCCGCCATCGCGGCGGGCGACCGGCGCAGATCGTAGATGAAGTCCGAGTCCGCTTTGCGCTTCAGCCAATCGGCGAGACGCGCGGTGGCGGGCAAGGAGCGGGCGGACGAAAGTTCCATCGCGCGCCGCTCAACCCGGTTGGAGCGCCGCGCCGGCGCGGATGCGGGGGTCGATCAGTCCGTAGGCGAAATCGACGGCGAGGTTGATCGCGACGAACAGCGCCGAAACGAAAACGAGATAGGCGGCGAGCAGCGGCACGTCGGCGAACTGCACCGCGTCGATGAACAGCAGGCCCAGTCCGGGCCACTGGAACACCGTCTCGGTGATCACCGAATAGGCGACCAGCCCGGCGAAATTCATGCCCGCGACCGTGACGACCGGCAAAGCGGTGCTGCGCAGGGCATGCACCAGCACGACCGAGCGTTCCGGCAAGCCGCGCGCGCGGGCGAACAGGATGAAATTCTGGCGCAACACGTCCAGCATTTCGGCGCGCATCAAGCGCAGCACGATGCCGAGTTGGAACATGCCAAGCGTGATTCCCGGCAGAACCAGCGCCATCAAGCCCGAGCCCGTCAACAACCCGGTTTGCCACCAGCCCAGATCGACGGTTTCGCCGCGCCCGAAGGCGGGGAAGATCGGGATCGCGACGGCGAAGACGTAGATCAGCATCGTGCCGGTCGCGAATGTCGAGAGCGAGACGCCGACGACCGATCCGGTCAGGATCAAGCGCGCAACCCAGCTGTCCTTGCGGATCGACACCCAAACGCCCAGCGCCACGCCCAGCACGATCGACACGAAGGCGGCGACCAGGACGAGTTCCATCGTCGCGGGCAGGCGTTCGGCGAAGAGATCGATGACGGGCCGGCGATACTGGAGCGAGCGGCCCAGATCGCCCTGCAACAGGCCGAAGATGAAGTCGGCGAAGCGGCGCGGAGCGGAGGCGTTCAGGCCGAACGCCTCGCGCAGCATCTCCTTGTCTTCGGCCGAGACTTCTTGGCCGGCCATGTTTTCGATCGGGTCGCCCAGAAGATGCAGCAAGGCGAAGGCGATGAACGCCATCGCGGCCATCGTCAGCAATGCATGCCCGATCCGGACCATCATCCCCGGCATGTCGAACCGCCCCCTTGCGATACGATTTGTCTACAAATAATCAAATCGTATACGTTCCCTATTGTATGCAAGGCGCGGACCAAGGCGCTTCGGCGCTAACTCCTTGCCGGGCGATGTTTCGCCGTGTCGCGCGGCACATCGCTTGCACACCTTGCGGGCATGATGCTGCCCGCGGAATTGACGGCGGACGACCGGTCGACGACGGCGCATGCGCCGTCGCGGCCCATTCTCGACGTCGCCGGATTGACCTTGGAGATCCCGACGCGGCGGGGCGTATTGCGCCCGGTTCGCGACGTATCGCTGGCACTCGCGCCCGGCGAGGTTTTGGGCGTCGTCGGTGAAAGCGGCGCGGGCAAATCGATGCTCGGCAATGCGATCGTCGGCTTGTTGGAGGCGCCGATCCGCCGCGCCTCGGGCGCTATCCATCTCGACGGCCAACGGATCGATACGCTCGATCCCGCCGCGATGCGCGCAATCCGGGGGCGGCGGATCGGCGCGATCTACCAGGATCCGCTGACCGCGCTCGATCCGCTCTACTCGATCGGCAAGCAGCTCGTCGAAACGATCCTGTGCCATTTACCGGTCGATCGGGCGCAAGCGCGCCTTCGGGCGATCGCATTGCTCGACCGCGTCGGCATTCCGTCGGCGAATATGCGCTTCGACAGTCTGCCGCATGAATTGTCCGGCGGCATGCGCCAGCGTGTGGTGATCGCCCTCGCCATCGCGGCCGATCCGCGCCTGATCATCGCCGACGAGCCGACGACGGCGTTGGACGTGACGATCCAGGCGCAGATCGTCGAACTGCTGAAATCCCTATGCCGTGAGTCGGGCACGGCGATCCTGCTGATCACCCATGATATGGGCGTGATCGCGCAGGCGGCCGATCGCGTCGCGGTGATGTATGCGGGGCGCGTGGTCGAGCAAGGGCCGGTGGGGCGCGTCCTTCGCCGGCCGGTGCATCCATACACGGCCGGTTTGATGGCCGCGATCCCCGAACTCGGCGCGCGGCGCGGGGCGCTCGTGCAGATCGACGGTGCGATGCCGCAGCCGGGCAACGTGCCGCATGGCTGTGCCTTCCATCCGCGCTGCGCCTTCGCTGTTCCGTCTTGCCGAACATCCGAACCGGCGTTGAGCGAAATCGGTGCCGGCGCCTTCGCCGCGTGCTGGCGTCCGATCACCGAGACGGCGCGCGCGAAGATCGCGGCCACGCCGGCCGTAGAAGATGCGCCGCCCGGGCCGGATACGCTGATCGCGGTGCGCGGGCTCGCCAAGCATTTCACCAAGCCCGCATCATGGTTGATGAAACGTTTCGCGGGCGCGAAGGATCATACGGTACGCGCCGTACAGGATGTCGCCTTCGACATTCCGCGCGGGCGCACGTTCGCGTTGGTCGGCGAAAGCGGCTCCGGCAAATCGACCGTCGCGAAACTTTGCGTCGGGCTGCTGCGCCCGACCGCCGGCACGATCGAATATCGCGGCCGCGATCTGTCGCGCATCGAGCGCGGCGGGCGCTTGCAGATGGTCTTCCAGGATCCGTCGTCGAGCCTCGACCCGCGCTGGCGGGTGGGCGAGGCGATCGCCGAACCTTTGCGCGCGCGCGGGCCCATGCTGGGGAGCGATGCGCGCCGCCGCGTGGACGAATTGCTGGAGCGCGTCGGCCTTTCCTCCGCCGACGCGGATCGGTATCCGCACGAATTCTCCGGCGGCCAGCGTCAGCGCATTTCGATCGCGCGCGCCTTGGTATGCGAGCCGGAGTTTCTGGTCTGCGACGAACCGACCTCGGCGCTCGACGTCTCGGTTCAGGCGCAGATACTGAACCTGCTGCGCGACCTGCAACGCGAACGACAGCTCACCTATCTGTTCATCAGCCATAACTTGGCCGTCGTCAGCCAAATCGCCCACGAAGTCGGCGTCATGTATTTGGGGCGCCTGGTTGAAACCGGCCCCCCGGAACGAATTTTCGCCGCGCCGCGGCACGATTATACGCGCAACCTGCTGGCGTCCGTTCCCCGTATCGAAGCCGCAGCGAATCGTTAGGCGGCCGGGAAGACCAGCGTGTCGGCGACGCGTACGTGCAGCATCGCTTCCTCCCCGACCGCATAGGGTGTCGCGGTGCCGTGCGGCGCTTCGAGCAGCACGCGATCGCCGGAAGCGGTTTCGAAATGAACGGTCAGCAGCGAGCCTTGGAAGACGATTTCCGCCACGCGCGCGCGCATTCGGTTGGCGGGTTCGGCGGCCGGGCCGAACGCGATCTTCTCCGGCCGGATGCCGACGATGACGGGCGAGCCCGGTAGGAAATTTCCGGCGGCGCGCAACGATCCGGCCGCGGTCTCGATCTCCAGCGCGCCGCCCTGCGCAGCGACGACCTTCCCCTTCAATCGAGTCGAGCGTCCGACGAAATCGAGCGCGAACGCGGTCCTCGGCTTGTCGTACAGCGCCGCCGGCGCGTCGATCTGCTCGAACCGGCCTTCGTTCATGACGGCGATGCGATCGGACATCACTAGCGCTTCGTCCTGATCGTGCGTGACGAAGATCGCGGTCGTGCCGACATCGCGCAGCAAGCGGCGCAGTTCGATCTGCATCGTCTCGCGCAACTTGCGATCCAGCGCGCTGAACGGCTCGTCGAGCAGCAGCAGTTTGGGTTCAACCGCCAATGCGCGCGCGACGGCGACGCGCTGCTGCTGGCCGCCCGACAGGCCGCGCACCGAGCGCTTCGCGAAATCGGAT
Source organism: Tagaea sp. (assembly GCA_041917215.1). GTDB lineage: Bacteria > Pseudomonadota > Alphaproteobacteria > CACIAM-22H2 > CACIAM-22H2 > Tagaea. The sequence goes on from JAYRYC010000003.1 coordinate 95,810, forward strand.
AGATGCACGAGGCCGAGCAGCCGCTCGACGATCCGCGCGATCTCCGCTTCCGGCCGGCGCTGCGCACGCAGCCCATAGGCGACGTTGCTGGCGACATCGAGATGCGGGAACAGCGCGTAATTTTGAAACACCACGCCGACATCGCGCTTATGTGGCGGCAGCGTCGTGATATCGACGCCCGCGAGCGTGACGCGGCCGCGATCGGGCGTGGCCAGTCCCGCGACGATGCGCAGCAATGTGGTCTTGCCGCAGCCGGACGGCCCGAGCAGCGATACGAATTCGCCCGCCGCGACGTCGAGATCGACACCGTCGAGTACGCGGGCCGCACCGAACGATTTCTCGAGCGCGCGGACGCTAAGATCGCCGGCGAGCGCAAGGGGGGAGAGCATGTTCATCCCCCGATGTTTTGCAAGGCCTATGCCGCGCTACGACGTTTCTTGTCCTGCAATCCGCGCGCGTAAGGGGCGAGCAACGCGATGATATCGGCCGACTCTTCGGCGGATTCCGGAAAGCGCAATTGCCGCTCGTTGATCGTCAAATGCGCGCGCATCAACGCCACGGCTTTGTCGGCTTGTCCCTTGGCGATGAAGCTCGCCAAACGGCGATGCTCCTCGACCGGGCGGTCGGAGAAGGGATCGTGTTCGCTTTGCGCGCGCACTAAGGCGCAGCGCGGCAGCGTGCGCGCCAGCATATCGTACAGCACGGCGTTGGCGCCCACGCGCGCGATCAGCAAATGGAAATCGCCGCGCAGTCGCACGAGTTCGCGGCTGTCGCGCGCCTTGGCCGCCGCTTCCTGCGCGTCGATATGTGCCAGCATATCGCGCATATCGGCGGCGGTGCAGTGCTGCGCCGCGTCGACGACGATCTGCGATTCGATCGTGCGGCGCGCGCTGTAGAGATCGGCGGCGAGGCGCGCGCTGGGCCGGGCCAGAAACGCGCCGCGATTGGGCTCGATCGTCACGATGCCGAGATGCGCGAGATGCTGCAGCGCCACGCGCACGGTGGCGCGGCTGGTATCGAACTGGCGCGCGATGCTTTCCTCGCCCAATTTGATGCCGGGCGGCAAGACGCGATCGAGCACGGCGTCCATCATCGCGCGCACGATACGCGCGGCGACCGGGCGCAAGGATCCCGTCGCGTCGGATTCGAACTCGGTCTCGGCCATCGCGAAACGCTCCACGATATTTCCTCCTCAAATACGCGAACGGTCTGCAATTTTCAAGATCGTATACAGTTGGTGAATTTGTAGACAACATGCCTGCGGCGCGGCCAATGCGGTTTCGGCGGCCCTGCAAGGCGGGCGGCGGGAAGCCCGGATTCAATCGTAATCACGGCGACTTGCGCGACGACATCGGCGATGGCACGCGCGTTGCTGAACACCCCTGTACGCAACGTGACGGAGGGGTTTCGTGCGACTGCCGTTGATCGATATCGCGCCATTTCTGGCCGGCGACGCGAAGGGCATGGCCGCGACCGCCGCGCGTATCGACGAAGTTTGCCGCGATATCGGTTTCATGGTGGTGACCGGCCACGGCATCCCGAACGCGTTGTTCAAGGACTCGTTCGATCTCGCGCGCGCATATTTCGCGCAGGACATGGCGACGAAGCTGGCGGCCACGCCCAAACGCTCCGACGTGTTCCGCGGCTACGAGAAAATGGGCACGCGTTATCGCGAGGCGGGGCCCGAAGGTTCCAAAGTCGCGGATTACAAGGAGGCCTTTATGATTTCGGCGCTCGAGTTCGACGCGCCGGATCGCAAACCGGCGCCGGCCGGGTTCGAAGGCATGTACGCGCCGAACATTTGGCCGGACGAGCCGGGGGCGGCGCCCGCCGGCTTCCGCAAGACGTTCGGCGAATTCTATCGCGCGGTCGATGGGGTGGCGCGCACGCTCAACGGCGCTTGCGCGATGGCGCTAGGCTTGGAGCGCGACTACTTCGCGCCGTTCTTCGACGGCCACGCCAGCACTTGCACTTGGGTTCATTACCCCGCGCAGGAAGTGGCGCCCGAGCCCGGGCAGATGCGCATTCCGGCGCACACGGATTCCACGTCGTTGACCGTCGTCGTGCAGGACGGCTCGACCCACGGGCTCGAGATTCGCGGCCGCGACGGCGTCTGGCGCGGCGTCGAAGCGCCCGAAGGCGCCGTCGCGATCAATCTCGGCGATCTGATGGCGCAGTGGTCGAACGATCGCTGGGTCTCGACGCTGCATCGCGTCGACAATCCGCCGCGCGAGATCGCGCGCACCACGCCGCGCTTTTCGCTGTGCTTTTTCCAGAAGCCGCATGTCGATGCGCAGATCGCCTGCCTGCCGAACTGTGCCGGCCCCGGCAATCCCGCGAAATACCCCCCGGTCAAAGCGGGCGACTACATCCGCGCCAAGATGATGCGCACCCGCCCGAAGACCGACGCCGCCGCCTGATCCTCGTTTGACGGAGCTCCTCCCCATGACCCGATCCATTCTTCGAACCGACCGCCGCCGCCTTCTGACCCTCGCCGCGGCGGGTGCCGCGGCCCTCGCGTCGCCCGCGATCGGCCAGTCGCGCCGCCGCGAGCTGATCGTCGGGGGCCCTGCCGGCCAGACGGACGTGATGCGCAACTTCGTCTTTCCGGCGTTCGAGAAAAAATACGATTGCCGGGTTCTCTATGACGGATCGAGCTCGCTCGAAAATCTCAAGAAGATGCAGGCGGTCAAGGACCGCCCGCAATTCTCGGTCGTGCTGATGGACGATCCGGTGATGATTCTTGCCCAGGACGAAGGCCTCATCGAGAAGCTGAACCCCGCCAAGATTCCCAACATGTCGAAGATCGTGCCGAACGCCGTCGTGCGCGAGGGCTGGTGGCTTTCCTACAAATGGCCGCGCGCGTCGATCGCTTACAACACCAAGGACGCGCCGAACGGCACGCCGTCCTGGGCGACGTTGTGGGATCCCGCCTACGCGAAGAAGGTGATGATCCCGTCGGTCCGCGCGACGCAGATCCCGTTCATCCTGGCGGCGGCGGCACACCTGGAGACCGGCAAGCCGATTTCCGAAGCGCAGTACGAAACCGACGCCGCCTTCAAGAAGCTGGCGACGATCAGGCCGAATTTGCTGCTCGTCTATAACGGTTCGGCGCAGGTCGCGAATTTGCTCGAAACCGGCGAGGCGACGCTGGGCGCGGGGATGTTCTCGTCCTACACGCTGTTCCGCAAGCGCGACGGCGCGCCGATCGATCTCGGCCATCCCAAGGAGGGCTCCTTCGCCATGCCGTCGGGGATCGCCAAGATCGCCAAGGCGCCGCAGCCCGAGCTCGCCGACGCGTTCATCAACGAATGTCTCGACGTGCCGTTCCAGACGGTGTGGGCGGAGAAGCTCTACGACTCCCCGACCAATCCGTCGGTGCCGTTGCCGCCCGGCGTGGCCGATCCCAAGACGCTGACGGTCATCGATTGGGGCTTCGTCGCGCAGCATCGCAACGCCTGGATGGCGCGTTTCGACCGGGAGATCGCGATTTGATCTCGCGGCAAGACGGGCGCGCGCGCGGCTGACCCCATGGCCGCGCGCGTGTCTCCCGGCATCTGGCTGGCGTTGCCCGCGGCGCTCTGGATGACGATCGGCTTCGTCGTGCCGGTCGTCGTCCTGATCGCGTCGGGGCTTTTCGGGACGGGACTGTTCGGCGGCGAAGCGGCGTCGATCGCGACCTTCGTCGAGGTGTTGGGCGACACCTACTATCTCGGCATCGTCGCCAACACGCTGCTATACGCGACGGCGGTGACGCTGATCTGTCTCGCCATCGCCTATCCGTTCGCGCTGGCGTTGGTTCGGTTGCCCGGCTGGATGCAAGCCGTCGGCATGATCGTCACGCTGTTGCCGCTGACCGCGAGCGCGATCGTCAAAACCTTCGGTATCACGATCTTGTTCCGCACGACGGGTGTGGTGAACAAGACGCTGCAATTCCTCGGCATCATCGACACGCCGATCCGCATGTTGTTCACCGTACCCGGCCTCTATCTCGGCACGGCGAACATGATGCTGCCTTTCATGATCCTGCCGATCTACGCGGCGCTGCGCCGGATCGATCCGGCATTGGGCGACGCGGCGGCGACGTTGCGCAGCGGTCCGTTCGATCGATTCCTGCGCGTGACGCTGCCGCTGAGCCTGCCCGGCGTATTCGCCGGCTTCGCGATGGTATTCGCGCTGGTCGCGTCGGCCTATGTGATGCCCACGCTGCTGATCGGCGAACGGCATAAGGTTCTATCGAAGGCGATCGCGCACGCCTTCCTGGTGACCAACGATCCCGCCAAAGGCACGGTGCTGGCGCTGCTGCTGCTGATTTTGTGCTCGGGCATGGTGCTGCTCGCCGCGCGCGTCAGCCGGACGGGGGGCGTTCGATGAACGCGGCGATCGTCGGGATGGGGCGGGTGTGGATCGCGCTGGTCGCGCTTTTCCTGCTGGCGCCGATCGTGGTCACAGCACTCGTGTCGTTCTCGCCCTCGGCGATATTCGATTTGCCGTGGGACGGGTTCTCGCTGCGCTGGTATCGGCGCCTCGCGGACCAAATGAGCTTCTGGGACGCGCTGTCGACATCGGCCTGGATCGCCGCCGTATCGACCGGTGTGGCGATCGCGCTGGCGGTGCCCGCGACGATCGCCATCGCGACGCGCGCCGTGCCGGGAGCCGCGATCCTCGCCAATCTGCTGACGGCGCCGTTGATGCTGCCGGGGCTCGTTCTGGGAATCGCGTTCCTGCAGGCGTTCCGCATGATCGATTTGCGCGATGCGGCGACCAGCCTCGTCCTCGCCCATGTGGCGATCACGGCGCCTTACATCACGCGAACGCTACTCGCGTCGCTGCATCTGTTCGATTTCGCGATGCTCGACGCGGCGCGCACGCTGGGTTCGACTTGGCCCGGTGCGATCGCCAAAGTGATGCTGCCCAATCTCGCCCCGGCGGTGGTCAGCGGCGGCGCCTTCGCGTTCCTCGCCTCGTTCGACAACTATTCGATCTCGCTGTTCCTCGTCGACGTGACGGCGCGCACGCTGCCGGTGCAGGTGCTGAATTATCTCGAGACAGGCGCCGATCCGACCATCGCCGCGATCTCGACGATCCTGCTGGCGATGACGGTGACGATGCTGGTCGTCGTCGACCGCGCGATCGGTTTGCGCCGGATGGACGTGTCGTGAGCGCGACGATCCTTGCCCCCGAATTGGTTCTGTTGCCCGGTCAGGCGAATGCCGAGGCGGGGCACGAGATCATCGTCGAAGCGGGGCGCATCGCCGCGATCAGGCCGCGTGGGGCGGCGCCCGCGATCGAGTTGCCCGGTCAAATTCTGATCCCAGGCGCCGTCAACGCGCATCAGCATGGGCGCGGCATCACCAATTTCCAGCACGGTTTCGCGGACGAGAGGCTCGAGACGTCGCTGCATGCGCGCATCGGGCGCGGGCGCCTCGATCCCTATGCGATGACGCTGCTCGCCGCCAAGCGGATGATCGCGTCGGGCGTCACGGCTTGCGTGCACGGCAACGTGCCGTACGGTACGGGCGATCTGGCCGGCGAAGCGGATGCGATGCTGCGCGCCTATGACGATGCGGGCTTGCGTGCACTCGTGTGCCTGGGTGCCCAAGATCGCGCGCATGTCGTCTATCCGGAAGCCGACGAAGCCGCGTTCGAACAGTCGCTGCCGGAGGACATGCGCAGCCTCGTCGCGTCGCGCCGCAAGCCGCCTTATGCGCCCGATGCCGAGGCAACGATCGCGGTGATGGACAAGCTTTGGCCCGAATGGTCCGGCCATAAACGCCTGTCGCTCGGCTACGGGCCGTCGGGTCCGCAATGGCTGTCCGATGCCGCGTTCCAAGCCTTGGCGAAGGACGCCGCCAAGCGCGGCGTAATGTTGCATTACCATTGTCTGGAAAGCTGGACGCAGCGCGCCGCCTGCGATCGGCTTTATCCGGAAGGCGTGCTGGCGCGGTTGCGTCGTCTTGGCGCCTTACACGATCGCGTGTCGCTCGCGCATATCGTGTGGCTCGACGAAGACGATGTCGCGATCGCGGCCGAAGCGGGTGCGACTCTCGTGCGCTGTGCGGGGTCCAATCTCAATCTCTCGGTCGGGCAGGCGCCGACCGCGCATTACCTCGCCGCCGGGATCGAAATCGCCATCGGCACCGATGGCCGCTCGATCGACGACGCCGAGGATATTTGGCGCGAGGCGCGGCTCGTCTGGGCGCTGGCGCGCGGCGATGGTTGGGAAGCGCCGCCCGCGCCGGACGGGGCTGCGTGGCTTCGTGCGCTTACCTTGGGCGGCGCCAAGGCCGGTGGCTTCGCGCAAGTCGGCGAGATCCGCGAAGGTTGGCGCGCCGATCTCGTCGCCGTCGATCTCGCGGCGTTGCGCGGCGTCTATGCCGATCCCGACCTCAGCGACGTGGAACTTCTCGCCAAGCGCATGACGACCGAAGCCGTCCGCTTGACGATGGTCGAGGGCCGCATCCTCTATCGCGACGGCGTCTTCGCCGTGCCGCAACTCGAACGCGCCGAGGCGCTTGCGACCGCGTCGGCGCGCGAGTCCAAACGCATGCGCAATGCCGATGCGGCCGCGATGGCCGATCGCCTGCGCCCTTATCTCGACGCGCATTACCGGCGTTGGGTGCCGCCAAGCCCGCGTCTCGGCGCACCCCTGCCGCGTGCGCGTCGCGCCCCCGCCATCAGAAAGGCCTGAGCCATGCCGTTCCCGATCGTCGATCTGACGCCGTTTCGTACCGGCGATCCCGTCGCCAAGGCGGAAGTCGCGAAGATCGTCGCGGCGGCGTGCGAGGCGAACGGTTTCTTCCTGATCAAAGGCCATGGCCTGCCCGACGATCTGCTGCCGGAATGCTTCGCGACCGCGCGCGCGTTTTTCGAACTTCCGCTCGAGAAGAAGATTCCGTTCGCAGCCCCGTCGCGTGAGGTGTTCCGCGGCTATTTCGCAAAGGAACTGCGTCGCACCGCCGCCTATCGCGAGAAGGTCGAACACGGCGATTTGAAAGAAGAGTTTTTGGCCGGGCCGACGAGCCCGCGGAAGCCCGTGCGCTTGCGCTTGCCGGATTTCGAGGACGAAGACTTCATCGATTGGGCCGAGCACGCGAATATCTGGCCGGCCGAGCCCGCCCATTATCGCGCGACGTTCGAGCGCTTCTACGCCGAGATGGAGAAGCTCGCCGACACGATGTGCCGCGTTCTGGCGCTGGCGGTCGGGTTGCCGGAAAATTGGTTCGCCGACAAGATCGACCATCACGGCTCGACCGCCAACTGGGGCTATTACCCCGCCCAGGCGATCCCGCCCAAGCCCGGCCAACTGCGCCAGGGTGCCCATACCGATATCGGCGGCTTCACCATTCTGGCGGCCGATCGCTCGCCCGGCGGCTTGCAGGTGATGAACCCGGACGGCGAATGGGAAGACGTGCGCCCGCCCGACGGCACGCTCGCGATCAATCTCGGCGATCTGCTGGAACGTTGGACCAATCGGCGCTGGAAGGCGACGCTCCATCGTGTCGTCAATCCGCCGCCCGAGCACGCGGGCAGCGCGCGCCAATCGATGGGCTATTTCTTCAAGGTCAACGCCGACGCGTTGGTCGAATGCGTTCCGACCTGTCTCGCCCCCGGCGAGACGCCGGAGTTTCCCCCGGTCTTGGCGGGCGAGCACATGCTGTACCGCATGCTTGCTTCCCGCCGTGCAATGAAAAAGGTGCCCGCATGACAGCCCTTGCAGCTCCGGCGGCGTCGAGCCGTCCGTTCGTCGTCGAATCGATCGTCGACGGTTTCGTCGGCCGAATTCGCGGTGTGGACATCGGCAAGATGGACGATGCGCTGTTCGATGCGATCTACGAACAATTCCTCGAAACGCCCGTGCTGGTCATCCCCGGCCAGCGCCCCGATCCGAAGGCGTTCTACGATTTCACCAACCGCTTCGGCGAAGTCGTCGAGCACGTACTGAACCAGTATCACCATCCGGATGTGAAGGGCGTTTCCTACATCACCAATGTCCGCCCCGACGGCGCGCCGGATCCGCTCGGCTATAACCGCTCGCGCGAATGGCATACCGACCGCAGCTACGATCCGCGCCCGGGCAAGACGACGGCGCTGCTCGCGCTTGAAATGCCGTCGGTCGGTGGTGCTACGGATTTCGCCGACGGCTATCGCGCCTACGCGATGCTGCCCGCCGATCTGCGCCGCGCGCTGGCGGGTAAGACCGGCATTTTCCGCTGGTCGGGCCGGAAATTCGCCGGGGCGATGAAGCTGAACGACGACCAGCAGAAGAAAATGGTCGATGCCGAGCATCCGATCCTCGCGCTTCATCCCGAAAGCGGCCGCCCGACGATCTACGCCGATCCCGGCAATCTGGTCGAGATCAAGGGCATGCCGGTCGAGGAGGGCGAAGCGATCCTGCAGCGTGTCTTCGCCCATTACACGCGGCCGGAATTCCAATACGCGCATTACTGGTCGGTCGGCGATTTCGTGATCTGGGACAATCGCTGCTCGATGCATCGCGCCGCCGGCGGCTATCCGCCCGAGCAGCGCCGCGTGCTGATCCGCACTCAGACGCAGTCGCGGTAGGGTCCGTTGTCCCCCGATAGCGGCACGCTGCGCACGACGACCGACGGCTATTTGTCGATCGCAGCCTTGCGCAAACGCTACGGCGATGCCGACGTGCTCGACGGCGTGGATCTTCGCGTGGCGAAGGGCGAGATCGTGTCGCTGTTGGGCCCGTCCGGCTGTGGCAAGACCACGCTGCTGCGCGCTATTGCTGGCCTGGTCGAGACGGATGCGGGACGGATCGAGGTCGACGGGATCGACGTGACGGCGCTGCCGCCGCACAAGCGCGAGATCGGCGTCGTGTTCCAGAACTACGCGCTGTTCCCGCATTTGAGCGTCGCGGGCAATGTCGGTATCGGCCTTAAAGCCAAAGGCGTGAAGGGCGCGGGGATCGCGTCGCGCGTGCGCGAGATGCTGGCGCTCGTGCGCATGACCGACTATGCCGACCGCCCGGTGCGCCAATTGTCGGGTGGGCAACAGCAGCGCGTGGCCGTGGCGCGCGCCTTGGCCGTGTCGCCGCGCTTGCTGCTGCTCGACGAGCCGTTCAGCGCGCTCGATCGCAAGCTGCGCGAGGCGATGCAGGTCGATCTGCGCGCTTTGCTGGTCGAACGCGCGATCACGGCGATCTTCGTGACGCATGATCAGGACGAAGCGATGGCCGTGTCCGATCGCGTCGCGGTGATGCGCAAAGGCACGATCGAGCAGTTCGCCGCACCCCGAACACTCTACGCAGCCCCCGCCACGCGCTTCGTGCACGACTTCGTCGGGCTGTCGAGCGTGCTGGCGGGCGAGATCGCATCGTGCGACGGCGGCATTTGCGAAATCGTCACGGCGCTGGGCACGACTAAGGCACCCGGGAATTTCGTGCGCGGCGCCAAGGTTGCGCTCTGCGTGCGGCCGGAGCGTATCGCGCTCGCCGAGGACGGCGAGGGATTGGCGGCGCCGATCCGCCATATCGTGTTCTCCGGTTCGCGCGCGTTGGTGCATGCCGAAACCCAAGGCGGCGACCGTTTGATCGCCGAAATCGACGCCGCCGCGGCCGATCGCTGCGGGCCGGGCTTGTCGATGCGATTCCGCTGGCCGACGAACGCCGCCCGGCTTTTCCCCCTGGCCGACGAAACGGCCTGACCCCAACCCAGGAGTTCCACATGAAGCGCCGCCATTTCCTCGCCTCGGGTCTCGCCGCCGGTACGGCCTTGACCGCGCCTTACCTCGTTCGCGCCCAAGCGCGCGAGATCGTCATCGCCGGCCCGTCGGCCCAGGCGAAGATGTTCGAAACCGACGTCCAGCCGATCATCGAGAAGCGCACCGGCGCCAAGATCATCATGGACGGTTCGATCTCGGTGAAGCACATCCAGACGCTGATCGCCCAACGCAGCGCGCCGGCGCATTCGATCACCTGGATGCCCGATACCGATATGGTTACCGCGATGGGCGAAGGGCTGCTCGCACCGCTCGACGCGGGCAAGATCCCCAACCTCGCCAAGCTCCTGCCCGACAGCGTCCCGGCCGACAAACTGTGGGTGAAGTTGAAGGTCGCGCGCTTCTCGATCGGCGTGAACACCGACAAGGTGAAGCCGCCGCTGGAAACATGGAGCGATATCTGGACCGACCGCTTTAAGGGCAAGCTGCTCGTGCCCGCCTATGCGCTGACGCAAGGGCCGATGATGATGACGGCCGCCGCGCATGTCGAAACCGGCAAGCCGTTGGCCGAAGCGCAATACGAGATCGAGGCCGCCTATAAGCGCCTGAAGGCGCTGAAGCCCAACGTGCTGAACGTGTTCTCGGCCTCGCCGCAAGCGATCATGCTGCTGGAACAGGGCGAGGCGCATGCCGTCGTCGGCTTGTTCTCCTCGGTCCTATATCCGCGCATGCGCCAGGGCATGCCGATCGATCTGCCGTCGCCCAAGGACGGCGCGTTCGGCAGTCCGAACTGCCTGGCGCTGGTCGAGAAGGCGCCCAACGCGTCGCTCGCCTGCGCCGTCATCGACGCGATGCTCGATGCCGACGTGCAGAAGGTGATGATGCAGAAGACGTTCGACTCGCCCGTACGGGGCGATGTCGAACTCGATCCTGGCGTCGTCGCGGCGGACAAGCTCGTCTCGCTCGATCCGCTATTCTGGGGCAAGCGCCGGCCGGAATTCGCGCCCGGCTACGCCGCGGCGTTGGCGTAACTTGACCGTCGTCGCGGCATCGATGGGCGGGGAGGCGCGGCGGCTCGATCCGTTCGGGCGCGCCGCCGTCTCGCTATTCGCCGTGCCACCGGTCGTGTTCCTGATCTTCGCCTTCGTCGTGCCGCTTTGCGTCGTGCTGGGTGCTGCGTTTCTCGACGGCGGCGGCATCTCGGTTTCGCGCTACGCCGCCTTCGTCGCCCAGGAAGGCAACCGGACGATGGTGCTCAACACCTTCGTCTATGGCGTCGTCACGGCGCTGGTCTGCGCGGCGTTGGGTTTCCCGTTGGGCTACGTCATCGCGCGCGCCGGACGGCGGATGCAGGTCGCGCTGATCGTGCTGACCTTCCTGCCGTTGTGCACCAGTATCATCGTGAAGGCGTTCGCGATCACGCTGATCTTGAAAAGCAACGGGCCGGTCAACACGCTGTTGCTGACGTTGGGAATCGTCGACGAGCCCGTAAGGCTGATCTTCACCCGCACCGCGCTGTTCGTCGGCTCGATGAACGCGTTTTTGCCTTTCGCCGTGCTGCCGGTCTTCGCCGTACTGGCCGAACGCGGGCGCGAACTGGAAGAAGCGGCGGCATCGCTCGGGTGCTCGCCCGCGTTCACATTGTTCCATGTCGTTCTGCCGACGGCGTTTCCCGGTATCGTCGCGGGTTTCTCGATCGTCGCGGCGCAGGCGATCTCCGCCTATGTCGTGCCGACGCTGCTGATCGGCGATCGATTCCGCGTGTTGGCGCGCGGCGCCTACGACGCTTATGTGCTCAACGACCGCGCCGGGGCCGCCGTCGCGGCGACGATCCTGTTGGCGCTGTCGTTGGGCGTCGTGGCGTGCGCCAATCGCCTGGTCCACCGAGTGGAGAGGTCGGGATGAGGCGCAAAGGTGTCACCGGCATCGTTATGGCGGGGCTCGCGGCGGCGGCGCTGATCTTCATGCTGGCGCCGCTCGCCTTGGTCGTGGCGGTCTCGTTGTCGCCGACGATCGGCTTCGATCTGCCAAAAGACGGCTTGTCGCTGCGCTGGTACTTCGCGCTGGGGCCCCTCGACGAATTCTGGCGCGCATTGGGCGTGTCGCTGCGCGTCGCGGGCATCGCCACGGCCTCGGCCGTCGTGCTGGGCACGCTCGCCGCCTTGGCGATCCATTTCGGCCGCTTTCGGGGAAGCGAAGCCGTACGCCTGCTCGTGCTCTCGCCGTTGATGCTGCCCGGCATCGTCAAAGGCATCGCATTGTTGCAAGCGGCGCGCCTGTTCGGCGTGATGGATTCCTTCACGCTGCTGCTGATCGGCCATACCGTGCTGGCGATACCGTTCGTCATGCGCACGTTGACCGCTTCGCTCGTCGGCATCGATCCCGCGATCGTGGACGCCGCGCGCACGCTGGGCTTCTCCTATCCCGGCGCCATGCTGCGGATTGTGGCGCCGAACCTGCTGCCGGGGATGTTCACCGGCGCCGTCTTCGCCTTCCTATCGTCGTTCGACAATTATTCGATCTCCCTGTTCGTGGCGAGCGTGCGCGTGCGCCCGCTGCCGATCCAGATGATCCAGTATCTCGACGAGGGTGCGGACCCGTCGATCGCCGCGATTTCGACCGCGTTGATCGTACTGACGGCGATTTTGCTGTTGCTGGCGGACCGCGCGGTCGGTTTGAAGCGCGTCGCGGCGGGTTAGGGGACGAAACGCATGTATGACGACGAGTTCATGAAACGCGCGATCGAAGTGTCGCGAAGCGCCATCGGCCAGCCGGGGTGCGAGCCCTTTGCGGCCGTCGTGGTCAAAGACGGCAAGATCGTCGGCGAAGGGCTCAATCGTTCGCTGGCGCTCCACGATCCGACCTCGCACGGCGAAGTCGAGGCGATCCGCGATGCGTGCCGCAAGCTCGGCACCAAGGATCTCGACGGATGCGATCTTTATTCGTCGTGCGAGCCCTGTTCGCTGTGCGTCGCGGCGATGCACATCGCGGGCATATCGAGGCTCTACTACGCGGTGTCGCTCGAACAATCCTGGGCGGCGCTCAAGCATCTGCCGCAGGACAAGCGCCGTTATCGGATGACGGCGGCGGAGCTGCGCGCCCAGGTCGGTTTGCCGGTCGGAGAACGCAAGATGCCGTCGGAAGCCCGCCGCGCGGACGATGCGCGTGCCGTTCTCCAGGCGTGGGCCGAAGCGCAGATGGGTGGCGCATCGCGCCCGTCCGATTAGACCGGCGGCCGTCGCCGCTACGCCGCTTTGCAGGCCCGTGCGACCTGCTCGTGCGTCGCGAACCAGCAGCCGCCTTTCGCCTTCATATGCGCGATCAATTCCTCGAGGATGAAAATCCGCGAGCGATAGCCGATGACGTGCGGATGCATGGTCAGCAGGAATAGCCCGCCTTCCTCCCACGCGCGGTCGAACTCGCGCCGGAAAATATCGAGCACGGCGGGCGGCGGCGTATAGGGCCGCAACGCCGCGAAGCGGTTCATGTTGAAATAGGGCGCGTCGTCGCGGATCCATTCGACCGGCAGTTCCACGATTCCGGTCGCTTCGCCGTCCTCGATCAATTCGTAGGGATCGTCATCGGCCATCAGCGAGGAATCGTAGAGCAAACCCATCTCGCGCTGAATCTTCAGCGTCGCTTGAGAAAAGTCCCAGGATGGCGTGCGCATGCCCACGGCGCGTTTCCCGAGCAGCTTTTCAAGCGCATCGGCGGAACGTAAATGCAGATCGCGTTCGACCGCTTCGGGCAGGTTGGAATTGAGCTCGTGAATCCAGCCATGCAAGCCGATCTCGTGCCCTTCGCCGATCACGCGATGCTGTTCCTCGGGATGCAGCAAGGCCGCGACGGCGGGCACGAAGAATGTCGCGGGCACGCTCGACTTCGCGAGCGTCGAAAGAATGCGCGGCACGCCTTGGCGCACACCGTATTCGCCCCACGACATGCGCCCGATGGAAACGCCGCCGTCGCGCAGCTCGTTCGTCTCGTGGTCGCTGTCGAAGGAGAGTGCGACGGCGCAGCGCGCCCCGCCAGGCCAAGTCTTGGGCATCAGGCGGCGTCCGGCGCGGACTTTCGCCACGCGTTTGCGCCATTCGGCTTCTTCCCATTGCCACGGTTCGGTCATGACGGAACTTCCTTCAGCGGAAAATGGCAGGCGACGCCGCCGGTCAACACGGGCGCCTCGATGCGGCATTTCGCATCCGCATGCGGGCAGCGCGCATGGAAATGGCAGCCCGCCGGCGGATCCATGGGCGAGGGCAATTCGCCTTGGATCGGCTTGAACCCGGCGGCTTCTTCGCCGTCGAGCCGCAGGGCGGGTGCGCTGTCGAGCAACGCGCGCGTATAGGGATGGCGCGGTGCCGCGAAAATCTCGCGCGACGCGCCGATCTCGACGATGCGCCCCAGATACATGATCGCGACGCGGTCGCTGACATGGCGGACCAGCGACAGATCGTGACTGATGAAGATCATCGTCAGTCCCAACTCGCGGCGCAATTTCAGGAACAGATTGACGATCTGCGCCTGGATCGACACGTCGAGCGATGCGACGGGTTCGTCGCAGACCAGCGCGTCGGGCCGCATGGCGAGGGCGCGCGCGATCGCGATTCGCTGGCGCTGCCCGCCCGAAAATTGGTGCGGATAGCGCTGTGCCGCCGACGGGTCGAGCCCGACGGTCGAAAGCCAGCGCGCCGCGTCGGCGGTCGCTTCGCTCGGCTTGATGATTCCGTTGGCGACCGGGCCTTCGGCGATGATGTCGCCGATGCGCATGCGCGGGTCGAGCGACGCGAACGGATCCTGGAATACCATCTGCACGCGCGTGGTGGTTTTCACCGGCCGTGCGCCGCCCGACATCGCGGGAACGCCGTCGATCAATGCCGCGCCTTCGCTCGGTGGCAGAATGCCCGCGATCATCCGGCCGAGCGTGGATTTGCCGCAGCCGGACTCACCGACCAGACCGAGCACTTCGCCCTTCGCGACCGACAGCGAAATGCCGTCGACCGCGTGCACGGTGCGATCGTCGCCGCCCGCACCGACCATGCGCGCGATGCGATCGCCCAGACTGGGCGCTTCGCTGAAGCGCTTTGCGACGTCGCGAGTTTCGATCAACGCGCTCATGCCGCCCCCAGCGGGTGATGACAACGCCAGCCGCGTTCGCCGTCGCGCCGTTCGGGCGGTGCGGCATTGCAGGCGGCGTCGGCATGCGTACAACGCGGCGCGAAGGCACAGCCCGGCGGCAGTTTGGCGAGCGAAGGCATGCTGCCGGGAATCTGGCGCAATTCCTGGCCGGGGGCGGCCATCGAGGGCAGGGAGTCGAGCAGGCCGCGCGTATAGGGATGGCGCGGATCGCGCAAGATGGCACCGATCGGCCCATCTTCGACGATGCGGCCCGCATACATCACGATCAATCGGCTGGCGAGGGCCGACACGGTCGCGAGATCGTGGCTGATCCAGATCAGCGCCGTGCCGAAATCGCGGGCAAGTTCGCGCATTTCCGCCAGGATCTGCGCTTGGATCGAAACGTCCAGCGCCGTCGTCGGCTCGTCGCAGACGATCAAGGAAGGACGGTTGAGCAGCGCGATGGCGATCGCCACGCGCTGGCGCATACCGCCGGAAAGTTGATGCGGAAAAGCGTCGAGCCGCTTGGCAGGTTCGGGAATGCCCACGCGCGCCAGCAGGTCGCGCGCGCGTTCGTCGGCAGCGGTGCGGCTCACGCTTTCATGCGCGGCGAGGGCCATACGCATCTGCTCGCCGATCGACAGCACGGGATTGAGCGCGGTCGACGGGTCTTGGAACACCATCGCGATCCGCTTGCCGCGCAGCTTGCGCAGCTCGCTTTGCTTCAGGCCGACGAGCTCGCGGCCTTCCAGCTTGATCGAGCCCGCGACGATGCGCCCCGGCGCGTCGATCAATCCCAAAATGGAGAATCCGGTGATCGTCTTGCCGGAACCGGACTCGCCGACCAAGCCGACGATCTCGCCCGCATGCACGTCGAACGATACGCCATCGACGGCCTTCACGGTGCCGGTCGTGGCGGCGAAATGCGTCGCGAGATCGCGGATTTCGAGCAATGCGCTCATCGCCGCAGCCTCGGGTTCAACTGATCGCGCACTTGATCGCCGACCAGATTGATCGCGACGATCAAGACGATCAGCGCGACGCCGGGATAGATCGAAATCCAGTAGCGGCCCGACATCAGCACCTGGAAGCCGTTGGCGATCAGCATGCCCAGCGACGGCTCCGTCACCGGCAGGCCGAGGCCCAGGAAGGACAGCGTCGCCTCCAGCGCGATCGAGTTGGCGACCTGAACGGTCGCGACGACGATCAGCGGCGGCAGGCAGTTCGGCAGGATGTGCCGGAATACGACACGCGACGAGGAGAGCGGCGTGGACAACGCCGCCGCGACGTAATCCTTGGCGCGCTCGGCGGTCGCCGCCCCATGCGCCGTGCGCGCGAAATAGGCGTATTGCGCGGTGACGAGGGCCGCGATCAACTGCCACTGGCCTTGCCCCAGCAACGCGACGAGCACCAGCGCCAGCAGGATCGCCGGGAAGGAAAGCTGTAAATCGACGATCCGCATGATCAGGATTTCGATCTTGCCGCCCATGAAGGCGGCGAGCGTTCCCAGCGAGGCACCCAGCGCGAATGCGACGGCGCCCGCCGCCAAACCAACCTGCAACGAGACGCGCAAGCCGTAGAGGATCGCGGAAAGAAGGTCGCGGCCTTGCGCGTCGGTGCCCAGCCAATGCGTGAAGCCTTTCGACCCGACATAACCGGGCGGACGGCGCGCATCCATGAGCACGAGATTGGCGAGATCGTAGGGATTCTGCGGCGCGTAGAGCGGGGCGAGCACCGCAAGCAGCACGATCGCGACGACGACGGCGAGCGCCACGACCGCAATGCGGTTGGCGCGGAACTCGGCCCAAAACCGGGCGAAAGGCGAGATGTCGCTCATCGTTTCGCGCCTACGCGCAAACGCGGGTCGAGGGCCGCATAGGCGATGTCGACCAGGAAATTGATCATGATGAATAGGAACGCGACCAGCATCAGATAGGCGACCATCACCGGCCGGTCGAGCAGCGAAATGCTGTCGATGATGAGTTTGCCGACACCGGGCCAGGAGAAGATCGTCTCCGTCACCACGGCGAAGGCGAGGGTGGAGCCGAATTCGAGTCCGAACACGGTGACGATCGGGATGGCGATCAAGCGCAGCACATGGCGGCGCAGAATCGTCGTCTCGCTTTCGCCTGCCGCGCGCGCGAAACGCACGACATCGCCCAAGATCGCTTCGCGCGTGCCCGCGCGCGCCAGACGCACCATCATCGCGAACTTGAACAGCGACAAGTTCAACGCGGGCAGCAGCAGATGCGTGAGGCCCTCGCGCGTCAGGAAGCTCCATTCGACGCCGAACAGCATCGCCGTGGCGCCGCGTCCGCCCGCCGGCAGCCAGCCGAGCTGAACGGCGAAGGCGAAGATTAGGACAAGACCGATCCAGAAGGTCGGCACCGAAAAGCCGAGCACCGACACGGTCATCACGATCCGCGCGAAAGCGGAATCGGGTTTGTAGCCCGCGTACATGCCGAGCGGCACGCCGAGCAGCGTGGCGCCAACCACGGCGGCGAGGGTGAGCTCGAGCGTCGCCGGCAGGCGCGAGAAAATCAGTTCCAGCACTGGCATGTTGAAAATGAACGAGCGCCCGAAATCGCCCGACAGTAAGCGCAGCAGAAAATCGCGATATTGAATCCAGAGCGGCTGATCGAGACCGTAGGCGCGGATCGCCGCTTCGCGAATTTGCTGGGTCGCGTCGGGGGAGATGATGACGTCAATCGGATTGCCGATGCCGTAAACGCCCACGAAGACGAGCGCGGAGATGACGAGCATCACCGCGACGGCCTGCAAAAAGCGTTGGATGACGAAACCGAGCATTCCCGTCGTCCGCGATATCCCTCAGCCCCAGCCGCCGAGGATGGCTTCGCGCGTTTCGTCCACGCCCGTTTCCCAAAGGGCGAGCATGTCCGCGTCGTCGCGCTGATAATAGCCGCCGAAATTGCCGTCACCGAGCAGGCGCTTCTTTTCGCCCGGATCGAATTGGGGCAAGCGGGCGAGATCGACCATCGGCTTCTGCGTCGAGGGCATCGCGACGTTACCGATCCGGGTCCAGGGAAAATTCTCCATCCAGGATGCGTGCGACGCGACGGGATCGATCGCCTTCACCTTCGCCCAGGTTTTGGGCGCGTTCCACCAATTGTGCCACTTAACTTGGCAGCCGCGATGGCGGTCGAGCCATTCCAGCACGGCACCCTTGGCGGGGTCGTTGCCGCCATGGCCGTTGACGATCACGATGCGCTTGAACCCGGCACGCGCGATACCCTCCAACACGTCCTGAACCAGGGCGATCAGTGTCGTCAGGCGCAGCGTGACCGTGCCGGGATAATCGACGAAATTCGGGGTCAATCCGTAGCTTAGCGCCGGGTAAACCGGCGTGCCGACCGGGGCGGCGGCCTCGATTGCCATGCGCTCGGCCAGGATCGCGTCGACGCCCAGGCTGAGATAGGCGTGCTGTTCGATCGACCCGATCGGCAGAACGGCGCGATCGTCGGCCTTCGCCCGCGCTTCGAGCTGCATCCAGTTCATGTCGACGACGCGCATGGCGGGGGCTCCGGAAAGAAAAATGGTTCCTTGTGGAACCAGTATCTTGACGGGGCGTGTTGCGTTGCGTCAAGCTGAGATCGTTCCTAAGCGGAGGTTCCATGACCGCGAAGCCGGCGCGAACGGCGAAAAACAAGGGGACGGGGAAGGCGAAGCAGGCGTCGGGATTGCATCCGATGCTGGCCGCGAAGCTGTGGGAAAATCCCTGCTGGCTGTCCTTCCGCGTCAATTTCGTCGCCCATCATTTCAACCAGCCGGTCTACGACTGGATCGAGGCGGTGCATGGACTGTCGGCGCCCGAACACGTCGTGCTGTACGCGCTGGCGCTGAAGGACGGCATCACGGCGGACGATATCGTCGCCTCCACGGCGCGGCCCAAGAATACGTTGAGCCGGGGCGTCGCCGGGCTGATGCAGCGCAAGATGATCACGCGCCGCGCCGATCCCAAGGATCGCCGCCGCTTGATCCTGACATTGACGCCGCGCGGCCGGCAGATGGCCGACGTCACCATTCCCGCCCTCGTCGCGCACGAAGCGGCGATGGCGTCGTCGTTGAGCCCGGCGGAACGCCGCACGCTCAAGAAGCTGCTCGACAAGGTCATCCTCAATCAAAGCAACTGGCCCACGATCATCGCATGAAACCCCATCGCCTAAAAAAGGAGTCCACCATGTCCAACCTCGCCAAATGGGCCCGTCTTGCGGCTCTGGGTGTGGCGCTCGCCGCGGGTAATGCGGCGGCGCAAACGCTCACCATCGGTGTCCGCGGCGGTCCCGATTCCATCGATCCGCATTTCACCGCGACCGGTTCGCATGCCGAAGCGCTGAAGCATGTGTTCGACACGCTGACCTGGTCGGGCAGCGGGCTGGAAGTCCAGCCGCGGCTCGCCGAAAGCTGGCGCGTGATCGATCCGACGACCTGGGAGTTCAAGCTGCGCCGCGGCGTCAAATTCCACGACGGTTCGGATTTCACGGCCGAGGACGTGAAGTTCTCGATCGAGCGTATCCCGGTCGTCGCGGGCCCGAACCCGACGACGATCTATGTGCGCCGCGTGAAGGAAGTGAAGATCGTCGACCCGCACACGGTCCACATCATCACCGATGGGCCGGCGCCGATCCTGCCCAACGACTTCATCCGCCTGTTCATCGTATCGCACCGCGCGGCTGCGGGCCTGACGAAGGAAACGGCGAACGAAGCGTTCAATACGGGCAAGGCCGCGATCGGCACGGGGCCCTATAAATACGTGTCGTGGAGCCCCCGCGGCGATCTAGTTCTCGACCGCAATGACGCCTATTGGGGCCCGAAAGAGCCGTGGGCGCGTCATGTCCGCCGCGAGATCCCGAACGATGCCGCGCGCGTGGCGCAGCTGCGCGCGGGACAGCTCGATCTGATCACGCGCGTTCCGGCGACCGACCTTGCGACGTTGCGTTCCGATCCGCGCCTGACGGTGACGACGGTCGACACGGTCTATGTGTTCAACGCCGAGTTCGACATGCGCGAGACGCCGCCCGCCGGTCAGTTGTCGGCTAAGGACGGCTCGCCGTTGCCCGCCAATCCGCTGCGCGATTTGCGCGTGCGGCAGGCGATCGATATGGCGATCGACCGCAAGGCGCTGGCCGAGATCGCGATGGAAGGGCTTGGCAAACCGGTCAATCAGCTGGTGACGCCGTCGATCTTCGGCTTCAACACCACGCTGCCCGAACGCGTCTACGATCCGGCGGCGTCGCGCAAGCTGCTGGCCGAGGCGGGTTTCCCGAATGGCTTCCGCATGCGCTTCGCCTTCACCAACGATCGTCTACCCGGCGACAGCGCGGTCGGCACGTCGATCGCGCAGATGCTGGCGGCCGTCGGGATCGATGCGACCGCCGCCGCCACGCCGGCGGCCGCGTTCTTCCCCGCGCGCACGCGCGGCGAGTTCTCGGCCTCGATGTCGGGCTGGGGTACGCTGACGGGCGAAGCGCATTACACGCTGTCGTCGCTGATCCACTCGAACGATCCGGCGGTGCGTATGGGGGCGTTCAACGTGCTCGGCTACAAGAACCCGCGCGCCGACAAGCTGTTGCAGGACGCGGCGGTGGAGCTCGACGAGGCCAAGCGCCGCGCCCAGCTCGCCGAAGTCAACGCGATCGTGCTGGAAGATCGTCAGCGCCTGCCGATCGTCGCGGTCGGTTCGGCCTGGGCGATGCAGAAGGCCAAGGTGAAGATCACGCCGCGCGTCGACGAGGACACGCTGGCGATGGACATCAAGCCGGCCAACTAAGCCCGAACGACCGGGCCCGTTCCGCTTCTCAACGGCGGAACGGGCCCGGATTTTATTGAAGGGGAATGAATCGTCATGGCGGGACCGATCGGCATTTGTATCCATGGCGGCTGCGGCACGCTCGACAAGTCGCTTTTGACGCCGGCCGAATGGGCCGAAACGCGCGCGCATTTGGCCGCATCGTTACGGGCCGCCTGGACGATCCTCAACAAGGGTGGTTCCGCACTCGACGCCGTCGAAGCGGCTGTCGTGGTGATGGAAGACAGTCCGCATTTCAACGCCGGGCATGGCGCCGCGTTGACGGCGGATTCCACGCATGAGCTCGACGCGTCGATCATGGATGGCGCCACGAAGGGTGCGGGGGCGGTTTGCACCGTCAAGCGCATCCGCAATCCGATCAAGGCCGCGCGCGCGGTGATGGAGCGCAGCGACTGCGTACTTATCGCGGGCGATGCCGCCGACGAATTCGCCAAGCGTCAAGGTCTGGCGATCGTCGAGAATTCCTATTTCACCACCCAGCGCCGGTTGGACGCGCTCGCCTCGCTCAAACGCCGCGCGGCGTCGGGTACGCTAAAGGCGGCCAGCGAGGCCGAGCGTCACGGCACCGTTGGTGCTGTGGCGCTCGATCGCGCGGGCAATCTCGCCGCCGCGACGTCGACCGGCGGTTTCAACAACAAGCCGGTCGGCCGCGTGGGCGACACGCCCATCGTCGGCGCTGGTACCTACGCGCGCAATGGCATCGTCGCCGTATCGGGCACGGGGCAAGGCGAATTCTTCATCCGCAACGCGGCCGCCTACGACATCGCGGCGCGCATGGACTATGCCAAACAGGATTTCAAAACGGCTGTCGACGCGCTGGTCTTCGACGTCTTGAAAAGCCACGGCATCGGCGCGGGCTTCGCGGCGATCGACGCGAAGGGCCAAGTCTACGCGCCCTACAATACGCTGGGCATGGCGCGCGGCTGGATCGGCAATGACGGCCGCTTGATCGTCGCCACGCATACGGAAGAATTCGCGGAGGCGGCATGAGCGGCGATCCGATCCTGATTTGGGGGGCGGGCGCCATCGGCGGCACGCTCGGCGCCTATTGGAAGCGCGCGGGTCACGACGTGCTGCTGGTCGATATCGAAAAGGCGCATGTCGAATCTTGCCGCACGCGCGGGCTTCACATCTTCGGGCCGATCGAGGATTTCACGATCGTCGTTCCCGCCGTCACGCCCGACGAATTGAAGGGCACCTATTCGCGCATCGTGCTGGCGGTGAAGGCACAAGCGACCGACGCGGCCCTCGACAAGCTGCTGCCGCATCTCGCCCCCGACGGCTATATCCTGTCGGCGCAGAATGGCCTCAACGAAATCGCGATCGCCAAGCGCGCGGGTGCCGCGCGCACGATGGGTTGTTTCGTCAATTTCGGCGCCGATTGGCATGGGCCGGGCGAAATCCTGTTCGGCAACCGCGCGGCCGTCGTAGTCGGCGAGATCGACGGCAAGAATGGCCCACGTACGCAAGCGATGTTCGAGTTGCTCAAGGGCTTCGAACCCAACGCCGTGCTGACCGGCAATATTTGGGGCTATCTGTGGGGCAAGCTCGCCTACGGCGCCATGCTGTTCGCGACCGCGTTGACCATGGACAGCATGACCGCGAATTTTGAAGACCCGCGCCGCACGCCGGCTTTCGTGGCGTTGGGCCGCGAAGTGATGGCGGCGGCGCGCGCGCGCAAGATTGCACCCGTCGGCTTCAACGGCTTCGATCCGGCCGATTTCATGCCGGGAGCAGCCCTTGATCGTGCTCAGGCGACGATCGCGCGGCTGGCCGAGCATAATCGCTACACCGCCAAGACCCATTCGGGCATCTATCGCGATCTGGCGGTACGCAAGCGCAAGACCGAGATCGATCCGCAGATCGGCATCATCGTCGAATTGGCGCGCGAAGTCGGCGTCGAGACGCCGGTCCTCGCCAAGCTTGTCGACCTGATCCACGCGATCGAAGACGGCAAGAAGCCGATGGCGTACGAAACCTTCGCGGAGTTGCTCGCACTATGCTGATCCGCTTCGACGGCAAAACCGCACTCGTCACCGGGGCGGCGCAAGGGATCGGTCGCGCCATCGCCGAAACGCTGCACGCGGCGGGCGCCAAGGTTCATCTGGCCGACATCGCCGCGATCGAATGGGCCGATCCTGGCGCCTATACGGCGCATCGCGCCGATCTTGGCAGCCGGGCGGCTTGCCACGATCTCGTCGCGAAGATCGGGCAGGTGGATATCCTCGTCGGGGCTGCCGGCGGCGTGCGCGGTCAGGTCGGCGGACCGATCGACAAGGTCGACGAAGCCGGCTGGCGCGCGATCTTCGAAGCGAATGTCGATGCGCAGTTCTGGCTCGCCCAGGCCGCGTCGGTGCCGATGCGCGCGAAGGGGTGGGGGCGGATCGTCACGATCTCCTCCGGCGCCGGGCTGCGGCCGAGCTTGACCGGTATCCAAGCCTACACCGCCGCCAAGCATGCGCTGGTGGGCCTGACCAAGCAATTGAGCCAGGATCTGGGGCCCTTCGGCATCACGGCGAATTCCGTGGCGCCGGGGTTCGTGCGTTCGAACCCGACGACCGAACGGCAATGGGAAGCCTATGGCGCCGAAGGGCAGGCGCGATTGATGCAGAGCATCCATACGCGGCGCCTCGGCACCGCCCAGGACATCGCGAACGCGGTCACGTTCCTGGCGAGCGAGCAGGCCGCCTGGATCACCGGGCAGATTTTGTCGGTGGATGGCGGCCGGTCCTAGTCGCGCCGATTGGATCGGGATCGCGCTCGACACCCGCCATCGGCCCCCAGCGCAAGTCACCGCTATAGCGCGACGCCATCCGGCCCCGGTCGTCCAGAACGAACAAGTGTAGCCAGCGATTGTCGAACAGCGCGCGCACATCCGGGTGACGGCCAAGTATCCCGTTGATCGCCTCGACGGGGGCTTCCACGACGACCGAGAGCCGGACCGGGTCGTGACGAAGCGTCTCGCCGTCGTGCACGGATTGCCACGGCAACCCGGCGCGCAGAACCCCGCCATTGCCTTCGACGACCCCGATGCCGCCCGTGACATTGTGAAGAAGCTTGTTGCCCGCACCGAAGGTCGCGGGCGCGACGGTCGATCCGTAGTATTGCAAGCTGATCCAACTCGCGACGACTACCGGTGCCGTCAGGATCAGTTCCAGAACGCCGAAGCCGCGATCCTTTCGCCAGTCGTAGTCGTGAAGAAAAGCTTGGCCCGCGAAGCTGCGCCCGGATGTGCGCGCGCGCGGCGCCGCGATGAAGGCTTTGCAACCGGCCAGCGCCCATTCGGGGCGCAGTTCGGCCCAATCGCGCGCGCGCTTTGGAATGTCCGCGCCGGTCCTGGCGCGCGGCAGCCGCAGGGCGCGTTCGGAACGCGCGATGACGCCGGCCGCCGACAGCCATTCTTCCGCCTTGGATAGATCGATCCGGTGCGGCACCGAAGGGTGATCGCCGGCATAGATCGTGACGTCGTCCGTCGTCGTATCGTGAAGGGCACCGAGAAACAGCGTGTCGTCCGGAATGGCGATGCCTTCCTTCGCCAATCCGTCGCGAACGGCTTTGTCGTTGAGGAGCGCCGCCAGAAGCCGGGCGTTCACCTCGCCCGAATAGCCGCCGCAGGCGCCGCAATGCAGGGCGCTCGCATGGGGATTGTTGACGACGTTCGCGCCGTGTCCGGCAAGCAATACCAGCCGGGCGAACCCCGACGTAAGCGACATGGCGCGCAACACGCTCGCGGCCGTCTTTACGCGCGTCTCGACGTCGAGCGCGCGTTCCGGCCGCGGCGCGGGATCGTGCGGCGCCGCGCGGCCCTTGAGCCCCAATCCGTCGACGAGGAGTTTCGCGACATAGATCGGCCCGGCGGCTTCGACGAACGCGAACGAGGAGATCGCCGCAAGTTTGAAACGTCCCCATGCGCGTCTCGCGCGGGCCGAGATGCGCCCGGCGCGATCGCGCGACCGCGCGGCGGGCGTCGAGACATCGGCGCAGGTAAGGAGACTCGGCCGCATCAGCACCGGCAGCCTCGCCTCCACCGCGTCCGACGCGAAGCGGCGGTGACCGACCCCGATTCCGAAGAAGCCTGCGAAGCCGAAAGTGGCGATCCGCGGATCGAGGCTCTCGAGCGCTCGACGAAAGATCTCGGAGCGCACGTCGATGCAGAACGCGACCTGCAATTCGGCCCGCTCGGTCCGACCCTCGGGTTGTCCCGTCTCGGCGAAAAGCGCTTCAAGATGCCTTTGGGCCGCGCGCTCGACGCTTTCCTGCAGAATTTCGTCGACGCGATCGGTTTCGGTGGCGGCGACGGGCGCGGCGAAACCGGCCGCCGCTTCCTTCCACCTTGCCGCAAGCCGCGCGCCCCCTTGTCTGAGCAAGGCCGACTCCCACGCGATGCGGATCGTGAGCAGATCGGTCACCGATGTGTCGCTTGTTCCGGCCAGTTCGGCCTGCCACAGGCGGTAGCGCGCCGCTTGCGCCCAGCCGCCAAGACTTGCCAGAAGGCGATGAAAGTAGATCTCGAGCGCCGAAGCGGGCAGTTCGAGTTCCAATACGCAATCGGTCAATGCCGCTTGCGCGTCGGCGGGCATCTCGGCGACATAACGCGCAAATCCGGAGAGGCCTGCGATTTCGGGCGTTAGATCGTGTGTCGCGACGGCGCGCCATGCCGAGAATGCGTTCCGCGACGGCGGATTCGCCCAAAGCGCCTGACCTTGATCGAAGTACCCCGCCGCCCAATGCCCGATGCGTTCGTCGACGATTTGCGGCCAGTCGATCGCCGTCGCCTCGCGCGCAAGGTCGGCGACGGTCGGATGCGCGCCGGCCGGCGCCGGATCGGCGTCGATGGCGGCAAGAAACGCCGCGAAAGTCGCCGGTTTTGCGGGAACGAAGGCGGCGTCGTAAGCCGCTTTCAAATCCCTCTCGTCGATCTCGCCGGCGCGAATCCGGGCCCGATACCAATCGCGCGGCATCGTCAGCGGCGTTCCGGCCGTCCGGCGAAGGCGCGATGCCGCAACCGCGAGCGGCTCCTTCGTTT
Organism: Tagaea sp.; assembly: GCA_041917215.1. GTDB lineage: Bacteria > Pseudomonadota > Alphaproteobacteria > CACIAM-22H2 > CACIAM-22H2 > Tagaea. The sequence continues at coordinate 121,465 of JAYRYC010000003.1, forward strand.
GACCGAGGAACGGATTGACCGCCACACTCGACGCCAGCGGCCATAGCGGCGGGATCGCGCGCGCCGCTTGTTGCGCCGCCATAGCAACGGCGCCGGAAGCGGGCGGCGGAAGCTCGATCGTCGACGTCGTTATGGCTTCGGTCATTGCTTGGATCCGTGATCGGTTTTAGGCGCCGCCCGGACGCCGAGCATGCGGTCGAACAACGCGTTCACGTAGAGCCCGTTGGCGAGATGAACGCGCAAAGCCGCCGCGGCCGGATGCGAAGCCCAGAGCGGCAGCATCGCTTGCGCGATGGCGACGAAGCCGAAGCTCAAAGTGGCGAGCGCCATCAATGTCCATTCCAGGCGCCCGGGTGCCGGGGCCGCCGGAATTGTGCCGCTGGTCAGCCACTCGGCCGCCGTTTGGAGCGCGAAGTAGCCGATCGCGGTGGCGCTCGCATACGCCGCCGTCTTGCGCGTCAGCTGGTGCGGCGCCGTATCGGCAAGGCCTTGCGCCAGCATATACGCGACCCCGAAGATCAGAATCGTCCCGAGCACGAAGGCTTGCGGCGATTTATGCGCGAAACCGGCGGCGATGCCGAAGCCCATGCCGATTCCGGCATAGATCAGCAACGCAAGGAGAAACGCGCGGGCGACGGCCCGGCCATCGGGCACGGCGATCGGACCGGGCCGACGCGCCGCGGCGATCTGCTCCACCGCGCCGCCCGAAGCCAGGAACGCGTGCGCCTTGTAAAGCGAATGGGCGATTATATGCAGCAACGCCAGCGCAAACAGCGCGAGCCCGCATTGCAGGATCATGAATCCCATTTGCGCGATCGTCGACCAAGCCAAGGATGTTTTGACGGCCGGCTGGGTCAGCATGACGAGCGCGCCGAAAAGCGCCGTGAATCCCCCCACGATCGCGAGCAGCGCCAAAACGCCGGGTGCCGCGATCATCACATCCGCGAAGCGGATCAGCAGAAATCCGCCCGCATTGACGACGCCGGCGTGAAGCAGGGCGGAGACCGGCGTCGGCGCTTCCATGACCTCGGTCAGCCAGCCATGCGTCGGAAACTGGGCCGACTTCAAAAGCGCCGCGAGCGCGAATAGTGCGGCCCCCGCGACCGCAATCGATGGGGTTTCGCCCGCGCGCGCCCGCGCATTGATTTCCGCGATATCGATCGATCCGAAGCCCGCCCAAATAAGCGCGACCGCAGCCGACAGCGCGGCGGCACCTAGCCCCGAAAACAGCGCCTTCTTGCGCGCGGCGCGAATCGCGCCGGGCCGTTGGGCATAGAACAGCAGCAGATGGTGGATGGATATCGAAGCGGCGATCCAAGCGCCCGCCAGTTGAACGATCGTGCCGGCCAGAACGAAGAGCTGGACCGAAGCGAGCGTCGCGCAAAGCCACCCGGTGAAGACGTTCTGCCGGGGTTCGCCGTCGAGATAGCTCCGCGAATAGCGCAGAACGATCCAGCCGATAAAGGCCACCAGCAGGAAAACCGGCGCGCTGACCGCGTCGAGCCGCGCGGAGATCGGGAAACCGCCCCCTCCCGGCGCGGGGAATGCGCCCGGTCCGCCGGCGATCAGAACGCCGGTGGAGGCGATCGCGGTCAGCAGCGCCGCGATCGCCATCCCTTCGGCGAGATGGCTCATCGCGCCGCCACGGCTGTCGGGCGCGAAGCGATACGCCGCCGCGGCCGAGAGCATCAGAAGCGGCGCGAGAAGCGGCAGCGCGTATGGCGTCAAAGCGGATCTCCGGAAATTCGGCTTTCTTCGGCGTCCGGATAACAAGGCCGAGGATCCGTGTTAAATTCATTGTTCTTCTAAAAACGTTCTATAAAATAGAACGTATGGCGGCGATCAATTTCAGGCATCTCATGTATTTCAGGGCCGTCGCGCATGACGGCAACCTGACGCGCGCGGCCGCGAAGCTCAATCTTTCGCAATCCGCGCTGTCGGTGCAGATCCGCGCCCTGGAAGCGCGCCTTGGCCATGAATTGTTCGAGCGCCGGGGGCGCGCGCTTCGTTTGACCGAGGCCGGGCGGATCGCGCTGGACGGCGCCGACGCGATTTTCGCGACGGGCGAGGAGATTTCGGCCGCTTTGGCGGGGGCCGGCGCCGCGCGGTCCGAGCTTCGCGTCGGGGCGCTCGCGACGTTGTCGCGCAATTTCCAGCTCGGCTTTTTAAGGCCCGCGCTCGCGCGCGGCGACGTGCGGATCGTGTTGCGCTCTGGCGGCGAAGCCGAATTGCTCGGCGAACTCGCCGCACTCAACCTCGACGTCGTGCTGCTCAACCATCCGCCTCGGCGCGACGCGCCGGTGCGGCTGGTCACGCATCGTCTGGCGCATCAGCGCGTCGCCTTGGTGGGGACGCGCAAACGCGTGCGGGGCGAGCGCGACGTTGCGGCGCTGCTGGCGCGCGAACCGATCATTCTGCCGACGGCCGATAGCGGCGTGCGTGCGGCTTTCGACGCGCTCGCGGACCGGCTTGGCGTCGCGCCGCGTATCGCGGCGGAGGTCGAGGACATGGCGATGATGCGCTTGCTGGCGCGCGAAGGGGTCGGTCTTGCGGTCCTTCCGCCGATCGCGGTCAAGGACGAGCTGGCATCCGGCGTATTGGTGGAAGCCGTGCGCCTGAATGGCCTCGCGGAGAACTTCTACGCGGTCACCGTGCCGCGCCGTTTCCCGAATCCCGCGTTGCGCGCGTTGTTGCGGGGCGATATCGCGGCTTGATTTGCGCCGGCGGCGATCCAGTTTCCGATAGCTCGATGTCGGATACGGAAACGGGAATGTCGGACAAGATTCTTATCGTCGGCGGAACGGGCGGTATCGGTGCGGCCGTCGCGCGCCGCGCAGCGGCGCGCGGGTTCGACCTCCACCTTGTCGCGCGCGATTCCGCGCGGCTTTCCGCCTTGGCGGGCGAGCTGAGGGCGAGTTTCACCGCCTGCGATGTCGAGGATCCGGATCGGCTGCGCGATGCGGTCGCGGCGGCCGGGCCCGTCCTCGCGGGACTCGTTTACGCCGTCGGGACGATCCGGCTTGCACCGCTCGCGAAACTCGCCGCGGACGAAATCGCGCGCGACTTCCGGATCAATGCCCTTGGCGCCGCGATCGCCGTTCAAGCGGCGCTGCCGGCGTTGCGCGCCGCCGGCGCGGGCGCCGCCGTGGTTTTGTTTTCCAGCATCGCGGCGCGGCACGGCTTTGCGGCACATGCGTCGGTGGCGATGGCCAAGGGCGCCGTCGAAGGTTTGACCGTATCGCTCGCCGCCGAGCTCGCGCCCGCGATCCGCGTCAACGCGATAGCGCCGTCGCTGATCCGCACGGGCCTATCGGAGAAGCTGACGGCGAACGCGCAACTGGCGGCGGCGATCGCGCAGCTTCATCCGATCCCGCGCCTGGGCGAGCCCGACGATGTCGCGTCGCTCGCCATGCATCTGCTGTCGCCGGAAGCGGGCTGGATGACCGGGCAGGTCATCGGCGTGGATGGCGGGCGCTCGACTTTGCGCGTGAAGGGCTAGGCGCATGGATACGCGTATTCGACGGCGTGCGTTGATTGGCGGTGCTGCGGCGCTGGCCCTGGCGCGACCGGCCTTCGCCGACGCCGACCCGTGGGGCGTTCTTCGTGCCGGCGCCATCGTGCTTTTCCGGCACGCGAATGCGCCGGGCGTGGGCGATCCGCCCGGCATGCGGATCGACGATTGCGCGACGCAACGCAATCTCGATGCGGCCGGTCGCGACCAGGCACGTGCGATCGGCCGTGAATTCGCCGCGCGCGGCATCGATGTCGGCCGCGTGCTGACGTCGCGCTGGTGCCGCGCGATCGATACGGCCGCGCTCGCCTTTCCCGGACGGCCGGTCCGCGAGCCCGCATTCGATTCGTTCTTCGATCGGCGCGAGGAACGATTGCGGCAAACCGCCGCGGCTTTGCGCGTGCTGGCGGAATGGCGCGGACCCGGCGCGCTGGTCGCGGTGACGCATCAGGTCAATATCGCGGCGCTGACGGGGATTTCGCCCGGCTCGGCGGAAGGCGTGGTCGCAACCTTCGACGCGGGCGCGCTGCGCCCGGCGGGCCGGATCCGCATCGAATGATCCGGCGGGGCGGTCGCGACGTATCGACGTCGAAATGGAAATCAACGGTTCCGTCATCGATCGCGCGGCGATCGCGCCGACGCGTTTCGACTTCACGCATCCGGCGCTGGCCCGCCCGGATCTGAAGTTCGTGCGCGACGACGATCGACGGCCGACATTGACCTTCGATCTGGGCGGCGTGCGGGCAGCCGTGCCGCTGCGTCAGGTCGCGGCGAATTACGGGATTCCCGATCGCCATCCCGATCTCGGCCTTTTGAACAGGATCGACGCGGCGCTGCGCTTCAGCCGCGCGATCGCGCCCGGCGATCCGATCCCGTCGGAGACCATCGACGCGACGCCGTCCTGGACGCCGCGGCCGCATTATCTGTGCCGTGCCGCGCTGAAACTTGGCCGCGCCTTGGGGGCAAGCGTTTCGGCGGGCTGCGACGATCCGGCGGCGATGCTGCGCGATTTGGAACATGCGGTGCGCGCGAACGCGGCGGGCATTGCGCCCGATGCCGACGCGATGGCCGAGCTTACGCGCGATGTGGCGCGGGTCGAATGGCTTTGCCGCGCGGTCGTGTCCGCGCAGCGCGTTTTGGGCGGACTTGCGAAAGCCGGTGCGGGGCGGGGTATGCGCAGCATCGCCGACACCACCCGTGCGGGCGCGGTGGCGTTGCGGGCACCGGCTCTTTGGGCCTCCGATCTGGCGATGCGCGCCGACGCGCTGGCCGCCGATCTGCGCGGTGCTTGCCGTGCGGTACCCGGCTTCCGCCGCCGGCTCAACCCGATCGTCGCGTCGTTGCGGGCCTTCGCGTTGGATGTCGAACCGCTGGTCGCGATGTGGAACGCGGAGAGCGCGCGTTCCGACGGACCGTCGGCGCTCGGGTTGAAGAAGGTCGCGACCATGGCGATCCGCCGCTACGGTAAATTCCAGCCGGCCGATTTCGAATGGATGCCGCCGGCGGCGCGCCATTCTCCGCGCGTCTTCGATGTTTGAACCGCCGATGCAAAGCGAGTCCACATGACCGATACGATCTCCATGTCGCCGATCCCGGAGGACCGGCATCGCGACCTCGATCTTGCCGAACTCGAATCCTATCCGGCGCTGGCCGAATGCGTGCGGATATGGCGGCTTGCGTGCCGGGACGGCGAATTGCCGGCGGCGTTGCCGGCGGATGACGTTCCGGAAACGGTCAAACCGTTCACGATGCTGCTCGACTATCTGCCCGAGCGGCGCGACGCACGGGTGCGCATGGTCGGACATTATGTCGGCGAGCGCGCCGATTTCGAGACGACCGGACGGACTCTGCGCGGCTATTTCAACGACGCGGACGCGCAAATCGTCTATGCGGGACTGGAGCGCGCGGCGACGACGCGCGAACCCAGCCTCGCGCGGCGCGATTACGTGTCGATCGAAGGCAGACGCTTCCGTTACGTGCGGCTGATCCTTCCGCTGGCCAGCGACGGGCGCAACGTCGATGGGTTTTTCAAGACGATCGAACCATCGACGCTGATCGCATCGTGACGAAAGATCGCCCCGATTTGATGTTCACCGGCGCGCTTCCCGCTCGAAGAATTCCCCCCGATGGGCTAGCCTTGGTTCGGAGAAGAGCCGTGAGGCCGGTAACCGGGGAGTGTGTCGATGTTCGATTTGGTGCTCAAAGGCGGTCGGGTCATCGACCCCGCGCAAGGGATCGATGCGGTCTGTGACGTCGCGTTCAAGGACGGCCGCGTGGCCGCCGTCGGCCCGAATTTGGGCGAAGCGGCGGACACGCGCGACGTCACGGGCAAGATCGTCACGCCCGGATTGATCGATCTGCATACGCATGTCTATTGGGGCGGCACGTCGATCGGTGTCGATCCGGATGCTTATGCGCGCCGTGCCGGCTGTACGACTTTGATCGACGCGGGCACCGCCGGTGCGGGCAATCTGCCGGGCTTCCGCGAGCACGTCATCAAGCGCTCGGACGTGCGCATTCTGCCCTTCATGAATATCTCCTATCCGGGCATTTTCGCGTTCAGCCCCTATGTGATGGTCGGCGAATGCGAGGATTTGCGCCTGCTGCATCCGCGCGCCTCCCGCGATATCGGGCGTGAAAACCTCGATCTCATCGTCGGCATTAAAGTGCGGGTCGGAAAATCGGCGTCGGGCGAATCCGGCTTGGCGCCGCTCGATATGGGATTGGAGGTCGCGGATCACCTGGGTGTGCCGGTGATGGCACATCTCGATCAGCCGCCGCCTTACCGCAGCGACGTGATGCCGCGTTTGCGCAAAGGCGACATCCTCACCCATTGCTACCGGCCGTTCCCGAATGCGCCGATCACCGGCGACGGGCGGGTGCAGGATGATGTGCGCGCGGCGCGCGAGCGCGGCGTGATTTTCGATATCGGCCATGGCGGCGGCTCGTTCGGCTACGAAACCGCCGTGGCGATGATGCGCCAAGGTTTCTCGCCGGACGTGATCTCGTCGGACGTCCATGTCCTGTCGGAGAACGGCCCCGCTTTCGATCAGCTCGTGACCATGTCGAAATTCCTCGCGATCGGCATGAAGTTGGTCGAGGTGATCCGCGCCTCGACGATCAATCCCGCTCTCGCGGTGCGCAAAACCGATCGCGGCACGCTAAAACCCGGGACGCTGGGCGACGCGACGATCCTCGACATCGAGAAGGGCAAATTCGCCTTTCCCGACGTGCTCGGCGAGATCCGCGAAGGCAGCGAACATCTGCGCTGCAAGGGGATCGTGTTGGGCGGGCGCTGGTGGCGCGACTGACGCTTACGTGATGGCCCGCGCGAGGGCGGCGGCGAGCGTGGCGTCGTCCGCCGCGCGGACCGTTTGAAGATCGACGAGCAGAACGCCCTTCGCCAGATCGCGTTCGCCGACATGCACCGGCGGATCGCCCGCCTGGAGTTTCGCCGCAGCTGCGGGACCGTCGCCCGCATCGATTTCCAACAACGGAATTCGGCTGCCGGTAATTCGCGTCCGGCCCTTGGGTAGAGAGGCGGCGATCGTTTCCAACCGTGCGCGCAATCCGGCGATATGGGCCGCGTCGTCGCGCGTGGCGAAATTCTCCAGTGCCACGATCAAGCCGACGATCTCTTCCTTCCCGACCTTGAACGCGCGCCCGATGCCGTGATGCGGGGGAACGGGCACGCGCGCGCGATCGACGATCTCGGGGGCCGCCCAGCGCGCGGGATCGACATCCATATCGAGCTGTTGGAGCAGCGCGGACCCGATCAGATCGCGCTTGCCCGCGAGAATGCCGCTCGCTTGCGGACCGCCGATCGCCTTGCCGCCGGAGAACACGACCAGATCCGCACCCGCCGCGACGAAGGCGCGCAGGTTGGAGGCGGGCGGCAATTGCGCCGCCGCGTCGACGATGAGTTTGAGGCCTTGCCGCCGGCACGCCTCGACGACACCGGGCAGAGTGGGAATCGTATCGGGCGTCGCGGTGAAAGCGAAAGCGACGGTCGCCGGCGTGATCGCGGCGTCGATCTCCCACGCTTCCAGCCCGCGAATGCCCGCACCGGTGCCGCGATCGTTATGGCCGATATCGACAAGCACGGCACCGGCGGCGCGCAGCGCGTGGTCATAGGCGTTGCGATGCGTGCGCGGGATCAGGATTTCGTTGGGCATGCCGCGCGTATCGGGCAGCCGCGCCATTTTGGCGACATCGAAACCGGCGATGCAGGACGCCGCCGCCAGTGTCAACGCGGCGGCGGCACCCGAGGTGACGAGGCCTGCCTCTGCCCCCGTCGCGCGCGCGATCGCGCGTCCGGCCGCGGCTTGCAACTCGCCGATATCGACGGAGCCTTGCGCCGCTTCGCGCATCGCGTCGAGTACGGCGTCGGCCATCAAGCTGCCGCCCAGGCGCGTGAGCGTGCCCGCCGCGTTGATACGCCGTTTGACGCCAAGCCGCGCGTAGATACCGGACATCAATTGCCCCGCAAATGGCAGGCGACGAAGCGGCCTGGTGCTATCTCGCGCAAGGCGGGCGATTCTTCGCGGCAACGCGCGACCGCATAGGGGCAGCGCGTATGAAAATGGCAACCCGTCGGCGGGTTCATCGGACTCGGCACTTCGCCTTCCAGCAGCCGTGCCTCGCGCTTGGCGCGCGGATCGGGGATCGGCGCTGCGGCGATCAACGCCTCGGAATAGGGATGTTGCGGATCGGCGAAAATATCCTCGCGCCGCGCGAGCTCGACGATGCGGCCCAAATACATGACCGCGATGCGATGGCCGATATGCTCGACGACGCCCAGATCATGCGACACGAACAGATAGGCGAGGCCGTACTCCTCCTGCAAATCCATCAGCAGGTTCAGAACCTGCGCCTGCACCGAAACGTCGAGCGCCGATACGGGCTCGTCGGCGACGATCAAGCCGGGATTGAGCGCCAGCGCGCGCGCGATCCCCAAACGTTGGCGCTGCCCGCCGGAGAACTCAAACGGGAAGCGATTGCGCGAGTCCGCGCGCAAGCCGACGCGCGTCAGCAGCTTGACCGCGCGCTCGTCGCGTTCGGCGGTGGACATCGCTTCGTAATTCTCGATCGGCTCCGTCACGATCGTTCCGGCGCGCAAACGCGGATTGAGCGACGCGTAGGGATCCTGAAATACCATCTGCACGTGACGGCGATGGGCGCGCATGCCCGCTTCGTCGAGCGTCGTAACGTCGACGCCATCAAGCGCCACATGGCCGCTCGTCGGCTCGATCAGCCGCAGGATCAGCTTGGCGACGGTCGATTTGCCGCAGCCTGACTCGCCGACCAAGCACAGCGTTTCGCCGGCGGCGATATCGAACGACACGCCATCGACCGCACGGATTTTCGCGACGACGCGGCGCAGCAGGCCGCGCGTCACGTCGAAATATTTGGCGAGGTCTTTGACCTCCAACACCGCGCGCCGCTCGGTCATGACGCCAGCACCTTTTCGGCTTCCCAGCACGCGACCAGATGGCCGTTCTCCAAGGCGCGGATCGGCGGCGGCTCTTTCCGGCATCGGTCGGTCGCGTGCGCACAGCGGGGTGCAAAGGCGCAGCCGGCGATCGGATCGCGCAGATTGGGCACGATGCCGGGGATTTCCGACAGACGCCGCTGGCCGCCGCGTCCGGCGTTGCGCCGCGGGATCGAGGCCATCAAGCCACGCGTATAGGGATGGGCCGGGCGGTCGAACAGGTCGAGCACGTCGGCCTCCTCGACCTTGCGGCCGGCATACATCACCACCACGCGGCGACAGGTCTGCGCGACGACGCCAAGGTCGTGGGTGATCAGCATCACCGCCGCGCCGATCTTCTCTTTGAGGTCGAGCATCAAGCGCAGGATCTGCGCTTGGATCGTCACGTCCAGGGCCGTGGTCGGCTCGTCGGCGATCAGAAGCTTCGGATTGCAGGCGAGCGCCATCGCGATCATCGCGCGCTGGCGCATGCCGCCGGAGAATTGGTGCGGATAGTCGTGGACGCGCCGCTCGGCGTCGGGAATGCGCACGAGTTTGAGCATCTCCGCTGCGCGCGCGATCCCGGCTTCGCGGTCGAGGCCTTGATGAATCATCGCGGCCTCGGCGATCTGCTCGCCGATCGTGAAGACCGGGTTGAGGCTCGTCATCGGCTCCTGGAAGATCATCGCGACGCTGTTGCCGCGGATTTTGCGCATCTCGGCTTCGTCGAGGCCGATCAATTCGCGGCCTTCGAACTTGATCGAGCCGCCGATGATCCGGCCGATCTTCGGCGGCAACAGGCCCAGGATCGACAGCGCCGTCACGCTTTTGCCGCAGCCGCTTTCGCCTACGACGCCCAGCGTTTCGCCCGGCCGCACTTCGAACGTCACGCCGTCCACGGCGCGCGTCACACCGTCGCGCGTGAAGAAATGGGTGCGCAGTTCGTCGATTTTGAGAACGGGCGTTTCGGACATGGCCGTCACATCCGCCGCGACAAACGCGGGTCGAGACGGTCACGCAACCCGTCGCCCAGCAGATTGACCGCAAGCACGACCAGCGCCAGGCACATTCCGGGGAAAAAAATCGTCCACGGTGCGCGCGCCAGCAAAAGGCGGCTCGACGCGATCATATTGCCCCAGGTCGGCGTTTCCGGCGGCACGCCGGCCCCCAGGAAGGACAAGCCCGCTTCGATCAAGATCGCCGACGCCGTCACATAGGTCGCCTGAACGATCAGCGGCGGGATCGTGCTGGGCAGAATGTGGCGCAGCACGATCTTCAGCGAACGCCCGCCGCCGCTGATCGCGGCTTCGATGAAGGGTTGCTCGCGCGTCGACAACACGACCGAGCGTACGAGGCGCACGACGCGCGGCACTTCGGGAATGATGATCGCGACGATCACGATCGCGACGGTCGCACGGTTCAATGAGACCATCGCGATGGCCAGAAGGATGGCCGGGATGGCCATGAAGCCATCCATCAAACGCATGATCGCGTTGTCGAGGCGCCGGAAGTAACCGGCCGCCAGGCCGATGGCGAGGCCGATCGCGACGGAGGCGCTGGCGACAGAGATACCGACGATCAAGGAGATACGTGCGCCATAGACGCAGCGCGCGAAGATGTCGCGGCCCAGGCCGTCGGTGCCGAACCAGAACGCGGCCGACGGCGGCAGAAGCCGGTTGACCGGATTCATATGGCGCGGATCGCCCGCGATAAAGGGCGCGAAGATCGCGACCACGGTCATGAACGCCAGGATCGCGGCGCCCGCGACGATCGTCGGGTTGCGGCGGACGAAAATGGCGAGTTCGCGCGCGGTCATTTCAGTACCGGATCCGCGGATCGAACAGGGTGTAGGACAAATCGACTAGCAGATTCACCAGCACGTAGATGCCGGCGAAGATCATGATCACGCCTTGGACGATCGGATAATCGCGACGCGAAATAGCGTCGACCACGAGCCGGCCCACACCGGGAATGTTGAACACGGTTTCGGTAATGACGACGCCGCCGATCAGCAACGCGACGCCGATACCGATCACCGTGACGATCGGCACGGCCGCGTTCTTCAGCGCATGGCGCAGCAGCAGCGGGCGCGCGGCGACACCCTTGGCTTTACCTGTGCGGATATAATCTTCCGACAGGACTTCGAGCATCGCCGCGCGGGCGATGCGCGCGATCAGCGCGACATAGGCCATGCCCAACGCCAGCGACGGCAGGACGAGATTGTGGAGCCAAGGGCCGATGCCTTCGGAGATGCGCGTATAGCCTTGGACCGGCAACCAGCGCAGATCGATGGCGAAGACGAAAATCAGGATATAGCCGACGACGAAGACGGGCAGGGAGAAGCCCATCACCGCGAAGCCCATGACGCCGCGGTCGATCCAGGTGCCCGGATTGGCGGCGGCGACGACGCCCAGCGACACGGCGACGACGACCGCGAAGGAGATGGTGGTGAGGGCCAGCGAGATCGTCGGCTCCGCGCGCTGGCCGATCAGCACGATCACCGGGTCGCCCCAGAACAGCGAGTTGCCGAGATCGCCCTGGATCAGGGCGAAGCACCACAGCGCGAACTGCTTCCACAGCGGCTGGTCGAAGCCGAGCTTGGCGCGGATCGCGGCGATCTGGTCGATCGTGGCGTTGTCGCCCGCCATGATCGCGGCGGGATCGCCGGGCGACAGATGCAGCAGCATGAACACGATGATCGCGACCAGCGTCATCACCGGCACGGTCATCAGAATGCGTCGGACGATATATGCGAGCATCGGCTATTCCCAAGCGCACCGATGCGCCCGGACGGGGCGCATCGGCGGCTCGAACGCGAAACGAAGAGGAATACCGATCAAACCTTCTCGACGTTCCACCAGGGAATGATCTCCGCGACCGACAGAAGGCCCCGGAGATTTGTGCGCATCGCGGCCGGCTGGATCCACTGGCCATAATAGACCTGCGGCACGAAGTTCCAGGCGTTCTCCTGGATTTCGCGGGCGATGCGCTGGCGATCGGCCAGCGTTTCGCCGACCGCCCATTGGGCGCGCAGCTGTTCGTGCTTCTCGTCGCTCGGCCAGCCGAACCACGCCTTGTCGCCGGTCGCGGCGTGGGCGGCGAGCAGGATGGGATGGCCGATGGCGGTGCCGCCCGACGAGGTGATGAAGATGTTCCAGCCGCCTTGCGAGGGCGGCGCCTTATTGGCGCGGCGCTGGACGACGTTGGACCAATCCATCGATTCGACGCGGACGTTGAAGCCGCCTTGGCGCAGTTCCTGGGCCAGAAGCTGAGCCGCGTTGCTCATATAAGGGATGTTGGTCGCCTGCATCAGCAGGACTTCCTCGCCCTTGTAGCCGGCCTCGGCCAGCAGCGCCTTCGACTTGGCGAAGTTCTGCCCGCCCGTGTACCAGCCGATATTCGCGTCGTTCGACATCGGCGTGCCCATGCCGAAGAAGGACGGCGTGTCCTTCGCGTATTTCGACGTGCCGAACGTCGCGCGCATATGATCCGACTGCTTGACGCAGTAGAGCAGCGCTTGGCGGCACTTCACGTTGTCGAACGGCGGATGCAGGAAGTTCGGCCGGATCTGGCCGACGAGGCCCACTTCGTTGAGGACTTGGATCTTGATGTTCCGGTCGGCTTCCAGCTGCGGCATGAAATCCGCCTGCGGAATTTCATAGAAGTCAATTTCGCCCGCTTGCAACGCCGCCACGGCCGTTTGGCTGTCGGGCATGTTGACGAAGACGACGCGATCGACCTTCACGACCTTGCCGCCCGAAATGCCGCTGGGGGCTTCGTTGCGCGGCACGTAGTTCGGGTTGCGGTCGTAAACATATTGCGTGCCGGGCCGCGTTTCGGCCAGGTTCAGCGTGAACGGGCCGGAGCCGACGACCGTCTCGATCTTTTGCATCGGATCGGTTTCGGCTTCCTTCTTGCGCATCATGAAGCCGACCGGCGTCGTGGTCTTGGCGAGCACGTCGAGGACCAAGCCGTAACGCTCTTTGAGCGAGATGGTGAAGGTCTTCTCGTCCTTCGCGGCGATATCCTTGACGCGTTGCATCATGTGCTGGCCGCCGCCGTCGCGCACGGCCCAGCGCTTGATCGACGGAATAATGTCCGCCGTGGTTACATCCGTCCCGTCGTGCCATTTGAGGCCGGGGCGAAGTTCGAAGGTCCAGGTCATCGAGCCGGCGTCGTAATCGTAACGCCCGACCATCTGCGGCTTGGCGTCGCCCTTGCTGTCGATGCCGAACAGCGTGTCGTAGACCATGCCGCCGTGATAGGCGGACATGTTCGCCGTCGTCCAGATCGGGTCGTAGCTGGGAACGTCGCCGTGGAACACGGCGCGGATCGTGCGCGCCGCCGAAGGCCGCGCTTGGGCCATCGCCAACGATGGTGCCGCCATGGCCGCCATCGCGGCGGCCGAGCTCTTGAGAACTGTGCGTCGCGCAATCTTGGTCATTTGACCCTCCCTGTTTTTTGTTCTGATGGCGAAGAAACGGCGAGTACGAAGACAGCTACTGCGAGTACAGATACTGCGGGTACGCCAGCTCAAGCCGGGGCCTTGTTTTGCCCTTAATTACAAGGCGAGCTTGTCATAGCCCTTACCGCGCGGCAAGGCCGGATTGATCATATGAATGGTATCAGAAGATCAATCCGGGCGACGTCGCGGGATCGAGCGGATAAATCGGGCGTTGCAGACGCGTGAACGGGATTTTGCGGTAGTCGCGGGGGATCGGCCCGTCGGAATCGATATAGATCACCTTTTTGGCGATCGGGCCGAAAGCGGCCATGAAATGGTTCGTCGATTTGACGACCAACATTTTTCGCGTGCGCGGATCGATGCCGACATTCTCGAACAGCTCAAGCCCCAGCGCCTGGGTGCGGTTGGAGATGAGCACGACCTCGACGCCGCCGATCTTCACCGCCGCGCAGTCGCCGAGCGGGACTTGGGTGGGGCCGAAGCTTTGCTGGCAATCGCGTTTGAGGCCGACGACCGTGACCGTCGCATCGATCGGCTGGCCCGAGGCGGGGCCGATCTTGCCGCCGAAGCGCAGCGCGAACGTGGCGCCGAGCCCCGCGTCGAAACATAAGCGCACCGCGATCGGGTCCCAGATCGGCCCGACGGAAGCTTCCTGCGCGTCGCGTTCGATCAGGCGGCGCAAGATCGTGGTGTTGTCGGACGGCGCACCGCCACCCGCATTGTCGGCGGGATCGGCCATCACGACCGGGGCGGCGTTGAACGCCATCGCGGCGGTGATGCCGCCATCGACATCGAAGTAATCAGGCATCGTCTTGCCGCGCATGGAGACGAATTCCTCGCCGATCTCGGTCGCGAGCTTATCGGCCTGTTTTTTGTCGCCGTCGACGATGACGAGAATGCGCCCGGTCATTTCGGGCACATCGGCATAGGGGAAGCAATGACCGATCGAGATCGACAAGATGCCGTCCTTGCCCTCCATCGCGATCATCCGATCGACGAAAGCGCGCATTAACGGCAGCGTCGTGGGATAGCTTTGGATCTGGCGGCAATCATAGACCGACGTCACCGGCTTGATCTCGCCGCGGATCGTGCGCAGCACGAGGTTGAGTACGTCCTCCGCGCGCTCGACGACGTCGGTATGCGGAAATTCCTTATAGAGCACGATGATGTCGGCGAACTTCACGCGCCGTAGCGTCAAATGGCAATGCGGGTCGAGTTCGACGCCGATCACGCATTTCGGACCGACGATCGCGCGCGCGCGCTCGATGATGTCGCCTTCGACGTCCTCGTAGCCATGCGCGACCATCGCGCCGTGCAAGCCCAGCAACACGCCGTCGAGCGGCATCGCGGCTTTCAACTGATCGAGGATTTCGTCGCGCATGAACTCGTAGTCCTTGCGGTTCGTCGTCCCCGCCGGGCTTGCGGCGAAGCAGCTGCCTTCGATCAGCGTGAAGCCGTCGGCCTTCGCGCGCTTACGCGCGACCCATAAAGGGGCGGTGCACATCAGCGGCGTATCGTCGGGATGTTCGCCGGGCCGCAAGAAGACGCATTCCTTGTAGGCCTCGAGACTGGTCGGGAGCGGCGAGAAGGTATTCGTCTCGGTCGCGATCGTCGCGGCGAACAGGCGCATTGTTATTCTTCTCCCTGGATTTGATGTTTCGGTCAGCATAGCCTTTCGGTTCCGCTGAGCGGAAGGGGCGAAGAAATGGGAAAACCAACGCGGCTCGTCAGCGACATCGATTTCGACAAGGACGGCAAGCAAGTCAGCTGGCTCGGCTTGCCGCATTCGGTGACGCGATCCGCCTATGGCCGGATCATGATACCGATCGCCTGCATCAAGAACGGGAAGGGGCCGACGGCCTTCTTCCAAGCGGGCAATCACGGCGACGAATATGAAGGGCAGATCGCGCTCGCGAAGCTGATCCGGGCGCTCGAGCCGGGGGAGATCCAGGGGCGCGTCATCATTTTGCCGGCCGCGAATTTGCCCGCCGCGATGGATGGCGCGCGCGTATCGCCGATCGACGGCGGCAATCTCAACCGTGTGTTCCCCGGCGATCCCGACGGCACGGTCACGCAGCAAATCGCCTATTACATCGACAGCGAACTCTTCCCGCGCGCCGATTTGTTTCACGATCTACATTCGGGCGGCGGCTCGCTCGAATACATGCCTTTCGCGTCGATGCATGAAGGCAAGGATTCGGCGATGAACGCGCGCTGCCGCGATGCGTTGCTCGCCTTCGCGCCCGATCTCGCACTCGTTTGGAAACTCGGCAACGATATTCGCTTCGCTCCGGCGGCGGCGATGCATCGCGGCGTGCCCGCCCTCGGCGGCGAGTTCGGCGGCACGGGCTCGGTCAATCGCAAGGCATTGGCGATGGTCGAGCGCGGTTTGCGCCGCCAGCTCGTCGCGATGGGCATTATGGAAAAGCCGAAGGATTGGGCCGAGTTGCCGCCGCCGCGCCGCGCCAGCGTTCCCGGCGATGCGTGGCACGTGTTCGCGCCCGAGCCCGGCCTGTTCGAGCCCGCGACCGATCTGGGCGAGAACGTGCGCAAGGGCCATCTCTGCGGTCATGTCCATTTCGTCGACAACCCGGCGCGCGCACCCGTGCCGTGCCATTATCGCGAGGACGGTTTCGTCGTATGCCGTCGCCATTACGGCCGCGTCGAGCGCGGCGACTGCGTCGCGCATCTCGCGGTCGATGAAGCGTGGTAAGCGCTTCGCGCGCGCTATCGATTGCCGGCGGAGAAGCGTCGGTCCCGAGTTAAAAAATTGAAGGCCGCGCGGGATTTGAATTTCCCGCGCGGCGACGGTCCTATTTCCCCCAGCGCAGGACGAGCGGGTCGAGGCTGCGCGCGATGTCGAGCAGTTCGGCGCGCGTCGCCGGGTGCATCTGCACTTGCGGCCGGCGCGTGGCGCCCGACTTGATCACGCCGCCCGCTTCCATCAACACCTTGGCGGCGGCGAGGCCGCATTGCCGGTTCTCGAAATTGATCAGCGGCAGCCAGCGCGCATAGGCGGCCGTGGCCGCTTTGCGATCGCCGGCCGCATGCGGATCGAAGATCGCGCGAATGCCGTCGGGATAGCCGCCGCCCGGCATCGTGCCGGTCGCGCCGGCGTTGAGATCGGCGAGCAGCGTGATGCCTTCTTCGCCGTCCCAAGGGCCGACGATCGGCGCGCCGCCTTCGGCGATCAACGCGCGCAGTTTGTTCGCCGCTTGCGGCACTTCGACTTTGAAGTAGCTGACATTGGCGATCTCGCGCGCCATGCGGGCGAGCAGGGGCACGGACAACGGCGTGCCCGCGACGGGCGCGTCCTGAATCATGATCGGAATCGTGATCGCATCGGAGACGCGCTTGAAGAACTCGTAGATCGCGGGCTCGGGCGCACGGATCGTGGCGCCATGATAGGGCGGCATGATCATGACCATCGACGCACCGGCATCCTGCGCGCGTTTGCTACGCTCGGCGCAGGCGTCCGACGAGAAATGCGTCGTGGTCACGATGATCGGCACGCGGCCGGCGTTATGCTTCAGCACGCAATCCATCACGGTCTCGCGCTCGGCGTCGGTCAGCGCGAATTGCTCGGACCAATTGGCGAGAATGCAGATGCCGTTGGAACCCGCATCGATCATGAAATCGATGCAGCGCTTCTGACCTTCCAGGTCCAAACGTCCGTCGGCATCGAACACCGTGGGCGCCACCGGAAATACGCCGCGATAGATCATCGTCTTCTCCCATTTACGTTTTGTATGCGCGCGATCGATGCTCGATTCCGAAAAGTAGAATGACCCATTCGAACGCCGTTGCGCCGCAACACTACCAGAAGTCCGCGACGTATTCGCGGCATCGCGATGCGGCAATCCGGTTCATATCGCAGGTTCCGATATAAACCCGTTCTTTAATTGTCATCGTGGAGAGCCGTCCATACGATCCTCCTCGATCGCCGGGATTCGTGTGTGGAAGACACATCGCTCGGCGATCGAAAAAAGAACGCGCGGGCGACGTTCGCGCGGAAAACATACGGGAGGATCCCATGAAATCCGCCGCACGATGGCTTGCCGCCGGCGTTTTGGCAGGCTCGACGTTCTGGGGGCTTATTCAGCCCGCGAACGCACAAGGCATTCCGAAAGACATTCCGCGCAATCAGCTTCTGATCCTCGAAAACCCCGAGGGGACGGTCAAGAACGCGGCGTGGTTCAATATCTGGGCGATCAACGCCAACAGCCAATCCAACGGGCTGCAACAGGCCGCGTTGGACACGCTGTGGTATATCGATCCCAATAGCGGTATCGACGGCGTGTGGGACAACTCGCTGGCCGCCGACAAGCCGGTCTACAACGCCAACTTCACCGAGATGCGCGTGAAGTTGCGCCGCGGCATTTATTGGAGCGATGGCGTCGAGTTCACGTCGGCCGACGTGAAATTCACCGTTGATATGATGGTGAAGACGCCCGGCATGCGCTGGAGCGCCGTGCTCGCCAACGCGGTCGAAACGGTCGAAACGCCGGACGCCGAAACCGTGATCTTCAAGTTGAAGCGCCCCAATTCGCGCTTCCACTCGCTGTTCACCGTGCGTTGGAACGCGATCTGGATCGCGCCAAAGCATGTTTTCGAAAAGGCGCCGGACCCGAATAAATTCGCGTTCGAGAAGCTGGTTTCGTTGTCCGCCTATGTGCTGCATAGCCACGATCCGGACGGCAAGTGGTACATTTGGCAGCGCCGCGAGGATTGGCAGCGCACGTCGTTGGCGCGCTTCGGCGAGCCCGCGCCGCGCTACCTCGCTTATGTCGATCCCGGTCCGCCGGATAAGCGCGTGATCGCGCAGATGAACAAGGAGCTCGACGTCGTTCACGACATCGCGCCCGAGGGCATGTTCACGCTCGCGCGCCAGAACCCGACCTCGAAAGCGTGGTTCAAGGGCTTCCCGTTCGGGCATCCCGATCCCACGCTGCCGTCGGCGATCTTCAACACCCAGCTCGACATGTTCAAGAACAAGGACGTGCGCTGGGCGTTGACGCTGCTCGTCGATATCAAGGCGGTGTCGATGGCGTCCTATCGCGGTGCGGCGACGATTTCGCCGATCCACGTGCCGCCGACCGGCCGCCACCCGGAGACGTATCACTACGCGATGCAGGATTGGCTCGCGGATTTCGAGATCGATACCGGCAAGCGCAAGATCAAGCCGTATGACCGGACGATGGCGCGCCAGATCGCGGACAGTTTGCGTCCGTCGATGGGCAACCAGATCCCGTCGGATCCGAAGGATATCGCGAAGGCCTTCGGTACGGGCTGGTGGAAGCCCGATCCGCAGGCGGCGACCGAATTGCTGGAGCGCGCGGGTTTCCGCAAGCAAGGCAATCAGTGGCTCAAGCCCGACGGCACGCCGTTCGTCATCCGCGTGGTGGTGGAAGGCGACGCGCGTCCGATTATGACCCGTGCGGGTTCGATGATCGCGCAAAGCTGGCGTCAGTTCGGGATCGACGCGCGCGTCGACGTGGCGGCGGGCACGCTGCTCACGCGCCGCGCGGCGGGCGATTTCGACGTGATCTTGAGCTGGAGCGTCGAGACCTGGGGCGGTCACCAGGATCTGTCCTTCTTCATGGACAGCTGGCACTCTGCCTATGTCGCGCCCCCGGGCCAATCGCAGCCCTCGCGCAACTGGCAGCGCTGGTCGCATCCGGAGCTCGACAAGATCATCGAACAGATCCGCGGGATCGACTTCGACGATCCCAAGGGCATCGAGCTCGGCAAGGAGTTCGTCAAGCTCGCGACGCGCGAAATGCCGGTGATCCCGCTGATGTCGTACAACGTGTTCACCGTGGCCGACGAAACCTACTGGACCGGTTTCCCGACGGCTGACAACCCGTACGCCAACCCGGTGCCGAACTGGGGTAACTCCCGGTACATGTTCGTGAAGATCAAGCCGAAGCAGTAAGCGACGATCCGCTCCGGCCGGCCGGCGTGCGCACATAAGCGCGCCGGCCGGAAGGGCGGACTTCACGTTCTCCGGGAAAGCACACGAATATGCGCGCCTACGCCAGATATGCCTTCGGCCGGTTTCTGCAATTTCTGCTGGTCGTCTTCATCGGCATCAACATCGCCTATATCATCACGCATGCCACGCCGATCGATCCGGTGGAGCATACGGTTTCCGTCGCCACGGCTTTCGGGCACACGGCGCCGGAAGCGATCGAATCGATGCGCGAATCGCTGCGCGAGCTCTATGGCCTGACCGGTTCGCCGATCGAGCAATACCTGAATTTCTGGCGCCGCGTTCTGGTCGCCGATTTCGGCCCCTCGCTCTCCGCCTTTCCGTCGCCCGTATCGGCGTTGATCGGACGCGCCATTCCTTGGACCGTTGGTCTGCTTGGCGTGGCCACGATCCTCACCTGGATCATCGGCAATCTGCTGGGCGGTCTTGCCGGCTATTACCGCCGCAGCCGCATCCTCAAAGGCTTCGGCATCGTCGCGATGGCGCTGCATCCCATGCCGTATTACATCGCGGCGATCATCCTGCTGATCGTGTTCGGCTATCTCTGGCCGATCCTGCCGATCTCCGGCGGCGCTCAGATGAACGTCGCGCGGGACTGGACGTCCGAATACATCCTCTCGGTCGTGCGCCATTCGCTTCTGCCGCTTCTTTCGCTGCTGCTCGTCGGGCTGGGCGGCTGGTTCGTCGGCATGCGCAGCCTCGTGTCCAACGTCGTGACCGAGGATTACGTCGTCTACGCCGAACTCGGTGGCGTATCGAAGCGGCGAATCCTGACCGCTTACGTGATGCGCAACGCCATCGCGCCGCAGGTCACCGGCCTCGCGATCTCGCTCGGCCATGTCTTTTCCGGCGCGCTGATCACCGAACGCGTGTTCGGTTATCCGGGCATCGGTTCGCTGCTGGTCGACGGCGTTCACGCCGGCGATTACAGCCTCGTCCTCGGCGTCACGACGGTGTCGATCGTCGGCGTTTCGCTCGCGGTGCTGGTTATCGACTTGATCTATCCGCTTATCGATCCTCGCGTCACGGTATCTTGAGCATGTTCGTCGTTCTTCGCGATCTTCTGCGCTACAACATCGAGTTCCTCGCCGGGGTCCTGCTCACCGGCGTGGTCGTCGTGATGGCGCTGCTGTCTTTCGTCTCGCCTTATCCGCCGCTCGACCAGTTCGTGGCGCCGATGGATGTGCCGCCCTCGAGCGCGCATTGGTTCGGCACCACGTCGCGCGGGCAGGATCTGTTCTGGCTGCTGACCTATTCGATCCGCAACACGCTGGCCTTCGGTTTGCTGGTCGCGATCCTCAGCCGAATCCTGTCGCTATCGATCGGCTTGCTCGCCGGCTATCGCGGCGGCTGGGTCGACCGGGTGCTGATGTCGATCAACGACACCTTCATCGTCATCCCGCTGTTTCCGATCCTGGTGTTGTTCTACTTCGTCATGCGCGACAACATGTCGTGGGTGATGCTGGCGGTGCTGACGGCGCTGCTGGGCTGGTCCTACGACGCGCGCCTGATCCGTTCCGTGGCGCTCAGCCTCCGGCACCGGGAGTTCACGCAGACGGCCGTGTTCTCCGGCATGCGTACGCACGAGATCCTGTCGCGCGAGCATTTGCCCTTCGTGCTGCCGATCGTGTTTTCGACGTCGCTCAACAACATGAACTGGTCGATCGGCTTGGAAGTGACGCTCGCGGTGCTGGGCTTCACCGATATCAACCGGCCCAGCGTGGGCGGGATGATCTATTGGGCCAACCAGCACAGCGCCGTCGTCGCGGGCGTGTGGTGGTGGATCGCTTTCCCGGTCGGCTTGGTGGTGATGCTGTTCATCGGCCTCTATCTTCTCGCGATCTCGATGAACGAGTATATCGATCCGCGATCTAGGCTCGAACGGGGCGGGGGGCGCAAGGAATGAGCGCCGCGATGCGAAACCCCACCGCCAAGCCGGAGACGGCCGAAGGCCCCGTCGTCGCGGTGCGCGATCTGCGCGCCTGGTATCGTCTGCGCCTGTTCGGCGTCGACCGCGAAGTGAAAGCCGTCGATGGCATCACCTTCGAAGTCCGCAAGGACGAGATCTACGGTCTCGCCGGGGAATCGAGTTCCGGCAAGTCGACGCTGGTGAAGACCATCGCGGGTGCCATGCGCCCGCCGCTGGAAATCGTCGGCGGCGAGATCCAGTTCAGCTTCATGGACGGGACGATGGGCTTGAACCGCGCCCCGGCCGATCTGGTCGAGCGCGTGCGCTGGCGACATCTTTCCTACGTCATGCAAGGCTCGATGAGCGTGCTGAACCCCGTGCGGCGCATCGGCACGTCGTTCTTCGATTTCGCCTTCCGCCATATGGGCCTCGACAAAGCCGGGTTCGAAGCGGCGGTCGTGGCGCATCTGGCGCGCGTCAATCTGCCCGCGACGGTGCTGAAAGCCTATCCGCACGAATTGTCGGGCGGCATGCGCCAGCGCGTGACGATCGCGCTCGCCACGATCTGCCGGCCGCAATTCATCATCGCCGACGAGCCGACGACCGCACTCGACGTCGTGGTGCAGAAGGACGTGCTGGCGATGTTCCGCTCGATCCAGCGGGAAATGGCGTCCTCGGTGCTGTTCGTCACCCATGATATGGGCGTGCACGCGCATCTGACCGATCGTTTGGGCATCATGTATGCCGGCCGATTGGTGGAGGAAGCGCGGACACCGGACGTGTTCGCGCGGCCGCGCCATCCCTATACGCGGCATCTGATTCACTCGTTGCCGCGTATCGGCGACGACCGGCCGCGCAGCGGCTTGGAAGGCACGCCGCCGAGCCTCGCCAATCCGCCCTCGGGCTGCCGCTTCCATCCGCGCTGCGCGTTCGCGACCGAACGCTGCCGCGTGGAGGTGCCGCCGATGGAGCAAGTGGCGCCGGACCATCGCGTCGCCTGTTTCGAGAAAGCCCGCGTGGAGGCCACGCCATGACCGGCGCATTGCTCGAACTCGATTCCGTTTCCAAGACTTTCACGCGCGGCGGCTTGTTTTCCCGCACGCAGGTCGAGGCCGTGATCGACGTCAGCTTCCGCCTGGAAACGGCGAAGCCGGAGATTTTCTCGATCATCGGCGAGTCAGGCTCGGGTAAGTCGACTCTCGCGCGGATTATCCTGGCGCTGCAAACACCCACGCGTGGCGTCGCCCGCTTCAAGGGGCGCGATCTCGCCACGTTGCGTGACGGCGCCGATCGTCACGCCTTCATGGCTGCCGTTCAACCCGTGTTCCAGAACCCGTTCGAGGCGTTCAATCCGTTGAAACGGCTCGACCGCTATCTCTACGCGACGTGTCAGCGCTTCGCCGGCGCCAAGGACGAGGCGGCGATGCAGGCGGGGGCGGACAAGGCGTTGCGCCAAGTCGGTCTATCGCTTGCCGAAATCAAAGGCCGTTATCCGCACGAATTGTCAGGCGGACAGTTGCAGCGCGTGGCGATCGCCCGTGCTTTGGCGTCCGGCCCGTCGCTGCTGATCGCGGACGAGCCCGTGTCGATGGTCGATGCGTCGCTGCGCGCGTCGATCGTCAATCTGTTCCGCAAGCTGCGCGACGAGCTCGGCTTGTCGATCATTTACATCACGCACGATCTGGCGACCGCGTATTCGATCTCGGACCGCATCATCATCATGCAGAAGGGCAGGGTGGTGGAGAGCGGCGACGCGCGGACCATCCTCGCCGATCCCAAGCATCCTTATTCCAGAACGCTGAAGGAATCCGTGCTCGAACCGCTCGCCCCCGGGGAGCGCCCCTTGTTCGCGCGGTAGAGACATCGAAACAACATCAAGCAAGTCAGGGAAACGCCATGAGAAAAGCATCCGTTCTACTCGACCGCGACTTCACGATCGGGCGCACCGATCCCCGCCTGTTCGGCGCGTTCATCGAACATCTGGGGCGTTGCGTCTATGGCGGCATCTACGAGCCCGGCCATAAGACCGCGGACAAGAACGGCTTCCGCGGCGATGTGCTGGCGCTGGTGCGCGAATTGGCGCCGACGATCATGCGCTATCCTGGCGGCAATTTCGTCTCGGGCTATAATTGGGAAGACGGCGTGGGGCCGGTGAAGGATCGCCCGGCGCGCCTCGACCTCGCCTGGTTCTCGACCGAGCCGAACACCTTCGGCACCAACGAGTTCGTCGATTGGTGCAAAGCCGCGAATATCGAACCGATGCTGGCGGTCAATCTGGGTACACGCGGCGGCGACGCGGCGCGCAATCTGGTCGAATACTGCAACCATCCCGGCGGCACGTATTATTCGGACCTGCGCAAGAAGCACGGCTGGGAGAAGCCGCACGACATCAAGTTCTGGTGCTTGGGCAACGAAATGGACGGGCCCTGGCAGATGGAAACCAAGACCGCCCGCCAATATGGCGCGGTCGCGCGCGAAGCGGCGAAAATGATGCGTTGGATCGACCCGTCGCTGGAGCTGGCGGCGTGCGGCTCGTCCGGGCGCACGATGCCGACCTACGGCCAGTGGGAGGACGAGGTGCTCGACGAGACGTTCGAGCATGTCGATTTCATCTCGCTGCACACCTATCTCAACAACTACAACGGCGACACGGCGGCCTTGCTCGCCAGCCCCGATCTGATGGACAGCTTCATCGACGAGGTCGTGGCGATCGCGGACGCGGTATCGGCCAAGCGTCGGTCGTCGAAACGCATCATGCTGTCCTTCGACGAATGGAACGTCTGGTATCGCACGCGCCGCCCGCGCGCCAACCGGATCAAGCCCGGCTGGCCGGTGGCGCCGGAGATCCTGGAGGAAATCTACGACATGGCCGACGCGCTGGCGTTCGGCGGCGCGTGCATTTCCTTGCTGAACCATGCGGACCGCGTGAAGGCCGCGTGCTTGGCGCAGCTCGTCAACGTGATCGCGCCGATCATGACCGAGACCGGCGGCCCCGCCTGGCGCCAGACGATCTTCCATCCCTTCGCGCAGATGAGCCGCTACGGGCGCGGCGATGTGCTGCGCACCCGGATCGAAAGCGATATCTACGACGCGTCGTATTACGATCCGCGCGGCGATCAGGACCTCTATTACCCCGTCAAGGCGCCGTATCTGAAGCTGTCGGCGGTGGCCGGCGAGGACGGCAAGTCGTTGACGCTGTTCGCGCTCAACCGCGACCTGAAGGGCGAGATGCAGGTCAAGGTCGATATGCGCGGCTTTGGCGGAATGAAGGTCGCGGTCGCCGAGGAGTTGCGGCATGATAGCCTCACGGCGGTCAACGACAAGAATGCTCCCGACCGCGTCGCACCTAAGCGCCTCGAAGGCGTGACGGTGGCGGATGGAGCGGTATCGATGACGCTGAAACCGGCCTCGTGGAATGTCATCCGACTCGAGTCGTCGAAGTAAGGGCGAGACATCCGGCGGGGCGGGTCACACCGCCTTCGCCGGGTCCGACCCGCGCCGCGGCCCCGCCGATATCGCGGCGGGGGCGGGCGCCGACGGGGAAGCGACGCATAGCTTCCTCGCCGTCGATCCCGCGCGTCAATTCGCGGTCGTGCGCGGGCTTGCCTCGCCGATCCGCGTGCGCATTCTTCAATTGTTGCGCCGTACGGGTCCGTTGAACGTCAACCAGATCGCCGAAGCGCTCGAGTTGCCGCAATCGACCGTCGCGACCAACGTGCAGATTTTGACCGATGCCGAGCTCATCGAAACCTCGCTCGGCAAAGCCAGCAAAGGGCAGCAGAAGATCTGCTGGGCCCGTTTCGACGAAATCGTCATCCAATTGGCGCCCGAACGCCCGAGCCGCGACAGCAACGTGGTCGAGGTCGAGATGCCGCTCGGCCTCTATACGAGCTGCGAGGTCTCGGCGCCCTGCGGCATTTGCTCGACCGAGCGCATCATGGGCGTGCTCGACGTGCCCGACCTGTTCCTCGATCCCGCGCGCGTGCAGGCGGCGCTGATCTGGTTCGGGCGCGGCTATGTCGAATACAAGTTCCCGAACAACGCGAAGCTGATGAACCGCACGGTCGAGGCTTTGGAGTTCGAACTCGAGCTATCTTCCGAAGTGCCGGGCACCAACAAGAATTGGCCGTCGGATATTTCGCTGTGGGTCAATCACGTTCATGTCGGCGTGTGGACCGCACCGGGCGATTACGGCGACCGGCGCGGGCGCTTCACACCGCGCTGGTGGAAACTCGAAGGCTCGCAATACGGCGACCTCACGCAATGGCGGATCAGCCGCGACGGCACGTTCGTCAACGGCAAGCGCATCTCGAGCATCGGCCTGTCGAAGCTCGACCTGCCGAACCATCACTCGATCCGCCTGCGCGTCGGCATTCAGGAAAAAGCCAAGCGTCCCGGCGGCGTGAACATCTTCGGCAAGGGCTTCGGCAATCACGGGCGCGATATCGTGATGCGGTTGAAGCTCGCGCCGCGCTGAGCGGCGTTCCAGCCCAATGAGGATACGGGCACGCGCGCACCACTAAGCGAGTTGCACGGGCCGAAGCGGCCGGCCGCCGCGTGGACGCGGTGCGTCAGGCCGTCAGCTTGCGGTAACCGTCGATAATCGCGTCGCGATCGGCGGCGCTTAGCGCGTCGAACGGCGGCAGCAGCTTCGCGATCGCGTCGTCGCCCAGAATATGCGCGGTCAGCGCCTTGACGCCGGGCACGAGCGGCTTGCCGTCGAACAGTTTGCGGATCGCGACGGCGGTTTTATGCGCCGTCTCGTCGCCGTCGCGGAAGGCGCGACCGCAATAGGGCGCGTTGGTGTTGGCGGTCGCCGAGATGCAGCCGGCGAAATCGCCCTTGCGCGCGTCGAGCAGGCAGGCTTCGTTCGACGGGAAAACGTCGAGCGATTTCGACAGCGCCACGACCGAACGCGCATAGGGCATGTCGCCGGAGGAATCCTTCAACCCGGCGATCCGCGCGCCGAAAGCCTTCATCAGCTTTTCGATCAGCGGCAGCGTGTAGGGCACGCCCGACTGCGCGGGGAAATGATAGAGATAGAGCGGCACGTCGCTCGCTTTCGTCGCGTCGGCGATGCGGTCGAAATAGCGCACGATGCCGCTTTCCGGCACCCCTTTGTAATAGAAGGGCGGCAGCAGCAGGGCGCCGGCGAAGCCGAGCTCGCCCGCCAGAAGCGACAACGCAGCCGCGTCCTCGACGGCGGCCGCCCCCGTGCCGACCATCATGCGCGCGACCGGCAGCTTCGATGCGGCGATCTTGCGCATCAATTCGGTGCGCTGGCGCAGAGAAAACGACGTCGCTTCGCCGGTCGTGCCGAGCACGTTCAATCCGTCGCAACCGTTGTCGAGCAGATGCCGGGCGACGCGCGCGAAACGGTCGAAATCGGGCTCGCCTTGCGCATCAATCGGCGTAACGACCGCAGCGATAACGCCGCGCAGCTTTTTGGACAAAATCATCTCCCTCGACGGATGGGACATTCGACCGATTCGTCGATAATGTTCCGTCGCGGAGCGCCGAACAAGGCTGAATACATATTCACCGACAGCGTCGCGTTCGCGCGCGCGTCGGCTTGCGTTACGCTTTCTTGCCGCCGATCGGGTTGAGTTTGCGCCAAGCCTGATATTCGTCGTTCGCGTCGGGATGCAGCGGGTAGTAGCGCTTCAACGATTCGCCTTGCATCAGCTTCATGCGGGAGAACTCCTCCCACTCGGCGTGCTTCTTCGCCTCTTCGATGACCGCCTTGGCCATCGACACGGGCACGATCACCACGCCGTCGTCGTCCGCGACCACGATATCGCCGGGGATCACGGTGACACCGCCGCAGGCGACGGGCACGTTGACTTCCATCGGGAAGATCGTGGTCTGGACGTGGTAGTTCGGTGTCCAGCCGCGCAGCCACAGGGCGAGATCGAGCTTCTTGACGTTCGGCCAGTCGCGCATGCAGCCGTCGATGACGATGCCGGCACCGCCGCGACCTTTGAAGTAGGTCGACATCATGTCGCCGAAGACGCCCGAGCTCATATCGCCGCGCGCATCCACGACCACGACGTCGCCTTCCTGCACGTGATAGAGCACGTGGCGATGCAGCTGCGTTTCGGGATCGGCGTATTCGCCTTCGCTGAACAGATCGGGGCGCTGGGGCATGAACTTGAGCGTCAGCGCCGGCCCGACGATCGATTTGCCCGCGTTCTGCGAAACCGGGCCCACCATATGCGGGTTCTTGTAACCCATATGGCCAAGCGTACCGGCGACCGTCGCCGCGCCGATATCCCGCAAGCCATCGATCAGTTCCTTGGGCGGGCGCACGATGTCTGAACTACGCGTCATTTTGACCTCGGATGTTGGAGCTACCAGTTCGTGACGGAACCGTCGCGCCGCTTGAGATGCGGGGCTTCCCAGAAGCGCAGACTTTGCGCGGCGATCGCCGCCTCGTTGACCTCGACGCCCAAGCCGGGCAGATCGCTGACCGGATAATCGGCGCGGTCGAGCCGCGGCTGCACGGGGAAATACTCGGCGCTATCGAAGCCTTTGGCTTCGGGTACACGCGTTTCGAGCCAGGCGAAGTTGGGAATGGCCGCCGCCAGATGCACCGTCGCGGCCGTGCAGATGGGCCCGAGCGGGTTATGCGGCATCAGGTCGACGTAATGCGCTTCGCTCCAGCCGGCGACCTTCATCGCCTCGGTCAAGCCGCCGACATTGCACACGTCGAGCCGGTTGAACTGATGGATGCCGCGTTCGATATAGGGCAGGAACTGCCATTTGCTGGCGAACTCCTCCCCGATGGCGAACGGCACCTGCGTCAGCGTGCGTAGCGATTCATAAGCTTCGGGCGTTTCGTCGCGGATCGGCTCTTCCAGGAAGTCGAGCGTGTCGCGCCCGAGCTTGGCGCAAAAACTTGCCGCCTCGGCGACCGACAGACGGTGGTGATAGTCGATGCCCAGGACGACATCGTCTCCCAAGGCCTCGCGCGCCTTGTTGAGCATTTTCGCCGTGGGGCCGATCGACTCGCGCGGCTCGAAAATGTCGCGGCTTTTCTGACCCACGGGGAAGAAGCGGATCGCCTGCCAGCCTTGGGCGGCGAGCTGGCGCGCGCGTTCGATCGCGACGTCGCCTTCGGCTTCGTCGCCGGTCGAGGCGAAGGTCGGCACGCGGTCGCGCTGCTTGCCGCCAAGCAGCTCGTAGACCGGGACGCCCAGCACTTTTCCCTTGATGTCGTGCAACGCGATGTCGATGGCGGAGATCGCGGCCTGCAACACCCGTCCGCCTTCGAAATACTGGCTGCGATAGGTTTCCTGCCAGATCCGGCCGATCTGCATCGGGTTCTGGCCGATCAGAAACTCCCGGTAATGCTCGATGGCGCCGGCGACGGCTTTCTCGCGCCCGCTCAAACCGCTTTCGCCCCAGCCGAACACGCCCTGGTCGGTCTCGACCTTGACCAGCATCTGATTGCGAATGCCCACCCACACGGGATAGGGCTTGATCGCCGTGATCTTCAACTTCGCGGTCATACTCGAACTCTCTATTTCAGTCGGCCTTCAGCGCCATTTGCGTGGCGCCGTCGAACAAGTGCATGCGCTCCTGGTCGAATTCGAGCCAGATCGGTTGATCCGCTTCGACGGCGACATCCGGTGCCACGCTGATATTGACGATCGCGCCGGACAGCATGGCTTGAACGAAGGTCACGTCGCCGGTGGGTTCGACCGTATAGGCCTTGGCCGGCACCGCGCCGGGGACCGCGACGGTGGAAAGCTTGATCGCCGAATGGCGCGCGCCGAGCACGACTTTGTTGGAGGTGGAACGCTGAACCTTCCGCGCGTTCTTGGGCGACAGCGCGACCGTCCAGCCTTCGGCACCGGTCAACACGGCGTTGCCGTCGCGCGTCGACGCCTCCAACGGGATCAAGCTCATCGCCGGGCTGCCGATGAAACTCGCGACGAACATATTCACCGGATTGGCGAAGACCTTGGCGGGCGCGTCGTATTGCTGGAGGAAGCCGCCGCTCATCACCGCCAGCTTGTCGGCCATGGTGACGGCTTCGAGCTGGTCGTGCGTCACGTAGATGATCGTGGCTTTGAGGTCTTGGTGGAAGCGCTTGATCTCGGAGCGCATCTGCACGCGCAGCTTGGCGTCGAGATTGGACAGCGGCTCGTCCATCAGGAACACGGCCGGATCGCGCACCAGTGCACGGCCCAGAGCCACGCGCTGCTGCTGCCCGCCCGACAATTCGCGCGGCTTGCGCTCCAGCAAATGCGTCATATCCAGCATCTGCGCCGCCTGTTTGACCTTGCGGTCGATTTCCTCGCGCCCGAGTTTGCGCATCTGCAACGGGAAGGCGAGGTTCGCGTAGACGGTCTTTTGCGGATAGAGCGCGTAGTTCTGGAAGACCATCGCGATATCGCGGTTCTTCGGGTCGATGTCGTTGACCACGCGGCCGCCGATGACGATGTCGCCGGAGGTGAGCGACGTGAGCCCCGCGACGAGATTGAGCGTCGTCGTCTTGCCGCAACCCGACGGTCCGACGAGTGCCACGAACTCGCCGTCGTTGATCGTCAGCGATACGTCGTTGACGGCCGTATAGGCGCCATACGTCTTGACGAGATTCTTGAGGACGACATCGGCCATACGGCGAACCTTCTAGTGTTTGACGGCGCCTTCGGTGAGGGCGCGCACGAAGTAACGCTGAAGCATCAGGAAAAGGACGACGACGGGCACGCTCATCATGAAGCTCGCCGCCATCAGGCCGGGGAAATCGGACGAGCTTTCGGAGAAGAAGCGCTGGATGCCGATCGGCAGCGTCAAGCGGTCGTTCCGGTTGATGAACGTGTAGGCGAAGATGTACTCGTTCCACGCGCCGATGAACGAGTAGATGGCCGTCGCGATGATGCCCGGCACCGACAACGGCATGACGATCAGCAGGAACGCCTGGAAGCGCGAAGCGCCATCGATGCGCGCCGCCTGTTCGAGCTGGTAGGGAATGTTGTCGTAGAATCCTTTCAGCAGCCAAATCGCCAGCGGCAGACCGAAGGTAAGGTAAGTCAAGATCAGCGAGCCGTGCGTGTTCATCAGTCCGAGCAGACGCATCAGGATGAACAGCGGCACCAGGAAAACGACCGCCGGGAACATGTTGCGCAGCAGGACCGAGAAGAACAGGAATTTCCGGCCCGGGAAATCGAAGCGCGAGAAAGCGTAGGCGGCCGGCACGGCGACGATGACCGACAGGATCGTCGACATGGTCGAAACGAAAAGACTGTTCCAGAAGAAACGCAGGAAGTCGGCGCCCACGCTGTTCGACGGATCGAGCAGTTTCTTGTAGCTGGCGAGCGTGGGTTCCTTCGGCCACCATTGCGGCGGGAATTGCAGCGCCGCGAAGCCCGATTTGAAGGATGTCAGCAGCATCCAGACCATCGGCAGCAGCGTGAACAGCAGCATCACCGTCAGGAAGATGCGGCCCGCCCAGCCCCAGGGGCCGGCGCTTGCGCGGGATTTGCGCGTCGTGGCCTCGCTCATGATCCGCCGCCTTCCTTCTCGGCGCCGCCAAGGCCGCGCACGTAGAAATAGCCGAGCGACATCACGATCAGGAACAGGATGACCGAGTAGGCGGCCGCGATCCCCCAGCGCTGACGCCCGAAGGCGATCTCGTAGATATGCGTGATCCAGATATGCGACGCGTTGGACGGGCCGCCGCCGGTCATGATCCAGGTCACGATGAAGGAATTGAAATTCGCGACGGCCAGCAGAAGGATCGTGGCGATCGACACGCCGCGCAGATGCGGGAAGGTGACGTGCCAGAAACTGTGCCAGGCGCCGGCACCATCGACCTTCGCCGCGCGCAGCAACTGGTCGGGCACGGTTTGCAGGCCGGCGGCCAGCATGATCATCGCGAACGGGAATTCGCGCCACACATTCACCACGATCAGCGAGGCCAACACCGTGTTGACGTTATCGATGAAGTTGGGCTGGCGATCCATGATGCCGAGTTCGACGAGGATCGCGCCGATGACGCCGAAATTGGAGTGGTAGATCCACTTCCAGATATACGAAGCGGCGACGGCGCTGATGACCCAAGGAATGATCAGGATGGCGCGCATCACGGCGCGGCCGGGGAAGGCCTGATGCAGGCACAACGCGCAGCCCAAGCCCAGGATATAGGCGCAGCCGGTGGAAACGATGGTCCAAATGAAAGTGTTCAGCGTCACCCGCCAGAACACTTCGCTTTCGAGAATGGTCTTGTAGTTGTCGAAGCCGACGAAGATTTTGTCGCGCAGCTGCAGGCTGGGCGGCGTGCTGTAGAACGACAGATCGATGGTGTAGTAGACCGGATACGCGATGACGATCAGCATCACCACGATCGCGGGCAGCACATAGAGATAATCCGCGCGATGGATCCAAGTCCGGCGAAGAACGCCGGGTTCGCGCGCCGCCGCTTTTTTCGGAACTTCGCTTACTCGTGTCGACATGATCGCCAAGCCGGTCCGTTCGCGCCGCCGGAAGACCGGCGGCTTTCGCCGCCGGTCCCGCCGGTGATGTCCGTTAGAGCTTGTTGCCGCTCATGACGTTCTTGATCTTTCGGGCGGCGTCTTCCGCCGCCTGATCGACCGTCATGGTCCCGGTCAGCGCGTTCTGCAGCATGTCGGGCACGATGATGTTCATGATCTCCGGCGTTTCCGGGATCGTCGGGAAGGGGATGCCGTAGGGGAGCATCGACGTCGTCACGTCCAGGAACTTGATCTTCTCCAGACGCTCCTTCATCCACTTCGTCTTGAAGCCGTTGAGGTTGCCGGGGTTCGAGCCGGCATAGGCCATCTTCAGCGACCATTCGGGGCTCGTCCAGAAGCAGACGAGCGCCTTCGCGGCCGGCTGATCGACCTTGCCGCCGTCGACGTATTCCGGCTTCAGGATGTGCATGTTCGACCCGCCGAACACGACGGCGCGCTTGCCGTCGGGCCCCTTCGGGATCAAGCCGTAGCGCATATTGTCGATGACGTTCTGCGCCGTCTGCACGTCGCTGCCGGTCGCTTTCTTCCGCAGATCGTGCATCACGTCGTAATCGGACGGATGCGAGATCATCATCGCGAGCTGGCCGGCCAGGAACAGCGGCTGGTTGTCGGCCTGCTGGTTGGTCAGCGCCGAAACCGGCACCGACTTGTCGCGCACGAACATGTCGTACGAGGCTTGCAAGGCGCGTTTGCTCGCGGCGCTGTTGATTTCGATCTGCGAATAGTTCGGGCTCGCCGACGCTTCGTCGAACGCCCCGCCGCCATAGGCCCAAAGCTGCGGCATAAATCGATAGGGCGTGTTGCCGGCGTTCTTGCGCGCGACCAAGCCGTAACCGGCAGCACCGGTCTTTTCCTTGATCTGCTTGGAATAGCGGACGACGTCGTCCCAGGTTTCCGGCGGCTTGTCCGGGTCGAGCCCGGCGCGCTTGAACAGATCGGCATTCCAGATCAATGCCATCGTCTCGTTGTTGGTCGGAATGCCGTAGGTCTTGCCTTTCCACGTGTTCGATTTCATGGCGCCGGGCCAGAAATCCTGGGTCTTGAGGCCGATATCCTCGGGCTTCAATTCCTGGAGATAGCCCTTCGAGGCGAATTCGACGCCGCCGAGAATTTGGAGGCGCACGACCATCGGACCGGCGGAGCCGAGCAGAGCGGTACGGAACTTGTCGAGCAGGTCGTTATAGGTCAGCGCCTGATCGACGAGCTGGATGTTCGGATAGGTCTTCCGGAACTCGGCGAAAAAGTCCCGATAATACTGGCGCAGAAGATCCGGATCGCCTTCGAATGCGCCCTGATACCAGAAGGTAACGCGGCCCTTGTAATCGAGCGGCGTGACTTTGCCGCAATCGGCGGCCGTGTCGTAATCCTGCGTGCCGGCGATGGAGCGCACATATTCGGGCGACCATTTGCTGAGGTCGATGGGCGCTTGCGCCGAAGCCGGGCCCCACACGGCGAGTGCCGCCGCGATCGAGGCCATCGAAACGCCACGCCGTATGGCGCGGCCGAGGTGAACCTGCGACATGCTTCCGCTTCCTCCTGTTTCGCCACCGCCATTTTGACGTTGGCGTTGTTTATTCCTTCGTGGCTTCGGAGCGCTTTTAAGCGGGCTCCGTTTCCATCACGGTTGCAGAAGTCATATTGCGAGTCAATTTCGTATTACGGTATATCCGGAAAAATGATTTGCGCCCGTCTGTTTTTGAGGGGTTTGAGGGGAAATGCGGCGCCTTCGCGCGGCCGATCCATCAAGCGGCCTTGAAATGATCGACGCATCCGCGACGGCCGCCCGAATTCGGGCGATGTTCCGCCGGTGTTACAAAGAAACAAGTCGTCAGGGGGAAGCGGGAAAATGAAGATCACCAAAATCGAGCCTTGGCTCATCAACTCGGCGGCGTCCTACTGGGGCGAATTCTTGTTCGTCGAGGTGCGGACCGACGAAGGCGTCACCGGCTGGGGCGAGATCACCACGACGACCAAGATCGCGAACCGCGCGCTCACCGCGATGCTGCGCCGGATCAGCGACATGATGGTCGGCGAAGATCCCGCGCAAATCGAACGCCTCTGGCACAAGCTGTTTCGCAGCTTCACCTATATGGGCAGCCGCGGGGCGGCGGTCGAATGCGTCAGCGCGATCGACATCGCGCTGTGGGACATCCGCGGCAAAGTGCTCGGCAAACCGATCTACGAATTGCTCGGCGGGGCCGTGCGCGACGAGGTGGCGCTCTACACCCACCCCAATCAGCGCAAGTTCACCAGCAAGGAAGCGATCGTCGCCGAGATCCGGGATATCGTGAAGTCCGGCCATACGGCGCTGAAGTTCGATCCGTTCCCGCAGCAAGGGCCGGTCGTGGACGGCCGCGCGCGCGAGCAGCGCGAAGGCTATCTCGACGGCGGCATGACGCGTCAGGATCAGCGCAAAGCCGCCGAGCTGACCGCGTTGATCCGCGAAACGGCGGGGCCCGATATCGAGCTTCTGATCGACGCGCATGGACGCTTCGACGTGCCCACCGCGATCCGCTTGTGCAACTCGCTGGAGGAGGCGGGGCAAATCGATTGGTTCGAAGAGCCTTGCCCGCCCGAAAGCGTCGACGCGCTGATGCAAGTGCGCGAGAAGGTCAACGTGCCGATCTCGTGGGGCGAGCGCGGCCATACGAAATGGGATTTCGTGCCGATCCTGAAGAACAGGCTCGCGGACTACATCATGCCCGACGTGACGTGGACCGGCGGGATTAGCGAGCTCAAGAAAATCTCGACGTTGTGCGAGGCGTTCTACATTCCCGTATCGCCGCACGATGCGGCGGGCCCGATCAACGTCGTGGCGGGCGCGCAGGTGATGATGACGGTGCCGAATTTCTACAAGCTCGAAACGTCGGAGTGGAATCTGTCGAAATACGACCCGCTGATCGACAAGCCGCTCGACAATTCGAACGGCAGCCTCAAGCTCAACAAAACACCGGGTCTCGGCATCGAAATGAACCGCGAATATCTCGCGGCGAACGTCGTCGAGTAAGCGGACGGGAAAAGGCGAAGAACATGAAGATCGTCGATTTGAAATGCGCCGTGATCGGCGGAAGCCCGATCGTGCGGATCGTCACCGACCAAGGCATTAGCGGCTTCGGTCAGGTCGAAAAGTATAAGCCTTATCTCAAGCCGTTCGTTCTGCAATTCCGCGAACCGTTGCTCGGCGCCGATCCGACCGATGTCGAGCGCACGATGCTGCGCATCCGCCAGCGCGGCGCCTTCAAACCCTATGGTGCGGCGATCAGCGCGATCGAAATGGCGCTGTGGGATGTAGCGGGGAAGGCGGCCGGCGTGCCCGTCTACAAGCTGCTGGGCGGCAAGGTGCGCGATCGCGTGCGCGTCTATAACGGCGCCTATCGCAAGCCGATGGCGCGTCATCGGCCCGAGGATTTCGCCGACGAAATGAAGCGGATGATGGCGCTGCCCGAAGGCTTCACGATCGTGAAGCAGGGCATTTCGTTCCACAGCCCGATGAAGAACGAGCCGGGCTATTTCTACGGCGAGGTCGAAAAGAGCTCGCTGCATGGCTGGCTCGATCGCGGGATGCTGACCGAGCGCGGCATGGCCTACACGCTCGATTGCGTCGCGGCGATGAAAGAAGCGCTCGGCGACAAGGTCGGGCTCGCGCTCGATTGCGGCCCTGGTTGGATGCTTCCCGACGCGATCCGCTTCGCCCGCGCGGTCGAGAAGCATCACCTCATGTGGCTCGAAGATATGCTGACCGGCGACTACGTGCCCTTCGTCAACGCCGACGTCTATCGCGATTTGACGCAGTCGACGTCGACGCCGATCCACACCGGCGAGCAAATCTATCTGCGCCAGAACTTCAAGGATCTGATCGAGAGGCAGGCGGTGCGCGTCGTCGGGCCGGATCCGTGCGACGTGGGCGGCATCGCCGAACTCAAATGGATCGCGGAATACGCCGATCTGCACGGCATCCTGATGGCGCCGCATGGCACGGGCAACGGTCTGCTGGGCCTCGCGGCCCTTGTGCAAGTCAGCGCGACGCTGCCGCATAATTTCATCGCCTTCGAGTGCCCGGTTGGCGATCCGGAGTGGTGGTACGACATCGTCGACGGTTTGCCCAATCCGATCATCCGCAACGGCATGATCGAGGTTTGGGACCGGCCGGGTATGGGCGTGGAACTCGTGCCAGAACGGGCGAAACGTTATCTCGCGGCGGAAGACGCGGCGTTCTTCGATTGAGCGCGACCGGCAAAAGAATTCGGAGGACGCAGTGAAAATCACAGATATCAAATGCGCGGTGATCGCGAACAGCCCGGTCATCCGCATCACGACGGATGAAGGCATCACGGGCTGGAGCCAGATCGAAACGCCCAAGCCTTATATGCAGCCGATCGTACTGCAGTTGAAATCCTGGCTGGTCGGCCAGGACCCGGTGAATGTCGAGCGGATCATGAAGCGCATCCGCGTGCGCGGCGGCTTCAAGCCGTTCGGGGCGGCCGTCAGCGCCATCGAGATCGCGCTCTGGGACATCGCCGGCAAGGCGGCCAATCTGCCGATCTATCGCCTAATGGGCGGCAAGGTGCGCGATCAGGTGCGGACCTATCGCACGCTCTATCAGCACGAGGCGGGCGTCGGACACACGCCCGACGATTACAAGAAATGGGCGGAATACGGAATGTCGCTCGAAGGCGGCTTCACGATGTTCAAGCTGCCGACGTCGTTCCACTCGTCGATGGTCGCCGACTTCCCCGATTTCCATTACGGCGCCGTCCAGCGCGACGCGCCGTTTCCCTATCCGCATAAGGGATTGATGAGCGAGCAGGGCTTCGATCATCTCGTCGCCTGCGTGCGCGCGGCGAAGGAGACGCTGGGCAAGGGCTACGGCCTCGCGGTCGATGCCGGCCCCGGCTATCTCAAACAGGACGCGCTGCGCTTCGCCAAGGCGGTCGAAGATCTGCACTTGCTGTGGATCGAGGACATGATCACCGGCGACTACGTTCCATATGTGAATTCGGACGTCTATCGCGAGGTGACGCCGCACACGACCACGCCGATCCACACCGGCGAGCAGATTTATCTGCGGCAGAACTTCAAGACGCTGATCGACGGCCACGCGGTCGACGTGATCGGGCCGGACCCGTGCGATGTGGGTGGCATCGCCGAACTCAAATGGATCGCCGAGTACGCCGACCTCTACGGGATCTCGATCGCGCCGCACGGCACGGCGAACGGCATTTTCGGCTTGGCGTCGCTCGTTCAGGTTTGCGCGACGCTGCCCGACAATCTTATCGCGTTCGAGTATCCCGCGCGCTTCGAGCCGTTCTGGTACGACATCACCGAAGGCTTCGACGGCATGCCGGTCAAGAACGGCTTGATCGACGTCTATGACCGGCCCGGTCTTGGCGTGAACCTCATTCCCGCGAAGGCGAAGAAGTATCTGACGGACGGGGATTCCGACTTCTTCGACTGAGGGCGCGATCGGGTCCTTACGCGTATACGCGAACGTGCCAGCGAAGCGCAGAAGCGCTATGGTGCCGAGAATCGGTATTGGCGGCGGCGGCGACGGCCGCCTTTGGCATGAGGAACTTCAATGACGCTCCATTCCGTCGTCGAATCGACAGCCGCCGCGATCGCGGCGCGTAGCGCCAAATCGCGCGCCGCCTACCTCGCACGGCTTAAGCGCATGCGCGATGCCGGCACCGGGCGAGGCAAGATCGGCTGCGCCAATCTGGCGCACGGCGTTGCCGCATGCCCGGCCGACGATAAGGCCGCACTGGTCGTGGGCGATGCGCCCAACGTCGCCATCGTTACGGCCTATAACGACATGCTGTCGGCCCACCAGCCGTTCGAGACCTATCCCCAGGCAATCAAGAAGGCGGTGCGCGCAGCGGGCGGCGTGGCGCAGGTCGCGGGCGGCGTGCCCGCGATGTGCGACGGCGTCACCCAAGGCCGCAAGGGCATGGAGATGTCGCTGTTCAGCCGCGACACGATCGCCATGTCGACGGCGATCGCGTTGTCGCACGATATTTTCGACGCCGTGCTGTGCTTGGGCGTTTGCGACAAGATCGTCCCTGGTCTGGTGATGGGGGCGCTGTCCTACGGCCATTTGCCCGCGATCTTCGTGCCCGCCGGGCCGATGACGTCCGGCCTCGGCAATTCGGAGAAGAGCAAGATCCGCCAGCTTCACGCCGAGGGCAAAGTCGATCGTGCGGCGCTGCTCGCGGCCGAAAGTGCGGCCTATCACGGGCCGGGCACCTGCACGTTCTACGGCACGGCGAATTCCAACCAGTTGCTGATGGAAGCGATGGGCTTGCATATCGCGGGGGCGGCGTTCCCGAACCCGGACACGCCCTTGCGGGCGGCCCTCACCGATGCCGCGGCGCGCCGCGCGGTGGAACTTGCCCGCGCCAAGGCGAAGGGTACCGGCGAAATGCTCGACGAGCGCGCCTGGGTCAACGCGATCGTGGCGCTGCTGGCGACCGGCGGATCGACCAACCACACGATTCATCTGATCGCGATGGCGCGTATGGCGGGGATCGAGCTCAATTGGGACGATTTCGACGCGTTGTCGCGCGTCGTGCCGCTGCTCGCGCGTATCTATCCCAACGGCAACGCCGACGTGAACCATTTCGCGGCGGCGGGCGGCACGGCTTTCCTGATGCGCGAATTGATCGACGGCGGTTTGCTGTTCGCCGATGTGACGACGGCGATGGGCGAGGGGCTTGGCGCTTACGCGCGCGAACCCTGGCTCGATAATGGAAGCTTGGCGTGGCGCGAGCCGCCGCGCGACAGCGCCGACCGCAACGTGCTGCGCGTGATCGGCGAACCGTTCGACGCGCAAGGCGGCATCCGCATTCTCGCGGGCAATCTCGGCCGCGCGGTGACGAAGATCTCCGCCGTCGCGGCGGAACGCCAGCGCATCGAAGCGCCCGCGAAGGTGTTCGCCGATCAAGCGGAGCTTTTGGCCGCGTTCGCGGCGGGGCAATTGACCGGCGATTTCGTCGCGGTCGTGCGCTTCCAGGGCCCGCGCGCCAACGGCATGCCGGAGCTTCATAAGCTGATCCCGCCGCTGGGCGTGTTGCAGGATCGCGGCCAGCGCGTGGCGCTGGTGACCGATGGGCGTATGTCGGGCGCGTCGGGCAAGGTCCTGGCGGCGATCCATCTGTCGCCGGAAGGTGCCGCGGGCGGCCCGATCGCGCGCTTGCGCGACGGCGACATGATCCGCATCGACGCCGAGGCCGGCACGCTGGACGTTTTGGCCGATATTTCGGCGCGCGAACCGGCGATCCTCGATCCCGCGCGCGACGCCGATGGCTGGGGCCGCGAGCTGTTCGCGTCGTTCCGCGCCGTCGCCGGCACATCCGAAGAAGGGGCGTCGGTCGTCGCGGCACAGCGCTAAGGCCGCGACGTCGCGCGTTTCAGTCGCCGCGCGGCTTGGGCGAGGCGAGGCCCGCTTCGGCGGCGAGCTTGGCGAGGGCCGGCATGATTTCCGGATGCAAGGCGACGCCGCTTTCGCGTTGACGTTTGCGCAAGGCAAGCGCGCGTTCGCCCGGAATGCGCACCGGCGGTTTGCCTGGTGCGACGGGGGCGCTCCGGCATGAGTCGACGAACCAGCCAAGCTCGCGCTTGAACGCGTCACCGCCGCCGAACGCATTGGGATCGATGATCTGAAGGAAGACCGACGCGCCCCAATTGGTCTCGCCATCGGCGCGGCCGTAGCCCGCCAACGCCGAAGTCAGCGCTTCAACGATCAGCCCCAGCGCGAAACCTTTATGGCCGAGATCGAGCCCGCCGAGCGGCAGGATGGCCCCCGGCGGCTGGCCGAACAACACGGCCGGATCGTCGCTGCCCTCGCCATCGGGCCCGACGAGCCACGGGCCGGGCAGGCGCGCGGCGGGATCGGTGCGATGCATGCGGCTGGTCAAGCCATTGGTCGTGGTCGAGGCGCTGATATCGATCAGCACCGGATCTCCGCCGGTCGGGAATCCCGCCGCGAAAGGATTGGGCGTGTAGCGCGGGGCGACCGCGCCATGCGGCGCCACCGACGCGACCGACGGGTCCGAGCAGGTCAACAGCATGACGAGACCGCGATCGGTCGCGCGCGTCAGATAGGCGGCAAGGCAAGCGATATGATGCGAACGGCGGATCGCCACACTGACGACCGGATGCGTCGCGATCCGTTCGAAGGCGGTTTCCATCGCTTGCACGACCAGCCAAGGGCCGGGCAGGAATTTTCCGTCCCAGGTAAGGGCCGATCCGCGATCGGCGAGGATCACGGGAGCACCCGTCACCTTCATCTTTCCGGATCTCGCGGCGGCGAGATAGGGCGCCAGCAATTGTAGGCCGTGCGTGGTGTGCCCCATCAAATCGCCATCGACGAGAATTTCCGCGACGGTCTTCGCCTTATCGGCATCGAGCCCAGCCTTGATCGCAACGTTGCTCGCGAAAACGATCAGTTCGTCGGCGTTATAGGTGTTGGTCATCGAGATACCGTCCTTGCGCGAAATTGCAGGCCGCAGATTGTGATCCGCTTTGGCGCAAGGCAAGCGTGTTCGCACCGTGCACGCAAAAGCTTTTTGATGTTATGAAAGAGCTATGACGAACAAACCGAAGCACGGCATCGCGGGTGGCCTGACGAATTACGGCGACCCGGAATTCGCGGCGTATCTGCGCCGATCTTTCGCCCGCTCGATGGGCTATTCCAGCGAAGCGCTGGCGCGCCCGATCGTGGGCATCGCCAACACGTTCAGCGGCTTCAACAACTGCCATCGCCATTTCCCGGAATTGGTCGAGGCGACGAAGCGCGGCGTGCTGATGGCCGGCGGTTTGCCGGTCGAGTTTCCGACCACCTCGCTGGGCGAGGTGTTCCTCAACCCGACCAGTTTGAAGTTCCGCAATTTGATGGCGATGGATACGGAGGAGATGATCCGCGCCCAGCCCATCGACGCGGTCGTGCTGCTCGGCGGCTGCGACAAGACCGTGCCCGCGCAGTTGATGGCGGCATTGTCGGCGAATGTGCCGGCGGTGCAGGTCGTCGCGGGACCGATGTCGACCGGCCGCCACAAAGGCGAGCGCTTGGGCGCTTGCACCGATTGCCGCCGCTTCTGGGCGCGCTATCGCGCGGGCGATGTCGATGCGGCGGAGATCGACGTCGTCGAAGGGCGCCTCGCCACCACCTCGGGAACTTGCGCGGTCATGGGCACGGCCTCGACGATGGCCTGTATTTCCGAAACGCTGGGCATGTCGCTGCCGAACTCGGCGGCGATCCCGGCGGTCCATGCCGATCGTCTGCGCAATGCGGAGGAAAGCGGCAAGCGCGCGGTCGAACTGATCGGCACGACGACTTTGCGCCCGCGCGATATCGTGACCGAAAAATCGATCGAGAACGCCTGGCGCGTATTGCTGGCGATCTCCGGTTCGACCAACGCGGTGATCCATCTAACGGCGATCGCACGGCGCGCGGGCGTGAAGGTCGATCTCAACCGCTTGAACCGGCTTTCCGATGAAACGCCGGTGCTGGTGAACCTCAAACCCGTCGGCGACAATTATATGGAGGATTTCCACGCGGGCGGCGGCGTGCCGGCCGTGCTGAAGGAAATCCGCGATCTCTTGCATCTCGACGTGCCGACCGTCTCGGGCAAAAGCTTGCGCGAGTTGATCGACGCGCCCTTGGCCGATCAGGTCAATCGCACGATCGTGCGTCCGCGCGCGGAGCCGGTCGATCCGGATGGCGGGCTGGTCGCCGTCTTCGGCTCGCTCGCGCCGCGTGGTGCCATCGTCAAACGCGCGGCGGCCGACAAGAGATTGCTGGAGCATGAGGGGCGGGCGGTGGTGTTCTCGTCGCTCGAAGATCTATCCGCGCGCATCGACGATCCCGATCTGGACGTGACCGCCGACGATATCCTCGTGCTGCAGAATGCGGGGCCGCGCAGTGCTGCCGCGATGCCCGAGGCGGGGTATCTGCCGATCCCGCGCAAGCTCGCCAAGGCGGGCGTGAAGGACATGGTGCGCATCTCCGACGCGCGCATGTCCGGCACGGCCTATGGCGCGATCGTGCTGCATGTGGCGCCGGAGGCGGCGGTGGGCGGACCTCTGGCGCTGGTCAAAAACGGCGACCGGATCAAGCTCAGCGTCGCGCAGCGCAAGCTCGACCTGCTGGTCGACGAAGCCGAGCTTGAGAAGCGGCGCAAGGCCTTGCCGGCCCCCGCGAAAATCGAGCGGCGCGGCTACGATAAGCTCTACGACGCGCATGTCCTCCAGGCCGACGAAGGCGTGGATTTCGACATCTTCTAGCCTCCGACGGCCCCGGTCGAAACCCGGGGCCGGACGTGCTATGGGACTCGGGCGCCGAAGCGCGATTCCGGAAGAGAGAGACGATGACGACTGCCAATAAATCCAAGCTCGATCAGCTGCGCGAAATGTCGACCGTGGTCGCCGATACCGGCGATATCGACGCGGTGCGCCGCCTGAAGCCGGTCGATTGCACGACCAATCCGTCGTTGATCCTGAAGGCGGTCGAAAATCCGGCGGCGTCGGCGATCGTCGATGCGGCGATTGCGTGGGGCAAGAAATCGTCCTTGCCGCGCGACGCGGCGATCCACGCCGTGTGCGACCGGCTCGCCGTCGATTTCGGCGCCGAGCTCGCCAAGATCGTGCCGGGCCGCGTCTCGACCGAGGTCGACGCGGATTTGTCGTTCGACGCGAAGGCATCTGTCGAGAAGGCGCGCGAGGTGATCGCGGGCTATCAGGCGCGCGGCATCGGGCGCGAGCGCATCCTGATCAAGCTCGCCGCGACCTGGGAAGGTGTTCGCGCCGCCGAAGTGCTTCAGCGCGAAGGCATCGACTGCAACCTGACGCTCGTCTTCAGCCTCGCGCAGGCGATCGTCTGCGCCGAAGCGGGCGCGTTCCTGATCTCGCCCTTCGTCGGGCGCATCCTCGATTGGCACGTCAAGGCGGGCAAAGGCCCGTTCGACGCGGAAACCGATCCCGGCGTCGTCTCGGTGCGCAACATCTACGCCTATTACAAGGCGCGCGGCTTCGCGACCGTCGTGATGGGCGCTTCGTTCCGCAACACCGGCGAGATCGAAGCTTTGGCCGGCTGCG
Organism: Tagaea sp.; assembly: GCA_041917215.1. Taxonomy (GTDB): domain Bacteria; phylum Pseudomonadota; class Alphaproteobacteria; order CACIAM-22H2; family CACIAM-22H2; genus Tagaea. The sequence goes on from JAYRYC010000003.1 coordinate 164,399, forward strand.
ATCGTCTGACGATCAGCCCGGCGTTGCTCGACCAATTGGCCGCGCAGGAAGGCGATCTGCCGCGCAAGCTGACCGCCCCCGCCAAGCCGACGGAAGCCGCCGCGCCGAAAATGAGCGAGGCGGAATTCCGCCGCCGCCTCAACGAGGACGCGATGGCGACCGAGAAACTCTCGGAAGGCATTCGTCTGTTCTCGGCCGATCTCGCCAAGCTGCGCGCGATCGTGGCCGCGAAACTCTAAGCGGTCGCTGTCTCGATCGGCCGCGCGGTCGAATCGCGGACGAGCAACGCGGGCTCCAGCACGATCTGTTCGACGGGCAGCACGCGGCCTGTCGCGGAACGGACGCGCTCGAGCAGCGTTTCCATGCAGCGATTGGCCATCGCCTCGGACGGCTGGACGACGACGCTGACGCGCGGCCGGATGACGTCGAACCACGGCAAATCGTCGATCGCCATCACCGAAAGATCGCGCGGCACCGAGAGCCCGGCGTCGGCGACGGCGCGCAACATGCCGAGTGCGAGATGGTTGTTGGTCGCGATGACCGCGGTCGGCCGGTCGGGCCTGGCGATCAAACGCTGCGCGGCGCGGAAGGCGGCGGCTTCATCGAACGCCATTTTCTCGACGAAGCTTTCTTCGAGCAAAACGCCCTGGCGCGCGAAGGCTTCGCGAAATCCGTCGACGCGGTGACGCGCGATCGCCATTTCCGGCGAACCCATGATGACCGCGACCTTGCGGTGGCCGAGCGCGTGGAGATGTTCGGCCGCCAGCGCGCCCGCCATCCGGTTGTCGATCGTGACGGAATCGAAATCGAGCCCGTCGAGCCGCCGATCCAGCAAGATCGCGGGGAAGGGCAAGCGGGTGAGGGCGGCGATTCGCCCGGCCCAGGTTTCGCGCGTCGGCACCAGGATCATGCCGTCGGCGCGTTGCGACAACAGCAGTTGCAGATTGCGCCGCTCGCGCTCGGGGTCTTCGGCGCTATTGCACAGGATCACCGAGTATCCGGCCTCGCTCGCGCGCTTTTCCAGCGCATCGACGAGCGTGAGGAAGAACGGGTTGGTGATATCGGCGACGAGCAAGCCGAGAATGCGGCTTGCGCCGCTGCGCAAGCTGCGTGCGCTGGCATGCGGGGCATAGCCGAGCTGGTTCGCGGCGGCGACGACGCGGGCGAGGAGTTCCTCGCTGACGAAACCCGTGCCGTTCAACGCTTTCGACACCGTCGCGACGGAGACGCCGGCGAGACGCGCGACTTCGCGAATTGTCGGTAGCTCGGCGATCGGAGTCCCCTCCTAGGAAAACGATTTTTTAAATTGTAGAATGCCGAATGATCCTCGGCAAGCGCCAAGATCATCAATAAACTTCGTTTTTTCATGTAATTGAGACGGCATGTGAGATTCATCTTGCCGGTTTCGATCGACTGCGGATAAAGTCAAAAAAACGATTAACTAAGTGAAGGAGGATCGCTTGCTGGGCTATGTCGCGGTCCGGTTGCTCTCGGCCATACCCGTGCTCGGCATCGTCGCGGTCTTCGTCTTCTTTCTTTTGACGATGATCCCGGGCGATCCCGCGCAGGTGATCGCCGGCGATTTCGCGTCGCCCGAGCAGGTCCAGCAGATCCGCGCGGCGCTGCAACTCGATCGCCCGCTGGCCGAGCGCTTCGTCGCTTGGGCAATGCGCTTGGCGAGCGGCGATTTCGGCAAGTCGCTCTTCTCCGGCATTCCCGTCGCGCAACTCGTCGGCCAGCGCATCGAGCCGACCTTGATGCTCGCGACGATGACGGTATGCATCGCCGTTGTGATCGCCGTGCCGCTCGGGCTCGTCGCCGCCTATAAGCCCGGCGGCTGGGTTGCGCGCGTATCGATGACCACGGCGGTCCTCGGCTTCTCGCTGCCGGTGTTCATCGTCGCCTATCTGCTCGTCTATCCCTTCGCGCTGGGGCTGCGCTGGTTTCCGGTGCAAGGCTATGTGCCGCTGTCGCAAGGGCTGTGGGCGTGCCTTCATAGCCTGACGCTGCCCGCTTTGGCGCTGTCGCTGCTCTATATCGCGTTGATCGCGCGCGTCACCCGCGCGGCGGTCTTGGAGGTATTGCGCGAGGATTACGTGCGCACCGCTCATGCCAAGGGCCTCGCGGAGCGGCGTGTTCTCGTGCGCCACGTGTTGCGCAACGCCGCCGTGCCGGTCGTCACCGTGGTCGGCATCGGTTTCGCCGCATTGCTCGGCGGCGTGGTGGTGACCGAAACGATCTTCAGCATTCCCGGCCTCGGCCGGTTGACGGCGGATTCCATCCTGCGCCGCGACTATCCGGTCGTGCAGGCGCTGATCCTGCTGTTCTCGACCGTCTATGTCGTGGTCAATCTTGGCGTCGATCTGATCTACGCCGCGATCGACCCGCGGATCCGGTACTGACCGATGGCGGCAACCGATGGCGCGCTCCCGCTCGCGAATCTGGCCGCCTTGCGCCGGCGGCCGATATTCCTGCTGTGCGTGGGCATCGTCGCGGCATTTGCGTTGCTGGCGCTGATCGTCCCGTTTCTGCCGCTCGATCCGGCGGTATTGAATCCGCTGCGGCGACTGCGCGCGCCTTCGATGCTCGAGCCCTTCGGCACGGACCATGTCGGCCGGTCCGTGCTCGCGCGCACCCTATGGGGCACGCAGATTTCGCTCGGCGTGGGGCTTGCCGTCGCGGCATTGACGACGCTCGCCGGCGTGTCGATCGGCTTGCTGGCCGGCTATATCCGTGCCCTCGACATGGTGTTGATGCGCGTGATGGACGCGGTCATGGCCGTGCCCGCCATTCTGCTGGCGATCGCGCTGGTGGCGCTGATCGGGGCGGGGCCGATCGTCATCGTGGTCGCGATCAGCATGCCGGAAATCCCCCGCATGGCGCGCACGGTGCGTGCGGGCGTGCTGGTCTTGCGCGAGTTGGCGTTCGTCGAGGCGGCGACGATCTGCGGCGGACGGCTATCGACCATTCTGTTGCGCCACATCCTGCCCTCGGTCGCGGGGCCTGTGCTGGTGCAGGCGACGTATGTGTTCGCCGCCGCGATGATCCTTGAAGCGATCCTGTCGTTCCTGGGGGCCGGCACGCCGCCCGACGTGGCGAGTTGGGGCAACATGATGGCCGAGGGCCGCCAATATCTCGAAATTGCGCCCTGGATATTGGTGTTCCCGGCGATCGCGCTGACGATGCTGGTCCTCGCCATCAACGTGATCGGCGACGAACTGCGCGACATGCTCGACCCGGAGAGCGTGCGATGACCGCGCCGCTGCTCGACGTGCAAGGCTTGGAGATCTCGCTGAACGCGGGGGATGCCGCACGGCCGCTCGTGCGCGATTTGAACTTCCGGATCGAGGCGGGCGAGGCGCTCTGCCTGGTGGGCGAAAGCGGCAGCGGCAAAAGCGTTACGGCGCTGGCGCTGATGGGCTTGCTCGATCCCAAGAAGCTGCGCCCGACCGCCGGGCGCGCGATGTTCGAAGGCCAGGATCTTCTGGCGCTGCCGCCCGACCGGATGCGCGCGTTGCGCGGCCATCGCATCGCGATGGTGTTCCAGGAGCCGATGAGCGCCCTGAACCCCGTGCAGCGCATCGGCGATCAGATCGCCGAAACGATCCGCGAGCATCGCGGCACGTCGGCGCGCGACGCGGAACGACAGGCGGTCGATCTGCTCGATCTGGTCCAAGTGCCCGACGCCAAGCGGCGCGCACGCGAATATCCGCACCAGCTTTCCGGCGGCATGCGCCAGCGCGTGATGATCGCGATGGCGGTGGCACTACGCCCCGCCTTGCTGATCGCCGACGAGCCGACGACGGCGCTGGACGTCACGATCCAGGCCCAAGTCCTGTCCCTGATCGACGATTTGCGCCGCGAACTGGGCACGGCCGTGCTGCTGATCACGCATGATCTGGGCGTGGTGGCGGAAATCGCCGATCGCGTGCTCGTGCTTTACGCGGGCCGCGCGGTCGAACAAGCGCCGGTCGCGACGTTGTTCGACGCGCCCGAGCATCCCTATACGGCGGCGTTGATCCAATCGATCCGCCATCTGCAAAGCTTCACCGAAGGCGACCGCTTGATCGAGATTCCGGGCGGCATGCCCGCACCGGGCCGCGCTGTCGAAGGCTGCGATTTCGCCGAGCGCTGCGCCTATGCGCTGCCGGATTGCGGAACGCGCTTGCCCGATTTCCGTCGCCGCGCGCCGGAGCACTTCGCCGCATGCTGGCGCACGCCGCCTTTCGGGAGTGCGGGGAAATGAGCGTCGTTCTCGAAGCGCTGGGGCTTACCAAAACATTCACGCTGGGCGGCGGGTTTTTCGGCCTGGGCGCCAAACGGACGATCCGTGCGGTCGACGATGTCAGCTTCGCGATCCAGAAGGGACGCACGCTGTGCGTCGTGGGTGAAAGCGGCTGCGGCAAGACGACGATCGGCCGCATGATCCTGCGTCTGACGGCGCCGAGTGCCGGCAGCGTGCGCTTGGAAGGCGAGGATTTCACGCAGCTGCGCGGCGAAGAACTGCGCACGCGCCGTCAGCGCGTGCAGATGGTCTTCCAGGATCCCGCCGCCTGCCTCAACGCGCGAATGACGGCCGCCGAGATCGTCGCGGAGCCGCTGGTCAATTTCGAAATGCTCGACCCCGCGGGGCGCGCGCGGCGCGTCGAGCAGCTTTTCGATCAGGTCGGTCTGCCGCGGAGCATGATGAGCCGCTTGCCGCGCAATCTTTCGGGCGGACAGCGTCAGCGCCTGGGGATCGCGCGCGCTTTGGCGTCGTCGCCCGCCGTGATCGTCGCGGATGAGGCGGTCGCGGCGCTGGATGTGTCGATCCGCGCTCAGATCCTCAATCTGCTGCGCGACGTGCAGCGTGAAACCGGTGTCGCGTATCTGTTCATTTCCCACGATCTCGCTGTCGTGCGGTACATCGCGGACGAGATCGCGGTGATGTATCTGGGCGCGATCGTCGAGCGTGCGCCCGCGCGCCAGCTTTTCGAAGCGCCGGCGCATCCTTATACGCGCGCTTTGATCGCCTCGATCCCCGCGACGCATCCCCTGTTCCGCAAGAAGCGCGCGGCGTTGACGGGCGAGGTGCCGAGTGCGGCGGCGCTGCCCTCGGGCTGCCGCTTCCGCGCCCGCTGCCCGCTCGCCAGCGATATCTGCGCCACGCAATCGCCGCCGATGCGTGCGATCGCGCCCGGACACGAAGTCGCCTGCCACAACACGACAACGATCAATCAGGGAGGATGAAACCGATGAGTTGGACAAGGAAACTGACGCTCGCCGTCTGTTCGGCGGCACTCTTCGCGGCGGCGAACGCCGCGCAAGCGGAGACCGTGCTGCGCGTGCGGCCGTTCGGCGATCTGAAGCAGATCGATCCCGTGATCACGTCGGACTATATGGTCCGCAATCACGGCTACATGGTCTACGACACGCTCTTCGCGCTCGACGAGAATTTGAACGTCAAGCCGCAGATGGTCGATACGTTCACGATCAGCGACGACAAGCTGACCTATCGCTTCGTGTTGCGCGATAAGCTGGCCTTCCACGACGGCAAAGCCGTGACCTCGGCCGATGTCGTCGCGTCGCTCAATCGGTGGATGGAGCGCGACGGTCTCGGCCAGCAGCTCAAAGCCGTGACGGCGCAGCTGGAAGCGGCCGACGGCAAGACCGTCGTGTTGCGCTTGAAGCAGCCTTGGGGCCTTGTGCTCGACGCGTTGGGCAAGCCCAGTTCGAACGTGCCCTTCATCATGCCCGCGTCGATCGCGGCCACACCCGCCAATACGGCGATCACCGATCCGATGGGGTCGGGACCGTTCATCATGAAGCGCGACGAATGGGTGCCGGGTTCCAAGGTCGTCTACGTCAAGAACCCGAACTACGTGCCGCGCGCGGACGCCGCCAGCGGTCTTGCGGGCGCCAAGCTCGCCAAGGTCGATCGCGTCGAGTGGCGCTACATCCCCGACGCGCAGGCGGCGATCAACGCGCTGCGCGCGGGCGAGATCGACATCCTCGAGGAAGTGCCGCCGGATTTCCTGCCGGCTTTGAAGAACGACGCGAATATCCGCACCCGCGCGCAAGACTCGCTCGGCATGCAGATGGTGTTCCGCATGAACACGATCCAGCCGCCGTTCGACAACCCGAAGATCCGACAGGCGATCCGCTACATGATCGATCAGGAGGCGTTCGCGCGCGCCTTCGTCAACGATCCGGCGCTTTATAAGGATTGTCCGTCCTTCTTCATGTGCAGCTCGCCTTACTTCACGGATGCGGGCTGGGTGAAGCCGGATATCCGCAAGGCCAAGCAATTGATCGCCGAAAGCGGCTATGACGGCACGCCGGTGGTCATTCTGCACGCCACGGAATCCGGGCCGACCAACACGTTCAGCCTGGTCGCCGCGCAGTTGATGCGCGAAATCGGCTTGAAGGTCGATGCGCAAGCGATGGATTGGGGCACGCTCGTCGGGCGGCGCGCCTCGAAGGAGCCGCCGGGGAAGGGCGGTTGGTCGCTGTTCATGTCGGGCCCGACGGGGGCGGATATGATGGATCCGGCCGGACATCTGGGCCTGCGGTCGAACTGCGACCGCGCTTGGTTCGGCTGGCCGTGCGACGAGGAGATCGAGAAGCTTCGCACCGCGTTCTCCAACGAGCCCGACCACGCCAAGAAGGTCGAGATCGCCAAGCGGATCCAGCTGCGCGCGGTGGAAACCGTGCCGTATTGGCCGGCGGCGCAGCTGCATCTCGTGCGCGGGGTGCGGACCAGCGTCGACGGTATTCTGAACGCCGCGATCCCGGTCTATTGGAACATCACGAAGAAATAGTCCCGCGTATGGACTAAACGAAAAGGCCCGCATCGCAAGATGCGGGCCTTGGCGTTTCGAGCGAAGACGCCTTTTTACGGCGTGATCGTGATCGACGAGAAGTTCTGGAACCAGTTCTGGGCCTGCACGAAGCCCTTCACCTTCGCGCTCATCGCGCGCGGGTTGACGTCGTGCGTGACCATCAAGAACAGCGCTTCGTCGACGTATTTCTCGTGGATCTTCTTGAGGACGGCGGTTTGGCCGTCCTTGTCGAAGGTGTTGCGCACTTCGTCGAACAGCTTGTCCATGTCGGGGTCGCTGTAGAAGCCCCAATTGGTGCCGGCCGGCGGGGCGAGATTGCCTTGCAGGTGGCGGATGAAGCCGGTGAACGGATCCTGGATGAAATAGGTGTAGTTCATCCCGGTGGCGCCGCGCGATGTCTCGTGCTTGGCGCCCGCCCGCCAGATATTGATCAGCGTGTTCCAGTCGACGACTTCGAAATCGACCTTGATCCACGCTTCGGCGAGGCCTTGTTGCACCGCTTCGTTCATCGGCAAGGGCTGCATCTGGCCCGAGCCCGACGGCGCGATCAGGATCTTCGTCGTCAACGGATTCGACGCCGAGAAGCCGGCCTCGGTCATCAGCTTGCGCGCTTCGGCGATGTCGTGCTTCAGCTTGAACTTCGGCTCGCCGAACCATTGATGGCCGGGCGGGAAGAAGCCTTGCGCCGGGATCGCCATGCCGCTGAGCAGTTCCTTGATGCCGTCGCGGTCGACCGCGAGGTTCGCGGCCTTGCGCACGCGGATATCGTTCCACGGGCTGCCTTCGACGCGGCTCAGATGCCACGTCCAGTTATGCGGATAGGCATTGGTGACGATCGCGAAGCCCGCCGATTTCAGCGACGGAATCGCATCGGGTGCGGGCGCTTCGATCCAGTCGACCTGACCCGACCGCAACGCGGCCGTACGGGCCGAAGCTTCGGGCAGCGGGATCAAGATCAGCTTCTCGAGCTTGGGCACGCGCGTCTTGTCCCAGTACTCGGCGTTCGGCACCATTTCGGCGCGCTCGCGCGGCACGAAATTGGTCAGCTTCCAAGGACCCGTACCCGACGGCGTCTTGGCGAAATTCTCCCACGACTTGCCGACCTTCTCCCACTGCGCCGGGCTCGAATGCATGATCCAAGCGAGCTGGTAGGGCAGGGTCGCGTCGGGCGACTTCGTCATGATCTCGAGCGTGTATTTGTCGACCGCCTTATAGGATGCGACCGCCGGAATACGCGTGCGGCCTTGCGCCGATTGGCGCGGATCGAATTGCGGGGCCTGCTGGTTCAGCAGCTTCTCGAAATTCCAGACCGCGGCTTCGGCGTCGAAGGTCGATCCGTCGTGGAACTTCACGCCTTCGCGGATCTTGAAAATCCACTTGTTCTTGTCGGTCGCATCGACCGCCCAAGACGTGGCGAGGCCGGGAACGAGATCGGAGGGCTTGTCGGCGCTGGTCAGATCCCAGTTGATCAGCGAATCGTAGATCGTGTAGCCGGTGAAGCGCTGGCCTTCGCCGCCTTGGTCTGGCTGGCCGGTCGTCAGCGGGATATCCGATGCGGTCATGCCGATGCGCAGCGTGCCTTGCGCGAGCGAGATACCGGGCGTCGCCGCGATGCCGGTCGAGAGTGCGAGCGCCAGGCCGGCGGTCGCGAAGAGTTTCGAGTGGAGCATAGACCCCCCTGGGTTGATCGATTGCGGCTATCTTTCAAATTTCATGCCCGTTGCCGGCGCGGGCGCAATTTCGTCGATCAGCGCCAAACCCGAATGGGTGTTGCTTAAAAATAAGGCTCGCGGCTGGCGCGCATGCTCGCCCGTGTGCAAGGAAGCGTCGCGAACTGAGATTCGGCCGGTGGCGCTTGCCTTGCAGTTCCATCACGGAACGCCGCCGGAGGCTCGATGCTGCAATATCTGCTGAAGCGCCTGATCTATGCTGTGCCGATCGCGCTCGGCGTCAGTCTCGTCTGTTTCCTGATGGTGCATATCGCCCCCGGCGATCCGCTGGTCGCGGTTCTGCCGGCCGATGCCTCGCTCGAACTGCAAAACCAGATGCGCGTGGCCTACGGCTTCGATAAGCCGCTGCCGGTGCAATTCGCGCTGTGGATCACGCGCGCTTTGGGCGGCGATCTGGGTGTTTCGCTCGCCACGGGCCGGCCGGTCGCAAGCGAAGTTTGGCGCGCCCTCGGCAACACATTCATGCTCGCCGTTCTGGCGGCGTTGATCGGCTTCATCTTGGGCGGCTTGTTCGGCTTCGTCGCCGGCTACTGGCGCGACACTTGGATCGACCGCGTCGCCTCGGGCTTGTCGATCGTCGGCGTCTCGCTGCCCCATTACTGGATGGGCATGGTGCTGGTGATCGTGTTCTCGGTGCAGCTCAACTGGCTGCCCGCGACCGGGGCGGGGCCGGGCGGCTCGGCCGATTGGGCGTGGGATTGGGCGCATATCCGCTTTCTGATTCTGCCGGCGGTGACGATGTCGGTCATTCCGCTGGGCATCGTCGCGCGATCGGTGCGCGCCCTCGTCGCCGATATCCTCAGCCAAGAATTCGTCGACGCGCTGAAGGCCAAGGGCCTGACCGATCGCGGCGTGCTGCTCCATGTCGTGAAGAACGCGGCCCCGACCGGGCTTGCGGTGATGGGCTTACAGCTCGGCTATCTGCTCGGCGGTTCGATCCTGATCGAAACCGTGTTCGCGTGGCCGGGGACGGGCTTCCTCCTCGGGAACGCGATCTTTCAGCGCGACTTGCCGCTGCTCCAGGGCACGATCCTGGTGCTGGCGATGTTCTTCGTCACGCTCAACCTGCTGGTCGACATTCTCCAGACCTGGCTCGACCCCCGGATCAAACGCGCATGACCGCCGCCGCCGCGACCGCCGACAAGGCGCAAAAGCAAACGGCGCCCGCCACCGCCTCGCGCGGCTATTGGTCGGGCGTGCTGCATCGCTTGATGCGCAACAAACTGGCGATGATTTGCCTCGCCATATTGCTGTTGATCGTGCTCGCCGCGATCTTCGCGCCCTATATCGCGCCGCAAGATCCGTATCGCGGCGCGATGCTGCGCCGCCTGCGGCCGATCGGCACGCCGGGCTATCCGCTCGGCACCGACGAGCTTGGCCGCGATATGCTGACCCGTCTGCTCTATGGCGGGCGCTTGTCGTTGTTCATCGGCATCGTTCCGGTGCTCAACGCTTTCGTGATCGGCACGGCGCTCGGCGTGATCGCCGGTTTCGTCGGCGGTAAAACGAACATGGCGATCATGCGCACGATCGACGTGTTCTACGCCTTCCCGTCGGTGCTGCTGGCGATCGCGATTTCCGGCGCGCTGGGGGCCGGCATCCTCAACTCGATCATTTCGCTGACCGTCGTCTTCGTACCGCCGCTCGCGCGCGTGGCGGAAAGTGTGACGACGCAGACCCGGTCGCTCGATTTCGTCGATGCGGCGCGCGCCTCCGGGGCAAGCGCGTTGACGATCATCCGCGTCCATGTGCTCGGCAACGTGATGGGACCGGTCTTCGTCTACGCGACATCGCTCGTTTCCGTGTCGATGATCCTGGCGGCGGGCTTGTCGTTCCTGGGCTTGGGCGTCAAACCGCCGGAAGCCGAGTGGGGCTTGATGCTGAATACGCTGCGTACGGCGATCTATTCCCAGCCTTATGTCGCCGCCTTGCCGGGGGCGATGATCTTCGCGGTGTCGATCTGCTTCAACCTGTTCTCCGACGCGTTGCGCTCGGCGATGGACGTGAAGGTCTGATGATGAGCATCGAAGTTTCCGAGGATCTCGGCGGCCCGGCGCAGCCGCTGCTAACGGTCAAGAATCTGGTCAAGCATTTCCCGATCCGCGGCGGCTTGTTGGGCCGCACCACGGGCCTCGTGCAAGCCGTCGACGGCGTGGATTTCGACGTCGCGAAGGGTGAGACGCTGGGCATCGTCGGCGAGTCCGGCTGCGGCAAGTCGACGACCGCGCGCCTGCTGATCCGGCTGATCGAGCCTGACTCGGGCGAAGTCTTGTTCGACGGGCAGGCGCTGGGTGCCGTCGATGGCGGAATCACGCTGACCGAACTGCGCCGCCAAGTGCAGATGGTGTTCCAGGATTCCTTCGCGTCGCTCAATCCGCGTTTGACGATCGAGGATTCGATCGCTTTCGGCCCGAAGGTGCATGGCGTGCCGGATGGCGAGGCGCGCGGCCGGGCGCGCGATCTGCTCGGCAAGGTCGGGCTCGATCCCAATCTGTTCGGCCGGCGTTATCCGCACGAGCTTTCCGGCGGCCAGCGTCAGCGCGTGAATATCGCGCGGGCGTTGGCGCTCGCACCGCGCCTCGTGCTGCTCGACGAGTCCGTCTCGGCGCTCGACAAATCGGTTGAAGCGCAGGTGCTGAACTTGCTGCAGGACCTGAAGGCCGAGTTCGGCCTCACCTATGTGTTCATCAGCCATGATCTGAACGTCGTGCGCTACATGGCCGATCGGGTGATGGTCATGTATCTCGGCCGTGTGGCCGAGATCGGGCCGGTCGAGGAGCTTTACGACAATCCGCGTCATCCCTATACGCGTGCGTTGCTCTCCGCGATGCCGTCGATGGACCCGGACCATCGCACCCAGGAAGCGCCGATCGCCGGCGATCCCCCCAACCCCATCAATCCGCCGTCGGGCTGCCGTTTCCATACGCGCTGCCCCTTTGCGGAAGACGTTTGTGGCGCCAAAATACCCGCGCTCACGCCCACCTTGGCCGATCCCGGCCATCGCGTGGCGTGCCATATGGCCGATTCATCATCGGGCCATTCCAAAGCCGGGAGTGCTTCATGAGTCTCGACCCGCAATCCATCGCCGCCGCCGCGAAGGCGTTGGGCGTCGCCTTGCCGCCGGAACAGGCGGAAGCGGCCGCCAAATCGCTGGCCGCACCGCTCGCCAAGATCGCGACGTTCCGTGTCGATTTCGACATCGAGCCCGCGCATTACGCCGCCGCGCTCGATAAGGGCCGGGCGCGATGAGCGATCCGGCGAGCTGGACTCTGGTCGAGGCGGCGGACGCCGTTGCGGCCAAGAAGATTTCCGCGCTCGAGCTGACCCAAGCGGCGATCGCACGCGCCAAGGCGTGGCAACCGAAGATCAACGCCTTTATCGCGCTGGGGGAAGAAGTCGCCCTTGATGCCGCCAAGCGCGCCGATGCGTCGCCCGTGAAGGGAAAACTTCACGGCGTGCCGCTCGCGCATAAGGACATGTATTACCGGAAAGGCCGGATCGCGAGCTGCGGCTCGGCCATCCGCCGCGAGTGGAAAGCCGAAACGACGGCGACGGCGGTTGTCCGGCTCGATGACGCCGGGGCGATCGATCTCGGCACGCTCAACATGGCCGAATTCGCCTTCGGTCCGACGGGTCACAATTACCATTACGGCCATTGCCGCAATCCGTGGAATACGGCGCATATGACCGGCGGCTCGTCGTCGGGCTCGGGCGCTTCGGTCGCGGCGCGCATCGTCTATGGCGCGCTGGGGTCCGATACCGGCGGCTCGATCCGCATGCCGTCGTTCTGCAACGGCCTCGTCGGGATCAAGCCGACTTGGGGCCGCGTCAGCAAGGCGGGGGCGATGCCGCTCTCGTGGTCGATGGATACGGTCGGGCCGTTGACGCGCAGCGTGACCGACGCGGCGCGCATTCTGGGCGTCATCGCGGGCGCCGATCCCGAAGACACGACCGCCGCGTCCGTACCGGTCGAGGATTACGAAGCCGCGTGCGGCAAGCCCGTCGCGGGGATGCGTCTTGGCCTGCCGCAAGGCTATTTCGATCAGAATATCGACGGCCAAGTCGCGGCGTCGATCGAAGCGGCCGCGAAAATCTTCGAGAAGCTCGGCGTCAAACTCGTACCGGTGAAGATGCCCGATCTCGACGCGATCAACTCTGCGGGCACGATGATCACGGGGGCGGAAGCGGCCAGCGCGCATCGCGCCTGGCTCGCCGATATGCCCGAGAAATACTCCGAACAGGTGCGCGCGCGCCTGTCGACCGGTCTCGCCATTCCGGCGGTCGCCTATCTCGACGCGTTGCGCAACCGCGCCGCCGCGATTCCCGGCTTCGTCGCCGACGTTTTCGGCCAATGCGACGCGCTGCTCTGCCCGGTCAGCGACCGGCCCGTGCCGACGATCGCGGAAACCGATGTCGGCGGCGGCCCGGCGATGGGGCCGTTGCTGGCGGCCCTCACGCGGCTCTGCCGGCCGTTCAACGTGCTGGGCCTGCCGTCATTGTCGGTGCCTTGCGGCTTCGACAAGGCCGGCCTGCCACTCGGCTTTCAATTGGCCGGGCGCCCCTTCGCCGAAGCGACATTGTTCGCGCTGGGTGCCGCTTACGAAAGGGAAACACCATGGTCGCGGATGGCGCCAAAAGCATGAGCGGCGATCTCGTCACGATGCGCGATCTGCGCGTGTTGTTCCGTAGCGCCGATCGCACGGTCCACGCCGTCAACGGCGTCGACCTGACGCTGGCGCAAGGCGAGGTGATGGGGCTGCTGGGCGAATCCGGTTCGGGCAAGTCGGTGACGTTGCGCGCATTGCTGCGCCTGTTGCCGCCCAAGCGCAGCCACATCACCGGCAAGATCGAAGTCGCCGGCCACGACGTGATGGCGATGGACGAGGCGGCGACGCGCGATTATCGCGGCAGCGTCGTGTCGATGATCTTCCAGGAGCCGATGCTCGCTTTCGATCCGGTATTCACCGTCGGCGAACAGATCGCCGAGGCGGTGATGCGTCATGAAAAGGTGAACAAGGCGGCGGGCATGGCGCGCGCGCTCGAAATGCTCGACCGCGTGCGTATTCCGTCGGCCAAGCGGCGTTTGGAAGCGTACCCCCATGAAATGTCGGGCGGCATGCGCCAGCGCGCGATGATCGCGCTCGCGTTGGCGTGCAAGCCCAAGCTGCTGCTGGCCGACGAGCCGACCACGGCGCTCGACGCGACGGTGCAGATCCAGATTCTGCTGTTGCTGCGCGAGTTGCAGCGCGAGATGGGGATGGGCGTCATCTTCGTGACCCACGATATGGGCGTGGCGGTCGAAGTCTCCGACAAGATCGCGGTCATGTATGCCGGTCGCGTGATCGAGAGTGGTACGGTGCGCGACGTGATCCGGTCGCCCTCGCATCCCTATACGCAAGGGCTGCTGTCCTCGACCGTGCACGGCTCGATGCGCGGCAAGCGCCTCGAGGCTATTCCCGGCGCGCCGCCGAATTTGGCGACAGCCCCGGTCGATTGTGCTTTCTCGCCGCGCTGCAAGCATGTGGCGCCGGAATGCAAGACGGGCATTCCCGCACTCGCCCCCGTCGCGCAAGGCCATCTCGCGGCCTGCGCACGTTTGGGTGCATTGGTCTGATGAGCGGACGCGTTCGTGACTTGCGGGGCTATGGCTTCGACAAGCCGAAGATCGTTTGGCCCAATGGCGCGCGCTTGGCGGTGTCGCTGAACGTCAATTTCGAGGAAGGCGCCGAATTCGCGGTCGGCGACGGCGATCCGAAGAACGAAGTCTTCGGCGAGGTGCAAAGTATCGTCCCGCCGGGCAAGCGCGACCTGACGCTGGAGGAAGTCTTCGGCTATGGCATGCGCGCGGCCTTGCCGCGTTTCCTGCGTGCGTTCGAGAAGCGCAAGATCGCGACAACGTTCATGATGTGCGGCCGCGCGGTCGAACGCTTGCCGGAATTCGCGAAGGCGAGCATCGATGCGGGCCACGAGGCGGCATTGCATGGCTGGCGCTGGGCGGCGCATTTCGATTTCGACGACGCGGAGGCCGAGCGCAAACTGATCCGCCATGCGCGCGACAAGATCGCATCGGTGACCGGCGAGACACCGGTCGGCTTCATGTGCCGGTCGAGCCAGAGCGCGTTCACGCGCCGTTTGCTGGCCGAGGAAGGCTTTCTCTACGATTCGAACGCGCTCGACGACGATTTGCCCTATTGGGACAAGGCGAGCGGGCCCACGCCCATTCTGGTCGTGCCCTACGCGTTCGACACCAACGACATGAAGTTCTATCACCCGACGGGCTTCCGCACGGCGGACGAGTTCCTATCCTATCTGCGCCGCGCGCTGGAAACGCTGCTCGCCGAATGCGACGAGGGCGAAACGCGATTGCTGAATGTCGGCTTGCATTTGCGCATCATCGGCCGCCCGGCGCGGTTCTGGGCGCTCGACAAGTTCCTCGACGATCTCGTGGCGTTGAAAGACCGCGTCTGGGTCGCGCGGCGCCGCGATATCGCCGCGCACTGGATCGCGAACGGCCCGAAGCCGTAAGGGGCGTCAGACAACCACGTCGCGGATTTTCAGCGCGTCGTCGAGCAGCACGATATCGGCTTTGGCACCGGGCACGAAGGCGCCGATCTTGCCGTCGAGGCGCATCGCCGCCGCCGGGATCGACGTCGCCATCGAGAATGCGTGTTCGGCGGGTTCACCGAGTTTCGCAACGACATTGCGCACCGCCGTCGCCATGTCGAGATGTGCGCCCGCGAGCGAGCCCTCGGCATTGACCAGCCTTCCGTCGCGCACTTCGATGCGCTGGCCGTAGAGGTCGAAGAAATCGGGGCCGCCGACCGTCGACATGGCGTCGGAGACGAGGAACATAAGGCCGGGTTTGGGCCGCGCACGCAGGCTGACGCGCAAGGTCGTCGCCGAGACGTGGTGCAAATCGGCGATCAGGCCGCAATAGGCGCCGCTGTCCAACGCCGCGCCGACAACACCGGGCTCGCGCGAATTCATCGGCGTCATCGCGTTGTGCAGATGGGTGAAGCAGCGCAAGCCTTCGTCCAGTGCTGCGCCAATCTGCGCGGCGTTCGCCGCCGTATGCCCGGCCGAAACGACCACGCCCATTTCGGTCAGCTTGCGGATCGTGCCGGCTTCGACGCGTTCGGGCGCCAAGGTCAGCATCGTCGGGATGCCGGCGTCGCGCAGGCGCTTCACGCTCGCCAGCGTGCGGTCGTCGAAGGGGCGTAAGTATTGCGCGGCATGCGTACCGCGCCGTTCGGGGGCGAGATGCGGGCCTTCGATATGAATACCCGCAACGCCATTCGCCCCGGCGTTGGCGATCACCGCGTCGACCGCTTGGTCGAGCCGGTCGGGCGCATCGGTGATGAAGGTCGCGAGCCACGACGTGGTGCCCCGCGCGCGATGGGCGGCGCCGATGGTCGCCAGCGTTTCCACCGACGGCGCGTTGTTGAACAACGCGCCACCGCCGCCATTCACTTGCAGATCGACATAGCCGGGGGCGGCGATAAAGTCGCTCGTGACGACGGGCGCATCGCCGGTTACGGGGCCGATCGCCGCGATCTTGCCGTTGTCGATGCGCAACGCCATGCCGTCGCGAAACGCCGCGCCGTCGAACAGACGGCGCGGGGCGAGCCACCAGCTTGCGGCGTCGAGCGGAAGGCGCATCATCGTCAGCTTTTATACTGGCGTTTCGCCGCGTAGGACATCGCCAGGATCGCGACGATCGTCATCGCCAGCAGGATGGTCGATAGCGCCGCCGCGATGCCGTATTCGCCGTCGATCACGGCGATATAGATGCGCACCGGCATGGTGATCGTGCGCCCGATATAGAGCACCAGCGACGACGAGAGTTCGTTCATCGCGGTGACGAGGCTCATCATCGCACCCGCGACGATGCCCGGGATCAGCAGCGGGGCCGTCACCTTCAGGAAGGCGCGGCCCGGCGGCACGCCCAGGCTCATCGCCGCCTGCTCGAGATTGGGGCTGATTTGGCGCAATGCCGCCCCGACCGAACTGACCGTATAGGGCAGGCGGCGGATGAAGATCGCCAGGATGATGATGGCGCCCGTTCCCGTCAGCACCAGCGGCGCCACGTTGAACGCGGCGGCGTAGGCGATACCCATGACGACGCCGGGCACGACGTAAGGCACGGTCAGAATTCCATCCAGCGCCCCGGTCGCCAGCGACCGGCGGCGCGTGATGAGATAGCCGAGCAGCGTGCCGACGACCACGATCGCGACGACGGCGATCGCCGAATAGATCAGGGTGTTGACGATGGGATCGGAGAGGCGCTGCAGCACGCGCTCGTAGCTTTGCAGCCCGAACCCGTCCTGGAACACCGGCCCGCGCGTGCGGCGGAACGAATAATAGATCACCGTGATCGTGGGGATCGAGCCGAGCAGCACAAGGCCATAGGCGGCCATGTGCAGATAGAGGCTCTTGAGCCCCGCGATCGGGCGGCGTTCGGCGCGTTTCATGCCGCTGTTGTGATAGATGTCGCGGCGCATCATCCAGCGCTGCAACAGCACGAACACCATCGAGATGCCGACGAGGATCAAGCTGATCGCCGAGGCGAGGCCTTGGTTCGAGCCGAGATCGGCCGAATACAGAATATAGGCCTGGGTCGCCAGCACCTGAAGGCCGCGCCCGATGATCTGCGGCGTACCGAAATCGGCGATCGACATGACGAAGGCGAGCAGGCCGCTCGCCGTGATCGCCGGCATGATCAGCGGCAGCGTGATCGTGAACAGGCGGCGCGTGGGCGACACGCCAAGGCTTTCCGCCGCTTCCTCCAGCGACCGGCTGACGGCGGCGAAGGCGCCCGCCGTGATCAGGAAGACCTGCGGGAAGAACTTGAGCGCGAAGACCATGATCACGCCCGGCGTGCCGTAGATCGGCGGAATGTCGATGCCGATGCTGGCGAGCGACGTGCGCACCAAGCCATTGGCGCCGAACAATACGATCCAGGAATAGGCGCCGATGAAGGGCGGCGAGACCATCGCGATCAGCGCCAGCACTTCGATCGCGGTCCGGCCGCGGATTTCGAAACGCGACACGACGAAGGCGAGACCGACGCCCAGGATCAGCGCGCCGATCATGCCGCCGAAGCCGACCAGGAACGTGTTGCCGATCGTGTTGAGGAAGCGCGGCTCGGAGAAAATAAGCCGGTAATTGGCGAAGGTGTACTCGCCGTCGACAACGAAGCTCGACAGCAGGATTTTTCCCAGCGGCCAGACGAGCAGGCCGAGAACGATCGCCCAAGCGGCGATCAGAACCGGCGTCCAGATATCTCGGCGCTTCATGGCGTCAGCTCGACGCGCGAACCGTCGGGGCGGAACAGCACGATATCTGCGACGGGAAGGTGAAGCTCGGCGGCTTGCGTCGCCTTGTCGAGCTCGCCGCGCGCGGGGCTGGCGACCTGAACGAGCACCGTGCCCTCGGGCGTTTCGACCGTATGGACCGCTTCACGGCCGAGATACGTCGTCTTGAGGATTTTACCCGAAAGCGCGATTCCGTCCGTGGTGCCTGCGGCGCGCAAGCGCACCGCTTCGGGACGGAAAGCGAGTTCGACGGGGCCGGCGGCGGCTTTGCCGGGCAGCGTCCATTCCTTGCCGCCCAGGCGCAACGTGCCGCTTTGCGTCAACGCGGCCGACAGGAAGTTCATCGTGCCGATGAAGGCGGAGGCGAAACGGCGTTTGGGATGGTTATAGATGTCGTAGGGCGTGCCGAGCTGTTCCACACGGCCCGCATTCATCACGCAAATGCGGTCGGAAACGGCGAGCGCTTCCTCCTGGTCATGCGTCACGTAAATCGTGGTGATGCCCAGGCGCTGCTGGATCTCGCGGATATCTTCGCGCAATTCGACGCGCAGCTTGGCGTCGAGATTGGACAAGGGTTCGTCCATCAACAACAGCTTGGGGCGGATCGTCATGGCGCGCGCGAGGCCCACGCGCTGCTGCTGGCCGCCCGACAAAGCCGACGGCAAGCGGTCGCCGTAATCGGCGAGGCGCACAGTATTGAGACTTTCCTCGACGCGCTTGGCGATCTCGTCCGCGGGCAGATTGCGCGCCTTCAAACCGAAGGCGACGTTCTGCGCGACAGTAAGGTGCGGGAAGATCGCGTAATCCTGGAACACCATGCCGATGTCGCGCTTGTGTGCCGGCAGCGGATCGAGCTTCACGCCGTCGGCGATCACTTCGCCGCTATCCTGCTGATGGAAGCCCGCGACGATGCGCAGCAAAGTCGTCTTGCCGCAGCCGCTGGGCCCGAGCAGGGTGAAGAACTCGCCCGAGACGAGTTCGAGATCGATGCCGTCCAGGACCTTGATGCCGGGGCCGTAGGATTTGTGGATCGCGCGGAGGCTGAGTGCGGTCATGGCGGTTCGAACTCTATCGGTTGGGCGCCCGGATCGGCGCCGGAATGTAGGCAAAAACGGGGCCGGTCGCCCCGGTCATCGAACGATCCCGAGATATGTGCGGTCGTCGGTCCACAGACCGGCGAGCGATCCGCGCGGGGCGAGAATTTCGGTGATCTTGTGCGGGTCGCGGCGTTCGATTTCGCGGAACTTCGCTTCCCATGAATCGATGCCGAACGCGTCGCCGGGTTCGAAATAGCCGTCGCTGTAAAGCTCCAGCGTTTCGATATCGGCGGCGGGCAGGGTTTCGATGCGGATTTTGTCGCGGCGGATATCGAAACCGTTCAGCGACGCGTAGCCCAGAACGGCGTCGTCGTTGTTCTGGAAGCCGCCTTGACCGTGGACGATGCCGCCGAAGACCATCTTCTCGGCTTCCGCGCGCGGCACATGGGAAAGTTCGGCGCGGCAGAACTCGAGCGCCTTGGCTTCGACTTCCGCCATCTCCGCCGGCGTCATCACGCCTTCGACATCGGCATGGCGTGTGCCGCCCCAGGAAACCTTTCGCGACAGGCGCTCGCGTTCGTCGGGGTTGGCGACGCGCGCGGCGATCGTCGGCCACGCGAAACGGCGCAGCATCGAGGAAATAGTGTCGATATCCTTGTCTTCGCGCCACACGGTCTTGCCGTTGATGCGAAGGCCACTATCGCCGACGAGCACCGCGTATGCGGTGTCGCCGGCGAACGTGACGAGCGTGAGGGTCGAAGCCATCTGCCGGTTCCAATCGCCGCGCACGGCGTCGGTCAAACCGAGCCGGTCATACGTGCCGCGGATCGCGGCGGTCGCGATCTCGACCGCCGCCCACGGATCGTCGAGCTTCGCCGCGGGGCCCGTCAACCAGGCCTCGAGGGTCCGCCGCAGCAATTGCGAAGCGTAGCGTCCGGCGAGCACGCCGTCGTAACGGCTGCCGATCCGGTCGCTGACGCCGTCCATCACCGCATAGGCGCGTCCCGGCAGAATCAGGAACGCGTCCTCGTTGGTGTCGGGGGCGTCGGCGCGCTTGGCTTCGCTGAAGGCTTCGATCCGCATGATGCGCTTAGCGGCCCACCGCCATGGCGCGCCACTGCTTCAGAAGTTCGTCGCGCTGGGCGGCGATCTTCAGAATGTCGTAGTCGATCGTCTTGATGGCGGTGATCGGCGTGCCCGGGAAGGGCGTGTCGATGCGCGCCGAACGGCGGTTGGTTTCCTTGACGACATAGTCCTGAACCGGCTTCGACAGAACCCAGTTCATGAACTTCTTGCCTTCTTCCGGCGAGGGCGCGCCCTTGATCAGCGCCATGCCGTCCGGCACGGTCGACGTGCCGTCGCCGGGCATCACGATCTCGATCGGGCCGCCGTTCTTCTTGTACTGCATCGCGTCGTCTTCCAGCGTGATGCCGACGGCGGCTTCGCCGTCGTTGACCAGGCGGTTGACGACGCCCGAGCTGGTGGCGAAGTTGATGTTGTCGAGGATCGCCTTGTAGATCGCCGGGCCTTCGTTGCCGTAGATCGTCAGCACCGTCGCGTATTGCTGGAAGGCCGAACCGGAAGCGTCGGCGCGGGCCGAGGTGATCTTGCCCTTCCAGCGCGGATCGGCGAGGTCCTTCCACGACTTCGGATATTGCTCGGGCTTCAGCAGCTTGGTGTTGACCGAAAAGACCGCGAGAATGCCGCTATAGGGCGACCATGCCTTGCTGATCTTGTAGGCGGGCAGGATCGCCGCGTCCTCGGCAGTCGTGAATTCCGCCAGCAGGTCCTTGTTGGATTCGAGCTGCTCGCCGCCCACGCTCCAGATCACGTCGGCCTTGGGTGCGGCGGCTTCCGCGCGCACGCGACGGATCAGATCGCCCGACCCCGCTTTCACGACCTGAACCTTGACGCCGGTTTCCTTGGCGTAGCGATCGGTCAGCGCATCGACGACCGCGCCCGGGGCGGCGGTGTAGATGACGACTTCCTTGGTTTGCGCGGACGCGGCGAACGCCGCGAACGCGATGGCGCCGGCGACGAGCGTGCCGGACAGTCGAATTGCCTTCATACTGTTCTCCTCTTTTTTGGGCGTTGTCGTTACTTGGGGTGGTCGGAAGTTCAGGCCGTACGCACGACCTTGGTGAGATGGCGGGGCACGGCGGAATCGATGCCGCGCGCTTGGGCGCGGCGTTCGCCGAGGATTTGCAGTGCGGGCAAAACGATCAGCCCCCGCGTCAGCGCATCGGCGGGAAGATCGAACGACAAATCGCCCGGGCCGCCGAAGCCGACGACGAAGGCGCCCTTGGCGCGCAATTCCTCGGTCAACAGCGATTCCTCGGCCAGCGTGTCGGGATGATAGAGCATCACGACGAACGAGGATTTGTCGATCAAGCTGACGGGGCCGTGGCGATATTCCAGCGGATGATGCGCCTCGGTCTGGCTCAAACTCATCTCCTGGAGCTTCAAACCCGCCTCGCAGGCGATGCCGTAAAGCGGGCCGCCGCCAAGGAACACGTAGTGCGAGCGTCCGTCGAGCGCCTTGCCGAGCTTGGCGTCGAACGCCTTCATCGTCGCCTCGGCCGCCTTCGCCGCCGCGTCGATATCGAAATCGAGGCCGGCGAAGCGCATGCCCATCAGCAGCAGCAGGCTCGCCGCACTGGTCATGACGATATCCTCCTCGGCATGCGTTTGGGCATGGACGAAGCGGCTCGACTCCCGCGCCAGCGAACTATCGATCGTGCAGGTGAAGCCGGTGACGTGCAGGCCCGCCTTGCGGCTGGCGATGGCCGCGCGCACGAGTTCGCTCGACTCGCCGCTGCGCGAAAACGCCAGCACGTCGGGCTTGATCGACGCGGCCATGGCGTCGTGCGGGCGGCGCGTCCATTCGTTGCCGGTGACGGGGCGGGCGTCAAAACCTTGATGGCACATAATGGCGGCGACGGTTTTCGACACATGGACCGACGTGCCGCAACCGACGACCGCATAGGATTTCCCGGCTTCGGCGGTAAAAGCCGCCTTGGGCGCGCGGCGCCAGAAATCGAATTGCTCGCGGATGACGCGTTCGGTGGCGTTCATGGTCGTTCTCATCTTTCGTCGACGGCGTGAAAATTGATCGAAGCGGGTTTGAAATTGGCGAGCGAGGCGGCGAGCCTTGCGATCCACGCGGCATCGACCGGCCAGCTCGCCATTTTGGCCGCACGCCACAAGGCACCGCCGATCGGCGGCAAGGCGGGGACGACGGGCGCGCCCAAGCGCGCGGCCATCGCCGCCTTCAACGCGGGCGAAGCGAAGCTGCCGCCGGCATAGCTCCAGGCGTCGCCGGCCTGCGGGCAGCGTTGGCGCGCCGTGCGCACATGGGCGGCCAGCTCGTCGGCGGCTTCCTCGAAGATGCGCAACGCCGTCGCGTCGCCCGACGCGGCAATCGCGTCGATCCCTTGCGCCAGTGCGGCGATCGTCGGGCGCGGATGGGGCAGGGCGTAGAACCACTCCGTCAGCGCCTTGTCGGGATCGCGGCGATCGGCGATGCCGATCCGATTCAGCATCGCGCGCGCGAAATCGGGCGCGTCCAGCCGCCCGTCGAGGGCGTGACTCAACAGCGTCACGGCGCGCCAGCCGATCCAATAGGCGCTGCCTTCGTCGCCGAAGCCGTGGCCCCAGCCGCCGACGCGCACGATTTCGGCACCATTCTGCGCCCAAGCCATCGAGCCCGTGCCCGACAGCACCAGCGTGCCCGGCCGCTCGCCGAGTGCGCCGTCATAGGCCATTTGCACGTCGTTATGCACTTTCGCCGGGCAGGCGAAGGCTTGCGTGATCGCGGCTTCCTGCTTCGCATTCAACGCCGCATGCTCGCCATAGGCGGGCAGGCCGGCGGCGACGGCGACCGGGCGCAAGCTCGATGCGCGCGTCAGGATTTCGCCCAGGGCTTCGCGCCAATCGGTGCCGTCGAACGGGTTGACGCCGGGGCCGCGCAGCAGCGCCGTGACCGAACCTTGGCGTGTGACTGCCGCCAGCAGCGACTTGGTGCCGCCGCCGTCGATCCCCAGCACCAATTCTTCGTCGCGACTAAGCATGCGCAGTCTCGTCGGCCGGCGCATCGGCGATCGTCACGTCCAGCCCGCAATCGGCCAGGCGCGCGCGCCAGCGCGCGTCGAGGCCCGAATCGGAAATCACGTCCGTCGCGGCTTCGAGCTTCGCGACGCCATAGGTCGCGGTCTGGCCGAACTTGGTCGCGTCGGCCAGGATGCAGCGCCGCGTGGCGCGCTGAAGCATGCGCAAATTGATGCTGGCTTCCGCCGCGTCGGGCGTGGACAGCGTGCCGTCGTCCTGCACGGCGCTCGCACCCAGGAACAACTGATCGAACCACAAACGATCGATCGTCGCTTCGGCGATCGGCCCGACGACCGAATGATTCTCCGGCCTTACTTGACCGCCCAGCAGCGTCAGCCGCAAATCTTCGACGCCGTTCAGCGTCTGCACGACGACCAGGCTATTCGTGAACACGGTCAACGGCAGCGGGGCGACGCGCAGCAACCGCGCGAGTTGCAGCACGGTCGATCCGGCGTCGAGCATGACGCTCGTACCCGGTTGCAGACGGGAGTAGGCGGCTTGGGCGATGGCCTTCTTCGCTGCGATGTTCTGCAACTCGCGCGCTTCGAACGCGACTTCCAGCCCGACCTTGCCCGCGATGCGCGCCCCGCCATGCGTGCGCTCGACCATGCCTTTGTCTTCCAGGCGCAGGAGATCGCGGCGGATCGTGGCAAGCGAGGCTTGCGCCACCTCCGCGAGTTCCTGAATCGACGCCTGGCCCTTCGTATAAAGGTGCTGGCGGATCACGGTATCGCGGTCTGGCTGCATGGCGCTTGCGGGACGGCGGCTAAAGTTTCAGTTTTGTGAAGCGTGATCGAAGATTTGATCACGGTCAATCACCTTAATGATCGTTTATGAATTATTTTGATGAAAATCGCGTGACAACATGATCGAAATAGGGGGCGAAACGTCGATTTCGCGCCAAGTTTGGAAAGCCCGACCGCTATGTCCGATGTCCTGATGGCTCTCGCCGAAGCCCGAAAATCCATTAAATCCAAAGGTTTGACGTCGGTTTGTTCGGCGCATTCGAAGGTGCTTGCGGCGGCGTTCCGCCATGGCGCGGCAAAGTCCAAGCCCGTTCTGGTGGAAGCGACCTGTAATCAGGTGAACCAAGACGGCGGCTACACGGGCCTCACGCCCGCCGCGTTTCGCGCGCGGGCGGAGGCGTTGGCGGCCGAATGCGGGCTCCCCGCCGATCACTTGATTCTCGGCGGCGATCATCTGGGCCCGAACCCGTGGACCAAGCTGCCGGCCGAAGCGGCGATGGATAAAGCGCGCGCGATGGTCGCGGCCTATGCCGCCGCCGGCTTCCGCAAGATCCATCTCGATGCCAGCATGGCGTGCGCCGATGACGGCGAAGCGGTGCCCGAAGCGACCATCGCCGCGCGGGCGGCCAGCCTCGCCGCCGTGGCGGAGGAAGCCGCGCATGGGAACGGATTGCCCGCACCGGTCTATGTCATCGGCACGGAAGTGCCGCCGCCAGGCGGGGCGCGCGAACGCATCGATACGTTGACGCCGACGTCGGCCGCGGCGGCCGAAGGCACGATCGCCGCGCACGAAGCCGCGTTCGCCAAGGCGGGGTTGCGCGGCGCGTTCGAACGCGCGATCGGCATCGTCGTGCAGCCCGGTGTGGAGTTCGGTATCGAGAACGTCGTCGCCTACGATCCCGCGAAGGCGCGGCATTTGCGCGCCGTGCTCGATCGGCATCCGCGTTTGGTGTTCGAAGCGCATTCGACCGATTACCAAACGCGCGCCGCACTCAAAAATTTGGTGCACGACGGCTTCGCGCTGCTGAAAGTCGGGCCGGGCCTGACCTTCGCGCTGCGCGAAGCACTTTACGCGCTCGATGCCATCGACGCGATCCTGCATCGCGATCGCCCGGGCGCATCCTTGCCCGATGCGATGGAAGCGATCATGCAAGCGCAGCCGGGCTATTGGCGCGGCCATTGCCACGGCGACGCCGCCAAGCAGCGCATCGATCGGCATTTCAGCTATAGCGACCGTATCCGCTATTACTGGCAGACGCCGGCGGCGGAGAAGGCGGTCGGCGATATGCTGACACGGCTGCGCGCGGCGACGATCCCCGAAACGCTGGTTAGCCAGTATTTCCCGGCGCAAATCGGCGCGTTGCGCGCATCGGGCAAGCCGGCGACGCCCGATGCGCTGATCGACGGCGCGATCTTCGCCGTGCTCGACGACTACGCCGCCGCCGAATAGGCGCTTTACGCGCGCTCGTGCGTGGAACTGAAACGGATCGCCGGCCAGTCGGTCGTCGTGCGCGAAAGATCCCACGAATTGCGCGCCATGAAGACCGGCGCCTCGTCGTTGTCTTCCGCCACCGCGAAGCGGTTGCCGTCGATGAACGCCTTCAGCTTGACCGGGTCGTCCGACGAGATCCAGCGCGCGGTTTCGAACGGCGCTTGTTCGAAATGGATCGCCACGCCGTATTCGTTCTTGAGGCGCGACGTCAGCACGTCGAGCTGAAGCTGGCCGACGACGCCCACGATCCAATCCGCGCCCATGATCGGGCGGAATAGGCGCGTCACACCTTCTTCGGCGAGATCCTCGAGCGCCTTGCGCATTTGCTTCGCCCGAATCGGATCGTCGAGCCGCACGCGGCGCAGGATTTCGGGCGCGAAGCTGGGCAGGCCGGTGAAGCGCAGCGACTTGCCTTCGGTCAGCGTATCGCCCACGCGCAGCGTGCCGTGATTGGGAATGCCGACGATATCGCCGGGCCAGGCTTCGTCCGCGACTTCGCGCTCCTGCGCGAAGAAGAAGATCGGGCTGGCGACGGAGATCGCCTTGCCGCTGCGCGGATGTTTCAGTTTCATGCCGCGCTTCAAACGGCCCGAGCACACGCGCATGAACGCCACGCGGTCGCGATGGTTCGGGTCGGTATTCGCTTGGACCTTGAACACGAAGCCGGAGACGTGATCCTCGTCGGGCATCACGGCGGCGGGCACGGCGGGTTGCGGGCGCGGGCTCGGCGCCCAGTTCGCGACGCGGTCGAGCAACTGCGCAACGCCGAAATCCTTCAAGGCGCTGCCGAACAGCACCGGGGTCAGATGCCCCGCACGATAGGATTCGATATCGAGGGCCGGATAGCCCGCGAGCGCCAATTCCGCCTGATCGTGGAATTCCGACAAGCGCACATCGCCGATCAATTCGGGCAAACGCGGATCGTCGAAGCCTTTTAGCTGTTCTTCGCTCGCGAAGACGCCGTTGGCGCCCGGCTTGTAGAAGCGGTGTTGCAACAGATCGTAGCTGCCGCGGAACAATCCGCCCATGCCAGCCGGCCACAGCACCGGCGACACGTCGAGGGCGAGCTTGCTGCCGATCTCGTCCAGCAGTTCGAATGGATCTTGGCCTTCGCGGTCGATCTTGTTGACGAAGGTCAGGATCGGTACGTCGCGCAAGCGGCAGATTTCGAACAGCTTCAGCGTTTGCGCTTCGATACCCTTGGCCGCGTCGATCACCATGACGGCGGAATCGACGGCGGTCAGGATGCGATAGGTGTCTTCGCTGAAATCCTGGTGGCCCGGCGTATCGAGCAGATTGAACTGGATGCCGTTATGCTCGAACGTCATCACCGAGCTCGACACGGAAATGCCGCGCGACTTCTCGATTTCCATCCAGTCGGATTTCGTGCGCCGGCTTTCGCCGCGCGCCTTCACGTGACCGGCCAAACGCAACGCCCCGCCGAACAGCAACAGCTTTTCGGTCAGCGTCGTTTTTCCGGCGTCGGGGTGCGAGATGATCGCGAAAGTGCGCCGCGGGAGGGGCGCGCCGGCTTCGGGTGCGGCGGCGGGGTCGGTCAAAACAAATCCTTCGAGGAGCGGTCGGAATCGTGCGGTCGCGGCGGGCGAAACTATGCCAGCCGGACCCGCCGGACAAGGGGCTTCGCCCAGGCTGGCATGGCGCTTGCTGCGTTCCCGGGCCATGAAGTTTTTGCTGATCAATCCCAACACCAATACGCGCACGACCGACGCGATGGCCGCGATCGCGCGCGAAGCCGCACCGGGCGATACGATCATCGCGGCGACGGTGGCATTCGGTGTGCCGCTTATCGTCGACGAGCCGATGCTGACCAAGGCGGGCGAAGCGGTGGAGGCGCTGTTCGCCGAGTTCGATTTCACGGGCTTCGACGGCGCGATCGTCGCGGCGTTCGGCGACCCCGCCTTGGAAACCGTGCGTAGATCCTGCGCGGTGCCCGTCACCGGTATCGCGGAAGCGAGCATGCTGGAAGCGGGCTCAGGCGGGCGGCGTTTCGGTGTCGCGACCACCACGCCCTTGCTGGTCAAATCGATCGCCAAGCGCGCGGCTTCGCTGAAGCTTGGCGCGCAATTCACGGGCGTACGCCTCACGCCGGGTGATGTTCACGCGCTGATGGCGGATCCGGCGGCGTTGGAAGCCGCGCTGGGGGCGGCGTGCGAGACGTCGATCGCGCAGGACGGCGCGCAAGCCATCGTGATCGGCGGCGGGCCGTTGGCGGTGGCGGCGCGGGCCTTGGCGCCGCGCTTCGCCGTGCCGATCGTCGAACCGATTCCGGCCGCCGTAAGGCTCGCGCGCAAACGCGCCGCTTAGATTTTTATCGCGGCGAGGCGCTTCGCCAATTCGCCGGGATCGACCTCCAAGACGGTCGGATTGGCGCGCAGCAGCACGGCGTCGGCCGATGTTTCGCCCAAGACGATCCCGGCTTCCTTGCACGCGGCTTTGAACGCGGCGGCGGGGCCCGGCGTGCCCAGCCAGAACGTGCTGGTGGTTTCGGCACCAGACGGGCGGATCGTGAAGCCTGCGTCGCTCAATGCACGCTCGAAAGTTTGACGCCAGACCATCGCGCGCGCCCAATTCGGTTCGAGTTTACCGAGTTCGGCAACGACCAGGGCGGCGATCGGCCAGAATTGCGGCAAGGCGCCGCCGTGCAGGCGCCGGTCGCGTTCGATCCCGTCAAGCAATGCGGCCGGACCCGACAGTACCGCGCCGAAGGGCAGGCCCAGCATCTTCCACAGCGACAGATAGACCGTATCGAACGGCTCGGCGAAATCCGCCATCGAAATCCCGCGCGCGGCCGATGCGATGGGCAAGCGCGCGCCATCCAAATGCAACGCGACTCCCGCTTTCTTCGCGGCGGCGATCACGGCGTCCATCTGGGCGGCAGGGAACATTTCGCCGTGGCGGCGGCGGACCGGCGTTTCGATCGAAACGGCCCCGATCGTGCGACGCACCTTGCCGTCCTGCGCACGCGCCAGTGCATCGCTCAGCGCCTTGGCCGCGAAGCCGGGCCCGGTCGTCGATGCGACGATGGGCGTGATGCCCGCACCCGCGACCAGTGAGTCGCCGGTATCGTTCAGGATATGGCTGTCGGGATGCAGCAGCACGCGCCGCGCGTCGCGCCCGCACAACCTGTCGAGCGCCAACAGATTGGCGAGCGTGCCGGTCGCGAAAATGACCGCGCGCTCTTTGCCCAGCGCCTTGGCGAGTTTCGCTTCGGCTTCGCGGATCAGCGCCCCTTCGCCGTAACTATCCGGCGTTATGTCGCGGCTGATCTCGGCGAGCCGCGTCGCGAAGCTCGCATCGCCATAGGCACCATCGACATCAAGGCGAATCATAGCGTCGGCCGCTTGCCCTTCGACAAGCCCTCGGCTTCGGCGATCAGCTTCTTGCGATCGGGTTTGTTCGTCGCCGCCAATGGGATTTCGTTCCGGAACGCGACGAAGCGCGGATGCGCATAGGCCGGGCCGTTGGCGAGCGCGTATTGCTTGATCTCGGCTTCGGTCGGCGATGCGCCGGGCGAGGGCACAACGAAGGCGAAGGGGATCGCACCTTTGATGTCGTCGGGCACGGGCACCACGCAAGCTTGGTGCACGCCCGGCATGCGTTCGAGCAATCGCTCGACTTCGCCCGGCCAGACGTTTTCGCCGCCGACCACGAACATGTCGTCCGCGCGGCCGACGAAATAGAAGAACCCGTCCTTGTCGCGGCGGAAGATGTCGCCCGAGCGATACCAGCCGTCCTTCAAAACGGCGCCGGTCTTCTCGGGTAGATTGTTGTAGCCCTCCATCATCATGGGGCTGCGCATATAGAGAACGCCTTCGTCGGCGTTCGGGCCTTCGCGCAGTTCCGCTTCGCTGCCCGGCACGGGATAGCCGCAAGCCAGCGACGGGCGCGGAACCCCGTTCGGATGAATGCCGAACGGGGCGGGGCCCGCTTCGGTCGTGCCGTAGCTGTTGTTGATCAGCGCCTTGGGGAACAGCGCTTGGATCTTGTCGATCAGCGCTTGGGTCAACGGCGCGGAGCCCATCGTCACATTCGTGACGGAGGAGAAGTCGAGCGTCGACAGAAGCTCTTTTTCCTTCGCCACGAGGGCGAGCATCGTCGGCACGGAGGTGAGCCACGTCACGCGATGGTCTTGGATCGCGCGCGCATAGACCTTCGCGTCGAACGCGGGCAGGAACACGATCGACGCGCCGGAAGCGAGTGCCCCTTTGACGCTGATCGTCGCGTTCATGTGGAACATCGGCGCGCCGACGATGTAGCGGTGATGCGACCGCTCGCCATAGAGCTTCGCCGCCGTTTCCATCGACCAGCGCTGACTATCGTGCGACAGCAACACGCCCTTGGGCATGCCGGTCGAACCCGACGTATAGAGCAGCATCGCGAGTTCGCGGGGTTCGGGCTCGACCGTGTCGAACGCGCCGGGATCGAGCAAGGCGTCGAACCCGCCATCGTCATAACCGATGCGCGCGACACCGGGTGGACAAACCGGGATGCGATCGGTGTCGTGGAATACGGCTTTGAGCTGCGCGTCGTCGGAAATGTGTTTGACCACTTCCGCGCCCAGCTTGAACGAAATCGGTACCGACACGAGGCCCGCGCGCATCGTGCCGAAATAGGCGTAGAGGTATTCGAGCCGGTTGAGCGACAGAATGCCGATCCGGTCGCCGCGCTTGTAGCCGCACTTCAACAAGCCACGCGCGACGGCGTTGCATTTGTCGTCGAGCTCGCGATAGGTGATCGAACGCGGATTTGCGGGATCGCGCAATTCGATGATCGCGATTTTGTCGGGGGCGGCGTTCGCGTCGAAACAGCGACCGAGATTGCGCGACGGCATGGGCATGGTTTCGTTTCCTTAAGCGGCGGCGTTGCGGCCGGCGATGCGCCCGCCGACGAAGCTTTCGGCGATATTGCCGCCGGAGAGATAGAGATGGCCGAACACGCTGCCGAGTTCGCCCGCGACATAGAGCCCCGGGATCGGTGCGCCATAGGGATCGAGCACGCGTTGTTCTGGATCGTGCGGCAACCCGCCTTGGGTGTTCGACACGACCGGCCAGACTTTGGCGGTCGAGAACGGCCCTTTGCGGATCGGCAGCATCGAACCGGCGGGCCGGCCGTACGCGTCGTCCTTGCCGGCGGCGCAGGATTCGTTCCAGGCATCGACGCTGCGCTTCAACGCGGCGGCATCGATCCCGTGCCGCGCGGCGGCGGCATCGAGCGTTTCGTCCTCGGCGAAGATTGCGGCGTCGAGATCGCGCGGCGTGTGCTTGCCGAACTTCGCGGCGACGGCTTCGTCGTTCCAAGTCGGCGCGCTGATCGGGTAGCGCGCGCGGGCCTCCGCATCGAGCAGCATGATCGCGGGCACGCGCGGGAATTTCTGGCGCGATGTGTCGTAGTGTTCGAACGGCCGATGCCCCGTATCCTGCATATAGGGCTCGTACTCGTTCATGAAACGCTGCCCGTCCTGATCCAACAGAATCCAGGTCATCGTCACGTCGCCGCGCAATCCTTCGGCATTGTTCCAATCGGGCAGGCGCTTCACGCGGATGCCGAATTTGTAATCCGGGTCCGGATGCTTGAGGCCGTAGGAGCCGTGATAGTGCCACATATGCCAAAGCCCGGCGCCGGCCGCTTGGCCCATGCGCAGCCCGTCGCCGGTATTGAAATCGACGGCGGCCGACAGCACCGGTTTCAGCACCCAATGCTGACGCTGAATCTCGGGATCGGATTCGAACCCGCCGCAGGCGAGCACGACCGATTTGGCGGTGATGATCTTGCCCGCCACGACGATCCCGGTCACGCGCTCGTCGGTCTTCGCCAGGCGTTCGACGCGCATGGCGAGCTTCACGTCGATCTTGCGCTTGGCGACATTGCGGCGCACGACTTCGAACAGACGCGCCCCTTCGACGGCGCCGCGCACATGGGCGTAATCGCGCGCGACGTCGAACCCGTCGAGCGCCTCGACATAGGCGAAGCCAAACGTCTTGTAGCCGGGCAGGGGGTAGTTGCCGGAGTTGGGTTTCAAGCCGATCGTGCCGCCGACGGGCGCGGAGAGTCCGCGCGCGTAATCGGCGAGGCCCGTCATGCCGTCGGCGAGTACCTTCAGCACGGGCTCGGGCGTCGTGCCGCCATTGGTGGCGACGAGATAGCTCATCGCGTCGCTCGCATCCTTAGCGATGCGCAAACCACCGGCCGAGCAGACCGAGATGCCGCCGGGGATCGCGTTCTTCTCGACCAGCAGCACGCGTTTGCCGGCATCATGCGCTTCGATGGCAGCGACACCGCCGGCGAAACCGAAGCCGACGACGATTACGTCGTAGTCTTGGGTCATAGGCCGAGCTTGCGCAATCCGTCGACCAGATCGGCGACCATCGCGTCGAGCGTGGCACGGCCCTTTTCGAGCGTGGCGCCGCGCGGATCGCCGCGCGCCCCCGACACGCTGTAATCGGGTGTCGACTTTGCATTGCCCCGGAAAATCGTGGGGATATAGAACACGGTCTTGGGCTCGTTCAATGCGTTGCCGTAATCCTCGACCGCGCGGTCGATATGCGCAAGGTCCGGCGCGATCGCCAGGATCAGCGAGGCTTCCATCTCATCGGCATGGCCGCCGAGCTTCTGGCTCATCATGCCGCGCGTGGCGTTGCCGAGTGCCCGGATATGCGCGACCGGAATGCGCATGTTCTTGTGTTCGAGCGTTTCGCGCACCACGACCGTGACCGGCCCTTCGGTCGACACGCCCGTATTGACGATGACGATGTTCTTCGCCTTGTGGCGGATCAAACCGTCGATGATGTCGTGCAGCACGGCCTGGAACGTTTCCGGCCGCAAGTGCTGGCTGCCGGGATATTCGACGAAGGCGGGATAGTAGCCGAAATCGACAACGGGCGCGATCAACACCGGCAGCGATTTCGCCACACCTTCGCAGAGCGCACGCGCGACCAGATAATCGGTCTGCATCGGCAGATGCGGCCCATGTTCCTTGGCGCGCGCGCCGATCGGGATCAGCACGGTCGAGGATTCGATTTTGGCCGCGACTTCCGGCCAAGTCAGATTCTCGATCCAGGCGCGGCTGGTGTCGGTCATAGATAGAGCTCCAGGAAACGATGGATATCCGGACCCCAGAATTTCTGGGCCGTGCTTTCGAACAGATGGCCTTCCCACGGCAGGAAGCCATAGGCGGGATAGATCTTCGACCAAACGACGCGGCCATTGCCCGCCAGCGCGGCCGCGATTTCCTTGGTCGGGCGGATCGAATAATCGTTTTCCGCCTGAATCAGAAAGAGCGGCATCGTCACTTTCTTGGCGGCGGCGATCATTGTTTCGCGCAAGCGCGGCGTCCGGTCCCAATTCATTGCGGCACCGGCGAAATCGATCGCGCAGCGGAAGCGGTCGCATTTCGACGCGGCGAACAGCGTGTTGGTGCCGCCGAAGGACGAGCCCATCACGCCGATATGATCCTTGCGGATTTCCGGCAGCGCCTCGACGGTGGCCAGCGCCGCGATCACGTCGTCGCTTTCGCGGTCGAGGCGCGTGGCGAGCTGGTCGTCATACTCGTCGGTGCCGAACTCGGCTTTCACGTCTTCGCGCCAGGGCGTGCCGGGCGAATTGCCGTAACCGCGCCGATGCGGCAGGAACGACGCAATACCCCACGACATCAGCGTCGAGGCCGTGCCCGGGCGACTGACATCCAGCGTGCCCTGATTGATGCCGCTGCCATGGTTCAGCACCATGCAGGGGAAGGGACCGTCGCCCGGCGGCAGATAGAGATAGCCGGCGAGTTCGCGACCGTCCGATTTGAACTTGATCTGGCGCGGCACGATCGGCAGCGCATGCAGCGAGGTAGGGCGCATGCCGCTGGGCAATGGCGCGTCGTCTTCGGCCACGATGACGCGGTCGAAACCGTCGATCGACGCCCCCATCGTCTTGCGCACCGCCTCGAAATCGGGGCTCGCCGCGCGCGCGTCGAGATCGGCCTGATGCGCCGCCTTGGTCGGGAATTCGCATTCCCACGTGACGTCAGGCACGCGGCCTGCGCCCGCCTCGGCACGCACGAAAACGCGACCCGCTGCCAAGCCGATCGCGCGACGCACCGCGCAGGCGCGGCGGCGGATCGCCAGCACCTCCGCCGCCTTGCCGGGCTTGGCGTAATAATGCGTGCGTTCGACGATCGGCATGGCGAACCTCAATTCGGGAAATGGCAGCGAACTTGACGGCCGTCGAGCCCTGCGACCAAGGCCGGGTCTTCGACGCGGCAACGATCATGGGCCTTCGGGCAGCGCGGATGGAAATGGCAGCCGGTGGGCCGCTCGCGCGCGTTGGGAATTTCGCCCAGCAGCGCTTCGGGGACGGCCAAGTCGGGATCGGGCTCGGGCACGGCCGCGATCAGCGCTTCAGTGTAGGGATGCGCCGGCTTATCGAAAATCGCGCCCACGGGGCCGATCTCGACGATCCGGCCCAGATACATGATCGCGACGCGATCGGCGATGTAGCGCACGGCGCCGAGATTGTGGGAGATGAACAGCATCGACAAGCCGTAGCGCGCGCGAAGCTCGCCGAGCAGGTTCAATACCTGTGCCTGGACCGAGACGTCGAGCGCCGAGGTCGCTTCGTCGCACACGACGAGCTTGGGCGAGGAGGCGAGGGCCCGCGCGATCGCGATGCGCTGGCGCTGCCCGCCGGAGAAGGCATGCGGATAACGTTCGGCTGCGTCCGCCGGCAAGCCGACGATACTCAGCATCTCGCGCACACGCGCTTCGCGCGTCGCGGCGTCGATCCCGGCGGCGCGCATCGGCTCCGCCACGATATCGCGCACGCGCATGCGCGGGTTGAGCGAAGACATCGGATCCTGAAACACCGCCTGGATGCCGCGCCGCAACGGGCGCATCTGCGCTTCCGGCAGGTCGGTGATGTCGGCACCGTCCAAGCGGATGCGGCCCGCACTGACCGAGAGCAGCTTCAGCACCATACGCGCGAGCGTGCTTTTGCCGCAACCGGACTCGCCGACGATGCCCAAAGTCTCGCCGCTGGCGAGTTTGAAGCTGACGCCGTCGACCGCGATCAGCGGGTTGAGGCCGGGGCTTTCGAAACGGCGGCCGACATTTTCGACTTCGAGGATCGGATTCATCGTGCTTCCTCCGCCATGCCGACGGCGACGGGGCAGCGGATCGAACGCCCGTTGGCGCTGTCGATCAATGCGGGCTCGCTTTGCGCGCAACTGGGCTGCACATCCGGGCAGCGCGGATGAAAGCGGCAGCCGCTGGGCAGATTGCCGGGGGCGGGCATCGTGCCGGGAATGAAGGGCAGATGCGCATCACGCTTGCGCGCGGTCGGCATCGCGGCCAACAGCAGGCGCGTATAGGGATGTTCGGGCGCCTTCAGCACGTCGCGCACGCTGCCCGTTTCCACGACTTCGCCCGCATACATCACGACCACGCGGTTCGACATGCGCGCGATCACGCCCATATCGTGGGTGATGAGCAGGATCGACGTGCCGTAATCGCGGCGAAGTTCGTTCATCAGCGCCAAGATCTGCGCTTGGATCGTCACATCCAGCGCCGTCGTCGGCTCGTCGGCGATCAGCAAAGCGGGGCGACAGGCCATCGCCATCGCGATCATCACGCGCTGGCGCATGCCGCCCGACAGCGCGTGGGGGAATTCATCGAAGCGCCGATCCGGGTTGGGGATACCCACGCGCCCGAACCATTTGACGACCTCCGCGCGTGCACTTGCGGCGTCCATCCCGAGATGCGCTTGCAGCACTTCGGCGACCTGGAAGCCGACGGTCAGCAGCGGGTTGAGGCTCGTCATCGGCTCCTGAAAGATCATGCCGATGCGCTTGCCGCGGATTTTCTGAAAGGCTTTCGCGTCGAGCCGCGCCAGATCCTGGCCGTCGAACTTGATCCGGCCCGTCGTGATCGAACCTTGCGCGCCGAGCAGGCCCATGACGGCGAGCGCCGTCACCGATTTGCCCGAGCCGCTTTCGCCGACGACGCCGACGACTTCACCCGCCGGAACGGCGAAGCTCACGTCGCGCAGCACTTCGCGCTTGCCCGCTTCGGTGGCGAAGGTGACGCTGAGACCTTCGATGGCGATGATCGGCGTTTCCATCAGCGGCCCTGCAGCTTGGGATCGAGGGCATCGCGCAAGCCGTCGCCCAACAGATTGAAGCCGATGATCGTAATACCCAGCGCCAGACTGCCGAAGATCGCGAGATAGGGATCGGTGCGCAAGGCCGGCAATCCGTCGCGGATCATGCCGCCCCAGCTGGGGACGGGTTCCTGGATGCCGAGGCCGAGGAACGACAACGTCGCCTCCGCCATCACGATGAAGCCCACGCCGACCGAAGCGCGCACCAGCAGCGGGGCGGCGATATTCGGCAGCAAATGACGCAGGAAGATCGCCCAGGTCGGCGTGCCCGCGACGATCGCGGCGTCGATATAGAGTTCTTCGCGGATGACCAGCACGAAAGATCGCGTGAGACGCGTCACACCCGGCCACCAGACGAGCGCCAACGAAATGATCACGGTCAGCACGCCCGAACCGATCATCGACGCGATAAGGATCGCGATCACGACTTCGGGAAAGGCGAGCATGATATCGACGAAGCGCATCAGGAAGGCGTCGATCCGCCCGCCCATATAGCCCGCGATCATGCCGAGGATGGCGGCGACGGTCAGCGTGATCGCCAGCACCGCGCCCGCGACCAGCAGCGAAACGCGTGCGCCGTAGACAAGGCGGCTGAGAATGTCGCGGCCGAGCTTGTCGGTGCCGAGCGGGTTCTGCGCTGTCGGCGGCGACCACGGATTGAAAAGATCGGTTTCCTCCGGCGAGTGCATCATCAGCGACGGGCCGACGAGCGCAACGAGCACGACGAACAGCACGATCGCCCCGCCGATCAGCACATTGCGCTGGCGGGCAAGGCGGCGGAGCACCAGGCGCCAGCCGTCGAGCGGGTATTGGGTCGTTTGCGTTGCGGCGGTCATTTCACCCCCATGCGCTGACGGATGCGGGGGTCGATGATCGCGTAGGCGACGTCGACGGCGAGATTGATCAGCACGAAAAAGGCGGTGAACAGCATCACGATCGCCATCGCGACGGGATAGTCGCGCGCGAAGACTGAATCGATCGCGAGGCGCCCGAGGCCGGGAATGTTGAAGATCGTCTCGACGACGAAGGTGCCGCTGATGAGACCGCCGAAGATGATGCCCATCGACGTGAGCAGCGGCACGAGGATATTGCGCAGCGCATGGCGCGCGATCACCACGCGCTCGGCCAGGCCCTTGGCGCGCGCGGTGCGGATGTAATCCTGGCCCAGCACCTCCAGCATGAAGGTGCGGGTGAGGCGCGCGATATAGGCGGCGGAAGGGATGGCGAGGATCGCGACGGGCAGGATCGCCTGATCGATCCGTCCCCAGCCCGCCACGGGGAGCGCGCCCATCTTGATCGAGAAGATGTAGACGAAGAAGGTCGCGAAGGCGAAATTCGGGATCGACAAGCCGGCGACCAGAATAAGGATGATCGCGGTGTCGACGCCGGAGTTGCGTTTGATGGCGGCGAGAATGCCGGCGCCAATGCCGATCGCCGCGGCGGCGGCCAAAGCGGCGAGGGCGAGGATCGGGCTGATCTTGATCCCGTCGGACAGCACTTCGACGACCGGGATGCGCACGAAGCGATACGACATGCCGAAATCGCCGACGGCGATGCCGGAAATGTAGTTGAAGAACTGCTTCCACAGCGGCTGGTCGAGCCCGTATTCCGCCCGCAGACGGTTCGCCATCTCGACGTTGGACGAGTGGTCGCTGAGCATCACCAGAACGGGATCGCCCGGCAGGGCGTAGGTGGCGAGGAAGGTCGCCACCAGCACGATCCCGAGAACGGGAACGAGGCCGGCCAAACGCCATGCGATGAAACGCAGCATCTTGGCCGGCCCCTTTCCCTGACCTTACTTGATCTCGGCGAACACGAAGCGGTCGAAGCCGAACGGCGTGGCGCGAGCACCCGTTACGTTCGGTTTGACCAGTGCTATCGACGCCACCATCGGCAGCGGGGCGGCGCCCACGTCGTCGATGTAGACCATCTCCGCCTGACGGTAGAGCTGGAAGCGCTTGGCGTCGTCGACCGTCGCGGTCGCTTCGTCGATCAACGCGTCGTATTTCGCGTTGAACCAGCGGCCGCGGTTATACGGGCTCTTCGAGTGCCACATCTGCTCGAGGTAATACATCGCGTCCGGGTAACCGGAGGTCCAGCCCCAGGGGAAGAACGCGACTTCGCCCGCGTTCATCGCGCGGATGAACGTGGCGCGCTCGACGACGTTGACGTTGACCTGCATGCCCAGCGTGCGGTTCAGCTCGTTGGCGTAGTAGGTCAGCTCGTCCTTAAATACGGCGGTCGACGAGATGTCGATCGGCGGCAGGCCCTTGCCGTCGGGATAGCCCGCTTCGGCCAGCAGCTTCTTGGCGGCGGCGGGATCATATTTGGGCTTGGGCAGATCGTTGAAATAGCCCGCCACGCCCGGCGTGGTGATGCCGTGCAGCTGGAAGGCCGCGTTGTCGTAGAAGCCGCGGATCATGCCGTCGCGGTTGATGGTCAGCGAGATCGCTTCGCGCACGCGCTTGTCCTTGAACGGCGCGTAAACCAGCGGGTTCATGGCGAGGAAGCGCGACTGCGCGCGCGGCACGACCTGACGTTCCTTATCCTTGCTCGTGTCGCGCATGACGCGGCGGATGGTGCTTTCCTGAACGTCGAGCACGTCGAGCTCGCCCGCCTCGTATTGCGCCAGCGCCGTGTCGCCGTTGGGGATCACCAGGAAGCGCACGGCGTCGATCTTCGCCTTGTTGCCCCAGTAATCCTTATTGGCGTCGATCTCGACGAACGCGCCGCGGCGCCATTCCTTGAACTTGAACGGACCCGTGCCCGCCGAAACACTGCGCACCCAATCGGCGCCCTTGTCGGCGACGATGCCCGAATCCATGAACCAGATCGGGTAGATCGGGAACAGCACGTCGGGCTTCGTGAAGCGGATCTCGATCGTGTGATCGTCGACGATCTTAACGCCCGAAAGCTCCTTGGTCTTGCCGCTCTTCACGTCCTCGATACCGACGATGCGCGCGACGTAACCCGCACCGATACCCGCCTTGGTGTCGGGGGCCGCGAGCTGCTCCAGCGTGTATTTCACGTCCTTCGCGGTGAAGGCGCGGCCCGAATGGAACTTCACGTTCTTGCGGAGCGCGAAGCGGAAGCCGTGCTCGCCTTGCAGGGCGGTCCAGGATTCCGCCAGCACGTTGACGATCTTCCCGTCCGGCGTGAAGTCGGTGAAGCCTTCGTAGACGTTGCGCAACACGCGCCCGGCCACGAGTTCGGAATACGTGATCGGATCCAGCATCGCGGGATCGCCGGTCACGTTGATGCGCAGGGTCTTCGCGTCGGCGGCTGTGGCGACCGCCGCGAGCATGAGGAACCCGGCGAAGGCTTTGGCGAGGACTCTCATCGCAGCTCTCCGTTTTTAAGGGCGCGAGCGCCCGGGATGAAGATGAATACGGGTGCAAGCAAAGATTGGACCGGACGCGAAAGTCGGTCAATGCGCGCAAGCTTCGCGGTCATGGTTCGATCACCACTTTGCCGAAGCTCTTGCGTTCCTCCAGCACGCGCATCGCGTCGGCTGCGCGTTCCAGCGGGAATCTCTCGGGATGCAACACGGGCTCGAGCGTGCCGTCGCCCAGCATGGCGAGCAGGGCGGTCACGTCCTCGCGCGACCAGCCGTTGGAGCCGACGATGTTGAGCTCGAACGTCCAGATATAGCGGATGTCTTCCTTCGGGTCGTAGCCGGCGGTCGCACCGCAAGTCAGCATGCGTCCGTCGCGGCGCAATACGCGCAGCGCCTTGGTCCACGTGTCGCCGCCCGTGAAGTTCACCACGACGTCGATGCCGCCTTCGTCCTTTTTGGCCACGCGCGCGCGGCCGAATTGGCGATGGCATTCGGCGACGAAATCCTGCGTCGCATAATCGATGCCGATATCGGCGCCGAGCGCCTTCAGGCGATCGAGCTTGTCTTGGCTCGACGCGGCGACGATGACTTTGGCGCCAGCACGCTTGGCGAGCTGCACGCAGCATGTTCCGACACCGCCCGAAGCGCCCAGGATCAGGATCGTTTCGCCCGCCTTCAGCTTGCCGCGATCCAGAATCATGCGATGCGCGGTGCCATAGGCGGTGGGCAACGCCGCCGCCTCGGCATAGCCGATCGACGCGGGCAGGGGGATGCACATATGGGCGGGCACGCGCACCAGTTCGGCGAGGCCGCCGTCGAAGGTTTCGCCCATGAAGCCGCGTTGCACGCGATTGATCGGATCGATCAACACGCGGTCGCCCGGCTTGAAGCCGGTGACGCCGGGCCCGACCTTGGCGATATCGCCCGCCGCGTCGATTCCCATGATCAGCGGCAGCGGAATCTTGATGCCCGGCATGCCGCGCCGTGTGAACACGTCGTGATAGTTCAGCGTGCAGGCGCGCACGCGCACCAGCACGTCGCCGTCGCCGAACGGCGGATCGCGATAGTCCGGCGTGTAGGTCAGCCGGTCGATCCCGCCATGTTCGTGAATGACAACAGCGCGCATGAGTCAGGCCGCCGTGGTCAAGGTGATGTCGCCGCGCGGGCTCGTCAGCACGGCTTGGAAGCCGGCGCGATCGCCACGCAGCACGGGAACGGGGATTCCCAACGCCGTGTAGATCGCCGACAGGCGTTCGCTATCCGGATGCAGCGCGACCACGGATTTGAAGCCGATGCCGCCCGGCGTGGTGCCCGCGGGATGCGGCGAGCCTTTCCAGTCGATGGCGAAGGGGATCATGTCCGCGTCTTGGCCTTCGCCGAAATAGAGGATTTCCCAATTGAGCCGCACACCGT
The DNA here is from genome assembly GCA_041917215.1 of Tagaea sp. Lineage (GTDB taxonomy): Bacteria > Pseudomonadota > Alphaproteobacteria > CACIAM-22H2 > CACIAM-22H2 > Tagaea. The sequence goes on from JAYRYC010000003.1 coordinate 204,557, forward strand.
CGCCGCGCGTGCGTCCGCCGGGGATGGGGCCGCGCACCGGCAGTCCCAGTTTCTTCGCCGCCGCTTCCATCGCGGGCAAATCGTCCGAACGCACGCTGAGCGCCGTGAGGCCGGGACCGCCAAGTTTTGCCAGACGGCCGCCGCGATTGCCGTTCAAATTTTGTGCGGGATCGGGCGCGATAATTTCAAAGAACAGCTGGTCGCCCATCGACAGCAGCGCATTGCGCGTGCCGAAGCCTTCATGGATGCCGCCCGGCCCCGGTTTGACTCCCGAAAGCTGTTCGAACAGTTTCTCGCCGGCGGAAAGATCCGGCGTGCCCCACAGAATATGGTCGAGATAGACGGTCATGCGGATACCGATTGCGTGAAGTAAGTGCCGCGCCCGGCGGCGACGATGGCGCCGTTTTTGTCGCGCAGTGCCACATCGACCGTGCCGAGCGTGCGGCCGGCGCGCAGCGCTTTCGCCTCGGCGCGCAAATCGGTGTCGATGGCGGGGCGCATATAGTCGATGCGCAGATCGACCGTCGGCAGGCCACGCCCGGTTTTCGCGAAGGCGGCATAAGCACCCGCAATGTCGATCACCGCGGCGAGCACGCCGCCATGCCATTGTTTGGAGCCGGGCTCGCGCTCGAACCCCGGTCGCCATTTGGCGCCCAGCGTCACCGACGGCCCCGAGGGGTCGAGTTCGAGTAATTCGAGCCCGAGGAAATCGTGGAACGGCGACGACGCCATCAGCGCGCGCAATTTGGCGGCATCGGTCATCGTGCGTGCTCCAATGCCATGGCTTCCACGGCTTCGGCAAAACGCGCGATCTCGTCTTCGGTGTTGTAATAATGGACCGAGGCGCGAATCATCTTGTCGATCCCGCGCGGGATGAGATCGAGGCGCGTGGCTTCCGCGACCGAAACGGTGACGTTGATCTTCCGCTCGGCGAGCTTGGCTTTGAGCGCAGGTGCGGGGACGCCCGCTTTCGTGAAGGTCACGATGCCGCAGCGCCGTGTACCTCGATCCTGGATCGCGACACCGGGTACATCGCCAAGGCGCGAACGCAATCCGGCGGCGAGCGACGCGACGCGCGCTTCGATTGCCGCCATCGGCAGGGCAAGCGCGTAGTCGAGCGCCACGCCGAAACCGACCTTCGCCGCGAAGCTGCATTCGGGCGTTTCGAAACGGCGCGCGTCGGCGCGCAGCCGGTAATCGCCGTCCGCGTACCAATCGGCGGCGAAATCGTCGAGGAACGGCGGATCGAGCCGGTCGAGGATCGACCGGCGCACGTAAAGGAAGCCGATGCCGCGGGGGCCGCGCAGGAATTTGCGCGCCGTCGCCGACAGCATGTCGCAGCCGATCGCTTCGACGTCGATCGCCATCTGGCCGACCGATTGGCAGGCGTCGAGCAGATACGGCACGCCTGCGCGCTTGGCGATGGCGCCGATCGCGGCGGCGGGGTTGACTAGGCCGCCGCTGGTCGCGACATGGGTTATCGCGATCAGCTTGGTGCGCGGGCCGATCAGCTTCTCGAACGCGGCAAGGTCGACATCGCCGTTGTCGAGGCTGGGCGCCACATCGATCTCGATGCCGTCGCGGCGGGCGCGCTGCAGGAAGGCGATGTAGTTGCTGCAATACTCCGTTCGCGTCGTCAGCACGCGGTCGCCCGGCGCCATCCGCACGGCGTAGAACGCCATGTCCCAGGCGCGCGTCGCGTTCTCCAAAATCGCGATCTCGTCGGCGTTCGCGTTCAGCAGCGTGGCGAGGGCGGCATAAGGACGGTCCAGCCGCGCTTGCATGCGCGCGGCGGTTTCGTAACCGCCGATCTCCATTTCCAGGCGCAGATAATCGGTCATCGCGTCGACGACGGCGCGCGGCGGCAAGGCGCAGCCCGCGTTGTTGAAATGGATCAGTTCGGCCGTGCCGGGCGTGTCGGCGCGCAAGCGGGCGATGTCGAGGCTCATGCCGCCATGCCTTTCCGGCGCCGGTCGAGCGCATCGGCAAGATCGGCGCCGCCGCCCACGATATGCGGCTCGAACAAGCGGATCGCGGCATCGATATCGCCATTGCGGCACGCGGTCAGGATCGCGTTGTGTTCGGCACTGTCGTCGTCGGCGGTGTTCATCGCGACGAATTCGATGCGCAGATAGCGTTCGACCGCATCGTGCTGCTCTTCGATCAGGCGGCGCAGGCGGTCGTTGGCGTGCGTATACAGGCCCATGTGGAATTCGCGGTGCAACGCAAGCCACGCCCCCGCATCCGCTTCGCCGTCCATCGCGCGCAGAATACCGGCGAGGCGGTCGAACGCGGCTTCGTCCATCTGCGGCACCGACTGGCGCAAGGCGAGGGATTCGAGCGCGAAGCGGATCTCGAAAATCTGGCGGATCTCGTCGGCGGAGAGGGTCGAGACCACGGCGCCGCGATGGGGCAGGAAGTCGATCCAGCCTTCGGCCTCCAGCATGCGCAGGGCTTCGCGGATGGGTGTGCGGCTCACGCCCAGAGCGGCGGCGATTTCGTCCTGCACCAAGGCATCGCCTTCGGGCAGGGCGCCGGTCGCAATCGCCTCGCGCAGGCAATCGACGACGAATTGGGTCGCCGTTCGATGCCGGCTGCCGCCGCGTTCCACGATCTGCTGTATCGCTGCCCTGTTCATTGATTGGATATTGGATAAAATTCTGAAATGAAAAAAGAGTGATTCTGCAAATCGTTCAAAATCAAACAATTAACCTTGTTTTCTAAAGTGTTTTAGAGGCTCATCCGGCCGATCGGTATATCCGGCGAGAGGGCAAAACGTGCGGGATTTCAAATCGATGACGCCGAGTCTAACCGCTCATCCGGTAGGTTTTCGGCGATGTCCCGGCATGGGCGGTAAAAAACCGGGAGAAATAGGCGGGGTCCGAGAAGCCGAGCTGGAAGGCGATCTGGGAGATCGGCAGGGCGGTGTAGACCAGATCGCGGCGCGCTTCGATCATCAGCCGCTCCTGCATGATCTGGGTCGCCGACCGGCCGACGATCTGACGGCAGGTCCGAGTCAAATGCGTGGTCGAAACCCCAAGTGCGCGGGCGTAGTCGGTCAACGACATGTGGGTGCGGAACGACGCCTCGACCATCTCGATGAAACGGCGGACGAGATCGGCGCGCGGCGGCGGGGCGGGCTCGTCGCCGGCGACATGGCGGCGCACCGCGCGCGCGAACCAGATCGCGATCAGTTCGGCGTAGGCGGCGAGGGCGAAATCGCGATTGGCCCGGCCGCCCGCGAATTCGGCGAGCGCCGACCGCATGATGGCGCCCAGATCGCGCAAGGCCGGATCGTTACGCGCAATCGCGGCGACCGAAGGCTGCGATAGGATCGCCGCCGCGGCCGGTTCGTTTCTCAACAGGCGCAGCATCGTGTTGCGCGCCGCACTGGCGACGAACCCGTCGCTGCCCGCGCGGAACTTGAATTCGTGCACCGTCAAAGGCGGCAACAACACGGCCGAGCCGGGCTTCAGCGCGAATGCGCGCCCGTCGACGCGCGTTTCGCCGCCGCCCTTTTCGACGAGCATGAACTGGAACATGTCGTGATGGCGATGCGGCTGGATCCGCCAGTTATAGGCCGCACTGCGCAGCTCCAGCGTTTCGATATGCAGCGCGTCCGGGAAACGGTCGTCGCGCCGTTCGCCGTACAGCCAGAACGCGGGGATCGCCTGGTCGTGCATGGATGCCGCCATATGTTCGATTTGTCCAAGAGGCTGATCGAATGCTCCATTGCGGTCAAGGCGAATTCACAACCACTATGCGTCCCAATGCCGCATCGAAGCGGGCGGGAGGATTCGGGATCGCATGCGCACGCAAGTCGCCATTATCGGGGCCGGACCCTCGGGCTTGTTGCTCGGGCAGTTGCTGACGCGCGCCGGTATCGACAACGTCATCCTCGAACGGCGCAGCGCCGATTACGTGTTGTCGCGCATCCGTGCGGGCGTGCTGGAACGCGGCATGGTGGAACTTCTGCACGAGGCCGGGGCGGGCGAAAGGCTCGCCAAGCATGGCCTGATCCACGAAGGATTTTCGATCGCCTTCGACGAAGCATCGTATCGTATCGACATCGCCGGCTTGACCGGCGGCAAGGCCGTCACCGTCTACGGACAAACGGAAGTCACCGCCGATTTGATGGCGGCGCGCAAAGCGTCGGGTGGCGTCACGATCTACGAAGCCGAAGGCGTGACGCTCCACGATTTCGATGGCGCCAGCCCGCGCGTTGCCTTCGTCCAAGACGGTGTGGCCAAGGAACTGGACTGCGACTTCATCGCGGGCTGCGACGGCTATCACGGCGTGTCGCGCGCCTCGGCACCGGCAAGCGTGTTGAGGGAATTCGAGCGCGTCTATCCGTTCGGCTGGCTGGGCGTGCTGGTCGACACGCCGCCCGCCGCGCACGAGCTTGTTTATGCCAGCGGCGAACGGGGCTTCGCGCTCTGCTCGATGCGCTCGCCCACGCGCAGCCGATATTACGTGCAAGTGCCGATCGACGAGAAGCTCGAGGCTTGGTCCGACGATAGGTTCTTCGATGAATTGCGCCGCCGCGTGCCCCAGCATGTGGCGGCGAACGTCAAATCCGGCCCGTCGATCGAGAAGAGCATCGCGCCCTTGCGCAGCTTCGTCGCCGAGCCGATGCGCTTCGGGCGGTTATTTTTGGCGGGTGATGCGGCTCATATCGTGCCGCCGACCGGGGCGAAGGGGCTCAATCTCGCGGCCAGCGACGTGCGCTATCTGTTCGATGCCTTCCGCGAGCACTATCTCGACCGCTCGGATTCCGGGCTCGATGCCTATTCGGCGCGCGCCTTGGCCCGGGTTTGGAAGGCCGAGCGCTTCTCGTGGTGGATGACCGGGCTTTTACACTTGTTTCCGGGTGAAACCCCGTTCGATCGCCGCGTAAGACGGGCGGAATTCGACTACATTGCGCAGTCGACAAACGCGGCGGCGGCTTTGGCCGAGAATTACGTCGGGCTGCCTTACTGAGGCCACCCGGCGCCAACGACGACAAAAATGGAGGAACCCCCAATGTCGAAAACAATCGTCTCGCGGCTGAAGCGCCTTGGCGCCGCGGTCGCCTTGCTGGCGGCGGGCGCTGCGGGTGCGGCGCAGGCCGACACGATCAAGGTCGGCATCATCGGGCCGTATTCGGGCCCGTTCGCGTTGCAGGGCAAGAATTTCCAAGCGGGTGTGGAAGCCTATCTCGCGCAGAACGGCAAGACCGTCGCCGGGCATACGATCGAGATCGTCTATCGCGATCTGCCCGGCGCCAATCCGCAGCAGGCCCGCGCGCTGGCGCAGGAACTGATCGTGCGCGAGAAGGTGCAGTATCTGGGCGGCGTTTACTTCACGCCCGACGCGCTGGCGATCACCCCGCTGCTCGAACAGGCGAACGTGCCGCTGGTGATCTTCAACGCCGCGACCTCGGCGATCATGAATTCCTCGCCGCTGGTCGTGCGCACCTCCTTCACCACGGCGCAGACGACCACGCCGCTCGGCAAGGCGGCGATCGAACGTGGCACCAAGAAATTCATCACCGCGGTCAGCGACTACGGCCCCGGTATCGACGCCGAGAACGCCTTCAAGAAGGCGATCGAAGCGGCGGGCGGGCAGGTCGCGGAATCGATCCGCATGCCGATGAACACGAACGAGTTCAGCCCGATCATGCAGCGTGTGCGCGCGGCGGGGGCGGAAGGCCTGTTCGCCTTTTTGCCGTCGGGCCCGCCAACGCTGGGCTTCGTGAAGGCGTTCAACGATGCGGGCCTGCGCCAAGCGGGTATTCGCTTCTTCTCGACCGGCGATTTGACGCAAGAATCCGATCTGCCCGCTTTGGGCGAAGCGGCCGCCGGCATGCTGACCGGCTTCCATTACGCCGTTTCGCATGACTCGGCCGTCAATCGCGCCTTCGTCGAAGCGGCGGGCAAGGCGCTGGGCGACGTCAATCAATTGTCGTTCCCGGCCGTCGGCGCCTATGACGGCATGCGCGTGATCGCCAAGATGATCGAAGCGACCGCCGGCAAGCAGGACGCGGCCAAGGCCGTGGCGGCGGTGAAGGGCATGGCGTGGGAAAGCCCGCGCGGGCCGGTGAAGATCGATCCGGATACCCGCCACATCACGCAGACGATCTATCTGCGCGAAGTCGCCAAGGACGCGTCGGGCAAGTGGATCAACAAGGAGATCCAGAACTTCCCCGAACAGGGCGATCCGGGTCTGGCGAAGTAACGACGGCATGCGGCCGGGACGGCAGGCACCGTCCCGGTTTCGCATGAGGAATTCCCCCTCGGTATGATTACGTTCTTCAGCATCGCGGTCGACGCCGTCGCCTACGGGATGGCGCTGTTCATCATCTGCATCGGTTTGTCGCTGATGATGGGATTGATGCGCGTGGTCAACCTCGCCCATGGCGCCTTCGCGATGATCGGCGGCTATCTCGCCTCCTACGCGACGATGCAATGGGGATTCGGCTATTTCGCCGGCATCGCGCTGGCGGTTCTCGGCACGGTACTGATCGCTTTGCCGCTGGAGCCGCTGCTCTACCGGCGCATCTACGGCAAACCCGAATTGATGCAGGTGCTGATGACGGTGGGCATCGCCTTCGCCGCTATCGGCATCGTCAATTATCTGATGGGCCCGACACTGAAGACGATTCCGCTGCCGCCTATTTTGGCCACACCCGTCGATCTCGGCTTTCGCAGCATCGCGGGGCATCGGCTTTTCGTCATCGCCAGCGGCATCGTCGTGGTCGCGGCGTTGTGGATCGCGATCGAATACACCACGCTCGGCGTCAAGCTGCGCGCGGCGATCGAGAAGCCCGACATGGCGCGCGCTTTGGGCGTGCGCACGAACGGCTATTTCCTCGGCTGCTACGTCGTCGCGACGGCGCTGGCGGCGTTCGGCGGGGCGGTCGGCGCGGAGTTTCTGCCGATCGAGCCGTTCTATGCCTTGCGCTATATCGTGACCTTTCTGGTCGTCGTCTCGGTCGGCGGGGCGGGCTCGATCTTGGGATCCCTGTTCGCGTGCCTGCTGCTCGGCGCGATCGACGTCACCGGCCGCTATCTCGTTCCGGATTTTGGCAATTTCTTCTTCTATCTTTGCGTCATCGTCGTGATTTTCGCCTATCCCAACGGCTTGATGGGGCGCGCGCGATGACGATGCGCCATCCCCCGTTGTCCGATGCGGCGCTTGGGCTTTGGCCCACCTATAAGCGCGACGCCTATGGCATTCTGATCGTCCTCGCGGGCGGGATCGCCGGCTATTTCATATTCCCCGACAGTCTCGCCTTGCTGACGCGCATCGTATCGATCGCGTTGCTGGTGCTGTCGCTCGATCTTGTCGTCGGCTTTTGCGGCGTCGCGACGCTGGGTCACGCGGCCCTTTACGGAATCGGCGCCTATGCCGCCGGGATCGTATGTTTACGCGCCGGAATTACCGATCCGTTCCTGCTGGTCATGATCGGTGCGGTTGCCGGGGCGGTCGCGGGGATCGTGATGGGCGCGGTGTTGCTGCGTACGCATGGACTGCCGCAGCTCGTGCTGTCGATCGCTTTCGTCCAACTCGTGCAGGAAGGCGCCAACAAAGCCTCGACCTACACGGGCGGCAGCGACGGGTTGGCGGGGATGATGCCGGCACCCATCTTCGGCGTATTCGCTTTCGATCTGTGGGGGCGCAGCGCCTATTTGTTCGCGATCTTCCTGCTGATCGTCGTTTTGGCGATCTTGGCGGTCGTCGCGCGCTCGCCCTTCGCCATGCTGTGCCGGGGGGCGAAGGAAGACCCGGTGCGCGTCGAATCGCTCGGCGTGGCGATCCGCCCGGTGCTGCTGCGCATGTACGCGATCTCCGGCGCGATCGCGGGCGTGGGCGGGGCGCTCGGTATGCTGGCGACGCAAGTCGTCGGGCTCGACGGCGTGTCTTTCGAATTGTCGGCCAACGCGCTGGTGATGCTGGCGCTGGGCGGCGTGGGCTCGCTCTACGGCGCGCTCGGCGGCACGGTCGCCTTCATGATGGTCGAGCACATGGTCGCCGCGATCAATCCGTTCCATTGGATGACGGTGATCGGCGGCTTGATGATCGGCGTCGTGCTCGTCGCCCCGGACGGGCTCGCGGGCGTTCACCGCCGCTTGTTCGCCGCCAAAACGGAGACCCGGCGATGAATGCCGTCTTCGATGTCGCGGGCGTGACCAAGAGCTTCGGCGGCTTGACCGTCAATCGCGACGTATCGATGCGGCTTGGCGAAGGCGATCGCGTCGCGCTGATCGGCCCCAATGGGGCGGGCAAGACGACGTTCGTGAACCTCGTCACCGGGCATCTGGTGCCCGATGCGGGGCGCATCGTTCTGGCGGGCGCGGATATCACGCGCCTCGACACCGTCGCCCGCGTCACGCGCGGCCTGGTGCGCACGTTCCAAGTCACGCGGCTGTTCGCCGACATGACGCCGGCCGATCACGTCGTGATGACGATCCTGCGCCGCATGGGCAAAGCGACGCGCATTCTGGCGCGCTTCGGCGGCGAATCAGCCGCGAACGACGAGGCCTACGAAATTCTCGATGCGCTGGGATTGGGCGACGCGATGCGCCGCAAAGTGGGCGAGATCGCTTACGGCCAGCAGCGTTTGGTCGAACTCGCCATCGCGCTGGCGCATCGGCCCAAAGTGTTGCTGCTGGACGAACCGGCGGCGGGTGTGGCGTCGTCCGACGTGCCGCGCATCGAACAAGCGCTCGAGCGGTTGCCGCCCACGCTTGCCGTGTTGATGATCGATCACGATATGGACCTCGTGATGCGCTTCGCCCGCCGCGTCGCTGTTCTGGTGGCGGGGGAACTCGTGTTCGACGGCGCGCCCGCCGATGTGGCGCGCGACGCGCAAGTGCGGGCGGCCTATCTGGGGAGCTACGGCCATGCAAGCCGCGACGCTTGAGATCGCCGGCCTCGGGGCGGGCTATGCGCGCTCGCAAGTGCTGGAGGACGTGTCCTTCACCGTGCCGGCGGGCGGGCGGTTATGCGTGTTCGGGCGCAACGGGGTGGGAAAGTCGACGCTGATGGCGGCGATCATGGGGCTGTGCCGCCGCTTCGCGGGCGATATCCGGATCGACGGGCAAAGCGTGTCGGCGCAAGGCCCGTCGTCGCGCGCACTGGGCGGCATCGGCCTCGTGCCGCAGACCCGCGAGATTTTCCGCACGTTGACGGTCGAGGAAAACCTCATCGCGGGCCTCAAAAGCCGCCCGCGCGCCGCGATCGACGAGGCTTACGAATTGTTTCCGCGCCTTGCGCAGCGCAAGCGCAATCTCGGCGCCCAGCTATCGGGCGGCGAGCAGCAGATGCTGTCGATGGCGCGCACGATTTTGGGCAAGCCCCGCGTGCTGCTGCTCGACGAGCCGCTGGAAGGCTTGGCGCCGGTGATTTGCGACGCGGTGATGGCGGCGATCGACCGCCTGGCCGCGACCGGCGAGATGACGATTCTACTGGTCGAACAGCGCCTTGAACTCGCCTTCGATTTCGGCGAAATGGCGCTGGTACTGGAACGCGGCCGGGTCGTATGGTCCGGCCGATGCGACGATCTGCGCCGCGACACCGCCGCCGTCGAGCGGCATATCGGTGTCGGCGGTCTGGGCGGGCATTGACCCGTCCGCGCGACGGGGAGGGGAGCGAGGGAACGATGTCGAACACCGAATATTATCGCCGGGACCGGAAATGGCATCCGGCGCCGATCGTGCCGAACTACAAATCGACGGTGCTGCGCAATCCGCAACGGCCGCTGCTGTCGTTGCCGCAATCGGCCGTCGATTTGGCAAGCCCGGTCTTCGGCCAAGCGAAACTCGATCCGCTCGATCACGATCTGATCTTGAACTACGGCACGGGTGCCGAAGCGGTGGGCGAGCGCATCGTCGTGCATGGCCGCGTGCTCGACCAGAACGCCAAGCCGGTCTCCGGCGCGTTGATCGAGATTTGGCAGGCCAATGCGGGCGGGCGTTATCGCCATGTGCGCGACGGCTATCTCGCCGCGATCGATCCGAATTTCGGCGGCTGCGGGCGCGTGCTGACCGATGCCGAGGGCAAATACGCCTTCCGCACGATCAAGCCCGGCCCGTACCCGTTCCGCAACAATGGCTCCGACTGGCGCCCGGCGCATATCCATATTTCGATCTTCGGCGCGGCCTTCGCGCAGCGCTTGATCACGCAGTTCTATTTCGAGGGCGACCCGCTGATCGCCAAATGCCCGATCGTCAACACGATCGCGGACGCCGCGGCGATCGACATGCTGGTTGCGAAACTCGATCTCGAAAACCAGGGGCCGTACGATCACCTGACCTATCGCTTCGATATCGTGCTGCGCGGCCGCCGCTCGACCTTCTTCGAAAACCGGCCGGAGGGGAACTGACATGACGATCGAACCGTTGAACGAAACCCCGTCGCAGACCGCCGGCCCCTATGTGCATATCGGCACGCTGCCGTCGGTCGCGGGATTGAACGTTCGCACGCAGGAGAAGCTCGACGTCGCCGCCCCCGCCAATGCGGCGGGCGAGCGCATCTTCATCGAAGGCACGGTGCGCGATGGGGCGGGCACGCTGGTGACGGACGCGGTGCTGGAGCTGTGGCAGGCCGACAGCAAGGGTAAGCTGCCGGGCTTCTGGGGCCGTGCCGCGGCCGATTTCAAAACCGGTCTCTACCGCTTCGAAACGGTGAAGCCGGGCAAGGTCGCGGGTGCTGCGGACGCGCCCTTCGTCACGCTGCTGTTGTTCGCGCGCGGTCTCAACATCCATCTCCACACGCGGATGTATTTCGCGGACGAGAAGGACGCCAACGCCGCCGATCCGACGCTGAAGGCCGTGGGCGATCCCGCTTTGGCGGCGACGCTGATCGGCGCGCGATCGACGGAAGGCGGCAAGACGGTCTATCGTTTCAATATCGTTCTGCAAGGCGACGGCGAGACCGTCTTCTTCGACATCTGACCGGCAAGGAGCCCCCCGGCCTTGAACAAGACAATCGCAAGCCTCGCCGATGCCGTCTCGGTGATCGGCGACGGCGCATCGGTGATGATCGGCGGGTTCGGCGGGTCCGGCTCGCCGATCGAGCTGATCCATGCGCTGATCGACAAGGGGCCGAAAGGCCTTACCGTCGTCAACAACAATGCCGGGAACGGGCATGTCGGCCTCGCGGCGTTGATCGAAGCGGGCTGCGTGGCGAAGCTCATCTGCTCCTTCCCGCGTTCGGCCGATCCGGTTGTGTTCACCGAGCGCTACCTTGCGGGCAAGATCGAGCTGGAGCTGGTCCCGCAAGGCACGCTCGCCGAACGCATCCGCGCGGGCGGGGCGGGCATCCCGGCGTTCTATACGCCCACCAGCTACGGCACCGATCTCGCCAAGGGCAAACCGGTCGCCGAGTTCGATGGCAGGCCTTACGTGCAGGAACGCTGGCTGAAGGCGGATTTCGCCCTGGTGAAGGCCGAGATCGGCGACACGCACGGCAATCTCACGTATCGAGCGGCCGCGCGTAACTTCGGCCCGCTGATGTGCATGGCGTCGGCGACCGCGATCGTGCAGGTCTCGAAACTCGTCGAGCCCGGCGGGATTGCGCCCGAGAGCGTCGTCACACCCGGCATCTTCGTCCAGAAGATCGTCGAAGTGCCGAACCCGGCGCAGGAAGAAGATTTGAACCGCGCGGGGGCGCGCTACCCATGACCGCCGAAAAGCTTTCCAACGCCCAGATCGCCTGGCGCGCGGCGCAGGACATCGCCGATGGCGCTTACGTCAATCTCGGGATCGGCTTTCCGGAGATGGTGGCGCAGTATCAGCCGCCCGGCCGCCAAGCGATCTTCCACACCGAAAACGGCATTCTGGATTTCGGGCCCGCCCCCAAAGCGGGCGCGGAAGATTGGGATCTGATCAACGCCGGCAAGAAGGCCGTGACGTTGAAGCCAGGCTCGGCCTTCTTCGACCACGCGACGAGCTTCGCCATGGTGCGCGGTGGGCATCTGGACGTCGCGATCCTTGGCGCCTATCAGGTCGCGCAAAGCGGCGACCTCGCCAATTGGAGCACCGGGCCCAAAGGCGTGCCCGCCGTCGGCGGGGCGATGGACCTCGTCCACGGCGCCAAGCGCGTGGCGGTGATCACCGAACACGTGACCAAGGACGGCAAGCCCAAGCTCGTGGAACGCTGCACGCTGCCGCTGACCGGCGTGGGGTGCGTCACGCGCGTCTATACCAGCCTTGCGGTCATCGACATCGCCGGCGGCAGGTTCATGCTGCGCGAGAAGCTCGGCGGCATGTCGCTCGACGAACTCCAAGCGCTCACCGGCGCCAAGCTGCACATTGACGGCGCCGTCGGCGAGTTGACGGTGCCGGCCCTCGGCGCCTAAACGTCAGCGCCAGAGTTCGTCGGTCGCTTCCAGCCGCTCGCGCCACACATTGTAGCCGGTGGCGTTGAGATGGATCTGGTCGTCGGCGTAATAGCGCCCGATCGGCCGTCCGTTCGGGCCGATCAGGCATGAGGTCAGGTCGATGAAACGCCGGTTGTTCGTCGCGTCGGCGTCGGCCCGCAATGCGTCGTTCAAGCGATCGAATTCCTCGCCATAGAGCCAGCGCTTCGGGCTGTGTTTGATTGAGACGTAATAAAGCGGGACGGCGCCGTAGCGTTCCTCGATCCGTTTCACGAGCTGGCCCATGCCGACCATGATCTGCGCGGCCGTCAGCCCGTCATTCGCGACGTCGTTCTCGCCGAAATAGAGCACGATCTTGGCGGGATCTATGCCGTCGAACAGCCGGTCGAAATAGCGCAGCGCGCTTTCGACCGTGCCCCCGCCGAAGCCGAGATTGAGCACGTCGAGCCGGCCGAGATCTTCGGTCATCCGCATCCAATAGCGGAATGACGACGAGCCGAAGAACACGATCGGCCGGCCCTGGAAGCGGCGCCGGCGCGTTTGCTTGATGACCGCGAGGACGTCGTCTTCCCAATGCTGGGTGGTCCAATCCGAGCGTTCGACGTCAAGCGGATACTGGACGATCTTGTCATAGTTCATCGGTCGAGATCTCTTCGCTGCGGATACAGGCGACGGACCGCGCCGGCGATACGGCGCGCAATTCGGGGACCGACGCGCGGCAGGCGTCGATCGCGTAGGGGCAACGTGCGACGAAAGCACAGCCCGGCGGCAGATCGATGGGGCTGGGCGGATCGCCGGTCAACGGCGTGCGCGTGCGGCGCTGTTCGGGATCGGGAACCGGCACGGCATCGAGCAGCCCGCGCGTATAGGGATGGCGGGGCGCACGCAACACCTCGGCCGTCGGGCCCAGCTCGACGATGCGGCCCAAATACATGACCGCGATGCGCGTGCTGATATGGGCGACGACGCCGATATCGTGCGAGATGAAGACGAGCGCCAGATCGCTCGACGCGATCAGGTCGGACAAAAGATTGATGACTTGGGCACGCACCGATACGTCGAGGGCGGAGACGGGTTCGTCGGCCACCAGCAGTCGCGGATTGCCCGCGAGCGCACGGGCGATGGCCACGCGCTGCTTCTGCCCGCCGGAAAGCTCGTGCGGATAGCGCTCCGCGAATTCGGGCCGCAAACCGACGCGCGCCAGCAGGTCGCGGATACGTTCAGCGCGGTCGGCGCGCGTGCCGATGGCGAAATTCTCCAGCGGTTCGCGCAGCGACTGGCCGATCGTCCAGCGCGGATTGAGCGACGTGCCGGGATCCTGGAAGATCATCTGGAAGCCCGCGCGGCTTTTGCGCAAGGCCGCACCGGTCAACGCCGAAAGATCGGCACCGTTCATCCGCACGGCACCCTTCGTCGGGCGATCCAACGCCACCAGAATACGGCCGAGCGTCGATTTCCCGCAGCCGCTTTCGCCGACGACCGCCAAGACTTCACCCGCGTTCAACGACAGCGACACGCCGTTGACCGCGTGAACGGTCGATGCCCCCGCCGGAAAATGGCGGACGATGTTTTCGGCTTCGAGGACGGCGGCGGTCATCGCACGATCCCCTCCGCCATTTGCGGCGCGCGGAAATAGGGGCACGCCGCGCCGTGCGCGCGGGTCAGCGTGCGCCAATCGGGCGGCGTGGTCGCGCAAGCCGCGACCGCATAGGCGCAGCGGGGCGCGAAAGCGCAGCCCGGTATCGCTTCGCCTGCGACCGGGACCGTGCCAGGCAATTCGACCAAGCGCTCGCCCCGCGCATCATTCGCCGTGCGATGGTCGAGCGTGGCGGCCATCAAACCCGCCGTGTAGGGGTGCGCCGGATCGCGGAAGATTTCATCGACCGGGCCGCGCTCGACGATTCGCCCCGCATACATCACCGCCACGTCATGCGCGACTTCGGCAACAACGCCCAGATCATGGGTGATGAACAGGATCGCCGTGCCCGTCTCGCGCTGCAATTCCTGCAACAGCCACAGGATCTGCGCCTGCACGGTCACGTCCAGCGCGGTCGTCGGCTCGTCGGCGATCAGCAAGCGCGGGCGGCGGATCAGCGCCATCGCGATCATCACGCGCTGACGCATGCCGCCGGAGAGTTGATGCGGATAGGCGGCGAGGCGCGTGGCCGGATCGGGAATGCGGACTTGGCGCATCACATCCAGAACGCGCGCATGCGCGGCGTCGTTCGAGACCCTTTCTTTGAGCTGCAACGCTTCGCGCAATTGATAGCCGATCGTCAGGACCGGATTGAGCGAGGTCATCGGGTCCTGAAAGATCATCGCCATGTCGCGTTCGGCGCGGCGCATATCGGCGAGGGGGCGGCCGCCCAGATTCATCGTCGCGGCGTCGATACGCGCATGCGGCGGTAGCAGATCCATTAGCGCGGCGGCCGTAACGCTTTTGCCCGAGCCGGACTCGCCGACCAGGCATAGTGTGCGCCCCTCGGCCAAATCGAAGTCGACGCCGCGCAGCACTTGCGTGCGGCCCTGATTCATCGCGACGCGCAGATCGCGCACTTCCAGAAGCGGGGCGGTCATGCGCGCCGTCCGGACAGCATCGGATCGCCGCGTTCGCGCAGCGCGTCGCCGAACAGATTGATCGCGAGCACGAAGATCGACAGGAAAATGCCGGGGAACAGAATGACCCACGGCGCGACGCGGAAAAATTGCCGCCCGCCCGCCATGACATTGCCCCAGCTCGGGATGTCGGGCGAGGTCCCCACGCCCAGGAAGCTCAACACCGCTTCGGTCAGGATGGCGGAGGCGCAAACGAACGTCGCCTGGACCATCAAGGCCGGCATCGCGTTGGGCAGGATATGCCGCAGCAGGATTTTGGGCGTGCTGGAGCCGACCGAAATCGCGGCGGCGACGAAAGGCATTTCGCGGATCGTCAGCACGACCGAGCGCACGAGGCGGGCGGTGCGCGGGATCTCGGGGGCGGCAATGGCGATCACGACGGTGTAAAGCCCGCTGCCCAGGATCGCGGCGAGCGCGATCGCCAGTAACACGCCGGGGATCGCCATCAGCCCGTCCATCATGCGCATGATGGCACCGTCGAGCCGATTGAAGTAACCGGCGAGCAGACCGAACGCCGTGCCGATCAGCAATGTCAGGCCCGCGACGCCGATGCCGACGATGACCGAATTGCGCGCCCCCGACAGCGTCCGCACGAAGATATCGCGGCCCAGATTGTCGGTGCCGAACCAATATTCGGCGCCGGGGGCGCGCATGGAGCGCGTCATCACGATGTCGTCGCTATAGCCCAAGATCATCGGGGCGAGCAGGGCGCAGAGCAACGTCGCGGCGATCACCGTGCCGCCGAACACCATCGGGAAGGAAAAGCCGCGCTTCATCGCGAACCGCCATGGCGGATGCGCGGATCGAACAGCGTGTAGCTCAAATCGACCAGTAGATTGACGCCGACCAGGATGACGGCGAAGACGAGCATCACGCCCTGCACGACGGGGTAGTCGCGCGTCAGGATCGCTTCGACCGTCAAGCGGCCGGCCCCGGGAATATTGAACACGCTTTCGGTCACGACCACGCCGCCGAGCAACGCGGCGAAGGACGTACCGACGACCGTGACGACGGGCACGCCGATATTCTTGAGCGCATGAACCAGGAGGATGCGAAAGCGGCCCGCCCCTTTGGCGCGTGCGGTGCGGATGTAGTCCTGCGCCAGAACGTCGAGCATCGTGGCGCGGGTGATGCGCGCGACCAACGCGGCGAACAGGCAGGTCAGCGCCAGCGTGGGCAGCGTGAGGCTCGTCAGGCACGCCATCAAACCGGCCGAGAGCGGGCGATAGCCTTGCACCGGCAGCCAGCGCAACGAAATCGCGAAACTTTGCATCAGCAGATAGCCGAGCACGAAGACCGGCACGGAGAAGGCGATGGCCGACAGGCCCATCACTAGGTAATCGCCGAACCGACCCACGCGCTTGGCGGCGTAGATGCCGGCCGGAACCGCGACGATGACCGACAGGAATGTCGTCGTCAGCGCCAGCATCAAGGTCGGTTCGGCGCGCTGCATAATCAGCGTCGTCACCGGCCGGTTGGAGAAAACGGAAACGCCGAGATCGAACGACAGAACTTGGCGCAGATAAATCGCGAACTGGACGATCAGCGGCTGATCGAGATGGAGCCGGGCGCGGATTGACGCGATCTGCTCCGGCGTCGCGTTGTCGCCCGCCAGTGTGGCGGCGGGATCTCCCGGCCCGAGATGCAGCAGCAGGAAGATCACCACCAGCACGGTCAACATGACCGGCACCGTCGACAACAAACGCCAGAGCAGAAAACGCGCCACTAATCAGTCCTCGTATCCGGAAGAACCCGCCGAACTTAGCGGGTCTTCTGGACGTTCCACAGCGTCAGGATCGGGCCCGGCACCATGCCCGACACGTTCTTGCGCCAGGCGGAGATGTCGTTGTACTGGCCGATCGGGATGTAGGTGACGATCTCGTTCGCCTTGGCTTGCAGTTTGACCGCGATGTCGCGACGTTCGGCGTCGCTGCCCGCGAGCAGGAACGCCTGCCACAGCTTCTGCATATCCGCGTCGCACGGCCAGCCGATCCAGGCTTTCTCGCAAGCCCCCGTCATGAACGGGTTGGTCAGCGGGTCCATCAGCGCGTCGCCGGCGAAGCCGGTCATGAACACGTTCCAGCCGCCTTCCTTGGGCGTGCCCTTATTGGTGCGGCGCGTGAACATCGTCGCCGTATCCATCTGCACGTCCTCGACGACGAGGCCCGCCTTGCGCATCGCGGCGACCAGGATCGTGCCGCCGTCGCGCTGGATCTTGCCGTCCATCGGATGGAGATAGACGATCGGCGTGCCGTCATAACCCGCGGCCTTGATCAACTCCTTCGCTTTGTCGACGGAGGGGTTGAGGAAGCGTTCGCTGCCGATGTCGGTCGCGTAGGGGCCGCCGCACATGAACAACGCGCCGCAGATTTCGTACAGGTCCTTCCTGTTGCCGAAGATCGCGGTCATCATGTCCTGTTGATTGACCAGATATTGCAGCGCCTGGCGCATCCGCACGTCGTTGAAGGGCGGCTGGGTGTGGTTGATGATGACCTGGAAGTTCTTGCCCAGGATCGGCGCCTTCGCCCATTGGATATCCGGATCGGCCTGCAGCACGGGCAGCAATTCCGGCGGCACGGAACTGACATAGTCGAGCTCGCCCGCCAGCAGTGCGTTCACGGCGCTCATATCGTCGCGGAAGGTGATGCGCTCGATGCGGTCGACCTTGGCGATCTTGCCGCCGGCCAGCGCCGAGGGCGGCTCGCTGCGCGGCACGTAATCCGCGTTCTTGGTCAGCACGAGTTGCACGCCCGGCACCCATTCCGAGACCGCGAGCTTGAACGGACCGGAGCCGACGAACTCGCGGATCTCCTCGGTCGGGGGCGTCTTGGCCAGGCGCGCGGGCATGACGAACAGCGGATAGGCGGTCATGCGCCCGAAGCCTTCGATCACGCGCTCGAACGGTTCCTTGAGGACGAGCTTGAACGTCGACTGATCCACGGCGACGAGGGATTCGCGGCGCTTGCCGATCTCCATGCCCATGCTGTCGCGCTGCAGCCAGCGTTCGATCGAGGCGACGGCGTCGGCCGCCGTAACCGGCGCGCCGTCGTGGAATTTGAGGCCGGGGCGCAGCGTAAATGTATAGGTCTTGCGGTCGTCGGAGACCGACCACTTGTCGACCATCTGCGGCTGCGGCTTGTAGTTCGCGTCGACCGAGAACAGCGTGTCGAAAATCAGATACGCCATGTCGCGCGTCGGGTACGACGTGGTGAACAGCGCGTCGAGCTGCTTGATGTCGCCATCGCCTTTCACGCGCAGCACGCTTTGCGCCTGGGCGGGCAGGGCGAAGGCCAAGCCCAGCAGCAGCGCCGAAGCGATCGCTTTTTTGCGAAACATTCGTCTGGTTCCTCCCGAGACATCGGCTGCGCTTGGACTCGCGCAAGCCATTTGCGATTCCGCGACAATATGGACCGGCCGGGGGGCGAACTAGACGCGGAAGGCGAATTCAGATATATAAAAATTATATATCCGGCGGCGCGGACAATCGCGATGAACTTGCGGCAACTCAAGCATTTTTTGGCGATCGCGGAGGCGGGCAGCATTCTGGGGGCGGCCAATCGCCTGGGCGTGGCGCAGCCCTCGCTCAGCCGCGACGTGAAGCTGCTCGAAACCGAATTGTCGGCGCGGCTTTTTCGTCGCGACGGGCGTGGCGTGTCGCTAACGCGTGACGGACAGATCTTCCACGACGCGATCGAGCCGCATGTCGCGGGGCTCGACCGCGCGAAGGAGAAGTTCCTCGCGAAGCGCACGGGCAAGGATGGCGCGATCCGGCTCGGTTGGACCGGCACGGTCTCCATTCCCTACGGGCCGAAGATCATCGCGGCCTTCACGCGCGCCTATCCGAAGGTCGAGATGCATGCGCGCGGCGGATCGAGTTCGCAGATCATCGACTGGGTCGCCAACGAGGCGATCGATATCGGCGTGATGAATTCCGAACGTCCGGCCTCGGGCAGCTTCGCGGAAAATCTGGGGCGCGCACCGCTCTATCTGGTGACCGCCCCCGATCCCAAGGAGAAGGGCGAGACGGTCACCTTCGCGCGCGCGGCCGAGTATCCGATGTTCGTGCACAGCCCGCAGAACGCGCTGGGCCGCATCGTGCGCGCGGCGGCGCGCGAGCGTGGCATCGGTCTCGATATCTATGCCGAGATCGACGATTTCGTCGCCGTGCGCCCGATCATCGCGCAAGGTGTGGGGGCGGCGATCGTGCCGATGGGCTTGCTCGTCGGTGCCGACGGGCTCGACCTCGCCGTGCGCCGGATCGTCGATCCGGAACTGTGGATCTATTTCCACCTCGCGATATCGAAATCCGGACGGCGCAAACCCGCCGTCCAGCTTCTGGCGGACGCGATCCGCGGCGAATACCCGACGCGCTAGCCGACGATCGTTAGAGTCACCTTGCGAGCGCCGGCACCGTCGACGCGCCAATCGCTGGCTTGACCGGCGGACCAGCCTTTCGCCGTCAGGCGAATATCGACATTCGTCGCATTCCATTCGACGGCGATGGCAAGATCCATCGCCGCACCGCGCCGCAAGCCCCAGGTCGCGCCATCGTCTTCGAAATGGCGGCCGGTCGATTTTCCCGAGCCGGGCGACAGCGCGAGATAGAGGCGGCGCGCCGGCACATCATGCGGCTTCACGTCGGGCGTGGAAGCGGCGAGTACCAAGGCCGCACCCGCACGGATGAAAATCGGCGGATGGCCGAAGGGCGCGTCGACCGTCGCGTGCGTGCCGCTCGCGTGGAGCTTACCGGTACGATACTCGATCCACCCGGCCGGACCTTTCGGCAGATACTGCGTCTTGGTCGTCGCACCTTCCGTCACGACGGGCGAGAACAGAATGTCCGAGCCCAGCATCATCGCGTCTTGGTCGGCATAGGCCGCGTCGTCGTCCGCGAATTCCTGGAACAACGGGCGGATCATCGCGTCGCCGGTCGCGTGATAGTCGTGCGCGAGCGTGTAGATCACCGGCAGGAACGTCGTGCGCAGATCGAGGGCCGCGCGGATTTGCGGCAGGATATCCGGGTAGAGCCACGGCACGGTCGCGGCCGTCCAATCGGGGGCCACGTCCGGCTTCCAGGAATTCATCACCGCGCGCGGATGCAGCGCCATCATCTCGACGAACCGGCACAGCAACTCGGGATTGGGGCGCGGGCCCGTAAAGCCGCCGATATCGTGGCCGACATTCGACTGGCCGCTCAGCGCCAACGACAGAGCGTTGCGCAGATTCCATTTGAGCGTATGCCACGACGTCGCGTTGTCGCCGGTCCAGGTTTCGCCGTAGCGCTGGATGCCCGCCGGGCCCGCGCGCGTGATCGTGAAGGGCCGCAGATCGGGATCGCGGCTTTGCGTCGCGTCGAACGTCGCGCGCGTCATCAACAGCGCATGGACCGGGCGGATCCCCGTCGCGTCGAGCGGCTTGCCGAAGCCGGTCGCGATGGAATCTTCGCGGCCGACTTCGTACTCGTTGTTGTCGTTCCAGCCCGCCGTGAAGCCGTAATCGAGAACTTGTTTCTCGAAGCGGCGCTGCCACCAGCCGACCGTCTCGGCATTGGTGAAGTCGAGATAGGAACCCATCCCATCCCAGAACTGTTCGACGACCGGCTTGCCGTCGCCGTCCTTTATGAAGCCGCCCGCCTTGGCGACGTCGGCGTAATCGGGATGATCGTCGATCAGCACGGGCTTCAGATTGGCGACGGTCGGCAAGCCCATATCGCGTAATTTGGCGAGCAGGCCCTTCGGATCAGGGAACTTGTCCTTGTTCCAGGTGAATACGTAACGCCGCTTGCCGCGGCTGGAATAGCCCGAGCCGAAGTGGATCGCGCTGATCGCGATCTTCTCCTTCCGGCACCGATCCGCGAAATCGGCGATGATCTTCTGGCCGTTCGCGTCGTCGGCGTGATGCATCGTCGTGAAGGCGAAGCCGAAGCTCCAGCGCGGCGGTAAAGCGGGGCGGCCCGTGAGCATCGTGAAACGCCGCGTAACGGCGGCGAGATCCGGCCCCGCGATCAGCCACAGATCGAGGCCGGGTTCTTCGATTTCGACGTAACGATAGATGCCGTGATAGTTGGATCGCTCGTTGCCGATGTCGAACACCGACGGGGCGAGGCTGTCGTAGAACATGCCGCCCACGACGCCGTTCGACTGCACGGCCATATAGGGAATATGCTTGTAGAGCGGATCGCCGATCTCGGCGTCGTACCCCAGCGCATCGAGCTGCAATACGCGATAGCGCCGCCCGGTGCGATCGACCGGGCCCGACTTGTCGCCCAGCCCATAGTGCCGGTCGCCGGCGTTGCGAATCTGAAAATGCCGGAGCTTACGGCCGTGATCCTCGCGCACGAAGCCGCCGGTCGCGCGATCGGCGAACCATTCGCGCCACGCGCCGTCCTTCCATTGCGCGACGGCCAGGCGCAGCGGCGCCCAGGTCAGCGTCAGGCGGAACAGGCCGGCGGTCAGCACGGCTTCGTCGTCCTTCTGCGCAAACTCGATCTTCGGCTGCACGAATCCGGTCGTCGCTTCGCGCGAGCGGCCTTCCCACGGCACATCGCCCTCGGGGGCGATCATCCAGGTGCGATCGACCGGCAAGCCCTTCGCGGGCTCGACCACGACGCGCAGCAAGCCGTCGTCCATTGCGCGCACGCGCAGGCGCCAGCCGTCGTCGAGGGAAGCATCGAAGCCGTGCGCATGCGGCGCGATCGCCGTGACGTTCTGGAAAATACGCATTGTCGTTCCGAATCAGAGAGGAGCGAGGACGAGGCCGCTGGCGGCGTCGAAGACATGGCGCGCCGCCGGTGTGCCCAGCACGAGACCGACCTTATCGCCGCGCGAGACTTGGGTTTGGCCGCCAAGGCGAACGGAAAGCGCTTCGCCCGAGGCGAGCGTGCCGTGGAGATAGGATTCGCCGCCGAGCTGTTCGATCAGCGTGACCGACAGCGTCGCGTCCGGCGCGCCGCTTTCGCTTAGCGAAATATGTTCCGGCCGCACGCCGAGCTTGACCGCTTGACCCGCTTTGCCGCCTTTACACGAAGCGGCGACGCGCTCGCCGCTTTTGAGGCGCACGGCGCCATCCTCGAAAGTTCCGTCGAGAAAGTTCATGCGCGGCGAACCGATGAATCCGGCGACGAACAGATTTGCCGGGCGATTATAAAGGTCGAGCGGTTTGCCGAACTGCTCCAGCCGCCCGTCGCGCAACACGGCGATCCGGTCGGCCATGGTCATGGCTTCGACCTGATCGTGGGTCACGTAGATCATCGTGTTGCCCAGACGCTGATGCAGATTGCCGATCTCCACGCGCATCTGGACGCGCAGCTCGGCGTCGAGATTGGAGAGCGGCTCGTCGAACAGGAAGATGCGCGGCTCGCGCACCACCGCGCGGCCGATCGCCACGCGCTGGCGCTGGCCGCCCGACAATTGGCCGGGACGGCGGTCGAGCAACGCGTCGAGGCGCAGCATCCGTGCCGCTTCGTCGACGCGTTTCTTGACCTCGGCCTTGGGCATTTTCAGGTTTTCGAGCCCGAAGGATAGGTTTTGGCGCACGCTCATATGCGGATAGAGCGCGTAGCTTTGGAACACCATCGCGAGGCCGCGTTCGGCGGCGGGCACGTTGTTGACGCTTTGCCCGTCGATCGAGATCTGGCCGGTCGTCACATCCTCCAGCCCCGCGATCATCCGCAGCAGCGTGGACTTGCCGCAGCCCGACGGGCCGACGAACACGACGAATTCGCCATGTTCGATCGCAAGGTCGATGCCGTGAATGACTTCGACCGGGCCGAAAGCTTTCTTGACCTGTTTGAGTTCGAGCCGCGCCATCACTTCAACCCCGTATTGGCGATGCCCGACGTGATGTGTTTTTGCAGGAAGACGAACACCAGCGTCACCGGCAAAAGCGTCAGCACCGTCATCGCGAGCAGATAATGCATGTTGTCGTTGAGCTCGCCCTTGAAGGTCGACAGGCCGAGTTGGAGGGTGAAGACCTCCGACTGGGTCAGCACGATCAACGGCCACATGAAGTCGTTCCAGCGCCACATGACCGACAGGATCGCCAGCACCGACAAGGCGGGCAGCGCCAGCGGCAGGATGATGCGCCAGAAGATCTTCCATTCCGACGCCGCGTCCATGCGCGCGGCTTCGAGCAATTCGTCGGGAATGGTCAGCATGTATTGGCGCAGCAGGAACACGCCCGTGGGCGTGGCGATCGTCGGGATGATGACGCCCCACAGCGAGTTCAGCATGCCGAGCGACGACACGGTCATGAACAGCGGCACCAAAATGACCGTCGGCGGGATCAGCAATGTCGCTACGATGGTCAGCGCCATCGCGTCGCGGCCGCGGAATTTATATTTCGATAGCGCGAATCCGGCCATGGCGTTGACGATCAGCGTCAGCAACGTCGCCATGACGGTGACGAAGGTCGAGTTCCAGAAATAGCGCAGGAAGTTGAATGTGCGCGATTGGGTCGAGCCGAGTGTCGGCTCGGTATAATTCTCCCAGCGCGGATCGACCACTTCTTTGCGCGCGAGGCTGCTGCGCGGCACCTCGAACACCGTGTCGGGCTTGCCGAGTTCGTAGACGCGCGCGTTGATGCCGCGCGGGCCCACGAAGGCGACATCGACGGTCGTTCCGTCCGCACGCGTGTGGACGAAGACGTTCTGATCGCGCCCGCCGGTCGGCGAAGGCACGGACAACTGCGTATAGGGCAGGATGCGCGGATCGTTCTCGACCAAGGCGGCGGGCGACTTCACCGAGGACAGGAACATCCACATGATCGGCAGCACGACGACGAGCAGGCTGAGGACCAGATAGGCGTAGGTCAGCCAATCGGACCAATGCAGACGGCCGCGCCCGCGCGTGCGGGTCAGGAAGCGGATGACGTCGCCGGTACCCATCAATTTCCCGCTTTCTTGCGTGTGACGGCGAGCTGCAGGAAAGTCAGCGCCATCAGCAGCAACGCGACCAGCACCGACGACGCGGCGGCGATGCCGTAGCGCTTGGCGTCGCCAATGAACGCGCTTTCGTAGATGTGCTGGATCATCATTTTCGTCGCTTGGCCCGGCCCGCCGCCGGTCAGCACGTAGACTTCGTCGAACACCTGGAAGGCGCGGATCAGCGACAGCACCAGCACCACGATCATCGTGGGCATCAGCAGCGGCAGCGTGATGCGCCAGAACTGGCGCGACTTTGATGTGCCGTCCATCTGGGCGGCTTCGTAGAGATCGCGCGGGATCGCCTGGAGCCCCGCGAGCAGGATCAGCATGTAGAAGCCCAGATGCGCCCAGGTATAGACGAAGATCACCCAGAACATCGGCCAGCCCGAACGCGCGTCGATCAGCCAGTTGATCGCGCGGTAGTCGGCCATCATCAGAAAGGTCGGCGCGATCGCGTTCCACGTCTCGACGGCCTTCTCGAGCGCGGCGTTGAGGATGCCGCGCCGCTTCAAGATCCAATCCCAGATCACCGCGACGACGACCGGCGACAGCATCACCGGATAGAAATAGACGGCGCGCCAGAAGCCGCGCGCGCGGATGTCGCGGTTGAGGATCAGCGCCGTCGCCAGCGCCACGACGATCATCAGCGGCACTTGGACCAGCGCGAAGAACAGCGTGTTCCACAAGCCCGTCCAGAAGGAATAGCCCGCCACGCCGCAGGTCCGCGGATCGAGATAGGACGGGCAGGCGAGCAATTCACGGAAATTGTCGAGCCCGACGAGCGGGCGGTCGGCGAGGATGACCGATTGGCCGCCGGTGAAGGCGATGTAGAAATTCAGGATCATCGGCCAGAAGGAAAACAGGCCGAAGACGAGCAGATTGGGCAGCAGGAACACATAGGCCATGCGATGCGCGCCGATATGGCGCTGCAATGCCCGCATCGGCCCGTCCAGCACATCGCCGGCGGTTTTCCAGAGCCATTCGAACGCGGCTTGCGGCCGGACCTGCATCGTTTTCCTTCGCCGGGCGAATAAAGAAAAAGGCCGGCGGCGGGAGGAACGCCGCCGGCCTTCGTGGACGCCGGAGCCTTACTTGCTCACGGCGTTGTCGATCTCCTCCTGCACCTTAGCGTAGGCCTGGGGCAGGGTGAGCGTGCCGGTGATGGCTTGCGCCACGTAGTTCACCGTCGCGTTGAAGATCGCGACGTTGCGCTGATAGCTTTGCAGCTGGTGCGCGACGGGCGAGATCTTCTGGAAGTCCGCGGTGAACTGCTTCAGCGCCGCCTGCGTTTCCGGGCCGACGTCCTTGCCGTAGTTCAGGCCCTTTTCCGCGATCCCCTTATGCGCGGGGATCTGGACGGTGCGCTCGTAATATTCCTTCAGCACCGGCTCGGACGCCATGAACTCCATGACCTTCGCGACTTCCGCCGGATGCTTGGTCGCCTTGAACGCGACCATCGCGGCCCCGCCGGGCATCGCCGAGCAGCCCGCCGGACCGCAAGGCTGCGGCGGCACGACCCACTCGAACTTGTCGCCGACATCCGACTGGAAGCGTTGGATCATCCACGAGCCCGAGATGACCATCGCGACGTCGTTGTTGATGAACATGTCGCCGGCGTTCTTCCACTTCGCGCCCGAAGCGCCCGGCCACAGATCCTGCGGCATCAAGCCGTCCTTGTGCCACTGGACCATACGCTCCGACACGGCCTTGAAGCCGTCGTCGACGACGTTGGACGGCACGCCTTTCGCGTCGAAATACTTGGCGCCGTAGCTGATCGACACGCCGGCGAAGCGATGGCCCGTGCGGTCCATCACCATGCCCGCATAGACCTTGCCCTTCTTCTGGACTTCGGCCGTCGCCTTCGCCCAATCGTCCCAGGTGGCGCCCGCACCCGGCATCTTCACGCCGGCTTGGTCGAACATCGTTTTGTTGACGAACGGGCCGGTGACGGTGATCTGCGTCAGGAAGCCGTAGATGCCCTTGTCGTTTTCGCCCACGCGCATCCAGGGCAGGGTGGAGGCGAAGTTGCTTTCCCAATACGCCGCGTTCACGTGCGGGCGCAGATCGAGATAGTACTTGTTGAGGCCGCCGAGATTGGTGACGCGCGCCATATCCGGCGCCTCGCCGCCTTGCAGGCGCGTCTCGAGCTGTTCGCGGATGACCGCGAAGCCGACCTTGTCGACCGTCACCTTGATCGTCGGGTTCGCCTTCTCGAAGCGGTCGAGCAGGTCGCGCGCGACGTCGCATTCGTTCGCGTCGGCGTAGCACAGGTAACGCAGATTGACGGTCTGCGCCGAAGCGGCGGTCGCCATCGCGAACAGCGACGCGGTCGCGAACAAAGCCAGCGTGGATTTCTGGATCTTCATCGTTGTCCTCCCAGCCGCCGGGGAATACCGGCTGGCGAATTGGCGGCGATATTGGTCGCCTTGCGAATTATCTTGGCAAACGTTTGCCAAAGGAGTCAAGCTGCCTTCGATGACAAACCGGCGATCACGCCGAAAAAGAAGGGGGAGGGCATGAGAAAGCGACCGCGCAAGCCGGATTCGCCCCGCGTCTCCCTGAATACAATTGCCGAAAAGGCGGGCGTTTCGGTTTCGACCGTCTCGCGAATCGTCAACGGCCATTTGAACCGCGCCAATCCGCGCACCGTCGAACGGGTGCAAGCGCTGCTCGACGAATTCGATTACCGGCCCGACAAAATCGCGCGCGCTTTGCGCCGGGGCGAAAGCCGCGTGATCGCGATGCTCGTGCCCAATCTCGACAACCCGGCGATGGGTGCGATCGCCTCGTCGACCGAGGCGGCGCTGCGCGCGGCCGGTTACGTCATGCTGATGTGCGATACGCATGACGAGCCCGAATTGCAGGACTATTACCTCGCCGCCATGCGCGAGCAATCGGTCGAGGGCTATATCGTCGTCTCGGCGGTGGCGAGCCCGATGCTGGCGACGTTCCTGGAACGCGGCGAGCCGATCGTGATGGTCGGCCGCCACGCTCCGCCGGGGATGAAGCGCACGGCGTTCGTCGGCATCGACAATTTCGCCGCCGGCAAGCTGGCGACCGAATATCTGCTCGGCCACGGCGTGGTTCCGGCGGCGGTCCATACGTCGCTGGCGTCGTCGGCGATCGCCGATCGCGTGAAAGGCTATCAAGCCGCGATGGCCAAGGCGGGCCATAAGGGCGATACGGTGCGCATCGCGGGCTCGGCGCATCTCCAGCATTTGGAAGCGGGCTATCTCGCCGCGCAAGCGCTGGTCGCCAAAGGCGGCTGGCCGAAAGCCGTGTTCTGCGTTTCGGACCTCATGGCTTATGGCGTCTATCGCTTGGCGAACGAACACGGCGTCGCCGTGCCCGGCAATTGCGTGATCGCGGGCGTGGACGACAGCAAGCTCAATGACTGGATCGCGTCCTGGCTGCCGTCGGTCCATATCCCCTACGCCGAATACGGCGCCGCGATTTTCGAGCAATTGAAAAACGTGTGGTCGGGCGCGCCGGCGAGCGACAAATTGCTGCCGCATCGCTTGATCGATCGGCTCGCCACCCGCCGAGCGAAGGCCGGAGCGGCGTGACCGACCAACGCGCGTTGCTGGCGGGGTTGCTCGGCGGCTTCGCGCCGTCGCGCTTCAAAACGTTGTCGCACACGCCCGAACCCGCCGACGGTTTCCGCGCGGAAAAGCTCATTCTCGAACGTATCGACGGCGTGCGCGTGCGTGGCTTTTTGACGGGTCCCGCCGGCGAATGGTGCGGCTTGCCGGCGATCGTCTACGCCCACGCGCATGGCGCCAAATACGACATCGGCGCGCGCGAATTACTGGACGGGCGGCCCGCGTTAAAGGGCCCTTACGCCGCCGATTTCGCACGGCACGGGATCGTGGCTTTGGCGCTCGATATGCCGTGCTTCGGCGATCGTGCGACCGAACCGGAATCCGCCGCCGCCAAGCGCCATCTGTGGAATGGCACGACCTTGTTCGGCGAAATGCTGAACGATCTCGGCGGGGCCATCGACGTGTTGGCGGCGCAGGACGGCGTGGACGCCAAACGCATCGGCGCCTTCGGCCTGTCGATGGGCGCGACACTCGCGTTTTGGCTGGCGGCGCTCGATACGCGCATCGCGGCGGTCGCGCATCTGTGCTGCTTCGCCGATCTGGGCGAACTCGTCCGGCAGAACGGCCACGATCTGCACGGCATCTACATGACCGTGCCGGGCCTGTTGTCGAAGCTGCGCACGGGCCAGATCGCGGGAATGGCGGCGCCAAGGCCGCAATACGCCGCGATGGGCGCCAAGGATCCGCTCACGCCGCCCGAGGCGATCGATATCGGGCTCGCCGATCTCAAACTCGCCTATGGCAACTCAAGCGCGCTGCGCATCCATGTCGAACCCGACACGGGCCATGTCGAAACGCCGCGCATGCGCGACGACGTTCTGCGATTTTTCGTCGGAAGCCTTTAGGGAACCGGCTTGCCGTTGGCGAGCGAGTAAAGCTCGAACCAAGTCTCGCGATCCATATCGAGCTTCATCGCGTCGCCGATTTTGGCGATACGCGCGAGATTGTTGGTGCCGAGCACGGGGATCAGGCGCGACGGGTGGCGCAGCAGCCACGCGACGGCGACGGCCGCTTCGTCGATGCCCGTTTTCGCGCCGATCTTCGCCAAGGCTTCGCGCAGCTTGGCGTGTTCGGGCGCGTAAATCCGCCCGCCGCCCAAAGGCGACCACGCCATCGGCGCCATGCAGCGTTCCTGCATCGACGCGATGTCGCCGTTGGTGAAGGGCGACGTTTCCAGCAGGCTCACTTCGATCTGGTTGGTCGCCAGGCGGTTCTTCATCGCCGATTGCAGCAGGCTCAAATCCCAGGGGCGGAAATTCGACACGCCCGCCGCGCGGATTTTCCCCTCGGCGATCAGCGCGTCCAGCGCGCGGCCGGTTTCGACATGGTCCATCAGCGGATCGGGGCGGTGGATCAACAGCAGATCGATCCGCTCGATCGCCATCTCGCGCAGGGAGGCTTCGACAGAAGCGCGGATATGCGCTTCGCTGGTGTCGTAATGCTTGACCCGGCGATGCGCATGCCGCCCGGCGGGCGCGATGATGTCGCATTTGGTGACGATCTCGACCTTGGCCCGCAGATGCGGCGCTGCCTTGAACGCGCCGCCCAAAATCGCTTCGGCCGTGTAGCCGCCATAGATATCGGCCTGGTCGAGCGTCGTGATCCCTTGCGCCAAGCAGGCTTCGATCTTCGCCTGGACGTGTTTGGGCGATGTGTCGGTGTCGTCGCCCAAGCGCCACATGCCGTAGACGAGGCGGCTGAGTTGCAGGCCGGACGTAAGATCGATGCGATTCATTAGCGGCGGACTCCGGTGCCGAGCGGCGTGGCGGGTGTGGATGCGGGAACGCGGCCATATTCGTGCGGCAGCGAGCAGGTCTTGAGATTGGGCAACACCTTCGTGCCGAAATGCCGCGCTTCGTCGAGATGCGGATAGCCGGAGAAGATGAAAGCCCGAATACCCATCTTCCGGTATTCCTCGAGCTGCGTCATGACCTGATCGGTGGAGCCGACGAGGGCCGCACCGCAGCCCGAGCGCGCGCGGCCGATCCCGGTCCACAAATGCGGCTCGACATAGCCGAATTTGTCGGCGAGTTCGCGAATCTTGGCCTGATGGGCCACACCCAGGCTGATGCTGTCATGCGCGCGTTCGCGGATCAGCTTGCCGTATTCGTCGTCGAGCTTGGCGACGAGGTATTCGGCGTATTCGCGCGCCTCTTTTTCTGTATCGCGCACGATCATGTGAACGCGAAGGCCGTAATCGAGCGTGCGGCCATGCGCCGCCGCGCGCTCGTGCACGTCCTTCATGCGCTTGGCGAGCAGATCCTTGGTCTCCGGCCACATCAGATAGACGTCGCATTGCGCGCCGCACAGCTCCAGCGCGTCGGGCGAGTAACCGCCGAAATAGAGCAGCGGCCCGCCATTCTGCTGATAGGGCTTGGCCGGAACGGTGGTGACGCCCTTGAACTGATAGGTCTCGCCGTCATGGTCGATCGTGTCGCGCGTCCAGGCCTGGCGCAGGATCTGGACGACCTCGTGGCTGCGGCGATAACGCAACGCGCTGTCGGCGACCTCGCCCGGAAAATCGGAGGAGATCACGTTCAGCGTCAGCCGACCCTTTAGCATGTGGTCGAGTGTCGCGACCGTGCGGGCCAGCATGATCGGCTGCATTTCGCCGCAACGAATGGCGGCGAGCAGGTTGATCTTGCTGGTAATGGGCGCGCAGGCGGCGACGAAGCTCAGCGTGTCCTGGCCGACCTGATAGGAGGACGGGCACAAAATATTGCGGAAGCCGTAGCCTTCGGCCGCCTTCACGATCGACGAGCAATGTTCCCAGGACGAGCGCAAGCTCCCGTCGGGCACGCCAAGCTGGGCGTAATCGTCGGAGCAAAGGGCGGCGAACCAGCTAAATTCGGCCGCGTCGAGGTCGGGCGAGGTGATCGGAACGATCGTCATGCGCGTTTCCCTGATGGAAGTTTTATTCTCGCTGTCGCATTCTTTGCGCCGACGGCGCATGTTCCGTCAACGGTCGGAATGACGCATTCGGGGAGAGGCATGGTTACGCTGCGCTACGGAGTCATCGGTTGCGGGATGATGGGGCAGGAGCACTTACGCAACATCGCCCTGCTGAAAGACGCGGAAATCGCGGCGATTTTCGAGCCGGACGAGGGGATGCGCACGCGGTCGAAGGCGCTGGCGCCGAGGGCGGAATTCGTCGGATCGATTGCCGAGTTGTTGCGCCGCCAAGACATCGACTGCCTGCTGATCGCCAGCCCCAACGACAAGCATCTCGGCCAGTTGGAGGAGATCGCGGCGATTCGCCCGCTGCCGGTACTGGTCGAAAAACCGTTATTCACCAGTGCGGCCGATACGGCCCGCGTCGCGGCTTTGCGCAAGCGCTATACGGCCCCGATCTGGGTCGCGATGGAGTATCGCTATATGCCGCCCGTGACGCGGCTGATCGAAAGCGTGAACGCGGCGACCGGCGGCGTGAAGATGCTGACGATCCGCGAGCATCGCTATCCGTTCCTGGAAAAAGTCGGCGATTGGAACCGCTTCAACGAACGCACCGGCGGCACGCTGGTCGAGAAATGCTGCCATTTCTTCGATTTGATACGGCACATTGCCGGGTCCGATCCCATCCGTGTCATGGCGTCGGGCGGGCAAGCGGTCAATCACCTCGACGAGCGTATCGGCAATCGCACGCCCGATATTTGGGATCACGCCTACGCGATCGTCGATTTCAAATCGGGCCTGCGCGCGATGCTGGAATTGTGCATGTTCGCCGAAGGCTCGAAATACCAGGAAGAGATTTCGGCCGTCGGGCCCATCGGCAAAATCGAGTGCCACGTGCCGGGGCCGGGGCGTTTCTGGCCCGCGCATTTGGGCCCCGCACCGGTGGCGCAAGTCGTCGTCAGCCCGCGCGATCCGGCGGGGCCCCGCACGCTGGAAGTGCCGGTCGATCCCGAATTGCTGGCGGCCGGCGACCATAACGGCTCGACCTTCTATCAGCATCAGCGCTTCGCCGATGTGGTGCGCGGCAAGGGCAAGGTGGAGGTCAGCCTCGCCGATGGCTGGTGGGCCGCCGCGATGGGGATGGCCGCGCAGGAATCGGCACGCACCGGCCAGTCCGTGACGATCGCCGATCCGTTCGTCTGAATACCGTTTTCAGTTAGAGTGTGACTATGAACGCCAATCTTTTCGCCCGTCTCGAAGCCCGCATCGCCGATCCCGCCCGCGTCGCGATCGAACTGCCCGACGGCACGCCGATCAGCTATGGCGCGTTGCGCGCGCGGACGGCGCGGATCGCCAATCGCCTGAAGGCGCTGGGGCTGCAAACCGGCGATCGCGTCGCGGTGCAGGTCGAGAAGTCGGTCGACGCCTTGGCGCTATATTTGGCGACGGTGCGCGCGGGCGGCGTGTTCCTGCCGCTCAACACGGCGTACACGCTGGCCGAGCTCGAATATTTCATCGGCGACGCGGGTCCGCGCATCGTCGTCTGCGATCCGTCGCGCGAGGCGGGGCTGAAGCCCATCGCGGCGAAGCTCGGCGGCACGGTCGCCACGCTGGGGGCGGATGGTTCGGGCTCTCTGCTTGCCGGGATCGATGCTTTGCCGGGCGAATTCACGACCGCGCCCCGCAAGGGCGACGATCTCGCCGCGATCCTCTACACCTCGGGCACCACCGGGCGCTCCAAGGGCGCCATGCTGACCCACGACAATCTCGTCTCGAACGCCGAGACGTTGATCGGCTATTGGCGCTTCACGGAAAAGGACACGCTGATCCACGCGCTGCCGATCTATCACACGCATGGCTTGTTCGTGGCGTCGAACGTGATTCTGTTCTCGGGCGCCAAGATGATTTTCCTGCCGAAGTTCGACGCGCAGGACGTGCTGAAGCGCATGTCGAAGGCCACCACGCTGATGGGCGTGCCGACCTTCTATGTGCGTTTGCTGCAGGCGCCGGGGCTTACCAAGGAAGCGACCGCCGGCATGCGGCTATTCGTGTCGGGCTCGGCGCCGTTGCTCGCCGACACGCATCGCGAATGGAGTGCGCGCACCGGACACGCGATCCTCGAGCGTTACGGCATGACCGAGACGAACATGAACACGTCGAACCCCTATGACGGGGATCGCGTACCCGGCGCCGTCGGGTTCCCGCTGCCGGGCGTGTCGGTGCGCGTCGCCGACCCGGAAACGGGCAAGATCCTCGGCGCCGACGAGATCGGCATGATCGAGGTGAAGGGCCCGAACGTGTTCAAAGGCTATTGGAACATGCCGGAGAAGACGGCGTCGGAGTTCCGCCCCGACGGGTTCTTCATCACCGGCGATCTCGGCAAGATCGACGCCAAGGGCTATGTGCATATCGTCGGGCGCGGCAAGGATTTGATCATCACCGGCGGCTTCAACGTCTACCCGAAGGAAATCGAGGCCGAGATCGACGCGATCCCGGGCGTGTTCGAAAGTGCGGTAATCGGCATCGCACACGCGGATTTCGGCGAGGGCGTGACGGCTGCGGTCGTGCGCAATCCGGGTGCCACGGTGACGGAAGCGCAGATCGTCGCGGCGCTCGCGGATCGCTTGGCGAAGTTCAAGCAGCCCAAGCGCGTGATCTTCGTCGACGATCTGCCGCGCAACGCCATGGGCAAAGTGCAGAAGAACGTTCTGCGCGAGACCTACAAGGATATCTACAAGGCCTGAGCCGCTTTGCGGTCGGCGCGCGGCGGCAAGCCGAATTGCCGCCGATAGACGGTCGCGAAATGCGCCGCGCTCGCGAAACCGCACATCGCAGCGATCTCGACCACGGGACGCCGCGTTTGGCGCAGCAGGCGCCGCGCGCGTTCCAGGCGCAGCTTCAAGATGTGCTTCGCGGCGGTCGTGCGCAGATGCGTCGCGAAAAGCCGTTCGAGCTGACGCACCGAAATGCCGGCGCCATGCGCGAGTTCGGCGCGCGACGGCGGATCGTCGATGCGCTTCTCGATCCGCGCCAGAATATCGGCGAGCTTGGCGTTACCTACGCCGTAACGCTCGCCCGCACTCAGGCGTTGCGGACGGCTGCCCAGACGCGCGCGGCCGTGCAGATACCAGTCGTCGATCGCGGCGGCCAAGGCGGGGCCATGCGCTTGTTCGATCAGCGCATGCAGCAGATCGAACGCCGCCACGCCGCCAGCACATGTCACGCGCGCGCCGTCGATCACGTAAAGGCCGCGTTCGACCGCGACGCGCGGAAATTCCTCGGTGAAGGCGGGTAGGTGATCCCAATGGATCGTCGCGCGGAAGCCGTCGAGCAAGCCCGCGCGCGCCAGCGCATAGGCGCCGCCCGATATGCCGCCGAGTATCGCGCCGCGCCGGGCGAGGCCGCGCAGCCACGCGAATGTCTTCGCGTGAACGAAAGCGGCGGGATTGCCGCCCGCGCACACCAGCAGCCAGTCGAGATCGAGCTTGTCGCCGGCTTTGGCGTCCGCGCGAAACACCACGCCGTTGGACGCCGTCGCCTCCGGCCCGTCGAGGGCGACGTTGCGCCAGCGATAGAGCGTTTTGCCCGCCAGCAGATTAGCCGCGCGCAGCGGCTCGACCGCCGCGGCGTAGGACATCAGCGAGAAGCCGGGCAGCAGCAGGAAGCCGACATTCTGAGGGCGCGATGGAGCAATCATGTCGTGTTCCGACAATAAAGCGTCGTTTTTGGGAAAGCAAAAGGCGGAATCCGTGCTTTGATGGCGGCGATGAAATTCTCCGCCCTTTCCCTGCTTCGCCACGCGCTGACCGGCAATCGCGAATGGTCGCCGCATTGGCGCGACGCGAGCCCGAAGCCCCGCTACGACGTCGTGATCGTGGGCGGCGGCGGACATGGTCTTGCGACGGCCTATTACCTCGCGCGCGAATTCGGCATTCGCAACGTCGCGCTTTTGGAAAAAGGCTGGATTGGCGGCGGCAATGTCGGGCGCAATACCACGATCGTGCGCTCCAACTATCTGCTGCCGGGCAACATCCCGTTCTACGAAACATCGCTGAAGCTCTGGGAAGGTTTGGAGCAGGCGCTGAACTTCAACGCGATGGTCAGCCAGCGCGGCGTGCTGAACCTCTATCATTCCGACGCGCAGCGCGATGCCTATGCGCGGCGCGGCAATGCGATGCGGTTGGAGGGCGTCGATGCCGAATTGCTCGATGCCGATGGCGTCGCGAAGCTCGTGCCGCAACTCGAATTCGACAATGCGCGCTTTCCGATCAAGGGCGGCTTGCTGCAACGGCGCGGCGGCACGGTGCGCCACGATGCGGTCGCCTGGGGCTTCGCGCGCGCGGCGAGCGATCTTGGCGTCGACATCATTCAGAATTGCGAAGTGACGGGGATCGGGCGCGACGCGGCCGGCCGCGCCATCGCCGTGGAAACCTCGCGCGGTCGCATCGGTGCGGCGAAGATCGGTCTTGCCGTCGCGGGCAATTCCTCGCGCGTCGCGGCAATGGCGGGTTTGCGCCTGCCGATCGAAAGCCATGTGTTGCAGGCTTTCGTCTCGGAAGGCGTGAAGCCGTTGATCGACGGCGTCATCACTTTCGGCGCCGGGCATTTCTACGTCAGCCAATCCGACAAGGGCGGTCTGGTCTTCGGCGGCGACATCGACGGCTATAATTCCTACGCCCAGCGCGGCAATCTGCCGGTGGTCGAGGATGTGTGCGAAGGCGGCATGGCGATTTTGCCGATGATCGGCCGTTTGCGATTGCTGCGCAGCTGGGGCGGCATCATGGACATGTCGATGGACGGCTCGCCGATCATCGACCGTACGCCGATCGACGGGCTCTATCTCAACGCCGGTTGGTGCTACGGCGGCTTCAAGGCGACGCCCGCATCGGGGTTGTGCTTCGCGCATCTGATCGCGCGCGATACGCCGCATCCTGTCGCGGTCGCCTATCGCCTCGATCGTTTCGCGACGGGCGCGGTGATCGACGAAAAGGGCCAAGGCGCCCAGCCCAATCTGCATTGAGGCGATATGCGTATTCCTTGCCCCTATTGCGGCGAACGCGACGCGCGGGAATTTTCCTATCTGGGCGATGCGAATGTCGCGCGCCCGGCGACGGATGACGCGGCCGCGTTCCACGAATACGTCAATCTGCGCACCAATCCGGCGGGCGCGCATCGCGAGTTCTGGTACCACGCGTCGGGCTGCCGATCCTGGCTGGTCGTGACGCGCGATACGCGCACGCATCGCATCGACGGCGCGGAGCTGGCGCGATGATGCGAAGGCTCGATCAGGGCGGGGCGATCGATCGCGCCGATAAGCGCCGCTTCACCTTCGACGGGCGCGGCTATGAAGGCGTGGCGGGCGACACGCTCGCCTCGGCCTTGCTCGCCAATGGCGTTAAGCTGGTCGGGCGCTCGTTCAAGTATCATCGGCCGCGCGGCGTGTTCACCGCGGGGCCGGAGGAGCCCAACGCGCTGGTCGAGTTGCGCAGCGGTGCACGGCGCGAACCCAACACCAAAGCGACGACGGTCGAGCTTTACGACGGGTTGTACGCGGCGAGTCAAAATCGCTGGCCGAGCCTCGAATGGGACATTCGCGCGGCGCATCGCTCCGTGGCGCCGCTGCTGTCGGCCGGGTTCTACTACAAGACGTTCATGTGGCCGGCGTCGTTTTGGGAGAAGCTCTACGAGCCGTTGATCCGCCGCGCCGCCGGTTTGGGCCGGGCCAGCGGCGAAGCCGACCCCGATATCTACGAAACCGCGATCGCCTTCGCCGATGTGCTGGTGATCGGCGCGGGGCCTGCGGGTCTTGCCGCCGCCTTGGCGGCGGGCAGGACCGGGGCACGCGTTATTTTGTGCGACGACGATTTCCGCTTGGGCGGACGCTTGCTGTCGGAAAATCACATCATCGACGGTCGCGATGCGCTCGACTGGGCGAAGGACACGGTTCTCAAGCTTCAAGCGATGCCGGATGTGCGGCTGTTCCGGCGAACGCAAGTGTTCGGCGCTTATGACGGCGGCGAATTCGGCGCGTTGGAGCGCGTCGCCGATCATCTGCCCGTGCCGCCGGCGCATACGCCGCGCCAGCGATATTGGCGGTTCGTCGTCAAGCGCGCGATCCTGGCGACCGGTGCCGTCGAGCGTCCGATCGCGTTCGCCGGCAATGACCGGCCGGGGATCATGCTGGCCTCCGCCGCGCGCAGCTACGTCAATCGCTTTGCCGTGCGCCTCGCCGACAAGGCCGTCGTATTCGCGAGTACGGATGACGGCTGGGCGTCGGCTTTCGACCTGGCCGCGAGCGGTGCGGCGACCACGATCGCCGATCCGCGCGGCGATGTGACACCCGATCTCGCGGCGAAGGCGGCGAAGCTCGGCATCCGCACGATCAAAGGGGCCGTCGTCGGCAGCGAAGGCGGGCGGCACGGCGTGCGCGCGGCGATCGTCGAAACGGCGCAAGGTCGCGAAACTGTCCCAGCCGATCTGATCGCGGTCTCGGGCGGTTTCAATCCCGCGATCGGCATCGCGACGCATCTCGGCGACAAGCCGGTCTGGTCGAAGGATCACGCGGCTTTTCTGGCGGCAGAGAACAATCGCGTCGGCGTCACCGTCGGCGCGGCGGCGGGCGCGTTCGGTTTGGGCGAAGCACTACGTGGTGCGCATGCGGCCGGTGTCGGTGCGGCGATCGACCTGGGCTTCGTGAAAGCGCCGGGCGACGCGCCGAGAGCCGATAGCGAAGATTCCAAAGTGACCGTGTTCTGGCATGTGGGATCGCCCGCGAAGGCTTTCGTCGATTTCCAGCATGACGTGACCGTCGCGGATATCGAACTCGCGCATAGCGAAGGCTATCGTTCGCCTGAACACGCCAAGCGTTACACGACGCTCGGCATGGCGACCGATCAGGGCAAGACATCCGGCGTGATCGGCCATGCGATCTTGGCGCGATTGTCGGGGCAGGGCGACGGGCCGGTGGGCACGCCCGCCGCGCGTTCGCCCAATTCGCCCGTCGCGATCGGCGCATTGGCGGGTCCGCATCGCGGCAAGCATTTCCGGCCCTATCGTCATCTCGCCGGACATCGCTGGGCCGTCGCCAACAACGCCGTGATGGTCGAGACGGGGCAATGGTTGCGGCCGCAATACTTTCCGCTGCCGGGCGAGAAGGATTGGCTGGAAACCGTCACGCGCGAAGCGCTGACCGTTCGCACGGGCGTCGGCGTGTGCGACGTATCCACGCTCGGCAAGATCGACGTGCAAGGCCCCGACGCCGGCGCGTTTCTCGACTTCGTCTACGCGAACACGTTCTCGACTCTGCCGGTCGGGCGCACGCGCTACGGCTTGATGCTGCGCGAAGACGGCTTCGTGTTCGACGACGGCACGGCCGCGCGCTTGGCGGCGGAACACTTCATCGTCTCGACGACGACAGCCAACGCCGCGCGCGCGATGCAACATCTCGAGTTCTGCCATCAAGTGCTGCGCCCCGAACTTCGTGTGACGCTCGCTTCGGTCACCGAAGCGTGGTCGCAGTACGCCGTGGCGGGACCGAAGTCGCGCGCGTTGCTGCAAAGCCTGTTGGGCGATGCGTTCGATCTATCGAATGCCGCGTTTCCCTATCTTGCCTGCGCCGAAACGAAGCTCGGCGGCGCGACGATCCGGCTGTTCCGCGTCTCGTTTTCCGGCGAATTGGCGTACGAAATAGCGACGCCAGCGCAGTACGGTTCTGCATTGCTCGGCGCGCTGATGAAGGCGGGCGCGACGCCCTACGGCACGGAAGCATTGGGCGTCTTGCGGGTCGAGAAGGGCCATGTCGCGGGTAACGAGATCAGTGGTCAAACGACGGCTGCCGATCTGGGCCTCGGCAAAATGCTCTCGACGAAGAAGGATTATATCGGCCGCATGATGGCCAAGCGGCCGGCTTTGATCGCCGCCGATCGACCGACGCTGGTCGGCCTGAAACCGGTCGACACGACGCAGCGCCTGCGTGCGGGCGCGCATTTCCTGGCACTCGGCGCGCCGGCGACGACCGCGAACGACGAGGGCTATGTCACCTCGGCGATTTATTCGCCGCATGTCGGATCGTGGATCGGGCTTGGCCTGTTAAAGGGCGGCGCGGCACGTATCGGCCAGCGTGTTCGCGCTTTCGATCCGGTGCGCGGCGGCGATTTGGTCGTGGAGATCGTGTCGCCGGTCTTCGTCGATCCGGCGGGGGAGCGTGTTCGTGGCTGATCCGATCGTTCTGTCCGCCGAAACCGCGTTTGCGAGCTTGCTGAAGCCGGCGGGCGATACGCGCGACCCGGGCGTCACGGTGCGCGAAGTCGCGGTTGCGCAGATCGCGACGGTGATCGCGCGCGGACCCCTGCCAGGTTTGATCGATGGCCCCAGGCGAACGACACGCGATGGCACCGATTATCTCGGTATCGGGCCCGGAAAATGGCTCGCGCTCGGCGCGATCGCGCCGGATATCGCGGCATCGGCCAGCGTGATCGATCAAAGCGGCGGCTATGGTGTGTTGGAGATTTCGGGCCGCGCCGCTGTGACGACGCTCGAAAAGGGCATCGGAATCGACCTCCATCCGCGCGAATTCGCGCCGGACGCCGTTGCCGTGACCACCGTTGCGCATATGGGTGTGATACTGTGGCGCGGCGCGGGCGATGCGTTTCGCCTCGCGGTGTTTCGCAGCAACACGGCCTCGTTCTGGCATTGGCTGGAATCGAGCGCCGCCGTATTTGGTTTGGTCATTCAGGTTCGAAGATGAGCGAACAGTATCTGCTGACGTTGGCTTGCCCGAACCGTCCGGGCATCGTCGCCGCCGTGTCGACGCGTTTGTTCGAAGGCGGATTCAATATCGGCGAGGCGAATCAGTTCGACTCAACCGAAACCGACCGCTTCTATATGCGCGTGGCATTCGATGCCGCGCGCGAAAACGCGTCGATCGAGAAGTTCCGCGCGGCGATGACCGATCTCGCCGCCATGTTCGACATGAAATTCGAAATCGTCGCGGGATCGGCGCGACCCAAGGTGATGCTGCTGGTTTCCAAGTTCGACCATTGCCTCGCCGATATTCTGTATCGCTGGCGGATCGGCGAATTGCGGATGGAAATCTCGGGCATCGTCGCCAACCATCCGCGCGAGACCTATGCGCATCATGAGTTCGGCGACATCCCGTTCCACCACATGCCGGTGACGCGCGACACCAAGGCGGCGCAGGAAGCCGAGATATGGCGCCTCGTGCAATCGACCGGCACCGATCTGGTCGTGCTCGCGCGCTATATGCAGGTGTTGTCGAACGACCTTGCCGCGAAATTGGCGGGGCGCTGCATCAATATCCATCACTCGTTCTTGCCGGGGTTCAAGGGCGCCAAGCCCTATCACCAAGCGCATGCGCGCGGCGTGAAGCTGATCGGCGCCACGGCGCATTACGTGACCGCCGATCTCGATGAAGGCCCGATCATCGAGCAGGACGTCGAGCGCATCAGCCATCGCGATACGCCCGACGATCTGGTCCGCAAGGGCAGGGACATCGAACGCCGCGTGCTGTCGCGCGCGATCGCGTGGCATATCGACCGCCGCGTGTTGATGGACGGCGCGAAGACGGTCGTGTTCGGTAACTGAACACCGGCCTCGTTTCCACGAAGTCGGACTGTGGAACAAATTTTGCGGAGCGCCTCCGGTATTCGCATTGCGAAATTGATCTAATTAATTTCCACGCAGCAATTATTTACCGGTTCTCGCTATAGTCGCGAGGCAGAGAGGATTGAGCCGCCGGAGAACGCGCGTGGAAGCGCCGCCGAAAAGCCGGAAAGAAACCGCGATGTGGCGGACCGCAGCTTTCGTGCTGAGCCCCGCGGCGATGGTCGCGTTGATGGTCGGGCTCGCCGCGGCGGCGGGTGCGTGGTACGCGGCCCGACAGTTCGACAATATCCGGATCGAACGCGCGATCCAGATCCGCATCGATTGGCGCACACGGGATATCGAAGCGAAGCTGCAATCGATGACGGCACCGGTCGTGGCGACGGCCGCATATCTGCGAACGAATGCGCGGCCGACGGCCGGGGAGTTCCGCCGTTTCGTGCGCGAGATGGCGCATGGCGACGGCGCGCTGTTGAGCGTGTTGTGGGCGCCGCTCGTGCCGCAAGCCGAACGCGCGGCCTTTGAAATGATGGCGTATCGGATCGTCGACGCGACCGGTGCCTCCGCCAAACCGGATGACGCGTATTTGCCCGTTCTTTATATTGAGACGTTCGGCCGGCAGACCGTGGCGGCCGGTCTCGATCTTTGGGCCGATCCTGTGTTGGCGGCGTTGATCGAGAATGCGCGCCGCGCCGGCGGGCCGTCCGTATTGCCGTCCATGGAACTGATCGGCGCTCAAGGAACGGCACCGCTGCGCATCGTCGCCGCGCCCGTGTACGGATCGGCAGCTGGCAGCGAGGCGCCAGGCGCGCTGCTGGGCTTCGTCGTCGGCCACTGGCGCATCGACGACGCGCTGAACGCGGCGATCGAAAGCACGCCGAATATTCCTGAAACATTGCGCTTCTATCTCGGCCGGCCCGGTTTCGCCCCGGCGGACGATCTGGCCGCCGCGTTCGATCCCGCGCATCAACGGTTCAGCACCGCGTCGCCGCGGACGGTGGCGCTGCCGGACGGCGCGGTTCAGTCGGTCGAGGATATCCACGATTTCGATCATCGCTGGCGATTGGAATTCGCGTTTCCCGCCGATTTCGGGGACTCGCTGCGCTCGTCGGCGCCGTGGTTCGCGCTGCTCGCCGTGCTGGCTTTGACCCTGCTGGTCTTCTGCTACATCGTCTATCAGCGCGCCTCGCGCGCGCGGATCGAGGACGAGGTGGTCGCGCGCACGCGCGCGCTGTCGGACGCCAATCGCCAGCTGGCGCGCGAGATCGCGGAACGCAGCCGCGTCGAGATCGAGTTGCGCCGGCAGGCGCAATGGACCGACACGGCGCTCGAAGCCTTGCCCGTCGCGGTGATTTTCGTGGATACCGATCGCAACGTTCAGTTTTGGAGCGCGGCCGCCGAGCGGATATTCGGTTACGTCGCCGCGGACATAT
Source organism: Tagaea sp. (assembly GCA_041917215.1). GTDB lineage: Bacteria > Pseudomonadota > Alphaproteobacteria > CACIAM-22H2 > CACIAM-22H2 > Tagaea. The sequence continues at coordinate 246,008 of JAYRYC010000003.1, forward strand.
TGCGCAAGCCCTATGCGTTGACGCCGGATAAGGAGATGCCGACGGTCGACCGGTTGTTCGCGGTGGTCGAAAGCGGCGTCGTCGTGCGCGATCGGATGATCGTCTGCCAGGATCGCGGCGGCAAAGAATTGCATGTCCGCTTTTCGGGCGCGCCGCTTTACGGCGACCGCGTGTTGCGCGGCAGTCTGATCGTGCTGGAGGACGTGACCCAGGCCAAACAAACCGAAGATCAGCTGTTCCAGGCGCAGAAGATGGACGCACTGGGCCAGCTGACCGGCGGCCTCGCGCATGACTTCAACAATCTGCTGCTCGTCATCATGGGCAACATCCAATTGCTGCGCGAGGAGCGCGCGGGCGACGCGGCGGTCGAGAACTTCGCCGCCGAAGCTTATAACGCGGCGCTGCGCGGCGCCGATCTGGTGCGCAGCATGCTGGCCTTTGCACGCCGCCAGCCTTTGCAGCCGCGACCGGTCGATATCAACAAGACCGTCAGTTCGACCGCGCAGATGCTGCGCCGCGTGCTGGGCGAACGGGTGGAAATATCGCTGACGCTCGATCGCGAACCGTGGATGGTGCGCGTCGACCCCACCCAGCTCGAAGCCGCACTCGCCAATCTCGCGACCAACGCGCGCGACGCGATGCCCAAGGGCGGCCGCTTGTCGATCGTGACCACGCGGCGGCGTCTCGACGCCGAATATGCCATGCGGCATTCCGACGTGGTCGAGGGCGATTACATGATGTTGCAAGTCAGCGACACCGGCAGTGGCATTTCGTCCGAAAACATGAAGAAGGTCTTCGATCCTTTCTTCACGACGAAGGAAGCCGGACGCGGCTCGGGGCTCGGCCTCAGCATGGTGTTCGGCTTCATCAAGCAATCCGGCGGTCACATCAACGTCTATAGCGAAGTCGGCGTCGGCACGACGTTCCGGCTCTATTTGCCGCGCCATTATCTGGCGCTGGAAACGCCCGAGACGATGCCCGAGGCGATCGGCGCCGGCGGCAGCGAGACGATCCTGGCGGTCGAGGACGATCCCGGCATCCGACGTCTAGTGCGCATCGACGTCGAAAGCTTCGGCTATAAGGTGTTGATGGCGGAGAACACCGCCGACGCGCTGCAAGTGCTGGAATCGGGCGTGAAGATCGATTTGCTGTTCAGCGATATCGTGATGGCGGGCAAGATCGACGGGCTGGCGCTGGCGCGACTGGTCCGCCAGCGCTGGCCGGCGATCCGCATTCTGCTGACCTCGGGCTTTCCCGATACGGATATCGATGACGGGTCGCGGATGGGCGAGAATTTCCCGCTGCTCAGCAAACCCTATCGCAAGCCGGAATTGGCGAAGGCGTTGCGCGCGGCGCTCGACGGCCAATCCTAGGCGGAAGGCGGGATCAGCATATAACCCGTGCCGCGCACGGTGCGGATGATTCCCGCGCGATTGGCGGCGCCGTCGATCTTTTTGCGCAAATTGCTGAGATGCACGTCGATACTGCGATCGTTGGGATCCCAGTCGCGGCCCGCGACGTCTTCGAACAATTGATCGCGGGATACGACCTTGCCCGCGTTGCGCGCCAGGATCGACAGCAGCCGAAACTCGGCCATCGTCAATTTGATCTCGGTGCCGTTCGCGTCGTGAACTTCATGGGCGACGACATCGACCTCCAACCCGTGGAAGCGGAACTTGGTCTCGACGGCCGATGGCGTCGGGGCGGGCGGCGTCTGCTGAACTTGCTGATCGGCGTAGACGCGCCGGCGCTGAATCGTGCGCAAGCGCGCCAGCAACTCGCGCATCTCGAAAGGTTTTGCCAGATAATCGTCGGCGCCCATTTCCAGCCCGACGATTTTATCGATCGTGTCGCCTTTGCCGGTCAGCATCATCACCGGCAATTGGCTGCGCTCGCGGATCCAACGCAGCGCGCCCCAGCCGTCGCCGTCGGGCAGCATTACATCCAGGATCACCAATTCCGGCGGCGATTTGTCGAAACTCGCCTGCATCGCGGCGACGGATTCGACGATTTCCGGCGCGTAACCTTCGCGGCCGAGATAGGTGGCGAGAAGTTTCGAAACGCCCGGGTCGTCATCGACGATCAACAGCCGGATTTTGTTCATGGCCGGCGCCGCGTCGGAAAGCCGATCAGCCGGCCGGGCGCGCGACGATGACGAGCGGCGCGCTGGCGGTGCCGCAATCGGCGATCACCGGTTGGGTACGGGAATGGGCGAGGGCGGCGACGAGTTTCGACGTTGCGGTGCAGTAATCCTTCGCGGCGAGATTGAGCTTGCCGACGCGATATTGGCCGACGGAAGGGTCAATCATCGGTACCGGGCGGCCGGCCTGTTCGGCCCAGCGCGTCACGACTTCCGACAGCGTCGCGGCTTGCGCAGCGGGCCATAGGGGCGCCGGCGGCGGCTCCGCGACCGGCATAACCGTCGTCGATACCGCAAACACCGCTGCTTTGATCAAACCGGGCACGAAGTTCTCTCCAAATGGCGCCAACGCGGCGTCGAGCGAATTATTAGATAAATTAACATGGCTTTACATTCTTCACAATCAAGGTCGTATCGCGCGACGGAATGGTTAACGGCGTAAGCGAGTTTAAAGAACGTCGTGAATCGCAAGGGATTCCACGAGATTCTTGACTCTACTTAACTGGGATGCGCGCCGCGCAAGGCAGATAAAGGCTCCGTCAAATTCTCAACGGAGCCGAAAATGTTGTCTCAGTTTAATCACACACGCAGCACGCTAATTCGCCGGGCGGCGGCGGCGGCGGCGATCGCCGGCATGCTCGGCGGTGCGGCCGTGGAACATCGGGTGCAGGCCGCGACGGCGACGACGTCGATCCTGGTCAGCGCCACGATCCTCCAATCCTGCGCGATCACCGCGTTGCCTTTGGCCTTCGGTCTCTACGACCCGACCTCGTCGACGCCGCATGACGGTTCGACGACCGTGTCGGTCATCTGCACGACGGGCACGCCGTTCAATATCGGCCTGAACGCCGGCGGCGGCTCGGGCGCCACCGTCGCCAGCCGCAAGATGACGTTCGGCGCCAACTTGCTGAACTACACGCTGTATCAGGATGCGAACCGCACGTCGCTATGGGGCCAGACGATCGGCAGCGACACGGTCGCGGGCACGGCGACCGGTCTTCTGACGAACTTCACGGTCTATGGCCGTATCCCCGCCCAACAGGCGGCGCCGACGGGCATCTACACCGACACTGTCACCGTCACGCTGACCTACTGACGCGAAGGAACCGGATCCATGCGCAATCTCAAAAACAGCGTCGCGTCGGCCATCGGTCTCGCCCTTCTGGCGATCGCGGGCGCGGTGCAAGCGGGGGAGCTGAAGCTTAGCACCGTTCGCATCGACCTCAACGACCGCCAGAGCAACGTGGCGCTGATGGTCACCAATGTCGGCACGACGCCGTCGCTCGTGCAATTCCGCGCGATGAATTGGCGCCAGGCCGAACAGCGCGACACACTGACGCCGACGCGCGAAGTGATGGCCAACCCGCCGATCGCCGAAATCGCCCCCGGCGCCCAGCAACTCGTGCGTGTGGGTTACAACGGCAAGCTCCAAGTCCAAGACGAGCGCAGCTACCGCCTGTTGATCGAAGAAGTGCCGAAGAAGGACCGCGAGCGCGTCCAGGCAATCGAAACCTATCTGCGTATCTCGATCCCGGTCTTCGTCGCGGCGCTCGATACCGCGCCGCGCAAACTCACGCCGTCGATCGGCACGGGCGAGAACGGCGCGCCGGTTCTGGTCTTGCGCAACGCCGGCAACAACCATGTGCGCCTGACCGGCTACAGCCTCAGCGACATCGCCGGTGCCGCGGGCTCGGGCCATAAGGGCCTTTATTACGTGCTGCCCGGTGCGACGATGTCGCTGCCGATCGCCGATGCGGGCGTGAAGCCCGATCGCCTCGCGCGCGTCGATCTCGCGACCGATTCCGGCACGCTGCAACTGCCGCTGGCCGCGCGCTAATCACCATGACCGCGCGCGCGACATCGGTTTTGGCGACGGGGCTGGCGTTGACCGCCGGCTTGCTGATCGCCGATCCCCGCCTGGGCTTCGCCCAGACGGCGGCGCCGGTCGCGGTGAATGAGACCGAAGACGAAAGCGAAATTCTGTCGGTCAGTCTCAACGGCACGCCGCTCGTCGATACCGTCCTCGCGATGAAGCGTGGCGACGGCTACTACCTACCGGTCGAGATCCTGACCGAAGCGCGCGTCGAGATCCCGGCTTCGGCGCGCCGCATCGACGGTCCCGGTGCCGCCTATGTCCGCCTCGCCGACATTCCCGCGATGAAGGTCCGCTTCGACGCCGCGAAGATGGATTTGGCGTTGACGCTCGATCCGAAGGGCTTCACCCGTCAGATCGTCGATGTGACGCGTAGCGACATGGCGAAGGTCGATGCGTCGGCCAGCGGCGCCTATCTCAATTACGACGCGATCGCCCAGACGATCGGCGGGCGCAGCTACGCGGCGAGCCAGTTCGAAGCCGGTGGTCCGATGTTCGGCGGCGGTTTGCAGGCCGCCGCTATCGTGCGGACCGGCGACACGAATGCGAACAGCTTCACGCGCCTCGACAGTTCCTACATCCACGATCTCTACGGCAGCATGACGCGCGTGAAGATCGGTGACGCGATCTCGCGCGGCGGTGCCTGGGGCCGGCCGGCGCGTTTCGGCGGCGTGCAGATCGCCAGCAATTTCGCGCTTCAGCCCGGTTACATTTCCTATCCGACGGCGAGTTTCGCGGGCCAAGCGGCTTTGCCCTCGACCGTCGACGTTTATGTCAACGGCGCGCTGCGCTATCGCGGCCAGGTCGATCGCGGCCCATTCGAGCTCAATCAACTGCCCACGATGACCGGCGGCGGCGACGCGCGCGTGGTGCTGACAGATCCGCTCGGCCGTCAGCAGGCGCTGAACGTGCCGTTCTATGTGAGCCCGCGTCTGCTGCGCGCCGGCAAATCGGATTATTCCTACGAAGGCGGCTTTCTGCGCACCGGCTACGGCTTCACCAGCGGCGGCTACGACACGCCGATGCTGGCGGGCACGCATCGCTACGGTTTGACCGATAGTCACACGGTCGAAGGCCATGTCGAAGGCACGGATCGCCGCCAAGCGGTGGGCACCAGCCTGACCAGCGCGTTCCTGGGCCTGGGCGAGTTCCACGAGGAAGTCGCGGTCGCCAACGGAACGCGCGGCACGGGCTGGCTGGCGGGTGCGGCGTTCTCGCGCAATACGGGCGCTTGGACCTTCAGCGTGCGCCAGCGCTTCCAGTCGTCGAATTTCGACGCGGGCGGGTTCGTGTTCTCGACCACCGCCGCGCCGCAGCGTTCGGAAACGCTGGCGACGGTCGCGGTCGGTCTCGAAAGCTACGGCTCGCTATCGCTTTCCGCGGCGCGCATCGGCTACGACGGTGCGGCACCCGCGCGCGTCGTTTCGGCGAATTGGAGCTTGCCGCTCACCGATCGCGCCTTCGTCAACACTTACGCGCTGGGCACGAAGCAGGAGCGTTCGACCGCCGTGGTCGGCATGACGGTCACCTTCTTGTTCGGTTTGTCGACGACCGCGTCGGTCGACGCCAGCACGCGCGACGGCCGCGCGTCGAGCACGCTGCAAGCACGTCATTCTCCGGCGGGCGATGCGGGCTGGGCGTTCGGCGCCGCCGTCTCGCGCGGCGAGTTGGAACGCAACAGTGTCGATGCCACGCGTCGCACCAGCTTTGGCGATTTCGGCGGCGCCATCGACCAAGCCGCGCGCCAGACTGGCGGGCGCATGTCGGCCAGCGGCGGCTTGGCCGTCGCCAACGGCAAGTTCTTCCCGACGCGCCGCATCGACGATGCGTTCGGCGTCGTCTCGGTACCCGGCCGCGCCGGCGTCACCGTCCTTCAGGAAAATCGTCCGATCGGCAAGACCGATGCGGATGGCGATCTGTTCGTGCCGCGCCTGCTGTCGAACTACGCCAATCGTATCGGCATCGAGACGACGGATCTGCCGGTCGACGCGGATGTCGAGAAGCTGGAAACCGCCGTCACGCCGCGCCATCGCGGCATCGCGAAGGTCGAGTTCCGCGTCGAAGCCGCCAGCAAAGTGTCGCTGACGGTCGTGGGCGAGGACGGCGAGCCGATCGACAGCGGCATCGAAATCCTCCGCGTTGCCGATGCGAAGATCTTCCGCTCGGGCTTCGACGGCGAAGTCTATCTGGAAGGCGCGGCCGGCGAGCTGTTCGAAGCCGATAATCGCGCGCAAACCTGCCGCTTCCGCATTCCCGCCGCGATCGAAGAAGGCACCGTCGCGATCTGCGAGGCCGTGAAATGAAACGTTTCTTTCTCGCGCTGCTTCTGCTGATCGCGTCGATGCCGGGCGCCTTCGCGGCGATCTCCTGCACGGTCGCGACGACGCCGGTCGCGTTCGGCGTCTACGATCCGACCAGCGGCATCGACAAGACCAGCAACGGCGCCGTCACGGTAACGTGCTTGATCGTCGTCGGCCTATCGGGCTCGGTCGCCTATAACGTCCATATCGCGCCGGGCAACGGCAGCTACGCGGCGCGCGCGCTGAAATCGGGCGCGCTGACGCTCAACTACAACCTCTACACCGATGCCGGGCTATCGCAGGTTTGGGGCGACGGCACGGCATCGACCGGCCGCATCAGCGACAGCTATTCGATCCCGCTGGTGGGCTCGATCGTCTCCTACAACGTCTACGGCAAGATTCCGGCGCGGCAGAACCCGGGAATGGGCAGCTTCACCGACAGCATGATCGTCACCGTCAACTACTGAAAACAGGGCAGGGTAAAGTTATGAACGTATTGATCGCGGAACACGATGGAATGCAGCGCCGCTTGGCCTGCGACGCCGTGTCCGACCTCGGGATGAATGTCTGCGCGGCCGATGGCGGATTGCTGGCGCTCGAAACACTGGCCGCGCGCCGGAATATCGACCTGCTCGTGACGGATGTCAGCCTGCCGGTGATCGAAGGTTATCGCCTGGTCGATATGGCCAAAATTCGGCTGCCGGATCTGAAGATCATCTATCTCGCCGCCGACCGCTACGAAGCGGAGACCAAGATCGGCCGTGTGCACGGCGAGATCATCGCCAAGCCCTATGTTTGCTGCCAATTGCAGAAGGCGGTCGCCCGCGCCTTCGCGGCGACGCCCGGCGCCATTTGCGGCATGCTGGCCCAGCACGCGCATCTGTTCGACGGATGCGGCGTCGCCGCGCCGATGCTCGTCTAAATCCGGATCAAGTTCCGATTATGAACTGCTTCGCGTGGGCGTCGTAAGCGTCGTAGCCCAGCACTTCGCGCAGTTTCTTGCCGGGCAACGCGCTTGGTGCTTCGGCCGCACCCGAACCGATCGCGTCGAGCCCCGCTTGAATTCCGGCGATGGCCGGCGACAGCATGCCGGTCGGATAGGTGCCGATCTTCAAACCGAGCGCGGCGGCGTCCTTCTGCGACGGTGCGGCGCGCGGCTGGCCGGGCGTGAGCACCGAGAACGCCGGCGCCTTGCCGGATGCCGCGACAGCGCGGCGGATTTCCGCGTCGTCGGCGGGGGAGTCGAGGAAGGTGATGTCCGCACCCTCGGCGACGTACATCTCGATGCGTTTGACCGCTTCGTCGATGCCCAGCGTCGGGCGGCAATCGGTGCGCGCCATCACCAGAATGCCGCTTTCCTTCGCGGCGGCGACGGCCGCGCGGATTTTCATGCGCGCTTCTTCGAAGGGCAAACACGGCTTGCCGGCGGCGGTCAACGCGCGCGGCGTGAGCTTGTCCTCGATCAACACGGCGGCGGCACCTGCGCGGCCATAGGCGGCGACGGTGCGCTGCACGTTCATCGCATTGCCGTAGCCGTGATCGCCGTCGGCGAGAATCAGCAAATCGGGGGCGGCATTGCGCGCCTTGTTCAGCGCTTCGTACATCTCGCCGAAGCCGATCAGGTCGAGATCGGGGCCGCCCAGGCAGCTCGCGGCGACGCAGGAACCCGACAGGAAAGCGGTTTTGAAGCCGCTTTTGGCCGTGAGCTTGGCGGTCAGCCCGTCCCAAATCGCGGGCATGACCACGAAGCCCGGCTGGGCCAAATACGCACGCATCTTCTCGCCTGGCGTCATCGAATCCGTCCCCTCCAACTTCGAATTGTTGAAGGGAGATTAGACGATAGTTTCACGTCCCGTCATGCGTTTATCGAAATTCGCCCATACGCCGTCGGCGCCGTGCCACGCACCCTTCGTGGCGCCTTTCGAGTATTCGGTCGCGCGCGCTTCGAAGAAATTGGCGTGTTCGACGCCGTTGAGGATTTCGCTGAGCCACGGCAGCGGATGCTCGCCGATGCGATAGATCGTCGGCAGGCCAAGCTGCGACAGGCGCCAATCCGCGATGAAGCGGATATAGCGCTTGATGTCGTCGGGCGTCATGCCGTCGACCGGGCCCATTTCGAAGGCGAGGTCGATGAACCGGTCTTCAAGGCCGACGACGGTCTTGCAGCAATCGACGATGTCGTCGCGCACGCTCGGCGTCAGGCATTGCGTTTCCGCGGCGAAGGCATGGAACAGCTTGATCATGCCTTCGCAATGCAGACTCTCGTCGCGTACCGACCACGACACGATCTGCCCCATGCCGCGCATTTTGTTGCGGCGGGGGAAGTTCAGCAGCATCGCGAAGCTGGCGAAAAGCTGCAGCCCTTCGGTGAAGGCGCCGAACATGGCGAGCGTGCGCGCGATATCCGCGTCGCTGCCCACGCCGAAGCGCTGCATATAGTCGTGCTTGTCCTTCATCGCCTTGTAGTCGGTGAAGGCGGCGAATTCGGAATCCGGCATGCCGATGGTTTCGAGCAGCAGCGCGTAGGCGGCGATATGCACCGTCTCGATGTTCGAGAACGCCGCCAACATCATCTTGATCTCGGTCGGCCGGAAGACGCGCGAATAGCGCTCCATATAATTGTCGTTCACCTCGACGTCCGATTGGGTGAAGAAGCGGAAAATCTGGATCAGCAGATTGCGCTCGGCGTCGGTCAGCTTGACCGCCCAATCCTTGCAGTCTTCGCCCAGCGGTACTTCTTCGGGCATCCAATGGACCTGCTGCTGGCGGCGCCAGTAATCGATGGCCCAGGGATAGCGGAACGGCTTGTAGCTATGGCTCGGGGTGAGGAGGCCGGGCTTGGTCATGATCGCGTCCTTCATTGGCAGGCCAAGCATTCTTCGTAATCGGTCTTGGCCGACAGCGTCGGGCCTTCGGCCTTGGCTTCGGTCTGGCCCGCGATCGCGGCGCGCTGGATTGATTTGGAGCGGCAGTAATAGAGGCTCTTGAGCCCGCGCTCCCACGCCGTCCAATGCAGCATCATCAAATCCCATTTGTCGATGTCGCTGGGCAGATAGAGATTGATCGACTGGCCCTGGCAGATGAACGGCGTGCGATCGCCCGCGAGTTCGACGACCCAGCGCTGATCGATTTCGAACGCCGTGCGGAACACCGCCTTCTCGTCTTCGTTCAAGCTTTCGAGATGCGCGACCGAGCCTTCGTTTTCGAGGATCGATTTCCACACCGCGTCGGTGTCGAGCCCCTTCGATGCGAGTAGACGGCGCAGATGCGGGTTCTTGACCGCCGTCGAGCCCGACAGCGTCTTGTGCGTGTAGACATTCGCCGGGATCGGCTCGACGCAGGCCGACACGCCGCCGCAGATGGTGCTGATCGATGCGGTGGGTGCAATCGCCATCTTATGGCTGAAGCGTTCCATCACGCCGCGCTCGGCTGCGTCGGGGCAGGGGCCGCGTTCGTGGGCGAGCTTGACCGACGCCGCGTCGGCCGCCGCGCGGATATGCTTGAACACACGCATGTTCCACGCCTTGGCCATGGCGCTTTCGAACGGCACGCCCTGGGCCTGAAGAAAGGAATGGAAGCCCATAACGCCCAAACCCACCGAGCGTTCGCGCATCGCCGAATAGCGCGCGCGGTCCATGCTGCCGGGCGCGTTGTCGATGAAATCCTGCAAGACATTGTCGAGGAAGCGCATGACGTCCTCGACGAAGCGCGGCTCGATCGACCATTCGGCCCAGGTCTCGATATTGATCGAGGACAGGCAGCACACCGCTGTGCGATCCTTGCCGAGATGGTCGGTGCCGGTCGCCAGCATGATCTCGCTGCACAGATTCGATTGACGTACCTTCAGGCCCAATTCGCGCTGATGTGGGGCGAGGCCACGGTTTACGGCATCGACGAACAGCAGATAGGGCTCGCCCGTCTGCAAGCGCAGTTCCAGGATTTTCTGCCACAGCAGACGCGCGTTTACTTTACGCAAAACGGCGCCGGTCTTCGGGCTGCGCAGGCCGAATTCGGCGTCGTTGCGCACCGCCATCATGAACTCGTCTGTGATGTTGATGCCGTGATGGAGATTGAGGCTCTTGCGGTTGAAATCGCCCGACGGCTTGCGGATCTCGAGGAATTCCTCGATCTCCGGATGATGCACGTCGAGATATACGGCCGCCGAGCCGCGCCGCAACGAGCCTTGCGAGATCGCGAGCGTGAGCGAGTCCATCACGCGCAGGAACGGGATGATGCCCGAGGTCTGGCCCGAGCCCTTCACCGGCTCGCCGATCGAGCGCACGCCGCCCCAATAGGTGCCGATGCCGCCGCCGTTCGAGGCGAGGAAAACGTTCTCGTTCCAGGTGCCGACGATGCCATCGAGGGAGTCGTTGACCGAATTCAGGAAGCACGAAATCGGCAGGCCGCGCCCCGCACCGCCATTGCTGAGGATCGGCGTGGCCGGCATGAACCACAGCTTCGACATATAGTCGTAAAGCCGCTGGGCATGCGCCGGGTCGTCGGCGTATTGGCGCGCCACACGCGCGAACAAATCCTGATAGGACTCACCGGGCAGAAGATAGCGATCGTTCAGCGTGTCCTTGCCGAACTCGGTCAGCAGCGCGTCGCGCGACCGATCGATGCGCAAGCTCGGCGGCACCAGCGCCAGTTGCGGGCGCGCGGGCATGACTTGCGAGTGGCGAACGAAGCGGCCGGGACCGATCTCGAGGAGGTTTTGCATTCTTCTTGCCCTTCAATCGTTGGACCGAAGGGCGGGGAACGCAAAGGCGCGCGCCGGGAATTCCGTGCGCGGCAATCGCGGCTTCCCGACGGCGCACCCCGGCCGAAGTCAAACCTACCGGCGACGGCAGGTCTCCTGGCTTGGCGGGTCTTCGCTCGGAGCCGAACCTTCCCGGTTGCCCAGTGGTTTCGATCGGCCGAACTCGCCGCTGACAGTTGCGGGGGCAGCGCCGGAATGACTACCGGACTTCCCTATTGTTCCCGTGCGGGAACCGTCGCCTGACAACATATAGCGCTTGGCGGGCCCGCGAAGTCAATAGGCTGTGTGCGTATACATTGGTAAACGGCTTCTGCTAAAGCAGTCGCCTTATCGAATCAGGGAGTCGCCGAGATGAAAGTTCGCGCCGCCGTCGCTTGGGAAGCGGGCAAACCGCTTGAAATCGAAACCGTCGATCTCGAAGGCCCGCGCGAGGGCGAAGTTCTGGTCGAGGTGAAGGCCACCGGCATCTGCCACACCGACAAATACACGCTGTCGGGTGCCGATCCCGAGGGCTTGTTCCCGGCAATTCTGGGGCATGAAGGTGCCGGCGTGGTGGTCGAGGTCGGCCCCGGCGTGAAGAGCCTGAAGAAGGACGATCACGTCATTCCGCTCTACACGCCCGAATGCCGCCAGTGCGAGTACTGCCTGTCGCGCAAGACCAATCTTTGCCAGGCGATCCGCACGACGCAGGGCAAGGGCTTGATGCCCGACGGCACCAGCCGCTTCTCCTGCCGCGGCAAGACGATCCATCACTATATGGGCACGTCGACCTTCGCGAATTACACCGTGCTGCCCGAGATCGCGCTGGCGAAGATCCGTCCCGACGCGCCGTTCGACAAGGTTTGCTATATCGGCTGCGGTGTCACGACCGGCATCGGCGCGGTGCTCTACACCGCGCGCGTGCAACCCGGTTCGCGCGTCGTCGTATTCGGCCTTGGTGGCATCGGCCTCAACGTCATCCAAGGCGCCAAGATGGTGGGCGCCGAAATGATCGTCGGTGTGGACATCAATCCTGGCCGCGAGAAGCTCGCGCGCAAATTCGGCCTGACGCATTTCGTCAATCCGAAGGACGTGAAGGGCGATATCGTCGGCCATCTGGTGGAACTCACGAAGGGTGGTGCGGACTACACGTTCGAATGCGTCGGCAACCCGACGCTGATGCGCCAGGCTTTGGAGTGCTGCCACAAGGGTTGGGGTGTTTCGACGATCATCGGCGTGGCCGCCGCCGGTCAGGAAATCTCGACCCGGCCGTTCCAGCTCGTCACCGGCCGCGTGTGGCAAGGCTCGGCCTTCGGCGGAGCGCGCGGGCGCACCGACGTGCCGAACATCGTCGACTGGTACATGGATGGCCGGATCAATATCGACGACATGATCACGCACACGATGCCGCTCGAAAAGATCAACGACGCCTTCGACCTGATGACGAAGGGCGAGTCGATCCGCTCGGTGGTGATTTACTGATGTCGGCGATCGAGACGATCTCCGCCCATCGCTGCTTCGACGGCACGCTCGGCTACTACAAGCACGCGTCGAGCGAGACGAAGACCGCGATGAAATTCTCGGTCTTCGTGCCGCCGCAAGCCGCGAAGGGGAAGGTGCCGGCCCTCTATTTCCTCGCGGGCCTGACCTGCACGGAAGAGACGTTCATGATCAAGGCGGGCGCGCAGCGCTTCGCCGCCGAACATGGGATCATGCTCGTCGCGTGCGATACGTCGCCGCGTGGTCTCGGCCTGCCGGGCGAAGACGCGGATTGGGATTTCGGCACGGGGGCGGGGTTCTATCTCGATGCGACGGCCACGCCTTGGGCCGGGCATTATCGGATGTTCTCGTATGTGAATGCGGAACTGCCCGGCATCGTCGAAGCGAATTTCCCGGCACTGCCGGGCGTGCGCGGCATTTCCGGTCACTCGATGGGCGGGCATGGCGCGTTGACGATCGGCTTGCGCGAAGCGGCGCGTTGGCGCTCGGTTTCGGCATTCGCACCGATCTCGAATCCCGTGGCGGTGCCGTGGGGCGAGAAGGCGTTCGGCAATTATCTCGGCAGTGATCGTTCTTCGTGGTCGGCCTGGGACGCATCCGCGTTGATGCGCAAAGCGCCGCGTAAGGACACGATTCTGGTCGATCAAGGCATGTCGGATCAGTTCCTGACCAGCCAGCTTCACCCTGAAGCCTTGGAACAGGCGGCCGCCGCATCGGGACAAAAACTCGTCCTCAACCGGCGCGACGGTTACGACCATTCCTATTGGTTCATCCAGAGCTTCGTCGCCGATCACATCGCGTTTCACGCGAAGGCGTTGAAAGCTTAGGCCCAAACGAAAAACGGCCCCCGCGAGGGAGCCGTCTTGCCGCTGGTACATCCGCAGTCGGCCGATCCACCGTGGTCGGTGGATGAACATATAATGGGTATAGCCGGGGCAAAGCGCAAGCCCTGCCGCACCCAAATCATTGCAATCGTGTGAATATTTCTGCCGGACGCGAGCGGTAGCGGTGCCGCCAACATCGACCCGCTAGCGCTTGCGGCGATCCCGCCCTTGACCGCTCGATTATGTTACCGATAACATATCTCCAATCGCCGCGAACAGGATCGACGGCGCGAAAAGGGGAGGCGCCTTTGCGCTTGATCGTCACCGGCGGCGCGAGCGGTTTGGGCAAGGCGGTCGCCTTGGGGGCGGCCGCGCGCGGCGCGCACGTCGCGATCGTCGATATCGACGCCAAGGGTGCCGAAGCGGTCGCCACGCAATGCAACGGCGTCGCGCTTGCGGCCGATCTCATCAAGGACGACGCGGGGAAGATCATCGCCGATTGCGCCGCCAAGCTCGGCGGGCTCGACGGCTTGGTCAACAACGCCGGTTACGGGGCGGGCGAGGCGTTCCTCGAGATGAAGCCCTCGACCTGGGATCGCACCTTCGATCTCAACGTCCGCGCCTTGGCGTTTCTGACGTCCGCCGCCGGCAAGATCATGGCCGCGCAAAAGAAGGGCCGTATCGTCAACATCACGTCGCCCGCGTCGCGCATGGCGCTGCCGAACTACACGGCCTATGCCGCGTCGAAAGCGGCGGTCGACTCCGTCACGCGCGCGGCGGCGGTCGCGTTGGCGCCGCACGGCGTGCGGGTAAATTCGATCGCGCCCGGCATGATGGACACGCCCATGCAGCGCGACACCGAGATCGCGTTCGCGAAGCTCGAAGGCCGCAGCGATATCGAAAAGTTCCTGGCCGAGCGCACGGCGCGCATCCCCGTCGGCCATCGCGTCGAGCCCGAAGAAGTGGCGAAAGCCGTGCTGTGGCTGTTGTTCGACGCGCCCGATTACATCACCGCCGAGCGGATGAATCTCTCCGGCGGTTTGGACAAGGATTGACATGGCAACCCGGAATTCTCCCGGCGCGGATCCCTCGGTCGCCGAACTGAAGACGCGTGCCAAAGCGATCCGCCGGCATGTGCTGGCGATGTCGCGGCGCATCGGCCAAGGCTATGTCGCGCAGGGCCTCGCCGTCGCCGATGCGCTCGCGGCGATCTATTTCCACGAATTGCGTTACGATCCGGCGAATCTCGAATGGCCGGAGCGCGACCGCTTTCTGCTATCGACCGGCCATTACTCGATCGCGCTTTGGGCGACCTTCGCCGAGGCCGGGATCATTCCCGTCGCCGAACTCGAAACTTACGGCCGCGACGAAAGCCGCTTGGAGATGAGCACGCTCGACACCACGCCGGGTGTCGAGATCATCGGCGGCTCGCTGGGTCATGGCCTGGGCCAAGCCGTCGGCATGGCGCTGGGCCAGCGTTTGCGCAAATCCGACGCGCGGATCTTCGTCGAGTTCTCCGACGGCGAATTGCAGGAAGGTTCGACCTGGGAAGCGCTGATGTCGGGCGGTTCCTTCGGTCTGGACAACCTCGTCGCACTGATCGACTGCAACGGCATCCAGGCCGACGGCAAGATCGTGATCGATATCGAGCCGGTCGCGGATAAGTGCCGCGCCTTCGGCTGGGATGTAAGCGAGATCGACGGCAATTCGATGGATGCGATCGTCGCGGCGCTGAAAGCCGCGCGCGCCAAGAACGGCAAGCCCAAGGCGATCGTGCTGCGCACGCTACCCGGCAAGGGCGTGCCCACGCTCGAAAAACGCGAGAAGGCGCATTTCGTGCGCGTCGAGGCGAACGAATGGGACCAGTTCGATCGCGAGCTGGAGGAAAACGATGTCTGAGCGCGGCAAAACCCTGGCGATGGGCGAAAACGTCGCGACCGGGCCGCGCCCGACGGTGGAAGCACCGTTCGGCAAGGCGTTGGCGGCGTTGGCGCACGGCCGGAACGATATCGTCGGCCTGTCGGCGGACTTGGCGAAATACACCGATATTCTGCCGTTCCGCGACGCGCATCCCGACCGCTTCTTCAATGTCGGCATGGCGGAACAGAATTTGATCGGCGTATCGGCTGGCCTCGCCAAATCGGGCTTCAAGGCGTTTTGCACGACCTATGGCGTGTTCGCCACGCGCCGCGCCTACGACTTCATCGCCATCGCCTGCGCGCATTCGAAGGCCGACGTGAAGATCTTCGCCGGTCTGCCGGGGCTGACCACGGGCTATGGCGGCACGCATCAGGCGATCGAGGATTTGGCGTTGATGCGCATGATCCCCGATCTGGTGGTGATCGATCCGTGCGACGCGACGGAGATCGAGCAGATCGTCGCCGCCGTCGCCGCACACGACGGGCCGACCTATGTGCGCTTGCTGCGCGGGCTGGTGCCGCGCGTCTTCGATCCGGCGAAGCATCGTTTCGAAATCGGCAAGGCCTATACGTTGCGCGCGCAAGGCGGGCTCGGCCTGATCTCGACCGGCTTGATGACCGAACGCGCGATCGATGCCGCCGAAGCGCTGGCGGGCAAGGGGATCGAAACCTCGATCCTGCATGTGCCCACGATCAAGCCATTCGATGCGAGGGCCGTGACCGAGTTCGCGCGCGGTGTCACGCGGATCATGACGCTTGAAAACCACGTCGTCTCGGGCGGGCTCGGCACACTGGTCGCCGAAGCGCTTTACGAGGCGTGCGTCTTCCGGCCGACGGTACGGGTGGGCATTCCCGATCGCTTCGTCGAATGCGGGTCCCTGCCTTATTTGCAGGACAAGTGCGGCATGACGGTCGCGCGGATCGTCGCGGCCGCTTTGGATGGCGCGCGTTGGCGCCACGCATAACCTTTCGCGAAGGAAGCTCCATGTCGAAAATTCCCGCCCGCGATACGCGCGCCTGCCGCATCACGAAGGTCACGACCTTCGTGGTCGGCATGCGCTGGCGCAACTGCGTTTTCGCCCAAATCGAAACCGACGAAGACATTCGCGGACTCGGGGAGGGCACGCTCGAATACCAGCCTCAGGCGGTGGCGGCGGCGATCGACCAACTCGCCGCGCGCTACGCGATCGGTCGCTCGGTCTTCGGCGTCGAGAAGCTGTGGCACGACGTGTTGCGCAACGAGTTCATGCATTCGCCGATCATCAACTCCGCCGCCGCCGCCTTGGAAATGGCGATGTGGGACGTCGCGGGTAAAGCGCTCGGCCGCCCGGTCTATGAACTTCTGGGCGGCAAGGTGCACGACGTGCTGCCGGCCTACGCCAACGCTTGGTACGGCGTCGGCAAGACGCCCGCCGAGATCGGCGCCGCCGCCAAAGCCGCCGCCGCGAAGGGCTATCGCGGCTTGAAGTTCGACCCGTTCGAGGATGCGGGGCGCGAACCTGATAAAGCATCGATCCGCCGCGCGGCCGCGATCGTCGAGGCGGTACGCGCCGGCGTGGGGCCCGATGTGGATTTGATGATCGATGCGCATGGGCGTTTCAGCCCCGGGGCGGCCATCGCCGTTGCGCGCGATCTCGAGCCCTACGATCTGTTCTGGTTCGAGGAGCCGTGCGATCCCGAGAACGCGGCCTCGCTCGCCGCCGTCGGGCGCAACATGAAAACGCGCCTCGCGACGGGGGAGCGCTGCACCAGCCGCGCGGCCATGGTCAATCTGCTGGAGACGCACGAAGTGGACGTGTTGCAGCCCGACATCATCCATGTCGGCGGCATTCTGGAATCGAAGAAGATCGCCGCGATGGCCGACGCCTATTACGCGCCGGTGTCGTTCCACAATCCGTTCGGGCCGGTGGCGACGGCGGCGGCCGTGCAACTCGACGCCTGCACGACGAATTTCTTCATGCAGGAATCCTTCTGCGAATACGACGTGCCGTATCGCTTCGATCTGGTCGAATACGCGCCCAAACCGGTCAACGGCACGTATCTGGTGCCCGATCGTCCGGGCTTGGGGATCGGCGAATTCCGGCCGGACGTGGCGAAGCGGTATCCGTTCGATCCGGACGCGTTCCTGCCGCTGTTCACCGATCGCTGGTCGTCGCGCTTCTGATGATGCTAATGACCCGGTATGAGCCGCAAAGCCGCAACGCCGGGTAAGGAACCGCAGAGCTTCCCGCGCATGGCGGAAGTGGCGAAGCTCGCCGGCGTTACCGTCATGACCGTGTCGCGCGCGTTGCGCAGCCCCGAGAAAGTGGCGCCCGACACGCTGAAACGCATCAAGGCGGCGATCGAGAAAACGGGCTACGTGCCTAACGCGCTCGCGGGGGCGCTGTCGGCGGGCGGCGGCGGCAAGACGATCACGGCGCTGATCCCGACCGTGCAGCACGCGATTTTCGCCGATACGATCACCGGTCTGTCGGCGGCGTTGCGCCCCGAAGGCTATCATCTTGTTTTGGGCGAGACGGGCTATCTGAGCGAGGAGGAGGACGCGCTGGTCGCGGCGTTCCTTTCGCGCCGGCCGGAAGGGTTTTTGCTGACCGGCGTCACGCGTTCGCCGCGCACGCGCGAATTGCTCAAACGCGCCAATGTGCCGGTCGTCGAGACCTGGGAACTGACAAATTCCCCGGTCGATATGGTCGTCGGCTATTCCAACGAAAAAGCCGCGCACGAGATGACGCTGTGGCTCGCGGGGCGCGGCTATAAGCGCATCGCTTTCGTCAGCGGGCCGTCGCGCACCAACGAACGCGCGCGGCGACGGGAAGTCGGTTACCGGCGTGCACTCAAGGAACTCGGATTGCCGGTGTTGAAGATTTTCACCATCGGCGCGCCGGCCGCACCGCAAGTCGAGGACGGCGCCGCAATTCTTCCCGAAGTGTTGGCGGAAAGGCCTGACGCGATCTTCTTCACCAGCGACATTTACGCGGTGGGCGCGATCCAGGAAGCCAAACGACGCGGCATCGCCGTGCCGAAGGAGCTTGGGATCGCGGGTTTTCACGATCTCGCCATCGCGACGGTGATCGAGCCTAAACTTACGACCGTTCACGTGCCCGGCCGCGAGATCGGCTATATCGCGGGGCGGAATATCCTTGCGCGCATCAGGGGCGAGCCCGCGCCGCAGCTCAGCGCGATCCCCTTTGCGATCGTCGCGCGCGACAGCACGAAATAGATGTCGTAAAGGGAGCCGGAAGCTATTCCCTTTAAAGGTGCGACATGAAAATTTTCCGTGAAGTCGCGGCGATGCCGCAAATGGCGTTTCTCGGCCGCGTGTTGCTGACCTTGCCGTTTTGGGCGAGTGGCATCGCGAAGCTCGTCGATTTCGGCGGTGCCACCGCCGAGATGGCGCATTTCGGTCTGACGCCGGCGGCGTTGTTCGCGGCGGCGACGATCGTGGTGCAGATCGGCGGTTCCGCGGCCGTCATCTTCGATCGCTACACCTGGCTGGGGGCGGGTGCGCTCAGTGTGTTCACCGTGCTCGCCAACGCGGTCGCGCATCGCTTCTGGGAAATCGACGATCCGGTGGCGCGTTTCCATGAAATGGCGCAGTTCATCACGAACGTGGCGATGATCGGCGGCTTCATCCTGGCGGCGGCGCTGGCCGAACGCCGCGCGACATGAGCGACGCGCCGAAAGCGCCGCTCGCCACGCCGCTCTTCCGCGCGTTGTGGATCGCGACGATCGTGTCGAATATCGGCACGTGGATGAACGATGTCGGTGCCGCTTGGCTGATGACGTCGTTGTCGCCGAGCCCGCTTTGGGTCGCGATGGTACAATCGGCGACGACGCTGCCGATCTTCCTGTTCGCGTTGCCGGCCGGCGCGCTCGCCGACGTCGTCGATCGGCGCAAGCTTTTGATCGGATCGCAGGCGTTGACGTTGCTTGGCGCGGCGGGGCTGACTGCCGCGACCTATTTCGGTCTGATTACCGCGCCGTTGCTGCTGTTGTTCACCGCGATCATGGGGGTGGGCGCCGCGTTGAGCGCGCCCGCCTTCCAATCGATCGTGCCCGAACTTGTCGACAAGCGCGTGCTGCCCGACGCGGTCACGCTCAACGGACTGGGGATCAATATCGCGCGCGCGATCGGCCCGGCTTTGGGCGGATTGATCGTCGCGGCCGCCGGGCCAGCGGCCGTATTCGGCCTCAACGCGTTGTCGTTCCTCGCGGTGATGTTCGTGCTGATGGCGTGGAAACGGGCGCCGCAGACGAGCCATCTGCCGCCCGAGCATTTTTTCGGTGCGATGCGCGCGGGCTATCGCTACGCACGTCATGCGCCGGAATTGCAGACCGTGCTTCTGCGCGCGGCGGCGTTCTTCCTGTTCGCCAGCGCCTTGTGGGCGCTGCTGCCGTTGGTCGGCCGGCGCGAGTTGGGATTGTCGGCGGCGGGGTACGGCGCGCTACTCGGCTGCATGGGGCTTGGCGCCATCGCGGGGGCGTTCGCGCTTAAGCCGTTGCGCAAATTCGTCGACGCCAATGCGTTGTCGCTCGCCGGATCGCTGCTATTCGCGGCGGCAACGCTGGGCTTGGCGCTCGCCAAGGACGCCTATTTCGCCGGCGGCGTGATGGCGCTGGCGGGGCTTGCCTGGATCGCGATGCTCGCAAGCCTCAATGTCGCCGCGCAAACCGTGGTCCCAAGCTGGGTCAAGGCGCGCGCGCTGGCGATCTATCTGCTCGTGTTCCAAGGCTCGATGGCGGCGGGCTCGCTGATCTGGGGCGGGCTCGCGGTTCGCATCGATATCGCCGGCGCGCTGACCGTCGCCGCGGTCGCGCTGATATTGGCGACGGGGCTCGGCTTGCGCTTCAAGCTACGCGCGGCGACGGCGTTGAATTTGGCGCCGTCGGGCCATTGGGCCGAGCCCATCGTCGCGGCGGAAATGGCGCCCGAAGATCGCGGCCCGGTGATGGTGTCGATCGAATACCGGATTGATCCCGCCCAAGCCGCCGAATTCGCGCGCGCCTTGGCCACACTCAAGCGCGTTCGCAAGCGCGACGGCGCTTTGTCCTGGCACGTATTTCAGGACGCGGCGGACCCGTCGTCGATGACCGAATGCTTCGTGTTGCCAAGTTGGCTCGAGCATTTGCGCCAGCACGAGCGCGTGACGCATGACGACCGCTTGACCCAATCCGAAATCCAACGTTTCCACATCGCCGATACGCCGCCGGTCGTGCGGCATCTGATCGCGCCGCCGAGACATTAGCGCTATAAGACTCCGGGGAAACGCGGAGCAACCGAATGAAGACCTACAAGATCGCGGCGATTCCGGGCGACGGCATCGGCGGGGAAGTCGTCTCGGCGGGCGTGGAGGTGCTCAACGCCATCGCCAAGCGCGACGGCAAATTCAGCTTCGCCGTCGATCATTTCGATTGGGGCGGCGATTACTACAAGAAGCATGGCCGCATGATGCCGGAGAACGGCCGCGATCTGATCCGCAAGCACGACGCAATCCTGTTCGGCTCGGCCGGGCATCCGGACATTCCCGATCACGTCACGCTGTGGGGCTTGCGCCTGGCGATCTGTCAGCCCTTCGATCAATACGCGAATGTCCGCCCGACGCGCATTCTGCCCGGCATCAAATCGCCCTTGCGCGATGTCGGCCCCGATCGGCTCGATTGGGTGATCGTGCGCGAGAATTCGGAAGGCGAATATGCGGGCGTCGGCGGGCGCGCGCATCAAGGCTCGCCGCTGGAGGTCGCGACCGACGTCGCGATGTTCACGCGCGCGGGTGTGGAACGCATCATGCGCTACGCGTTCAAGCTGGCGCGCTCGCGCGCGCGCAAGAAGCTGACGGTCGTGACGAAATCCAACGCGCAACGCCACGCGATGGTGATGTGGGATGAGATCGCGGCCGAGATCGCGGCGGAGTTCCCGGATGTCGCCTGGGACAAGATGCTGGTCGACGCGATGACCATGCGCATGGTGATGAAGCCCGAGACGGTCGATACCGTCGTCGCGACCAATCTTCACGCCGATATCCTGTCGGATCTTGCGGCGGCATTGGCGGGATCGCTCGGCATCGCGCCGACGGCCAATCTCAACCCCGAGCGCGAATTCCCGTCGATGTTCGAACCGATCCACGGCTCGGCCTTCGACATCATGGGCAAGGGCATCGCCAATCCAATCGGCACGTTTTGGTCGAACGTGATGCTGCTCGAACATATCGGCGAGGCGGCGGCGGCGGCGCGCCTGATGAAAGCGATCGAGCGCGTGACCGCGAACCCGCGCTTCCACACGCCCGATCTGGGCGGCAAGGCGCGCACGGTCGAAGTCACCGCCGCCGTGATCGACGCGATCGGCGCCGAGAACGCCTAGTGACGATCGCATTCGCGACGGCCTGCGCCAAGGCGGCCGGTGAGATATTGGCCGACGCGAAGCACGCGGTCGGGCGCCGCGTCGAAGGTTTGAGCGGCACGGCACTCGACGCCGAGCAACGCGCGACGCATGGCCTCGCTTGGGTCGCGACCTACGCGACCGCGATCGAACAGATCGCGCGTTACCTCGCGGCGCTTGAACCGCCCGGCGCCCTCGAAGCGGATCTCGCCGACGTTCTGCTCGGCGAATACATGGTCCAGCTCGCCGGCGGCATCCCGATGAGCCAAGGCGAAATCGTTCGCCCGGCCGATCTGGGGGTAACGCGGGCGCAGATCGCCGCACGCCTGGCGCCGGTCGAGACTTTTCTGACCCAGGCGAACACGCCCGAACGGCGCGCGCGCATCGCGGCGGCTTTGGCGGCGGGTCAAGCGCCGCAAGACGCGATCGACGAAACCTTGCGCGCGATGCGCGAGGAGATGCGCAAATTCAATGCCGCGGAAATCGACGGCAAGGCGCATCGCTGGCATCTCGACAATGCCTATATTCCGCTCGACACGATCGAAAAGATGGCGGCGCTGGGCGTGTTCGGGCTGACGCTGCCGGAAGAATATGGCGGGCTCGGGCTTGGCAAAGAGTCGATGTGCGTCGTGTCCGAAGAACTCTCGCGCGGCTATATCGGTATAGGCTCGCTCGGCACGCGATCGGAAATCGCGGGCGAGTTGATTTTGGGCTCGGGCACGCAAGCGCAGAAGCGGCGTTTTCTGCCCGGCATCGCGTCGGGCGAAGTTTTGCCGACGGCGGTATTCACCGAACCCGATAGCGGCTCCGATCTCGCGTCGATCCGCACGCGCGCGGTGCGCGATGGCGATGTCTACAAGGTCTACGGCAACAAGACGTGGATCACCCATCCCGTGCGCGCGGATTTGATGACGCTGCTGGTGCGCACCGATCCGTCGAGCAAGGACCATCGCGGCTTATCGATGCTGCTGGCCGAGAAACCGCGCGGGTCCGGCGCCGATCCGTTTCCGGCCCCGGGCATGTCGGGCACGGAGATCGAAGTCCTCGGCTATCGCGGGATGAAGGAATACGAGATCGCCTTCGACGGTTTCGAAGTGAAGGCAGAAAACCTGCTCGGCGGCGTGGAGGGCGAGGGCTTCCGCCAATTGATGCGTACCTTCGAAGCCGCACGCATCCAAACCGCGGCGCGCGCCGTCGGCGTGGGGCAGGCGGCGTTGGACGCGGCGCTCGGCTATGCGAATGCGCGCGCGCAGTTCGGGCGCAAGATCGCGGCGTTTCCGCGCGTCGCGGACAAGATCGCGATGATGGCGGCCGAGTTGCTGGCGGCGCGCGCACTGACCTATCACGCCGCGCGCGAGAAGGATTCCGGCCGGCGCTGCGATTTGGAAGCGGGCATGGCGAAGCTGCTGGCCGCGCGCGTGGCATGGGCCAACGCCGACAATGCGGTGCAAATCCACGGCGGCAACGGTTTCGCGTTGGAATTCCCGGTGTCGCGCCTGCTGTGCGACGCGCGCATCTTGAGCATTTTCGAAGGGGCCGCCGAGATTCAGGCCCAGATCATCGCGCGCCGTCTGCTCGACGGCGCCAATTGATCGTTACGCGGACGGCCGCAAAGCCGGCACGCCGATATCGGCCTTCCCGGCGAAGATCGCCGGATCGACGCCGTGACGTTCGTAGAGCGGCGCCATTTCCGGTGCGGCAAGGAACACGAACGCGCCGTCGCGCCAGAATTCGCGGCCGTCGAAGGCGATCGTCGGATCGAAGACCTGGCCGCAAATCTCGCCGGGGCCGCGTCCGCACATATGGAAATGCGCGTAGCGCGGGCTGCCGAACGCGACCGAGGCCCAGCGATGGATGTCGTCCAGCGCCGTGCCCCGGAACGACGTGCCGGGATTGATGCCGGCATGCCAGGAATCGACCGTCAACGGATCGACGCCGAAATGCGCGCCGACGCGGGCGAAATGCTTCTCGACATGCGCGCCTTGCACGCCGCCGAACGCGGCGATAGCGCCGTTGGCGATCGTCAGCTCGACCTTGCCATCGAGCGGCTGGATATCGTCGGGATAAGGATGGGTGTAGGTCGAGGTGAGCGCATGTGTCAGTGCGAGCGTGCCGCTGGCGGCGCGCGCCGACAAAGCCGGGAAGATCATCACCGGGAAATTCAACACGGTGAAATTCGCGAAGCGCGAAACGTCCAGCCCATCGGCGAAATCGAATTCGAGCGCGCTGCCTGCCGGGCACGTGAGCGTGGCTTTGCGCGAACCTGCGATCGCGTCGAGGAACGCGCGATGCGCGTCCTTCTGGAAGCCGTAGGGCACGCGCGCGAAGGGCGTCTCCAGATCGGCGGCGTCGAGCAGATAGCACATCGTGCGCGACGCTTTGCCGGCCAGCTTCTTGAAGCGGATGCGGTCGCCGAAGCGCGACAGGAAAATCGCGTGGTCGGCGGCCGTCAGGGCTTGCGAGACATTCGCCGGCATGTCGTCGGGATCGGCGTCGGGCGCGGTCTCGATGATCCGGGCCTTGGCGCCGCGCGTGTCGATGGCCGCGATCAGCCATGCCGCGACGCGCGGGTCGTAATGGCGTTCGCTCGCCGGTTCGACCAGCACGGCGACATCCTCGCCCGGCGCCACGCCGAGCGCGCTCCCTAGAAGATTCTCGAGCGCTTCGGCGGCGAGGGCGGGGATGGCGGTCATGGAAAAACTATAGCGGTGCTCGCGCGTCGGACCGGATGATAAATTTTCGGGAAGCCATGCGGATCGGTTGGCCTTGGGGTTTAGAAAAACTAACAAGCGCCCGTATGAATGCTAATTAAGCCGATGATTTCGCTGAATTAGCCGTGTTTCATGACGGGGCTTTCCCCTCGGCGACCTCCGGTAGAATGCTGCATCGCAGCGTATAAGTCATAGAAATAGAACGATAAAATCCCGTTGCCCAAAGCGAGGGCAGCTTGACAGGTGAGCGGTTCGAATTTACCCATTAGGGCATCGCGGGGATTCTCCGAAAGCCTTCCGAAAAAGGCACGGAGCGTCGGCCGCCGGCGTCCCTCGTTGAGGGCTAGCGATCGAAAAGGGGGCTCGACCCTTCATATGAACATGCAGCTTTCCAGGCGCGCTTTCCTGGGGAGGACCGGTGCAGGTATCGCCGGGACCGCCCTCGGTGCGCTCGGCTTCGGAGAGGTGGAGTCTGCCTACGCGCAGGCCGTCCGCCCCTTCAAGCTGGCGCGCACCACGGAGACGCGCAACACCTGCACCTACTGCTCGGTAGCGTGCGGGATCATCATGTATTCGATGGGCGACGGCTCGAAGAACGCCAAGTCGGCCGTCATTCATATCGAAGGCGACCCCGACCATCCGGTCAATCGCGGCACGCTGTGCCCGAAGGGTGCCGCCCTTCTCGATTACGTCCATTCGGAAACGCGCCTGAAATATCCGATGTACCGGAAGCCCGGCTCGGACAAGTTCGAGCGCGTGACCTGGGACTTTGCGCTGGATCGCATCGCGAGCCTGATGAAGGCCGACCGCGACGCGAACTTCATCGAGAAGAACAACGACGGCCAGACCGTGAACCGGTGGACGACCACCGGCTTCCTGGCCGCTTCCGCAACGACGAATGAAACGGCGTTCGCGACCTACAAGGTCGTGCGCAGCGCCGGCATGGTGGTGTTCGACAACCAAGCGCGCGTTTGACACGGTCCTACGGTGTCCAGTTTGGGCCCAACATTTGGCCGTGGCGCGATGACGAATGGTTGGAACGATATCAAGAACACCGACCTCGTCGTCATTATGGGCGGTAACGCCGCCGAGGCTCACCCGTGCGGTTTCAAATGGGTGACCGAGGCGAAGGCGCACCGCGGTGCGAAGCTCGTCGTCGTCGATCCGCGTTTCACGCGCTCGGCGTCGGTGGCGGACTATTACGCGCCGATCCGTCAGGGGAGCGACATCGCCTTCCTGATGGGCGTGATCAACTACTGCATTCAGAACGATAAGGTGCAGTGGGACTACGTGAAGGCGTTCACGAACGCGTCGTATATCGTGAAGGAAGGGTTCGAGTATTCGGACGGCCTTTTCACGGGCTACGACGAATCGCGTCGCGACTACAACCGCTCGACCTGGGACTACGAGTTCGGGGCGGACGGTTTCGCGGTCGTGGACGAGACGCTGCAGCATCCGCGCTGCGTGTGGAACCTGCTCAAGAAGCATGTCGCGACCTATACGCCCGAGATGGTCGAGCGTATTTGCGGCACGCCGAAGGACAAGTTCGTCACCGTCGCGAAGATGATCGCGGAGACGTCGGCCAAAGATAAGGTCATGACGTCGATGTACGCGCTCGGCTGGACCCAGCACTCGAAGGGGTCCCAGAACATCCGCGGCATGGCGATGCTGCAGTTGATTCTGGGCAACATCGGCGTGCGCGGGGGCGGCATGAACGCGCTTCGCGGCCACTCCAACATCCAGGGTCTGACCGATATCGGTCTGATGTCGAACCTCATCCCCGGCTATCTGACTCTGCCGGTGGAACGCGAGGCCGACTTCAACACCTATATGTCGACCCGCGGCTTCAAGCCCCAGCGTCCGGGGCAGATGAGCTACTGGCAGAACTACAAAAAGTTCTTCGTCAGTTTCCAGAAGTCGATGTGGGGTGCGGCGGCGACGAAGGACAACGACTTCGCCTACCACTACCTGCCCAAGCTCGACGTGCCGGCCTACGACGTGCTGCGCGCGTTCGAGTTGATGCACCAGGGCAAGATGAACGGGTATTTCTGCCAGGGCTTCAACCCGCTCCAGTCCTTCCCGAACAAGCGGAAGCTGACGGCGGCGTTGTCCAAGCTGAAATTCCTGGTCGTCTTCGATCCGCTGGAAACCGAAACGGCGCGGTTCTGGGAGAACCACGGCGAATTCAACGACGTCAACTCGGCGTCGATCCAGACGGAAGTGTTCCAGCTGCCGACCACCTGCTTCGCCGAGGACGAAGGGTCGCTGACCAATTCGTCGCGGTGGCTGCAGTGGCACTGGCCGGCGGCCGAACCGCCGGGCGAGGCCAAGACGGACATCTGGATCATGTCCCAGCTGCATCTGAAGCTGAAGGCCATGTACCGGAAGGACGGGGGCAAGTTCCCCGATCCGATCGTCAATCTGCACTGGCCCTATCGTCTGCCCAACGATCCGCAGCCCGACGAGATCGCGCGCGAGCTCAACGGCTATGTCGTCGAGAACGTGGCCGATCCGAACGATCCGACCAAGCTGGTCCTCGAAAAGGGCAAGCAAGTCGCGACCTTCGGCGTGTTGCGCGACGACGGGACGACCGCGTGCGGCTGCTGGATCTATTCCGGCTGCTACACCGAGGCGGGCAATATGATGGCCCGGCGCGGCACGGCCGATCCCGGCGACACGGGCGCCTATTCGCAATGGGCGTTCTCGTGGCCGGCGAACCGGCGCATCCTCTACAACCGCGCCTCGGCGGACATCAACGGCAAGTCGTGGGACGAATCGCGCAAGCTGATCTGGTGGAACGGCACGAATTGGGGCGGCTTCGACGTCCCCGATATCGCGCCCACCGCCAAGCCCGGCGACGTCGGCCCGTTCATCATGAACCCGGAAGGCGTGTCGCGCCTGTTCACGCGCGGCATGATGCGCGACGGTCCGTTCCCGGTTCACTACGAGCCGTTCGAATCCCCGATCGCCAACCCGATCGCTCCGAAGATCCGGGGCAATCCGGCGGCGCGCGTGTTCCGGGGCGATATGGAACAGTTCGGCGATTCGAAGGAGTTCCCGTACGCGGCGACCTCCTATCGTCTCACCGAGCATTTCCACTTCTGGACCAAGCACGTCTGGGTCAACGCCGTCCTGCAGCCCGAATTCTTCGTCGAGATCTCGGAAGAGCTCGCGAAGGAGAAGAAGATCGCCTCGGGCGGCTGGGTGCGCGTGTGGTCCAAACGCGGGTCCGTGAAGGCGAAGGCCGTGGTCACGAAACGCATCCGTCCGCTCGTCTGCGACGGGAAGACGGTGCATATCGTGGGCATTCCGATCCATTGGGGCTTCACGGGTGCGGCCAAGAAGGGGTTCGGCGCGAATATGCTGACTCCCTTCGTGGGCGACGCGAACATCGAAACGCCGGAATACAAGGCGTTCCTTGTCGACGTCGAACCCATCGCCGGCGCTCAGGTCTAAGGGAGGGAAGATCATGGCAACGCTTCAATCCCAGGACATCGTCCGCCGCTCGGCCACGACGTTCACCCCGCCCGCGGCACGCCACCAGATCAAGGTCGCCAAGCTCATCGATGTGTCCAAATGCATCGGGTGCAAGGCGTGCCAGGCGGCGTGCCTCGAATGGAACAATCTGCGCGAAGACGTCGGCGTCAACGTGGGGCAGTACCAAAACCCCCACGATTTGACCGCCAACTCCTGGACGCTGATGCGTTTCACGGAATGGGTGAATCCGGAAACCGACAACCTCGAATGGCTGATCCGCAAGGACGGCTGCATGCACTGCGAGGATCCGGGCTGCCTCAAAGCCTGTCCCTCGCCGGGTGCCATCGTTCAGTACTCGAACGGGATCGTCGATTTCGTTTCCGAGAACTGCATCGGTTGCGGTTATTGCATCAAGGGATGCCCGTTCAACATCCCGCGCATCTCGAAGGCCGACAGCAAGGCGTATAAGTGCACGCTTTGCGTCGATCGCGTGTCCGTCGGTCAGGCGCCGGCTTGCGCCAAATCCTGCCCGACCCAGGCGATCGTGTTCGGCACCAAGGAAGCGATGCTCGAGCATGCCGCCGGTCGCGTGACCGATTTGAAGTCGCGCGGCTACAAGAACGCGGGCATCTACGACCCGCCGGGCGTGGGCGGCACGCATGTCATGTACGTGCTGCATCACGCCGACAAGCCGCAGATTTACGCGAACCTTCCCAACAATCCGGCGATCAGCCCGATCGTCGGCTTGTGGAAGGGGACCGTGAAATACGCGGGCATGGCGGCTCTTGGACTGATGGCCGTGTTCGGGTTCATGCACCACGTCGTCGCCGGACCTAACGAGGTCACGGACGAGGACGAGGCGAACGCGAAGAAACTGAAGGATGCCGCCGAATGAGCACGACCCATAACGAGAAATCGTCGACGGTCCAGCGCTACTCGGCGGGCGCGCGGGTCAATCACTGGATTACGGCGGGGAGCCTCGTGCTCCTCGCCATTTCCGGTCTCGCGCTGTTCCATCCAAGCCTGTTCTTCCTGACCGCCTTCTTCGGCGGCGGGGAGACGACGCGCGCCGTCCATCCGTGGATCGGCGTCGTGCTGTTCTTCAGCTTCCTCGGCCTGTTCTTCCGCTTCTGGCGCGCGAATCTTTGGAACCGCACCGATAACGTGTGGATGTCCAAGCTTCGCGATGTGCTGGCCGGCAACGAAGAGAACATGCCCGAGATCGGCAAGTACAACGCCGGTCAGAAGCTGGTGTTCTGGTTCATGTCGGCGCTGATCCTGATCCTGATCACCAGCGGCATCGTCGTGTGGGACGAGTATTTCTATCAATACACGTCGATCGACCAGAAGCGTTACGCCATCCTGGTCCACTCGCTGGCGGCGATCGCCGCCATCTCGGTCTGGATCGTCCACGTTTACGCGGCGATCTGGGTCAAGGGCACGATCCGCGCGATGACGCGCGGCTCGGTGACCGGCGGCTGGGCATGGCGCCATCATCGCAAGTGGCTGCGCGAATTGGTGGCCGGCAAGGCCGCGGGTGCGGGCAAGTAGCAAAATCCCGCACGCACGTTAGTATGTTATGCGCACGGGTTCCCCGGTCCCGGGGACCCGAAATCGAGGGCTCGAAATGGCGAAAGGCGGCAATCCTCTTCACGATTCGGTACCGATCGGGGAGGAGGCGAAACCGCCTTTCGCGAAACTGCCGGACCCGGCGGCTCTGTTCGCCGCCCGGGCCGCGCGGTTCCGGGCCTTGGCGGACGAGCACGAGCTCGGCCCCTATCTTCTTTTCCTCGCCGGCATCGCGGATATCCAGAACGCCTTGATCGGCGATCTGCCGGCCGTGACGCCGCCGGATACCGAAGCGCAGGCGCGCGCCGCGTCCTATGCGATGCCGCCTTTGGATCGCAACGCTTTCGTCTATGACGACATTTTCAAGGCGACTTTCGCCAAGCTGCTGACGGCGGCGGCCGAACTCGACATGCCGCAGGCCGCACGCGACGCGCTCGACCGTTTGATCGCGGCGGACGATACGCGGCGCGAGGAACTCGCGCGCGCCATGCTGGCCGATTCAGCCGAAATCGAGTTCCTCGCCGATCACATCTTCGTCGCGGCCGCGTTGCAGGTTCACCTTGCGCGATTGGCCGCCACGCTCGACGCCGACAAGCTGGTCGAAATCGGTCCGGGCGCTTGCCCGTCCTGCGGCGGGCCGCCGGTCTCGACGATGGTCGTCGGCTGGCAAGGTTCCCACGGCAGCCGTTTCTGCGTGTGCGCACATTGCGCGACCAAGTGGAACTATGTGCGCATCAAGTGCACGCTGTGCGGCGAGACCAAAGGCATCGAGTATCACGAGGTCGACGGGTCGGGCGGGGCGGTGAAAGCCGAATCTTGCGCGTCCTGCGGCGGCTATGTGAAGGCGCTGCAGCAGATCAAGCATCCCGATGTCGATCCGGTCGCCGACGACGTGGCTTCGCTCGCCCTCGATATCCTGATGCGCGAGGAAGGCCGAAAACGCGGCGCCGTAAACCCTTTCCTGTTCGGCTACTGACATGGCCCCCGAGGACACCGGCAATCCCCCCCCGACGCCGGCTTCCGTCGGTGGACGAGGCGCTGAAAGCGCCCGCGGCGGCGGCGGCACTCGCCGAGCACGGGCGCACGGCAATGGTCGAGGCGGTGCGTGCCGCCATCGCCGCCTTCCGCGCGAAGGGCGATGGCGCTTCGGCGGCCGAGGCCGCGAACGAAGCCGTGGTGCTGCTCGAGAAAGCCGATCGGCCGCGTTTACGCGCGGTGCATAACCTCACCGGCACGATCCTGCACACCAATCTGGGCCGTGCCTTGCTGGCCGAAGCGGCGGTCGAAGCGGCGGTGAATGCGATGCGCTCGGCCGTCGCGCTCGAATACGATCTTTCGACCGGCAAGCGCGGCGAACGCGACGAGATCGTCCGCGATCTTCTGTGCAAGCTGACGGGGGCGGAGGACGCCACCGTCGTCAACAACAACGCCGCCGCCGTGCTGCTGTGCCTCAATGCCGTCGGGGCGGGGAAGGAAACGATCGTTTCGCGCGGCGAATTGATCGAAATCGGCGGCGCCTTCCGCATGCCCGACATCATGGCGCGCGCGGGCACCCATTTGGTCGAAATCGGCACGACGAATCGCACGCACGCGAAGGATTACGCGGGCGCCATCGGCGAGCGCACGGCGCTGCTGATGAAAGTCCATACGTCCAACTACCGGATCCAAGGCTTCGTCAAGGAAGTCAGCCCCCGCGAAGTGGCGGAGATCGCGCATGCGCGGGGCTTGCCGATGCTCAACGATTTGGGCTCGGGCACGCTGATCGATCTCGACGGTTACGGCCTCGCGCACGAGCCGACGGTGGCCGAAGCGGTCGCGGAAGGGGCCGATCTCGTCACGTTCTCCGGCGACAAGCTGCTCGGCGGGCCGCAGACCGGCTTCATCGTCGGCAAGAAGGCGTTGATCGAGAAGATCAACCGCAACCCGATGAAGCGCGCCTTGCGCGTCGACAAGATGCGCCTCGCGGCGCTGGAAGCGACGCTGCGGCTTTATCTCAATCCCGAGAAGCTCGCCGAACGTCTGCCGACGATGCGCCTGATCGCGCGCCCGGTGGCGGAGATCGAAGCGGTCGCCGCGCGTATCGCCGGCCCGATCGGCGATGTGTTGGGTGCGCGTTTCGCCGTCGCACCGATCAAATGCGAAAGCCAAGTCGGCTCGGGCGCGATGCCGTTGTCGGTGCTCAAAAGCGCAGGCCTCGCGATCAAGGGCCGGCCGCTCGATGGGCTCGCGACGGCCTTGCGCGAATTGCCCGTGCCCGTGATCGGCAGGTTGGAAGACGGCGCGCTGGTGCTCGATTGCCGGTGCTTGGAGGACGAGCCCGCGTTCCTCGCCAATTTCGCGAAACTCGCGTTACCATGAGCGCGGCCCTCGACATTCAGGCGGAGATGGCGCGCGCGCGCGATGCCGCCGATCGCGAGGATTACCAGACCGCGCTTGCGATCTGGGGGCCGCTCGCCCATGCCGGTGTCGCGCGCGCCCAGAACAATATCGGGGCTTGTTTCGCCGAAGGCATGGGCGTGGAGCGCGACGGCGATCTCGCGCGCAAATGGCTGGAACTTTCGGCGCAAGCGGGCGACCCGATCGGGCAGCGCAATCTCGCCACACTGTTGTTCCGGGGCGAACTCGTGCCCATCGATGTGGCGCAGGCCGCCGATCTCTATCGCAAATCGGCCGAGGCGGGCGATGCGCTCGCCCAGGACATGCTGTCCTGGCTGCTGCTCGAAGGCGAGGATTTGCCGACCGATCCGGCCGAGGCGTTGCGCTGGGCGAAGAAGGCGGCCGAACAGGGCGTTGCTTCGGCCATGACGCGTATCGGCATGATCCATCACAACGCGCTGGGCGTGGACCGCAACCCGGCCGTCGCGGCGCATTGGTGGCGCGAAGCCGCATCGCGCGGCGATGCCGACGGGCAAGCGATGTATGGGGCGGCGTTGCATCTGGGGGCGGGCGTCGCGCGCGATCCCGCCGAAGCTTTGGCGTGGCTCACGCGCGCCGCCGCCAACGGCAGTAAGCTCGCCGAGCCGTTCCTGCCGGCCGCGCAAGCGGCGGTGATGCCATGATCGTCGGAACCGCCGGTCATATCGATCACGGCAAGACGTCGCTGGTGCGCACGCTCACCGGTGTGGATACCGACCGTCTCAAGGAAGAAAAGACGCGCGGCATTTCGATCGAGCTCGGCTTCGCCTATTTGCCGGCCCCCGACGGGCAGATCGTCGGCTTCGTCGACGTGCCCGGCCACGAGAAGCTCGTCCATACGATGCTGGCGGGGGCAAGCGGCATCGATTTCGTCGTGCTGGTCGTCGCGGCGGATGACGGCATCATGCCGCAAACGCGCGAGCATCTCGCCATCGTCGAGTTGCTCGGCATCAAGCGCGGTCTGGTGGCGCTGACCAAGATCGACGCCGTCGCCGAGGATCGCGTCGCGGAAGTCACGCGCGAGATCGAGAACGCGCTGGCCGATACGTTGCTTGCCGGGGCGCCGATCCATCCCGTGTCGTCGATTACCGGCCAGGGAATTGCGGATCTCAAATCGGCGTTGTTCGAGGCCTCGGCCGCGATCCCGCGCCGGCCCGATGATGGGCGCTTTCGCTTGGCTGTCGATCGCTGTTTCGCATTGGCGGGCGCGGGTACGGTCGTGACCGGCACGGTGCTGTCGGGGCGCGTGAAGGTCGGCGACGCGGTCGTCGTCAGCCCGTCGGGCCTGACCGCGCGCGTGCGCTCGATCCATGCCCAGAACTGCGCATCGGAGGAAGGGCGCGCGGGCGATCGCTGCGCCTTGGGCCTTACCGGATCGGATATTTCCAAGGACGCGATTTCGCGCGGCGATGTCGTGCTCGACGGCATCTTGCATGCGCCGACCGACCGTATCGACGCCGAATTGACCGTGATGCGCGGCGAGCCCAAGCCCGTCGGCCAATGGATGCCGGTGCGCCTGCACCACGCCTCGGTCTCGGTGTCCGCGCGGATCGTTCTGCTCGGCGACGAAGACGTGGCGCCGGGCAAGACGGCGCATGTGCAGCTCGTGCTCGACGCGAAGATCGCCGCCGCCGTCGGCGATCGCTTCGTGATCCGCGACGTGTCGGCGCAGCGTACGATCGGCGGCGGGCGATTCCTGGATCTGCGAGCACCCGCACGCAAACGCCGCACGCCCGAGCGCCGCGCCCAGCTCGACGCGTTGTCGCTGGCCGATCCCGGCGAGGCGCTCGCCGCGTTGCTGGAACTGCCGCCCTACAACGTCGATTTCGGCGCCTTCGCGCGCGACCGCGTTCTCGCGGCCGACCATGCCGATGCGATCGCCCGGAATTTGGGCGTCGTGCGCTTCGCGGCATCGGGCGGCGAAATCGCGATCTCGGCGCCCAATTGGACCAAGCTGCGCGAGGATATTCGCCGCGCGCTCGAGACCTATCACAAGGACAATCCCGATCTGCCGGGGATCGGGCTCGAGCGTCTGCGCTTGCAGATGGAGATCAAGCTCGCCGCACCGTTCTTCCTGACCGCTTTGCGCGCGATGGCGAAGGCGGGCGAGATCTCGCTCGACGGCGCCTGGGTGCGCCTCGCGACGCATGAAGGCAAGCTGACCGCGAGCGACGAAAAGCTCTGGGCCTTGATGGCGCCCTTGCTGACCGGGACGGAGCGTTTCCGCCCGCCGCGCGTGCGCGACATCGCTGGGCTGTTGATCGTCCAGGAAGCCGAAGTGCGCCGCTTGCTGAAATTGCTCGGCCGCATGGGGAAGGTCGACGAGGTCGCGCACGACCATTTCTTCCCGCGCGAGACCGTGTCGGAAATGGTCGATATCTGCGTCGATATCTCGGCCAAGGCCAAGGATGCGAATTTCACCGCCGCGCAACTCCGCGACCGGCTCGATAACGGCCGCAAGGTCGCGATCCAGATCCTCGAATTCTTCGACCGGCATGGCGTTACGCTGCGCAAGGGCGATTTGCGGCGGCCGAACCCGCACCGGCTTGATCTGTTCCGCAAGCTGGGGCAAGAAGAAGGCAAGTCCAACGTGCTTAAAATCGGAAGAGACTCGTCCCCGGTGGGGCGTCCGGGCTTCAAACCCGGGTGGGGCCGCGAGCCGGTCCTAGGTGGGTTCGACTCCCATTCTCTTCCGCCATCTTCCCGAGGCGCACGATGAGCGCGTATCTTCCGGCCCTGCGCCAAGCGGCGGAAGCGGCGTCGAAAGCCGAAGACGCGTATCGGCGCGAGGCGGCGGCGAAGATCGCCGCCCTCGAGACCGCGCGCAGCCACGCGTTCCGCCGTCTCAATCTGATGACCCGCATCGCCGACGTGGTGCGCACCGTCGAGCGTGACGATCAGGCGGGGGAAAGCGCGCGCCTGTCGCTCGCCGATCGCTTGGACTGGGCGCCGAACGCGACCGGCGGGCGCAAGGAAGCGCTGGACGCTTTCGTGCCCGTCGCGCAGGCTTTGCGCGCGGGCGACGATGCGGCGACCGAAGCGCAGCTCGCCAATTTTGAAGCATGGTACGAAACGCGCTTCGGCTCGTCGTTCTGGGAATTGTTCGCGAACAACATGCCGGAGACGCCGCGTGTCGACTACTAAAGCGAAATCCAAGGCCAACGATTTCGAGGCCTGGATCAAGCAGGAATTCGCCGAGACGGGCGAATTCACCGCGCTGATCGTGCTGGTCGATATCGATGCCAAGGCGGTGACGCCGCTGTGCTCGACCTATTTCAACGTCATCGGCGACGAGATCGAGTGGAACGATATCGTCGTGATGTTCGCGGGCGCCGGTGCCGAATGGTCGGGTGCGTCGTTCTTCCCGGTGACCGCGCGCGATGGCGGCGGCCCGCTCGACAATCCGACCGCGCGTTTGCAATTGCGCGCTCTCGAGATGCGCATCGACGAAGATCGCCTCGTGCTCAACGAAGGCAATTTCTTCGACAAATGGGGACGGCGCCTCAAAATCGAGGAAGCTTGATGCGGCGCGCCTTGCGCATCGTCGATACCGGCGTGCGGCACGCGCGCTGGAACGTCGCCGCGAGTGCCGCCCTCGCGGAGTCCGGCGGCGAAGGCTTGCTGCGCTTCCATCGCTACGTGCCTTGCGTGCTGCTCGGCAATGGCCAGAAATTCGCCGATGCCGCGCGGCTCGGGCCTTGGGAGATCGCGCGCCGCGTGACCGGCGGCGGGGCCGTCTATATGGATCCCGGCATCCTTGCCTGGGACTTGTTTATCGATGGGCGCGACCCGAAGGCTTTCGCCGCGACCGTCGGCAAAGCGATCGCCGCCGCCGTCACGCGGCTTGGTGCCGGGGCCGAGTATGTTCCGCCCCATGACGTGCGTGTGGACGGGGAGAAGATCTCGGGCTCCAGCGGTCTCGTCGCGGGTTCGCGGCTGATGCTTCAGGGCACGTTGGTCGCCACGCTCGATCGCGAGGTCTTCGCTAAGAGCCTTGTTTCGCCGGGTCCGGTGCGCGTCGCGTCGCTGTCCGAATTTCTGGCGCCATTGCCGCCGATGGACGCGATCATGGAAGCGGTCGCCGAGGCGCTGTGCGCGGCCTTGGATCGATCGGCCGCACCCGGCGATCTAACCGATGCGGAGAACGCGGCGATCGACGCGGCCTATCGCGGCGAGATCGGCACGGATGCGTTCGTGTTCGGGACGGAGGCGCCATGCGCCGCCTCCTGATCGTGTTGATGAACACCGATCCGCGCAACCCGGAGGAGCTGGGCGCGCCGTTCTATCACGCGTCCGTCGCGGCCGCGATGGACTACAAGGTCGATGTCGTCTGCACGGCGACGGCCGGTAAATTGTTGCTGAAGGGTGTCGCCGAGAAACTCCGCACGCGGCCAGATGCGCCGCGCAGCGTGCTCGATTGGATCCGCGAGGCGCATCGCCATGGCGTGAAGTTCTGGGCGTGCCCGGCCAATCTGGAGCTGTTCGGCGTCACCCAGGACGATCTGATCCCCGAATGCGAAGGCGTGATGGGGGCCGCCGCCATGATCGAACAGATCATGGAGGGCGACGGGCGCGTGTTGACGTATTAGGATCGCGCCATGGCGACGATCGACGGCATCGAGTATCCCGAACATCTCCATTACGACGTCGACAACCAGATCTGGTACGAGGATCTGGGCGACGGCACGTTGCGCGCCGGGTTCACGCCGATTTCGATCTCGCTGGCGGGCGACGTGCTGGTCTTCACGCCCAAGCGCGTGGGCCGCGATTTCGAGAAAAACCGCTCCTTCGCCACGATCGAATGCGGCAAATGGGTGGGGGCGGCGCGCGCCGCGTTTCCCGGCATCGTCGTCGCGGCGAATCCCGAACTCGACAACCGGCCGAAATTCCTGAATCTCGACGCGTTCGGCAAGGGCTGGATGCTGATCGTCCGCCCGTCGATCCCGAATTGGGCCGATGGGCTTGTCACCGGCAAGGCGGTGCAGACGGCGTTCAAGGATTGGATCGACGCCGAAAGCTACAAGGATCGGACCGAGGGATGATGGCGCTCGCCGACATCATCCGGCACGACATCGTCCTTGTCGGCGGCGGCCACGCGCATGTCCAGGTCATGACCGCGTTCGGCATGGATCGGCCGGCGGGCGTGCGCTTGACGCTCGTGACCGATCGCTTGCTCACGCCCTATTCGGGCATGCTGCCGGGCCATATCGCAGGCACGTATACGCATGACGAGACGCATATCGATCTGTGGCGGCTTGCGCGTGCCACGAACACGCGATTGATCTATAACCCGGCGACCGGAATTGACCTTGCCGAGAAGCGCGTCGCGTTCGCCGATCGCCCTGCGCTGAAATTCGACACGTTGTCGATCGATGTCGGGATCACGCCGGACGTGTCGGCCATACAAGGGGCCGCCGAACACGCGCTGCTAGTCAAGCCGATCTCGACTTTCCTCGAGAAGTTCGAGGCGGCTTTGCGTGCCAATCCGCGCCCCAAGCGCTTCGCCATCGTCGGCGGCGGGGCGGCGGGGTTCGAGCTTGCCTGCGCGTTGAAGGCGCGGCTGGTGCGTGAGGGCGTCCCGGACGCGCAGGTCGCGCTGCTCAGCGGCGCCAAGCTGATGCCCACGCTCAACACGGGCGTGCGCCTGCTCGCGCGGCTGGCGCTGCGCCGCCACGGCATCGAATTCCACGGCGGCTTTCGCGCGGTCGAGGTGACGGCGCAAGGGGTTCGCGCCGAAGACGGGCGCTTCCACGAAGCGGATTTGGCGCTTGTCTCGACGGCGGCGCGTGCACCTGCTTGGCTTGCCAAGACGGGTTTGAAACTGGCACCGGACGGATCGCTCGCCATCGGCCCGACCTTGCAGGTCGAAGGCCGGGAAGATGTGTTCGCGGTCGGCGATTGCGCGACGCGGGTCGACGATCCGCGCGAGAAGGCGGGCGTGTTCGCCGTGCGCCAAGGCCCGATCCTGGCGAAGAATCTCCGCGCGCGCGCGACCGGTGACGTGTTGGTGCCGCATAAGGCGCAGAAGGACTTTCTGGTTCTGCTCAATACCGGCGATGGCAAGGCGATTGGCGGGCGCGGCAAATACTTCGCATGGGCGGGGGCGCGGCTGTGGTGCTGGAAGGATTCGATTGATCGGCGCTTCATGGCGATGTTCGCCGAATTCGGGCGCGACATGGCGCGGCCCGCCTCGGCCGAGGAAATCGCGTCGGGCAGCGCCATGCGCTGTGCCGGCTGTGCGGGTAAGATCGGCCCCGATCCCTTGGCGCGCGCCTTGTCGCGTCTGCCGGCGGCACCCAGCCCGCGCGACAAGATCCTCGTCGGCCTGGGCGACGACGCGGCGGTGACGGAAGTGGCGCCCGGCGTAGCGCAGGTCGAGACCATCGATCAGATTTCGGCGATGATCGCCGACCCCTATGTGTTCGGCGAGATCGCGGCCTTGCACGCGATCAACGACGTATTGGCAATGGGCGGCGATCCCACGCGCGCCTTGGCGCTGGCGACGGTGCCGCGCGGGCATCCCCGCATCGTTGAATCCGATCTGGTCGCCTTGCTGGCGGGGGCGCGTCGAACCCTCGACGCGCAACGCATTGCGCTGGTCGGCGGCCATTCGGGCGAGGGCGAGGGGCTTGCCTTCGGCCTGTCGGTCGTGGGCCGCGCGGCGCCACAAGCGCTCAAGCCCAAAACCGCTCTGGCCGCGGGCGATGTGCTGATCCTGACCAAGCCGATCGGGATCGGCCTGATCATGGCGGCCGATATGCGTGGTGCCGTGCATGCGCGTATCGCGACGGCGGCGATCGGCGCGATGCGCCGCTCCAATGCCGAAGCGGCTGCGATCCTCGGAGCGCATGCCAATGCGATGACAGATGTGACCGGTTTCGGCGTCGCTGGACATCTGATGGAAATGCTGCGTCCCGGCCGTCTGGAAGTGCGCCTCGATCTGGGCGCTATCCCGTTATTGCCGGGCGCCCTCGATCTCGCCAAAGCGGGCTATCGCTCGACCTTGACGGCGCAGAATGCCGTGCAAGGCGGGATGCTGCGCCGCGAGGAAAACGGCGCTTTGCCCGATGCGGTCGAGGAAGCGTTGTTGTTCGATCCGCAAACCTCGGGCGGATTGCTTGCCTCGGTGCCCGAAGCGATGGCCAAGCAAACGCTCGTATCGCTGCACGCTGCCGGTTACGCGCAAGCCGCGATCATCG
Organism: Tagaea sp.; assembly: GCA_041917215.1. Classification (GTDB taxonomy): domain Bacteria; phylum Pseudomonadota; class Alphaproteobacteria; order CACIAM-22H2; family CACIAM-22H2; genus Tagaea. The sequence goes on from JAYRYC010000003.1 coordinate 285,049, forward strand.
GCCGCGTCAACCGCCGCGATACGCTCGACGTCGCGATCTTCTGCAAGGGCGCGTTAGCGTAGCGTTTTCCACGCGGCGGCGAGCTTATCGGCGGCGGCGTCGACTTGATCTTGCGTGGTCGTGCGTCCGGCGGTGAGGCGCACGGCGCCCAACGCGACACTCGGCGCATAGCCCAAAGCCAGGATGATGCTCGACGGCTTGCTGTCGCCGGCATGGCACGCCGAGCCCGTCGAAGCGAATACGTCGGTGAGGCGTGCCAGAATGTCGTTACCCACGGCATCGGGGAACAGCACGTTCAACGTATTGGGCAGGGTGGGCGCATCCGCCGCAACGCGGATCAAGCCGGGCACGGCGGACGAAAGGCGTGTCCACAACCGCTCGCGCAACGCTTCCAGGCGTTTTGAATCCTCGGCGAGGCGCTTGTTGGCGATGGCGCAGGCCTCGCCCAACCCGGCGATGTAGGCGACATTCTCCGTACCCGGGCGGCGGCCTTGTTCTTGACCGGCCCCGTCGAACAGATTGGGCACGTTCAGCGCGCGGCGCAGGTAAAGCGCGCCGATCCCTTTGGGCGCGTAAAGCTTGTGGCCCGCGATGGTCAGCGCGTCGATCTTCCAGCGCCGCACGCTGACCGGTACTTTGCCGAGCGATTGCGACGCGTCGGCATGAACGGGAACTTTGAATTTAGCCGCCAGTGCGGCGATTTCGCCGACGGGCTCGAGCGTGCCGATCTCGTTCTGCGCATGGATGATCGTGACCAGCGCCGTCGTATCGTCGATTTCGCGCGCGGCGAAGGAAAGATCGACAACGCCGTCGCGGCTCACCGGCAGGCGGACGACACTATAGCCGCCGCGTTCCAAGCGTTGGCAGGCGTTCTCCGTCGCCGGATGTTCGACGGAAGAGGTGACGATCTTGCGTCGCGACGGCGGGGCGATTTCGGCGAAGCCGCGGATCGCGTGATTGCTCGCTTCCGTGCCGCCGCTGGTGAACACGATATCGGCGGGATCGGCGTCGATCAGCGCCGCGACTTGTTCGCGCGCCTTGTCGATGGCGGCCTTGGCGCGGCGGCCCAGTTCGGTCGTCGAAGACGCGTTGCCGTACTCGCCGCGCAAATAGGGCAGCATCGCGGCGAGGACGTCGTCGGCGACCGGCGTCGTCCCATTGTTGTCCAGATAGATGGGACGATCGCCGGTCATAACGCGGATCAGGCCGTAATCGGCTTCGACATGATCGTGTAGGCGAAGGCGTCGGGATCGAGGCAATCCAAACGCACGCCGGCGAGCTCGGCCTGCGGATACATCAGGAATTCGACCTTCGGTCCCTTGGAGCCCGGCAAGGCCACGTCGTGCGCCACGTTATAGGCGGCCCAGTTCATCTCCCACGCGCCGAATAGCGCCTTGCGCGCCGAAACGACGACCGCGTTGTCGATGGCGAGCTTGCCCGGCGGTTCCTCCAGCATCACCTTGCGCACGTCGGCGGGATCGACCGGCGTCCAGCCGAAACCGTCCAGCCACACTTCCGCGCGGCAATGCTGAGCGCGGGTGATGTTGGCCGAACCCGCCCCCAGGCTGCGATAGCCGAATGCCGAGGGCGCAACGCGCAGACCATAGACGTCGCGCGCGGGCAGGCCCGCGGCGCGGGCGAGGCCGACATAGAGCGCGTTGAGATCGGCGCATTTGCCGGTCAAGTCGCCGATTTCCAGCATGTTCTTGATGTTGCCGATGCCGCAGCCGCGCGTCGCGGGATTGCGCGCCGTGTTCTCGACCATCCATTGATAGATCGCTTCGGCCTTCGCGATATCGGTCTTCTTGCCCGCCGTGATGCGATCGGCGGTCGTCTTGACGATGCCGTCCGTCGCGATCAACTCGGTCGCCGAGAGGTTCAGCGTGCGCTCCTCGGTCGTGAGCTGCGTCACGTTCGTGGGCTTCGTCAGATCGATCGCGCGATCGCGCGTCGAAAAACGGCTGACGACCTCGACGACCGGGGCGCGTTCCGCCGGATCCCATTCGACATGCAGGAATTCGGCGCCGTATTTCGCGTCCTTCTTGACGGTCATCGCCTTGGCGTTGCCCGACCAGGTATTGCCTTCGGGGCGGAACCAATCCTGCGCCGTGAAATTCGGCAGCGGGATCCAGGCTTGGGCCTGGCCGTTCTTGGCGTCGAGCTTCAGCGCCGAGGTCATTTCGAATTTGCGCCACGCCCCCGGTTGCGGGGCGAGGGGGGCGGGGCTTTGCGCGGCGGCGAAGCGCGGCGCCATCGCGCCGGCGGCCAAAGCGGACGCGCCCATCAACAGGCCACGGCGATCGGTCGAGATCATTCTCTGACTCCCATTTTTAAGGCCCCATCGGCGGCGGACGCTCGAGCAAGCGTCGCGCACATCGGTCTCCCGGGCTGATTTTGGATGAACCGCAGCTTGGCCGTTGGGAAACGCATGAAAGGCGTTTCACGTCGCCCCGACACGCGGGGACCGGCGGCACAGTGCTACCGTGAACTCTAAGTTTCGCTTATAGCCAAGTCAATGACCATCGGGCGGGAAATCCGCGCCGCGGGCGACCGCTTCCCAGCGCCGGAGTTCGTCGAGCGTATCTTTCACGCTCGCAATCGCGCGCGTATGGGCCTGCGCGCCGAGCACCAGGCGCGCGGGCGGATCGTCGGCGTCCATCGCCATGCGGATTGCTTCGGCCGCGCGGATAGGATCGCCCGCTTGCGTGCCATCGATCGCGCGCACGTCGTCGCGCCGTTTGCCGGATGTCGCGTCGTAGATCGGCAAGCGCCGTGCAGCTTCCACCCGGCCGGATCCCGCGATCGCGGTCCGGAACGCGCCGGGCTCGACGACCATCACCCGGATGCCGAAGGGGCGGACTTCTTCGGCCAGTGCCTCCGACATCGCGCGCAACGCCGCCTTGGTCGCGGCGTAAAGGCCCGATCCGGCCGGGCCCTTGCGCGCGGCGATGGAGCCGATATTGACGATCCAGCCGTTTTGGCGCGCGCGCATATGCGGCAAGGCCGCGCGGATCAGCCGGAGGCCTGCGAAGAAATTGATCTCGAACAGCCGCGCGGTCTCGGCTTCGCTCGCTTCCTCGATAGCACCAAGCAAGCCTTGGCCCGCACAATTCACCAACACGTCGATATCGGCGAGGTGCGGCGTCATTGCCGCGACCGCGACGGGGTCGGCGAGGTCGAGCGACAGGCCCCGTGCGTTCGGACCTTGCGTCGCGCCGGCATTGCGGCCGGTATAAGTCGCGCGTTCGCCGTTCGCGATCGCCGCATCGACCAAGGCGCGGCCGATGCCGCTGGTCCCGCCGGTGACGAACCAGGACCGCGCCGTCATGTCAGTCGAGCCCCATCACGCGGCGCATCGTGTTGTCGATATGGACACCCATCGCGTCGGCGGCGGCGTGGCGGTCGCGCCGCGCGCAAGCCTCGACGATGGCGAGATGTTCGCGGATCGTCAGCGCCATGAAGCGTTCGGGCCGCACCTGCGTGCGGCGGATCAGGCGGATCTTCAGCGCGTTGACGCGGTAGGCGTTCTCGATCAGCGGATTGCGCAAGGCGGCGATGATCGCCGCGTGAAGCTCGCGATCGACGGCGTAATAGCGCTCGCGGAACGCGGCGTCTGGCTGCGGCGTCACCTCGGCCAGCACGGCTTCGTGCGCGCGGCGAAGGGCGGCGAGTTCGTCGTTGGAAGCGCTCACGCAAAACTCCATCACGGCGCCGCATTCGACGAAGCGGCGCAGCTGGAACGCGTTGCGGATCAGCGACACGTCGACGCTGGCGACTTTGAAGCCGCGCTGGCGCGCCGTCTCCAACAAGCCTTCGCCGATCAATTGCGCGATCAATTCGCGCGTCGCGCGTTCGGGCAGATTGGTGAGCGCGCCGATCTCGCGCTGGCTCAGAAACTGGCCGGGCTGGATCGCGCCTTCCATCAACCCGGTCTCGAACGCGTCGTAACCGCGCTCGCGCTGCAAGGGCGGCCGCGCGTGGATGTCGAGCGTCTCGCTCATCCTTTGAGCCCTCCGGCGGCACCGTTCGACATCATCTTGCGCTGGACGATGAAGGTGAAGATCAGCACGGGCAACAACTGCACCGTCGCGGCGGCGAAAACCTCGCCCCAGGTCGAGCGTCCTTCGCCGATGCTCGCCAGCATGTCGGCCAGCACGACGGGGGCGGTGACCGAGCGCGCGGTCGTCAGCACCAGCGCGAACAGATAATCGTTCCACACGAACAACGTCGTGAAGATCGCGACCGTTACGATGCCGGGCAGCAGCAGCGGCAAGGTCACGCGCCGGAACGCCTGGATGCCGGTGCAGCCGTCGATCAACGCGGCTTCCTCCAGCTCGCGCGGAATGCCGTCGATCATGGTTTTCAGCAGCAGTACGGCCAAGCTGAACTCCATCGCGGCGTAGACGAGGATCAGGCCGAGTTTCGAATCGTCGAGGCCGATCGCGCTGAAGATCGGGAAGAGCGGCACGGTGATGACCAAGGGCGGCAGCATCTTCATCGCGAAGAGCGACATCGCCGATTTGCCGACCCCGCCATGCTGGGGCATGCGCGAGAACGCCCAGGCGGCAGGCAGCGACACGGCAAGGACGAGGGCGATCGAGCCGATCGTCACCGCCAGCGAGTTGACCAAGCCGTCGGTGAATTTCGGCCAGTTGCGGAACAGATCCGTGTAGTTGCCAAGCGTGGGTTCGAAGAACACGATCGGCTTATAGGAGAAGATATCGCGCGGCAGCTTGAACGACGACACCGCGACCACGATGATCGGGAAGATCGCCAGCAGCACGAAGAAGGCGACGGTCGCGAGCTGCCATTTCGTGGCGCGTTCGGCTTGGTCGTTCATGCGGCCGCCTTCGGGGCGAAGGATTCGCGATAAAGCCGTACCATCGCCCAAGACGACACCACGGCGGTCAGCAGCAGCATCAACCACGCGATCGATGCGGCACGCCCGAACTCCCAATAGACGAAGCCGATTTTGTAGAGATGGACGGACAGAATCTCCGACGCGTCCACCGGACCGCCTTTGGTCAGGATCCACACCACGCCGAAGGCGCGGAAGGTGATGATGATGCGGAACACGACCGCGATCAGGAAGGCGGGCCGGATCATCGGCCACGTCAGATAGCGGAAACGCTGGAACGGCGTGGCACCGTCGATCTCGCCGGCTTCATAGATCTCGCGCGGGAAGGCGGCGCGCACGGGGTAGAGCATGACCAGCACATGCGGCATGCCGGCCCAGAGCTCGATCAGCGCCACGACGATCAAAGCCGTGCCCGCTTCGGTCAGCCACGGGATGCGACCAAAGCCCATCAGATTGGTGACGTAGTTCACCGGGCCGACATTGAAATCGAGCAGATAGGCCCAGATCGTCGCGGTGACGGCGTGGCTCATCGCGATGGGCGCGATCAGGCAGGCGATGGCAAGGCCGCGCATCGGAATGCGGCGGATCAGCAGGCAGGCGAGCAGTAGCCCGATCGCGGCTTCGAGCACCACGGCGATGGCGACGAAGATCAGCGTGCGCAACGCCGCCGCCCAGAACGACGCCGAACCCAGCGTACGCATGTAGTTCACCTCGCCGATCCAGCGCGGATCGCGGCCGATCGAGTAATCGGTGAAGCTCAGCGCGAGCGCCACGATCTCCGGCAGCGCCACCACGGCGGCGAGCAGGGCGTAAAGCGGGGCGACCATCGCCCACGCGTGCAAGGCTTTGGACGGCGCTTTGATCACGAGGCGGCGAGGATCAGATGATCTTTATAGGGCCGGCCTTTGAGGTCGGCGGCGGTCGGTTGCGGCGCTTGCGGGGCCGCAAAACGCTCGATCGGGCCTTCCCAGAAGCGCGTTGTGCCGTCGATCAGACGATACGCAATGGCGATGCCGACCGATGTGGCGAAGCAAGCGGGCTCCGACGACAGATCGGCCTTGTCCGCGATACGCGCCAGCAACAAAGCACCACGCTGCCGGGCGAGGGCGACAAGTCCGCCATCGACATAGGCAAGGCGGATTGTTTCGCCGTCATTCAGCGTGCAATGCGCGGCCGTCAGGCGCTGGAAGCCGTCGAGCGTGGCGGCATCGGCGAATTCCGGCGCGGCGGTCTGCGTCATTTTTCCGGGCACGAATGTGGCGGCGATTGGCGTTGCGGTTTGCGCGTCGCGCGGGGGAAGTGCGGCGTCGAGCGTGCCCCAGGCGCCATCTATCGTTTGGGCGGCAATGCGCATATCCGCGCCCAGATGGACGGCGGCGAGGGGCGTGTCGCTGGTCAGCGTCGCCCAGGCTTTCCACTTCGTGCGGCGGCGCAAGGCTAGCTCGATACGCGTCGGCGTCGTCAAACGCGCCACGACGAAATTGCCGTCGCGTGTTTGCACCAGAGCGAGATCGCGACGCGGCGCGTTAGCGCCTTGCGGAGCGCTTTGCGCGAGTAGCGGCAAAGCTTCGTCGCTGAAGCGCAGGCAACGTAGATAATCGCCGTAATCCGCGAGATCGAGCGATTGCTTCCCGGCGACGATACGCTCGCGCAAGGCCGCCGTATCGATCTCGGTCAGCGATTTTCCGGCGCGCGCGGCCAAAGCGGCGGCGATTCCCGCCCCGAAGCCGGTTTGCGCGCAAGTTGCCATGACGCGATAGGAGCTCATCGCCAATTGTTCGCCCGAGACCGAACGGCCGGGACACATGATGTTGTCCGACCCTGCCGGGATCATCGCGGCGAGCGGGATGTGATAGGGCTCGACCATATCGGTGATGCCCGTGCCTGCGCGCTTTTCCGTATCCGTCCAATGATAGTCGAGATGATAGGTGCCGACCGCGATCGCATCGTCGCACAGCAAGGATGTGCGCGCATCGTCGTCGGTGATTGTGTAGCGCCCGACAATGCGCCGTCCTTCGCGCTGGCCGATATTGCGCGAGACGGAGGCGAGCACATGCGTATCGAGCGGCTTGCCGCCCAGCGCGCCGTGGCGGCCGCGATAGCCGTGCGTTTGCAGATAATAGACCAGCCCCATCATCTGGCGGCGCGCGTGGATCTCGGCCTGCGACAGGCTGAAGCCGTCGGCCGCGTCGAAGCCGACGACTTTCATTTTCACTTCGACGCGCCCATCGGCGAAGCAATGCAGCGACGTCATCGGCAGGTCGTCGTCGTTGTCGAAACGCGGGCAGGAATCCGGCAGGAACGGCGTCACCGGCTTATGCGTGTCCCACAGCGTGAAATAGAGGCTCATCGGCAATTGCTTGCGGGCACCCAGATGCAGCGTTTCGAGCCCGATCATATCGGGGATCGTGGCGTTGCCGGTCGCATCGATCACCACGCGCGGGCGCACCTCGACCAGCGTGGCGCCGCAGGACACCAGCACCTTGTCGACATGGCCGTTGGTGGCTTGCGCATTGATCGCACGGGCATGGAGCCAGATTTCGACGCCCTTCTCGGCGACCATTTCTTGGAGGTAGAAAGCGCAGATCTCCAGATCATAGGCGCGGCGATCGTCGTTGGGGTCGTAGGGGTCGATCCGGCCACTTTTGCGCAAGCGCGCAACCAGTTCGGCGAACAGATCATTGACGCGTTCGCTGTCGCCGCAAAACCCGGCGACACCGCCGGCCGTACCCTGGCCGCCCAGCGCGTTGGTCGGCTCCACCAGCACGACCGAGGCGCCGTCGCGCCGCGCCGCCATCGCGGCGAAACAGCCGGCCATGCCCCCGCCCAGGACGAGGACGTCGATCTCGCGGGTCTTCAATCCCGTCCGGGCGATTTTATAGTCGGACATGGCGCGGCGGTTCCTAACCGTTGCGTTAGCGGGCGGGACGCTTCTCGGCGACGATCGCCGTGATGCGCGCTTCGGCGGTCTTCAACGCTTCGGCGATCGGCTTGCGGCCGGTGATCGCCAGCACCGTTTCTTCCGCCACCACGGCCTGGACCTGCGGCGTGCCGTCGAACGCGGGGAAGATTTCGACCGCATTCGCAAGCGCGACGGCGGAAGCCGCGGCGTAAGGCGCGTCGGCCTTGAAGCGCTCGTTCTCCAGCGTCGAGCGGCGCGCCGGACCGTTGCCGTTGATCGCCATCTGCACTTGCGCGGCCTTCGACGAATAATACTGCGCGAAGCGCCACGCGGCGTTGCGGTTCGCGGCGGGGCCGTTGGCGGGCAGGGCGACGGCCCAGAACGCAACCTTCGCGGGGCCGGCGGCACCCGGGGCGCCGGGGATCGGGAAGAACCCGATCTGGCCCGCGACGCGAGAGCTGCGCGGATCGTTGAAGCGGTTGTAGTAGTTGTCGCCGAACAGCACGAAGCCCAGCAGGCCTTCGCGCATCAGGTTTTGCGTCGCGACCGTATCGGTCGTGGCGAAGTTCGGCGCCAAGCCGCCGCCGTCGTAAAGCTGCTTCATCTTTTGCAGCGTCGCGGCGTTTTGCGGGCTGTTGATCAGCACGCGGTAATCCTTGGTCAGCACGTCGCCGCCGAAGGCCTTGAACACCAGCGTCATGTCGTCGTCGGCCGCGACCTTCAGGCCGAACCCGTAGACGCTGGCGCCGTCGGCGCGCTTGCCGGCGACCTTCAGGGCCGCATCCATCAATTCGGCGAAGCTGCGCGGTTCGGCGACGCCCTTTTCGGCGAAGATCGCTTTGTTGTAGTGCACGATCTGCGGATTGGAGCGGATCGGCAGGCCGACGAGCTGTCCTTTGAGCGTGAACATGTCGCGCATCGGCTTGAAGATGTCGTCCTTGTCGTCGATCGCGGGCGACAGGCTTTCCAGCGGCAGAAGCTTGGCGAGCGTGTCTTCGGTCGCCCAATCGTTGATGACCATCACGACGTCGTAGGCGCCCGAGGACGAGGCCATCGCGCGCTGGAAGTTCTGGCGCATCTGCGGCCAGGGCACGGTGTCCCACACGACCTTGATGCCGGTTTCCTTCTCGAACGCGACCTGAAGATTGCCTTCGGTGGCGCCCGGACGGCCGGTGAAGGCGTCCTGATGCGCGGAGTTGGCGAAAATGCGGATGGTTTCGGCGGCCGAAGCGGCGGCCGTGCCCATGGCGAACGCGAGAAGCGTCGCGGCGGCGAGATAGCGCATGGTGTTTCCCCCGACGTTATTGGTTTGTCCGTGACGCCGATCATTTGCGAGCCGATGCATGATGTCAAGACTAACATGTTAGTCCTGACGAATTTTATTTATTTGTTTTATATCAATAACTAAATTCTGATTTCTAACGTCGAATCGAGGTGTATTTTCGATGGGTTCGGCACGACTCCTGGGTCACAATTCGGCACGCTTCGTTACACCGCCGCACCCGGCGGGCATGCGACATTCCCCTCGTTAAAGTCGATGTTTTTCGGTTCGCAGCAGAACGCTGCTTTTCAACGGCGCCGAAGCGCCAAGGAGTGTCCGATGTCGATTTCTTCGTTGAACGCCAGCAGCAGCTACAACACGGCGTTGGCGGCAGCGCTCGCCAAGAACAGCAAATCCTCCAGCTCGACCAGCGACAGCACGTCCACGACGAGCACGACGACCGGTTCGTCGAGCACCGCCGGCGCGCCGCCCGATCCCAAGGCGATGCGTGCAGCGCTCGACAAGCAGATCGCGGCGGATGTGGAATCCGGGAAGATCACGCAAGACGACGCCGACAAGATCACGGCCGCGCTCGATCAATTCGACAGCCAGATGAAATCGGGCGGGCCGCGCGGCGGCGGTCGTCCTTCGGGGTCGCCCCCGGGCGGCGGTGCGGGCGGGCCGGGTGGCGCATCCGGTTCTTCGTCCAAATCGGCGCTCGAAGAACTGACCAATCTGCTTGAATCTTCTACCGACGAGGAGGACGACGAGGACGATACGTCTTCGACCGACCTGTCGAGCTACCTCGCCGATCTGATGAATTCGAAGAAGCTCGATATCTCCGCTTGATGCGTGCCTGCGCGGCGGTGGCTTCATTGCCGCCGCCGCGCTACGATCCTGCCCGGGAGCGGAACGGGGCATGATCGACAAGCTCGAATTTCTGATCGCGTTGGCGCAGGAGAAGCATTTCGGCCGTGCGGCGGAAGCCAGCCATGTGACACAGCCGACATTTTCCGCCGCGATCAAGCAGCTCGAAGACACGCTGGGCGTGCTGCTCGTCAATCGCGGCGCGCGCTTCCACAGCTTCACGCCCGAAGGCGAGCGCGTGCTGGAATGGGCGCGGCGCATCGTCGGCGATTCGCGCACGATGCGTCAGGAAATCCGCGCGCTGAAACACGGGCTCGCCGGGCATTTGAAGATCGCGGCCGTGCCGACCGCGCTGGCGATGGTCGCGTCGCTGACCACGCCGTTCCGCCAGCGCCATCCCGAGGTGACGTTCACGATCGTCTCGCGCAATTCCGTCGAGATTTTGGGTTTGCTCGAAAATCTCGAAATCGATGCGGGTCTCACCTATGTCGACAACGAGCCGATCGGCCGCGTGCAGACCGTGCCGCTTTATCGCGAGCATTACGTGCTGCTCACCTCGGCTGATGCGCCGCTCGGCGATCGCGAACGCGTCACTTGGGCGGAAGTGGGGAAGATCCCGCTCTGCCTGCTGACGCAGGACATGCAGAACCGCCGCATCGTCGACCATATGCTGCGCGCGGCGGGCGAGCCCACGCCGCCCACGCTTGAGTCGAATTCGATGATCGTGCTGTTCGCCCATGTGCGAACCGGGCGCTGGGCAAGCGTGATGCCGGCGAAGCTCGCCGAGACACTGGGGCTGACGCAGACGATCCGCGCGATCCCGATCGCTGGCGACGAAACCCATCCGACGATCGGCTTGGTCGTGCCGCATCGCGAGCCGATGACGCCGCAAACCGCCGCCCTAGTGGTGGAGGCCAAGCTGCTGGCACAAGCGCTGGGTGCCTCCTGATCGGCTGATAGGTTTTTGCTATCGCACCATGGGACTGATTTATTGACCATTTTCGGGGCTCGGGCGGATGATTCACGCCGGGAGGGAGCCCCGAATGACTTGGGACAATGCGCGCGCCGACGCGATCATCGAAGCGCATAAGGCGTTGGACGGGGCGGCGTTGCCTATCCTTCACGCGCTGCAAAAGGAATTCGGCTATATCGACGACGCGGCGATCGCCCCGGTCGCAAAGGCGTTGAATTTGAGCCGCGCCGAAATTCACGGCGTCGTTACCTTCTATCACGATTTCCGCGCGACCAAACCGGGCTGCCATGTGCTGCGCGTCTGCCGCGCCGAGGCTTGCCAATCGCGCGGCGCCGATGCGTTGGTCGAACATGCGACCGCGCGCGCGAAGGGCCACGACGCGGCGCTGACGCTCGAACCCGTCTTCTGCCTCGGCCTGTGCGCGACCGCCCCGGCGGCGATGCTCGACGGCGAACTCCATGGGCGCCTCACGCAAACGCGCCTCGACGCGCTGATCGACGGGTGCGTGCGATGAAGGCTTTGCGCTTTTTTCTGCCGCGCGATGCGGGCGCGTTGGCGGTCGGTGCCGATGCGGTCGCCAAGGCGCTGCACGCGTCCGCGCAAGCGCGGGGGCTCGATATCGAAGTCGCGCGTACCGGTTCGCGCGGGCTGTATTGGCTCGAGCCGATGCTCGAACTCGATACGCCGCAAGGGCGCATCGCATTCGGGCCGGTCGAAGCCGACGACATCGCTGCGATCTTCGATGCCGTGATCGCCGATAAGCCGCATTCGAAAGCGTTGGGCAAGACGGACGCGATCCCGTTCCTGGCCCGCCAAACGCGTTTAACCTTCGCGCGTTGCGGCATCGTCGATCCGTTGACGCCAGTCGCGTTCAAGGGGCTCGAAGTCGCGCGCGCACTTGGCGCGCAAGCGACGATCGACGCGGTGACGAAGTCGGGCCTGCGCGGTCGCGGCGGGGCGGGGTTTCCGACAGGCATTAAGTGGAACACGGTCCGTGCGGCGCAAGGTGAGCGCAAATACATCGTCTGCAATGCCGACGAAGGTGATTCAGGCACCTTCGCCGATCGCATGTTGATGGAGGGCGATCCTTTCGCGCTGATCGAAGGTATGGCCATCGCCGGTTTTGCGGTCGGGGCGACGAAGGGTTTCGTCTATATCCGTTCCGAATATCCGCACGCCATCGCGACGCTGGACGCGGCCTTGCGCATCGCGCGCGCGAATAAGCAACTTGGGCCCGATTTCGATATCGAAATCCGCGTCGGTGCGGGGGCTTATGTGTGCGGCGAGGAAACGGCTTTGCTCGAAAGCCTGGAAGGCCGCCGGGGCACGGTGCGCGCCAAGCCGCCTTTGCCCGCGCATCGCGGCTTGTTCGGCATGCCCACGGTCGTCAACAACGTCATTTCGCTGGCGACCGTGCCGTGGATCCTAGCGAACGGCGCCGACGCCTATCGCGATTTCGGCATGGGCAAGTCGCGCGGCACGATGCCGATCCAGCTCGCGGGCAATATCAAACATGGCGGCCTGTACGAAACCGCGTTCGGCGTAACCTTGGGCGAATTGGTCGACGATATCGGCGGCGGCACGGCGACCGGCCGTCCGGTGCGCGCGGCGCAGGTCGGCGGACCGCTCGGCGCCTATTTCCCGCGCGACCTGTTCGACACGCCGTTCGACTATGAAGCCTTCGCGGCGCGCGACGGGTTGATCGGCCATGGCGGCATCGTCGTGTTCGACGATTCCGTCGATATGGCCGCACAGGCCCGCTTCGCCATGGAATTCTGCGCGCATGAATCCTGCGGAAAATGCACGCCGTGCCGCATCGGCTCGACGCGCGGGGTGGAGACGATCGACAAGATCGTCGCTGGGAAGGATCGCGCGGCGAACACCGCTTTGCTCGAAGATCTCTGCCAGACGCTGAAATTCGGTTCGCTTTGCGCCTTGGGTGGATTCACGCCCTATCCGGTGCTGAGCGCCTTGCATCACTTCCCCGAAGATTTCGGCGCGGGCGACAAGCGCGCCGCCGCCGAGTGAAGGACCGGTCATGGGCCTGATCCACGAGATCGATTACGGCACGAAGCCGAGCGCTTCGGCGAAGACAGTGACGCTCACCATCGACGGCACCAAGATCGAAGTCGCCGAGGGTACATCGATCATGCGCGCGGCGATGGAGGCGGGGATCCAAGTCCCGAAGCTCTGCGCCACGGATACGCTCGACGCGTTCGGTTCATGCCGTCTGTGCCTTGTCGAAATCCAGGGGCGCAACGGCACGCCGGCGTCGTGCACGACGCCGGTGGCGGAAGGTCTGGTCGTATCGACCCAAACGCCGCGCTTGAAGCAGCTGCGGCGCGGGGTGATGGAGCTTTATATCTCCGATCACCCGCTCGATTGCCTGACCTGCGCCGCCAACGGCGATTGCGAATTGCAGGACATGGCGGGCGCGGTCGGTTTGCGCGAAGTCCGCTACAGCTACGAGGGCGAGAATCATCTCGGCCTCGCCAAGGACGAGAGCAATCCTTACTTCACGTTCGATTCTTCCAAGTGCATCGCGTGCTCGCGCTGCGTGCGGGCGTGCGAGGAAACGCAAGGCACGTTCGCGCTGACCATCGAAGGGCGCGGCTTCGGTTCGCGCGTATCGGCCGGGGCGGGCGACACGTTCCTAGAATCGGATTGCGTATCCTGCGGCGCTTGCGTGCAAGCCTGCCCGACCGCGACGCTGACCGAGAAATCGGTCATCGACATCGGCCAGCCCGAGCATTCCGTCGTCACGACTTGCGCCTATTGCGGCGTGGGCTGTTCGTTCAAAGCCGAGATGCGCGGGCAGGAAGTCGTGCGCATGGTGCCGTACAAGGACGGCAAGGCCAATCGCGGCCATTCTTGCGTCAAAGGCCGCTTCGCGTGGGGTTATGCGACGCATAAGGATCGGATTTTGAATCCGATGATCCGCGCCAAGATCACCGATCCGTGGCGCGAGGTAAGCTGGGACGAAGCGCTGGCGTACGCCGCGTCGGAGTTCAAGCGCATCCAGACGAAATACGGCCGCGACGCCGTGGGCGGTATCACGTCCTCGCGCTGCACGAACGAGGAAACCTATCTGGTGCAGAAGCTCGTCCGTGCCGGGTTCGGCAACAACAATGTCGATACTTGCGCGCGCGTGTGCCATTCGCCGACCGGTTACGGCCTGTCGACGACCTACGGCACATCGGCCGGCACGCAGGATTTCGACTCCGTCGAACACGCCGACGTCGTGGTGGTGATCGGCGCCAACCCGACCGATGGGCATCCGGTCTTCGCTTCGCGCCTCAAGAAGCGCCTGCGCGAAGGGGCCAAGCTGATCGTCGTCGATCCGCGCCGTATCGATCTGGTGCGCACGCCGCATGTCGCGGCTTCGCATCATTTACCCTTGCGCCCCGGCACCAACGTGGCGGCCTTGACGGCGTTGGCGCATGTCATCGTCACCGAAGGCTTGGTGGACGAAGCGTTCGTGCGCGCGAATTGCGATCTCGCCGAGTTCAATCGCTGGGCCGCCTTCGTCGCCGAAAAGCGCAACAGCCCCGAGGAAGTCGCGAAATTCGCGGGCGTTGCGGCCGAAACGATCCGCGCGGCCGCGCGGCTCTACGCGACCGGCGGCAATGCCGCGATCTATTACGGGCTGGGTGTGACCGAGCATAGCCAAGGCTCGACCTCGGTCATGGCGATCGCGAACCTTGCGATGGCGACCGGCAATATCGGTCGCCCCGGCGTGGGGGTGAACCCGCTGCGCGGTCAGAACAATGTGCAGGGCGCTTGCGACATGGGCTCGTTCCCGCACGAGTTGTCGGGCTATCGCCACGTGTCCGATGACGGTGCGCGCGCGATGTTCGAATCCCTGTGGGGTGTCGCGCTCGACAAGGAGCCGGGCCTGCGCATTCCCAACATGCTCGATGCCGCCGTGAACGGCACGTTCAAAGGCCTCTACATCCAGGGCGAAGATATTCTGCAATCCGATCCCGACACGCATCACGTCGCGGCGGGCTTGGCCGCGATGGAATGCGTGATCGTGCAGGACCTGTTCTTGAACGAGACCGCGAATTACGCGCATATCTTCCTGCCCGGCTCGACCTTCCTGGAAAAGGACGGCACGTTCACCAACGCCGAGCGGCGCATCCAGCGCGTGCGCAAAGTGATGGCCCCGCGCAACGGCATGGGCGATTGGGAGGTGACGCTCGCCTTCGCCAAGGCGCTGGGCTTTGCGATGGATTACGCGCACCCGTCGCAAATCATGGACGAGATCGCGGCCGTGACGCCGACCTTCAAGGGCGTGTCCTACGCCAAGCTCGACGAACTTGGCTCGGTCCAATGGCCGTGCAACGACGCCGCGCCCGAGGGCACGCCGGTCATGCATGTCGGCGGCTTCGTGCGCGGCAAGGGCCGTTTCATGATCACGGAATACGTCGCGACGGACGAACGCGTGGGCCCGCGCTTCCCGCTGCTGCTGACCACGGGGCGCATCCTCAGCCAATACAATGTCGGTGCGCAGACGCGGCGCACCGCCAACGTCGTTTGGCACGAGGAAGACCGGCTGGAGATCAATCCGCACGACGCTGAACAGCGCGGCATTCGCGATGGCGATTGGGTCGCAATTCGCAGCCGGGCGGGCGAGACGGCCTTGCGCGCGTTGATCACCGATCGCGTGGCGGCGGGCGTGGTCTATACGACGTTCCATCATCCCGACACGCAGGCGAACGTCGTGACGACCGATTATTCCGATTGGGCAACGAACTGCCCCGAATACAAGGTGACGGCGGTGCAATGCATGCCGTCCAACGGGCCGAGCGATTGGCAGTCGCGCTATCGCGAACACGCCGACCGATCGCGGCGCATCGCCAAACCGGCGGAGGTGGCGGAATGACCGACGCCTTCAAACCGGCGCATCGCGTTTCGAACGAAGTGTGGCGCGGCGATGCCCCGCGACCGGGGGCGCGCCACGTGCCCGAGGAAACGGCGATCGCCTTCACTTACGATCGCGCGACGCATGCCGTGATGATGGCGAGCCCCGCCGATCTCGAGGATTTCGCGATCGGCTTCTCGATGAACGAAGGCATCGTCGCGGCGCCCGGCGAGATCGAGGAGATCGAGATCCGCGCGACCGACGACGGGATCGAACTGCGCATGGCGCTGGCCGAACCGCGTGCCGACGCTTTCGTCGAACGGCGCCGTTATATGGCGGGGCCCACGGGTTGCGGCCTATGCGGCATCGACAGTTTGAAGGAAGCGACCAAGACGCCGCCGGTCGTCACCGCCGATACCCGCGTGACGCGCGCGGAAATCGCCGCGGCGGTCGCGGCTTTACCCGTTGCCCAGTCGCTGCATCGCCTGACCCATGCCGCGCATGGCGCGGCGTTCTGGACGCCCGGCGAAGGCTTGGTCGCGTTGCGCGAAGACGTTGGCCGCCACAACGCGCTCGACAAGCTCGCCGGCGCTTTGGCGCGCGAAGGCCGCCGCGCGGAAGCCGGCATCGTCGTGTTGACCAGCCGCGTCTCGGTCGAGCTCGTACAGAAAGCGGCGATGATGGGGGCGCCCGTTCTCGTCGCCGTGTCGGCGCCGACCGCCTTGGCGATCCGCACCGCCGAGGCGGCGGGGATCACGCTGATCGGCATCGCGCGCGACGACGGCTTCGAGGTGTTCACCCATCGCGCGCGCATCGCCGCGAAGGCGGCCCGCGATGTCGCCTGAGAAGCTCGTCCATATGGCCAATCAGATCGGCAAGTTCTTCGCCCATCGGGGCGAAGGGGCGCCCGCCGAAATCGCGACGCATTTACGGAAGTTCTGGGCGCCGAGCATGCGGGCCGAGATCGTCGCCCATCTCGACGCGGGCGGATCGGACCTTGATCCGTTCGTGCGCCAAGCGGTCGAGACGCTGCGCCATTAAGCAAAACTTGCCCCGTGCGCCCGACACCGGCAATAAGGGTTATCCGCCTATCCGGGAGCCCTAGATGACCGTCCGTATCGTCGACGTCCGCGAAGTCACCAAGCCGATCTCGTCGCCCATCCGCAACGCCTATATCGATTTCTCGAAAATGACGTCGAGCTTGGTGGCGGTCGTCACCAACGTTGAGCGTAATGGCAAGACGGTCGTCGGCTATGGCTTCAATTCGAACGGGCGCTACGGCCAAGGCGGGTTGATCCGCGAGCGCTTCGCCGATCGCCTGAAGGAAGCCGATCCCAAATCGCTGCTCGACGCGACGGGCGAGAATATCGACCCGGACAAGGCTTGGGCGGCGATGATGAAGAACGAGAAGCCGGGCGGGCATGGCGAACGTTCGGTCGCGGTCGGCACGCTCGACATGGCGATCTGGGATGCGGTCGCGAAGATCGCCGGAAAACCTCTGTTCCGCCTGTTGGCCGAACGGCATGGCAGTACGGCGAACCCGCGCGTCTTCGTCTACGCCGCCGGCGGCTATTATTATCCGGGCAAGGATAACTCGGCCTTGCGCAAGGAAATGCGCGGCTATCTCGAGCGCGGCTACAACGTCGTGAAGATGAAGATCGGCGGGGCGTCGATCGCCGAGGATCGCGGCCGCATCGAAGCCGTGCTCGACGAAATCGGGCCGAAGAACCAGCTCGCGGTCGACGCGAACGGGCGTTTCGATCTCGAGACCGCGATCGCCTACGCCAAGATGCTGCGCGACTATCCGCTGTTCTGGTACGAGGAAGCGGGCGATCCGCTGGACTATCACGTCCAAGCGTCGCTGGCCGAGTTCTATCCCGGCCCGATGGCGACGGGCGAGAACCTGTTCAGCCATCAAGACGCGCGTAATCTGATCCGCTATGGCGGCATGCGCCCCGATCGCGACTGGCTGCAATTCGATTGCGCGCTGTCCTATGGACTGTGCGAGTACCAGCGCACGCTGGAAGTGCTCAAGACTTATGGCTGGTCGCCCAGCCGCTGCGTGCCGCATGGCGGGCATCAGATGTCGCTCAACATCGCGGCGGGGCTCGGCCTTGGCGGGAATGAGAGCTATCCCGACCTGTTCCAGCCTTATGGCGGCTTCCCGGACGGCGTGAAGGTGATCGACGGGCACATCACCATGCCCGATCTGCCGGGCATCGGCTTCGAAGGCAAATCGGACCTCTATGCCGAGATGAAGGCGCTGGCGAGCTGAGCGGCACCATGTACGTCGATGCCTTCATGACCCGCGCGATCGAGTTGTCGGCGCAAGCGCTGACGGAGAAGGGCTGCGAGCCCTTCGGCGCGGTGGTCGTGAAGGACGGCCGGATCGTGGGGGAGGGCTACAACCACGCCGTCGAGCGCCACGATCCGACCTCGCATAGCGAGATCGAAGCGATCCGCGACGCGTGCCGCAATCTCGCGACGGTCGATCTGTCGGATACCGAGATGTACACGTCGTGCGAGCCTTGCGCTCTCTGTGTCGCGGCGATGCTTGTCGCGGGCGTGGGGCAGGTCTATTACGCCGTCTCGCTCGAACAATCGGACGCGGCCTTGGCGCATCTCGGCCAAGACAAGCGGCCTTACGAAATGGACGCGGCGGCCTTGCGCGTTCAAGTCGGCTTGCCCATGGCCGAACGGCGCCTGGCGTCGGAATCCCGTCGCGCCGACGACGCCAAAGCGGTGATCGACGCCTGGGCGCGGGCACAAGAGTCGCGCTGACGCCTTTTGCATTTCGCGAACGCAAACTTTGCGGAGGAGCGGCAATACGCGGCTGCGGCCGGAAAATTTCGGCGATAATTTGACAATGGACATATTTATCGACCATATTGGTCCTTGGCACTACGCGCGTATTCCCTTCCTCGATCCTGACGGCGTTCAAATCCGCCCCGGCACGATGCGCATTCTCGACGATTACCGCGCCCTGTCGGGCCAGGAGAAAGCGGCGATCCTCCTGCTGTCGCTGGGCGAGGAAGTCGCGAGCAAGCTCTTCGCGCTGATGTCCGACGACGAGATCAAGGAATTGTCCCAGACCATGGCCGGGCTGGGCAATGTCAACGCGTCGATCATTGAACGGCTGGTCATTGAGTTCGCGGATCAGATTTCGGCGACCGGCTCGCTCGCCGGCACGTTCGATTCGGCCGAGCGCTTCCTCGGTAAGGTCCTCGACAAGAAGCGCGCATCGGACATTCTCGACGAGATCCGCGGTCCGATGGGCCGCACGATGTGGGACAAGCTGGCCAACGTCAACGAGTCTATTCTCTCCAACTATCTCAAAAACGAATACCCGCAGACCGTCGCGGTCGTGCTGTCGAAGATCAAAGCCGACCATGCGGCGCGCGTGCTGGCGACGATGCCCGACGCTTTCGCGATGGAAGTCGTCATGCGCATGCTGCGCATGGAAAGCGTGGGAAAAGAGGTTTTGGAGGATGTCGAGCGCGTTCTGCGCACCGAATTCATGGCGAATATCGCCAAGCAGAACCGCCGCGACACGCATGAAATGATGGCCGAAATCTTCAACGCGCTCGATCGGACGACCGAGGCGCGTTTCACCACGGCGCTGGAGGAACGCAATCGGGATTCCGCCGAGCGGATCCGCGCGCTGATGTTCAAATTCGAGGATCTCTCGCGCCTCGATCCCGGCGGGGTGCAAACTTTACTGCGCGCGGTCGACAAGTCGAAACTCGCCCTCGCTTTGAAGGGCGCGAACGAGGCGCTGCGCGATCTGTTCTTTTCCAACATGTCGGAACGCGCCGGAAAACTCTTGAAGGAAGAGATCGAAGCGCTAGGTCCGGTGCGCGCGCGCGATGTGATCGAAGCGCAGGGTGCCATGATCAATACGGCGAAGGACCTCGCGGCACGGGACGAAATTGTGTTGTCAAAAGGTGGAAAAGGCGGCGATGACGATCTCATCTATTGAACCGGACGCGACCACGCGTCCGAACCTTCATTCGATCCGATCGATCGCGCGCCGGAATGCGTCGTGCTTCGCATTTCGCAAAATTGACGGCGAAAAGATTCCTTGTCGCACTGCGGCGAATCAATTAGACAAACCTCTGAATCTATTGGAATACGGGCGGCGTCCTTCCGGGAATATGGTCGATGACCAGTGAGAGGCTGATGCACCAGCTGCGGGAGATCTTGTCGTCGATCTCCAGCGACCGCAGCCAGTCGAATGTTGGCGTCGCCGCCGCCCTCGCCAAGCTGATCTTGGAACTGGGCGTTTCCGACAAGGTTTCGCGCTTCAGCATCCTGTTGGTCGAGCTGGTCAAGGCGATCATCCGCGAAGTCGAAAAGCCGGTGCGCAAGATGCTGGCGGACGAGCTGGCGTCCGACTCGCGCGCGTCGCGCGGCATCGTGCGCGCGCTGGCCGAGGACGATATCGACGTCGCTTGGCCGATCCTGTTGCGCAGCAAATCGCTGGAAGATACCGATTTGATCGAGATCGCGATCAAAGGGTCGATCCGCCACCGTCTGGCGATCGCGCAGCGCGAACTCGTCGAGGAAGTGGTCAGCGCCGCGGTGATCGCGTTCGGCGAACCGGAAGTCGCCAGATCATTGCTCGCGAATGCGGGAGCCCGCATCTCCGAACGTACCTTCGTGCGGATCGCCGAACTCGCGAAGGAGTGGGGCGACATGCAGCCGCCGCTGGCGGCACGCCCCGATCTGCCCGCGGCGATCGCGCTCGAGATGCTCGAATGGGCGATCGACGGCGTCCACGAAAAACTCTACGCCGCGATCGGCGGCGACAAGGCGAAACTGCGGCGCATCGTGCTGTCGGCGCTCGACGGCGAGAAGATCGCCGGCGATCTGGCCGACGCGTTGCGCGAAAGGCTCGACGCTTGCGCGGCGAGCGGCGTGCGGACGGGCGAGGAGGATCTCGCGTTGATCCTGAACACGCTGCCCGACGAGCGGCGCGATTTGAAGGAACTCGCGGTCAGCGAGTTCCTGTCGGAGCCGTTGAAGATCGTGCGCGGCACGGTGCGCAGCGGCTCGCCCGAACAATTCGCCGTGTTGTGCCGCGCGGCCGATATTTCCAAGCGCATGTTCGAAAGCATTTGCGACCAGCTCGGCCCGGCGAGCCTGTTCGAGCGTTCCGGCTGGCTGCTGCAGGCGACGAAAGTGTTCCAGTCGATGAGCGTGTCGCAGGCGCAGATGGCGGCGTCCTCGGTCGCACGCAAGTTGTGAGCCGAATCGGTCGCGTTTTTTCGGCGCGATGCAATCTGTTTGCCCATTCGCAAAATGCTAAAGGAATTCTGGACGCAAGGGCGCGTTGGGCATAAATTCCGGGGTCAAGTCGTGTCTCGAGAGGAAAAAGTGTCTGCGGAAGTGAGAGCGCTGAAGCAACCGCGCCCGGTCGGTCGACCCAGTCTTGCAGAGGCTGAAGATGTGCGCCGCTTGCTGCTCGATGCGGCGCTGGCGCTGATCGAGGTCGAGGGTGTGGAAGGCTTCTCGCTGCGCGAATGCGCGCGCCGGGCGGGCGTTTCCCACGCGGCACCGGCCCATCATTTCGTCGATAAAGCGGGGTTGCTGACTGAATTCGCCGCCGAGGCGTTCGACGAGCTGGGCCGTACGATCGAGCGGCGCACGCTGCGCACGGCCGGCGCGCCAGCCAAGCGCTTCCGCGAGACGGCGTTGGGTTACATCGAATTCG
Source organism: Tagaea sp. (assembly GCA_041917215.1). Lineage (GTDB taxonomy): Bacteria > Pseudomonadota > Alphaproteobacteria > CACIAM-22H2 > CACIAM-22H2 > Tagaea. The sequence continues at coordinate 306,487 of JAYRYC010000003.1, forward strand.
CGATTGCCAATCGGTCGCGCTTCCAGCTGATGTTCCGCTCCGACGTGGTGGATGTCACGTCGATTCGTCTGCGTTCGGCGTTCGACGCGTGCCATCAGCGCATTTACGGCGCGATGGCCGAATTGCTCGTCGGCGCCAGCGGCCCCAACGAGCGCTCGGTCGCCAAAATGACCATGGCGTGGGCGGCGATCCATGGCTTCGCCGTGCTCGCCCTCGACGGCGGATTCGGCGCGGTGTTCCCGGGCAAGGGCGCCGATCATGCTCGCGGCGGTACGCGCGCGATCATGGATCTGGCCGCCGGCACGGTCCGCGAAGTCGAAAAAGCCCTGAAGTCGGCCTAAGCGTAGACCGCCATCCGCGCCGAAAGTTCGTCGAGGATGGGCGTGGCCACACCCGTCAGACGGCCGAGTTCGCGCGGCGCTTCGAGCAGCGGGCCGATTTCCATTTTCCGGCCCGCTTCGAAATCCTGCAGCATCGACGATTTGAAATCGCCGAGCCGGCGCATGGAATCCAGCCGCGCGTCGATATCGACCTCGAGCTTGCAGCCGGCGGCTTGCGACAAATCGACGATCTCGCGCATCGCGGCACTGCCCATCGCGCGCAGTTCGGGATCGGCCAGCATCGTCGCCACGCCGCCGCGCGCCAGGACGGAGATGGGATTGAAGCTGGCGTTGTTCACCAGTTTCAGCCACATCGCGTTGCGGATGTCCGGGGCGATTTCGACATTGAGACCGGCCGCGCGCAACGGAACGGCCGCTCGCGCCGCGTTGCCCGCCGCCGCGTCGACGTCGCCGATCACCAGCCTTTCGCCCGTCGGCCAGGCGAGATGGCCGGGGGCGGGGCGCGACACGGCCATATAGACGACCGTGCCGACGATGCGCGCGGGATCGAAAAACGCCGACAGCGTTCCCGCCGGGTCGACCGCCGCAATCCGCTTGCCGTCATGCGGGCCGCCTTGGCGCTGGAAATACCACCACGGCAAACCGTTGATCGCGGGCAGCAGCAGCGTGTCGGGGCCCATCAACGGCGCGAACAGATCGACGGCATCCGGCCAGTCATGGGCCTTCATCGCGCCGATCACCATGTCTTGAACGCCCGCCTCGGCGGGATCGGCGACGACGCGCGGCGCGGATTTTTCGATCCGGCCCGCGCGCGCCACCGTGAAGCCGTCGCGTTCCAGCGCCGCCTTGGTGGCGCCGCGCGCGACGACGACGGGATCGTGTCCCGTTAGCGCCAGCGCATGCGCAATCGCGCCGCCGATGGATCCGGCCCCGACGATCGCGATGCGCATGCTTACTCCGTTTTACTTCGCACTCGTGATCATCCGCGACCAGCGCTGCGTCGCGTCGTCGAGATTGAACTTGGTGAAATCGACGGACACCATGTTGGCGACGTCGGCTTCGGAGAGCAAGAACATCTCCTTCAGGAGCGGATCGTTGACGAGCGCGTCGCGCGCGCGGTTGTTGATCGGCACCACGCCGCGTTCGGTCGCCAGGCCGAACTGCGTATCGTACGAAATATACTCGTTGATGAAGAACTCCGCCGCGCGCGCGACCGGCGTGCCTTTGACGACGCCGAGCCAGCCCTCCTTCGACAGGCCGCGCTTGGTCGGCCCGACTTTCGGATGGGTGAATTTGACCGGCAGGCCGGCGCGGCGCATCTGCACGGCGAAGCCCGCGTGCATCGTCGACGCCATGATGTCGCCCGAGTTCATCAGCGTGACGGCTTGCGCGCCGACGCGCCAGAACTGGAACGGGTTCGCCTTGCGCACGAATTCGAGGCCCGCGGTGATATTCTCCTGCGAGCCGCCTTCGTCGATCGACGCGCCGACCAGCAACTGCGAGATGCCCGCCTGCGAGACGTCGATGATCGCGATCTTGCGCTGCAACGCGGGGTGCAGCAGGTCGCGATAGCGTTCCGGGGCGGGCACGCCGGCGGCGGCGAAACGCTCCGGATGCCAGACGATGCCTTCCTGCGTCGCCCAGCTCGCGACCTTCCATTCGTCGGCGAGGGTGGGCAGCAACTCCTTGCGGTTCGGAATGTTGTCGAGATTGATCTTCTGGATGAAGCCGGCCTCGTAGGTGTCGACCCAGGTGAGGTCGGCCATCTCGACCACATCGAACGGGGCCGCCTGACCGCGCGCGGCGATCAGTTTGGCCAGATTGTCGCGCGGCGGGGCGGTGACGTATTCGACCTTGGCGCCGAGCGCTTCGAGCTTCACGCCCGCGTATTTGTGCACGGCGCGATCCCAGCCGCCGCCGAACGTGGCGACGCGCAAGGTCTGGCCCGCGAAATTCGGGGTTTGGGCGCGGATCGCCGGGGCGGCCAGAAGGGCCGAGGCGGCGGTTGCACCAGCAAGGAACGAACGTCTGCCGAGTTTGCGCATGGAAACCTCCTGGAGGGGAAATCGGGAATGGGCGATCAGCCGCCGCCCGATCGGGTGAGCTGGTCGAGACCGATGGCGCGTTGCAGAAAATAGATCGCCGCGAACGAACCGACGATGATGTAGGTCGAGATCGCGAGCAGCGACGGATCGAAGTCGTATTCCATCAGATTGAAGATCTTCGCCGCGAAAGGCTGCATGCCCGGCCCGCCGAGGAACAGCGAGACAGGCACGTCGCCGAACGAGACCAGGAACGCGTACATGGCGCCCGCATAGACGCCGGGCATGATCAGCGGCAGCGTCACGCGCCGGAAGGTGCGCATACGCGAAGCGCCCAGGCTCAACGCCGCTTCTTCCAGGCGCAGATTGAAACGCTGCAACACCGCGACGACCGAGCCGATCACGTAAGGCGTCGCCAGGAACAGATGCGCTATCAACAGGCCCGGTAGCGTGCCGACGAGGCGCAGCCCGAATACGTCGCCGATAAGATAATAGAGTTTCAGGAACGAAACCCCGATCACGACGGCCGGGATCTGCAAAGGGGCCCGGAACAGCGCGGCGACGATCGCTTTGCCGCGGAACTCCGCGCGCACCAACCCCAACGCCGCCGGCACGCCGAGAATGCAGGCGAGGAACGCCGTCGTCAGGCCGAGCCCGATGGCGAGCGCCAGCGACTGGAACAGGTCGGGCGCGATCTGGAAATACCAGCGCGTCGAAAATTCCTGCGGCGGAAAATTGAGGAAGGTGCGGTTGCCGCCGTCGAACGACGCACCGACCACGACCACCAACGGGGCGAACAGAAACACGAACGCCGCGGCGATCCAAGCGACGGACGCCACGCCGCGCGCGCGCGCGAGGGCGCGATATCGGTTCATCATGCTACGGCACTCCGGCGCTTATCGAGTTTCGCCATCGCCAGCACCGACAATCCGTTGATGGCCAGCGTCACGAGCATGAGAACCGCGGAAATCGTGGCGCCCATGCCGTAGCGCGTTTGGTTGATGACCGTCTGCTGGATCAGCACGGGCAGGGTGTAGACTTTGCCGCCGCCGATCAGCGCCGCCGAGGTGAAGGCGCCCATGCACAGATTGAAAACGATCAAGCCGGTGACGACCAGACCCGGCAGGCTGAGCGGCAGGATCACGCGCGCGAAAACGCGCCAGCGCGGCGCGCCATGGATCTCGGCCGCTTCCTCCAGCGAACGCGGGATCGTCTGCACCACGCTGTAGAGCAGCAGGATCGAGAAACCCATCGTGAAATGCATCAGCCCGATGACCACGCCGCCGGGATTGCCGACGATGGCGACGGGCGAGGACACGATCCCGCTCCACATCAGGAAGCGGTTCAGAAACCCGCCGCTGGAGAAAATGATGATGAGGCCGAGAACCTTGATCACGATGGTGATGAAGGACGCGGCGATGATTCCGGCGAGCAGCACCAGCGTCCAGCGCGATTTGAGCCGCGCGAGGACATAGGCGATCGGAAAGCCGACAAGCAGCGTGAGCAACGCCACGGTCAGCGACAGGCGCACCGTCAGCAGCAGAGAGTCGAGATAAAGCGGATCGGTGAAAAAGCGCTCGTAGTTCGCCAGCGTGAAGTCGGTGCCCATCCGGCCCAAGCGCAAATCGCGGAAGAAACCGCCGCGCAAGAACGCGATTTGCGACGCGAGCAGCAAGCCCAGCGACAGCAGCAGCGACGGCAGCAATATCCAGTGCCAGCGCGCTTTCATGTCACAAGCGCCGTCATGCGAAATTTCCGTTCATGCCCGAGCCCCGTTCATGAAGCTTTCCCAGCAAAACGCGGACCAAATCGAACTGGCCCTGGTCCGGAAATGGCATACATTTCCAGGGGAAGATGGAGGGGGCGATGACGGTAGCGGCGGAAGCCATCGAACGGATCCTGGGCAAGGCGGCGCTGGACGAGTTGCGCAAGCCGATCACGCAAGCATGTGGCCTGCCGGGAGCCGCCTATACCAGCGAGGATTTCTTTAAGCTGGAGCAGAAAAACCTATTTGCCCGCACATGGATGTGCCTGGCCTTCGCCAGCGACGTGCCGCAACCGGGGGATGCCATTCCGCTCATGGCGGCAGGACTTCCGCTCATCCTCGTGCGCGATCGCGCGGGGGCGATACGGGTGTTCCACAACGTGTGCCGGCACCGCGCCGCCATGATGGTGACGGAGCCCTGCTCGAATTTGAAGCAGTTCGCCTGTCCGTATCATGCGTGGGCCTATGATCTCGACGGGCGGTTGAAATCGATCCCGTTCTTCGACGGGACCAAGAACGGCAATGAGCGCGCCGGGCTCGATATGTCCGAACTCGGCCTCGTGCCCGTGCGCACGGCGGTCTGGCACCATTGGGTATTCATCAATCTCGACGGCAAGGCGGCCCCGTTCGACGAGCATGTCCGACCGCTCGAGGATTTGATCCAGGGCGCCGACCTGAGCGTCACGCGCATCGCCCATCGCGAGGATTGGGAATGGCGCGGCAATTGGAAAATGCAGAACGACAATTGGGAGACGTATCACCACGTCTGGGTTCACAAGAACGTCTTCACCAAGATCACCGACGATCTGGACCTCGCGACGGGCGAACCGATCGCCGAGCCTATTCCGCTCGGCACGGTCGTCACGCTCAAGCGGCGCGGCGATCAGGATTTCTATCCCGCCGCCGGGCAATTGCCGTTGATCCCGTTCCCCGAGGGCAAGAAGCGCGTGCGTTGCACCAGCGTCGTGTTCCCGAATATGACTCTGACGCTGCAATCGGATCATCTCGCCTCGGTCATCGCCGATCCGGTCGCCGCCGATCGCACCGTATCGAAGATGGGCTTCTTCTTCGTCGGCGATGCGGCGACGGCGCCGGAATTCGCCGAGCAGCGCAAGAAAACGCTGGCGCGGTGGCTCGGCGAAACCGGCAAGATGCGCGACTATGGCGGCATTCGCAGCCAGGACATGAAGATCTGGGAGCAGCAGCAGATCGCGCGCCAATCGCCGGTCGCGGACAAGGTCGTCTTCTCGCCGGTATGGGAGAAGAACGTGCACCATTTCCAGCGTATGCTGGTCGACGTGATGAGCGCTTAGGGGAGCTTGGCATGGCCGGGGAAATCAAAACCGCGTCGGGCAAGATCGTGAAGATGAACACGCGCGCGGGCGCGGTTCTGCCGGATATTGACATGTATCGTGACCGTCTGTGGACGGAAGCCGAGAAGTCGATCCAAGCGCTGGGGCGGCGCGAGATCACGCCCGACGACTACATCGACCGGATCCGCGATTTGCACAAATCGATCGATTTGGTGGCGGAGTTGAAGCCCTTCATCGACAAGGCGCTGGCGGAAAAGACCGACCAGGTCCTCAACCAAATGACCACGCCGGCGAAGTCGTGGACCATGCAGCTTCTTTATTTGGAGCCGCACGAAGTCCATCCGCCGCATTGCCATCACAACCTGATCTCCACCCAGGTCGTACTGCACGGCAATGTCTACGCCCGCGAATGGGATCGCGTCGCGCGCCTCGGCCCCGATACGATTCTGTTGCGCACGCGCACCGATCGCTGGTTCGGCATCGGCGACCGCTTCGAGACGACCGAAGTGTCGAAAAACGCGCATTGGTTCTGCGCCGACGACAAGCCCGCTGTGATGTTGAATTTCTACATCCTCGGCTTCCAGGAATGGACCTTCGATCCGCCGGGGACCAAGGGGCGACGGATGCTCGACCCGACTTTCGGCGTGCAGGGTGACGGGATGATCGTCGCCAAGGAATTGACGCTGGAAGAAGGCTATTTGCGTTTCGGCGACCTGCCCATCGACAAGGTACCATTGCCGCGTCGCGCCGTCGCGTGACGCTGACCTCGACGCATTGGGGCGTCTATCGCACCCGCACAGGGGACGATGGCGTGCCTATGCTGGCCCCGTTCGAGCGCGACCGTAACCCGTCGGCGATCGGGCTCGGCATGGTCGAAGCGGCGATGGGCCCCGCGCGTGTGCGCCGCCCGGCGATCCGCAAAGGATGGCTGAAGCACGGGCCCGCGAGCCGCGATAAGCGTGGCGCCGAGCCTTTCGTCGAAGTGCCATGGGACGAAGCGCTCGATATCGTCGCGATGACGCTGCGCCAGACGATCGCCAAGCACGGCAACGGTGCCGTCTATGGCGGTTCCTATGGCTGGTCGAGTGCGGGGCGCTTCCATGACGCCCAAAGCCAGATCCATCGTTTCCTCAACACGCTCGGCGGCTATGTCGCACATCGCGACAGCTATAGTTTGGGGGCAGGGCGCGTGATCCTGCCGCGCATTCTCGCCCCGTTAGGGGCGTTGAACCGCGATGCGTCCGCCTGGGCCGGGCTCGACGGCAATTGCCGCCTGTTCGTCGCCTTCGGCGGCTTGCCGATCAAGAATGCGCAGGTGAATTCCGGCGGGGTGGGCGATCACGACGCGGCCGATTGGATCGCGCGATTGGCGCGGTCGGGCACCAAGTTCGTCAATATCTCGCCGTTGCGCGGCGACCTTTCCGCCGTCGACGCCGAATGGCTGCCCTTGCGCCCTGGCAGCGATACGGCGGTGATGCTGGCGCTCGCCTACGAGATCGTGGCGGCGGGCAAGCACGACGCGGCATTCCTCGCCACGCATTGCGTCGGGGCCGAACGCTATCTCGCCTATCTGCGCGGCGAAACCGATGGCGTGCCGAAAAGCGCCGAATGGGCGGCGGCGATTTCGGAGATTCCGGCCGCGCGCATCCGGACGCTTGCGCTGGCAATGGCGGCGACGCGCACGATGATCGCGGCGAGCTGGTCGTTGCAGCGCGCCCGGAACGGCGAACAGCCCTATTGGGCCGCGATCTGTCTCGCGGCCGTGCTGGGCCAGATCGGCCTGAAGGGCGGCGGGATCGGCTTCGGCTACGCCGCGATCAACGGCGTGGGCCATCGCTCGACCGGTTTCACGAGCCCGACCTTGCCCCAAGGCAAGAACGCGGTCGCCGATTTTATTCCCGTCGCGCGCATCGCCGACATGCTGCTCGATCCCGGCGGCGAATACGATTATGACGGCGCGCGCCGCCGCTATCCCGACATCAAGCTCGTCTATTGGGCGGGCGGCAACGTCTTCCACCATCATCAGGACATCAACCGCCTGATCGCGGCGTGGCGCCGGCCCGAAACGACGATCGTGCACGAGCAATTCTGGACCGCGCATGCGCGCCATTGCGATATAGTGCTGCCCGCGACCGTGCCGCTGGAGCGCGACGATATCGGCGGCGCCAACGACGATTCCTATCTGATCGCGATGAAGCGCGCGATAGCCCCGGCGGGCGAAGCACGCGACGATTACGCGATCTTCGCCGATCTCGCGGCACGGCTGGGCGTCGAAGCCGCCTTCACCGAAGGCCGCGACGCGAACGGGTGGTTGCGCCATCTTTACGCCGAATGCCGCGCCGCGCATCCGTATCTGCCGGCGTTCGACGAATTCTGGGAATCCGATTTCGTCGAGTTGCCGCCGCGCTCGCCCGAACGCACGTTGTTCGACGCGTTCCGCGCCGATCCCGTCGGCGCCAAGCTCGCCACGCCGTCGGGCAAGATCGAGCTCTATTCCCAGACGATCGCCGGTTACGGCTACGCCGATTTTCCCGGCCATCCGCATTGGCGCGCGCCGGAGGAATGGCTCGGCGCCGCGTCGGTCTATCCTTTACACATGCTGTCGAACCAGCCGTCGACGCGGCTGCACAGCCAATACGATCCGGGCGGCGTCAGCCGTGCGGCGAAGATCGCGGGCCGCGAACCGATTTCGATATCGCCGGCGGATGCGGCCGCGCGCGGTATCGTCGCGGGCGATGTCGTGCGCGTGTTCAATGCGCGCGGGAGCTTTCTGGCCGGGGCGCGGATCGACAAAGGTTTGCGGCCGGGCGTGGTCGTGATCGCGACCGGCGCTTGGTACGATCCGTTGGAACGTGGCGTCATCGGCACGCTCGACGTGCACGGCAATCCCAATGTCGTGACCGCCGACCGGCCGGCATCGCGCCTGTCGCAAGGTTGCGCCGCGCAGAGCGCGTTGGTCGAGGTCGAAAAATACGAAGGCGCGGTCCCGCCGGTCCGCGCCTTCGATCCGCCCGACTTCGTGTCGCGCGATTAAGTCTTCGAGTCCGGAAAAGCCTCGCCCAGCGCCGACTTGATCTTGGCGCTGCGTTCCTCGCCCAGCAGATGGTCGTGCGCGAAATAGATTTCGGCGACCTGCTTTTGCAGCGATTTCATCAGGCCTTCGTCGTCGTTCGACTTCGCCACGCGCAGCACCGTATCGCCGCCGTAGGTCGGGAAGGGGTTCTGCGCCGTGCCGGCGACCTGCGCGATCTTTTCGCCGCGCGCGACGGTGCGGATGTCGCGACGCAGCTTGCGGCGCAGCATCGCGATGCCTTCGTCGGTCTTGCCGAGATATTCGCGCGAGTGGATCGCGATCGGGCCTTGGCTGACCCACACGTCCCAATCGCCGGGATCGCTCTGACGCTTTTCCATCGAACGATGCGCGGTCTGGCCGTAGAAATCGACCTTCTCCCAGCCCACATCGTCGCGATTGCCCAGGCGCAGCACTTCGTCCTTGTTGTTGAAATGGCGCCAGCCGAACTTCCGGCTGTTGGTATTGTCGATCGGCACGACCCATTTCGTCAGGCTGGTGCGGCCGAAGAAACGCGGCTGTTCGAATTTCTGGAACATGCCGCCGTTCTGCGCGAGATTCGGCATCAGATAATCGTGGAAGCGCAGCATCACCAGATCGCCCACGCGCCGCGCATGGCTGTAGACGATGGCGCCTTCGCGCTGGATGTAGTTCACAACCGGCAATTCGACGAAATGCTCGAGGCCCGGGAATTGCGGGCCGTTGACGCGCCCGTGCAGGAAGACCGAATGGAACGGATCGATCGCGTTCTCGGTTTCCTGCAGCCAGTTGCACGGCGAGTGGATCGAGTAAGGGATCAGCTCGTGATCGGGCAGATCGAAGGAATCCAGATACGGGAACTCCGGCACCTGATCGGGCGGGCCCATATAGGCGAAGATGAGCCCCTTCACTTCGCGCGTCGGATAGGCGGGCTGGCTGATCGAGTTGCAGATATTGCTGGTCGGCGGCTCGCCGGGCGTTTCCAGGATCGTGCCGTCCACGTCGAAATGCCAGCCGTGATAGCAGCAGCGAATGCCGCGCTGTTCGATGCGGCCGAATTCGAGCGACGCGCGCCGATGCGCGCAAGCCTTATGGACGAGCCCGACGCGGCCTTCGCCGTCGCGGAACACGACGAGGTCTTCGCCCAAAATACGGATCGGCACCGGGAACTTCCCGAGTTGCGAGGCGAGGGCGACGGGGAACCAGAAGCGGCGATGATATTCGCCGCCCGGCGTGCCGGCGTCGACCTGCGTCAATTCGAGATCGGGCTCGGCGGGCAAACGCACGTCGTAGCCGCGATAGGGTCCGCGCGCCCAACGGGTTTCTTCGGTTGTCATGAAGATGCTCCTGACGCCGGATGGTTGGCGATCCAATGTTGGGCGATGTCGATGCGGCGGCAGAACCACACATGTTCGTGCCCGCGCGCGTAATCGAGAAAGCGGCGGAAGGCTTCGGCGCGACCCGGACGGCCCGCCAATCGGAAATGCACGCCGACCGACATCATCGCGTTACCTTCGCGATAGAGGCAGTCGAAGCTGTCCTTCAGATAGCTGAAGAATTCCTCGCCGTTGCCGAACCCCGCCGGGTTGGCGAATTTCGTGTCGTTGGTGTCGATCGAATAGGGAATCACGAGATGCGGCTTGCCGTACTCGCGATTCCAATAGGGAAGCTCGTCGGCGTAGGAATCGCTGTCGTAGACGAACCCGCCTTCTTCGAGCAGCAGCTTGCGCGTGTTGACGCTCGGCCCCGTACGGCAATACCAGCCGAGCGGACGTTCGCCGAACGACGCCTTCAACGACGCGACGGCGCGCTTGATGTGATCGCGCTCTGTCGCCTCGTCGAGCAGCCAATGCTTGATCCAGCGCCAGCCATGGCTGCAAACGTCGTAGCCCGCCGCCTTGATCGCGGTGACGGCTCCGGGATTGCGCTCCAGCGCCAGCGCACAGCCGAACACGGTCGCGGGCAGTTTGTATTCGTCGAGAATGCGCAGGATGCGCCAGAAGCCCACGCGACTGCCGAACTCGTAGACGGACTCAGCGTTGAGATCGCGTACACCCGCCGGCATCGACGGCGTCGCTTCGAGGAGTTGGTTCTCCGAATTCGGATCGCCATCGGGGATCGAATACTCGGAGCCTTCCTCGTAATTGAGGACGATATTGATCGCGACGCGCGCCTTGTTCGGCCATTGCGCGTCCGGCCGCTTATTGGCGTAGCCGATCAGGTCGCGGGGATAGGTCATGGGAACACCACTTCGATCGCTTCGGCGAGTTTGCGTTCTTCGACATCGGCGGCCGTGCCGTCGCGACTGAGCAGCGAGGCGACCGATGCTTCTTGTGAGACGGCCGCCACGCCCGCATGCCACACGCCCTTGTGATAGCCGAACGCTTGGTTGGGGGCCGCGATGAAAGCGCGGCCGTTGGCGAGGTTGGGTTCGTCGCCGCCGGGAAACACGACCAGCGAAAGATCGCCGCCCAGCGGAATGAAAAATTGCGAGCCGTGCAGATGCCGTTCGATATCGCGGATCGAACGCGGTCCTTGGCGCACGGGGCAGGAAATCAGCGTCGCGTTGACCTGCGCCTTCGGGCGAACGTCGCCGAAGGGCGCGAAGGGGCCTTCGCGCATGCCGCCTTTCGGGATCTCGCGCACGAAGCCGAAGGGGGCGAACGCCGCCTCGGTCAAAGGTTCGGCGACGAGGCGGATCACGCGGTCATCTCCATCAACGCGCGTGCGTTCGGCAGGGCTTCGAGATTTTCGATCGTCGCGACGAGGCGGTCGATCTTCGTCAGCGGCAATACGTCCTTCACCGTGTCGCGGAACTTGGCGACGACGCGCGCGGGGCTGAGCATCCGCGTGCCCGTGCCGTCGGCTTCCTCGACATAGGTCGAAAGTTTGCGCCCGTCGGCGAGAACGATTTCGACCGTGCCGTCGAACTTGATGGCGCCGTCGATCTTCGCGGGCACATGGACGATCTTCTGCGCGAGGCCCAGGATATCGGCGCGCTTATAGGCCTCGCCCTCGTAATGCGCGTTGGTCAGCGCGCCGTCGGTCAGCGTCGCCGCGACGGCGTAGAACAGGCTCGCCCGCGCATGGGTGGAGGTGCGGGGGGCGAGCTTCGCCGCGCGCGGTTCGGCGATCTGGCCGATGAAGCCGTCGGGCACGGTCAGCGTCACCGACGCGATGTCGGCGTTGGTAAACTTATGCGTGGCTTTGAGTCGCGCCGCGCCCTCGATGAAGGCGTGGATCGAATGCGCGCAGGGATACAGTTTGTAGGCCGTTTGCAGCGTGACCCATTCCTTGCCGAGATTGCGGATCGTCGTCTCGAAATCGAATTTCGTGTCGGCGGGCAGCAGCGCGTGAAACAGGCCGTAGCGCCCATCGAATGCGGTCGCGGGGCCGGTGAAGCCGTTCTGCGCCAAGCGTGCCGCGATAATGCCAGCATGCGCCGCCCAGCCGGGATGGAAGGTCTTGGACCACGTACCGTCGGCATAGGCTTCGAGCACGCCGGAACCCTGGCTCGCCGTCACGCCGAAGGCGCAGGCGATTTGTTCGGGGGTGAGGCCGAACAAGCGCCCGGCGGCGGCGGCGGCGGCGGGCGTGCCGAGCACGCTGGTCGGATGCAGGCCCACACCGTGGAACGCCCCCGGTGTGGCGAGACCCAAGCGGCAACCGATCTCGTTGCCGATGGCGATGCCGGCGATCATATCGCGCCCGCTCGAACCGGCCGCTTCGCCGGCGGCGAGCACGGCGGCGACGGTCGGCGCACTGGGGTGCATCACCGATTCATTATGCGTGTCGTCGAAATCCATCGCATGGGCGAGCGTGCCGTTCACCAGTGCCGCCGTGGCGGCGGAGAACTTGGCGCCGCTTTCGCCCAAGGTCGTCGCTTCCGATCCGGTCCCGAGGGCGTACGCCGCTTTTCGGATCGTCACGCCGATCGGCAGCGGGATCGCGGCGATGGCGATGCCCAGCGTGTCGAGCAGCCGGTATTTGCAATCGGCGACGACCGACGCGGGCAAGTCTTCGAATCGCAGCTTCGACGCCCACGCCGCTAGAACGGGACCGATCGGGCTCAACGCTTCACCATCTTCATACGCATATGTTCGCCCGCCAGGATCGACGGGTATTTCGGCGGATTGCCGGGGCCGGTGCAGCTTTCGATGCACGTGATCTCGGCGTCGTAATTCGGATGGCAGAAGAACGCGATCGATTGACGCCGGCTCATCGCGGCTTTCAGGTCCGGCGGGTTCGCCACGCGATGCAGCGTCGAGCGCCAGCGATCGTTGGTCCAGCGCGCCATCATGTCGCCGAGATTGATGATCAACGCGCCGGGGATCGGCTGCACGTCGCTCCACGTGCCATCGGTGAGCTTCACCTGCAAGCCGCCGGGACCGGCGGTCGGCAACAGGATCGTCAGGCTGCCGAAATCCGTGTGCTCGCCGGTGCGCAACTGGCCGGGCAACGGCGGCGCTTCCAGCGGCGGATAATGGTTGGAGCCGAGTACGCTGAAATGATGATCGATCTTGTCGCGGAAATAGGTTTCGGGCAGATCGAGGCCGAGCGCGAAGATCCGCATCAGCGTATCGGCGAGATTCTCGAACGCGCGATAGAGCTCGGTGAACACCGGCTTGTAGTCGGCGGGCGTTTCCGGCCAGACATTGGGCGCGTAGCAGCCTTGGGCCGCTTCCACATCCTTCAATGCGGGAATGATCGGTGCCAGCGTGCCGAGCATGAATTGCTCGCGCAGATCCTTGGGCACGTTGAGATTCAGCGTGGCGCCAAGGCCTTTGGATTCCATCGCCGCATAGCCGCGCGGCGCCACTTCGCCGACCGGCTTGGACTTCATCTTCGTTTCGGTCGGCTGGTCGAAGAAGTCGCGCGACACGGCGAAGGCCTTGTCGGTCAGCTTCGCGTCGATCCCGTGGCCGGAAACGCAGAAGAACCCGACTTCCTCGCAGGCTTTGGCGACGGCGCGGGCCACACCCATCTTGTCGCTGCCGTCAATGAAGGGGGCGATATCGATGACGGGCACGCCGCGCGCGCGGGCATCCATTTTTTCGGCCGTCGCTCCCATGATTTTCTTCTCCCTCAGCGCGTCAGCAAAACGGAATGTTCGGGTTTCCATACGGCGCGCACCGCCGCCCCCGGTTCGACCGTGGGCGTGTTGGGATGCGCTTCGATGGCGATCGGTTTCGCGGTCCCTGCGTCGATCTCCAACCGGATGCGGTTGCCGGCGAACATCCGGCTTTTGACGATCCCCGCGATGGCGTTGTGGCCCGCGGGGACCGGAACGCCCGCACCGATCAGCGACATTTGCTCCGGCCGCACGCCGATCGAAACGGTGCCCGAGGCGCCGGTGTCGGGCACGCGTAAGGTCGTGCCCGCGACCGTCACGGCGAGCAAGCCGTTGTCGGTGCCGTGCGCGGCTCCGTCGAGCAGATTGATCTGCCCGACGAAGTCGGCGACGAAGCGCGTGACGGGGCGCTCGTAGATCTCGGTCGCCGTGCCCATTTGTTCGATGATGCCGTCGTTCATCACCGCGATGCGGTCCGACATGCTCATCGCTTCGGTCTGGTCGTGCGTCACGTAGACGGTCGTGATCTTCAGCGTGCGATGGATGGCGCTGATCTCGTTCTGCATCGCCTCGCGCAGTTTGAGGTCGAGCGCGCCCAGCGGCTCGTCCATCAGCAGCACGCGCGGCGAATGCGCCACGGCGCGCGCCACGGCGACGCGCTGCTGCTGACCGCCGGACAACTGCGTGGGATAGCGGTTCTCGACGCTCGGCAGGCGGATAAGCTCGAGCAGTTCCTTCACGCGCCTTGAAATATCGGCTTTCGGCAGGCCGCGCTCGGCGAGCGCGAAGCCGATATTGTCGCCGATGGTCATATGCGGGAACAGCGCGTAGTCCTGGAAGACCATACCGATCTCGCGCTTCTGCGGCGGCAAATCGGTCACGTCGTCGCCGCCGAACAGGATGCGGCCCGTGCTCGGCTCGATGAAGCCCGCGATCAAGCGCAAGGTCGTCGTCTTGCCGCAGCCGGAGGGGCCGAGCAGCGTCAGGAATTCACCTTGCGGTACTTCCAAGTCGATCGGGCGCAAGGCGGTGACGCCCGCGTAGGTCTTCGATACGCCTTTGAGCGAAACGCTGGACATCAATTCGAACCTTTATCGTTGCGCGCGTCGTCGATCGCCTTCCACACGCGATAGGGGGTCGCCGGCATGTCGATATGTTTGACGCCGAGCGGTGCGAGCGCGTCGAGCACGGCCGAGATCACGACCGGCGGGGCGCCGATGCAGCCCGCTTCCGCGCAGCCTTTCAGGCCCAGCGGATTGTTCTTGCAAGGATCGGGATTGCGCGCGAGATCGAAGAACGGCAGATCGGTCGCGCGCGGCATCGCGTAATCCATGAACGAACCGGTCAGCGGTTGGCCGCTACTTTCGTCATGGACGAAATGTTCGAGCAGCGCCTGGCCGATCCCTTGTGCGAGCGCCCCATGCATCTGGCCGTCGACCAGAAGCGGGTTGATCTCGTTGCCGAAATCGTCGACGCACATGTAACGGCGCACGGCGACTTCGCCGGTGTCGGGATCGATCTCCACCTCGCAGGCATGGCAACCATTGGGGAAGGTCGGCTCGATCGGTTGGAACGTGCCTTGCGCGGAAAGATCTGCACCCAGCCCGCCGGGCAAACGCTGGCCCATCTCCCGGCGCTCGTGGAACGCTTTGGCGACGCGCGGCACGTCGATCACGCGATCCGTGCCGGCGATGCGGAAGCTCGCGTCGCGGAATTCGATATCGATTGCGGCGGCTTCCAGAAGCTCGGCGGCCAAGGGCGTGAGACCCTCGACAACCTTGTCGATCGCGCGTTGCAGCGCTGATCCGCCGATCGGCAGCGAGCGCGAGCCGAAAGTACCCACGCCGCGCGCCACGACATCGGTGTCGCCTTGATGGATGCGGATACGTGCGGGATCGAGGCCCAGACGATCCGCGACGATCTGCGTATAGGCCGTCACATGACCTTGGCCCTGGGTCATCGTGCCGAGCAGCACGTCGGCGCCGCCTTCGGCATCGAGGATCACGGTCGCGGCTTCTTCCGCGCCGCCCGCCGCGCGCTCGATATAGCAGCCGAGACCGAGGCCACGAAGCTTGCCATGTACTTCGCTTTCCTGGCGGCGCGCAGGGAACCCCGCGAGATCGGCGAAAGCCCCCAGCTTATCGATCGTTCCCTTGAAATCGCCGCTGTCGTAAAGCGTGCCCATCGGCGTGCGATGGGGCAAGGCGGCGAAGGGCACGACGTTGCGCCGGCGGATTTCGTCGGGGCCGATGCCGAAATCGCGCGCGGCTTTGTCGAGTGCACGTTCGATCGCGTAGATCGATTCAGGCCGGCCCGCACCGCGATAAGCATCGACCGGCGCCGTATTCGTGAAACGCGCGCGCGAGGTGATGTGGGCGGCCGGTGTCGCGTAGACGCCGATCATGCCGACCAGGCCGATATTGGCGGGCACTGGCCCGAAATAGGAAAGATACGCGCCGAGATTGGCGCTGACCGACGCGCGCAAGCCCAAGATCTTCGCATCCTTGTCGAACGCGACGGCGATGCGCGTGCGCATGTCGCGCCCGCCGGTGTCGGACAGGAACGCC
Source organism: Tagaea sp. (assembly GCA_041917215.1). GTDB lineage: Bacteria > Pseudomonadota > Alphaproteobacteria > CACIAM-22H2 > CACIAM-22H2 > Tagaea. The sequence continues at coordinate 322,635 of JAYRYC010000003.1, forward strand.
TCGCTACGCGTCGAAATCCAGCGCACTTTGCGGCCGAGTTTCTTCGCCGCCCACACGGCCAGGCCTTGTTCGCGCATCACCGGCGCCTTCAGGCCGAAACCGCCGCCGGTGTCGGGGGCGATGACGCGCAATTGCTTCTCCGGCCAGCCGAACACGTCGGCGGTCAACACGCGGCGCACCAGATGCGGCGCTTGCGTGCCGGTGCGCAACGTCACGCGCTCGCCATCTGGTTCGCCCCCCGGTTCTCCCTGCGCGTTGCGCGGTTCGAGCGGCACGCCGGCGAGGCGTTGATTGACGACGTCCAACTCGACGATCTTATGCGCGGCGGCGAAGGCCGCATCGACGGCGGCCGCGTCGCCCAACGCGATCTCGTAACCCGGCAATGCCGCGTCGTCGTCGGGCGACAGAACCGGCGTCAGTTCCTCGTAGTCGACTTCCAGCGCTTCGACCGCTTCCATCGCAATCGCTTCGCTCTCGGCGACGACGAAGGCGACGGGATCGCCGACATGGCGCACCGTGTGGCGCGCCAGCAATTCGAATGGCGGCGGGGTGATCTTCACCGGCGTGCCGTCGATCTTGACGGCCGAGAGGGCGGGGATCGGCTTGATGCCGTCCGCGTCGAGATCGGCGGCGGTCAGGATCAGCGCGACGCCGGGGATCGCGCGCGCGGCCGTCGTGTCGATGCGTGCGATCTTGGCGTGCGCATAGGGCGAGCGCGCGACCACGCCGCGCAGCGTATCGGCCGCCGGCAAATCGTCGAGATAGGCGCCTTTGCCCGAAAGCAGCCGCGCATCCTCCAGACGGCGGCGCGCGGCGCCGACGGCGAGGCGGTTTTCGGGCGAGGCGGTACCGCTATCCAATTCGAGCCTTTTCCTTTTCGCGGTCGGTGACGGACATACATGTGCGTGCACTCCGCGTGCCAAAGTATAGGCGCCTGGAACGGTGATGGCGCAAGCCGGTTTGGTTTCATCCAAGGATCAAGCAAACTCATGGCGCCGCACGTAAAAAAGACTGAACGGCGGGCTTACGAAATGTCATCGTAGGCGCCTCGACGGGGAGGGGTGAATGACCCAGGCGCGCACGCGGTTGACGACGGATATCGACTACGCCGGCAAGGGCAAGCAACTCGGCTTTCTGCGCCTCGTCCATTCGGACGATCGTTACGCCTTCGGTATCCTCCCCATTCCCTTGGCGGTGATCGCCAATGGCGACGGCCCGACGATGCTGCTGACCGCCGGCACGCATGGCGACGAGTACGAAGGCCAGATCCTGCTGCATGATCTGATCCGCAATCTCGACCCGGCGCGCATCACCGGCCGGTTGATCGTTCTGCCCGCGCTGAACTTCCCGGCCGTAATGGCCGCGTCGCGCGTCTCGCCGCTCGATCAGGGCAATCTCAACCGCGCCTTCCCGGGCGAGGCGGATGGCGGGCCGACTTCGGCGATCGCGCATTACCTGACCAGCGTCGTCCTGCCGATGACGAATGCCGCCGCCGATCTGCACTCGGGCGGCACGACGGGCATGTATGTGCCGAGCGTCTATCTGCATGGCGGCGGCGATGCGGCGTTGCGCAAGCGCAAGCTCGACGGCGCGCGCGCTTTTGGCCTGCCTTATACGGTTTGCGCGATGGCGACATCGGATAGCCGTTCGATGTCCGCGCAATGCGACCGGATGGGCATTCCGATGGTCGCGACCGAATTTCCGGGGGCCGCCTCCATCGATATCGACGCGCTCGCCATCGGCCGCGAAGGCCTGATGCGCCTGCTGCATCATTTCGGCGTGCTGCCGGAAGCGCCGCCGCGCGCGCGCTTTCATGACACGAAGCTGATCACGCCGACGGGGGCGGGGTCGCTGGTTATGGCGCCGCTCGACGGTTTGTTCGAACCGTTGGCGGGCTTGGGCGCGCGCGTGACCAAGGGTCAACCGGTCGCGCGCATCCATCCGATCGGCGAGATCGAACGCGCGTCGGCCGAGCTGACGGCGCCGCATGACGGGCTGATCATGGTGCGCCGCGCCAACACGCTGGTCACGCGTGGCGACTACGTCTATCGCCTGGCGCGTGATTTCAGCGAAGCCGAGTATCTGGCTTAGCGCGGCACCACGCTTTCGGCCACGGTCGCTTCGTCGCGGGGGGGCACGTAGCGCAGATCCTTGCGCGTCGCCCAGTAATTCACTTGGTAGTGCGAGGGCAGGATCACGTTCGCCGAAGCCGCGCGGCGGGTGACTTCGGCGAGCATCTGGCCGCGCTTGGCTTGGTCGAGTTCCACGTCGGCGTCGTCGAGCAGCTTGTCCGACGTTGGATCGACCCAGCTTCCGTAATTGTTCGCGGCGGTCGAATGGAACGTCTCGCGCATCACCAGCAAAGGATCGGTCGAGGTGTGGCCCCAGCCGACGATCATGAACGAAAATTTCTTGTTCCGCGCTTGGGTGAAATACGTGCCGATATGGGTGGGCTGCACGCTCGCCTCGATCCCGATCCGGGCCAGCATCTGCGCGATCGTCTGCGCTTGGCGGGTGTCGTTGAGATAGCGGCCGTTGGTCGTGTGGATCGCCAGGCGGAAACCGTTCGCGACACCGGCCGCCGCCATCAACGCGCGCGCCTTGTTGAGGTCGGGCGCCGGGTTCTTGAGATCGGCGAGGAAGCCGGGATGGCCTTCGAGCGGGATCTGGCTTGCTTCGACGGCCGCGCCTTCCATCAGCCGCGAAACGATCGCCGGGCGATCGACCGCCAACGCCATCGCTTCGCGCACGCGCGGATCGCGCATCGGATTGGCGATGGCGGCGCCGTCTTTGCCGGTGACGAAGGGCGAGGTTTCGCGCGCCACGTCCATCGCCCAAAAGATCACGCGGTTTGATAGGCCGCTGGACAGCGCCACGCGCTCCTCGCGTTGCAGCTTTTCGATATCGGCGGGCGGTACGTCGTTGATCACGTCGACCGCCCCGGTCAGCAACGCAGCGAGACGCGCGGCCGGGCTGCGCAGCAAACGCATGGTCACACGATCCCAGCGCGGCTTGCCGTCCGCCCAAGCGGGATTGGCTTCGAGCGTTACGCGTTCGCCCGGCACGAATTCGACGAAGCGATAGGGGCCCGAGCCGTTCGCCGATTTGCCGACGGCGAAGCTTTGCGTCGTCGCGTCCATGCCGATGCGCCGATCGACGATCGCGATCTGGGCGAGATTTGCGGGCAGCAACAAGCCGGGCCGCTTGGTGCGCACGCGCAAGGTGAGGTCATCCACGACCTCGACCGCGTCGACATTGCGCAAGTTGCGGCTATAGGTCGACGGCGCGCCGGGCACGTTGGGTGCGCGTTCGATCGAGAACTTCACGTCATGCGCGGTCAGCGGCGCGCCGTCGTGGAACTTCAAACCCGGGCGGAGTTTGAACTCCCACAGATTGGGCGGCTCGACGATGCGCCAGGATTGGGCGATGCCGGGCAGGATTTCCTCGTTCGGTCCGACGCGCGCCAGCGTGTCGAAGATATGCAGCATCAACTCGAAGTTCGGGCCGATGGCTTGGGCGTGCGGATCGACATAAGTCGCCTCCGCCGCCATGCCCATGCGCAGTTCGGCCGCATCGGCGTTCGGCGCGCAGAAACCCGCAGCCAGGATTACCGCCGAGAGAAATCGTGCTTTCATCGCCGTCGCCTCCATACAAATGCTTTTAATCGCCGCAGGAGTTTATTTGGCTTGCACAGCATGTGCCGTTGCCGTCACACGGGCAAGCGGGAAGCCGGACAACATGAGGGGCGGCGATGACCGCATGAGCCGGTTTTGTGGCGAGAATATTGCTGGGAAAACCCGCGCGAAGCGGTTGCCGGAAAGGCGTTTTAGTTTCACTGTGATGGCTCTCGGGGGGCGCGGTTTGATCGACGCGGGACACACGGCCGAAAGAAGCGGCGACGGGGCGGGGCAATGAGCGCGGCGATGGTGAAGCCGCGCGACGCGTTCCCGTGGCGGCGCGTGGGCGAGACGGCGCAGTTCCTGTTGTTCGCCGCTTTCGTGCTGTGGGTCGCGGTGCGTGGCGCCCAAGGCATGGGCTATAACTGGCAATGGTCGCGCGTTCCCCGTTATCTCTATCGCGAAATCGACGGCGAGATCTGGCTCGGTCCCTTGCTGAAGGGCATGATCGTCACGCTGCAGATCAGCGCTTTGGCGCTGTTGCTGACCGTCGTCATCGGCTTGGTCGTCGCGGTGCTGCGCCGGTCGAACTCAATCGCCGGCGAAGGTCTTTCGCGCGTCTATATCGAAGCGATCCGCAATACGCCGCTGCTGGTGCAGCTCTACATCTTCTATTTCATCCTGTCGCCGATCCTGGGCATCGACCGCTACTGGACGGGCGTGTTGTGCTTGGCCGTGTTCGAAGGCGCCTTCGCGGCGGAAATTTTCCGCGCGGGCATTGAAGCCGTCGCCAAGGGCCAATGGGAAGCCGCGCGCGCGATGGGGTTGCGCCCGGCGCAGATCTATCGCTTCGTCGTGCTGCCCCAAGCATTGCGCATCGTGCTGCCGCCGCTGACGGGGCTCGGCGTATCGCTCATCAAGCATTCGGCGATCGTGTCGGTCATCGCGGTGTTCGACCTGACCAACGAAGGGCGCAACGTCATCGCCGATACGTTCATGACGTTCGAAATCTGGCTGGTCGTCGCCGGCCTTTATCTCACCGTCACCGTCGCGATGTCGCAGGCGGTGCGGATTCTCGAAGCCCGTCTCAAAAGTTGAGGCGGAAAACCATGTCCCGGCAAAGGAGGGGAGCATGTTCGGATTGAGAAAATTGGCCCTGACGGCGATCGCCGTCGCGGCGGTGATGGCGCCGATGGCGTCCAAGGCGCAGGACGCGCGCGCGGCGTTGTCCGCGACCAGCGCGATCGAGGAGATCAAGAAGCGCGGCGCCTTGCGCGTGGGCCTGTCGACCTTCGTGCCGTGGGCGTTCCGCTCCAAGTCGGGCGATCTGATCGGCTACGAGGTCGACGTCTCCAAGAAACTGGCCGAGGATATGGGCGTGAAGCTCGAACTCGTGCCGACCGCGTGGGACGGCATCATTCCCGCCCTGATCGCCGGCCAGTTCGATTTCATCATCGGCGGCATGACGATCACCCCGGCGCGCAACCTGACCGTCAACTTCACGTCGCCCTATTCGGCGACGGGTGTGGACGTCGTCGCCAGCAAGAAGCTGGCCGACGGCTTCAAGACGATCTCGGATTTCAACAAGCCGAACGTCACGCTGTCGGCCCGCCGCGGCACCTCGGCCGCGACGACCGCGCAGCGCCTGTTCCCGAACGCGACCTTGCGTCTGTTCGATGACGATGCACCCGCCCTGCTCGAGGTCACGAACGACCGCGCGCATGCCTGGATCAGCACCGTGCCGAAGCCGGCTTTCGCCGTGCTCGACAACCCGAACGCGCTGTTCCGCCCGTTCGCCGAGCCGCTGGTCGGCCAGGCCGACGCGATGGCCGTGCGCAAGGGCGATCCGGACTCGCTCAACTTCCTCAATAACTGGATCCAGAACCGCACGCTCGACGGCTGGCTCGCCGAACGTCAGGCCTATTGGTTCAAGGCGCGCGACTGGCGCGACCAGCAGGCCCAGTGAGTTCGAATACCTCCACCATGGCGCCGCCGGTCGAAAACCGGCGGCGCTTTCGTCTTCTCGACGCGGTCATCCTGGCCGTGGTGGCGGCCGCGTGCGCCTATCTGGTTTGGCGCGCGAATACGGTGCTGCACTACAATTGGAACTGGTCGCGGGTCTGGCCCTTCATCCTGCGGTACGACGAAACGAAGGAAGCCTGGGTCCCCAATCTGATCCTGATCGGGTTGTGGACGACCATCCGCATCGCCGTCTGGTCGGCGATCGGGGCGGCGATCATCGGCGCGGTGATGGGCCTCGCGCGCATCTCGCAATCGCTGTTTTTCCGGCTTGTCGCCGGATCCTATGTCGAGCTGGTGCGCAACATGCCGCCGCTCGTCTTCGTCTTCGTCGTCTATTTCTTCCTGACCAGCCAGATCGTTCCGCTGATCGGTATCGACGTGGCGCTGCGTAACGCGTCGCCCGCCACGATCGCGACGATCGAAATTCTGTTCGGGCCCGCAAGGCTGCTGCCCGCCATCCTGTCGGCGATCTTGTGCATGGCGCTGTTCGAGGGCGCCTATGTGACCGAGATCGTGCGCGGCGGCGTGCAGTCGATCGAGCGCGGCCAGTGGGATGCGTCCAAGGCCATGGCGTTGACGCGCGTGCAGACGTTGCGTCTCGTCGTGCTGCCCCAGGCGATCCAGCGCACGCTGCCCCCGCTCGCGGGGCAGTTCATCTCCCTGGTCAAAGACACGTCGATCGTGTCGCTGATCTCGATCCAAGATCTCACGTTCCTGGGTAACGAGGTCGCGGCGACGACGACGCGCCTGTTCGAAACCTGGATCATCATCGCCGTGCTTTACTTCCTGCTGTGCTGGTCGCTGTCGCTGGCCTTCGCGCGGCTGGAAACGCGGATGGGCAAACACCGATGACCGCCGGCAGGGCGGCGATCGCGATCGCCGGCGGCGGCGTGGTCGGCTTGTCCTGCGCCTTCGCCTTGGCCGCGCGCGGGCATGAGGTCGTATTGTTTGACCCGGCACCGGGGCGAGGTACCTCCTGGGGCAATGCGGGCGGCATTACGCCGGGCTGGGTCTCGCCCTTGGCGACGTATTCGACCTTGTGCGCCGTGCCATCGATGCTGCGCGATCCGTTGTCGCCATTGGCGATCCGGCCGGCCTATCTGCCCGCCTTGCTGCCCTGGCTGCTGCGTTTCGCGATGTCGGCGCGGCGGGCGGAAGATATGTCGAAGGCGCTGGCCGCTCTCACGCTGACCTCGATGGAAGATTGGCGCGACTTCGCCAGCGAGGCGGGCGTCGATCACCTGATCCGCGCGCAAGGCTTGCTCTATGTCTATGCGAGCCAGGCGAGCCGGGACGGGGCCGAGGCCGCGCATGCGTTTCGCCGCCGGCGTGGCGTGACGCTGGAGGAATTCGACGCGGTGGCGTTGCGCCGTTTCGCGCCGATGCTGTCGGAGAATTATCGCCACGCCGTCTATGCGCCGGGTGCGGGGCATTTCGCGGATCCCGGCGCGCTGTGCGACGGGCTTGCCGCCGCGTTCCTGGCGAAGGGTGGGCGGATCGAACGCGCGAAAATCGTCGATGTGGCGCCGATCAGCGACGGGATCGCGCTGGTGACCGAAACCGGTCTGTTCCATGCCAAGCAATTCGTGCTGGCGCTGGGTGCGCATTCGCAAACCCTGGCGACCAAGCTGGGCGCACGCGTACCGCTGGATGTCGAACGCGGCTATCACGCGCATTTGCCGTCGCCCGGCGTCGAATTGCCCGCGCAAATGATCGACGGGGAGGGCAAATACGCCGTCACCTCGATGAACACGGGGCTTCGCCTGGCGGGCACGGTCGAGTTCGCGGGGTTGGATGCGCCGCCCGATATGCGCCGTGCCGAAATGCTGATCGGCAATGCCAAAGCATTGCTACCGGGGCTGAACGCCGACGACGCAAGTTTCTGGATGGGTTTTCGCCCGTCTTTGCCCGACGGCTTGCCCGTGCTGGGCCGTGCCCCCGCGACGCCCAAAGCGATCTTCGCTTTCGGCCATGCGCATTTGGGCACGACGCTCGCCGCGATCACCGCGAAGATCGTGGCGGCGTTGATCGAAGATCGCGAACCCGGAATCGATTTGCGGCCTTATGATCCGCTGCGATTCCGGCACTGGTTTTAACAACGGAGTTTCCGATGACGGCGTGGATCCAAATGCTGCAATACGACGAGTCGACCGGCTATCTGCGCGAGCTCTACGACCGCGTGAAAGGCCCGGGCGGCAAGATCGACAACGTGATGAAGGTCCACTCGTTGCGTCCGCACACGATGGAAGGGCATAGCGCGCTTTATAAAAGCGTGCTGCACCACACCGGTAACACGCTGCCGGTCTGGTTCCTGGAATGCCTCGGCGTCTATACGAGCCTCGCCAATAAATGCGATTACTCGGTGGCGCACCATTTCGCCGGCCTCACGCGCTTGCTCAAGGACGAGGCGAAGGCCCAGAAGATCTACAAGGCCTTCGTCGCCGTGCAGCCGGAGAAAATGTTCGACGGCAAGGAGCTCGCGCTGCTGCGCTATGTGCGCAAGCTGACGCTCGAGCCGCAGAACATGGCGGAGAGCGATATCGTCGCGGCGCGGACCGCCGGGGCGAGCGACGCCGAGATTTTCGAGGCCAATCAGGTTTGCGCCTATTTCAACTACTCCAATCGTCTGCTCAACGGGTTGGGCGTGACCACGCAGGGCGATGTGCTGGGCTTCTCGCCGCCCAACACCGACAAGCTCGACGACTGGGAGCATATTTGAGGTAAGCTCGCGCCATGCGTCTCGAACTCCAGACATGGCACAAGGTCCGGGACTATCTGTCCCGCTCGAAGGGCATCGTCGTTCCGATCGGTTCGACCGAGCAGCACGGGCCCGAAGGCTTGATCGGCACGGACCATCTTTGCCCCGAGGCGATCGCGCGCAAGATGGGCGCCGATAAGGGTGTGCTCGTGGCGCCGACGATCCAGGTGGGGATGTCGCAATTCCATCTCGACTTCCCCGGATCGATGTCGCTGCGCCCGTCGACCTTGATGGCCGTGGTGCGCGACTACATCGCGTCGCTGTCGCGCACGGGGTTCGAGCGCATCTATTTCCTGAACGGCCATGGCGGCAACGTGGCGCCGGTGCGCGCCGCGTTTCAGGAATTCTTCGCCGAGCTGTCGATGACCGGCCGCGACAAGGACGTGCGCGTGCGCTGCAAGCTGAAAAGCTGGTGGGAATTGCCGCAAGTCGATGCGCGCCGCAAGGCGCTCTATGGTGCGAGCGAAGGTTTCCACGGCACACCGTCGGAAATCGCGATCACGCAGGCGGCGTGGCCGGAGGCGATTAAGGAATTCCAACTGCCGCCGCCGCCCTCGCACGGGCGCAACGATCTGCTCGAACACGCCGGCGACAATTATTACGAGGCGGCCGATTATCGCCGCCGCTTCCCCGACGGGCGTGTGATTTCGGATTCCGCCTTGGCGACGCGGGCGGCGGGCGAAGAATTCATCGCTTTGGGTGCCGAAGATCTATTCGAGGATTTCGAGCGCTTCCGGAATTCGGACTAGCGCGTTTCGGCGGCCATGCGCGCTTCCAGGCGCCGGACGAGCCACGACACGACCAGGATCAGCACGAGATATTCGAGCACCAGCATCGTGTAGATCTCGAGCGGGCGATACTCGATCAGCACCAATTCCTGCGCGCGCCGTGTGAGTTCCTGGAACCCGACGACGGAGATGAGTGAGCTCATCTTAAGCACATAGACGAATTGGTTGCCCAGGGCCGGCAGGATTTTGCGGATCGCCTGGGGCAGGATGACGAGGCGCATCGTCTGCCAGCGCGTGAGGCCGACGCTGAACGCGGCCTCGGTCTGGCCTTTCGGCACGGACTGGATGCCCGCGCGAAAGATTTCGGCTTCGAACGCCGAGTCCGAAATCGCAAGCGTGGCGATGCCGGCGACGATCACAGAGAATTGGATGCCCGCGACGACCGGCAGGCCGTAATAGACCCAGAGCAGCAGCACCAGGATCGGCACCGCGCGGAAGGCTTCGACATAGCCGCGGTTGAACAGGCGCAACGCCCGGTGCCGCGACATGCCGGCGATGGCGAGGGCCGCGCCCAGTACCACCGAAATCGCGATCGCGACGATTGAAATTCCGATCGTGGCGATCAAGCCTTCGGCGAGGAAGGCGATGTTCTTGAGGCCGCGCGCGTCGAACGGCGAGACGACGTACCAGCCCCAGTTATAGGAATTCTGCGCGCAGCCCGAAAGAGAAAGCGCCGCGGCCGAAACCGCGAGCGCTTTCCCCCAACTCGGATTCTGCTTGGCGCTTAGGCCTTCGGAAGCCACTTGTTCTCCAGCTTTTCGAAGAAACCTTCGCGCATCTTCAGCGTGACCCAGGTGTTGACGTAGTTCAGCCAAATGGGATCGTCCTGCGCCATCATGAAGGCGGCGGGGCGACGGTTGCGCGGCTCGACGCTGGCGGGCAGCAGCGTCAACGCGTCGAAACGGCGGATCAACGACGAGGCTTCGACGTTGCTGGTGAGCGTGAGGTCGGCGCGGCCGGCCAGCACTTCCTGGAAGCCGGTCGCCGGGGCCTGGACCGAGACGAGGCGCGCCTTGGGGAAATGCGCCTTGGCTTGGTCTTCGAACGCCGTACCCATCGAAATGGCGACGCGCACGCCCTCGGCGTTGATCGATTCCCAAGTGCTGAACTTGGCGGCGGCCGATTTCGCGACGACCGGGATGGAGCTGAACTCGAAATAGGGCAGGGTGAACGCGGCCCCGCGCGCGCGCGGCATGGTGACCGAAGCGCCCGAGAAGATGTCGAAGCGGTTGGCGCCGATGCCGGCGACGATCTGCGCCCACTCGGTCTGCACCCATTCGACGCGCACGCCGCTATCGGTCGCGAGCTGGGTCATCGCTTCGACGTCGAAGCCCTGATACGAGTTCGTCGACGTGTCGCGGAAGCTCATCGGGTTGAAGTCGCCGGTCGTGCCGACGCGCATCGTGCCGCGCTCCAGGATCTGATGCAGGCGGGACTTGCCGCCCGCGGCGGCGGGGGCTTGGGCCTGGGCCTGTTGACCGGCGACGGTCAAGGCGGCGGCACCGACGACGCCCGTGCCGAGCACGCGGGCGAGATCGCGGCGATTCATCGAATTTCTCCTTCTTCTAATTTGGGGACGGAAACCTCTCGACGCGAGAGTAGTCGGCATACGCGGCGCGTCAAGCTATTCGGCGTGGCTATGAGGGCCGGTCATCGCGCGATGAGAACGGCCGTATGGCGATACGCCGTTCACTTGTGCAAACTGATCCGCATGGGCGCCTATTCCTTCGTCGATCTGTTGCGGCATGCGTTTCAGGGGCCTAGCGCCGCCACGCGGGCTTGGCAGGAACGGCCGCTGAAGGACCGTTACGACGCGATCATCGTCGGGGCGGGCGGGCATGGCCTCGCCACCGCCTATAACCTCGCCGCGCGCCATGGTCTGCGCGACGTGCTGGTGCTCGACAAGGGTTGGCTCGGCGGCGGCAATACCGGGCGCAACACCGTCACGGTCCGCGCCAATTATCTGCGCGAGGAATCGATCCGCTTTCACGCCGAGGGTCTAAAGCTCTGGAAAGAACTGTCGGGCGTGCTCGGCTACAACGTGATGTTTTCCGAGCGCGGGCAGCTCGACCTGATCCAGACCTGGGCGAAATTGCGCGACGTAAAGCGCCGCCAGTCGATGCTGCGCCTGGCAGGCGTGCCGTTCGATATCGTGTCGCCCGCCGAGGCCAAACGCCGCGTGCCGATCCTCGATCTCGACGGCGAGAAGCGCCTGCCGGTCCTTGCCGCGACATGGCACCCGACCGCCGGGATCGCGCGCCATGACGCGGTCGCCTGGGGCTATGCGCGCGCGGCATCGGCGCTGGGCGTCAACATCGTCCAGAATTGCGAAGTGCGCTCGATCGCGCGGGTTGGCGGCAAGGTTGCCGGCGTGGAAACCGCACGCGGCTTCATTGCCGCCGACAAAGTGGCGCTGGCCGTGTCGGGCCACGCGAGCGTGCTGGCGGCGACGGCGGGCTTACGCTTGCCGATCGAGACCGTGCCGTTGCAGGCTTTCGTATCGGAACCGCTGAAGCCGATCCTGTCCTGCATCGTCAATTCGCCCGCCCAAGTCTATCTCTGCCAAAGCGACAAGGGCGAGTTGGTGATCGGCGGCGGCTCCGATCCCGTTCCGTCCTACGTGCAGCGCGGCGACTTCACGACCATTGAGCGCGTGACGGCCCATCTGATCGAGTTGTTCCCGATCCTGGGCCGCGTACGCATGCTGCGCCAATGGGCGGGCGCGATCGATCTGTGTCACGACACGTCGCCCATCGTGTCGAAGACGCCGGTCGAGGGTCTTTACATCGACGCCGGCTGGGGCTCGGGCGGGTTCAAGGCGATCCCGGCGGCGGGGCGTGAATTCGCCGATCTCATCGCCAAGGACATGCCCAGCGATTTGATCGGCGGCTTCGCCTTGTCGCGGTTCGAGCGCGGAAGGCCGCTCTACGAAACCGCCGGCGCCTCGAACCGGGACTGATCGCCATGCGTCTTGTCCCTTGCCCGAATTGCGGCCCGCGCGAACAGGCGGAGTTCGTGTGCCTGGGCGAAACCACGCCCCGCGAGATCTATTTCCGCGACAACGCCAAAGGCCCGGTCGAAGAACTCTGGTGGCACAAGCATGGCTGCCGCCAGTGGCTGAAGCTCGCGCGCAACACCGCGACGAACGAGTTCGGCGCATGAGCGGTCATCGCCTCAAACCCATTCCGGCGGGTGACGAAGTCGAATTCGAATTCGGCGGCCGCAAGCTCGTGGGACGTCGCGGCGAACCCTTGGCGGCGGCGTTGTTGGCTTCGGGCGTGCGCGTCGTCGCGCGGAGTTTCAAATATCATCGGCCGCGCGGCATCGTCGGTTCCGGACGCCACGAGCCCAACGCCCATGTCGGTACGGCGAAGGGCAACGCGCTGGCGACGAATTTGCGCGTCGAGGCGGGTTTAAACGCCTGGCCGCTGAATTGCTGGCCGTCGGTCGATTTCGATCTGGGGGCGCTTGCCGATCGATTCGGCGCGCTGCTGCCCGCCGGCTTCTACTACAAGACGTTCATGGGGCCGGGCGGGCGGTTGTGGCCGTTGTTCGAGCCGATGATCCAGCGCATGGCCGGGATCGGCAAGCTGCCGACCGATCCCGCGCCCTTGCGCGTCGAGAAGCGCTATGCCCATTGCGAAACATTGGTCGTCGGCGGCGGGATCGCGGGCCAGCAAGCCGCGCGCGAAGCCGCGAAGGCGGGCGGGCGCGTCTGGCTGATCGACGATGGCGATGTCCCCGAGATTCCCGGCGTCACCGTGCTGCGCCACACGCTGGCGATCGCGCGGCACGAAGGCGGTTTGTTCGTCGCGGTCGAGCGAAACCCGAGCGCGGCGATCGAAGCGCGGACCTGGAAGATCCGCGCCGCGCGCGCGATCCTGGCGACCGGCACGGTCGAACGGCCGATGATCTTCCGCGACAACGACCGGCCGGGCGTGATGCTGCTTTCCGCCGTGCGGCGCTATGCGCGCGACCACGGCGTGGCGGCCGGCGAAACCGTCGTCGTGTTTACCAACAACGATAGCGGCCATCGCCAGGCACGCGAATTGACCGAAATGGGCATCGCCGTGCCGGCCGTGATCGATCTGCGCGACGGCGAAGCAGTGGTCGCCGCACTCGGCTGTCCGGTGCGGGGGGCGCGTATCGCCAAGCTCGACGGGTCGGGCACGCGCGAAATCGCTTGCGATGTGATCGCCATGGCGGGCGGGTTCACGCCGCTCGCCCATCTCCATTCCCATGCGGGCGGCAAGCTGCGCTATGCGCGCGACTTCGCTGCGTTTCTGCCCGATGGCGCGCATGACGGCGCCGAAACGCGCATCGATCTGCCGCAGGATCATCTGCTCGCGCGTTGGGAAGCGCCCGATATGGGCGGCAAAGCCTTCGTTGATTTCGGCGCCGACGTCACCGCCGCCGATGTGCGCCTCGCCACGCGCGAAGGCTATGACGGCGTCGAGCTTTTGAAGCGCTACACCACGCTCGGCATGGCGCCCGACCAGGGGCGCCTCTCCAACATGAACGCGCTCGACATTCTGGCGCGCGAGAAGGGTGTAACACCCGATCTGGTCGGCACCACGACCTTCCGCCCGCCTTTCGTCCCCACCGAATTCGCCGCTTTGGCCGAGCCCACGGGAAAACTGTTGAAGCCGTCGCGCACGACCACGCTGACCGCATGGCACGAGCAGGCGGGGGCCGTAATGTACGAAAGCGGCGCCAATTGGCGCCGGCCCGGCTACTATCCGAAGAACGGCGAAAATCTCGACGCCGCATGTGCACGCGAATGCTTCGCCGTGCGCAATGAAGTCGGCGTCTACGATTCCTCGCCGCTCGGCAAGTTCGAGGTGATCGGGCAAGACGCCGCCGCGTTCCTCGATTTCGTCTATGCGACGCGGCTGTCGGATTTGGCGCCCGGGCGCGGACGCTATGCGCTGCAACTGCACGAGGACGGGCGCTTGTTCGACGACGGGATCGTGTTCCGCTTGGCGGCGGAACGCTATTTCGTCACCACCACGACCGGCAATGCCGATGCCTGTCTGCAACGCTTAGAATATTGCCGCCAAATCCTGCGCCCCGATTTGCGCGTCCATGTCGTGCCGGTGACCGAGCAATGGGCCGATATCGTCGTCTGCGGGCCGCAAGCGCGCGACGCGTTAGCGAAGGCGGGGATCGCCCCGCCCGCCGATCTCGGCTTCATGGGCATCGCCGAGATCGAGTTGTTCGGCCGGCGGTGCCTGATCGCGCGTGCGGGCTTCACCGGCGAATTGTCGTTCGAGATCTTGCTGCCCAATTCGGCCGCACGCGCCTTGTGGGATCGGATCATCGCTTCGGGCGCCGTGCCCGTCGGCTCCGAAGCCAATCACGTGCTGCGCATCGAGAAGGGATTCATCTCGGTCGGGCACGAGGGCGACGGGATCGCGGGGCCGGACGATCTGGGCCTCGGCTTCGCGGTCCATGCCGCCAAGCCCGACTTCATCGGCAAGGCGGCGTTGCTGCGCGACCGGGCGGATTCCGCACCCCGGCCGCAGCTCGTCGGGCTGCTGGCGCGCGATCCGGATTTCGTGTTGCCCGAAGGGGCGGCGATCCTGCGCGACGGCGGCGAGGCAAGGGGGCGGGGCTATGTCACCGCGTCGTGCCATAGCGGCGCGTTGGGCCGGTCGCTCGCCATGGGGCTGCTCGAGAACGGCCGCGCGCTGATGGGCCAGACCGTTTCGGTCTCTCTGTCGGGCGGCGAGGCGGGAGCGGTCGTGGTCAAACCCGCGTTCTATGACCCGAGCGGAGGGCGCCAGCGTGGCTGAAATCCTGACCCTGATCCTCGGCGCGAAGCCCGGCCCCGGCGCCATTCCGGTGGCGCCGGATCAATGGCTGATCGCCGGAAAACCGCCCGAAAGAACGCTCGCAATCGACGTGAGCGACGCCTATCAATCATTTGAAATAAAAGAAAATATATTGGCGCAAGGGATCGCGCTCGACTTCGCCAAGCTGCCCGCCGATTTCGCCGGGCGGACGCGCCTGGGCGAAATCGGCGTGCTGCTGTCGCGCGATTGCGACAAATGGATCCTGCGCTGCGAACGCTCCTACGCCGAGTGGGTCGAAACTTGGCTCAAGACGCGCCCTGGCGGTACTTGAACGCCTTGTCGAAGCGCTGAACGATGTACTCGCCGCAAGTGATCGCCGGGTATTTCGCCTGATCCTTGTCGTCGAGCAGATCGCGCGGATCGACCACCGTGTCGGGATGCGGATCGAAGAATACGGCGATCGAATAACGCTCGCGGCCCGAGGCGTTCACCACGCGATGCGGGTTCGACGAGAAACGCCCATTCGTCCAGCGATGCATGAGGTCGCCGACATTGATCACCAGCGTGCCGGGGATCGGGTGCGCCGTCACCCAACGCCCGTCGGCGGCCAGCACCTGCAACCCGCCGACCATGTCCTGGGCCAGCAGCGTCAATCCGCCGTAATCGGTGTGCGGCGCCACGCCGAACTGCAATTCGCCCATGTCCGGCGGCTGGGGTGGGTAGTAGATCGCGGACCCGCGCGCCAAAGGCTTGGCGAAGGCGCTTTCGAAGAATTTGGGATCGCGGCCAAGGCTCGACGCCAGGCCCTTCAGCAAGCGCTGTCCGCAGGCGCAGATGCCGAGATAGTAATCGTAGAAGGCTTGGCGCAGATGCGCTGGCGCCGTCGGCCAGTTATTCGGGCCCATCAGCGGCTTGCCGGCGGCGACGTCCGGGTCCTTTTCGTCGAGCTCAAGGCCCCAGAGGAAGCTTTCCTTCAGGTCGATCTTGGCGCCGGCATACATTTTCGCCTGACCGACGGCGAGGAAGCCGCGATGGCGTTCGTTGATCTGCGCGGTACGCTTGGTCGCCTCGTCCTGCGCGAAAAACGCCTTGCTGGCGGCGAAGGCGCCGTCGACGATTTCCTGCGGCACGCCATGGTTCGAAACGTAGAAGAAGCCGATGCGTTCGGCCGCTTCGCGCATCGCCTTGCCGGTTTCGGCGATCACGGCCGGATCGTCGCTGGCAAGGGCGGCGGCGTCGATCACGGGGATGTCGTCGCGGGAGATCGTATTGACTTTCGCGTAGGCCATCGGGGCTCTTCCATCGAAATCGTTCATGTGGGATGCTTCTTGCATACCCAATCCGTAAGACTATCTCGCGGATTCCCCCTGGCTACAATTGAGTGTTATTCATGTCCGGCTCCCCCTTGCTTCATTTGCCGCCCATCGCCGCGCTACGCGCGTTCGAAGCGGCGGCCCGGCTCAAGAGCTTTACGCTGGCGGCGGAAGAGCTTGGCCTGACCCAAAGCGCCATCAGCCATCAGGTGCACGGGCTTGAG
The DNA here is from genome assembly GCA_041917215.1 of Tagaea sp. Classification (GTDB taxonomy): domain Bacteria; phylum Pseudomonadota; class Alphaproteobacteria; order CACIAM-22H2; family CACIAM-22H2; genus Tagaea. Next base: position 339,152 of record JAYRYC010000003.1, read on the forward strand.
GATCATCTCGGTTTCGAGCTTTTCCACCGCGAGCCGCGACGAATTGTCCTGACCGTGAAGGGGGAGGCGCTGGCCGTCTCGGTCCGCGAAGGGCTCGGCATCGTCGCGCGCACGATCCGCGAACTCACGCGCGCCGATACGGGCCCGCGTCTGGTCGTGTCGACGCTGGCGGGGTTCGCGGTCAAATGGCTGTTCCCGCGGCTGATCCGCTTCGATGAGCTCCATCCGCAGATCGAGCTCGAAATCGCCACCTCGGGACAGATGGCGGATTTCTCGGCGAACGAGGCCGATGTCGCGATCCGCTACGGCCTTGGCCATTACCCGGGCCTGCATGTCGAGAGGATTCTGGGCGAGGAGATGTTCCCCGTCTGCGCGCCCAAGCTGATGCAAGGGCCCAAGGCGCTGCGCAAACCCGCCGATCTCGCGCGCGTACCGCTGCTGCACGACGACATTCTGCGCCTGGGCGGGCGCGAGCCGAGTTGGGCGACATGGCTCGACGCGGCGGGCGTGAACGGTATCGACCTTGCGAAGGGCCGTCGCTTCGGCCAATCGAACATGTCGATCCAGGGCGCGATCGAAGGCTTGGGCGTGGCGCTGGGGCGCGGACCGCTGGTGATCGACGATCTGAAGGCCGGACGCTTGGTGAAGCCTTTCGATATCACCGTACCCAGCGGCTACGATTATTACTTCGTGTGCCCGGCGCGCATGCTGGACAAGCCGAAGATCGCGGCGTTCCGCAAATGGCTGCTCGACGAAGCGAAGGCGACGTCTAACGGCTGAATGCCGCCTTGAAGCGCTCGCGCGTCTCCGCACCGTGGATGAAGGCATAGTCCTGCTTGCTGGGGGCACCGGCGGTGACCTTCAGCGCGCGGAAAATCGGCCCTTCGCCCGTCAGGATCGTGTCGAGCTGGGCCTCGAATTCGGCCAGCGTTTCGATCGTGCCGGTATTGGCGATCCCGGCCCCCTTGGCGATCGCGGCGAAATCGACCTTGGCGGCCGAGGGCAAAGGATGGCTGCCATTCGCCTCGTAGACGCCGTTGACGCAAACGAGATGCACGAAATTCCTCGGGTTCGCGTCCGCGACGGTGGCGAGCGAGCCCAGATTCATCATCAAGCTGCCGTCGCCGTCGAGCACGATCACGCGCTTATCGGGCCGTCCCAAGGCGAGGCCGAGCCCGTGCGAGGACGCGATGCCCATGGCACCGATCGACACGTAGTTCAAATCGCGCGGGGCGAGGCGCATCCAATCGAACGCGGCTTGATAGGTCGCGACGATCGCTTCGTCGCGCACGCGCTTGGCTAGAAGAGCAAGGCATTCGTCGCGGCGCATCATGCGGCGGCTCCATCGGCCAGCGGCGGCGTGCCGATCAGCACGCAAACCGGCCGCGAACTTTTGAAGGCGCGCTCGAACGCCGGCGCGATCTTGGCCTCATCGTCTTGCGTTTCGATCAGCACGTGATCGACGCCGAGCGCATCGAGAATGGGTTCGATCGCGCTGACGGAAACTTTGGCGGATTTGGACGGCAACACGCCCGGCTCCTTGCCTTGCAAACCGACCAGCATCGCGATCGGCTGTTCGTACTCGACGCCGACGGCGCGCAGCGCATTGACGGAATCCATCAGCCCGGTCTGCTGCATCATCAAGATCGAGCGTTTCCCGGCGAAACCGAGACCCGCGCAGATGCCGATGCCTTCATCTTCCTTGCAGATGCGTACCAAGCGGATGTCCTTCTGGCGCGCGAGCGGCCAGAGCAGCCCGTCGCTCGTCACGATATCGGGCAAGGCGACGACGAATTCGATGCCCGCCGTATTCAGGGCGGCGAGAATGGCCGAACCGCGTGGCGCGCTCATGCCGCACCTTTCAGCAAGCGGGTGAGGGCCGCGAGCACCGCATCGGTATCCTCGGCGGTGCCCACACCGATGCGCAATTCGTTCATGTAATCCGGGTCGCGCCAATCGCGGACCAGGATTCCTTCCTTCGCCAACGCCGTCATCATCGGCGCGGCGGGAGCGTTCAGCGAGACCGAAACGAAATTGCCGGTGGAGGGCCACGTCTTGAGCCCCAGCGCGATCAATCCTTCGGTCAGGCGCTTGCGTTCCACCGCGATCTTGTCGAGCGAGGCTTTGAGATGCGCTTGATCGGCGAGGGCCGCGACCGCCGCCGCTTGGCTGGGCGTGGGCACGTTGTATTGCAGACGGCAACGGCGTAAGGCTTCGGCAACGGTCGCGTCGCCGCAAATCGCGTAGCCGACGCGCATCGCCGCGAGGCCGTAAGCCTTGGAGAAGGTGCGCGTGGAAATCCACGGGCCTTTGCGCTTGCGCAGCAGCTTCAGCGCATCGGGCCCGCCCGCGTGATGGCCGAACTCGGCATAGGCTTCGTCGAGCAGCAGCAGCACGTTCTCGGGCACGCCATCGATCAGCGCCTTCAACGCGGCTTCGTCCATCATGCCGCCCGACGGCGGGTTGGGCGTGCAGGCGACGACCAGCTTCGTGCGGTTACCGATCGAACGCAGCGTGACATCGACATCGCAAGCGCCGTTCTTGTCGATGCGCGCGCGCACCGGTTTGGCGGCGGCGAGTTTCGTCGACAGCGCGTAGCGCGGAAAGCTGGGCGCCGGCACGACCGCTTCGTCGCCGGGTTCGAGCGAGATGACGGTCGTGAAATGGATCAGCTCGTCGCTGCCGCAGCCCAAAATGACCAGCGACGGATCGACGCCGAAATGCTTGCCGACCGCTTCGGCGAGCTTGCGCCCGCCGATATCGGGATAGCGGTTGACGTCGTGCATCGCCTCGATCGCCGCCGCCATCGCCATGGGCGAGGGCGGGTACGGGTTTTCGTTGAGATGAAGAAGGCGCGGCCGCGCGCCGGGATTCTCGAAATCGTGGAAGGTCTGCGGCTGGCGATAAGCGGGTAACGCGCGGATCGCGGCGGTGGACCAGCTCAAAGCGTCGGATGCGTCGGTCATGTCGCACCGACGGTAGTCGAGGCGTTCCGGCCTGTCGAATTAGATCATTTCGGGGCGGCCCCGCACAAATTCATGGACTACAAATCGCGCAGCAGCGCCGCCGCCGCCATCGCATCGCGGGTCGCGAAACCTTGCGTCAGCCGCCCATGAACCGGCGCCAAAGCATCGTGCGCCGCGCGGTTCCGGCCGCGCCAGGCGAGCGATCGCGCGAGGCTGGTCGCCGCGCGCAGTTCCCAGGCCAATGCGCCTTGCTCGCGCGCAAGGTCGATCGCCCGGCCGAACAAGGCATGCGCGGCATCGACGTCGCCGGCGTCGTCGCGGCGCAGACCGTCGATCCGCAGAATTTCGGGCGTCGACCAGACCGGCGCGCCCATCGCGCGGGCGCGCACCGCGCCGGTCATCAAGACCGGATGGATCGTCGCGAACGTATCCTGGTGATAGCCGGGCAGGGCCGCATCGGCGACGATCGGGGCGCGGCCTTCGTCCCATGCCGAAAGGATTTCGCGATAGCCGCGCGCGATCGATTGCCACATATCGCGGGCGATGCCGTCGGCGAGTATGGTCAGCTGATCGATATAGCGCGCCGCCGCCGCGCGATCGCCAGCCCACAGCGCGATCGGGCACGCCGCGCAGACGAGCGCGTAGCCCAGTCCGTAAGGACGGTCGATGCCCGCCGCGCGATCGATCGTTTCGCGCGCGACGCCGAGCGCTTCGTCGCCTTGCCCCGACAGGAACAGCGCGCGCGCCAGATGCGCGCCAGCGGCGGCGTGATGGTCGTAGACGAAGGCATGGTCGTGGCGCGCGCCGCGCGGCACGGCGGGATGTTCGAGTGCGGCGCGGGCGTGGCGCACGCCGTCGGCATGGCGCCCCGACATCGTCGCTTCCGCCGCCATCATGTCGAGCATGGAGGCTTCGCCGCGCGGCGTGCCGGCGCCGAGCTGCAAGGTGCTGAACTCGTCCGTCCAGCGCGTGACGCCGGCGTAATCGCCGCACGTGGCCGCATGGCCGTAGAGCGACCAAATCAATTGGAAGCGAAGCGTCGTTTCGCCAGCGGCGATCGAATGGACGATCCCCTGGCAAAGCGCGTCATGGACCGGTTTGCCGGGGCCGCGCGTGTGGAAGATTGAATGACCAAGCGCCAGATAAAGCTTGGTCAAGATCAGCGGATCGATATCGCCGAGATTCCGCGCGGCGGCTTGCGCGCATTCCAGATGATCGCGCAATTCGGGGACCAAGAATTGCCGGAACCACAAAGGCGCCGACGCGACGATCAGTTCGATCGCCATGCGCGGCTCGCCCAGCGGCATGAACGCCCATTCGAGGGCGGTGCGCACGTCGGCGATCACGCGCGCGCGTTCGAAGGCGTCGTATTCGGCGTCGCCCCAACGCGGCGCTTCGGCGCGCAAACGCGACAGGCAATGGCGCGCGTGCCGCCCATTCGCCAGCGGCGCCTCGCCCGCGTCGCTCAACTTGCGCATCGCGTAATGGCGCATCGTCTCCAGCAGGCGATAGCGGATGGCTTCGCCGCTGCTATCGGCGACGAGCAGCGATTTCGACACCAGATCGTCGATCGCGTCGACGACCGAGAAATCGGCTTCGCCCGTCGGCGTCGGACCGGCGACGGCTTGCGCGCCGTCGAGCGAGAAGGCGCCGGGGAACACGCCCAGGCGCCGCCACACTTTGCGCGAGGTGTCGGACAGCGTCTCGTGGCTCCAATCGACCATCGCGGTGAGCGAACGGTGGCGCGGATCGGCGTCGCGCCGGCCGCGCGTCAGGATGGCGAAACGATCGTCGAGCCCGTCGCGCAAGCCCGCGAGCCCCAGCGTATTGAGCCTCGCGGCGGCGAGTTCGATCGCCAGCGGCAAGCCGTCGAGCCGCGCGCAAACGCCGATCGCGTCGGCGACGTTGTCGTCGTCGAGCGCGAAATTGGCGCCGGTCGCGGCCGCGCGTTCCGCGAACAGGCGGATCGCGGGGAAGGTCAACGCCTCGTGCGGCGTAAGCGTGCGTCCGGGCGGGGGCAGCGCAAGCGGCCCGACCGGCAACACCCATTCGCCGGCGGCGGCCAGCGGTTCGCGGCTCGTTGCCAGGATATGCGTGCCGCGCGCCTGGGCGGCGATCGCCGCGCAAAGCGGCGCCATCGCGTCGACGACGCGTTCGCAATTGTCGAGCACGAGCAGCATTTGGCGCGCGGCGAGGAACGCGACGATGCCGCATGTCGCTTGCGCTTCGGCGGTCGGCACTTGCAGCAACGCCGCCAAATGTTCGACCGCGCCGGCGCGCGCGGAGAGGGATGCGAAGTCGACGAACACGACGCCGTCGGGATATTTCGGGGCGAGAAGTTCGGCCGCGCGCGCGGCAAGCGTCGTCTTGCCGATGCCGCCCGGGCCGGTCAGCGTCAGAAAACCGCGCCGGCGCGTCTGCGCTTCGATCTCGCCGAGTGTCGCGTCGCGCCCGTAGATGCGGGCGGCGGACACGGCCATCGCCGGGGCGGAAGCGGGGCGCGCGAGGGGGATCGCCAGGCGATAGCCGCGGCCGGGAATATTCTCGATCGCCGCGGTGCCGAGCGCGCGGCGCAGCGCCGTGATCGTTACGCGCAGATTGCTCTCCTCGACCGTCGTGCCGGGCCAGGCCGCCGCGAACAATGCTTCGCGGCTCAGCGTTTCGCCCGCGCGCGCCGCCAACGCCAACAGAAGATCCATCGCACGACTGCCGATCCGCAAATCGGCGCCGTTCTTCGTCAATCGGCGCGCGCCGATATCGAGCGAGAAGGCGCCGAAATGCAGAGCTTCCGGCACGCGGAACGGCGTCGGGTCGGGGCGTAAACCGTCGTCGGGGGTCATTTCACAACTTTTCGCAAGCCTTAACTCGCGGGCCGGCGGGGGGGTAACGCAATCTGCCATGGCTTTCGCACGGCGAACAGATTCCCGTGCGCCGAGAAGGACATACTGATGGCAGAACATGAACATTTTCTTTCGATGAATCGCCGCGCGCTGCTGCAAGGCGCCGCCGCGACCGGAATCGGCCTGACGGCCGGCTTACCCGCTTTGGTTACCCCCGCTTACGCAAACCAGGAGAACGCTTCCATGCCGACCGTGAAAAGCAAGGACGGGACGTCCATTTTCTACAAAGACTGGGGCAAGGGCCGTCCGGTCGTTTTTTCCCATGGCTGGCCGCTGACGGCCGATGCCTGGGACCAGCAAATGTTGTTCCTGGGCCAGCGCGGCTTCCGCGTCGTGGCGCATGATCGCCGCAGCCATGGCCGTTCGGAACAGACCTGGGACGGCAACGATATGGACCATTACGCCGACGATCTGGCGGCGGTGATGGACGCGCTGGACCTGCGCGACGCGGTGATGGTCGGCCATTCGACCGGCGGCGGCGAAGTCGCGCATTACATCGGCCGTCATGGCACGGCGCGCGTGGGCAAGGTCGTGCTGGTCGGCGCCGTGCCGCCGATCATGGTCTCGTCGCCCGCCTATCCCGGCGGCGTCGACAAGAAGGTGTTCGACGGCATCCGTGCGGGCGTCGCCTCCGACCGCTCGAAATTCTTCCTCGACCTGACGACGCCGTTCTACGGCTTCAACCGTCCGGGCGCCAAAATCTCCGAAGGCCTGAAATTCTCGTTCTGGCAGCAGGGGATGATGGGCGGCATCAAGGGCCTGTATGACTGCATCGAGCAGTTCTCGGAAGTCGACTACACGCCCGACCTCAAGCGCATCGACAAGCCGACGCTGATCGTCCACGGCGACGACGACCAGATCGTGCCGATCGATCACTCCGCCAAACTCGCGGCCCAGATCGTCAAGAATGCGACGCTCAAGATCTATGCCGGCGGCTCGCACGGCCTGACGGCGATCGACGTCGATCGCTTCAACGCCGATCTTCTCGAATTCGCGAAGTCGTAAGGGAGGGACGAGGAATGGCCGACCCGAAACTCGAGGTTCTGACGCCGAAGAACTCGCAGCTGATCGTCATCGATCATCAGCCGCAGATGGCGTTCGGCGTGGCGTCGATGGATCGCCAGTCGATGAAGAACAATGTCGTGGCGCTGGTGAAGTCGGCGCGCGTATTCGACGTGCCGACGACGATCACGACGGTGGAGACGGAATCCTTCTCCGGCTACACCTATCCCGAAATCCTCGACGCCGCCCCGGACGCCAAAATCCTGGAGCGTACGTCGATGAATTCCTGGGACGACAAGAAGGTCCGCGACGCGCTGAAGGCCAATGGCCGCAAGAAGGTCGTCGTCGCCGGTTTGTGGACGGAAGTCTGCAACACGACCTTCGCATTGTCGGCGATGCTGGAAGGCGGCTACGAGATCTACATGGTCGCGGACGCCTCGGGCGGCACGTCGAAGGAAGCGCATGATTGGTCCATGCAGCGCATGGTCCAAGCGGGCGTCGTGCCGGTCACCTGGCAGCAGGTGCTGCTGGAGTGGCAGCGCGACTGGGCCAATCGCGGCACCTACGACGCCGTGATCGGCATCGTGAAGGAACATTCGGGCGGCTACGGCATGGGCGTGGACTACGCCTACACGATGGTCCACAAGGCGCCGCAGCGCACGAAGTCCAAACACGAAGTCCTGCCGCCGGTGAAGGCGTAAGGAAACGGGAGGGGCGGGTGCAGATTTACATCGTCACGCTGGCCGTCGGGATTCTGGTCGGAATCATCTACGGGCTTCTGGGCGTGCGCTCGCCCGCCCCGCCCGTGATCGCGTTGCTGGGATTGATGGGCATTTTGATCGGCGAACAGGTCGTGCCCATCGCCAAGCGCTTGATTTCGGGCGAGGGAGTCACGGTATCGTGGCTCAAATCGGATTGCGGGCAGCATGTCTTCGGCGAATTGCCCGGCAAGAAAGAGGCCGATCGCCGGCCGGTTTGAGGTTCCATGGACGCCGATCTGATCCTGCATAACGGCCGCTTCGCCACGCTTGATCCCGCCAATCCCGATCCCGAAGCGGTGGCGATCCGGGACGGACGTTTCGTGTTCGTCGGATCGGCGCACGACGCGATGGCGTTGGCGAGCCCGAAGACCAAGACGATCGACCTTGGCGGGCGGCGCGCGATCCCCGGGCTGATCGACAGCCACATGCATGTGATCCGCGGCGGGCTCAACTACAACATGGAGCTGCGCTGGGACGGCGTTGCCTCGCTCGCCGAAGCGATGCGCATGCTGAAGCGCCAGGCGCAAGTGACGCCGGCCCCGCAATGGATCCGCGTCGTCGGTGGCTTCGTCGAGCATCAATTCGCCGAGAAGCGTCTGCCGACGATCGACGAGTTGAACGCGGCGGCACCCGATACGCCGGTTTTCATTCTGCATCTCTACGACCGCGCGCTGCTCAACGGGGCGGCGTTGCGCGCCGTCGGCTACGACAAGGATACGCCTAACCCGCCGGGCGGGGAGATCGTGCGCGACGCGAAGGGCAATCCCACGGGTTTGCTGCTCGCCAAACCCAACGCGACGATCCTCTACGCGACGCTCGCCAAGGGACCGAAACTGCCGGCAGAGTACCAGAAGAACTCGACCCGGCATTTCATGCGCGAGATGAATCGCCTGGGCGTGACCGGCGTGATCGATGCGGGCGGCGGGTTCCAGAACTATCCCGACGATTACAAGATCGTCGAGGAACTGCATCGCGAGAACGCGCTCACTTTGCGCATCGCCTATAACCTGTTCACCCAGAAGCCCAAGGGCGAACTCGCCGATTTCGAAGGCTGGTCGAAGATCGTCAAGCCCGGCGACGGCGACGATCTCTACCGCCATAACGGGGCGGGCGAGATGCTGGTCTATAGCGCCGCCGATTTCGAGGATTTCCGCGTCGAACGGCCGGATATGCCCGCGAATATGGAAGGCGATTTGGAAGCGGTCGTCGGGTTGCTTGCGCGCAATCGCTGGCCGTGGCGCTTGCACGCGACCTACAACGAGACGATCACCCGCGCCCTCGACGCGTTCGAACGCGTGGCGAAGGACGTGCCGTTCGACGGCTTGCATTGGTTCTTCGATCATGCCGAGACGATCGACGATCGCAATATGGACCGCATCGCCGCGCTGGGTGGGGGCATCGCGGTTCAGCATCGCATGGCCTATCAAGGCGAATATTTCGTCGAGCGTTATGGTGCGGCGAAAGCCGAGGCGACGCCGCCGATCGCCAAGATGCTGGCGAAGGGCATCAATGTCGGGGCGGGCACCGACGCGACGCGCGTCGCCTCCTATAACCCGTGGGTCTCGCTGTCGTGGCTGACCACCGGGCGCACGGTCGGCGGCATGCGGCTTTATCCGCCCGCCAATCGCTTGGATCGCGCAACGGCGCTGCGGCTTTGGACGCAAGCGAATACTTGGTTCTCGAACGAGCAGGGCAAGAAGGGCCAGATCAAGGTCGGGCAACTCGCCGACCTCGCCGTGCTCTCCGCCGATTACTTCGCCGTGCCGGAGGACGAGATCGCGGGGATCGTGTCGGTGCTCACGCTGCTCGGCGGCAAGCCCGTCCATGGCGACGGGGACTTCGCCGATCTCGCGCCGGTGCTGCCACCACCGATGCCCGACTGGTCGCCGGTGCGCGAGTTCGGCGGCTATCAACAGCGCGCGTCCTATCGCGCGATGCCCGGCGACGTCGCGCGCACGCAAGCTTGCGGTTGCGCCAATGCCTGCGGCGTACATGGCCATGCCCATGCCTCGGCGTTCGGGGCCGTTCCGGCGAGCGATGCGAAGAGCTTTTGGGGCGCGCTCGGCTGCGCCTGCTGGGCGTTCTAACGGGATTTGAGCGCCAGCAACGCCTCACGCACGGCTTTCAGGCCGCGCGTCAGGCGCTTGTCGCGCCGCATGACGACCGCGAGCGTGCGCGAAAGGCGCGGCGATAAAGGCCGTGTCGCGAATTCGCCCGCGCGCGACGCGCGCAGCGCCATCGCCGGCAGCACCGCGCAGCCCAAGCCTTCCTGCGCCATCGCCTTGATCGCTTCGGTGCTGCCCAGCGACAGCACGGGATCGAATTTCACCTTTTCGCGCGCGAACCACGTGTCGATCAGGCGGCGGGTGTTGCCGCCGGGCTCGTAAAGCAACATGGGTAGCTTGGCGAGCGCCGATGCGCTGGCGCGTGCGGGCAGCGGGAAACCCTTGGGGGCCGCCGCGACGATCTCGTCCTTCAACACCGGCACGATGTCGAGCATTCGGCCCGCGACCGGCAGCGTCGTCAGTGCGATGTCGAGAAGGTTGTCCTCGACGGCCTTCACGATATCGGCGGCGTTGCCGGTGGCGACGGTGATCTCCAGCGACGGGAATTTGCGCCGCAACGCGCCCAGCAATGGCGGCAGCAGGAAGATGCACGCCGTGGCGCCCGTGCCGATGCGCACGCGGCCCATCGCGCCCTGGCCGTGGCGCGCGACCGCATCGAGCGCGTCGTCGACCGCGGTTTCGATGCGCGGCGCGTGCGCGAGCAACGCCGCGCCCGCGGCGGTCGGCCGTGCCCTGCGGCCGACGCGCTCGATCAGCGCGACGCCCAATCGCTTTTCAAGCTGGCGGATCTGCAAACTGATCGCGGGCTGGGTCAGCCCCATGCGTTCGGCGGCGGCGGTGAAGCTGCCGCGCTCGACGACGATGGCGAAGCTGCGCAGCAAGTCGAGGTCGAGGCGATTCATATCAAAGAAAATCTCATGATCCGTATAACGATACAAATCTTCTTTTATGGATTGGCGTGCGCGAGATTTGGGTATGACGAAGCCCAAGACGTTCTCCCGCTGGCTGCTCGAAACCGGTCTCTACTTCGCCGCATCGCCCCATTCATATTTGCGGCAAAGGGCGGCCCTGGCCGAACTCGACGGACGTCTACGCGCCGATATCGGCGCCGGGGCCGATATCACGCAGAGGATACCGATGGCCGATTTGGAAATACGCGACGCGCAGGGCGACGATCTTTCCGCGATCGCGGCGATCTACGCGCATCACGTCTTGAACGGCGTCGCGTCGTTCGAAGAAGTGCCGCCTTCGATCGAGGAACTCGCCCAGCGGCGCGCGAATGTGCTGGCGCTGGGCTTGCCCTATCTCGTGGCGATCCGCGACGGGCGCGTCGCCGGCTATTGCTACGCGACGGCGTATCGGCCGCGTCCGGCCTATCGCCATACGATCGAGGATTCCATCTATGTCGCGGCCGGGCTCGGCGGGCACGGGATCGGTTCGGCGTTGCTGTCGGCATTGCTCGCGCGTTGCGAGGCGGGGCCTTGGCGCCAGATGATCGCGGTCATCGGCGACAGCGCGAATGCCGGGTCGATCGGTCTCCATCGGCGCCTGGGCTTCCGCCCCGCCGGGGTTTTTCAATCCGCGGGCTTCAAATTCGGACGCTGGGTCGATTCCGTTCTGATGCAGCGTGCTTTGGGCGCCGGGGATTCGACGCTACCCGGCGCGTAAATATGCTCGCAACATAATGATTTTGCTTATTAAACTATGGACGGATTGGGTTCGTTAAAGTCCTATACAAATCATTACATATAGGTAAATCTTATCCCGGAAGCCGCAAAGATCGAGAAAATCTGTGGTTCGCCCAATGAACAGGGGCTTTGCCGGACAATGTCGGAAACCCAAGCCAGCGGTTTGAGGCGCGCGGCACATCGCCGTCGCGTGCGCTGGGGGCGTTTTCGCCGCTGGGGTTTGGGGGCGGCGGCTTTGGGCTTGCCGTTCGCGGTGCTGCCGGCCGATCAAGCCAAGTCGCAGGCGCTGCCGACCGGCGGCAATGTCGTCGGCGGGTCGGGCACGATTTCGCAGACGAGCGCCAATCAGCTCACCATCAACCAGAACAGCGCGACGCTGTCGATCGACTGGCAGAGCTTCTCGGTCGGGGCGGGGAACATCGTCCGCTTCATCCAGCCCGATAGCAGTTCGCTCGCGCTGAACCGCGTCATCGGCCCGGACCCGTCGATGATCTTCGGCTCGATCCAGGCCAATGGCCGGGTCGTGATCATGAACCCGGCGGGGATCTATTTCGGGCCGTCGTCGATGGTCGACGTGAACGGCCTGGTCGCGACCACGTCGCGGATGAACCAAGCCGACTTCCTCGCCGGCAATCTCAATTTCTCGATCGCGGGCGACGTCAACGCGCGCGTGATCAACGAAGGCTTCGTCAACGTGGCCCAAGGCGGCTTCGCGGTGCTGTCGGCGGCGGCCGTGGAGAACAAGGGCACGATCGTCGCGCAAGGCGGCACGGTGGTGCTGGCGGGCACGCCGACGTTTACGCTCGACTTCTTCGGCGACGGATTGCTCAAATTCGCGTCGACCGGCACGGTCACCCAAGCGCCCACCGGCGCCAACGCGCTGGTCGATAACTCGGGCACGGTCCAAGCGAATGGCGGGCGCGTGTTGATGACCGCGCGCGCGGCGCGCGACGTGATCAACAACGTGATCAACGTGACCGGCATCGTCGAAGCGCGCTCGGCGCGGGTCGAGAACGGCGAGATCGTCATCGACGGCGGCGAGTTCGGGAACACGGTGGTCGCGGGCCGTTTGGACGTGTCGGGCAACGAAGCCGATGCCAAGGGCGGCAACGTCACGGTGCTGGGCGGGCGCGTGGAACTCGCGGCGGGCACGAATATCCGCGCGTCGGGCGAGGCGGGCGGCGGCACGGTGCTGGTCGGCGGCGGTCAGCATGGCCAAGGTACGGCTTACAACGCGCAGACGCTCTATATGGACGCCGCGGCGGTGATCGATGCATCCGCGACGCTCAACGGCAATGGCGGCAAGGTCGTGCTGTGGGCCGACGACACCACGCGCATGGAAGGCACCATCACGGCGCGCGGCGGCACGATCGCGGGCGATGGCGGATTCGTCGAAACCTCGGGCAAGAACCGCATCACCTTCGCCGACACGGTGGCGGTCGATACGCGCGCGTTCAACGGCCGCGACGGCACGCTGTTGATCGACCCGACGGATTTCAATATCGCGATCTCGGGCGGCGATATGACGCCGACCGTGTTGCTGGGGCTTTTGACGTCGAGCAACGTCACGATCGAATCGACGTCGGGCGGTTCGGGCACGGCGGGTAACATCAACGTCAACGATGCGATCGTCTATACGGGCGTTTCGACGCGCACATTGACGTTCAACGCCATGGGCGGGATCAACATCAATGCCGGGATTTCGGCGACGATCCTCAACATCAATCTCGTGTTTCAGGCCGCCGGCGACGTAAATATCGCTGCCGCGATCGACACCAATAACGGCTTCATCAACACGACCGGTTACAACGGCGTCGGCGCTTTGGGCGGAAACTTCACGACCAGCGCGCCGATCGCGCTGGGCAATTCGGCGATCACGCTGAACACGACGGGCGACATCTCGTTCGGCGGCACGGTGACGACGAACGGCGTGGTGACGCTGATGGCCAACGGTGCTGTCACGCAGACCTACGGTATTTTGGGCGCGCCCAGTTTGGTGGTCGGCGGCACGGGCGCCGTCACGCTGAACGAAAGCACCAATGCGTTCTCCAGCATCATGATAAACCGTCTGGCGACGACGGAGAACGTTTCGCTCAACACATCGGTCTCGCCGAATCTTCAAACGTCGACGTTCGGCACGGGCACCTATTTCATCGGCGGCGTGGGGTTCACGCAGTCGGGTACGATCACCCAGGATGCGGGCGGCGGCGCGGTCACGATCCAGGGCAATGCGGGCACCGTTACGCTGAGCCAAGCCAATGCATGGACGGGCGCCCTGACCGTGCTGGGTGATACGATCAACGTGACCGGCGCGCAGACCGCGACGGGCGCCGGGTCGATCTCGCTCGACGCGACGCGGGGCATTTCGATCGGCGCGAACGTCACGTCGAATACGGGCGACATCACCCTGATGGGTAACGTCGCGTCGTGGACCGGCGACAAGTCGGTGAACGCGCCGACCTTCGGTACCGGTACCGGCACCTTCGTCGGTGTGTCGTTGTCGAGCGGAGCCGATATCACATCGACGAGCGGAAGCATTTTCATCGCCGGCCACGGCGGCAGTACCGGCTTGGATCAGTTTGGCGTCGGCGCGGCGGCAAGCTCGGTCATTTCGACGACGGGCGCCGGCAAAATCGTCATCCATGGCGAAGCCGGCGCGTCGGCGAGCAACGATTATGGCAACGGCGGTTCGCACACCGGCATCTATCTGAACGGCGGTGCCTCCGGCACGGCGGTCGACATCACGACGCAAAACGGATTGATCAAGCTGGTCGGCACCGGCGATCAATCGGGCGGCGCCACGGACAACAACGGCGGCGTGGCGCTGCAATGGGCGAAAGCCCGCGCCACGGGCTCCGGCAGCATCGAAATCACCGGCACATCGGCATCCGTCGGCACGGGGCGCGGCGTCTATATCGGCCTGACCGGGTCGGAAGTGACGACGGCGAGCGGCAACGTGACGATCACCGGCACGGGCGGCGGTGCCGTGGTCGCAAGCGATCCGAGCTTCTACAGTGCCGGCGTCGAGGTCGGCACGGGCGGCGTCGTTCGTTCGACCGGTGCGGGCAATGTGACGATTACCGGTATCGCCGGTTCCTCGGGTGCGGGAATCGAGTTCAGCGGCTCCTCCGCCACGGTCGGCGACGCGGCGATGACCGGGAACGTGACGCTGCGCGCGAACAGCATCTCCAATTCCGCCACGACGCTGTCTTTGTTGGGCACCAGCGGCGGCACGATCGGTTTCACCGGCGAGACCGACGGCACGACCATCGGCGTCAACGGCGGCTCGGGCACGGCCGCCGTGTCGGCGTTGCTGCTGGGCTGGATCTCGGGTTTCGGAACGCTGCAAATCGGATCGTCGACGCAGACGGGCAACATTGAGGTCAACGACACGAGCTTCAACAACAATCTGACGCTCCGTACCCAGGGCGCCATCTTGGCCAATACCCTAACGATGGGCGCGTTCAATCTGTTCGTCATCGCCGACGGCGGCTTCACGCAAGGCAGCACGAAGACGATCACGACCTCGGGCACCGCCACGTTCTTCGGCCCCGGCAACGTGACGGCGACGAACGCGGGCAACTCGTTCGGCATCTTGGAAATTTCCAAATCCGGGTCGAGCGCGATCGTCGACATCGCCACACCCGGTGCGGGTTTCAATCTCGGTGCCGTGGATATGGGGACCGGCGCGTTGACCTTGTCCGCGGACAGGATGACGCTGACCGGCGCGTTGTCCACATCCGGCGGCGCCGTCAACCTGACCGCGGACCGATACATCAACGTCGCGCAGAACATCAACACGCAAGGCGGCAATATCACGATGGCCGCGAACGTTGCCGGGACCGGGGGCGGCGAGGATTTCGCCGGCGTGTTCATCAACGGCGTGGCCGTTCAGTCGCGCGGCGGCAATATCAACATCACCGGCAAGGGCAGCGCCTCCGGCACCACCGTCGCCGGCCAGCACGGGATATTCCTTTATAACGGCGGCGTCATCAGCAGCTACACGAGCGGCGGCGATCCGACGACCGGCACGATCACGCTTGCCGGTACGGGCGGCAGTTTCGCCGGCACGGGAAACAGCGGTGTTGTCGTCGAAGGGGCCAGCAGCCAAATCACCGCGCGCGACGGCGCCATCACCATCACGGCGGACGGCGGCACGAGCGGCACCGGCAACAACGGTCTCCATGTCATTGGCGGCACGATTTCGACGTCCGGCTCGGGCACGATCGATATCACCGGCCAAGGCGGCAATTCGGCGTCGGGCAGTCAGAACGGCGTTGTCGTCGCGGCCGGCGGACAAATAACCGCCACGGCAGGCGCCATCTCGATTACCGGTGATGGCGGAACCAATACGGGCGGCGCAAATCGCGGCGTGATGATTACCGGTGCCGGATCGGCGGTCACCGGCGGTGCTGGCGGTGTGACGGTCGTCGGTACCGGCGGCACGGGCGCCGGGGGTTACGAAAATCACGGCGTATTCCTCGAATTTGGCGGCACGATCGCCGGTACCGCTGGCGGCACGCTACAGATCACCGGCACCGGCGGCGCCACCGGCACGAATTCTTCGGGTCTCTATCTCAATGATGGCGGCATCGTGTCTTCGACGTCGGGCAACGTGACGATCACGGCGGCGGCGAGCGACTACGACGCCGTCTCGTTGCCGAACGGAACTCTGTCCGTCGGCGGCGCAGGCACGCTGACGATCAACGCGAGCGCGCCGTCGGCGACGAGCGTTGCGATGGGCTCGTCCGGCGTTATCTCGACCGGTACCGGAACGACGACCCTGAACGTCGATAGCGACATCTCGTTCAGCTCCGCGCCTCTGACTCTCGGCGGCGCCTTGACCATCGTCTCGACCGCCACGGCGGGCGGCATCAATCTGTCCAACGCCGCCAATTCGATCGCGGGTACGACGACGATCACGGGACCCTACATAAATTTGAACTTCCGTAACGTCGCCGCGAGCCAAAATTTGGTCGTCACCAGTACGGGCAATGCCGATCTCTACGACTTGTCGGTGACCGGGAACCTCGATGTCTCCGCCGCCGGCGCGCTCACGCTTAACAGCCCCGCCACGATCGGCACGGGCGGAAACGTGACTCTGACATCGACCGGGACCGGGAGCGGCGCGGTGACGTTCGGCGCGAACCTGACCTTGGCGAGCGGCACGCTCAACGTGACGTCCGCCCGGACAATTACCGTGAATAGCGGCATCACGGTCAATTCCGGTGGCGGCAACATCACGATGACAGCCAATTCGACCGGCGCCAACGGCGGCGGCGATTTCTCAGGCATTTTCGTCAACGGCGGCACGATCGAATCGCGCGGCGGCGATATCGCCCTGACCGGCAGGGGGAGCGCGTCGGGCGCCAGCTCGCTCCTGCACGGGATCCATTTGTATCTCGGCGGCGTCGTGCGCAGCTACACCGGCGTGGGCGACGGCACGAACGGCACCATCACGCTGACCGGCACGGGCGGCACTTATTCGGGCGGAGGCAGCGGCGACAATGGCGGCGTCACCATCGTCGGCCCAACGAGTCTGGTTTATTCGCGCGACGGAAACATCACTATCAACGCGACCGGCGGGGCGGGCGCTTCGGGCGGCAATTCGGGCCTCTATGTCGGCGGCAGCACGATCCGTACCGACGGCACGGGTTCGGTTACGGCAACCGCGTCGGGCGGCACCGGCAACGCCTCGCGCGGGATCGTGGCGACCGGCAACGGCGGTTCGTTTGGCCTGATCGAAACGACAGGCAGCGGCAACATTACCCTCGCCGGTACCGGTGGGACGACCAACGGCAATAATGTCGGCGTCTATGTTTTCAATACCGTCGGCAGCGGAACGAACTACGGCGTGATCCGCGCCACCGGGACGGGCAGCGTGTCCGTCACCGGCACGGGCGGCACCGCCGCCTCCGCCAGCAATGTCGGTATCGCGGTTCAAGACGCGAACTCGGTCATTTCGACCAATAGCGGCACGCTGACGCTCAACGGGACAGCCACGTCGTCGGGCACGAACCCCTATGGCGTGTACGTCGCCTTGGGCGGCGCGATGACATCAACCTCCGGCGCCCTATCGATCACGGGAAGCTCGACGACCGGATATGGGTTCGGGACCGGCGGGTCGAGCTGGACGATCGGCGGCGCCTCATCGACCGGGAACATCGCCATCAATTCGGATACGGTCGATTTCACCGCGACCGGCGCCTCGATCCAGACCGCCGGCAACGTGATCATCGCGCCGGTGACCGGGGGCACGACGATCGGCATCGGCGGCGGGACGGGCACGTTGCAATTGCCATCCAGTCTTTCCTTCGTGAGCGCGAACGAACTTCATATCGGCGCCGCTGCGGCCGGCGCCGTCGACGTCGGCGTGGCGGGGCTGAGCGTTCCGGGAAGCACGCGGCTCTATGTCGAAGGCGCTTCGATCGGCCTCAACGGCGACATTACCTCGACTGGCGGAACCGTGACGTTGCACGCGCATACGAGCGGCGTCACTCAGGCGTCCGGAACGAACATCACGACGCAGACCGTGATCTTACGCGGGACCGGCACGTTCGACCTGACGCAAGGTGCGGGCGTCGGCTACAACGATTTCGAACAAATCGCCGCGAACGTCACCGGCGATCTGTATGTGCGAATGATGGGCAACGGCTACGCGGATTCAGTCGCCGCGACGGACAGCGCGGGACCCGTGACCGGCATCATGACGTCCGGCAATCTTTTCTGGGATGCGCACGACAATATCGGCCAGTTGACCGGCGCCACGCTGAATGTCGGCGGTGCCACGGCGCTGTCGTCGGCGACCGGCAGCATCACGCTGTACGAAGCCGGTAACAGTTTCGGTTCCTATATCGAGGCGGACGGCGCTTCGGGCATCACGTCGCTGCGCGCCGGCTCGCTCAATATCGGCGTCAACGGCGTCGTGTCGGGCGGCGGTTTGATCCTTGCCACCATGTCGGGCGGCATCACGCAAAGCGGTGCGATCGCCGCCGTCGGCAATTTCGTCGCCTCGGCGTCGGGCGGCGGGATCACGATGAACGGGTTCACCAACACCGTGGGCGGGACCACGGCGCTGACTGCTTCCGGCGGCAAGCAGAATATCGCCTGGGCGCAAAGCGGGCCAATGGTCGCGAGCAATATCTCGGCGACCGGCGCATTGACGATCGACGTGACCGGCGGTTCGCTCAGCCAAGTCGGCGCGATGAGTGCCGCCGATCCTTCGTCGATATCGGTGACCGGCGGCAATATCGCGCTGACCCACGCGTCGAACGCGTTCGGCGGCGCTTTGTCGCTGACCGCGACGGCGGGTTCGGTCGCGCTGACGAATTCCGGCGCTTTGACGTTGGGCGCCGTTACGGCGTCGAACGGTTTGACGGTCACCGCCGGCGGCACGCTGAGCCAGAGCGGCCCCATCGTCTTGACCGGCGGTTCGTCGTCGCTTTCGGCCACCGGCACGATGACGCTGACGGAAAGCGGCAACAATTTCGGCACCGCGCTGGCGCTGACCGGCGTGGGCGGCGATATCCAAGGCACCGCGCCGTTGGCGAGCGCCGTGACGGCGGTCGGCAATGGTTTCACTTTCAACAGCACGGCGATCGCGAATTCCGGCGGCGGCGGGGGCGGCAATGAAGGCACGACCACGTCGACGATCACGACCGAGACGCTGGCGCAGCTCATCACGCAGATCCTGACCTCGACCACCACGACGGCGGCGACCGGCACGACCGACGCGACGAACGTCAACCCGGTCAGCCCGGCGGCGGTACAGGCGATGCTGATCGCGATCCTCGCCGAAGCGGCCGGACCGGCGGGCGGCGGCGAGCAGGGCGACGGGACGAACAACCAACAGGCCGGCGGCACTCCGGGCGTCGGTACGCAAGCCGGTGGCGCAACGCCGGCGGTCGGGGCCGGCACATTCGCGGCGGGCACGACGATCACGATCAACACCTCCGGCGGCGCGGTGCAGTCGATCACCGTCACGCCGGTCGGCGGCGGGGCGCCGGTCACGATCCTGCCCGGTTTGTTGAATCTGACGCCGCCCGCGATCCCGACCGCGACCGCGACGGGCACGCCGGGCATTTCGGGAAATTTCCCGCTCAGCTGGCGCCAGTAGCGCCGCGCGTCTTCGTCCACTATCGTGACGGCCGCTCGTGAATAAGGGAGTCGGCGTTGTCGCGCGGCCAAACGAAAACGAAGAAAGCCACCAAGCCCCGTGCGCGATTGAGCGCCGACCAGTCGCGCGAATTGATCCGCGGCGTGGCGCGCGATCTTTACGTGCGCAACGGCTATGCCGGTTTCAGCTTCGCCGACATCGTCGCCGTGACCGGAACCACGCGCGCCAATGTGCATCACCATTTCGGCGGCAAGCACAAGCTGATGGCCGAACTCGTCGCGCAATTCGCGGCGGACGCGGAGGCGCGCATCCTGTCGCATTGGGCGCGGCCGGGTGAAAGCTTCGCCGCGCGCCTGCGCCGGCAGTTGGCCGACCTTCGCGCGTTCTATGCGCGTTACAATCCCAAGCGCGGCGATCGCAACGTGTGGAGCCCGCTGGCGCGCTTGCGCCTCGATCTGCCCGTGCTGGGGCCGCTGGCGGCGAAAGCTTTGGAACGCGTCGACAAAGTCTACGAAAGGGCGCTGACGAAAGCGGTGCGCGAGGCGGTCGAGGCGGGGGAGTTCGCGCCCGCGACGCCGGTCGCCGACGTCGCGCGGCTGGTGCGATTCGTCGTGCAGGCTTGCCCGCCGACGACCCAGGACACCGGCGGTTTCGAAAGCGTCGAAGCCACGTTCCGCGCCCTCGAAAGGGCCATCGCCGCCGCTTGGCGGCGCTGAGTTTTCGTTTTCGCAATGCGGCATGATGGCGCGGGATTGACACGCCCTGTCCATTCCCCGATACTTACTTGCACGTAAGTCAGTCGCGTTGACGCGACGGCGATGGGGAGGAAGCGAATGGCGCGCGAAACGAAGTTCGAGCGGTTTCAGATCCGTCAGATGACGGGGACGATCGGCGCGGAGATCACGGGGCTCGATCTCGCCCGCGACCGCAGCCCGGAAACGATGGCCGAGCTCAAGCGCGCGATCCACCGCTATCACGTGCTAGCGATCCGCGATCAGAAAATGGAACTCGAGGACGTGCATCAGGTGCGCGCCGCCCTGGGGCCGTTCAGCGGCAATCCCGTGCACGAGCCGATCGACGGCTACGACGATCTGATGATACTCAATCGCGAGCCCGACGAGACGGGCAAGGTGATCGGCGAGGATTGGCATATGGATCTCGCCTGGCTCGACAAGCCGCCGGGCATCACCATGCTCTACGGCCATACCGTGCCGCCCGTGGGCGGGGACACGTGCTTCACCAGCCTCGAATGGGCGTATCGCTCGCTGTCGCCCGCGATGAAGGCGATGATCGAGGATTTCGTCGTCGTCCATTCGGGCAAGGGCGTCCTGGGCCAGCAATACGGCAGCGTTAAGATGCGCGCCGACGTGCACAAGATCGCGAGCTTCGAGGTCGAGCATCCGCTGGTCTGCAAGGACCCGGTGACGGGCGAGCGCTATCTGTTCGTTAGCTCGGTCATCGACCGCATCAAGGGTTTCACGCAAGCCGAGACGCGCCCGATCATCGACTATCTGTTCAAGGTGGCGACGCGCCCCGAGTTCAACTGCCGTCTGCGCTGGGCGCCGGGCACGCTCGGCATGTGGCTCAACCCGTGCGTGATGCATACGGCGATCAACGATTATCCCGGCTATCGGCGCACGATGTATCGTTCGACCATCGAAGGCTGGATGCCGATCGCGGCGAACGGCACGCGCGCGGCGGCCTGACGGGCGAAGACGACATGGGCTCGACGATCACGAAACGGCACTTCGCCGCGGCGTTGCCGTGGATCACGCCGGCGCACGGGTTGCTGCTGACGGTGATCGTGATTCCGGCCGTCTACGTGGTCTGGCTCAGCGTCACCAACTCGACCTTCGGCCGGGCGCCGAGCTTCGTTGGCCTCGTCAATTACGTGAAGGTGCTGAACGACACGTATTTCTGGCGCGCGTTGGGCAACACGATCTTCATCGTCGTTCTGGTCGTGCATCTGGAACTGTTGCTTGGCCTCGGCATGGCCTTGCTGTTCGCGTCGGGCCTGCCGTTCCGGGGCTTGCTGCTGGCGGCGGTGCTCGCCCCCTACGCGGTGTCGGAAGTCTCGGCCGCCGTGATCTGGCGCTATCTGTTCGATCCCGATGTCGGTCCCGTCAGCGTGGCGATGAAGGCGATCGGTCTGCCGATCCTGGAATGGTCGATCGAGCCTTCGCACGGACTTGCGCTGATCTCGCTCCTGTCGATCTGGCTGCATCTGCCGTTCACCTTCCTGATCCTTTACGCGGCGCGCCTGTCGATCCCGCGCGAGCTTTACGAAGCCGCGTTGATCGACCGCGCCACGCCGTTGCAGATGTTCCGCAAGGTGACGCTGCCGTTGCTGGTGCCGGCGCTCGTGGTCGCGGCGCTATTCCGCTATATTTTCGTCTTTCGGATGTTCTCCGAAGTCTGGCTGATGACCCAGGGCGGTCCGGCGCGCCAGACGGAAGTGCTGGCGGTCTATCTCTATCTCGAAGCCTTCCGCTTCAACGCTTTCGGCGAGGCGGCGGCGACGGGCTGGATCATGCTCGCGATCTCGCTCGTGCTCGGCGCGGGGTACCTGTTCGCGCTGCGCAAGGACATGACCTCCGATGCGCGTTGACCGGATCGGGACCGCGCTGGGCAAGACCGCCGCCGTGGCGGTGATCCTGCTTTGGTCGCTGTTCCCGATCGCCTTCATGGCGATGTCGTCGCTGAAACCGGCGCGCGAGATCTTCGCTGTACCCCCGACCTTCGCCTTCGTGCCGACGCTGGAGCATTACACGGCATTGCTGGTCCGCTGGCCCGATTTCTTCCGGGGCTTGTGGAACAGCTTGATCGTCACGGTCGGCGCGACGGTGCTGACGGCGACCGTCGCGACGATGGCGGGCTACGCCTATTCGCGCTTCCGTTCGCCGGCGTTAACGCGCTCGGCGTCTTTCCTCGTCGCCGTGCGCCTGCTGCCGCCGATCGTGCTGACGCTGCCGCTGTTCCCGCTGATCAATTGGCTGGGCCTCAGCGACACGCATTTCACGCTGATCGTGCTCTACGCTACGTTCTTCGTGTCGCTGGGCACGCTGCTGATGCGCGCCTTCATCGACAAAATCCCTGTCGAGCTCGACGAAGCCGCGTTGGTCGACGGGGCGGGGCGCGGCACACTGATCGCGAAGATCATTGCGCCCTTGGCGTTACCGGGAATGCTGGCGCTGTCGGTCTTCGTGATCGTGTTCGCGTGGAACGAATTCCTGTTCGCCTTCGTGTTCACCTCGACGCGCGCCAAGACCGCGCCGCTGATCGTTTCCGAAATGCTCGGCTCGTTCGACGGGGTCGATTGGGGCGTTCTATTCGCCGCCGCGACGATCCAGTTGCTGCCAATCCTGATCTTCGTTTGCGCCATGCAACGCCATCTCGTGGCGGGGCTGACATCGGGCGCCACGAAAGGCTGAGACGTCAATAACAACCCCCGGGAGGAACCCAACGATGACGAATTTCAACATGACGCGCCGTTCGGCTTTGGGCATGGGCGTGGGGGCTGCGGCTCTCGCGACGGGCATGGGTCGTGCGCGCGCCCAGGCGAAAACGCTCAACGTGCTCGCCCATCGCGTGCATCAGGCGAGTCTGACGCAAGGCCCCGCCGGCGATCTGACCAAGGCGTGGCGCGACGCCAACGCGACGGAAGTGAACTGGGCGACATTCGATTCCAATCCGTTGCAGGATCGCCTTTTCCGCGAAGCGAGCCTGTCGAGCACCGATTTCGGCGTCGGCTTCCTGGTGAATAGCCGCGCCACGCGCGACGCCGCCAAGCTGATGGCGCCGCTCGACGATTTGCAGCGTGCCAATCCGATCGAGGATTTCGCGGATATCGCGCCGGGTCTCGTCGCGGCGATGCGCTTCGACGGCAAGCTCGTCTCCGTGCCGTTCCGTCACGCGACGATCGGTTTGTTCTATAACGAAGCGCTGCTGGAAGAGCGCGGCATCAAGGCGCCGCCACAGTCGCTGGAAGAGCTCGTCGATCAGGCCAAGCGGCTGACCTTCACCTCGGCGGCGGGTACGCCGGTCACCGGCATGGTGCTGGCGAGCGACTTGTCGGTGTTCCCCGTGACCTTCGCGCGCGCCTTCGGCGGCGATTTCATCTCCGGCGATCTGAAGCTGGTGCCCGATCGTGGCGCGCTGGAAAAGGGTCTCGCCACGATGCAGGACCTGTTCAAGGCCGGCGCCTTGCCGCGTACCTTCGCGACGACGACCAACGACGATCAGGTGACGTGGATCCAACAGGGCCGCGCGGCGTTCACCGTGTTGCCCTTCGCGCGTTTCGCGCAGCTCAACAATCCACAGCAATCGAAGTTCCCTGGCAAGATCAAGGCGATCGAATTCCCGATCGCCGAAGCCTTGCGCGGCAAGGTGCCCTTCGCCTCGGTCGTCGAGTTCTGGGCGATGAGCATCCTGGGCAACGCCCGCGACAAGGACCTCGCCTGGAACTTCATCCGCAGCATGTCGTCGAAGGCGGTCACGACCGGGGCCGCGCGCAACGGCAACGGTCCGGTGCGCGTGTCGACCTACAAGGATCCGGGCTTTGCGGCCGACCAGCCGCTCGCGGCCGTGGAATCGAAGGCGCTGGCGGGGGCCCGCGTGCCGCTGCCGGCCTTCCCGGAAGCCGCGCGCGCGCAGACGATCTTCCTGGAGGAAGTTCAACTCGCCGTGCTCGGCCGCAAGAACCCCAGCGAGGCGGTCGGCGCGATCATCGAACGCGTGAAGCCGCTGCTGCCGGCGTAAGATCGGCGGATGAGCAAGCGCGATCTCGCGATCGGGGTGGATGTCGGCTCGACGAGCGCGCGGGCCGTCGTCTACTCGCGCGACGGAAAGGCGTTGGGCGGTGCGCAAACCGCCTTCGCCATCCGCCGTCCCGCACCGGATTTCGCGGAACACGATTCCGGCGAGATTTGGCGCGCGGTCGCGACCTCGGTCAAAGCGGCGATGGCGGCGTCGGGGGCGAAACCCGGCGCCGTCGCCGCCATCGGCTTCGACGCGACATGCTCGCTCGCGATGTTCGACGCGTCCGGCGCGCCCGTGGGCGTGTCGGACGACGACGATCGCTGGAACGTGATCATGTGGGCCGATCATCGCGCGATCGGTGAGGCGGCGGAGATCACGGCCACGCGCCATCGCGTGCTCGACTATGTCGGCGGCGTCATGTCGCCGGAGATGGAAACGCCGAAGCTCCTCTGGCTGAAGCGCAATCTTCCGGCGAAATGGCAGCGCTACGGCCTCGCGCTCGATCTTGCGGATTTTCTCGTCTGGCGTGCGACGGGGGAAGTGACAGGGTCGGCCTGCACGCTGACCTGCAAATGGACATATCTCAATCACGAGACGCCCGGCTGGCAGGCGGATTTCCTCGCCACGATCGGGCTCGACGGCGCTTGGGCGAAACTTCGTATCCCGGCGAAGGCCGCGCAGCTTGGGGATCGTGCGGGAAGCCTATCGCCGGAAGCCGCCGCTGAACTCGGCCTCGAACCCGGTATCGCCGTCGCGGTCGGCTTGATCGATGCGCATGCGGGCGGGCTCGGGCTGTTGGCTGGAACCGCCCCAGCCGAATTCGACCGCGCGATCGCGTTGATCGCCGGCACGTCGAGCTGCCATATGGCGCTGTCGCCGCAGCCGCGCGCCATTCATGGCGTGTGGGGTCCGTATTTCGGCGCGATGATGCCGGGGCTGTGGCTCAACGAAGGCGGGCAATCGGCGACCGGCGCCTTGCTCGATCATATTCTCGATTGGCATGCGGAAGGCCGCAATCTCGGCCCCGATCGCCATGCGATCATGGCCAAGCATATCGCGGCGCAAGCACCCAATTACGCGGCCGACATGCTGGTCATTCCCGATTTTCGCGGCAATCGCTCGCCACTCGCGCGGCCCGAATTGAAGGGCGCTATTTTCGGCCTCGAACTCGATTCATCCTTCGAGAGTCTGGCGCGGCTCTATCACGCGACGGCCGTGGGCATCGCCTATGGCACGCGGCATATCGTTGATGCGATGAACGCGAAGGGCTATGCGATCGACCGCTTGCATCTGACCGGCGGTCATTCGAAGGCCGACTATCTGACCAAGCTCTATGCCGACGCGACCGGCTGCGACGTGATCCTGGCGGGCGAGCCCGATGCGGTCACGCTGGGCTCGGCGATCGCGGCGGCTTCGGCCGCAAAGCTCTATCCCGATCTTGCGGCGGCCGGGGCGGCGATGTGCCGCGAAGGGGCGCGCGTGCGGCCCGAAGCGCATGCCCGCGCTATTCACGACAAGGGATATCGCCGCTTCCGCGCGGCGCTGGACGCGCGCGACAAAATCTAAGCGCGGGTCTTCGCCGTTTTCGACGTAAAAGCCGCCGTCAAATCGACGCGCTGCGGCGCTTCCTCGACGAAATGATGCGCATGCATGTTGGTCTGCAAATGCGCCTTCATCAGCGCGATGCATTCCTTCGCCTTGCCGGCGGCCAGCAGATCGACCATGCGCGTATGTTCGTCGACCACGCAGGCATGGCCGTCGGGCAGATACAGCGTGGTGATGATCGCCGCGCGCGCGACCAGACCTTCCAGCAATTCAGCCAGCATCCGATTGCCGCCCAACCGCGCGATCTGCAAATGGAAATCGCCGGAGAGGTGGACGAATTCACGCTTGTCGCGGCGCTTGCGCGCGGCGGCCTGCAACTCGATATGCGCCCGCAACGCGCGGATATCGTTGGCGGTGCAGTTCTTCGCCACGTCTTCGATGATCGCCGCTTCGATGACCCGGCGCGCTGCGTAAACATCGTCGGCGTCCTTGACCGTCGGCCGTGCCACGAAGGCGCCGCGCTGGGGCAGGATTTCCGCGATACCGCGAAAGGCGAGTTCCTTCAGCGCATCGCGCACGATGGTGCGGCTGACTTCGAAAATGCGGGCGAGTTCGTCCTCGCCCAGCTTCGCGCCCGGCGGCAAGCGTCCGTCGCAAATGGCGTCCCACACCGCGGCGACGATCGCTTCGCGGCGGTTTTCGCCGCTTCCGACACCCGGCATATTGACGACAGCCATAGCGACTCTGAAGCTCCCCGAACTCAATACGCGTTATTGCCCCCTGGCGGCGGGTCCCGTCAAGCCGTGGCGGTGTCGCAGGGTGTCGTTGCACACAAATATTGCAATATGTATACAGAATGCCCTCTTGCACGCCGCTTTGCGTGCCGGACGGGCGCTTTCCCTGGCATGGAACCTGCTGATCGGGCCGTCATGAGTGCTTGTCAAATCCACCGTTTTCCGATGCGCGACCCCGACGATATGTCGGGCCTTGCCACCCTATTGAGCCAAGGAAGGATCGCGGCTTCCGACATCAAGGCGGTGTTTTGCAAGACCGAAGGCAACGGCCTCAACAACGATTGGACGCGGCATTTCGTCGATCGCGCCGTGCGCGATACGATCGCCGCGCGCGGCGGCGACGATGCGGAGACATTGCGCCGCAAGGTTCTTGTGCTGATTTCGGGCGGCAGCGAGGGCGTCGTCTCGCCCCATATGCTGGTCTTCGTGGCGGCACCAACTGCCGGAACGGATACGGGCCTGGCGCTGGGCATGGAGATCCGTGATCTAGCTCCATGCGATCTCGCCCATACGTCCCATTCGGCCGTGACGGCCGAAATGGTCCACGCCGCGATGAAGGCGGCGGGCGCCGAGGATGAGTCGCAGGTCGGTCTTGTCGTCGTGCGCGCGCCCGCCGATGCGGCGCAAGGGGCGACGTCGCCGCGCGTGCGCGCCGCTGTGTCGCTCGGTGTGGCGCAAGCCTTGGGCGAGATCACCGGCGAAATCGACGAAGTGGCGTTCCTCAAGGATTATTCGAAATTCTGCGGCCGCGTCTTCGTCGTCGCGCGCGACGATACGACGACGCAGCAAGTGATCGTCTTGGCCAACGCGCCCGGCGGCACGATGGGCTTGCGCGTCGCCGCCGGAACGCTGCGCGATCCGCTGGACTCGCCCGGTGTCGCCGCTGTTCTCGCCAAGCTTGGCATCGCCGCCGCGCCGCAGGCGTCGCCGGAAGCGAGTGCGCGCATCGTCGCGTCGCTCTCCAAGGGCGACCCGCCGGGCGATGGCTTTATCAGGGGTGCACGCCATACCATGAACAGCGATAGCGACATCCATGAGCATCGCCACGGCCGTTCCGCCTATGGCGCGATGATCGCGTCGGTGATCGGCCATTCCTATTGCTTCGTCTCGGGCGGGGCGGAACATCACGGTCCCGAGAACGGCGGTCTGATCGCGTTGATCGCGCGCGACGAAGGATACTCGATATGACGGCGACGTTACCCGCAGCGTGCGATCTGATCGTCGCTGGCGCCGTGATCGTCACCGGCGAAGGCAAGGCGATCGGCGACGGCGCCGTCGCCGTGACCGGTACGCGCATCGTCGCGATCGGCGAAACGAAGACGATCGACGGCGCGTACAGGCCTGCGCGCCGGATCGACGCGAAGGGCAAAATCCTGATGCCCGGCCTCGTCAATGTACACAATCACACGCCGCTGACGATCGTGCGCGGCATGGTCGAAGATCTGGGGTTCGCACCCGCCTATACGCCCGGCATTCCGCAAGGCCATTGGCTGTCGGACGAGGAGACCTACCTGTTCGCGCGGCTCGGCGCGTGGGAATTGCTGCGCATGGGCACGACCACGGCCGTCGACTATTACCGCAAGCCGCAAGCATGCGCGGCGGCGCTGGCGGAAACGGGTCTGCGTGGTTTCGTCGGCGGGCGCATCCACGACGCAGACACGGCCGCGCTTGCCGATGGCGCGTGGACGCATGATCGACAGCTCGGCGAAGCCACGCTGGCCGAAAGCCAAGACATGATCGCCGCTTGGGACGGCAAGGCGGAAGGCCGTATCCGCTGCTTCCATGCGCCGCATGCGCCCGATACGTGTTCGCGCGATCTGCTGCGCATCGTCGCCGATCTCGCCGCGAAGGACGGGCGCCAGGTGCATACGCATCTCGCCCAATCGCCGATGGAGGTCGAACGCGTCACCGCGCGCGAAGGCAAGGGCCCGGCCCAGTTGCTCGACGAGGTCGGGTTGCTGAACGGCGATCTGGTCGCCGCACATTGTATCTTCTTGAACGACGCCGAAATCGACCTGGTCGGCAAGGCCGGCGTCAACGTGGCGCATGCGCCCGTGGGCAACGTGTCGTCGGGCATGATCGCGCCGATCGTGGCGCTGGAGGAAGCGGGCGCTACCATCGCGATCTGTACCGACACCAAGACCGGCGACATGTTCGAATCGATGCGCACGGCCTTGGCGGTCGCGCGCGTGCGGGGGGCGGGCTACGCTTGCGATGCGCGCACGGTGTTCGGCTGGGCGACCAAAGGCGGGGCGAAGGCGCTGGCGATGGACGGCGAGATCGGCGTTTTGAAGCCCGGCGCGAAAGCCGATTTCATCCTGCTGGACGCCTCGGCGCCGAATCTGCGCCCGGTCGTCGACGGAATCGGTATCGTCGTGCATAGCGGTATCGGGCCGAATGTTTCGACGACAATCGTCGACGGGAAAGTGATCATGGAAAACTGCAAGCCGAGCTTGTTCGATGCGGACGAGGTGATCGCCGAAGCACAGAAAGCGGCCGATCGCTTGTGGGCGCGCGCGGGCCGGCCCGGCGTTACGATGGGGGCGGCGTGAGCATGGCGCGCGATCTACGTGGCTACGGCCCGAATCCGCCATTCGCCGATTGGCCGGGCAAAGCGCGCGTCGCCGTCACCTTCGTCGTGAATTTCGAAGAAGGGGCGGAGCTTTCCATCGCCGATGGCGACGAGCGCAACGAGAAGGTCTACGAGGTCGCCGACGAAGTCGTCGGCCGTCCCGACCCGTGTCTCGAATCCCATTTCGACTATGGTACACGCATCGCTTATTGGCGCATCGCCGAACTGTTCGACCGTTACGGCGTGAAATTCACGCTGTCGTCCTGTGGGCGCGCCATCGAACGCTCGCCCGAAATCGCGATCGACGCGGCCAAGCGCGGCCACGAGATCGCCTGCCATGGCTGGCGCTGGGAAACCCACGCGACCATGCCGTTGGAACAGGAACGCGAGGCGATCGCCAAGACCGTCGCGGTGATCGAGCGCACGACCGGGACGCGGCCCGTGGGCTGGCATACGCGTTCGGCGCCATCCTCGAACACGCGCAAATTGCTGATCGAGGCGGGCGGCTTCCTCTACGACAGCGACGCCTATGGCGACGAACTCCCATATTTCGTGAACGTCGACGGCAAGCGCCATCTGGTGCTGCCCTATGCGTTCGACACCAACGACATGCATTTCCATCAGGGCTTCCAGCGTTTCGCGCTTGGCTCCGATTTCTCGACCTACGCGATCGATGCTTTCGACTGGCTGCACGAGGAAGGGGCGAAGACGCCGCGCATGCTGCCGATCGGCCTGCATCTGCGTATGGTCGGAAGGCCGGGCCGCATGGCGGGGTTGAAGCGCATTCTCGACCATGTCACGCGACCGGAAGCGAAA
Organism: Tagaea sp.; assembly: GCA_041917215.1. Taxonomy (GTDB): domain Bacteria; phylum Pseudomonadota; class Alphaproteobacteria; order CACIAM-22H2; family CACIAM-22H2; genus Tagaea. The sequence goes on from JAYRYC010000003.1 coordinate 369,136, forward strand.
GCCTGGTGCGCGACGCGCGCCGACGTGGCGCGGCATTGGATCGCGCGTTTCGGCAGGTAGATCGCGCACGCAACGCGGGATTGTTTTAGCCATCGGTTTAGGTCCGGCCCCTCCCGCGTAGAGCGTGTATCGCGCCGTCGCTGGCATGGAACTTGCGGAGTATCGCCCATCTGAACAGGAGAGGAGAGGGCGATGAAGAAGGTCGAGAAGACCGAGCGGCAATCGTTGAGCCGCCGTTCCATGTTGCGCTTCGGCGCACTCGCCGCCGGCGTGGCCGGGTTCCCGGCGATCCTGCGCGCGCAGACGAAGGAACTCGTGATCGGCGGTGCGGCCAGCCACAAGCCGTGGATGGACTCGCACGTCATTCCGATGTTCGAGAAAAAGTATAGCTGCAAGATCCTGTACGAAGGCACGCGCTCCACGATCAATCTGGAGAAGATGCGCGCCGCGAAGGATAAACCGATGATGTCCGTCATTCAGATGGACGATCCGGTGATGATCCAGGCCGTCGAGGAAAAGCTGATCGAGAAGCTGCCGATCGCGCAGATTCCCAATCTCTCCAAGCTGCGCGCTTCCGCGATCCATATGGACGGCATGTGGGCGAACTATCAAGCGCCCTGGTCGGGCCTCGCCTACAACACGAAGTCGCTGGCTTCGGGCGTGCCGAGCTGGACGACGATGTGGGAGCCCCGGATGAAGGGCAAGGTGGCGCTGCCGTCGCTACAGAACACCGACGGTCCCTGGGCGCTGTACATGGCGGCGCATCTGGAAACCGGCAAGCCGCTGAAGGACGCGCAATACGATTTCGAAGCGGGGTTCAAGAAGCTGCGCACGCTGAAATCAAGCTTGCTGACGATCTACACGAACTTGCCGCAGTCGTTCAATCTGCTGGAGCAGGGCGAAGCTTGGATCCATGGCACGTTCTCGTCCTACGCGTTGCTGCGCAAGCAGGCGGGTGCACCGGTCGATCTCTCGGCCCCGAAAGAAGGTATCTTCGCGATGCCATCGGGAATCTGCTTGGTCGCCAACGCGCCGAACAAGGATCTCGCCACCGCCTATATCAACGAGATGCTCAGTGCGCAGCTTCAGGCTGATCTGACACCGCTGACCTACTCGCTGCCGACGAATACCGACGCGCCGTCGACCGTTGCGCTGCCGGCGGGCGTCGAGGTGTTCGCGCCCGACTGGGGCTGGTTCACCAAGAACCGCACCATGCTGGTCGAGCGTTGGGATCGCGAGATGGCAATCTGACGAAAGGACGCCGTCGCCCGCGACCCCATGCGCGGGCGGCGGCACTTCTGCGAATGACACAGGCTCACCTCGATATCCGCGGCGTTTCCAAAGCCTATGGCGAAACGACCGTGCTCGACCGGCTCGATCTGTCCGTCGGGCGCGGCGAGTTTATTTCTCTTCTTGGTCCTTCCGGCTGCGGCAAGACCACGCTGCTGCGCCTCGTCGCCGGGTTGCTGAATTCCGACAGCGGCACGATCGCCGTCGACGGCAAGGATTTGACCGCTTTACCCGCGCATAAGCGCAATATCGGCGTCGTGTTCCAGAATTATGCGCTGTTCCCGCATCTGACGGTCGCGGAGAATGTCGCCTTCGGCCTGGAAGCCAAAGGCACGCCGAAATCCGAGATCGCCGATATCGTGAAGCGCACGCTCGAACTCGTGAAGCTCGCCGAGATGGCGCCGCGCACGATCTTCGCGCTGTCGGGCGGCCAGCAACAACGCGTCGCCGTGGCGCGTGCGTTGGCCATCCGGCCGAGCCTGCTACTGCTCGACGAGCCGTTCTCGGCCCTTGATCGTAAGCTGCGCGAATCGATGCAGATTGATCTGCGCCGCCTGTTGCGCGAACTCGGCATCACTGCCGTCTTCGTCACGCACGATCAGGAAGAAGCGATGGTGATGTCCGATCGAATCGCGGTGATGAATCGCGGCGCCATCGAACAGCTTGCCGCCCCCAAGACGATCTACGATCGGCCCGCGACGGCCTTCGCGCTCGAGTTCCTCGGCGGATCGACGCGCTTGCGCGCGAGTGTCGCGTCGGTCGATGGCGATTACGTGCAACTCGACACGCCGCTGGGGAAAATCGCCGGTAAGGGTCATTTCCTGCGCGGCGTGGATGTGCTCGCGGGCGTGCGCCCCGAAAAGATCGCCGTCAATCGTCCGCCGTCGCCCGATCGCAATGCGGTCGCGGCGCGCGTCGTCGATCGTGTCTTCCTCGGTTCCAAGCTAATGGTGATTTTCGACGCCGGCGAGGGCGGCCAAGGTGTCGCCGAACTCAACGCCGCCGACATGCCCGAGTTGCCGGCGGATGGCGTGGTCGATGTCTCTTGGCCGATCGAAGATACGCTCGTGTTTCCGGCCGAGGCGGCTTCGTGATCGCGGCGATGCGCCGCGTCGATCCGCTCGCCTGGCTGGCGGTACCGGCGACGGCCTATCTCGCCTTCGCCTTCGCGCTGCCGCTGGGCCTGCTGCTTGTCAAAAGTGTGTGGACGGCGGATGGGTTCACGCTCGCCAGCTACGTCAAGTTTTTTGCCGATCCGTTCAGCTTGCGCGTATTGACCAATACGCTGAAGATCGCGCTTCTTATCACGCTGGTCACGCTGCTGCTCGGTTATCCCGTTGCGTTCGCGCTGGCCATGTCGCGCGGCTGGCTTCAGGTGATGTTGCTGGTCGCGATGATCCTGCCGCTGTCGATCGGCGCGGTCGTGAAGGCATTCTCCTGGCAGATCGTGCTGCGCCGCGACGGCGTGGTGAACCGCTTCCTCGAATGGATCGGCTTGGTCGACGAGCCGGTGCGCTTTCTGTTCACCGAAACAGGGCTCGTCTTGGGGGCCGCGAATATCTTTCTGCCCTTCATGGTGCTGCCGATCTATTCGGTCGTGCGCTTGATCGATCCGCGTTTGAGCGAGGCGGCGGCGACGCTGGGGGCGGGGCCGGTCTACGGCTTCCTGCGCATCACCGCGATCCTCAGCTTGCCGGGCGTGGTCGCGGGAATCGCCTTCGTCTTCTCGCTGTCGATTTCGATGTATGTGATCCCGTCGCTGTTGATCGGCGATCGCTACCAATTGCTCGCCACGTTGACCGGCCGGTCGTTCCTTTTCCTTCGTAACGAAACGCTCGGGGCGACCGTCGCGGTGATCCTGCTGATCATCGCCATCGCGGTCGTGATGGTCAGTTCGTATCTCTCCAACCGCTTGCGGCCCGCGCGATGATCCGGGCGCGACGTATCGCCATTCTCTATGTCGCGGTCGTGACGGCGCTGTCGGTCGTGTTCCTGATGACGCCGCTGATCGTCACGGTGATCGTATCCTTCGCCAACTCGACGGTGTTCACCTTGCCGCCGCCCGATTGGTCGTTCCGCTGGTACGAGCGCATGGCGGCGCGCTCGGGGCTAATCCCGTCGCTGCTGCTGTCGTTGCAGATCGCGGCGATTTCGACCGCGATCTCGCTGGTCGCCGGCACGCTGTGCGCTATCGCTACGGTACGTGGCCGTTTCGCCGGCCGGGACGCGATCTCGACCTTCGTCGTCTCGCCGCTGATGATGCCGGGCCTCGTGGTCGGCGTGGCGATGCTTCAGTTCCTGCGGGAACTCGGTTTGCGCGACGCCTATACCAGCCTGCTGATCGCGCATATCGTCATCACCATGCCCTATGTCATGCGCACGGTGATGGCGAGCCTGTCGCTGTTCGACTTCTCGCTAATCGACGCGGCGCGCACGCTGGGCTGCTCCTATCCGCGCGCGCTGCGCAAAGTGATGGTGCCGGTGCTGGCGCCCGCTTTCCTGACCTCGGGATTGTTCGCGTTCCTTGCCTCGCTCGACAACTATCCGATCTCGATCTTCTTCACCGATCCGCGCACCAAGACGCTACCGATCCAGATGCTGCAGTTCCTGGAGGAGCAACCCGACCCGTCGATCGCGGCGATGTCGGCGTGCCTCATCCTGCTGACGATCATCGTGCTGTTCGTCGGCGACCGTCTGGTCGGCCTGCGGCGCCTGGCGGATTTCTAACCACCGCCAAGCGCCGCCGTTCTTGTGTTACTTCGCGCCCGGCTGTTTGACGACGCGCAAATAAGGCTTCAGCGTCTTCCAGCCATCGGGGAAGCGCGCCTTGGCGTCGGCGTCGGACAGCGAGGGGACGATGATCACGTCGTCGCCCTGTTTCCAATTCGCGGGCGTCGCCACTTTGTGGCTGTCCGTGAGCTGGAGGGAGTCGATAACGCGCAGGATTTCCGCGAAGTTGCGGCCCGTCGCCGGCGGATAGGTGAGGGTGAGGCGCACTTTCTTGTCCGGCGCGATCACGAACACCGAACGTACGGTGACGGCCGGATCCGATTTGGGATGGATCATGCCGTAGAGCGTCGAGACCTTGCGGTCCGCATCGGCGATCAGCGGGAAGTTCAAGGCGTGGCCTTGCGTTTCCTTGATGTCGTCGGCCCATTTGCCGTGGCTGTCGGAAGGATCGACCGAAAGGCCCAGAATCTTGACGTTGCGCTTGTCGAATTCGGGCTTGAGACGCGCGGCCTCGCCCAATTCGGTCGTGCAGACGGGCGTGAAATCCTTGGGGTGCGAGAACAGGATGCCCCAGCTCGATCCGAGATACTCGTGGAAGCGGATCTTGCCTTGGGTGCTATCCTGCTCGAAATCGGGGGCGATATCGCCGAGTTGCAGAGTCATCGCGGTGTTCTCCCGTGCTGGACCGGCGTCCTTGGCGGACGCTGCGGTCGTGGACGGAAAGTATGTCCCGTTCGCACGGCGCGCACGCCAGCGAAACTTTCTTGATGCTGTCGGTACATTTCCGAAATCCCTGCGGCGATCAGGGTATCTCGAATAAGCGTCCCCAGCCTTGCACGCGCGACGGCTTCTCGCCGATCAGGCGCAGGCCGGTCCATACGGCGGTCGCGACGGTGTCGAGAACGGGGATGCCGAGTTCGCGTTCGAGTTCCGCGGCGATCTTGCCGCCGCGCATATTGGTGCACAGGATGACGATCGCGTCCGGCTTCGCGATTGCGACCTCGCGGATCAGCCGCGCGATCGTCGCTTCGTCGATCTCGGCGAAGGCGTAGTTGACGCGCTCGCCCGTGTGCCGCTCGGCGGCGCAGGTCAGGCCTTCGCGTTCGAAATTGGCGACGATCCGGCTTTGGACGTCGTCGAGATAGGGGGTGACCAAGCCGTAGCGCCGGACGTTCATCGCACGGAAAAGTTCCATAAGCGCCAGGACCGAGGTGCCGGCCTTGGCGCCGGTGCGTTCCTCGATCCGTGCGCAAAGCCGGCGGTCGGCGTCGAGGCCGAGCCAGCTTGCCGATGTACCGTTCCACACGATGGCACCCGCGCGCGCATCGGCCAGCAACTCGGCGGCGGCCAGGATCGGCGTATCGTCGAATTGCGCCAGCGCCTTTTCGCCCAGCGAGATTTCCGTCACGCGGAAGCGGCCGAAATGCGCGGTCACATCCGGCAGGCCTGCCAGCATGGCGGCGGTGACCGGTTCCAGCACCGTGTTGGAGGACGGTGTGAGCATGCCGATATGCTTGCGTTTCGTCTGTTCGGGGGCCATTGCGTCGCGGTTCCGTGCTAGGATTTCCGCGACCATGACCCACGATCTGCTGATCCGCAACGCCCGAATTCCGTCGCCCGCGCGGCCGCGTTCGCTTGTCGCCGCCGACATCCTGATCCGCGACGGCAAGATCGCGGCGATCGGCAAAGTCGCCGATCCGCCGTCGGGCGTCGAGGTCGTGCAAGCCGACGGCAAATTGGCCTTGCCGGGCCTGATCAACGCGCATGTGCATTCGCCGGGCAACCTGATGCGCGGCTGCCTCGATTCCTATCCGCTCGAAGTATTCATGCTTTACGAGGTGCCGCCGCTGGCCGACGGCGCCACGGCCGGGCGGCTCGCCTATCTGCGCACGGCGCTGGGGGCGATCGAGATGCTGAAGCTCGGCATCACCACGGTGCTCGATGACGCGTTTTTCGTGCCGACAGTACAGCCCGACGCGATCGACGCGGTGATGACCGCCTATCGCGATTCCGGCATGCGCGCGACCGTCGCCCTCGACCAGCCCAATATCGTCGAATACGAGAAGCAGCCCTTCCTGGCCGAGCTGATCGACGATGCCACGCGGAAGGCGATGGATGCCGCCCCGCGCCAATCGGCCGACGAATTGATGGCGTGCTACGCGCATCTGGTCGGCAAATGGCACGGTGCCGCGCGCGGGCGTTTGGGGGCGGCCGTGTCGTGTTCGGCGCCGCATCGCGTGACGAAGGATTATTTCGCGCGTTTGTCGGCGCTGTCGCGCGAACGCGACCTCCCGTTCTTCGTCCATATCTTGGAAACCAAAACGCAGCGCGTATTCGGCGAAGAGAAGCTCGGCAAATCCCTTGTCAAATATGTCGACGATCTCGGCTTTCTGGATGAACGAATGCTCGTCATCCACGCGATCTGGATCGACGACGAGGATATCGCCGTGCTGGCGAAGTCGGGCTGCACCGTGGCGCATAACCCGATCTGCAATTTGCGCCTGGGCAGCGGCATCATGCCGTGGCGGCGCTTGCGCAACGCCGGTGTGCCGATCGCCATCGGTACGGACGAAGCCACGGTCGACGACACGCACAATCTCTGGCTCGCGGCCAAGGCGGCGGGTCTCGTGCACAATATCGCGCGCGAGGATTGGCGCGAATGGCCGTCCGCGCCCGAAGTGCTCGACGCGCTGTTCGATGGCGGCGCGCGGGCCGCGCGCCGGAAGGAAAAGCTCGGCAAGCTGGAAGTCGGAGCGGCGGGCGACGTGATCCTGGTCGATCTCGAAACGCCGGCCTTCGTCCCCCTCAACGATATCGAACGCCAGCTGGTGTTTTGCGAAACTGGATCGTCGGTACGCGACGTGATCGTCGACGGCGAGCTCGTCGTCCATAACGGCCGCCTGCTGACGCTCGACGAGAAGGCGATTTACGCCGAGATCGCCGAACTCACGCCCAAGCTCGCCGCCGATATGGCGGCGCTGCGTGTCGAAGCCGCCAAGCTCGAACCCGCCTATCGTCAGATGTATCAGCGTGCGATGGCGCGCGACGTGGGTCTCCAGCGGCGCGGCGGGCAGGGCTAAAGCTTGAACACGCCGCCCCACGCGGCGGCGGCGGGCGAGGGATCGACGCCCAGCATCTTCAGCGCCTTCCAGATCACGATCGACGTCGCGTCGTGGAAGGGGATGCCGGTCTCGGCCTCGATCTCCGCCGCCACGATCGCGGCGGGATAGTTCGTGCACCAGCCGATCAATATTTCGGGCTTGGCCTTGGCCGCTTCGCGCGCCTGTTCGCGGATTGTGTCGAGCGGCACGAAGGCGTAGCTGAGGTTATCCGTGAGCCGCAGATTGGAGCGCGACACGGTCTCGAACCCCAACGCGGCGAAATTCGCTTCGACCTTCGCCTGATAGGGATCGAGATACGGCGTCACGAAGCCGATGCGCTTGGCCCCCAGCACGTTCAGCGCGTCGATCTGCGCGAACAGCGACGTGGTCGCCGGGCAGCCGGCCGTTTCCGACAGGCGCCGGACGAGTTCCTCTTCGACCTTATGGCCGACCGAGCCGCCCTTGCTGCCGTTCCACACGATCACGCCCGGCTTGGCATGGCCGAGCAACTCGGCGGCGCGCGTCATCGACTGCCAGTCGTAGCTGCCGGGGAAGGGATCGCTGGTGCCGAACACGGGCGTGCGCGAATGCAGCGGCACGACGGCCGGGAAATGCGACAGCACGCCGGCGGTCACGCGCTCGACCACGTTGTTGCCGGACGGCGTCACCACCGCCAGATACTTGTTCTGGGCGAGAAAGCGTTCGGTCGGCGTAGGCATCACATCTCCGCGATTTTGCGCAGGCCGACCATACGTTCGCACAGCAGCAGCAGCAACAGGACGAGGCCGATCAACAGGCTGGAAATTGCCGCGATCGTCGGATCGGGCTGCTCTTCGACCAGATTGAGCATCTGGATCGGCAGCGTCTTGGTCCAGGCGTTGGTGAAGAAGATCGACACCGCGTAATTGTCCATCGACGCCAGGAACGCGAAGATGCCCGAGGTGAGGAATGCCGGGGCCAAGTTCGGAATCAGCACGCGCGTCACGGCTTGCGGGGCCGAGCAGCCGAGCGTGCGCGCCGCGTCGATCAGCGAGAAATCGAACAGCGTGAGCGCCGAATAAAGCGTGCGCGCGATATAGGGAATGGTGATCACGACATGCGCGAGGGCGAGGCTCAGCCACACGTCGCGCAAGCCGGCGAAGCGGAAGGCTTGCAGGAAGGCGATGCCGAGCACGAGGCCCGGCAGCATCAAGGGCGAGGTGAGGAACGCGGCGATCGCTTCACGGCCCGGAAAACGGCCGCGCGCCAGTGCGGTCGCCGCCATGCCGCCGATCAGCATAGCGACGAGGGTCGCGGCCGCCGCGATCTGTACCGAGACCAGCAGCGAACCCGACAAACCGCGCACATTCATCAAGCGCTGATACCAGCGCATCGACCAGCCGGGCGGCGGCAGGGTGAACAGATTGCTCGACCCGAAGGACACGACGACGGCGACAACCAGCGGGGTCAGCAGAAAAATTACGGTCGCGGCGGCGATGACCCAGACGGCGATATTGGCGCTGCGTTCGGTCAGGGTCATCGCGAATCTCCCTTGCCGCGCGACAACAGCGCGCTGCACGCGACGATGGCGACCGCCAGGAACAGCAGGATCGTTGCGGTCGTGGCGCCCAAGGCTTCGTTGCGCATCAGCAGGAAGGCGCGGCCCGTCAGCGTCGCCAGCGTCTGGAACCGGTCGCCGATCAACAGGCTGGGAATGACGTACATCGACGTGGCGAGCGAGAACACGATCGACACGCCGCCGACGATGCCCGGCATGGCGAGCGGCAGCGCCACGTTGACGAAGCGGAATACGGGCGGGGCGCCCAGCGTGGCCGCCGCGTCCTGCAAATTCGGATCGGCGAGCTTCAGCACCGAATAGATCGGCAGGATCATGAAGGGCAGGAATACGTTCGCGGCCCCCATGACGAGGCCATGTTCGGTGAACAGGAGCAGCTTGGGCTCGTCCCACACGCCGGTCGCGACCAGCAAGGCCGCGACGATGCCGTCGCGACGCAGCACGATCTGCCAGGCGAAGGTCTTCACGACCACGCCGACCGACAGCGGCAGGATGATCGCGATCAGCATCGCGACTTGGACCGCACCCTTCGATCGCGCGAGGGCGACCGCCGTGGGATAGCCGAGAACGAGGCAAACCACGGTCGTCCAGAAGGCGACGCGCAACGTATTGCCGATGACGACCCAGTTGAACGGCTCGGACAGGAAATTCACGTAGTTCGTCAGCGTGAAACCATCGGCGCCCATGAAGCCGCGCGCGACCAGCACGACGACCGGGATCGCGAACACGATCACCATATAGATCGCCGCCGGTAGGGCCAGCAGCAATACCGGATCGAAGCGGAGCTTCGTCGTCATGCGGCTTGGGCCTCGGCGGGATAGACCAACGTGTCTTCCAGGCGCCACCACAATGTCGTTTGCGTGCCGATGGCAAGCCCCGGCGGCAGTGCGCTGGTTTCGACCATGGCGCTGGCACCGTTCGGACCGGTCAGCAGCACATGGATGCGCGAGCCTTGGAAGATGATCTCCTTCACTTCGGCGTCGATGTAATTGACCGCGTCGCCTTGCGGCGGCGTACCCAGCGCGATTCGCTCGGGCCGCACGGCGAGCGAGACCGCCGAGCCGCGCGTATAGCCGGCCTGGACGAAGATCCGGCCGAAGGCCGTATCGACCGCCAGGATTTCGCCCTCGGCGGGGCCGGCCGTGCCCGCGATGCGCGTCGAATGGCCGACGAACTCGAGCACGAAGCCGGTCTTGGGCTTGAGATAGACTTCCGACGGGGCCGCGAACTGCTCGATCTGGCCGCGGCTCATCACGGCGACGCGATCGGACATCACCAACGCTTCCTCCTGGTCGTGCGTGACCAGGACGGTCGTAATGCCGAGCGAGCGCAGCAGGCCTTTAAGCTCGATCTGCATGTTCTCGCGCAGTTTGCGATCGAGTGCCGAGAAGGGCTCGTCGAGCAGCATCAATTTGGGCGCGACGGCCAGCGCGCGGGCGACCGCCACGCGCTGCTGCTGTCCGCCGGAAAGGCCGCGCACCGGCCGATCGGCGAAGGCGGTCATCTGCACGAGGCCGAGGAACTTATCGATCGTCGCCTTGTGCTGCTCCTTCGGCACTTTGCGCGCGCGCAAGCCGAAACGCACGTTCTCCGCGACCGAGAGATGCGGGAACAAAGCGTAGTTCTGGAACACGACGCCGACGTCGCGAAGATGCGGCGGCGTATTCGTGATGTCTTTGCCGTCGAGTTTGACGACGCCCTGATCGGGGCTCATCAACCCCGAGACGATGCGCAGCAACGTGGTTTTGCCGCAGCCCGAAGGCCCGAGGAGAGAGACGAACTCCCCTCGGGCGATCTTGATATCCACGCCATTGAGCACGCGATGGCCGGCGAAGGATTTCTCCGCGCCGCCGACATCGAGAAATCCTTCGTTTCCGGTCATCGTATGCTTCTTCGCGTAGCTTCGATCAGAGCGACATTTCCTTATCCCAGCGGGTCACCCAGCTGGCGCGATTGGCCGATACGTTGGCCCAATCGATCGGGTGGATGACCAGCTTGTCGAGACCGGCGGGGGCGGGCACCTTGCCGTTGGTCGGCAAGGCGTAGGTCGCGGCGGCGAGCTGCGCCTGGATTTCCGGGCTCAGCATCAGATCGATGTATGCGGCCGCCATTTCGGGCATCGGACCGTCCTTGACCAGCGCCACGCCCGACGGCATCGAGAACGTGCCTTCCTTGGGGGCGGCCAATTCGATCGGTGCGCCGCGCGCCTTGCGCGCCAGCGCCAGCGTCGAGATCGAGCCGTACACCATGAACGCTTCGCCCTGTTCGAGCAGATTGTAGGCTTGGCCTTCCTGCGTATAGGCCATCAGCAGGTTCGGCTTCATTTCCTTCAGCTTGGCGAAGGCCGCGTCCATATCCTTCTGCGCTTCGGCCATCGGCTTGCCGGTCTTGAGGAACGAGGCGAGGAACAGGTTCATCACGCCTTCGGTGTTCTGCAGACCCGGCAGAATGACGCGGCCCTTGTACTTGGGATCGTAGGCTTCGGCCCACGACGTCGGCGCGGCCATGCGGTTCGTGTTGTAGGCGATGCCGACCCAAGGCTGCAGGTAGTTGACCCACATTCCGTCCATATGCGTCACGCCCGGCTTCAGCGAGGCGGCGTTGGGCACGACCTTGGGCAGCGGCGTCAACAGGCCTTCGGCGACGGCGGTGATCATCACCGGGTCGTCCATCTGGACGAGCGAGAGATACTGGCTGCCCTTGTTCTTCTGCATCTTTTCGAGGTTCACGAGCGAGCGCGTGCCCTCGTAGACGACCTTGATGTTATACTTCTTCTCGAAGGCCGGGATCATGATCTCGTTCGTCCAGGTCTGCTGGCTGGACGCGCCGCCGACGACCATTTCCTTCGGCTGTGCGCGGACGATCGCGGGGGCCGCGAGAATACCCGCACCGGCGAGCGACGCGGCAAGAAAACCACGGCGGCGCATGGCAAGGCGTGTCGGTTCGGTCATGAAGCTCTCCTGATCTGGATGGGCGCCCGTTATCGGGCGGCTTTGGATGGCGCGACGGCTGATGACGGGTTGGTTCAGCAATGCCCGTGCCACACCCCGATCCGCGCCATTTTACGGGCGTTCCGGCCGGGCCTGCGCTAGATTGGATACAATCATGTGTCCAATTTTCGCGTGATTCCGCGATTGGCGCCGAACGTGCAAAGGGCCGGGCCGGAGCACGGCCGCCGCGCTTCCCGAAAACGCGTAACGACGGAATGCGAACGTAATGCCGAATTCGAAGGCGATCGACGCCCGCCCGGCGGGCACTCGGCGGAAAAAAGCGACAGCCTCTCATAAGGCCGGGGCGTCGAAGGCGAGGCCGCGCGGACGGCGCGCGGGCGCCACGGCGGAGATCGTATTCGAGCGCGTGGTCGAAGCGATCCAATCCCATCGCCTGGCGCCCGGCACGCGGCTGGTGGAGGAAAAACTGGGTGCTTATTTCGGCGTCAGTCGCACGATCGTGCGGCAGGGTTTGGCGAAGTTGGCCCAAGCCGGGCTGGTCGAATTGTCGCCCAACCAAGGTGCCCGGATCGCGTGGCCCGACGCCAAACGCACCGCCGACGTGTTCGACGCGCGCCGCCTGATCGAGATCGAACTGGTCGCGCGGGTCGCGTCCAACGCCACCGCCGCCGATGTCGCCAAACTGCGCGCGCATTTGCGCACCGAGGATGGCGCGCGCAAGCGCGGCGACCGTATCGGCTTGGTGCGCTTGACCGGCGAGTTCCATCTGAAACTCGCCGAAATGGCCGGGAACGCCATTTTGGCGCGTACGTTGGCCGAATACGAGACGGTCACCTGCCTTGCGATTCTCGCGCATGACCGGACCGGCGAGTCTGCGTGCCCGCCCGACGAGCACGCGTCGATCGTCGATGCGATCGAAGCGCGCGATCCGCGCGCCGCGGCGGCGCTGATGCGCCGCCATCTCGACCATGTTCTCGCGGGGCTCGATCTCGATGCCGCCCCGCGCGACACCGATCCGCTGGGGGCGGCTTTGTCGCCGCGCCCGGCGGTGCCACACCGCAGACGTCAAGGAAGGAGTCCGTTATGAAACTCGCGTTAGCCGCCGGCCTTTTGGCCGCGTGTCTGGCGGCCGTTCCGGCCGTTCAGGCGCAGCAAAATCCCAACGCCATGCGCATCGCCGGGAATTTCTCGTCGAACACGAAGCATGTCGACAACATCGAGAAGCCCTTCTTTCTGAACCTGCCGGCCTCGCTCGGCGTGCCGATGACGATCAACTACAACCCGATGGACGTGGTGAACGTCCAGGCGGCGGACGCGCTGCGCCTGCTGCGTTCGGGCACGTTCGACGTGATGTCGGTGCAGATCGGCATGGCCTCGCGCGACGACCCCTTCTTCGAAGGCATCGACTTGATCGGCGTGTCGACCGACATGAAGCAGCTGCGCACGGCGGTCGACGCCTATCGCGAAGCGTTCGACCAGCGTCTCCAGACCAAGTTCAACGCCAAGGTCATGACGCTGTGGCCGTTCGGGCCCCAGGTCTTCTATTGCAGCAAGGAGATCAAGACGGTCGACGACGTGAAGGGCCTGAAGGTCCGCAGCTTCACGCCGTCGATGGCCGCCCTGATCCAGAATCTCGGCGCCACGCCGGTGACGCTGCAGTTCTCGGAAGTCTATCCCGCACTTCAGCGCGGGGTGGCCGATTGCGGCGTGACCTCGCCGACCTCGGGCAACTCGGGCAAATGGCCGGAAGTCACCTCGTACTTCCTGCCGCTGTCGGTCTCGGGCTCGGTCCAGGGCCACTTCATGAATCTCGACCATTGGAAGCGCTATTCGCCCGCGATGCAGGCGAAGGTGCTGGCCGAGTTCAAGAAGATGGAGGATCAGATGTGGGATCTGGCCGATCGCGCCAACGGCGACGCGATCAATTGCAATATCGGCAAGGATCCGTGCGTCGAGGGCACCAAGTACAGCATGAAGCTCGTCGAGGTTTCGGCCGCCGACGAGAAGAAGATCAACGCGGCGGTCACGGCCGTCGTTCTGCCGATCTGGAAGGAGACCTGCAACAAGGTCGATCCGACCTGCACGGCGACGTGGAACGCGACCGTCGGCCGCGTCCGCGGCTTCAAGATCGATTGAACACGCGTTAAGGAAAGGGGCGGTCCGGTTCGGGACCGCCCCAAATCTTTCGAGGACGACCATGGAAAACCCCGTCGGCAAGATCGCCGTGCCGGTCGCGCGCTTCGTCGCGATCCTATGCGGTTACGGTGTTCTGATCCTTTCCTTCGCGATCACGGTCGAGATCGTGGGGCGGAAATTCTTCGGCTTCTCCCTGCAAGGGATCGACGATATCGGCGGCTACGCGCTCGCCATCGTCGCCGCCATCGGCGCGTCCTATACGATGGCCATGCGCGGCCATACGCGCATCGACGTATTTTTGATCCGCATGCCGGCGTTCTGGCAGGCGGTGCTCAACGCCATCGCGATGGTAACGCTCGCCGGCTTCGCGGTGTTCGCGCTTTATCGCGGCCAGGACGTGCTGTCCGAAAGCATCGAGTTCCGCTCCGTCGCGACCAACCCTTTGCAGACGCCGTTGTGGATTCCACAGGCGACATGGCTGTTCGGCGTCGGGCTGTTCGCGATCTTCGCGTCGGCTTACGCCGCGCATTCGCTTTATCTGCTGGTCGCGGATCGACGCCGTCTCAATCGGCTTTACGGTCCCGCGACGGCCAAGGACGAAGTCGACGCCGAACTCGAAGCGCGCAAGGAGGAAGGGCGATGATCGATCCCTCGACCGCTTTGATCGGTTTCGTGTTGCTGATCGGCTTGATGGCGATCGGCCTGCATATCGCCTTCGTCATGTTCGCGATCAGCATGATCGGCGCCATTCTTTTCCTCGGCACGCCGGCCGTGATGAATTTCGGCAATCAGTTCTGGGGGGCGACGAATAATTTCGTGCTCGTCGCGATTCCGTTGTTCGTACTGCTGGGCGAAATTCTGGTGCGCGGCGGTTTCACCGACCGGATGTACAAGGCGCTGTCCGATTGGCTGAACCCGCTGCCCGGCGGGTTGCTGCACACGAATATTGGCGCTTCGGCGATGTTCGCGGCGGTGTCGGGATCGTCCGTCGCCACGGCGGCGACGATCGGTACGGTGGCACTGCCCGCGTTCCGCAATCGGGGCTACGACGAGCGCTTGGTGCTCGGCACCGTCGCGGCCGGCGCCACGCTCGGCATTCTGATCCCGCCCAGCATCAACATGATCATCTACGGTGCGATGACCAACACGTCGGTCGGCCGGTTATACGCCGCCGGTGTGTTGCCCGGCCTCGTGCTCACGGGTCTGTTCATGCTCGTGGTGATCGTGCTGTGCAAATGGCGCCCGGCCTTCGCCGGCCCGGTCGAAGCGCGCGATCCGTTGATGGTTCGACTTGGACGCCTCGTCGATCTGCTGCCGCCGGCGGCGATCTTCGTCGCGGTGATGGGCACGATCTATGCGGGCTGGGCGACGCCCACGGAATCGGCCGCGATCGGCGTCGTCGTGGCGCTTGCGCTGGCCGCCTGCTACGGAAAGCTCAATTTCCGCATGCTGCATGAAAGCTTCGTGTCGACCGTATCGATCACGGCGATGATCATGCTGATCGCGGCGGCCGCGTTCTATTTGAACTTCGTCCTCGGCCTGATGGGCGTGCCGCAGGCACTGGCGAATTACGTCAAATCGATCGGCGCGTCGCCCGGGCAGATGATCGCGATCCTGACCGTGTTCTATCTGATTCTCGGCTGCTTCCTCGACGCGCTGGCGATGGTGATCGGCACGATCCCGATCGTGTTCCCGCTGGTCGTGGCGATCGGGATCGACCCCGTCTGGTTCGGCATTTTCCTGGTGGTGATGGCCGAACTCGCGCTCATCACGCCGCCGGTCGGCATGAATCTCTACGTCGTTCAAGGCATTCGCGGCACGGGCACGATCACGGAAGTGATCGCCGGCACGATGCCGTTCCTGTTCATGATGCTGCTGCTGGTTTGGCTGCTGTGGATCTGGCCGGATATGGCGCTGCTGTTGCCGCGACTGTCGTTCGGGTGACGCGATGAAGCGATTGGCGCATCCGGGGCGGTTCGACGACACGCCGCTGCCCCTTCGTCCCGTCCGCGCTTGGCCGGGCGGGGCGAAGCTCGCGGTCTATGTGGCGCTCAATCTCGAAAGCTACGCTTTCGGCGAGGGCTTGAGCGAGGATATCGTGCCGGGCTCCGGCCAGCCCGACGTGTTGAATTGGTCGTGGCGCGAATACGGCAATCGCGTCGGCGCGTGGCGCTTGCTCGATCTGTTCAAGGAATGCGGATTGCCGCCGTCGCTGCTGGTCAATTCCGCGATCTACGATCGGCACGCGCCGCTCGTCGCCGCCTATCGCGAAGCGGGGGCGGCGATCGTGGCGCATGGCCGCACCAACAGCGAAAGCCAGGCGGGGCTGGACGCGGCGGGCGAACGCGCGCTGATCGCCGATGCACGCGACGCCATCGCCGCGCATGAAGGCAAGCCGCCGCAAGGCTGGCTCGGGCCTTGGATCGCCGAGACGGCGCAAACCCCCGATCTGCTGCGCGAGGCGGGATTCGGCTATTCGCTCGACTGGTGCATGGACGATCAACCGGTCGCGCTGACGACGCGCGCGGGCGATTTGCTCGCCGTGCCGTATCCGCAGGAGCTCAACGATTCGAACGCCATCGTCGCGCGCCGCCATTCGGCGTCGGAATTCGCCGACATGATCGTGGCGCAGTTCGACGAGATGCGCGTCCAAGCGGCATCGGGGCCGTGTCTCGTGATGGGCGTCGCGTTGCACGCCTATGTCGCGGGGCAACCCTTCCGGCTGCGCGCGTTGCGCAACGCGCTGCGCCATATCGGATCCGCCCACGCGGACGTTTGGCGCACGACGACCGATGCGATCGCGCAAGCCTGGTCGAACGGCTAAGCGCGACTACAGTTCGGCCAGGGCCGCTTCGGCGGGCTTGCCCATCGGCGCGAACTCGGCCGCACCGATGATCGATATGACGCGGCCGCGTTCGTCCGTCAGCGGGCACAAAGCTTGTTCGACGTCGCGCATCCAGTTCGGCGGCCTGAACAATGTCTGGCCTTTGTAATATTGCGGCGCGCCGACATCGGCGATGCGTTGCAGAAGTCCGTATAGCGCGCGGCGCGTGCTGCCGGGGATTTCCGTCTCGTTCATGCGCCGGCCGGTAAGATCCGCGCCGGTCGCCTCGACCAAATAAGTTCCGTGAACGCGCACGATGAACTCCCGCGACTGCGGGCAAATATCCATCAGGAACAGATTCTTCCACGCGCGCGCGGGCAGGTCGAGCGGCGTGAAGCGCTCGCGCAACGGCGCTTGTCCATTCTTGGTCAATGTCGACCAATGCGACGCGAGCGCGCGCACGGGCTCGCTGGCGATCATCGGCCAATTGAAACGGCCATTCGTCGAGTCATAGATAACGTCGGTCATGCGACGCTCAATTGGCGGGCGTGCCGGTCACCGTCAAGGCAAACGGACACCGCGACACCCCATCCAGTCGCAAGAATACATGCGGTGCGGCCGCCAGTTTCGGGTCCGTGAAGGAACGAATTCGGCCGTTCGAAACGATCGATCGAACTAGCTGATGCCGGACGAAATGTTTCCGGATATGATCGTCGTTATGCTTTTCGATCGTTTCAAGCATTGCGTGTTGATCATGGCCGCTTTCGCGGCCCTCGTGTCGCAAAGTCCGGCACGCGCGCAAGGCGGCGGCGAATTGTCGCTCTATGGCGGGGCTGCGGGCGGCGCATTCCTGCCTTACGCGCAAGGCTTGGCTTCGTTTCTTAGCCGCGATCCCGCGTTGCGCATGCGCGCCGTGGAGTCGGGCGGATCGATCGCCAATCTGACAGCCGTACAGCGCGACGCGAATGCGATCGGTTTGGCTTTTTTGCCGACGGTGCAGGAGGCGGCGACGTCGACGGGTTTCGCGCAAGGGCGCAACTACGCGAATATCCGTGCATTGCTGCCCGCGTTCCGCAGCACATACCAAATCGCGGTGCGGGACAATTCGGATATCGGCCGCATTCTGGATCTCGATCGCAAGCGCGTCGGCGTCGGGCCGGCGGGCGGCACCGACGAATTGTTGTTCGCCGTCGCCGCGAAGGATCTTTTTCTCAAGCCTGTTTTCGTCAACGGGACGATCGCCAATCTGGGGGCGGCGTTGCTCGACGGCGGGATCGACGCGTTGTGGGTGGGCGCGCGCAGCCCCATCCCCGCCATCGCCGAAGTGACCGAAAAGGGCGGGGCACGGGTGATCGGGCTATCCGCATGGGATATCGCGGGATTGACGGAACGCTATCCCTATCTCACGCCCGCGATCGTGCCGGCGAATACCTATCGCGGACAGGCGCGGCCTTTCGCCACGGTCGCGTCGTGGAATTTGCTTGTCGTGAACAAGGACCTGCCTGAGGAAACGGCGTTCGCGATCGTCAAGGCGATCTTGGATACGGCCGATCCCGCCGCGGATATCCATCCTTTCGCGAGCGAGACGCGCGTCGAGTTTTTGAACGAGAACCGCGTCGTCGATTATCACCCGGGCTTGCTGCGCTATTTGCGCGAGCGTCCGGCGAAATCGCGCTGAATCACTGCGATCAAACCCGCGATCGTGCCGGCCGATGCTCGTGTCCGTCGCGGCGGGATTCAGCAGGACCGGGCTTCGATTCCGCAATGTCGTCGGTCCCGACCCCTTACCGCAAGATGCGTGGGGTCGTCGGCTATGATTTGCTAATTCACTTTATGAATACGACATAATTCAATGAAAAATAAAAATAAAGTCATTGTAGCGCTTCGCTCGCGCTCGGCTTTCTGCGATTGCCGCATTGACATGAAATTGATATCCGTCATATGGAACTCCGGCGGCGGGAACACGCCGCAACGGGAGAGAAATGTCCGGTCGTACGCTCAGCGTGGTCGAGAATGGTGACGGCGAAGCCGCGCGGGAAATCCCGGGCGCGCAAGCGCTGCGCCGGGGCCTGTCGCTGCTCGACATCGTCGCCGAAAGCGACAAGCCGCTGCGCTTCGTCGAGATCGCCGAGCAATCGGGCCTGTCCAAGCCGACCGCGCATCGCATGTTGGCGACATTGGTCGAGGCGGGGCTGCTGCGCGTCGACGAACGCGATCAGACCTATCGCCTCGGTTTCCGCCTGTTCCGCATGGCGCATCGCGTGTGGAACGAATTCGATCTGCGCGGTGCGGCGGCGCCCGAACTCGCCCGGCTTGCGGATTTGACCGGGGAGGCGGTGCGCCTCGCCGTGCTCGATGACACCTCCGTCCTCTATATCGACCAGCGCGACAGCGCCCAGGCCGTGCGCCTGGGGCTCGGCGTCGGTGCGCGCGTCGCCGCCCATGCCAGCGGGGCGGGTAAGGCGATCGTCGCCCATCTCGATCCCCAGCATCGGCAAACGATGGTGAGTCGCCTGTCATTGGAACGTTTCACGCCGAACACGATCGTCGATCCGATCGAATTCGCGCGCGAACTCGAACTCACCAAGGGGCGCGGTTACGCCGTTTCGTTCGGCGAGCAGCATGCCGATATCAGCTCGGTCGCCGCGCCCATTTTCGATCACCGCGCGATCGCCATCGGCGCGATCGCGATCGTCGGACCGTCCTATCGCATGGGCGTGGACCGGCTTCACGCCCTGGGCCGCGACGCGATCGAAGCCGCGCGCCGCGTCTCGGGCAATGTCGGCCAGCTCGCCATGTCGATTTCCATTAATCCCCGCCCGTTGGGGCCCGAGCGCGACGATCTGCGCTGCGCCGTTCCGTCGAGCTGCTTCCTGGGCGAAGGCCCGGTGTGGTCGGCCGCGGACAAGCGCTTGCTGTTCGTCGATATCTTGGCGCCGTCGGTGATCCTCGCGGACCCAGAAAGCGGCCAGTTCGTGTCGAAGCCGATGCCCGAATTGATCGGTGCCGCCGTGCCGCGCGCGCGCGGCGGTTTCCTTGCGGCGACGCAGAACGGCTTCAAGACCTTCGATTGGTCGTCGGACACGCTGACACCGATTGCACACCCCGAAGCGGGCAAGCCCGGCAACCGATTCAACGACGGCAAATGCGATCGGCGCGGGCGTTTCTGGGCGGGCACGCTGGCGATTACGACGTCGCCCGGCGAAGGGGCGCTCTATCGCTTGGACCCGGACGGTTCGGTCGCGACGATGGGGAAGGGGTTCCACATCTCCAACGGCCTGGGCTGGAGCCCGGACGACAAGCGCTTCTACTTCGCCGATTCAGGCACGCGGCGCATCTATGTCTACGATTTCGATATCGACAGCGGCGATATCGCCAATCGTCGCGTCTTCGTGCAATTGCCGGAGAATGCGGGCATCCCCGACGGGCTGACGGTCGACGCCGAAGGCTTCGTGTGGAGTGCGCATTGGGACGGCTGGTGCGTGACCCGCTACGACCCGGACGGCAAGGTCGATCGCGTGGTCACGTTGCCCGTACCCCGGCCGACGAGCTGCTGCTTCGGCGGGCCCGATCTTTCGACACTTTACATTACGACGGCGCGTATCCGCATGTCGCAACGCCAGCTCGCGGAGGCGCCGCTGTCGGGCGGCGTGTTCGCGTTGCGCGCCGGCGTGCGCGGCCAAGCCGATACGCCGTTCGCAGGGTGAATCATAAATGGCGCGTCTTCAGCTTTCCGGCATCAAGAAGAGTTTCGGCCCCGCCAAGGTGCTGCACGGCATCGATCTCGATATCGGCGACGGCGAGTTCACCGTATTCGTCGGCCCGTCGGGCTGCGGCAAATCCACGCTGCTGCGGCTGATCTGCGGCCTCGACGAAATCGACGAAGGCACGCTCGCCATCGACGGCGAGATCGTCAACGACGTGCCGCCCGCCAAGCGCGGCATCGCGATGGTGTTCCAATCCTACGCGCTCTATCCGCATATGAGCGTGGCTCAAAACATGGGTTACGCGCTGCGTTTGGCCGATACGCCGCGCGCCGAGATCGACAAGCGCGTGGCCGCCGCCGCCGAAATTCTGCGCCTGACGCCGTTGCTCGATCGCAAGCCGCGCCAATTGTCGGGCGGCCAGCGCCAGCGCGTGGCGATCGGGCGCGCCATCGTGCGCGAGCCGCGCATCTTCCTGTTCGACGAGCCGCTGTCCAATCTCGACGCCTCGCTGCGTGTCGATATGCGGGCGGAAATCGCGGCGCTGAAGCAGCGCCTGGGCACGACGATGATCTACGTGACCCACGACCAGACGGAAGCGATGACGCTCGCCGACAAGATCGTGGTGATGAATGCGGGCCGCCTCGAACAAGTCGGCCGGCCGCTCGATCTCTATCGCAAACCCGCCAACCGCTTCGTGGCACGCTTCATCGGCTCGCCGCGCATGAATCTGCTGCAAGGCGGCTTGCTGGGCGACCGCGCGGCGGAAGTGGGGCTGCGCCCCGAAGATTTGAAGCTGGTCGATACCCGCGATGCCAAGCTTTCGGGCGATGTGCGGCTAGTCGAACATCTGGGCAGCGATCTGTTCGCCCATGTGATCGTCGAGGGCGCGCCCGAAACCGTGATCGTGCGCCTCGACGGGCGGAACGATGTTTCGATCGGCACGCGCGTCGGCCTGACGATCGATGCCAACGACATCCATCGCTTCTCGGCCGACGGTTTGCGGGTGAGCGCATGAGCGCCATCTATCCCGATCTCGAAAATCTGCCTGTGCTGATCACGGGGGCGGCGTCGGGCATCGGCGCGTCGCTGACCGCGCATTTCGCGCGCCAGAAGGCGAATCTTGGCCTGATCGACATCAACGAAGCGGGCTTAGCGCAAATTGCCGCCGATGCGAAGCGCGATGGCGCGTCCGGTATTGCGACGTTGAAGATCGATCTGCGCGATGTCGCGGCCTTGCGTCAAGGCATCGCCGATCTCGCGTCGAAGCTGGGTGCCTTCCGCGTGTTGATCAATAACGCGGGCGACGACGCGCGCTTGCCCGCCGATCAGGTCGAACCCGATTATTGGGACGACCGCATGGCGGTCAATCTGCGCCATCAATTTTTCGCGGCGCAAGCCGTGGCGCCGGGCATGCAAACCGCGGGCGGAGGATCGATCGTCAATCTCGGCTCGATTTCCTGGATGTTCGGGGCACCCGGCTTGATCGCCTATACGACCGCCAAATCCGCGGTGATGGGCATGACCAAATCGCTGGCGCGCGAATTCGGATCGATGGGCATTCGCGTCAATTCGATCGCCCCCGGCATGATCTGGACCGAGAAGCAAACCGCGCGCGCGCAGGCCGACGATCCGGCCAAGCTCGCGCGTTATCTGGAACGTCAGTGCATCAAGGAACCGCTGGAGCCCGCGGACGTATCGCGGCTCGCCCTCTGGCTTGCGTCGGCGGAAGCCCGCCGCGCGTCGGGTCAGACCTACGTGATCGACGGCGGCGTCGTTTAGCCGCGAACCAACAACGACAAACCCAACTTGGGAGAGGAAACATGAAGATCAATCGCAGAAACTTCGTCGCGTTGGGGGCCGCCGGTGCGGCGTCGCTCGCCATGCCGTCGATCGTTCGCGCGCAGGGCGCGAACGTCACTTTCATGAGCTTCAATTTCGCCGAAGATCCCAACCGCCCGTTCATTCAGAAGGTGGTCGAGGACTTCAAGGGTTCGAGCGGCATCACGATCGAGCCGATCGGCTCGGCCTGGGGCGACATGCAGCGTAACATCCTGCTGCGCCAACGCTCGCGCACCTTGCCGCAGACGGCGCAGATCCAGGATCGCTGGCTGCCCGCGATCGCCCAGATGCAGGAAACCGTCGATCTCGGCGCGGTGCTCGGCCGTGCGTCGATCGAAGAGGCGGTCGATCCGGGTGCCTTGGGTCTCGGCCTCGTCGCCAACAAGCTGGTCGGCCTGCCGTTGATCTCCGGTTCGGTCGGCTTCGTCGCCAACAAGGAAGTGATGGCCAAGGCCGGTATCGCCAAGGTGCCGGAGACGATCGACGAGTTCCGCGCCGCGTTGCTCGCGGTGCGCGACAAGGTGCCCAACTCGGTGCCGTTCGGCATGGCGACCAAGAACCCGAGCTCGATCCCGCTCGACCTCATGCTGCTCGTCTGGGCGCATGGCGGCCGCTTGGTCGACGACGAAGGAAAGGTCGTCGCGAACTCGCCCGCGACCCGCGCGGCGTTCGAATTCATCGCCGGTCTGATGCGCGATCGCCTGGTGGCGCCGGAAATCGATCGCCCCGATGCGCGCCGTCTGTTCGCGCAAGGGACTTGCGCCTTCTACATCGACGCGCCGGCGGCGCGCACGTTTGCGCGCAGCTTCTCCGGTCGCGGCGAAGCGGCCGACGCGTTCGTGCTGCCGATGAAGACGCCGATTCTGCGCGCGGGCGATTCCCCGCGTTCGGTCGAATGGGGCCAAGTGATCTCGATGTTCGCGACTTCGCCGGTGGCGGCGGACGCGCCCGTCGTGCGCTGGATGCGCAACTTCCTGTCGGACGGCGTGCAGACGACGCTGCCGTTGCAGCTCGGCGGCTTGCCGACCACCAAGTCGGGTCGCAACTCGGCGATCGTGCGCAACGACAACTTCCTCAAGGATTGGGCGGCTGCTGTCGGCGTCACGCGCAAACACGAGATCGGCGTGTGGTCGAACGGGCCGGAACTCTCGACGATCCTCAGCGAGGAAATGCAGGCGGCCCTGCTCGGCCAGAAGAACGCCAATGCCGCGGTCGACGCCATACAGTCGCGTATGGAACAGTCGATGGCGCGCCGGGGCTGAGGCGGGCATGACGCAAGTCACGGGAAACGCGGCGGCGGGCGGTGAAATGCCGCCGCCGCGCATCTCGGCCGCCGCGCGATGGGGCGGGCTGAAAGCGGGGGAGCGGCGCGTCGGGCTGCTGTTCCTCGCACCCGCCCTGATCGCGTTCGCGACGGTGATCGCGTGGCCATTCTTGCGCGCACTCGGCTACGCGTTCACGCGCTACGATCTGCAAACGCCGGTGCCGCGATTCATCGGCTTCGACAATTTCCGGATGATCCTGTCCACGCCGGAGATTCTCGGCAGCTTCGTCACGACCGGCATCTATGTCGGCCTGGCGACGGGTTTCACCGTTCTGCTCGGCTTCGCCTGGGCGATGATTCTGAACCAGCCGTTCCGGGGCCGCGGGGCGATCCGCGCGATCTCGCTGATCCCCTGGGTGCTGCCGTCGACCGTGTCGGCGTTCGTGTGGGGCTGGATCTTCAACAGCCGCTACGGATTGTTGAACGCGCTGTTTCTCGAACTGGGGCTTATCGACCATCCGACCGCGTGGCTGTCGACGCCCAACGGCGCGATGGCCGCCGTCGTCGTCACCAAAGTGTGGCTGTCGATCCCGCTGTTCATGACCTTCTTCCTAGCAGGCCTGCAAAGCCTCGACCGCGAGCAAATCGAAGCCGCGCGCGTCGATGGGGCTGGCAACTGGCCCGTGCTGCGCGATCACGTTCTGCCGCATCTGCGGCCGGTGTTGCTGGTCGTGATCGTGCTGGGCGTGATCGGCAATTTGCAGCATTTCGACACGATCTACGCGCTCACCGGCGGCGGCCCCGTGCGCGCGACCGCCGTGCTGTCGATCGAGGTCTATCGCCGCGCCTTCGATCAGTGGGATACGGGCCTCGCCTCGGCGATCGGCTTGCTGTGGGTCGCGACGATCCTGCCGGCCGCAGCCTATTATCTGCGTCATCTGTTGCGGGGCGTGTGATGCTCGATCTTTCTTCGCCCAGCGCACGTGTCGTTTTCACGCTGGTCCTCGGCGCGATCGCGTTGTTCCTGTTCTTCCCGATCTATTGGCTGACGATTTCGGCCTTCAAGGGCAACGCCGAGCTCTATCGGATCATCCCAACCTTGTGGCCGAACGCGCCGGTCCTCGACAATTTCGTCACGGCGTTCGGGCGCGGCCGTTTGCTCGATCAGCTGCGCAACAGTCTGGTCGTGTCGGGTTCGGCGGCGGCGCTCAACACGATGCTGGCCATGTATGCGGGCTATTCCTTCGCCAAGTTCCGCTATGCCGGGCGGCGTATGACCATGCTGCTGCTGCTGTCGGCGCAGGTGTTCCCGTTCGGCCTGCTGCTGATCAGCCTCTATCCGCTGGTCACGGAACTGGGCCTTATCGACACGCATCTCGGCCTCACGCTGTCCTACATCGTGTTCGCGCTGCCGGTGTCGACCTACATGCTCTACAGCTACTTCACCCAGGTGCCGAGCGAGTTGATCGAAGCCGCGCGCGCCGACGGGGCGGGGGAGCTGCGCATCTTCCACACGATCGTGCTGCCGGTCTCCGTTCCCGCCCTCGTCACCGTGTTCCTCTACGGCTTCATGTGGTCGTGGAACGATCTGCTCTACTCGCTGACGCTGATTGTGTCGGAGGACAAGCGCACGATCGGGCCGGGCCTGCTGCTGTCCTATCTCAACGAAGTCAACGCGGATTGGGGCGGGGCGATGGCCGCGTCGCTGGTCGCGTCGTCTCCCATCGTCGTCGCGTTCGCATTCCTGCAACGCTGGTTCATCCAAGGCGTGACCGCCGGAGCCGTGAAATGAGTAAACTGAAAGGCGTCTTCCCCGTTCTTCCCACGCCGTTCGATGCGAAAGGGGCCGTCGATACGGCGTCGCTGCTGCGACTGCTGGAATTCGCGATCGAATCCGGCGCCGATGGCTTCGTCTATCCCGGCATGGCGAGCGAGGTGGAAACGCTCACGCCCCAGGAACGCAAAGAAGCGGTCGTGGCATTGGGCAAGGCGTTGCGCGGACGCATCAAGTTCGTCGTCGGGGCGAGTGCTGCCGATCCGGACGAAGCCGCGGCGCGTGCGCGCGAAGGGGCGGAGGCCGGTGCGTCGGCCGCGATGATCATGGCGCCGGCGAAAGCGGGGCAGGACGTGGCGGCGCATATCGCGTTCTACGCCCAAATCGCCAGGAACTGCCCGATCCCGATCATGTTGCAGAACGCGCCCGCCCCCAACGGGGCGGGCTTGAAGCCCGAGGCGGTCGTGCAGGTGGCGCTGGGCGTGCCGACCGTACGCTACGTGAAGGAAGAAACGCTGCCCTGCGGCCAGCATGTGACGAAGATCCTCGCGGCGGCGGGCGGCAAGCTCGACGGCGTGTTCGGCGGCGCGGGTGCGCGTTATCTGATCGACGAACTCGTGCGCGGCGCTGCGGGCACGATGCCCGCGACCGAAATGGCCGACGTGCATGTCGATATCGTGCGTGCGTTCGAGAAGGGCGATACGAAGAAAGCCCGCTATCTCTATTCGCGCACGCTGCCGCTGCTGCTGTTCCAGCAAACCTTCCGCGTGCGCATGACCAAGACCGTGCTGCAAGCGCGCGGCCTAGTCGGCTCCAACGCGTCGCGCGCCGCCGGGCCCGTTCCCGATACGGGCGACAATGTCGAACTCGCCGCGTTGATCGCCGAAGCCGCCGATCTGTTCAACCGCCATCCGGTTCGCGAGGCCGCGCAATGAGCTTCGACGCGATCAAGAAGGTCGAGACCTTCATCATCTCCATCCCGCGCGACGTGCCGTATCTCGGACCGTTGCGCGAGGGCGAGAAGATCAACGAAAAGGGCTACCTGATCCGCAAGGGCAATCGCTCGATCTATCCCAGCAGCGACATGTCGATGCTGATCAAGATCACGTCGGAAAGCGGCAAAATCGGCTGGGGGGAGACCTACGGCATCGTTGCACCCCATGCGGTGAAGGCGATCATCGACGACGTGCTCGGCCCCGTGATGGTCGGCCGCAACCCGGCCGAGCCCGTGGTGCTGCACGAAGACCTTTACGACCTAATGCGCGTACGCGGCTTCTTCGGCGGGTACTATGTCGATAGCCTCGCGGGCGTGGATATCGCCGTGTGGGATCTCTACGGCAAGCAGACGGGCCTGCCCGTCTCGACGCTACTCGGCGGACGCCGCCATGCATCGTTGCCCGCTTACGTCTCGGGCCTGCCCAAGGCGACGCTGAAGGAACGCTGCGACTTGGCGGTCGAATGGGTGCGCAAGGGCTATAAGGGCATCAAGTTCGCGGCGGCCGTGTCCGACGAAGGCATCGTCGCCGAAATGGCGGCGCTGCGCGAAGCGGTCGGGCCGGGGATCGATCTGATGGTCGATCTGCATTGGAAGTTCACGTCGGCGGAAGCGGTGCGCCTCATTCGGCGTCTCGAATCATACAACCTCTATTTCGCCGAAGCGCCGTGCGAGCCCGAAGACCTCGAAGGCCAGACCATCGTCGCGCGCGGCATCGGCTGCCCGCTGGCGCTGGGCGAGGAATTGCGCACGGTGTTCGAATATCGTCCGCGCTTCGAAAAGCGCACGATGACGATCATCCAGCCCGAGATGGGCCATACCGGCATCACCGAGTTCCTGCATATCGGGCGCTTGGCCCACGCCTTCCATGTGGACACGATCCCACATGCGTCGATCGGCATCGGCATTTTCATGGCGGCGAGCTTGCAGGCGACATCGGCGTTGAAGCGCGTGCCGTATCACGAATATCAGCACTCGATCTTCGACAAGAATCTGAAATTCGTGACCGGCAAGATGGGCTGCGAGAAGGGCCATTACATCCTGCCGGAAGGTCCTGGCCTCGGCGTCGAGCCGCATTCGTCCGTGTTCGATTACGTGATCGGCTAGGCGATGCGCTATTCCGGCATCTATCCCGTCCTTTACGCATTCTTCCGCGAGAACGGCACACTCGACGATGCGGCGATGGAAGCCCAGGTCGCGCATTGCCTCGACGCGGGCGCGCACGGGATCACGGTGCTGGGCCTCGTCACCGAAGTGAACAAGATGACGACGGCCGAACGGCTGCATCTCGTTCACGTCGTCGGCAAGAAGATCGCCAAACGCGTACCCTATGCGGTGACGATCGCGGAGCCGGATGTGGCGGGGCAGGTGCAATTCGCAAAGGACGCGAAGAGCGCCGGTGCGGATTGGGTGATCCTGCAACCGCCGCCGGGCCCCAAAGTGCCGGAGCCAGAATTGAAACGCCATTTCGGCGGGATCGCCGATAAGGTCGATCTGCCGGTCGCGATCCAGAACAATCCGGTCAATCTGCCGTCCTTCCTGTCGCCCGAAGCGCTGGTCGACGTCTGCAAGGCGCATCCGAATATTCGCTTGCTGAAGGCCGAAGGCTGGTCGGTCGAGATCGCGCGTGTGCTCGATGCGCTGGGCGGCGGCGTCGACGCGTTCGGCGGCCATGGCGGGATCGAATTCCTGTCGCTGCTGCGCAGCGGCGGAGCGGGGCTGATCCCGGCCCCCGATTGCGTCGCATTGCAGGTCGCGCTGTTCGAGGATTTCCAAAGCGGCGATCCCGCGCGCATCGAAAACGCCAAGCGGCTGCATGCGACCGCGTTGCCGCTGATCGTGTTCATGACGCGCTCGCTGCCCGGCCTCGTCGCCTACGGGAAACGCCTGATGGCGCAACGCCTGGGGCTGACGCAGATTTTCGAGAAGGCGCCGTTCCACACGCCCACGCAATTCGGTCTCGACGAGGCCGATCGCCTGATCGCCGATATCAAACAAGTCGAAAAAACGCTCAAAAGGAGGAAACCATGAAACGTCGTACGCTACTTGCGGCCGGTACCGCCGCCGCCACGCTCGCGGCCATGCCGCGTGGCCATGCGCAAGCGCCGATCACGCTCGATTTCCCGTCCTGGCAGGCCGAAGAACCCGGCGTGTCCACGTGGTGGAAGGCGCTGATCGCCGAGTTCGAAGGCGCCAATCCGGGCGTGAAGATCAATCTCTATTCGATCCCCTTCGCGCAATACGTCCAGCAGCAGACGGTGCGGTTCGCGGGCAACAACCCGCCCGACATCGTCCATTTGCCGACGCGCAATTTCGCGGCCTTCGCCTCGCAAGGCTGGCTGGCGCCGATCGACGATCGCATCGCCAAGACCGACATCCTGCAGAATTGGACGCCGTTGCAGGGCGACATGCGCTGGGACGGCAAGACCCAAGGCGTGCTGCTCATGGGCTACGGCTCGGTGCTCTACTACAACGAAAAGCTTCTCAACGAAGCGGGCGTGGGCGTGCCGACGACCCCGGCGGAATGGCTCAACGCCATCGAGAAGACGACCAAGCGCGATCAAGGTCAATTCGGCCTCGTCGCCACGTCGGTCGAGCATCCCAATTTGATCGTCGAAGCGGGCACGTGGCTGATGGGGCAGGGCCTCGATTGGGTGAAGGGCGGCAAATACGCCTTCACCGATCCGGCGGTCGTGGCGGTCGTCGAGCAGTATCGCCGTTCGATGCGCAACGCGCCCCCGGGCATGAACTCGGCGACCGGCCGCCAGCTGTTCATCGACGGCAAGGCCGCGTTCTTGCGCGACGGGCCGTGGATCTGGGCCTTCGTCGAGCGCGCGCCCGAAGCTGTGCGCGCCTCGCTGAAGGTGGCGCGCGTTCCCTTCCCGAAGGAGACGGGCGGCACGTCGAACTCGATCCATATGCCGGCCAATCTCGCGGCCAACAAAAAGGATCTGGTTTGGAAGTTCATCGAACTCGCCGCCTCGCCGAAATGGCAGTCCGAGTACATCTTGAAGTCGGCGGCACCGGCCCCGCGCCGCGGCGCGTTGCCGGCGGACGCCGCGCAGCGTCTGCCGCATCTCAAGATCGTCATGGACGCGGCGGCTTCGGCCGTGTCGGTGTTCCCGACGAACGCGGCGTTGCAGGAAGGCTATAACGAGTACGCGTCGCTGTTCGGCCGCGCGATGATGCGGCTGATCTCGACCGACGAAGCCACGGCCACGGTGCTCGCCAATCTCCAGCGCGAGCTGGAACGCGCGCTGCCGCTGGCTTGAGGGCAACGGGCATGGGCGCGCGGCGTCAGACCTATATCGCGTACGGGCTTCTGGCGCCCGCGTTCCTGCTCGTGGCGGGGTTGATCGTCTACCCGCTTTACATGGTGCTGGAGACGAGCTTGCGGGTGGGGCGTGCGCCGAACGTCGCGCGCCTCGACCGTTTGCCGATCGGCTTCGGCAATTACTGGCGTGCCTTGACCGACGACGTGGTCTGGCATTCGGCCGGCGTCACGGTCGTCTACGCCGTCGGCACGATCGCGCCGGCGTTTCTGATCGGCTTGCTGCTGGCGTTGCTGCTTAACCGCGACTTTCCCGGACGGCGCTGGATCCGCAGCATGATGCTGCTGCCCTGGGCCGTGCCCGGCGTCGTCGCGGCGATCGCTTTCCTGTGGATGTTCGACTCCTCCTACGGCGTGGTGAACGCGCAATTGCGCAAGATCGGCCTCGCCGCGACAGATATCGCCTGGTTCGTCCATGCCGATACGGCGTTGTTCGCGGTGATCCTGCCGACGATTTGGAAATGCTTCCCGTTCTTCGCGCTGACGCTGCTGGCCGCGTTGCAGTCCGTGCCGCAAACGCTTTACGAGGCCGCGCGCGTGGACGGCGCCAGCCCGTTCCAAATTTTCCGCAACGTCACTTGGCCCGGCATTCGCGGGGCCGCGGCGCTGGCCCTCGTGCTGCAAGGCCTATGGGTGGTGAAGGATTTTGACCTCGTCTTCGCCACGACAGGCGGCGGCCCGTCCCGCGCCACGCAAACGTTGTCGCTGCTGGTCTACGAAGAAGCCTTCCAATTCTTCCGCATGGGGCAAGCCTCGGCGATCGGCGTGCTGATGCTGATCTTGTGCGCGTGCCTCGCCTATCTCGCGATGCGCTGGGGCCGAAAGGATTTCCACTGATGCCCGTCCCGGTCTGGCGCCCGTATCTGCTGCTCGCGACGTCGCTGATCTGCCTCGTCGTGGTGCTGTTCCCGTTCTATTGGATCGTCATCACTTCGATCCTGCCGACGGAGATCGTGCTGTCGCGCAATCCGCCGCTGCTGCCGCCCTTGGACGAAATCACTTTCGCGGCGTATTTCGAGGTATTCGCGCGCAAGCCGCTGCTGACCTGGATTTCGAATTCGATGATGATCACGGCGGGCACGCTGGCGATCACGATTTCGACGGGCGCGATGGCCGGCTATTCGCTGTCGCGCTTCCGCACCAAGGCGCAGCAGGCGATGGGGTTTGGGCTGCTCGCCAGCAAGATGCTGCCGGGGTCGCTGATCATCATCCCGTTCTTCATCCTGTTCTCGAAGGCGGGACTGATCGAATCGAAGCTCGGCGTCATCCTGGCGAATTCGGCGACCGCCGTGCCGTTCGCGACCTGGCTGCTGAAAGGGTTTTTCGACGCGATCCCGCGCGAGCTGGAACAAGCCGCGATGATCGACGGCTGCAACGAATGGCAGGCCTTCCGCCATATCGTTCTTCCGCTGGCGGCCCCGGGCCTTGCGGCCGCGTCGGCCTATATCGCGATCGTCACTTGGGCCGATCTCGTCTTCGCGCGCACGCTGAACTCCAAGCCCGACAATTGGGTCGTGACCGTGGGCTTGCAATCCTTCACCGGCGAGTATCTCGTCGAGTGGGGCGCGCTTATGGCCGCCTCGGCCGTATCGCTGCTGCCGATGCTGGTGCTGTTCCTGCTGCTCGAGCCCTTCCTGGTGAAGGGCAGCACGCAAGGCTCGCTCGCGAACTAAGCCTCGAGTGCGCGGTGAATGTCCTGGGCGAGGTCGGACGACGCGACCGCATCTCGCGCGCGCGGATGCGCTGCGTCGATCCGGCGGTCGAGGCGTGCCCGGGCAGGCGAGCCCGCGAGC
The DNA here is from genome assembly GCA_041917215.1 of Tagaea sp. Taxonomy (GTDB): domain Bacteria; phylum Pseudomonadota; class Alphaproteobacteria; order CACIAM-22H2; family CACIAM-22H2; genus Tagaea. Next base: position 400,425 of record JAYRYC010000003.1, read on the forward strand.
AGCACCACGCGATCGGCGAGGTAGAGCGCTTCGTCCACGTCGTGCGTGACGAACAGGATCGTCTTGCCGGTTGCGGCACGGATGCGCAGCAATTCGTCTTGCAGGAAGCGGCGCGTGATCGCGTCCAATGCGGCGAACGGCTCGTCCATAAGGAGCAGATCAGGATCGACCGCGAGGGCGCGCGCGAGCGCCACACGCTGGCGCTGACCGCCCGAAAGCTGATGCGGCCATTTCCCGGCCTGGTCGGCGAGGCCGACAAGGGCGAGCGCGTCTTCGGCGCGCTGGCGGCGTTCGGGCTTGCTGAGATTCAAACCTTCAAGACCGAGTTCGACATTCGCGAGGATGCGCCGCCACGGCAGCAGGCGCGAATCCTGGAACACCAACGCCGTCGGGCGTGTCCCCGTTTTGTCGGAGAGGTTCAGATCGAAACTGCCCGCACTCGGGCGGGCGAGCCCGGCGAGGATGCGCAGCAGCGTCGATTTGCCCACGCCGGAGCGGCCGACGATGGCGACGAACTCACCGCGCGAAACGCGCAGATCGAACGCTTCGAAGATCGGCGTCGTGCGATCCGCACCGGCGAAGGATAGACCCAGACGGTCGAGGGTGATGGCGGCGGTCATGGCTTCCACTTCAACAAAGCGTCGCGCCACAGCACGAACAGGTAATCGCACAGCCCGTAAAGAGCCGCGATGGTCAGCATGTAGACGACGACGATCTCGGTCGCGAGCAAGCTGGACGCCTGCATCATGCGCTGGCCCAAGCCCGGCACGCCGAACAATTCGGCGGCGACGACGGCCATCCACGCTTGGCCCAAGCCGGTGCGCAAGCCGCCGAGAATGCCGGGGGCGGCGGCGGGCAGGATGATCTTGGCGAGCTTGGCGCCGATCGAGCGATGGCCGAAGGCGTCGGCGACCTCGATCAGATCGCGATCGACCGCTTGCACGGCGGCGATCGCCGCGAAGAAATTGATCCAGAATACGCCGACCGCGACGATGAACGTGGCGCCGCCGGTGCTGACGCCGAACCAGATGATCGCGAAGGGGACCCAGGCGAGGCCGGGGATCGGGCGCAGGATTCGCACGATATAAGACGTCGCGGCTTCGAAACGCGGCGACACGCCCGCCCAAACGCCCAAGCCCACGCCAAGGCCCGAGCCCAGCGACAGGCCGAGCAGGTAATGCGACAGGCTGGCGAGGATCGCCTGATGCCAAGCGCCGCTTTGCACGTCGCGCCAGAAGGCGCCGGGCAGCGACGAAGGCGGGGGCAGCAGCAGCGGCGAGATCAGGCCGAGCGTCGGTGCCGCTTCCCACAGCAACAGGAAGATCGCCAGACCGCCAAGACCGAGTGTCGCCTTACCAAGACGCGCACGCCCCTTCGCGCTCGTGCGCGAAGGGGATTCCGGGATCGACGGCAAAGCCGCGTCGGTCATCTTGATCAACCCGACAGACGCGGCGACTTACGGAAATAGCTGTCGTCGAACAGCCCGTCCAGCGGGGGTACACGGTCGTTGGCGCCGACCTTCACCTGGTATTCGAGCAGCGCTTGCGTCGATTTGACGATCTTGTTCGGATCGGCGGTGAATTTGGACCCGGGCGAGCGCAAGGCGCGCAGCACCGTGGCGTCGTCGACGATACCGCGGCCGAGCACGGCCAGGATGGACGGCACGGCGCGTTCGGGCTGGTTGATCAGCAGATCGGTCGCGCGAACAGTGAGATCAACGAGCTTCTGCACGGCCGCTTCGTTCGACTTCGCGAAGGCGCCGGTCACGGCGAACACGCCGCCGGGCTGGTCGGTCAGCATTTGGCCGCCCGAGGCGATCAGCTTGGCGCCCTTGTCGCGATCCAGAATAATCGTGAGCGCGGGCTCGCGCACCGTAGCGCCATCGACCGCCTTGGCGAGCAGCGCTTGCTGCGTGGCGTCGATGCCCATCGGCACGATCTCGACATGCGCGCGGTCGATCTTCGCGACTTCCCACAGCCAATGCTGCAAGGTCACGTTCGGCACCGAGCCCGCGGGTTGTGTCGCGACGCGCGCGGCCTTCTTGGTCGCGTCGAAGAAGCGCTTGAAACCAGCGGCGGCGTTGCCGTTGGCGGCGTCGATATCTTCGCGCAGGCGGCCGCCCGCGACGAAGGCGAGTTCCTCGGTCGCCGTCGCGGCGACGACGCGGATATCGAGGCCCTTGGCGCGCGCGACGGCGAGCGGGGCGACGCCCGCCCAATAGGTTTCGAGCGTGCCCGATGCGACCGCCTGAATCATGTTGGGGCCGCTGTCGAACTGCACGAGGCGCAGATCGATGCCCGCATCGCGCGCCCAGCCGTCCTTATCGATGACGAACAACGGCGCGCCGCCCAGCACGGGGATATAGCCCGCGCGCACGACGACGCGGCTTTGCGCGATGGCCGGGGCGGCGAGGGCGGCGGCACCGGCGGCGATTCCGCCCAACAGGGCGCGGCGATTGAGCTTCGACATTCTCGGACCTCCAAAAGGGAGGGCGGGTTTAACGCCGCGCGTCGTGTCCGTGAATTGAGGAGTTCTAAGCCACCGGCTGAGGAATATTCGGCCCCGGGATCCAAAGAAAACTTGAGCCGCCGTTTCGGATTTCTGCTGAACAGAATGCGCGCGCTGCGTCTATGGTCGTGGCCATGCGTCGTCGATTGCCACCCCTGAACGCGTTGCGCGCTTTCGAAGCCGTCGCGCGCCATATGAGCGTCACCAAAGCCGCCGATGATTTGAGCGTCACGCCGGCGGCAGTGAGCCATCATTTGAAATCGCTGGAAGACCAGTTGCAGATCGCGCTGTTCTTGCGCACCAAGAACGGCATTCTGCTGACCGATGCGGGGCAGGCGATCCTGCCCGGCATTCGCGACGGGTTCGAACGCTTCGCCGCCGCGATCGAGCAGATCGACAATCTGGGCGATTCCGGCGTGCTGACCGTTTCGGTAGCGCCTTCGTTCGCCGCGAAATGGCTGCTGCCGCGCCTCGAAACCTTCCAGGCCGCCAATCCCGGCATCGATGTGCGCGTGGGCGCGTCGATGTCGCTCAGCGATTTCCATGGCGACGGCGTCGATCTTGCCATCCGCTACGGCTCGGGCGGATACCCCAACGTCAACAGCGAACGTCTGCTGGAGGAAGCCGTGTTCCCCGTGTGCAGCCCGAAGCTGCTGAACGGCGCGGTTCCACTGTCGGGTGTGGACGATCTGCGCCATCACACGCTGCTGCATGACGACGGGCCGGATGAAGATCCGTCCTGCCCCAATTGGGCGATGTGGCTGAAGGCGGCGGGGGCGAAGGATATCGACGCCACGCGCGGGCCCAAGTTCAACCAATCGAGCATGGTCATCGAAGCGGCGGTGCTGGGGCGTGGCGTGGCGCTCGCCAAAGCTTCGCTGGCGGCGGCCGATCTCGACGCCGGGCGCTTGGTCAAGCCCTTCGGCAAGGCGATCCCGATCGATTTCGCTTATTGGCTGGTATGCCCGGCGTCGAAGTTAGGGTTGCGAAAAGTCGACTTGTTCCGGAATTGGCTGAAATCCGAAGCCGCCGAGTTCGCCGCCGCCGCCTGAATATCGTTGTCGCGGACGCCGCCGGGGGGGTCTAATGGGCCAACTCGTAAGGTGCGGAGCGATGACGATGGTTGAACGGCGCGGGCGGATCGAAGACGACAGGCTGTTGCTGGGCAAGGGGCGCTACACCGCCGACAATCTTCCCGAGGGATGTTTGCATGCGGGCTTTCTACGCAGCCCCTACGCCCATGCGAAATTGACCCGCCTGTCGGTCGATACCGCCAAAGCGATGCCGGGCGTCGTCGCGATCTTCACCGCTAAGGATCTCGGTCCCTTGCGCACCGGCGGCAAGATCGCGCTGAAGCGCACGGGCGGCGCCGACGCGCCGTTCACGCCGCGCCAAGTGCTGATCGACGGGATCGCCCGCCATGTCGGCGAACCGGTCGCGCTTGTGATCGCAGCGACGCAAGCCCAGGCGCAAGACGCAATCGAAGCGATCGAGGCCGAGTGGGAGGAGCTTCCCGCGATCGTCGATCCGCGCGATGCGTTGGCACCGGGTGCGGCGCCGATTTGGGGCGAAGCGCCGGATAATATCGCCTTCCTGTGGCGCCACGGCGCCGTGGGCGAGGTCGACGCGTATTTGAAATCGGCCGCGCATGTCGTGCGGTTGCGCTGCCCGATCACCCGCGTGTCGGCCGCCCCGATGGAAGGTCGCGCCGTGCTGGCCGTGCCGGCGGGCGAGCGCTTGGAAGCCATCGCCGCGACGCAATCGCCCTTCGGCTGGCGCGACAGCGTCGCGACCGCCTTGGGTGTGGCGAAGGAAACGATCCATTTGCGCGCCGAAGATGTCGGCGGCGGTTTCGGTTTGAAGGCGGAAGCGACGCGCGAGGAAGTCGCGACCTGCTGGGCCGCGCGCAAACTGGGCAAGCCGGTGCGCTGGGTCGCCGATCGCGCGGAATCGCTGGTTGCCGACGATCACGGCCGCGATGTCGACGCAGAAACCGCCTTGGCGCTCGACGCCGAGGGCAATTTCCTGGCTTTCCGCGTCGACTACATCGTCGATATTGGCGCTTATGTGTCGGGCCGCTCGACCGGACCGATCAACAATATCGGCGGCATCGCGGGTGTGTATCGCACCAAGGCGATCGCGGCCGAAGTGCGCGGCGTGTTCACGCATTCCGTGCCGACCGTGCCCTATCGCGGGGCCGGCCGCCCCGATGCGACCTATGTGCTGGAACGCACGATCGATCTGGCGGCGGCGAAGCTTGGCATCGATCCGTTCGAAATGCGCCGGCGCAATCTGGTGCAGCCCGACGCGATGCCCTACCGTACGCCGTTCCTGTTCGAATACGACAGCGGCGACTTCCCGGCGGTGATGGAAAAAGCGCGCGGTTTCGCCGATCTGCCTGGGTTCGCCGCGCGCAAAGCAGCGAGCGAAAAGAACGGCAAGCTGCGTGGCATCGGCTTCTGCAACCCGATCGAGGTTGCGGGCGGGCCGTTCACCAAGCCGGGCGCCGACGGTTCGCGGGTCGAAATCGATGCGCAGGGCCGCGCACACATCTTCACCGGCGCCATGTCGGTCGGCCAAGGGCTGGAGACCGTGTGGCAGGATATGCTGATGGATCGCATGGGCATCGCCGCCGACAAGATCGTCTATCGCCAGGGCGATACCGATGTGATGGCGAACGGCAAGGGCAGCGGCGGCTCGGGCGGGCTTAGCGTCAGCGGCGCTTCCGTGGCACTGGCGATGGATAAGGCGATCGAAGACGGCAAGAAGCGCGCGGCCGAAAAGCTGGAAGCGGCGCTCGCCGATATCGAATTCGGCGACGGCGTATTCCGCATCGCCGGCACCGATCGTGTGGCGAGCTGGGCCGAGATCGCGGGGCCCGAGGGCCTGAAAGCCGATGTGCATTTCCAGCCGCCGGCGGTGACGTTCCCGAACGGCTGCCATGTCTGCGAGGTCGAGGTCGATCCCGAGACCGGTGCCATCGAGGTGGTGTCGTATTCGGCGGTCGAGGATATCGGCAATGTGATGAACCGCCAGATCGCCGAGGGGCAGATTCATGGCGGCGTGGCGCAAGGTCTGGGTCAAGCGCTGATCGAGGAAGTCGTCCACGATCCGGCGACCGGCCAAGTGCTGACCGGGTCGTTCATGGACTACGCGATGCCGCGCGCGACCGACATGCCGATGATCCGCATCGAAACCCATGCGGTGCCCACGAAGGTTAACGTGCTGGGTGCCAAGGGCGTGGGCGAGGCGGGCACGGTCGGCGCGCTGACGGCGGTGATCAACGCGGCATGTTCCGCGCTGGCGCCGTTGGGGGTGACGCATATCGACATGCCGCTCACACCCTATCGCGTTTGGGCGGCGATTCAGGCGGCCAAAGCCTGATCACATCATCTTGGGCAGATACATGATGAAGCCCGGGAACGCTATCGCGAAGGCGACGACCAGCAGATCGGCGAGGAAGAACGGCGTTACGCCCTTGAAGATCTGCGCGGTCGTCGCGTATTCGGATGCGACGTTTCGTATGACGAAGACGTTGAGCCCGACCGGCGGCGTGATCATGCCGATCTCCAAGAGCTTGACGACCAGTACGCCGAACCAGACGAAGTCGATCCCTTGCACGCGCAGGATGGGCAGCAGTACCGGCAGCGTGATCAGCATCGCGCCGAACGGCTCCATGAACATGCCCAGGATCAGATAGAGCACGACGATCAGCAGCATCAGCTCGACGTAGGAAAGATCGGCGCCCGAGACCATGGTCGTGAGGAACCCGGTGAGGCCGGTCATGCCGACGAAGCGCGTGAACATCGCCGCCCCGATGCCGATGATGAACAGCGAGGCCGACGTCGTCAGCGTTTCGATCAACGACGTTTTGAAGTTTTCGTAAGTCAGGCGGCGCGTGGCGAGCGCGATGCCGATCGCGCCGATGGCGCCGACCGCACCACCTTCCGTCGCCGTGAATGCGCCGGAGAACAGGCCGCCGAAAACGATCGCCATCAACAACAGGGCCGGCCAGACCTTCTCCAACGCCTCACGCGGGGATATGCCGTCGGCGTCGAGCGGGCGGGGCGGGCAGATATCGGGGCGCAAACGCGAGATGACCAGCACCACGGCGGCGTAGGCCGCGGCGGTCAGCAGGCCGATACTGACCCCGCCGACGAAAACCTTGAGCACCGACGTTTCGGCGAAGACACCGTAGACGATCATCAGGATCGAGGGCGGGATCAGCGCGCCGATCGTGCCGCCGGCGGCGATGGCGCCGCAGGCGAAACTCGGCGAATAGCCCGAGCGCACCATTTCGGGGATCGCGATGCGCCCCATCGCGGCCGCCGTGGCGAGGGACGATCCGCAGATCGTCGCGAAGCCGGAGCAAGCGAAAATCGCCGAGATCGCGAGCGCGCCGGGAATGCGGCGCAGCACGGCCTTCGCCGCTTCGAACAACCCCGTCGTCAGGCCGGCGTGATAGGCGACGAAGCCCATCATCAGGAACATCGGGACCGACGACAGCGTCCAATTGTCGACGAACGAGTAGGGCGTGTTGGCGATGATGCCGAGCGCCGGCTCGACGCCGATCAGCCACGCGACACCGCTGAACGAGACGACGATCATCGCGATGGCGACGGGCACGCGCAGCACCAGCAGGGCGATCAGCAGCAATACGCCCGCGAAACCCGTTTCGACGCTCATGGCGCTTCGGACTTTCCAGGTTGAACGACGCGAATGGCGACGGCCACCGCCGCCAGCGCGAAACCGAGCGGCGGCAGGAAGAAGCCCGGCCACACCGCCAGACGATAGGTCTGCGCCATGACGAAAGCGCCGGTCGCGAAGGCGTCGAGCGCGTCGGCCAGCGTGACCCAAGCGAGCGTGGCGTAGACGGCCGCCGACAACGCGGCGACCAGCCGTTCCAGCGCGTCGCGCAACGTCGCGGACAGGAATGGGTCGATCACTTCGACCTGCACCATGCCGCCGCGCCGTTCGACGAAGGCCAGCGGCACGAAGGCCAGCGCGATCATGTAGTACTTCGTGACGATCTCGTAGGTCGCGGGGATCGGCGTGTTGCTGACATTGCGCAGGACCACGTCGACGATGACGTGAAGCATCATCGCGACGATCGCGAGCGCGCCGATCAGGACCAGCGTGTCGAGCAGAAGCGCGTGGAGACGGGCGAGGGGGCGCATCGTTCCTCCGGCGTGAATCCGGAAGCCGGCGCCGCCGGCTTCCGGACTTCGGGCCGCATCACATGCCGTATTTGGAATAGTCGACCTTCGACCAGACTTCTTCCTGCAGCTTCACGGCCATCTGTTTGGGATCGCTGTTCACCGAATTGGCGATGGCGGTCCATTTCTCGGTCAAGGCCAGGAAGCGCTTGATGCGCTCGCCCGCGTCCTGAATGCCGAAATTCTTGGCGCTGAGTGCGGCGACCGTTTCGGGTTCCGTCTTGGCGAAGGATTGGAACGCGGCCACGAACGCCGCATCGGGCTGGATCATCTCGATGCCCTTGGCCTTGGCGGCGGCTTCGGCTTCCTTCTCCATCTCCGTGCCCCAGCGATGGGTGAAGTCGGTGTTCGCGCGGTTGGCCGCGCGCGCCATCGCCGCGCGATCCTGGACCGACAGGCTGTCCCAGGTCGCGTTCGCCGTGGCGAAGTTCGACGTCGACTGATAGAGCCCGATCGGCAGGTAAGTGACGTACTTCACCGTTTCGACCAGCCGGAACGAGATCAGGTCGGCGATCGAAGCCATCGTGCCGTCGATCACGCCCTGGTTCATCGCTTCGAACTGGTCGAACACCGACATTTGCACCGGCGTCGCGCCGAAATGCTGCGCGAGCCGGGCCCAGGGCGCACCGCCCGAGCGTAAGCGCAGTCCTTTGAGGTCTTCGGGCTTGCGTACCGGCTTGCTCGTCATGATCTCGTAGACGTCCGAAGCGCCCGAGCCGAGGAACACGACGCCGAAGCGGCGCATCTCGCGCTGGCAGGGTTCGCACGTGACGACGAATTCGGTGACGGCCGCGGCGGTCGCTTGCGGGTTAGTGCCCAGCAGCGACAACTCGCCCGCCAGGGCCATGTTCGGCAGATCGGCGGGGAAGTAGAGCGGCAGAAGATTGCCGACTTCGGTGATGCGGCTGCGCAGCGCGTCCTTCATCTGCCCGAGATTGACGACTTCGGGCCCGAGGATCTTGGCGGTCAGACGGCCTTGCGATTCCTCGGGCAGATACTTGGCGAAGTTGGTGTACATAACGCCGTTCGCCGGGTGGGCGGGCGGCGCGGCGGGTGCGGTGCGCAATTCGCGCGCGTCGGCGGCGGACCCGAGTGTCAGCGTCCCCGCTACGGCGAGGACCGCAAGCTTGACGAGCGTTCGCATGATAACCTCCCTATGCGCCTCATTTGAGGTTCAGTAGCCTCGTTGCGTTTTCCTTCAGGATGAGGGGGCGCACCTCGTCCTTGAACGGCATTTGGGCGAAGTCGGCGAGCCACGTGTCGGGCGTTATCGCCGGCCAATCGGACCCGAAAAGCATCTTCTTCTTGAGCAGCGAGTTGGCGTACTTCACCAGAATCTCGGGGAAGTATTTCGGCCGCCAGCCGCTGAGATCGATATACGTGTTCGGTTTGTGCTGGCAGACGGCGAGCGCTTCCTCCTGCCAGGGGAAGGACGGATGGGCCATCACGATCGGCATGTCGGGGAAATCCGCCGCCACATCGTCGAGATGGATGGGGTTCGAGTATTTGAGCCGCATGCCCATGCCGCCGCGCATACCCGAGCCCACGCCGGTCTGCCCGGTATGGAACAGCGAGATAGCACCCTCGGCCGCGATCGCCTCGTAAAGCGGATAGGCCATGCGGTCGTTCGGGTAGAAGCCCTGCATGGTCGGATGGAACTTGAAGCCGCGCACGCCGAAATCGCGCACCAGACGGCGCGCTTCGCGAGCGCCAACGCGCCCTTTGGCCGGGTCGATCGACGCGAAGGGGATCAGGATGTCGGAATTCTCCGCGCAGATGCGCGCGACTTCCTCGTTCGCGTAGCGCTTGAACCCCGTCTCGCGCTCGGCGTCGACGGGGAAGATGACCGCCGCGATCTTGCGCTCGCGATAATAGGCGGCCGTCCGCTCGACGCTCGGCAGCATGCCGTTGGCGCCGGCCGGGTTGCAGAAATACCGGGCCATGCCGGCCTGGAATTCGTTGTAGCCGTCGTCGCGCGCGCAATCGCACGGCTCTTCCGCGTGGGTGTGGAAGTCGATCGCGACGATGTTCGCGAGATCGATCATGGGGGCGCCCCGATGCCCGCGAATTTCCGCAGCAAGGCGACGAAATCGCCGTATTCGCGGTCGCTCAACGTGCCGCGTTCGGCGCGATGAATCGCGCGCATCTCGCCGCGGCTGCGCTCGTAGGCGGCTTTGCCCGCCTTGGTCAGCGACAGGCGGACCGAGCGCCGGTCGTTGGGCGGCACGTAGCGTTCGACAAGCCCGTCGTCGACCATCGCGCGCACCAGCTTGGTCATGTGCGCGGGCTTGATCATCAAGCGGCGCGCGATCGCACCTTGGCGCAAACCGGGATTGAGGGCGATCACCCACAACACGGTCAAGGCGCCCGGCTTCAAGCCGACCTCCGACACGCGGAAGAAATGCGCGAAAGCGCGCAGCTGCGCCATGCGCAGCAGGAATCCGAGCGTCGTCTCGATCTCGCCCAGATCGACGCGTTCGGCCTCGATTTCTTCGCGCGTGAATTGATTCATTCGCCGCCGCCGGGTGCCGCGACTTTCGCCGCGCGCTTTTCGAGGAACGCTTTGAGCCGCGCTTCGGCCTCGGGGCTCGTCGCCGTCAATGCGGAGACGAAGCTTTCCATCAGCAGGCCATCGTCGCTGGCCATATCTTGGATGCGCGGCAGCGCGTTGATGATCGCGTAATTGGAGAATTCGGCGTTGCCCGCCGCGCGCGCCGCGAGCTCGACCGCTTTGTCGAGCGCTTTGCCGGCGGGAACGACATATTGAACGATGTTCCATCGTTCGGCGGTGGCGGCGTCGACGCTGCGGCCGGTCAGCATCATATCCATGACCCGCGCCGTGCCGATCAGCCGCGCGGTTTTCACCGATCCGCCGCCGCCCAGGAAAATGCCGCGCTGGCCTTCCGGCAGCGCGAAGAACGCGGTTTCGTCGGCGACGCGCACATGGGTGGAGGAGGCGAGTTCGAAGCCGCCGCCGACCACGGCGCCATGCAGCGCCGAGAACCAGGGCATGCGGCCGCGATGAATGCGGTCGAACACGCGGTGCCAGCGCCGCGAGCCATGCATGCCTTCGATCGGCGACTTGCCGACATGCTCGGCGAGGTCCAGCCCCGCGCAGAAATGCGGACCGATGCCGTGGATCACGCCGGCTTTCGCCACGCGCTCCGCCCGGTCGACCGCCGCTTCGAGTTCGTCGATCACCGCATCGGAAATCGCGTTGCGCTTGTCCGGGCGATTGAGCCCGACGAGTGCGACGTCGCCGCGAATCTCGGTGACTAGGAACGGCATGAAGCGGTGGTCCTCCCGGTACTGGGCTTCTTCTTCGTCGAGATACTATCTTCGGAGATTGTTTCCATGTAAAGTATTTTCAGGGAGAGGCGCCGAATGGCCGGAATAGGCTTTCGCGAAGTCGAATTGTGGCGAGCGGATATCGCTTGGGAACGCCGGACGGACGGATCGATTCTCGTCCGGCAGACCGGCGCGTTGCCCGATTACCCGGATCGCATGGCGGATCGCATCGTCCATTGGGCGACGGTCGCCCCGAACCGCACTTGGATGGCCGAGCGCGGGCCCGACGGCGAATGGCGCCGCGTGTCCTATGCCGAATTGCGGGCGTCGATCCGCTCGATCGGGCAGCGCTTGCTGGAATTGGGGCTCGGGCCCGAACGCCCGCTGGCGATTCTGTCGGGCAATTCGATCGCGCATGCGTTGATGGCGCTGGGCGCGCAATATGCGGGTATTCCGTCGGCGGCGGTATCGACCGGCTATTCGCTGGCGGGCGACGATTTCGGCCGTTTGAAGGAAGTCGCCGCGCAGACGACGCCCGGCGCCGTGTTCGCCGACGATACGGATCGTTTTGCCGCAGCACTCGGCGCTGTGTTTCCCGATCTGCCGCATTTGGGTTTGCGCGGGCAAGGTCGGCGTTTGGAATGGCGGGATTTGATTTCGGTGACCGATACGGCGCAAGCCGACGCCGCCCATCGCGCGACCGGTCCCGACACCGTGGCGAAGTTCATGTTCACTTCGGGCACCACGGGAACGCCGAAAGCCGTGATCCAGACGCAGCGCATGCTGTGTTCGAACATGGCGATGGTGCTCGATTGCTACGCCTATTTGAGGGACGAGCCGCCGGTCTTCGTCGATTGGGCGCCGTGGAGCCACGTCGCCGCCGGCAACAAAGTCTTCAACATGGCGATCTATAACGGCGGCACTTACTACATCGACGAAGGCAAGCCGACGCGCGGCGAGATCGGCAAATCGATCCGCAATCTCGCGGAGATATCGCCGAACTGGTACTTCAACGTGCCCGCCGGCTACGAAATGCTGGTCGAAGCGATGCGCGCCGAGCCGGCATTGGGACGCAACTTCTTCCGCGATCTGAAGCTGCTGATGTACGCGGGTGCCGCGATGGGCGAGCATCTGTGGAACGAGATCGACCGCCAGGCCGAAGCGGCGACTGGCACGCGCATCCTGCAGACGACGGGCTTGGGCTCGACCGAGACGGCGCCGTTCGCGCTGTTCTGCACGGATCCGCAGGATCGCCCCGGCAATGTCGGCATCCCCGCGAAGGGCATCACGCTGAAGCTCGTGCCGCAGGAGGGGCAATGGGAAGCGCGCCTCAAAGGCCCGAATGTGACGCCCGGCTATTGGCGCGATCCCGCCCAAACCGCGGCCGCGTTCGACGAGGAAGGATTCTACAAGCTCGGCGATGCGCTGCGCTTCGCCGATGCGGCCGATCCGGCCAAGGGCTTTTTCTTCGACGGGCGCACGGCCGAGAATTTCAAGATGTCGACCGGCACTTGGGTCGGCGTGGGCAATCTGCGCAAACGCATCGTCGACGCGCTGGATGGTCTCGCGAGCGACGCCGTGATCGCGGGCGAAGGGCGCGAGGCGCTGGGCGTATTGCTCGTACCGTTCCGTCCGGCGATCGAACGCGTCGTCACCGGCGGCGCGGCGCTGACGGATGCCGAGCTTTTCGCGCATCCGGCCGCGCACGCGGCGGTCGCCAAAGCGCTCGCCGCGTATAATGCGAAAGCTGGCGGCGCCTCAGAGCGGATCGCGTGCGCGCGGTTTTTCGCCTCGCCGCCGGATCGCGCCAAGGGCGAGGTGACCGAGAAAGGCTCGGTCAACCAGCGCGTCGCCTTGCGCTTGCGCGGCGCGGAAGTCGCCGCGATGTTCGCGCGCGACGCGGCAACCATCGTCATCGGAAAATAGAACCATGGAAATCGAAAGCCGTTCCGCATTGGTGACCGGTGCCGGCTCCGGCCTTGGTGCGGCGGTCGCAAGGGCATTGGCGGCGCGCGGCGCCAAGGTCGCGGTGATCGATCGCGACGGCGACAAGGCGCGCGCGACGGCCGGCGAAATTCGCGGCCTCGCCTTGACGGCCGACGTGCGGCGCGAGGCGGAGATCGTCGCCGCGCTCGATGCGATCGACGAAGCGCACGGTACGGCGAGCATCGTCGTCAATTGCGCCGGCATCGGCACGGCGGGGCGGATCGTCGGCCGCGAAGGCCCGCTGCCGCTCGACGCGTTCGCGCGCGTGATCGACGTCAATCTGATCGGCACGTTCAACGTGATGCGCTTGGCGGCCGCGCGGATGAGCACACTTGCGCCCGACGCCGACGGGGCACGCGGCGCCATCGTCAATACCGCGTCGGTCGCCGCCTATGACGGGCAGATCGGCCAAGCCGCCTATGCCGCGTCGAAAGGCGGCATCGTCGCGATGACGCTACCGGCCGCACGCGAATTCGCGCGCTTCGGCATTCGTGTGAACACGATCGCGCCGGGCGTGTTTCTGACGCCTTTGCTGGGCGAGTTGCCGGAAGAGTCGCGCCGTTCGCTGGCGGCGGATATTCCGTTCCCGGCGCGGCTGGGGGACCCGGACGAGTTCGCGGACGCGGTGCTGTTTTGCGTCGCCAACGGCTATATCAACGGCGAGACGATCCGTCTCGACGGCGCCTTGCGCATGAAGGCGAAATAGCGCTCAGCGCTTCGGCGCGAATTTCCGGGCGAGCGGGTCGAGGACGAGTTTCTCGCCCGCGACGAACAGCAGCACGATCGCCAAGCACGCGGCGATGACCGTCGCCATGTCGGCCGAGCCTTGCGCCTGCAGCATCAAATAGCCGAGGCCCGACGTGCCGCCGAGCAATTCGGAGACGAGGGCGATCTTCCACGCGATGCCGTAGGCGATGCGCAGCGAGCCCAGGATATAGGGCAGCAACAGCGGGGCCGCGACCATCGCCACCGTGCGCGCGCGGTTGCGGGTGAAGCTTTGCGCCATCTCTATCGTCTCGGAATCGATCTGGCGCAAGCCTTCGGCGATGTTGATTAGGCAAAACGGCGTGAGGATCGCGACCTGCACGAATACGACCGGGAAATCGCCCGGCTGGAACCAGATCGCGGCCAGGATCGCCCAGCCGATCGACGGGAAGGAATTGAGGAAGGGCAGCGTCATGCCCCGAATGACCCAATCGAGGGCGGGCACGCCACGATTCAGCAGCGCCAAGCCACCGCCCAGAACCAGCGCCAGCACGACCGCGAGCAGCACGCGCCATACCGAGGAGAACGTGTGCGCTAGGAAACTGGGCGTCACGAACATCGCGATCAAGCGTTCACCCACGGCGACCGGACCCGGCAGTACGAAATCCGGCAGACCGCGCGCCCCCCACGCCCAGGCGAGGATGGCGAGCAGCACCGCGATATCGGCGGCGATTTGCGGGCGGCTGCGCGCGAACATATTCATCGCCGTTTTCCTTGCCGGCCGAAATGACGCGACGTGGCGAATTCCAGCGGCGCGAAAATGAACCGGTCGGCGAGATAGACCGCGACGACGATCGTGAACACGACGGCGAAGATGATTTCCGTGTCGTATTCCTGGCGCGCGAGATTGATGAGGTAGCCGAGGCCTTCGCCGCCGCCGAACAATTCGGCCGTCAGTGTCACCTTCCAAGCCACGCCGAACATGATGCGCAGCGTCGCGATGGCGAAGGGAAACAGCGCCGGCACCACGATGAACAAAAACTGACGGATACCGCTGCGCCCGAAGCTGCGCGCCATTTCGTCGATCTCGCCGTCCAGCGCGTTCAAGCCTTCGCGCAGATTGATCAGCGCGAACGGCAGCAGCACGACGGTGATCGAGAACACGACCGAAATCGTCGACACGCCGAACCAGATCGCGGCCAACAGCGTCCAGCCGATCCCGGGAAAGGCGTTGAGGAACGGGCTGAAGCGCCCGTGGATCGTAGGGCCTGCGAAACGCGCATAATGGCAGAGCAAAGCGAGGGCCGAGCCGAGCACGAAGGCGATGGCGATCGACACGCCGACATTGAAGAGCGTCGCTTTGAGGTGCCCGATTTCGCGCGCGGAGGTGAAGAAGCGCATCGCCGCGCGCAACACCGCGTCGGGCGGGGGCATCATATACGGCGGCAAGCGCGCCGACGCGGCGTACCAGCCCCCGATCGCGAGGGCGAGGAACAACGCCGCGACGGCCGCCTTTACCTGTGTTGAGTCCGCACGCAACTTTCTAGCCGCGCAGCGTCTGGTCCCAGGTCACGGAATCGACCGCGGGCGCGCCTTGGATCATGCCGAAGCGTAGGCCGATTTCCCACGCGCGGGTCACGGCCTGCGCCTGGGCCGGGCCGAAGATCGCGGGCACTTCGGTCGTCCGGTCGAACCACCAATCGAAGAAGGCGGGATCGATATTGGCCTGCGCGCCGACGGCGCCGAACACTTCCTTGCGGTTGGCCATCGCGTAGTCGATCGAGGCTTTGAGCATACGGTTGAATTCGCGGAATTCGGCCCCGCGCGCGCCCAAGCGGTCGGCGTAGCCGACATTGACGGCGGAGACGAGGCGACCATGGATCTCGTTCAGGATCGTGCCGGTCTCGCAGATATTGATGTACTCGCCCGAGCTGCGCGCGCGGAACGCCTGCGAATGGATCAGCGTGGCGGCGTCGACGCGGTTGGTCGACAGCGAGGCGGGCAAGTTGGGCGCCGCGATTTCGACCTGGCGGACATCGCCGCCTTCCAGTGCCATGTTGAGGCCGAATTTCTTGTTCAGCGCCTCGCGCACGAACATATAGCCGGTCGAGCGCAAGCCGTAGGAGCCGAGCGTTTTGCCTTTCAACGCGGCGGGGTCCTTCAGCGTGGAATCCTTGTTGACCCACACGCCGCCGCCTTCGCCGTTGGCCGAAGCATGCAGGGCGGCCGACAGGATGCGCAGATCGAGGCCGCGCGACAATGCGGCAGGCACGCCGATCACGGCGGTCATCACGACGTCGTATTGGCGCGTCGCGGTGACTTGCAGCAGCGTGGGGATGTTCATGCCCGTCGCTTCGACGTCGATCAGGTCGGAGCGCACCTTGCCGTTGCGGATCGCCCACACGACGGCGTCGTAGGCGGGATCGAGCAGATAGGCATAGGTGACTTTGGGCTTCGCTTGGCCGCGCACGACCGACGGGGCGGCGAGCAGGGCGGCGGCGCCGGCGAGGACGGCGCGGCGGCCGGGAAGGGCGAGAGTCATATCATTCCTCCGTGGGGGCGTCTGGTTCGAGGGAGCGGAAAAGTTCGTTGAGGCGGTCATGCATGGCGACCAAGGCGGGATCGTCCTTCAGCGCGCGCGGCCGCGCGGCTTTGACGTCGAAAATCTCCAGCACGCGGGTCGGTTTCTTCGACAGCAGCACGATGCGGTCGGCGAGCGTCAGCGCTTCGTCGATATCGTGGGTGACGAACAGGATCGTCTTGCCGGTTTCCTGCCAGATGCGCACGATCTCCGCGCGTAAGCGCCGGCGCGTGTTGGGATCGAGCGCGGAGAACGGCTCGTCCATCATGATGATCGCGGGATCGACCGCGAGGGCGCGGGCGATCGCCACGCGCTGGCGCTCGCCGCCCGACAGCATCAGCGGATATTTGTTGGCGCTGTCCGCGAGACCGACAAGGGCGAGAAGATCGCGCGCTTTGGCGGCGCGCTTGCGCCCCTCCGCGCGGCCGAAGCGAAGTTCCGCGCCCAGCAGCACGTTCGACAGCGCGTTGCGCCATGCGACCAAGCGCGGCGATTGGAAGACGAAGGCGATATCCTGCCACGCGTCTTTGGGGGCTTTGCCGAGCACTTCGACGCGGCCCGCGTCCGGCGGCACCAGATCGCCCGCGATGCGCAACGCCGTCGACTTGCCGCAGCCCGAGGGCCCAAGCAGACACACGAACTCGCCCTTGCGGACGGTGAAGTCGAGGCGGTCGTAGATCTGCTCCGCGCCCAGCTTCAGGCGCGTGCCGTCGAATACGATCGCGTCGGCGGCGGCGCTCACGGCCAGTAGCGCCAGATCTTGCGGCCGGCCGGATCTTCCGCGAGGCGCGACGGCGTATCGAACAGCATCGTCTTGCGATCGATCTGGTCGTAACGCTGCCAATGCGGCAGATGCGCGCCGTTGGGATTGCCGGTGCGCACGAAGGCGGCCCAGGTGTCGCGCATTTGCGCCGCCAGCGCGGTCATGCCGGCCTTATCGCCGCCTTCCAGCATCGGCGCTTGATAGGTGGGAAGGCTGTCGAACATGAACGGCAATTCGATGCAGTGGCACGCGCCGAAGGGATTGCCCGGTGCGGCCCAATCGAAGCGATAGACGTAAGCGGGCTTGCCGATCGTCGCCAGCGCATCGCAGAAGCCGAGCGACTTGGCGGCCAGCGCGGCGTCGCCCACCATCGCGGAGATGAGCGAGACCGGCGTACTCGATCCCGTGCGGATCGCGTATTCGGCCATCGCGGCGCGCGCGTCGGCGCCGAAGAAATCGCGGAAGCGGCCTTCGACTTGCGCGTCCGTCGCGTCGATCACGGGGGGCGCCTTGGCGAAGAAGGCGGCGGACTCGTCCTTCGTATAGCCGATCATGATGTCGCGATCGGCCGCACCGGGCAGCGCCGATTGGAACAGATCGGCGCCGAACAATTCGCCGTCGGCGACCGGCCAGAAGGGCGGCGTCACGTCGGCGAACTTCGCGTAATGCATCATCGTCTTGAGCTGGGCGGCGAGGATGTCGGGCACTTTCGCGTTTTCCCATTGCGCGGGCGACGTGATGCCGAGGAACTCCTCCATCTTCGCGGCGGGCTCGAGGCAGGATTCGACCGTGCGCAGCGGGCGGCCGAACGGCGCGCTTTGGATGATCGCGCGTTTGAACAGCTTGCGTGCGGCGGGCAGGGCCAGCAATGCCAGCACCGACAGGCCGCCGGCGGATTGCCCGGCGACGGTGATCGTTTCCGGATCGCCGCCGAACGCGTCGATATTCGCGTGGACGAATTCCAATGCCGCGATCTGGTCGCGCAGGCTGAGATTGGGTTCGGCGACGCCGGGCTTATGCATGAAGCCGAGCACGCCCAAGCGATAGTTCACGCCGACGACGACCACGTCGCCGAACTCGGCGATCCTTGCGCCCGAATACCAATCCAGCGACCCGGCGCCGGAGACGAACGCGCCGCCGTGATACCAGACCAGCACCGGGCGGCGCTTGCCGTCGGGCTTGGGCGTCCAGATCGTCAGCGTCAGGCAGTCTTCGTCCTGCGGCCGCGTGAAGTCGCCCATCGCGGCGGCGAGGCGCGAGCGGTTCTGCGGCGGAATGGGGCCGTGCTGCGTGGCGTCGCGTTCGCCGGACCAGGGCTTGGGCGCTTCGGGGCGGCGGAAGCGCAGCTTGCCGACGGGCGGGGCGGCGTAGGGGACGTTGCGGAAGGCGACGATTCCGCCCTCGGTTGTGCCTTTCAGAACACCAAGCTTCGTCTTCGCAATCACAGAATCGCTCACGTCGTGCCCTCCTGCCGAAGCGAAGTTAAGCACAATTCGCCGGCACCCGTTCAATACACTTGTACGGTGTCGCGCGAAAAACAGCGCGCATCGCCGCTTGCGAAAACTCTCCGCCCGCGAGGACTGAAAAACCAGTCTGAATTTTCTGATCGATTGATCGGCGGCACGAAAGAATGCGTCAGCGCGGCTTTTTGGCGTCGGCGGCGATCAAACGTTCGCGCAACGAAACGATCTCGGCCGAGAGCGCTTGCAGCGCGCCAAGCTCCATGCCCGACGCTTCGAGGATACCTTCGGGCACGCAGCGCGCGCGTTCGCGCAACGCCTTGCCCTTGGCGGTCAGGCTGACGCGAACTTGGCGCTCGTCCGCAGGATCGCGCTTGCGTTCGATATGGCCCAACGCTTCCAGCCGCTTCAGCAACGGGGTGAGGGTGTTCGACTCAAGGAACAGCTTTTCTCCCAGTTGACCGACGGTTTGGTCGTCTTCGGCCCATAACGAAATAAGGGCGAGATATTGGGGATAGGTGAGGCCAAGTTCTTCCAGAAACGGCTTATAGACCCGGCTGAACGCCAAATTCGCCGAATAGACGGCGAAACAGATGAAGGGATTCAAACCATTGGCGAAGGGTTCGGGACGGGCGGCGGACATTTTGGGGCTCCGGTGTGACCCCTTATAAATAAATCGCGCGCGATCTAATCGCAAGTGCTTGACTCTTGCCTTGAGTGGAGTCATATAGATCGTACGCGATTAAATCGTGTCCGAATTGATGATGGCCCAAACCGAAAGGAAGACTCCCATGACCGTTTCCAAAGTCGTTTACAGCACCTCAGCCCGTGCGACCGGGGGCCGCGACGGCAAGTCCGGCACGCTGGACGGTTCGTTCAGCGTCAACCTCGCCGTGCCGAAGGAAATGGGCGGCAACGGGCAGGGCGTGAACCCCGAACAGCTGTTCGCGACCGGCTATTCGGCGTGTTTCCTGGGGGCGATGAAGTTCGTCGCCTCGCAAGGCGGCACGGCCAAGGTGCCGAACGACGCGACCGTCACCGCGACGGTCGGGATCGGTCCGCGCGTCGAAGGCGGGTTCGGTTTGGAGATCTCGCTGGCGATCGAACTGCCGGGCGTGCCGCGCGCCGACGCCGAAGCGCTGGTCGAAAAGGCGCATCAGGTGTGCCCGTACTCGAACGCCACGCGCAACAACATCGACGTGAAGCTCAGCGTCGTCTGACGGCAAGCGGGCGGCGCAAGACGGAAAATCTTGCGCCGCCGATTGCTTGGGCGATAGCGCCCGTCGATCAAGTACGTGCGAGCCCCTATGGGTCCGCCCGTATGGATCGAAACCACGGATCGTGCGGACTTTAGGTCCGTGATGACTCGATCCTTATTCGCAAACCGAAACGACGCCTTCTTTCTGGACTTCGACGGGACCCTCGTCGACCCAGCCCCCACACCCGATAGCGTGATCGTCGATCCGCGCGTGCCGAAGACTTTGCGTCTTCTGTACGAGGCGACCGGCGGGGCGGTGATGATCGTCACCGGCCGCCCGTTGTCGGAGATCGACAAGCTGTTGGCGCTGGATCTGCCCGCCGCCGGCCGCCACGGGGCGGAAATTCGCCTGCCGGGCGAAAGCCATTCGGATATCCGCATCGAAGATTCGGCCTTCGCGGGTATCGCGGCGGCCTGCGGCGCGCTGGGCGCCAATTTTCCCGGCATCCGTTACGAATTCAAAAACCCCGTCATCGCGATCCATTTCCCCGCCGACGATCCGCTCTTCGCCAAACTGCGCGACGGTGCGGCGAAGCTGGTCGAAACCTCGCCCGAGAAGCTCGAATTCGTGATCGCGCGCAACGCGATCGAATTGCGTCCGCCCGGCGTGCATAAGGGCCGCGCCGTGCGCGCGGCGGCCGCCACGCAACCCTTCATCGGCCGCCGGCCGGTGTTCATCGGCGACGACACGCCCGACGAGGACGGCTTCAGCGCGGCCCACGCGCTGGGCGGCATCGGCGTTTGCGTCGGCATTCAGCGCCCGGGTGCGGCGCATTTGCTGAAATCGCCCGACGAAGTTCTCGCGGCGCTGGCGGCGATCGCGGAGGCGGCATGAACGCGCAACGTCCCAAACAAACCCTCGATCTCGGCATGATCGGCAACGGTCAGGTCGCCGCGTTGATCGACCCCGAAGGCGCTTTGGTTTGGCTGTGCCATCCGCGCTTGGATTCCGATCCGATCTTCGGCGGATTGCTCGATGGCGGCGCGCCCGATGGCGCTTGGACGATCGAAGCCGCGGGCACGCGTTCGATCGAACGGCGCTATATGCGCAATACGCCGATCTTGGAAACGCGCATCGCTTGCGCCGATCAATCGGCGTTGCGCATCGTTGATTTCGCGCCGCGCTTCAAACGCCACGGGCGTATCTTCCGTCCGCCGATGATTGTGCGTCGCATCGAACCGACTTCGGGCACGCCGCGTATTCGGATCAGAATTCGTCCGCGCGATCTGCGCAGCGGCCAGCCGCCATCGTCGAGCCAAGGCAGTCATCATCTGCGCTACGCCTTTCCCGGCGGCGGATTTCGCGTAACCAGCGATGCGCCCTTGTCCTACGTGCAGGACGAGATCGAGTTCACGCTGCTCTCGCCGCTTACCTTCGTGCTCGGCCCCGACGAAGCGCTGGCCGACGATCCCGCCCATCTGGGCGTGGATTGGATCGCGGAGACGGAGGCCTATTGGCTCGAATGGGTGCGCTATCTGTCGCTGCCGTATGAATGGCAGGAACAGGTGGTGCGCGCGGCGATCACGCTGAAGCTGTGCCAATACGAGGATACGGGCGCGGTGGTCGCGGCGATCACCACCTCGGTTCCCGAAGCGCCGGGCAGTTCGCGCAATTGGGACTATCGCTTTTGCTGGCTGCGCGACGCGTTCCACGTCGTCTACGCGCTGAACCTGCTGGGGGCGACGCGCACGATGGAGGAATTCATCCGCTTCGCGACCGATGTGGCGGGCGAGTCCGAAGCGGGCACGCTGCGCCCGCTTTATCCCATCGTCGCGCGCATTCCCCCGCCCGAGGAGGAACTCGCGCGCGCCGCGGGCTATCGCGGGCACAAGCCCGTTCGGCTTGGCAACGCGGCGGCGTTCCAGGTGCAGAACGACGTCTATGGCAGCGTCATCCTGGCGGCGGCGCAGATGTTCTTCGACGAACGTCTGCCGCGCATGGGCGATTGGTCGCTCTACCAGAAGCTGGTGAAGCTCGGCCAGCGCGCGCGCGAAGTGGCGCTCACTCCCGACGCCGGCATTTGGGAATATCGCGGACGCACGTCGATCCATACGCACTCGGCGGTGATGTGCTGGGCCGGGCTCGACCGGCTCGCGCGTATCGCCAAGCGTTTGGGCGACGAAACCGCCGCCCAATGGCGCGCGGACGCCGACAAGCTGCACGCCGAAATCGTCGCGCGCGCCTGGGACGAAAAGCGCCAAGCCTTCGTCGGCACGCTGGACGGCGGCGAGATGGACGGCGCCGTGCTCGTCATGCCGATGGTCGGCTTCTTGCGCGGCGACGATCCGCGATTGCGCACCACGCTCGACGCGATCGAACGCGAGCTCGATCTGGGCGGCTTCATCGCGCGCTACGCCCATGCCGACGATTTCGGCAAACCGGAAAGCAGCTTCGTCGTCTGCTCGTTCTGGTACGCCGAGGCCTTGGCGGCGGCGGGCGAGGTCGAGCGCGCGCGCGCCGTTTTCGACCGGGTGATGGGGCAGGCGAGTTCGCTGGGCCTGTTCTCGGAGGACATTCTCGCCGCATCGGGCGAACACTGGGGAAATTTCCCCCAAACCTACTGCATGGCGGGGCTGGTCGGCGCCGCGATGCGGCTTAGCCGAGGTTGGCGGGAGGGCGTATGGGACGGCTCGTTGTAGTTTCAAACAGGATCCCAGGACATGGAACCCGCGGCGGAAACGGCGGCGGTCTCGCGGTCGGGTTGAACGCGGCTTTGGCCAAGCGGCCGTCGCTGTGGCTGGGCTGGAGCGGGGAGGTCGCGGAGACGCCGCCGCCGCCCGAGCGCCGGCATTCGCGGCGCACCGAAATCGTCGGCGTGGCGCTCACGCCGGCTTTGCATGCCGGCTTCTATGCCGGTTTCGCCAACAGCATTTTGTGGCCGCTGTTCCATTATCGGCTCGGCCTGGTCGAGTATCGCCGCGCCGATTACGCGGCGTATCTCGAGGCGAACGCTTGGATCGCCGATGCGCTGATGAACGAGTTGCGACCCGACGATACGATCTGGGTGCATGATTATCATCTGATCCCGCTCGCCAAGATTCTGCGCGCGCGTGGTGTCGCCAATCCGATCGGCTATTTTCTGCATATTCCGTTTCCGGCGACGGAGGTGTTTCGCTGCCTGCCGGTCTATCGCGATCTGGTCGAGGCCTTGGCGCATTACGATCTGATCGGCTTCCAGACGGAATCCGACCGCGTTCAATTCGTCGACGTGCTGGGTGCCCCGGAGAAACGCGCCGGCGATGCGATCGAAATTTTCGGCCGCACTTTCCAAACCGGCGTGTTTCCGATCGGTATCGATACGCAGTCTTTCGCCGCCTATGCCGCCAAGCCGTCGCCCGACGGACAGCGTTTGGCGGACAATATCGGCGATCGCAAACTGGCGATCGGCGTCGACCGGCTCGACTATTCGAAGGGCTTGCCCAACCGTGTAGCCGCCTATGGCGCGTTTCTGGAACGCAATCCCGATTGGCGCGGCAAGGTCCAGTACCTGCAAATCGCGCCGATCTCGCGCGGCGAAGTGTCGAATTATCGCGCCTTGCGCCGCGAGCTCGACGCGGCCGCCGGGCGCATCAACGGCAAATACGCCGATTTCGATTGGACGCCGCTACGCTACGTCAATCGCGGCTTTCCGCGCGGCACGCTGGCGGCTTTCTACCGCCGCGCGCGCGTCGGGCTGGTAACGCCGTTGCGCGATGGGATGAATCTGGTGGCGAAGGAATTCGTCGCCGCCCAGCCGCAAGACGATCCGGGCGTGCTGATCCTGTCGGAATTCGCGGGCGCGGCGGTCGAATTGTCGGGCGCCTTGACGATCAACCCCTACGACGTGGACGCGATCGCCGATGCGCTGCACCGGGCTTTGGAGATGCCGCTGGACGAGCGGGTTTCACGGTGGCGCGCCGATTTCGACGTTATTTCCACGAATACGGCGGCGTTCTGGGCCGAATCTTTCCTGTCCGCCCTGGCCGCCGCCCGGGCCGCCTGACACCCACGCCCGGACCATCCGAAATCCGTAAAAATTTCGGAAATTCTTGTCGGAGCCTCCGACCCGCGTTGTAATCTTATCCCATTAAGGGCGAGAGGATTCGGCCCCGAGGGGAAGTTTGCATGGGCGGGGACGCGGCAAACGCGGCCATCGAATTGCCGGCGACGGGCGATGCGATCACCGTCGCGGCGTTGAAGACCGAGCTGCTGGAACGTCTGGCGGCCGGCGAAGGCGTGCGCTTGGACGCCCGCCATGTCGCCGAGCCGTCGACCGCATTGATCCAAACAATCGAAGCGGGGGCCGCCGCCTTCGCCGAGAAGACGTTGCCGTTCGGTTTGCTCGAACCTTCCGACGCGCTGTGCGGCGCTTACGAGACGCTGGGCCTGTTCACGGCGCTGATGTCGCGCATCGTGATGGAAACGTGAGATGAGCGCCGAGGACCAGGAACTTCGGCAGATATTCCTCCTCGAATGCGAGGAGCTGGTGACGCTGGCGGAATCCAGCGTCGAAACTTTGCGCGCCGCCCCCACGGAAGACGCGATCCACGCGCTGTTCCGCGCGGTGCACTCGATCAAGGGCGGCGCGGGGGCGTTCGGTCTCGATCACATGGCGTCGTTCGCGCATGTGTTCGAGACCTATATGGATTTGTTGCGCAAGGGCAAGGCGACGCTGGACGACGCGGCGGTCGATCTGTTGTTCGACGGCGTGGACGTGTTGCGCCAATTGTCGGACGAGGCGCGCGACGGCGAAAAGGCGTCGACCCAGCGTTACGAGGCGGCCCTCGAAGCGTTGCGCGCGGCGGCGGGTTTGGATGGCGAGGTGCCTGCCGCCAAGCCGCCCGCCGATTTCGACCCGATGGCGGCGTTCGAGGCGCAGATGGCGGCCGCCCCCGCCGCCGAAGAAGCACCACGCCGCAAATACAAAATCCGCTTCGTGCCCGGCCCCAAAATGCTGGAAGCGGGGATCGATCCCTTGCGCATTTTGGGCGTGCTCAAAACGCTGGGCGAGTTGCAGGTCGAACTCGCGGGGGAATTGCCGCCGCTCGCCGACCTCAATCCGATGGTCTGCGCGTGGTCGTGGTCCGGCACGCTGGAGAGTTCGGCCCCGCAAGCCGATCTCGACGACGTGCGCGACATGATCGACGATCTAGCGGTGTTCGAGTTCGAGGCCGAAGCCCCGCCGCCGGAACCCGAGCCCGAGAAACCCGCTGCCGCCGCGGCCGCAGCCGCCCCGGCGCCGAAAAAGCCTGCGGCAGCACCGGTGGGCGATCCGGCCAAGCCGCGCGACAAGCCGGTGGCGACCGTTCGCGTCGATGTGCCGAAGCTCGAGCGGCTTGGCAACATGGTCGGCGAACTTATTATTACACAAGCATTTTTGGCGCGTCAGGCTTCGGGCCTCGACCCCGAAACGCATCGTCCGCTGTTCCGCGCCCTCGACGATATGGGCCAGCATATCCGCGAGGTCGCGGATGCCGCGACGTCGATCCGCGCCCAGCCGCTGAAGGCGGTGTTCTCGCGTTTCGGGTCGCTGGTCCGCGATTTGGAAAAGACGACCGGCAAGCGCATCCGTTTGGAGATCATCGGCGACCATACCGAGATCGACAAAACGGTGGTCGAGCGCTTGAGCGAGCCGCTGACCCACCTCATCCGCAATTCGATCGATCACGGGATCGAGAACGCCGAGGGCCGCGCGGCGGCCGGCAAGGACCCGGTCGGACTGTTGCGCCTGTCGGCCGAACAGCGCGGCGCGTAGGTCGTTATCGAATTGACCGACGACGGCAAAGGGATCAATCGCGATCGCGTTCTCGCCAAGGCGATCGAGCGCGAATTGGTATCGCCCGGCGCCATGCTGAGCGACCAGGAAATCGACGAACTGATCTTCCTGCCGGGCTTCTCGACCGCCGATCAGGTCACCTCCGTTTCCGGGCGCGGCGTGGGCATGGACGCGGTGCGCCAGGTGATCGAGGAGATGGGCGGCAACGTGGCACTCGCCTCGCGGCCGGGCGAGGGCACGACCTTCTCGCTGACCTTGCCGCTGTCGCTCGCCATCTTGGACGCGATGGTGACGCTAGTCGGGCGGCAGAATTACCTCGTGCCGATTTCCGCGATCATCGATTGCTTGCGGCCCGACGCGTCGGCCATCGTGCGCATGGACGATCGCGGCGCGATGCTCGCCTGGCGCGGGCAGATTTTGCGTATCCTGCCGCTGGCGACGGAGTTCGGCGTCGCGGGTGCCGAAAGCGATCCGACGCGCGCGATCCTTATTCTGGTCAAGCCGTCGGGCGGCGAGACGGTGGCGATCCAGGTGGACGATCTGATCGGGCAGGAGCCGGTCGTCGTTAAAAGTTTGGAACGCAATTACCGCAAAGTGCGCGGCGTGTCGGGCGCCACGATCCTGGGCGACGGGCGCCCGGCGTTGATTTTGGATTTGTCGTCGCTGACGGCGGTGGACGGGCGCAATCGCCGCGCCCCGCGCGCGGCGGCGGAAGGATGAGGGCGGGAACGATGGCCAAGGAAGGCGAAAACGCGGCCGCGAATGCCGGGCAAGAAAGCCAGTTCGTCAGCTTCGAAATCGGCGGCACGACGTTTCTTATCCCGATCGACCGGGTGATCGAGTTCCGCACCTGGACCGAGCCCACGCAAGTGCCGCATACGCCGTCCTACGTGCGCGGCATCGTCAATATCCGCGGCGAGATCGTGCCGATCTACGACGTCGCCGCCCGGTTGGGGCGCGGGGCGACCGATCCGGGTGCGCGCCATGTCGTGGTCATCGTGCGCGGTCACGAAGGCCGTTCCGTCGGCCTGCTGGTCGACAGCGTGACGGATATCGTCGCCGCGCGCGACGCCGATCGCGCGCCGATGCCCACGATCGAAGGCGGCGACGCCACGCCTTTCATGGCGGGCGTCGTGTTCGCGGCCGATCGCATCCTGGGTGTGACCGATGTCGACCGCTTGGTCGAAGAAACCTTCCCGCACGGCGAATACGCGGCCGCCGAAGGCGAGGGACCGCCCGGATGAGTCCGCTTTCCAATATCGTTCCCGAGCCGCAGGCCGATCCCGCCGATCTCGCGTTTTTCGCGGATGCGATGCGCGCGCGCACGGGCGTGCAATTGCCGGAGACGAAGCGCGCGCTGATCTATCGGCGCCTCGTGCCGCGCTTGCGCGAATTGGGGCTCGGATCGTTCGCCGCCTATCGCGCGCGGCTGACCGATCAGACCGATCCCGAATGGGATGTCGTCGTCAACGCGCTGACGACCAACCATTCGCGGTTCTTCCGCGAGATCCATCATTTCAAGCTGCTCGACAAGCATCTCGAAAAGCTTTTGAACGCGCGCGCCAAGCGCATCCGCCTATGGTCGGCAGCGTGCGCGGGCGGGCAGGAGCCTTATTCGATGGCGATCCTGCTGCTGCGCGCGTTGGGCGTGCGGCGCGACGTGGACGCGCGCGTGCTGGCGACGGATGTGGACAACACCGCGTTGGACACGGCCGCCGCCGCGGTCTATCCGCCCGAAGACGTCGGCCGCTTGCCGCGTTTCGCGCGCGAGTATTTGAAGCAGGGCGGAGACAAACGCTTCGCGCTGGACGAGCGCCCGCGCAAGCTGGTCACGTTCAAACGGCATAATCTGATCGGCGACGAATGGCCCATGAAAGGGCCGTTCGACGCGATCTTCTGCCGCAACATGCTGATCTATCTCTCGACAGCCGATCAGGCCAAAGTGGTCCGGCGTTTGGTCGATCTTCTGTCGCCGGGGGGTATCCTCTGCCTCGGCCATTCCGAAACGGTGCGCGGTTCGCTGCCCTTGGAACGCCTTGAAACCGCGAGTACTTATGTCAGAATCTGAAAACAAACCCGCCCGCGTTCTGATCATCGACGATTCCGCCTTGGTGCGCGAATTGCTGACCGGGATCATTTCTTCCGATCCGCGTTTGACGGTGGTGGGCACGGCGCCCGACCCGATCATCGCGCGCGACAAAATCAAGGCGCTGTCGCCCGACGTGCTGACCCTCGACGTCGAAATGCCGCGCATGAACGGCATCGAATTCCTCGAAAAGATCATGCGCTTGCGCCCGATGCCCGTGGTGATGATCTCGACGCTGACGCGCGAGGGCGCGGACACGACTTTGCGCGCGTTGGAGCTGGGCGCGTTCGACTACGTCGCCAAGCCCACGCAGCGTCTGACGGAAGCGATCGAGCCGTTGAAACGCGAGATCTGCGACAAGGTCGCGGCCGCCGCGAAAGCGCGCGTGCGCGGCCTGCCGCCGGCGCCCAAGCCCGCGCATGCGGCACCGGCGGCCGTGTCGGACCCGTCGCGCTACGCGGGGCTCGACGTGATCGGGCTTGGCGCTTCGACCGGCGGCGTGGAAGCCTTGGGCGAGTTGCTGTCGTCGATCCCGCCCGACGCGCCGAGCATCGCGATCGTGCAGCATTTACCCGGCGCCTATACCGCGCGTTTCGCCGCGCGCCTCGACGGACAATTGCCGCTGAAGGTCGTCGAGGCCGAAGACGGCATGCCGATGCAACCCGGTCACGTCTATATCGGGCGCGGCGAGAAGCGGTTCGAGGTGTCGAAGGGCGCGGGCGGAAAGCCGGTTTGCCGGATCGTCGAAGGCGAAAAGGAGAGCGGCCATCTGCCGTCGATCGACCGCTTGTTCGCGTCGCTTGCCGCGTTCGGGCCGCGTGCGGCGGCGGCGTTGCTGACCGGCATGGGGCGCGACGGCGTGAACGGCTTGAAGCAAATGCGAACGGCGGGGGCCGTGACCATCGCGCAGGATCAGGCGACCTCGGTCGTCTACGGGATGCCGCGCGCGGCGATGGAAGAAGGGGCGGCGTCGCGCCAATTGGCGCTGCCGCGGATCGCTGCGGCGCTGCTGGAAGCGGCGTCGGGCAAAACGGGGGTCTGAAGATGAGCGTACCGGCGAGAACGCTGCGGGTTTTGGTTGTCGACGATCAGGCGAGCATGCGCGCGCTGATCCGGTCGTATTTGCGCAAGATGGGGTTCGAAACGATCGACGAGGCGGATAGCGGCAAGGCCGCTTATCTGGAATTGGGCAAGCGGCCCTATAACCTCGTCATCTCGGACATGAACATGATCAACGGCACAGGGCTGGAGCTGTTGAAGATGATGCGGGCGCATCCCGTTTTGAAGCGCGTGCCGGTCATCATGGTGACGGGCAACAACGATTCCGGGACGGTGCAATCCGTCGTGCAGGCGGGCGTCAACGGCTACGTGGTCAAGCCGGTGGCGCAGGATCAGCTCGAAGCGCGCGTGACGAAAATCCTCGGACCGCTTTCGTAAGGACGGGCTCATGCGGATATCCACCAAACTCTCCGGCCTGATCGTTCTTTCGGCGATCGTCACGACGGCGCTGTTCGGCGCCGTGACGTGGAAGAACTACGAGACTCTGAACTCGTACAGGCGGATCGCGGTGGCCGGCACGGAGATTCTGCCGATCCGCGCGCTCGGCGCGTCGCTTTACCGGCACAAGACGGTCCTGCTGCGCGCCGCGCTGGGCGGGCGCGCCGACGCCGACGGTCTCGCGCAAGCGAAGGACCGGTTGCGCAAGGCGATGGAGGAGATCGAATCGTCACGACAGCGGTTGCTGCGGGATTTCGGCACGGCCGGAAACGTGCCCGCGCTCGCCCCGGCGATCGAACGCGTCCTCGCCTTGCGGATTTCGCCGGAGTTGACGGCGGAGGCGATCCTCGAAGTCCACGAAGCGGCGTTCACGCAGTTCGGCGCTTTGTCGTTCGCGTCGGCGGATGCGTTCAACACCTTCGGCGATCCCGACACCGACATCCTGTTGATGCTGACGAACCAGTTCGACGTATTTCCGGCGCTGTTGCGCGGCTACGCCTATCTGATGGGGCGTCTGTTCCTGTTCGACGAGACGTTGGCGGGCAAAAGCGTCACCGCGCAGTCGCTGCAGACCCAGCTCGACGTGCTGCAGCGCCAATCCGGCGTCAACCAGGAAACGATGGCCCGTCAGTTGCGGAACATTCAGCGCGCGATCCTGTTCGACCAGAACGATCGCGGCTGGGGCACCCGACTGCCCGACACGCGCACCCTGCATCAACGTTTGGAGCGGACGGATCGCGCGATCGAAGGCGCTCTGGCGAATCCGCCGGGCGCGCTGCAGGTCGGCGGCGAATTCGACGCGGCACTCGACGGCATACTCGAAAGCTGGTCGTCGTTGTCGGGATTGCTCGACGTCGTGCTGAACAAGCGCCTGCAGCAGGCGACGCTACATTTCTGGTGGATGTCCGGTGCGACGGCGGTACCCGCCATATTGATCATGCTGGCGATGCTGTTGGGCGTGTTGCGCGTTTCGCGCGATATCGGGGTCGCGGAGAAGACGACGTCGCGCATCGCGGCGGGCGAGCTCGACGATCCGGTCATGGGCACGGAGCGCGGCGACGAAATCGGCGGCTTGATGCGCGCCGTGGAAGTGCTGCGCGGAAACTCCATCGAGCAGCGTAAATTGCAGGCGAAGGAAACCGAGACGCTATTGCGCATGTGGCGCACGGCGACCGAGGTGAAGGAGTCCGTCGGCGCCATTCGCGCCGCGGCCAGCGAAATCTCGCAAGGCAGCGCCGACCTCGCCACGCGCACCGAACGCCAGGCGTCGGCGTTGCAGGAAACCGTCGCGACGATGGGCGAGATCGCGGCGACCGTTTCGACCAACGCGCAGAATTCCGAACTCGCGCGCAATCTGGCGGCCGACGCGCTGGCGCGCGCGGAAACCGGCGGGCAGGCGATGACCAGCGTCACCGGCGCCATGTCGGGCATCGAGACCTCGTCCGCGCGCATTGGCGCGATCATTCAGGTGATGGAGGAGATTTCCTTCCAGACGAAGCTGCTCGCCCTCAACGCCGCGGTCGAAGCCGCGCGCGCGGGCGAAAGCGGCAAGGGCTTCGCGGTCGTGGCGCAGGAGGTGCGCTCGCTCGCGGATCGTTCGCGCCAAGCTTCGCAGCAGATCCGCGATCTGATCGGCGAAAGCTCGCGCGAGGTGGCGCAAGGCGTGCAACTCGCCGGGGCGGCGGGCGACGCGCTGTCGAACATCATCGAGATCGTGCGCAAGGTCGCGGAGATCGCGCCCGAGATCGCGGCGGGCAGCCGCGAGCAATCGCGCTCGATCGCCGAGATCAACAAGGCGCTCAGCGATCTCGACGCCGCGACCCAGCAGAACGCCGCCCTGGTCGAGGAAAGCTCGGCCTCGGCCGCGTCGCTCGCCGATCAGGCGACGCATCTTGTCGAGGTCGTGGCGAGCTTCGAGGTCGCCGACGGGACCGCCCCGGCGGCCCCGGCCGATGCCGAAGCGCCTGAGCCCAAGCCGACTCCCGTATCCAAGCCCGCCCAAGCCACCGCGGCCAAGGCCAGCGAGTGGGACGAGGATTTCTAACCCTTTCCGGTATACATAAAGTCCGTTAATCGAGGCGTTTAAGCGTCTCGAGCTTGCGGATTTGCACCAAAACGACTATTTTTGCCGCAAGTATGTATACATAAGGAATTCAGGGATGGACGCGACCCCCGCTTACCCGCTGAACGCCTGGTACGCCGCCGCCTGGGATGTCGAGGTCAAGCGCAGCCTGTTGGCGCGCACGATCTGCGACCGCCGGCTCGTGCTTTATCGCACCCAAGACGGCAAGCCCGTGGCGCTGGCCGACGCTTGCTGGCACCGGCTGGTGCCGCTGTCGCGCGGCCATCTGCGCGGCGACGAGGTCGTCTGCGCCTATCACGGGCTGGTGTTCGATCCGAACGGGCGCTGCACCCATATGCCGTCGCAGGAGACGATCAATCCGTCGGCTTGCGTGCGCGCCTATCCGGTCGCGGAGAAGCATCGCTTCGTGTGGATCTGGCCGGGCGATCCGGCCTTGGCCGATCCCGCCAAGATCCCCGATCTGCATTGGAACCTCGATCCGGGCTGGACGGGCGACGGCAAATTGATCCACGCCAAATGCGATTACCGGCTCGTGATCGACAATCTGATGGATTTGACGCACGAGACCTTCGTCCACGGTTCCTCGATCGGCAATGCGGCCGTGGCCGAAACGCCGTTCGACGTGACGCATGGCGAGCGCACGGCGACCGTCACGCGCTGGATGACGGATATCGAGCCGCCGCCGTTCTGGCGCGGCCAGCTCGGCAAACCCGGCAATGTGGATCGCTGGCAGATCATCCGCTTCGAAGCGCCCGCGACCGTCGTGATCGACGTCGGCGTGGCCGTCGCGGGGACGGGGGCGCCGCAGGGCGACCGTTCGCAAGGCGTGGAAGGCCGCGTGCTCAACACGATCACGCCCGAAACCGGCGGCACCTGCCATTATTTCTGGGCCTTCGCGCGAAACTACCGGCGCGACGAGCAAGCGCTGACCACGCAAATCTGCGACGGCGTCGCGTCGATTTTCCGCGAGGACGAGGCGGTGCTGGA
This sequence comes from Tagaea sp., assembly GCA_041917215.1. Classification (GTDB taxonomy): domain Bacteria; phylum Pseudomonadota; class Alphaproteobacteria; order CACIAM-22H2; family CACIAM-22H2; genus Tagaea. Next base: position 432,599 of record JAYRYC010000003.1, read on the forward strand.
AGCCCAGCAGATCGCCATCGAGGAAAACCCCGACAAGATTTTCTACAACATCAATATCGACGCGGGCTCGATGTGGGCGCGGCGCTTGATCGACAAGATGATCGCCGCCGAACGTCCGCGAATCGTCGCTTCGGCGGCGGAGTAGGCGCCATGGCCGCTTCGCTCGCGTCCCGCGTCGAAGATCGCGGCACGTCGCAAACGATCCGCGCCCAGTTGGCGTTGCGCGAACTATTGATGGCCGGCGAAATCAAGCCGGGCGAACGCCTGTCCGAACTCGCCATCGTCGAGAAGATCGGCGTGTCTCGCACGCCCGTGCGCGCCGCGTTGATGACCTTGGCGGAGGAAGGCTTGCTCGACGCGATCCCGTCGGGCGGTTACGCCGCGCGCGGCTTCACCGAGCGCGAAGTGCTCGACGCGATCGAAGTGCGCGGCACGCTGGAAGGCTTGGCGGCGCGGCTCGCGGCCGAGCGCGGGGCGGGCACGATCGCACTGCAATCGATGCGCGAAAGCCTTTTGCGCTTGGACGACGCGGTGACGGCGATCGCCGACGGCCAAGACGCGTTCGAAGCCTATATCGAACATAACGCCGCGTTCCATCGCGCCATCGCGCGCATGGCGGACAACGCGGCACTCGACCGGCAGATGGAGCGCGCCGTGGCGCTGCCCTTCGCTTCGCCCAACGCTTTCGTCAAAACCCAAGGCGAAACGCCCGAAACGCGCCGCGTGCTGCTGGTCGCCCAGGATCAGCATCGCAGCGTGTTCGACGCGATCGAACGCCGCGAGGGTGCCCGCGCCGAAGCCCTGATGCGCGAACATTCGCGCGTCGCCGCGCGCAATTTCGCCCAGACCGTGCGCAGCCGCGCCGCGTTGGACCGCGTGCCCGGCGGCGCGCTGATCCGCTTGGCGAGCGAATAGGGAGAACGTCATGGCCCAAGCCGCAAAATGGACCGATGCGCGCGTGCGCGCCATCCGCGACGTGACGCACGATGTGCGCGAATTCGAGATCGTGCCGGAGAACGGCGCCGTCCTTTCCTTCGCGCCCGGTGCACATATCGATGTCGGCGTGATGATCGGCGATGCGCCACAAACGCGGTCCTATTCGCTGATCGGGATACCGGGCGGCGATTGCTATCGCATCGCGGTCAAGCGCGTGGCGCCGTCGCGCGGCGGCTCGGCCTATATGTGGCGCTTGGCGCCGGGCGACCGTTTGCGTGCGACCGAGCCCAAATCGGCCTTCGCGGTCGAATTCGGGCGTGAAGCATATCTGCTGATCGCGGGTGGGATCGGGATCACGCCGCTCGTCGGCATGGCGCAGATGCTGGCGAAGCGCGGCGCGGATGTGCGGATGCTCTATGCCGTGCGCGGCGAGCGCGATCTCGCCTTCGTTGAGGCTTTGCGCGCGGCACTGGGCGATCGGCTGGAACTCCATATTGGCCGGCAGATCGATTTCGCCGCCGAATTCGCCACGCTGAAGCCCGGCACGCTCGCGGCCCTGTGCGGGCCGATCCCGATGCTGGAAGCCGTGCGCGGCGCTTGGGAAGCGGCGAAGCTGCCTATGGCCGATCTACGCTGGGAAACCTTCGGTTCGTCCGGCCGGATGGCCGCGGCCCCGTTCAAGGTGCGCGTGCCCAGCCACGATCTGGAATTCGACGTGCCGGCCGACGCGTCGCTGCTCGACGCGTTGCGCAGCGCCGGGATCGACGCGATTTCGGACTGCCGGAAGGGCGAGTGCGGCTTGTGCGCGATGGATGTGGTCGCCTGCGACGGCGAGATCGATCATCGCGACGTGTTTTTGTCGCCCGAGGAAAAAGCGCACGGTCGCAAGCTATGCGTTTGCGTCTCCCGTGCGCGCGGCGTGCTGACGCTCGATAGCGGCTGGCGGCCGGACGCGATCTGACGATCGCATCCGGCGCCGGTCGGATTTAGACGTCGCCCCACACGTCGCGGGCGACGTTGACGATCATCTCCATCTTGCGCCACTGCTCGTCCTCGGCCAGCGTGTTGCCTTCCTCGGTCGAGGCGAAGCCGCATTGCGGCGACAGGCACAGCTGATCCTTGGCCGTGAACTTCGACGCTTCGTCGATGCGCTTCTTGACGTCGTCGGCCTTTTCAAGCGAGCCCATCTTCGACGTGACGAGGCCGAGCACGACATGCTTGCCCTTGGGCAGGAAGCGCAACGGTTCGAAGCCGCCCGCGCGATCCGTATCCCATTCCATGAAATAGCCGTCGACCGGCATGCGGTTGAACAGCACTTCGGCGACCGGCTCGTAGCCGCCCGACGCGATGAAGGTCGAACGGAAATTGCCGCGGCACAGATGCATGGTGATCGTCAGGTCGTCGGGCTTGTCGGCCAGCGCCTTGCGCACCATGCCGGCGTAGATCTCGGGCTGCTTGTCCGGATCGTCGCCGCGCGAGCGCAGCATTTCGCGCTGCGCGGGATCGCACAGATAGGCGAACGAGATGTCGTCGAGCTGCAGATAGCGGCAGCCCGCGTCGTAGAAGGCGCGGATCGCCTTGTTATAAGCGGTGCCGACGTCGTCGTAGAAACGCTCCATGTCGTCGTAGACGCCGGGATGGATCATCTTGCGGCCGCCCCGGTAATGCAGCATCGACGGGCCGGGGATCGTCATTTTCGCCGTCTTCTTCGTGTTTTCCTTCAGGAAGCGGAAATGGTCGAGCATCGGGTGCTTACCCGAAAAGCCGACGCGACCCGTAACCTTCAACGCCTTGGCGATGCCCACCCCGCCTTTGAAGTTCATGCCGGAATCCGCGTTGACGGATTCGACCGAGTCCAGCTCTTCGAGGAAGTCGAAATGCCAATAGGCGCGGCGGAACTCGCCGTCGGTGACGCCTTGCAAGCCCACGGCTTCCTGCTTGGCGATCAGCTTCTTGATCTCGGCATCTTCGACCGCTTTGAGAGCGGCGGCGTCAATCTCGCCCTTGTGATGCTTGTCGCGCGCTTCCTTCAAAGGCGCGCTGCGCAACAGCGAGCCGACTTGATCGGCACGGAAAGGCGGTTTCTTGGCCATGGTGGTCTCCGTTCTAGGGATCAGTGTTTGCCCGCGACGCCCAGATGCAGTTCGAGCGGTGCGGGATTGTCGAGAAGATCGCGGCTCGCCGCGGCATGTACCACGCTGCCGCGATCGAGGATTATGGAATCGTCGGTCAGCTTCAGGATCTTCTGCGCGTGCTGCTCGACGACGATCGCCGCCAAGCCTTCCTCGCGGATGATGCGCTTCAGCGCCGCCATCAACTCGTCGACGATGATGGGGGCGAGGCCCTCGGTCGGCTCGTCGAGCAGGATCAGGCGCGGATTGAGCATCAACGCCCGGCCGATCGCCAGCATTTGCTGCTCGCCGCCGGAAAGCTGGTTGCCGAGATTGCGCTTGCGCTCCGCCAAGCGCGGGAACATGGCGTAGACGCGGCTCGTATCCCACGGGCCGGGCAGCGCGACGGCGGTCAGGTTTTCCTCGACCGTCAGGGAACGGAAAATGTTCCGTTCTTGCGGGACCCAGCCGATGCCGGAGGTCGCGCGCGTTTCGGGCGCGAGGCGCGTGATGTCGCGGCCTTCGAACTCGATACTGCCGCCCAGATGGCGCGTAACGCCGATGACGGTGTTCAGCAGCGTCGTCTTGCCCGTGCCGTTGCGCCCCAGCACGGCGAGCGAACGGCCTTGCGCGAGCGTCAGATCGATGCCGTTGACGACTTTCGCGCGGCCATAGCCCGACGAAACGGATTTGAGGACGAGAAGCTCAGCCATGTTCGCCCTCGCCGAGATAGACGGCGCGCACGCGCGGATCGTTGGAAATCTCGGCGACCGTGCCGTCGGCGAACAGCGTGCCGTCGACCAGCACGGTGATCTTCTTCGCGAAGGAGAAGACGAGATCCATATCGTGCTCGATCAGCAGGATCGACACATCGTCGGGCAAGCGCGCGATGGTTTCGAGCAATTCAGCGCGCTCGGCCTCCGGCACGCCGGCCGCCGGCTCGTCCAGCAACAACACGCGCGGCTTGCAGGCGAAGGCCAGCGCGATTTCCAGCAGGCGTTGCTTGCCGTAGGCGAGATTGCCCGTGCGCTCCTCCAAAACGTCGATCAGGCGGAAGCGCTCGGCGACTTCGACGATCTCGTCGGTGACGCTCGCTTTCGTGCCGACGACGCGCCACCAATCGCGGCCGTGCCCTTGGCGTTCGGAGACGGCGACACCCAGCGCCTGCAGCGGCGTCATGCCGGCGAAGAGCTGGTTGATCTGGAACGTGCGCACGAGGCCCATTTTCACGCGGGCTTCGGCCTTCACATTGGTGATGTCCTTGCCGTCGAGCGAAATGCGGCCCGAGGTCGGTTCCAGCACGCCGGTCAGCAGATTGATGAACGTCGTCTTGCCGGCACCGTTGGGGCCGATCAGCGCGTGGCGTGCACCCTTCTCCAGCGCGAACGTCACCGAATTCGTGGCCGTGATGCCGCCGAACTTCTTCACCAGCGCGTTGGTTTCGAGCACGGTACTCATGCCGCACCGCCTTTGCCCAGCACGCGCGCCCAGACGCCCATCACGCCATTGCCGATGCGCTGGCGGCCGATCAGCACGATCGCGACCAGGATCGCGCCGATCCAGAAGGTCCAGTATTGCGGCGTCCAGACGGACAGGATTTCCTGCAGCACCTTGAACGCGACGGCACCGACGATGCCGCCGTAAAGATAGCCCGTGCCGCCGATCACCAGCATCAGCAGCGCGTCGGCCGAGCGATGGAAGGCGAGCACGTCGAGCGACACGAATTGCGCGGTCTGTGCGAGCAGCGCGCCCGCGACGCCGGCGATCGCCGCCGAGATCGTGTAAATCGCGGTCAGACGGTTATTGACCGGAATGCCGATCGCGCGCGCGCGCAAGGGGTTGTCGCGGATCGCCAGCAGCGACAGGCCGAAGGGCGACACGACGATGCGCCGCGCGACGACGAACAACACGAAGAATACGACGAGGCAGTAGACATAGCCGACATGGCCGAACAGATCGAATTCGAACCGGCCCAGGATCGGCGCCATGAACACGCCCTGCAAACCGTCGGCGCCGCCGGTGATCTTACCGGCTTTGTTGGCGATCTCGCCCAGCACCAGCGCCACGCCCAGCGTCACCATCAGGCGCGTAAGGTCGGCGCCGCGCAACACCAGGAAGCTGGTCGCGAAGCCGAGGAAGGCCGCGACGACGGCGCCCGCGACCAAGCCCAGCAACGGATCGTTGGTCACGTGGATCGCCAACAGGCCGGCGGCGTAAGCGCCCGCACCGAAGAACGCGGCGTGACCCAGCGATGCGATGCCGGCATAGCCGAGGATCAGATCGAGCGACACCGCGAACAGCGCGATGATCGCGATCTCGGTCAGGACCAAATGATACTCGGTCAGCAGCGGAACGCTTGCCGCCGCGGCGAGCCAGAACAGGATTTCCGGCAAGCGCCAGCGGCCGAGCGTGGAAAGGCGGGAAACGGCGGCTTTCGTGGGCATGTCAGGACCGCACGAAAAGGCCGCGGGGGCGGAAGACGAGCACGACGATCATAACCGTATAGATGATGAAGGCGCCGAGATCCGGCACGAAGTATTTCCCGGCGACGTCGGCGATACCCAGGATCAGCGAAGCGACGAACGGGCCGATCAAGCCGGTCGTGCCGCCGACGGTCACGACGATCAGGAAGTAGATCATGAACTTCAGCGGGAAGATCGGATCGAGGCCGAGCAATTCGGCGCCCAGCGCGCCGCCGAGACCCGCGAGACCCGAGCCCGCCGCGAAGGTGATCATGAACACGCGCTCGACCGGAATGCCGAGGCCCCGCGCGACGCGCGGATCGTCGACGGCGGCGCGCAAGCGGCTGCCGAAGCGCGTGCGGTTCAGCACGAGTTGCAGCGCCACGGTCAATACGCCGCAGACGACGACGATGAACAGGCGATAGCGGCCGATCTGCATGCCGAGGAACTCGAAACGGCCGCTGAGCCATTCGGGCAGGCGGATGAGCTGGGGCTGCGAACCCATCAGATAATCGGTGCCGGCGACCGCCATGAAGACGAGGCCGATGGTGAACAGCACCTGATCGAGATGCGAGGCGTCGTAAAGGCGGCGATAGAGCGTGCGTTCCAGCACCACGCCGATCAAAGCGGGCACCAGGAAGGCGAAGGGCAGGGTGGCGACGAAAGGCCAGCCCCAGCGATTCATCAAAATCGTCGCCGCGTAGCCGCCCGCCATCGCGAACGCGCCATGCGCCAGATTGACGAAGTTCATCAGCCCCAGCGTCACGGACAAGCCGCACGCGAGGACGAACAGAACCATGCCGTAGGCGATGCCGTCGAACAGGATGGTCAAGCGGGGGAACTCCGGCGGAAAATAGAGGCGGCGGTCCCCGCGAAGGAACCGCCGCCGTTTGGTGGACTTACTTGGTCTTCGACGGATCCTTGACGTTCGGGATCGTCGCGAACTCGACGTTATAGAGCTCGCCGCCGACGCGCTCGACGCGGCGGATATAGACGTTCTGCACGATCTCGCGCGTTTCGGGGTCGATCGAGATCGGCCCGCGCGGGCTTTCCCAGGCGAGACCCTTCATCGCGTCGACCAGCTTCTCGCCGCCTTCGCCGTTGGTCTTCTTCAAGCCTTCGAACAGCACATGCATGCCGTCATAACCGCCGACGGCCATGAAGTTCGGACGCAAGCCGTTATTGGCCTTGCCGAAGGCTTCGACGAACGCCTTGTTCGTGGGCGAGTTATGCGCGGCCGAATAATGGTGCGCGGTGATGACGCCCAGCGCCGCGTCGCCCATCGGGTTCAGGATGTCGTCGTCGGTCACGTCGCCCGTGCCGATCAACTTGATGCCCGACTTGTCGAGGCCGCGTTCCACGAATTGCTTCATGAATTGCGAACCCACGCCCGACGGCACGAAGACCAGCAGCGCGTCGGGCTTGGAATCCGCCACGCGCTGGAGGAACGGCGAGAAATCGGGATTGGCGAGCGGCACGCGGATGTTTTCGACGTTGCCGCCGGCTTTCTTGAACGCGTCGGAGAAGAACGTCTCGACGTCGTGGCCCGGACCGTAATCCGACACGATCGTCACGACCTTCTTCATGCCTTGCTGGGCGACCCAGGTGCCGAACGGATAGGCGATCTGCGGCACGACCTGGCCCGAGCGGATGATGAAGGGCGAACGCTCGGTGATGATGCCGGTCGCCGCGGCCATGACGACCATCGGCGTCTTGGCTTGCGTGGCGAGCGGGGCCGTGGCGAGTGCGAGCGGCGTCAGGCCGAAGCCGGCGATCGCGGTCACCTTGTTGTTGACGATCAATTCCTGCGCGATGCGGCGCGTGACATCGGCCGTGCCCGTATCGTCGCGGACCAGCAGCTCGACCTTGCGGCCGGCGACCATGCCGTTCTGTTGCGCGACATAAAGGTTGGCGGCGGCGGCGATCTGCTTGCCGGTCGTCGAGAAGGGGCCGGTCATCGGCAGGATCAGGCCGATGCGGATCGGCTCCTGCGCCATGGCGCCGAAGCTGGCGCTCGCCAGCGTGGCGGCGGCGAGGGCGCCGCGAAGGATCGTACGTCTCAACATAGGGTTTCCTCCTGTGGGATTATTGATTGGGTTGGTTTTCAAGCACCAGCATACCAACGCCGGTCATCGAAGCGGGCGCGAAATAGTGAGTGTGGCGGACCGCGACTTGGGCGTCCATAGCGCCCCGCATGACCAGCCACATAATCAGTTCCGCACCTTCGCTGCCGAATTCGCGGACGTAATCTTCACGGCTCATGTTCACGAGCCGGTCCGGGGCGGCGGCGATATCGCGCAGGAAAGCCTTGTCGGCGTCGCGGTTGATGAACCCGGCGCGCGCGCCCTGCAATTGATGCGACAGCCCGCCCGTGCCCAGCACAACGAAGCGTTCGTCGCCGGGGAAGGCGTCGATCGCCGCGCGCAGGGCCTTGCCCAGCGCGTAGCAACGCGACGGCAAGGGGATGGGATACTGAATAACATTGACGAAGATCGGCACGACCTTGACCGGCCAGGCGGCTTCCGGGCGGCCCCAGAACAGCTCCAGCGGCACCTGCAAGCCGTGATCGACCTCGACTTCTTGCACGATCTCGGGATCGAAACTGTTCTCGACCAGCCGGTCGACCAGATGCCAGCCGAATTCCGGATGGCCTTGGAAAGCGGGCCGCTGGCGCGGACCCCAGCCTTCGTCGGCGAGCGGATAACTCGCCGCACAGCCGATGGCGAAGGTCGGCATGCGGTCGAGAAAGAAGGCGTTGCCGTGATCGTTGAAGATCACGATGGCGACGTCCGGGCGGTTCGCTTCCACCCATTCGCGGCCCGGCACGGTGCCGTCGAAGAACGGCTTCCAATCCGGCGTGTCGGCGATACCCCGGTCGATCGCCATCGCGATCGAAGGGACATGCGAACAGCCCAATCCGCCGATCAGCTTGGCCATCAGCGTTTCCCCAGGCGATCGCGCAGGAACGTCGCGTGCTCGATCCCGGCTTGATGCGCGCCGATCTCGGTCATCGTCGCGGGCTGGATGGCGCCGAGCTTCAGAATATAGAAGACGTTGGCGCCCAGCCGGACCATCTCGCGCCAGTCGCGCGCTAGCACGGCGCGCTTGGCGTCTTCCGGCACACCGTAGGAATCGAGATAAGCGCCGGGATTGGCGCGGAACGCGTCCCGCTTTTCGGGAATGCGCAGATCCTTCGTCGCCTTGTTGAGCGCGTAGCCGCGGCTCTGGCGCGCGCGGTCGAACAACGGCGTATCGGGGATGCGGTCGGTCGTCATGGGGGCGGCGCTCATGCGAATCCCAGGAAATCGAGCAGCGCTTTATTGACCGCTTCGGGGCGTTCGAAACAAGCGAAATGCCCGGCATCCTCGATCACGGCAAGGCGCGAACCGGGAATGGCGGCGGCGAGCGCTTCGTGCTGATCCAGCGTCGCCCAGCGATCCTGGCGGCCCACCATAACAAGCGTGGGGCAGGCGATCTGGGGCAGCAGCGGCCGCGCATCGGGGCGGCCCATCAACGCGCGGATCTGGCGCTCGTGGATGTCGGGTGTCATGCCCAGAACCATTTCGGACAGCGGGGCGATCAAGGCGGGATCGGTCTCGCGCGCGGGATGCAGCATCGGCGGCAGCCATTTGGCGGCGAGCGCCTTCATACCTTCCTTGTGCGCGAGCTCGATCACCGCCAAGCGCCCTGGCAGTTCCTTGTCGCTGCCGGGATGCGCACCCGTATCCATCAGCACGAGGCGTTCGACGCGGTTGGGGGCAAGGCGCACGGCTTCGAGTGCGGCACGCCCGCCCATCGAAAATCCGACGATCGTGACGGGGCCGTCGAACGCGGCCAAGGCGATCTCGCCCATCTCAGTGATCGACGCCGCTTTGGTGAAATCGGGGACCTTCGTATCGGCGAACGGCGCCAACGCGCGCGTTTGCGCCGCGAAAACGCGCGCATCGCAAAGCAGGCCCGGCAGAAATACGATTTGCGCGCGCGGCGCCATGGCGTCGTCCCGAAATTCTGGTTGGGATTTGTCTAAGGGGCGGGCCCGGTTTCCGAAAATGGATTGATTTGCTGGTTATATGAATTTCATGCATCATTAGGCCAATTCGGGAATTTCGGGAAGAAACACGCCATGCGCATCGATTTTCTGGGCCTTCACGCCTTCGTCGCGATCGCCGAACGCGGCAGTTTCCAGAAGGCGGCGGCGCATTTGAACCTGTCGCAAACGGCGCTGAGCCACCGAATCCGCAAGATCGAGGACGATCTGGGCGTACGGCTGTTGGCGCGCACGACGCGGGAGGTGTCGTTAACCTCGGCGGGCTTGCAATTGCTGCCGCGCGTCAAGTCGATGATCGACGATCTGGGCGCGTCGCTGGAGGATTTGCGCGGGTTGGCGCGCGTGCGCCAGGAACGTTTGTCGATCGCCTGCTTGCCCACGATCGCGGCGGGTTTCATGCCGCGCGTCTTGCCGTTGTTCCGTCAGGCGCATCCCGAAACGCTGCTGCGCATTCACGACAATGCGGCGACGGAGATCGCGGAGCTGGTACAGAACGGCACGGTCGAATTCGCCGTGACGCTAGTATCGGCGCATCGCTGGGATTTCGAGATTCAAACCTTGGCGCGCGATCCGTTCGTGTTGCTCTGCCACAAGAAGGCGTGGCCCGCCGAGCGAACCGTGGCGTCTTGGGCCGACGTCGCGGATCAGCCCTTGGTGCGCATTTCGACGCAGACCGGCAATCGCATGATGATCGACGACGCGCTGGGCAGCCGGCGCGAGAACGTGAACTGGCGCTACGAGGTACAGCATATCGGCACGGCGATCGGCATGGTGCGCTCCGGCGTGGCGATGGCCGTGGTGCCGCGGCTGTCGCTCGATTCGACCGATATCTCCGCATTGAGGGTGATCGAGCTACGCAATCCCAGCGTCAATCGCCAGATCGGCATCGTGTCGAAGCGCGCCACACCTTTGTCGCAACCGGCGGCGGATTTGCGGCGTTTGATCGTGCGCGAACTCTCCGGCAAACGGCGTAAAACCGCCTAGATGCATCGGATTCATTAAACCGCGCGAAGTACGCATTTGATTCACGCATCATCGGTTCGGATAAGTTTCGCCCAACGCCAGGGAGAAACGCCGCCCGCTTGCCGCCGACGGCGCAGCATCGGAGTCGAACTATGTCCACGCAAAAATCGGGTCTCGTCGTGTCCGCCCATCCGGGCGATTTCGTCTGGCGCGCCGGCGGGGCGATCGCGTTGCACGCCAAGCGCGGCTATCGGATGAAGATCGTCTGCTTCGCCTATGGCGAGCGCGGCGAAAGCCAATGGGCGTGGAAGAAGGCGGGCGTCGATATCAAGGACGTGAAGGCGCAACGCCACGAGGAATCCGAGCGTGCGGCGAAGCTGCTCGGCGCGGAAATCGAGTTTTTCGACGCGGGCGACTATCCGCTGCGCACGACCGACGCGATGCTCGACCGTCTCGTCGATATCTATCGCGAAGTGAAGCCGAGCTTCGTGCTGACCCACGCGCTGGAAGATCCCTACAACTTCGATCATCCGCACGCGGCGCATGTGGCGCAGGAAGCGCGCATCATCGCGCAGGCGGCCGGCCACAAGCCCGATCCGTCGCGCAGCTATCTGGCGCCGCCGGTGTTCCTGTTCGAGCCGCACCAGCCCGAGCAGTGCAACTACAAGCCCAATGTGCTTCTCAAGATCGACGAGGTCTGGGAGACGAAGCGTCAAGCCTTCGAAATCCTCGCCGCGCAGAAGCATCTTTGGGAATACTACACCCGCGTCGCCTTGAACCGCGGCGTGCAGGGCAGCCGCAATTCCGGCAAGCCGATGACCTACGCCGAAGCCTATCAGCGCATCTTCCCCGACGTGGTCGAGGAACTGGCCTGATGAAGCCGGTCGTCGTCACCGGCGTGCCGCGCGTGGCGCCCGATAAGCTCGCACGCCTCGCGACGCTGGGCGTTTCCACGTCGCACGAGGCGATGGGCCGTTCGGGTTTGATGAAGCCCTATATGCGGCCGATCAATCCGGGCTCGGCCGTCGCGGGTTCGGCCGTCACGGTGCTGGCGCAGCCCGGCGATAACTGGATGATTCACGTGGCCATCGAGCAATGCGGGCCGGGCGACGTGCTGGTCGTCGGCGTCACCGCCGACAACACCGATGGGATGTTCGGCGATCTGCTCGCGACCTCGGCCAAGGCGCGCGGCGTCGTCGGCCTGGTGATCGATGCGGGCGTGCGCGATGTCGCCACGATCAACGAAATGGGCTTTCCGGTTTGGTCGCGCGCGATCTCGGCCAAGGGCACGGTCAAGGCGACGCTCGGTGCCGTCAACGTGCCGGTCGTGTGCGCGGGCGCGCTGGTGAAGCCGGGCGACGCGATCGTCGCGGACGACGACGGCGTGTTGGTGGTGCCCAAACGCGAGATCGACGCGACGCTGAAGGCGGGCGAGGCGCGTCTCGCGAACGAAACCGACAAGCGCGCGAAGCTTGCGTCGGGCGTGCTCGGCCTCGATCTCTACTCGATGCGCAAGCCTTTGGCGGATGCGGGCCTCGTCTATCGCCCGTGGCACGAAAGCGAGGACAAGTGAGCCTCACGGTCGCCTTTATCGGCTTCGGCGAAGTCGGGCAGCTCTTCGGCAAGCAACTCGCTGCCAAAGACGGCGTCGCCGTGCGCGCGCATGACGTGTTGTTCGACGATGCGGCGAAAGGTCCCGCTCTCAAATCCATCGCCGCCGAAACGGGCGTGGCCGTTTGCGGCTCGCATGTCGAAGCGTGCCGCGACGCGGCGTTGGTCATCTCGGCCGTCACCGCCGATCGCGCGGTCGACGCCGCGCGCCAATGCGCCAACGCGCTGACCCCCGATCAGATCTATGTCGATCTGAATTCGATCTCGCCCACGACCAAGGGCCAAGTCGCCGATGCGTTGCAACGCGACGCCGCGGGCTTCGTCGAATTCGCGGTGATGGCGCCGGTTGCGGCCCCAGGGATCGCCGTGCCGATCCTCGCGGGCGGCGCCAAGGCGAAGATCGTCGCCGAGATGCTCAATCCCTTCGGCATGAAGATCGACGCGGTCGCCGAGAAGATCGGTGTGGCGTCGGCGACCAAGCTGTGTCGCTCCATCGTCATCAAGGGGATGGAGGCGATCATGGTCGACCTCAAAGCCGCGACCGAGGCGACGGGCGTGTGGCCGGCGGTGTTGGCGAGCTTGACCGCGTCCTATCCCGGCATGGATTGGGCGAAGATCATCGATTACATGCCGCCGCGCGTGAAGCGGCACGGCATTCGCCGCGCGGCGGAAATGCGCGAAGCGGGCAAGATGCTCGACGAGGCGGGGGCGAACGGCGATTTCGCCCGCGCGATCGCCGATGCGCACGAGCGCTACGCGCGCGCGAACGCGAAGCAAGGATAGGGCGTCATGGCGCGGATCGTCGGCGGCTTGGCCGCATCGCATACGCCGACGATCGGCTTCGCCTTCGACAAGGACAAAGCGTCCGATCCGGTCTGGGCGCCGATCTTCAAGGATTTTGCACCGCTGAAAGCGTGGATCGAGGCGAAGAAGCCCGACGCGCTGGTCGTGATCTACAACGACCACATCACCTCGTTCTTCTTCGATCATTATTCGGCCTTCGCGCTCGGCATCGGCCCCGAGTGGCGCGTCGCCGACGAAGGCGGTGGCGCACGCGATCTGCCGCCATTGCCGGGGCATCCGGAACTCGCGCGCCATATCGGCGCTTCGCTGGTCGCCGACGAATTCGACATGTCTTTCTTCCAGGACAAGGCGCTCGACCACGGCGTGTTCTCGCCGATGTGCATGATGATGGATCACAAGCCCGCTTGGCCCGTGCCCGTCGTGCCGTTGCAGATCGGCGTGCTGCAAGCACCCGTGCCGTCGGGGGCGCGTTGCTTCAAGCTCGGCAAAGCCCTGCGCCGCGCGATCGAATCCTATCCCGCCGATATTTCCGTCGCCGTCGTCGCGACCGGCGGCTTGTCGCATCAGGTCCATGGCGAGCGCGCGGGCTTCAACAACACCGAATGGGATCGCCGCTTCCTCGATCTGTTCGAGCGCGATCCCGAACGCATCGCGGGCATGACGATCGCCGAACTCGCCACGCTGGGCGGGTTCGAGGGCGCGGAAGTCATCATGTGGCTGGTGATGCGCGGCGCGTTGCCCGCGTCGGTCCGCAAGAGCCACGAAAGCTATTATCTGCCGTCGATGACCGGGATCGCGACGGCGATTTACGACATCGACGATACGGCGCCCGATGCGGCGCAGGCCGAACGCCAGCGCGCGCATATCGCGCGCCAATTCGACGGGATCGAAAAGCTGCACGGGACATATCCTTTCACGCATGAGCGCAGCGTGAAGGCCTATCGCATCAACAAATTTCTACATGGGCTGATCGCGCCCGACGCGCGCATGCGTTTCCTCGCCGATCCCGAATCCGAATTCGAAGCGGCGAAACTGTCCGACACCGAGCGCGATCTGATCCGCCGCCGCGATTGGCGGGGGATGATCCACTACGGCGTGATCTTCTTCATGCTGGAGAAGCTCGGCGCCGTCGTCGGCGTTTCGAACTTGCACATCTACGCGGCGATGCGCGGGCAAACGCTGGAGGAATTCCAGAAGACCCGCAACGCGCCGGGCGCGCTCTATTCGGTCGCCGGCAAGGAGGGACAAGCGACAAGCTGGTCGGCGTCGAAAACCTAAAGTATAAAGTCGTCAAAACGACGAATAACCCCCCGGGAGGCTCGACATGGCGAATTTGAACGTCAATGGCGTGGTGCGGCAGATCGATGCGGCACCCGACACACCTTTATTGTGGGTGTTGCGCGAACATCTGAAATTGACGGGCACGAAATACGGCTGCGGCGTCGCCGCTTGCGGGGCGTGCACGGTTCATCTGGACGGCGCGCCGATCCGTGCGTGCGTGACGCCGCTGTCGCAAGCCGAAGGCAAGCGCGTGACGACGATCGAAGGCCTGCCGGGCGGCGAGAATAATCGCCTGGTCCAAGCCTGGATCGCCGAACAGGCGCCGCAATGCGGCTACTGTCAGTCGGGCCAGATCATGCAAGCCGCCGGCTTGCTGGCGAAAACGTCCAAGCCGACGCGCGAACAGATCGTCGAACATATGGACGGCAATATCTGCCGTTGCGGCAGCTATGCCCAGATCGTCGCGGCCGTCGAACGCGCCGCGGGCGGGAGGTAAGCGCCATGACCAAGAACGCGACTCAATCCGCTGGCATCGGCCGGCGCGGCTTTCTGAAGGGCTCGGCGGGACTCGCTTTCGCTTTCGCGCTGGTCGAAGCGGGCGATGTGCTGGGGCAGGGCGCGCCTTCGCGCCTCAACGCCTATATCGCGATCGGCACCGACGGCACGATCCGCATCGCCGCGCCCGCGCCCGAGATGGGGCAGGCGACCAATACGGCACTGCCGCTGATCATCGCCGAAGAACTCGATGCCGATTGGGCGAAAGTAGTGGTGGAGACCGCATCGGTTGCCGCCGCCTATGATCATCCGATTTTCCGCGCGCAATTCGTCGTCGGCAGCTTGACGACGCGCGGCTATTGGATGGCGATCCGCACGGCGGGCGCGCAAGCCCGCCGCGTGCTGATCGACGCCGCCGCGCAGCGCTGGAACGTGCCGGCCGGCGAGCTATCGACCGAGCCGAGTGCGGTCGTCCACAAGGCGAGCAATCGTCGCTTGAGCTACGGCGAGATCGCGTCCTTCGCGCAAGTTCCGGCGCAATTGCCGGAAATCCGGCCGGATATGCTGAAGAAGCCCGCCGATTTCCGGCTGATCGGCCGCGACGTGCGCCGTTGGGACGTGCCCGCGAAGTCGACCGGCAAGGCGGTCTACGCGATCGACGTGCAAGTGCCCGGCATGCTCTACGCCACACTGGCGCGTTCGCCGGTGATGGGATCGACCCCGCGCGGACATAACGGCGCGGAACTCACGCGCCGTCCCGGCATCGTCGCGGTCGTGCCGCTGGCGCAAGGTGTGGCGGTCGTCGGCGAGCGGATCGAAACCGTTCTGGCCGCGCGCGCCGATTTGAAGGTCGATTGGTCGCCCGCACCGGGATCGAATTTCGATTCCGATCGCGGGCGGGAGATGTATCTCGCCCATGTGCGCGATCCCGCCGGGCAGAAGGTCGTCGTCGGGCGGCGCACGGGCGACGCCAACGCGGCGCTGCAAGGCGCCGCGCGCGTCGTGTCGGGCGAGTTCACGACCGACTACGTCTATCACGCGCAGATGGAACCGTTGACGTGCGTCGCGTCGGTCACCGCCGACGGCGTGGAGGTGTGGACCGGCACGCAATGGCCGTCGCGTGCGCGCGACGACGCGGCCAAGGCGGCCGGCGTGCCGCCCGAAAAGGTCAAGGTCAACATGATGCCGATGGGCGGCGGCTTCGGCCGGCGCGCGCAGCTGGAATACGTCGTCGAAGCGGTCGAAGTGTCGAAGGCGGTCGGCAAGCCGGTGAAGCTGATGTCGACGCGCGAGGACGACGTCGCCAACGCGCATTGCCGGCCGATGACGGCGCACAAGATCGATATCGGTCTCGATGCGGGCGGCAAAATCGCGGGCTGGCGCCATCGCATCGCCGCCGATCTGGTGGTGACGCAAGTCTACGGCCAGCCGCGCCTCGACGCACAGAACGGTGTCGATCACATCGTGATGGCGCATGCCGACGTGCCGCTCTACGACGTCGCGTCGCATCTGGCCGAACATGTCTACGAGGCGCCGGGCGTGCGCTCGGCGGCGTGGCGCGGCATCGGGGCGGGGCCCAACGCCTTCGCCATCGAAGCGATGATCGACGAATTGGCCGCGCTCGCGAACGAGGATCCCGTCGCCTATCGCATGAAGCTGCTGAAGGATAGGCGCGCGCGCACGGCGGTCGAGGTCGCGGCCGACATGGCGGGCTGGCCCAAGACGCCGCGCGGCGACACCGGTTACGGCATCGCGTTGTCGCGCTTGGGCGTGCCGCAATTGGGCGAGTCCATCGCGGTCACGATCGTCGAAGCCGCGCTGGACCGTACACGCGGCAATATCGCCGTGCGCAACGTCTGGTGCGCCGCCGATGTCGGCTTGCCGATCCAGCCGCGCAATATCCGCCAGCAGGTCGAAGGCTCGCTCGTTTGGGGCTTGTCGGCCGCGCTGTCGGAACGCATCACGTTCAAGAACGGTGCCGTTCAGCAGCAGAACCTGTCGGATTACGAAGTGCTGCGCGTGTCGCGCTTGCCGAAGATCGAGATCAACATCATCCGCAGCGGGGAGATTCCGCTGCCGGTCGGCGAACTCGGGCTCGGCACGATCGCACCCGCGATCTCGAACGCGGTGCGTTCGTTGACCGGCAAGCGCCTTGCCGCGTTGCCGTTCACGCCGGACCGGGTGCGCGCGGCGCTGGCGTAATCAGGCGCCGTTGCCGACCACGATCTGGATGCGATCGCAATCGCCGCTCGACGGCGTATTGCGATCGCTCGTCCGGACGGGTTCGAGCAGCATGGCGACGAGCTCGGACGTGCCGAGGCCCGGATTGCGGTCGCGCACGTCGCGCAAACGCTTCTCCACGAATCTGCCGATCTGCCGCTCGGGCAAGCCGCAATCGCGCGCCTTGGCGGCGTAGGTGCCGATCTCGCGCACTTCGACGTTCACGTCGCGATTGGGCTGGCGCAGCCAGATGGCGCCCAGAAAAACCGCGACGAAAAGCACGAGACCCGCGACGGTCGCCGCTTCCCGGGTTTTCAGATCGCGCAGGAACATGGGGCTCACCGTCGCCATGTGCGGTACGGACTCGTGTCGAGATGGACGAAGCCGCGCTTGCCGTAATTGCCGATGCCGCCGATTTTTTCGCGCCGCGCGACGGCGGCGATGGCGTTGGGCGAGCGGCCGGACATCGTCACGTCGACGGCGCGTCCCAACGTATGCATCGAATGGCGGGCGGCCGTCTTCTCGACGCGGCGGATCTGGTTCTGCGAGCGCGTGGTGCGATAGGCGGACAGAATGCGCCACGGCTCGTCGGCGTCCAGACGATTGCCCACGCGCCACAGCGCATCGAGCAACGGCACGTTGAGGCGCGCATGCGCGCCCGTGCGATGGTCGCGCAAGATCCGCGCGATCGCCTTGCCGGCCGCTTCGTCGAGTTTGCCGTCGCGCCAATAGACGCCGTTCCAGGATTCGTGGGTGTTGACGTTGACGAAGGACAATCCGCGCGTCGCGGGCAAGCGCACGGGCGCGGCCTCGACGACGGCGGGTACCAACGTCAGTGCTGCGAACGCCGCGCCGATACCGGCAAGCGCCGCGCGGCGCGGCACGACGGGCCCGCTTTGCGTCTGATCGCCGCAAAACGAGCAGTCGCAACCCATATCGCCGTTGTCCGCCGGATCGAAGCAAGCGAAGCGCATGTCGAATGTCTAGGGGGCGGACGCCAGTCAACGCCATACGGAAGCACACTTATTCGTCCCGTCGGCGGATGGCCGGGTTGCTTATGGGCCCCCGCGCGCCTAGAGCCTATTTCGGGCAGATGAAATCGCCTGCGCCGCTGGGTTTTTGAGACGCAGATAGGAGAAGGGCGCCGCGCGTCGTGGTTCTACGCGCAAGTCCTTCGGCGCCTCTGCGGCGCAAAAGAACGCGGCCCAAATGGGTTGGGTTCCGGCGGGCGCCCGCTTTGTTGCGGCCCTCGCCGATAGAACCACTATCGGCTTCGGACCGCGCCGCGCGGATCGCACACGCCGGAATCCCAACGCAGGCGGTTCCATCTGCCCGAAATAGGCTCTAGCTTTGCGCGATGGATTCACAGGCGCGTATCTTGCGGCGTGCCGGCCTGTCCGGGCCGGGGTTGAGCGGGGCGGCGGCCCGGCTCGCCGTCTTCGTCGCGCTCTATGTCGCGTCCGATTGGATCAGCAATATCGATCCGCAAACGCCGTTCGGATTCACGTTGTGGAATCCGCCGGCGGCGCTGGCGCTGTTCCTGGGGCTGGTTTGGCGCTGGCGCGCGTTGCCGGCCATCGCCATCTCCGCGGCCTTGTCGGGGATTCTGATTCGCGGCTACGCGTTCGATCTGCACTCGGCTTGGGTGACGCCGGCGGTGCTGTCGTTCGGCTATGCCGCGCTGGGCAACGCGCTCGCCACGCGCGCCGACGCGGCCGCGCCGTTCGCCGAGCCGATGTCCGCACTCGCCTTCATGCTGTTGGCGATTTTCGGGGCGGGCGCCATCGCGGTCCTGCATGTCGGCGTATTCGCGGCACTCGGCTTTCTCGATCCGTCGCTGCTGCTGGCGTTGTCGACGCGCTCGTGGATCGGCGACGCGACCGGCATCGCGGTCATGCTGCCCGTGCTGGTGCAGTTCGGCGCCGTGCGCGCCGAGGAAGGCTGGCGCGATATCGCGACGGCCGACACGTTCGGCGCCATCGCGGCGGCGGTGACTCTCGCGGGCATCGCGATATTGGGCCCGGGGGCGACGACCAATCTCGCTTATCTGGTCATTCTGCCGGTCGTCTGGGTCGCGGTGCGGCGCGGCTTGTCGGCGACGCTCGCCACGCTGTTCGCGATCCAATGCGCGATCATCCTGTTCATCGTGCAGGACGAAGCGGCGGATACGGCGTTCTCCGAGTTCCAGGTGCTGATCGTCGTCGTCGCGATGACGGGATTGATCCTGGGCACGGCGGTCGGACATATCCGCCGCTCGGCCGACGATCTGGCGCGCGCGCGCGCCGAAGGCGATCGTCTGGCGCGGCTCACCGCCGTTGGCGCGCTTGGCTCGGCCATCGCGCATGAATTGAGCCAGCCTTTGTTCGCGATCCGCACGGCGAGTCACGTGCTGATGCGCGGGCTGGAGCGCGACGGCGGCACGGGCGAAATGCTGCGCGCGGCGCGCACGATCGAAAGCCAGATCGAGCAGGCGAGCGCGCGTATCCGCGCCTTGCGCGCGGAATTCCAAAGTGCCGGCCCCGTGCCCAGCGTATTCGATCTGGTCGTCGCGGCGCGTCAGGCGGCGCGCATCGTCGACGGCGGCGCCGCCATGGCGCGCGGCCAATTGACGGTCGAGGATTCGCCGCCCGTTCGTGTCCGCGCCGATCGCGCGCATGTCGCGTACATCCTCGACAATCTGTTCCGCAACGCGCTGGCGGCGATCCGCGCGCGCGGGGCGGGCGGGCGCGTGCGCGTCGCGTTCGGCGCCGCGGACGAGATCGTGCGCGTCGAGGTCGTCGATAACGGCGTGGGCATTTCCGAAGATCTCGCCGGGCGGCTGTTTGAACCGATGGTCACCGGCCGCCACGACGGCGTGGGGCTGGGCTTGTTCATCGGCCGTACCCTCGCCGAGCTCAACGACGGCGCCTTGTCGCATCGGGCGACGAATGGCGGCGGCGCCACTTTCGTGTTGGAACTTCCCGCGGGTGCAAATTCATGAACGACAATCCCTCCGCCGCACCTTCCGGGGCGTCCCACGTCGCGATCGTCGACGACGATCCGGCGCTGCGCGATACGCTGACGATGTTGTTCGAAACCTCCGGCTACCGCGTGACGACGCTCGATTCCGTGGAAGCGTTGCTCGCCAATCCCGAGGCGCTGAGCGCGGCCTGCCTGGTGCTGGATCATACGCTGCCCGGCAAGCAGGGAATCGACGCGCTCGACACGTTGCGCGAGCGGGGGCCCTTGCCGGCGATCGTCGTTCTGACCGGTTTCGGAACGATTCCGCTGGCCGTGCGCGCGGTACGCAGCGGCGCTTTCGAATTTCTGGAAAAGCCGGTCGAGCCCGATGTGCTGCTCGACGTCGTGGCGCGCGCAGTAAGTCATTCGCAGGCGCGCGGCGAGGCGGCGGCGGTGGAGGCCGAGGCGCGCGAACGTCTTGCCGGGTTGACACCGCGCGAGCGCGAAGTGCTGGTCCATATGCTGGGGGGAGCGCCCAGCAAGGCGATCGCGGCGAAGCTCGATATCAGCCCGCGTACGGTTGAAATCCATCGTGGCCGGGTGATGGACAAGCTCGGCTGCCGGGGTCCCGTGGAGCTGTTCCGGCGATATGCCGATCTAATCTCCACGGAGGCGTAGGTAGACACTCGTATTGCGGGAATGGCCCCGATCGGCGGAAGTGCATACCCAGACGACACACCACTGGCCTGGGAAAGCGAACATGCTCTATCTGAACCGCCGTGCTCTCGCGGCCATCGACGCCCTGATCGTTCTCGCCCGCGCCCCCGCGCCGGGCCGGATGCAACGTTCCGAAATTCAGGCCCGTTTGGGTCTCACCGACCGCTCGTTCGAAAGCGCGCTGTTCGAACTCGTGAAGGCCGGCATGGTCGAATCGCGCCGCGGCGTGGGCGGCGGTTACCGCTTGTCGCGCCCGGTCGAGGAATTGACCGTCATGTCGGTGCTGCAAGCGCTGGGCGAAACCGGCCGTCCCGCGACCGAAGGCGGGGAAGCGCCCGAAGCCGCGACCGGCGGTCCGGCGATCCGCCGTCTGCAACGCGATTTCTGGAACGGCGTCGAGGCGAAGGTCGTCGAGATGCTGTCGCGCACGACGCTCGCCGACATTCTCGAAAACGAGGATGCGTTGACGCAGGACGCCCATGCGGAAACGGCCGAGCAGCAGCGCGTGCGCGAGCACGCCGACGCGATTCAGGGCGCTTAAAGCACGTCCTTGCCGCCCAGCCGGGCGGCGAGCGCGGACGAAAGTCCGTCGCTCGCGATAGCCGGTGCCGCGCCCATCGCGGTACCGGCTTTCGCTTTTTCAGGGTTGGGCGCTTTTTGAAGGGCGCGCAGCGACGCTTCCAACGGATCGACGATCGCGATCTTCGTGCGTGCACGGATCGGCGTCGCGAGCCCCGCGAGCCCAGCGCCACCCAAGATCACGCAGTCGGCGCCGTCTTTGGCCGCACAATCGTCGATCGCTTCGATCAGCGACGCGATCGCCGCGTCGGGATCGGCGGCGATCTCGGCCCCCGACGGCGCGACGGTGCGGATCCCGGCGAGGTTTTTGTCCTTGCCGGATGCCGCCAAAATCTCCCGCAACATGCCTTCCCATAATGCGCCGCCGGTCACGATCGCATAGCGCTTGCCGCCGGCCGCATCGACCGATGCGTCCAGCATGCCGGCGACCGGTTTCGCCGAAAGCTCGCGGATCGCGCCCAAGCCCGGATCGCCGAAACAGGCGAGCAGCGTGGCATCGGTCTGCGCGTCGTATCGCGCCCATGCATCAAGGGCGGCATGCGCGGCGATCGCGTAGCCCGCGCGCGTGACGATGTAATTGGCGCCGAAAGCGCCGGTCGCGGGTACGATCTCGTCGCCGGGGGCGGCGAGTTTGCGCGCCTCGCGCGCGACCAGATCGGTGATCGACGGCGTGGTGTTCGGATTCAGCAGCAGGATGCGCATGTCGTCCCGTCAGGGCATGATCTCGCCGCCATTGGGATGCAGCAGCTGGCCGCAGAAATAGCGCGATTCCGGCGAGGCGAGAAACACGAAGCTGGGCGTCATGTCGCCGGGCGTGCCCAAGCGCTTCAACGGCAGGGCGGCGGCGTGGTCGCGCTTGGCCTTCTCGGGCAGCGGGTCGAAGCCGGTATCGACCAAGCCGGGCGATACGCCGTTCACCAGAATGCCGAACGGCGCCATTTCCTTCGCCAAGGCGCGCGTGAAGCCGATCAACCCGGCCTTGGCGGCGGAATAGGCCGTGTAGTTCCCGCGCCCGATATAGCCGAGCTGCGAGCATACGGTGATGATGCGTCCCGATTTGCGCGGCTTCATCGCTTTGGCGGCCGCCCGCCCGCACAGGAACGCGCCGCGCATATGAACGGCGATCATGCGGTCCCAATCGGCGACCGACATCTTGTCGATCGGCTGCGATTTCTGGATGCCGGCGTTGTTGACCAGCACGTCCAGGCGGCCGAAATACTTCTTATGCGCGGCGAACAGCGCGTCGACCTGCTTCTCGTCGGTCACGTCGGCACGCACGGCGATGGCCTTGCGGCCCAGTTTGACGATGGCTTTGACGGTCGCTTCGGCGGCGCGCGGATTGTCGAACCAGGCGATGGTCACGTCGGCACCCTCGCGCGCATAGGCCAAGGCGACGGCGCGGCCGATCCCCGTATTGCCGCCGGTCACCAGCGTCTTTAGTCCCGTCAAACGACCCATCGCGCGTACTCCTCCACGAAAGGGGAGGATATCAGCAAAAACGGGGCCGGTTTTCATCCCCCTTGCGGGGTATCGCGTTCCTCGGCACTTTGGCCCCAACTCATTCCAAGGGACTTCGACGCCATGCGCCTGCTGCTGATCAACGCGAATACGTCCGATTTCGTCACCTCGAAGGTCCGCGCGGCGGCGCAGGCTTGCGCCTCGCCCGGCACGACGATCGAGGCGGTGACCGGCAATTTCGGCGGCCGCGTGATCGGCTCGCGCACCGAAAACGCGATCGGCGAACATTCGGCCGTCGATCTGGCGGCCAAGCATGCGCCCGGCATGGACGGCGTGTTGATCGCCGTGTCCTACGATACCGGCGCCAAGGCGCTGCGCGAAATGCTGGATGTGCCGGTGCTGGGCATGACCGAAGCCGCGTTGCACGCCGCGACGATTTTGGGCGGGCGCGTTGGCATGATCGTGTTCGGGCCGCGCGTGCTGGGGCTGTATCGCGACGTGATCGACGCGACCGGCCTTGCGGGCAAGGTCGGCGGCTGGCGCGCGATCGATACGTCCAAGCCTTATGCGCCCGGCGATCAAAGCGAGGTCGAAGACCAGATCGTCGCGGCCTGCGACGATTTGATCGCCAAGGATTGGGTCGAATCGATCGTGCTGACCGGGGCGGTGATGGCCGGCGTGCCCGCGCGCATCCAGCATCGTGTGGCCGTGCCCGTGCTCGACGGCATTACGACCGGCGTGCCGATGCTCGAAGCTTTCGTCAAATTCAAACCCGCCAAGCCGCGTACCGGCAGCTTCGCGCCGATCACGGGGCGCGAAGCGATCAATGTCGATCCGGCGCTAATCGCCAAGCTGAAGGGCTGAACGTTTGATCGTCGTTTTCGGCTCGATCAATATCGACTTCCTACTGCGCGTCACGCGTCTGCCGGGCGAAGGCGAAACTGTCGCGGGCCAAGATGTCGCCTTGGCGCCGGGCGGGAAGGGAGCCAATCAGGCACTTGCCGCACGCAAGGCGGGGGCAGACGTGCGCCTGATCGGTGCCGTCGGCAACGACGCCTTCGCCGATTTGGCGCTCGCCAATCTCGTCGCATCTGGCGTTGGTTTGTCTGAATTGCGCCGTGCGGTGCGGCCGACCGGGGCGGCGTTCATCACCATCGACGATGCCGGGCGTAATCACATCGTCTTGTCGCCGGGCGCCAACCAAGATGTGCGCGCGGACGATTTCGTGCCCGTTGCGGGTGGCATTCTGTTGGTTCAGCGCGAATTGCCGGAAGGCGAAACGCTGGCCGCACTGCGCAAAGCCAAAGATGCGGGCATGACGACGATCGTCAACGCAGCACCTTCGGCCGGGTTCGCGGCCGAAATGCGCGATCTCGCCGATATCGTCATCGCCAACGAGCACGAGATCGCCGATGTCGCGGGCCGCATCGATGCGCCCGAAGCGCTTGCCGTCGAACTTGCCAAGACCGGCAAGACGATCGTTCTCACGCTGGGGGCGGAAGGCGCGTTGGCCGCCAAAGGCGGTCAGATGTGGCGCGCCCCCGCCAGCAAAGTCGATGTCGTCGACACGACGGGGGCGGGCGATACGTTCTGCGGCGCGTTCGCGGCGGCACTCGCCGAAGGCAAGGATATCGGCGCGGCCTTGGCTTTCGCCGCCGCCGCCGGATCGCTCGCCTGCACGGGGCTGGGGGCGCAGAGCGCCACGCCCGATCGCGCCGCTATTTTGAAAGCGTGATCTGATGGCGATAGATGCCGGCGGGCCCCACCCCGACGGCGCCCAGTTGCGTCAACGCCTCGGGCGATAGAATTTCGCGTACGGTCGCCGCGAAATTCGGCATATCGCCCCAGCCTTCGATCAGCAGCGCCACGCGCGGCCGGTCGTTGGAAACGCCGCGCGCTTTCTCCTCCGCGTTCACTTCGCCGCTCGCGGCTTCGTCGGCGACGATGGCGGAAAGCGCCGCAATCCCCGGCGCCGCCATCAGCTTGTCGAACAAGGGGGCGAGGGCGGCGACATGCGTGGTCTCGCCACCGGGGGCGGTGTTGTAGCGCAACGTCGCCAGCAAGCCGCCATCGGCCGTCCCGCGATTGACCGCCACACCGCACAAGGATCGCGCGACGTTGCGGAAATGCTGCACGGCTTTCAGCGTCCAAGGCGTCGGCGAATTCAACCGCGCGCGATAATCGGGCCCTGCGACAACGCCCGCATCGCGCGTTTCGTAGATGTTGAAAAAGCCGAGATCGGCGTCCAACGCCACGAAGCGCCGCCCGCGCACGAAGCCGGGGATCGCGACACGCTCGGGCATATGCTCGCCGCCGTGCCAAGCGTAGAAATCCGCGAGGCCGTCGGGAACGATATCGTGCCAGATCGCGACGGCACCATTGCCTTGCAAACTCATCCTATCAATCCTTGTTGACGACACAGGGTCGCGATCTCGGCGCGCTCTGCGTCGGAGATACCAAGCTGCGGCTCGCGCACGGCGGCACTGGGGAAGATGCCCTGCAAGCGCAGAACTTCCTTCATGCGCGGGCGGAAATCGCGAATGGGGACACGCCAGCAATAGCGCGCGATGGGGCCGAGTTTATCCCAAATCGCCTGCGCCTTAACGAGATCGCGATCGCGGCAGGCATGGATCATCGCCCGGAGTTCGGCGGTCGCCGTGCCCGCAAAGCCGATCAACGCGCCGTCGCAGCCCATCAACTGGGCTTCGAAGATGAACGTGTCGCTGCCGGTCAAAACGCCGATCGGGCGCTTCAATTGCTTCACGGCTTCGACGGCTTGGAGCGTCTGCGTCGCGTCGAAGGAGGATTCCTTCATCGCGATCAATTGCGGAATCTCCGCCATCGCCGCCAGGATATCCGGCGTGTAATCCGGCCCCCAGCCTTTGGGGAATTGGAAGCATATGATCGGCAATCCCGCCGCGTCGGCGATGGCGCGATGATAGCGCACGATCATATCGGCGGGGACCGGCGCGCCCGAGAAGGTCGGGAAGGCCGGGAACACCGCGAAACCCTCGGCGCCGTTTTTAGCGAGTTTCTCGGCCTTCGCGGCCGCCGCTTTGGTCGAGCCGCCGCCGGCCCCGGACAGGAAGGGCACGCGCTTGGCGATCGCCCGCGAACACACGCGCGCGACTTCGTAGATCTCATCGTCGTCGAGCGAGACGACTTCCGACGCGTCCATGTTCATGACGATCGCGTCGGGCTTCTGGCCAGCGATCCAATCCATGTAGCGTTCGAGCGTCGCCCAATCGATCGACTGGTCGTCTTTCATCGGCAGGAAGGGTGCCGCGATCAGGCCGGAGAAGGGCCGGGGGAGCATGATGCTTGCCTCAATATTGGATGACGCCGCGGCGCATGAAGCACTCGGTGATTCCTTCGCAATATTCCGAGAACTTCGCGCTGGCGATGATTTCCTTGTTGCGGGGGCGCGGCAGATCGATATCGATGATGCGGTCGATCTTGCCGGGACGCGGCGTCATGACGATCACGCGATCGGCCAGCGCCACGGCCTCCGAAATCCCGTGCGTCACGAACAGCGTCGTATGGCGCCGGTCGAGCCACAGTTTTTCGAGATCGATGCGCATCTGTTCGCGCGTCAGCGCGTCCAATGCGCCGAACGGCTCGTCCATCAGCAGCAGCGGCGGATCGTGGATCAGGCCGCGCACGATGGCGCAGCGCTGGCGCATGCCGCCCGACAATTCGCGCGGCATGCGGTCGATGAAGTCGCCCAAACCGACTTTGCCGAGCAAGCGAAGCGCTTCGTCGCGATACTTCGCGGGATCGAGCCCGCGCAATTCGAGCTGAACGAGAACGTTGTCGAGCACGTTACGCCAATCGAGCAGGACGGGCGCTTGGAAGACGATGCCGATCTCGGTCTGCGGGCCGGTCACGTCGCGCCCGGCGACCTTCACGTTGCCCGAACTGTTGCGCAGCAAGCCCGCGACGATGCGCAGCAACGTGCTTTTGCCGCAGCCCGAGGGCCCGACGATCGCGACGAATTCCCCCGCCGCGATCGCCAGGTCGACATGTTCGATCGCGTGCGTGACCATGTCTCCGCGCCGGAAGACATGCGCCACGCCCGCGATATCGACGGACGAACCGACTTTGTCGCTGTCGTTACGCACTCGGGATGAACTCGTTGGTGTGGAACGCGGTCCAGGGCTGGGTCGTCTGCAATTCGCGGTACTGCTTCAGCAGATCCAGCGTCTGTTCCCAATCCTTCTGCGCGCCGAAGCCGATGCGGCCCTTCGAATTCGCGGAATCGAGCAATTCGAAATCGACCAGCATCTGATCGAGCGTCGAGGCCGCGTTGAGGTCGGGCTTGACCTTCAATGCCGCTTCGACGGCGGCCTTCGGGTTCTTCTTCGACTCTTCCCACGAGCGCACGCTGGCGCGCACGAAGCGGCGGACCATGTCGGGCTTGTCGCGGAGGGTCGAAAGCTGCGTGAGGATCGTCATGCCGACGATGTTGGCGCCGTGGTCGGCATAGCGCAGCGCGTGCGGCTCGTGGCCCTGATACTTGATCAGGAAGTATTGGTCGTCCGCACCGCCGAGCAGCGCGTCGGCGCGTTTTTCCAGCACCGCCGCGACCTTGGCCGCCGGATCGACCTGGACGAAGCGGATCTTGCTCATATCCAGCTTGTTGTGCGCGGCGAGCGCCCGGAACAATTGGCCCAGCGGATCGCCGGGCGATACGGCCAGCGATTTGCCTTCGAGGTCCTTGGGCGTGCGGATACCGGCCGAGGCGAGCGACACGACCGAGAAGCCGGTCGAGTTCAGCAGCGACATCACCGACTTGATCTCCGCCCCGCGCGCGGCAAGGCCGATCAGGCTGGAGGAATCCGCCATGCCGAACGTGTCGGACCCGGCGGCGACGACTTGCACCGTGTTGGCGGAGCCCCGGCCTTCATTGAGCGTGATGTCGATGCCCGCGTCGCGGAACGCGCCGATCTCGCGGCCGTAGTAGTACGGCACGTGCAGTCCGCCGAGATACCAGTTGAAGCGCAACGAGACCGCGTCGCGCGCTTGCGCGATGGCGGGGGCGTAGGGGGCGGCGGCGAGGGCCAATGCGCCCATGCCGAATTTGCGGCGTGTGATCTTCATGGCGTTGTCTCCCTATTGTTTTGTTCGTTGGTGATGGCCGTTGTTTTCGTTCAAGCGCCGGTCACGCCCGCGGGCCGTTGCGAGACATGCCAGGGGATGGCGAGCCGTTCGATCAATTCGACGGCGTAGTAGACGACGAGGCCGATGACGCTGAGGAGGACGATGATCGCGAAGACCATCGCCGTTTCGAACTGCCCGTTATACTGAAGCAGCAGATAGCCGA
The DNA here is from genome assembly GCA_041917215.1 of Tagaea sp. Lineage (GTDB taxonomy): Bacteria > Pseudomonadota > Alphaproteobacteria > CACIAM-22H2 > CACIAM-22H2 > Tagaea. Next base: position 460,547 of record JAYRYC010000003.1, read on the forward strand.
GGCCCCGATCGGCGGCGACGAATTCGGCGACGATCGCGGCCGTGGCCGACAAGGCGGCACCGACCTTCAACCCGGTGAAGATATCGGGCAAAGCCTGGGGCAGTTGGATCGTGCGGAACAGCTTCCATTCCGAAGCGCCCGTGGTGCGCGCGAAATCGGCGATTTCCGGATCGACCGATTTGAACCCCGCCACACTGGCCACGACGATCGGGAAGAAGCACAGCAGGAAAACGATGATGACTTTCGGCGCGAAGCCGAAGCCGAGCCAAATGATGAACAGGGGTGCGATTGCGATCTTCGGGATGATCTGCAGGAAGACGACAACGGGATAGATCGACTGCTCGACGAAGCGACTGCGTGCGACGACCAGCGCCAACGGCACGCTGACGACGATCGACAGCAGATAGCCCGCCAGCAATTGGCGCGAGGTCACGTAAGCCGCATCCATCACGGCGGGCGCACGCTTCAGGAATTCGACCCAAACCTTGGTCGGCGGCGGCAGCAGATACTCCTTGATGCCGAACAGCTTCACGCCGAATTCCCACAGCAGCAGCAGGATCGCGAAAACGATCAACGGGCCGGCGCGCCGCTTCGTCCAGTCGAGCAGGGCGGTCATTGCGCCACCTGCTGAGGCAAATCGAACGTGCCGAATTCGGCGGGCGTGTTGATCTCGATAAGCTCGAGATCGTCCGAACGCGCCAGCACGTTATGCGCGACACCGGCGGGCTGCGACAGGCAATCGCCCGCGCGCACGGTGATCTTGCCCTCGCGCCCGCGATAGCCGAACTCGATCCAGCCTTTCATCACGAACACGAAATGACCGGTCATGTCGTGCCAATGCCAGCCGGTTTCGCCGGGGAACGGCTTGATCGCGCGAATGTGTTTGGCGCCAATCTTGCCGCCGCTGGCGGCGGCGAGCCCTAAATCGCGATACTCCACGTCGGCGCGCGGTCCGTCGCGCGTGAAGGGCGCGTCGGCGGAAACGAGGGCGAGTTTGCTCAACGCCTCGGCGAAGGGCAGTGGACCGGCGTAAGTCGGACGATCAGACGGCATTGGCGAGCTCCGGCGGAAGGGCGGCGGGCGATCGGCCGACAAGGCCGGCGCGCAGGGGCCAGATGGCGGAAAGTTCTTCGGCGGCGGCGGCAAGCGTGCGCGCGAATTCGGCGCGCCGTTCGGCCGGAAAGCGGCTGATCGGCCCCGCAAGGCTCAACGTGCCCGCGACGGGCGCTTCCGGTTGCGGCGAGACGCGGAAGGTGACGGCGACGGCCGCCGTGCCCAGTTCCGCTTCCTCCAGCGCCAGGCCGTAGCCGCGCGCGCGGGTTTCGCGCAGCTTGGCTTTAAGGGCCTCGATCGTGCGCACGACATTGGGGCCGAACAGGGCCGCACGCGGGAAGCCGGCAGCGGTGACGATGCGCACCGCATCCTTCTCCGGCAAAGTCGATAGCCAGATCGATCCCACGGCGGTCGGGTGCAGGGCGACAAGGAACCCGGTATCGGGATCGTAGCGCAGGCCGTGGCGGGCACCCTGGGCCTTCGCGACCCAGATCAGGCGTTCGTTGTCGACGATCGTCAGGCGCGCAAGCTCGCCGCTGTCGCGCGCGAGCCGATCGAGGATCGGCTGCGCCACGTCGTTGATGCCGAGGCCCGCATAATGGCGCAGGCCCATCAGGCCCAGCTTCATCGTCAGCGCATAATCGGCGGAGTTCGCGTCCTGCTGGACGAAGCCTTTTTCGATCAGCATGGCCAGCAGGCGATGGACGGCACTTTTCGGCAGTTTCAACCGATCGCCGATATCGGTGATCGATAAGCCGCCGGAATTGGCCGCGAGCAATTCGAGAATATCGAGCGTGCGCCGCGCGGCGGATTTCCCGCCGGCCGACTTGTCGCTTTCCGATTTGCGCGCACCCGCCAAACCAATCTCCCCGTATCGCCCCTCTTTATGAATCGGAACGTAGTTCCAGTTTGTGCAGGACCGAAAGGCGAGTCAAGCCGGACTCTTTCGCCGGGGATGCGTTTTGTACGCCGTTCGGGGTAGGATGATCCGCATGCGCCCCCTCCGCATTCTCCGCACCGTATTGCTCGTTTTGGCTGTGTTGCTCGCCGGACCCGGCATCACCGCCTTGTCGCGCGCGTCCGACAACAACGATTGGCGGCGTGCGAGCCGCGAGGCGATGGGTTTGGCGCCCGATCCCGCCGTCGCGCGCCAGGCGATGATCCGCGTTTATGGCGCCCGCACGCGCGGCTGGCGCGGGGCGTTTGGCGTTCACACCTGGGTCGCGGTGAAGCCGGAGAATGCCGCGACATGGACGACCTACGAGATCGTCGGCTGGCGCTCGCGCTGGGGCGGCGATGGGCTGGCGGTGTCGCAAGGGGCGCCCGACCGGCGCTGGTTCGGCGCCGAGCCCGAGCTTTACGCGCATCTGGAAGGGCCGGGCACGCAGGAAGCGATCGCGCGCGCGGTCGCGGCGGCCGAAGCCTATCCCTATCGCAACGAATACGGTCTATGGCCGGGGCCGAACTCGAACACCTTCACCGCAATGGTCGCGCGCGCCGTGCCGGAACTGCGCCTCGATCTGCCGCCGACGGCGATCGGCAAGGATTATCTCGGCGGCGCGAAAATCGCCGCCCCCGCGCTATCGGGCACGGGCGTGCAATTCTCGCTGTTCGGCTTGCTCGGCCTTGTCGTCGCGGCCGAAGAAGGCATCGAGATCAACGTCGCGGGCCTGACCTTCGGCCTCGATCCGCTGGGCTTGGGCGTCAAGCTCCCCGGCATCGGCCGCCTCGGCCCCGCGCAGGATCCCGCGCGGCAGCTTTAGCGATTAGTGCTCGTCGACACCCGCCGGATTGGCGGCCATGGCGTCGTCGAGCAGTTCCGACACGCGCCGGCACGCGTCGTTATAGGGCTGCGAGGTTCGGAAGGCGGTCCCACGCGGATAGCCCGCGTCGACCCCGAGCTCGCCGACGATACGGCCCGGTCTTGCCGCCATGACCACGATGCGCGTCGACAGATAGACGCTTTCATAGACCGAGTGCGTGACGAACACGACCGTCCAGCGCTGCTTGTTCCACAGCTCCAGCAGATCGTTGTTGAGTCTGAAGCGCGTGATTTCGTCGAGTGCGGCGAAGGGCTCGTCCATCAGCAGCACCTTGGGCCGCATGACGAGGGCGCGCGCGATCGACACGCGCATCTTCATGCCGCCGGAAAGCTCGCGCGGGTAGGATTTCGCGAAACGCTCCAGCCCGACCATCTTCAACGCTTCGGCGACGCGGTCGGGCACTTCGCCTTTCGGCCGGTCCTTCAGCGTGAAGGGCAAGGCGACATTGTCGAACACTGTCGCCCACGGCATCAACGTCGGCTCCTGGAACACGAAGCCGACATCGCGCTCGGGCTTGCCCGAGGCATCGTACATCGCGGTCGGCCACTCGATCTCGCCTTCGCTGGCTTCGCCGAGCCCCGCGATCATGCGCAACGCCGTCGATTTGCCGCAGCCCGAGGGCCCGAGCAGCGAGATGAACTCGCCCGAATGAATGTCGAGATCGAGGCCGCGGATGGCTTCGGTGCCGTTGGAGAAAACCTTGCGAATGCCTTTGAGGCGCACGAGCGGGCGCGCGGGGATGGAACCGTCGTCCATTTCAAGCGCTCCGCGTCACGAGATTGGCCAGCGGATAGCGATGCACTTCCGCCAGCAGACGATTGAAGCCGGCGGCGGCGTGATCGATGCAGGCCTTGCCGCGCCCGGCGTCGGCATCCTTGGCATTGCCGCAAGCGCCGGCGGGATTGAGGTCCTGCGTCTGCCAGCCGAAGCCGATGCGCCCTTCCGGCATCAGGAACTCGTACTCTTTCTCCATGGCGACGGAGATCGAAACGAAATCCGCCGCGTGTTCCATCCGCACGAGGTCGGGGCGGCTCGCGAGCATCATCGAGGTTTCGACGGACCCGCCATGAATGCCGTGGGTGAGTTCGAGCTCGGGGAACAGACCGTCCGGCACGCCGAAGGAGAAGGTCGCGCAGGTCACGACGAACATGTCGAGCCGCACGCGCAAATCGCGCGCGACGATGTCCAGCACTTGCGGCTGGCCGCCATGCGAGTTGACGATGACGAGCTTGCGGATCCCGGCGCGATGCACGCATTCGCCGAGTTCCGTCCACATCCGGATCAGCGTTTCGGCCGAGAACGACAATGTGCCCGGAAAGGCGAGATGCTCGTTCGATTTGCCGACCGGCATCGCGGGCAACACGGTCACCGGCAGATCGGCCGGCATGGTTTCGACGGCGCGCGCGACGACGGCTTCGTTGAGGCACGCATCGACATAGACCGGCAGATGCGGCCCGTGCTGCTCGATGGCCGCGACCGGCAGGACCGCGATCGTATCCTTCGGCAGGCGCGCGAATTCGGCGGTCGTCATGTCGCGCCACCAGCGGCGCGGCAGGCGGGGGGAGGTCGTCATGGGGATCAATTCTCGCGTTTCACTTCGCTCTCGTGCCAGCGATGCAGCAGCGCCCATTGCAGCCACATCGTGGCGTAGAACAGGACGATGCCGAAGGCCGAGAGCATCAAGAGGGCGGCGAACATGCGCGGCACGTTCAGCATGTTGCCGCTTTCGATGATGCGCCAAGCGAGGCCCGTGGCGGAGCCCGAGCCCGCCGCGAATTCCGCGACCACGGCGCCGATCAACGCGAGGCCGCTGGAAACGCGCACGCCGCCCAGGATATAGGGCAGGGCCGAGGGAAGCTGGAGATAGCGGAACTTCTTCCAGCCCGAGGCGCCGTAAAGATCGAACAGGTTCTTGAGCCCGTGATCGGCGGAGCTGAGCCCGATCGTGGTGTTCGACAGGATCGGGAAGAACGCGACGATCCAGGCGAGGATCAGCAACGCCAGCCACAGCCGGTCGAGCCCGATCCAGATGATGATGAGGGGGGCGATCGCGACGACGGGTGTCACCTGCAACACGACCGCATAGGGCCATAGCGTGCGTTCGATCGTGCGGTTGAGCGTGAATAACACGCCCAGCGTCATGCCGGTGACGACGGCGGCGAGGAACGCGACGACCGTGACGCGCGTGGTGAACCACAGCGAGCCGAGCAGCGAGGGGCCGTCGTTCCAGAACGCCATCGCGATTAGGCTGGGGGCGGGCAGGACGAATTTCGGAATCTTCCAAGCCGTGACCGACCATTCCCAGAAGGCGAGGAAAGCGACGCCCGCCGCGACCGGCAGGATCCAGCGCGAATGCTTCGACCAGAGTGCCGCGATCACGCCGTCACCGCGCGCGATTCCGTTTCGCCATGCGCTTCCAGCAATTCGCGCAAGCGCCGGCGCATGACCAAACCCGGCTTGTCCGACGGCATGTGGAATTCCTCGCCGTCGACAACCGCGAGCGGCACATCCGGGCTGCAGCCTTCCAAGATCAATTTGTCCTCGTCGACGATCTTGCGATCGAACGCGATGACTTGTTCGGTCGAAACGTCGGCTTCCGTGTCGTTGCGGAAACAGAACTGGATCACCATCGTGCGTGCGTCTTCCATCGGCGTTGCGGCCGTGACGATGGTGTGGCGAAGACCGTTGGGATAGGTGATGCCCAAGCGCCGCGCGAAGGGCATGAACCACGTATTGGTGCGCCGGCGCGTGGTCGTGCCTTCGGCGATCTTCAGCGCATCGGCAGAATCGCCGCCGCGCACATCGACCTCGCTTTCGACGTAGTAGTCGAAGCCGTTCGCATGTTCGGTCACGACCGGCATTTGCTCGGGCAGCGGCCGCGACGTGCTGCCGAACGTGCCGCGATGGACGAAGGCGGGATGCGCCACGTCGAAGGAATTCTCCATCAGACGCAGCGCGCCGATCTTCCATTCCTCGTAGAATTGATCGACGCGGCGGAAACCCGGCTCGTTCGCTTCGGGGATTTCGGGCAGCGGCGTCAACGGCTCGCCCAGCGCCACCCAAATATGGCCGTAGCGTTCTTCGACGCGATAACCTTCGACGCCGATCTTGCCCGTCGCGGTTTGGTTCTCGCGCTGGGGAATGCGCACGCATTTCCCCGAACAGTCGAACGTCCAACCGTGATAGCCGCAGACCAGATTGCCCGTTTCGTCGAGATAGCCGAGCGAGAGCTTGGCCGAACGATGCGGGCAGCGATCGGCGATGGCGGCGAGGGTGCCGTCCGGCTTGCGCCAGACGACGATATCCTCGCCCAACAGACGGAACGGCTTCTGGCCGTCGTCGAGATGCGACGCGCGGAACACCGGATACCAGAAGCGGCGCAAGATCGGCTGGCGGGTGGGCAGCATGTCGGTTACTCCGCCGCCTGCGCGGGACGCGTGTGACGCGTGACTTCGGCTTCGCCGTGGGCTGCCAGCAACTCGCGCAATTTGCGGCGCATCACGAGGCCCGGCTTGTCCGACGGCATATGCTGCTCGAAACGATCGTCGAGCGGCACGTCGGGATCGCAGGATTCGAGGATCACTTTATCCTCGAGAGTCACCGCGCGATCGAAGGCGTTGACGTCGGCGGCCGGCGCTTGCTCCTCGGTGTCCGAGCGATAGCACCATTGCACCAGCATGGTGGTGTCGTCGGTCATCGGCGTCGCCGCCGTGATGATCGTATGGCGCAGGCCGTTGGGATAGGTGATCCCCAGGCGCCGCACGAACGGCATGAACCACGTATTCTTGAGCTTGCGCACCGTATCGCCCGGATCGGCGCTGAGCACCTTCGAGGCGAGATCGCCACGGATCTTGACCGGAATTTCGGCGCGTAGATGGAAGCCGTAATCGTATTCCTCGATCTCGTTCTTCGCCGGGATCGGCTCCGACGCTTCGCCGAAAGTTTTGCGATGCGTGAAGGCGACATGCGCGTTGTCGAAAGAATTCTCCATCAAACGCAGCGCGCCGATCTTCCAGGACTCGTAGAATTGATCGATATGGCGCAAGCCCGGCTCGTCGGCCTCCGGGATATGCGGCAAATCGGCGAGCGGTTCGCCCAGCACGACCCAGATATGGCCGTAGCGTTCGGCGGCCTGATAGCCGCCGATGCGCATCTTGCCGGTCGCGGTCGGGTTCTCGCGCTGGGGAATGCGCACGCATTTGCCCGAACCGTCGAACGTCCAGCCGTGATAGCCGCAGACGACGTTGCCTTCCTGCAGAAAGCCGAGCGAGAGCTTCGCCGAGCGATGCGGGCAGCGATCCTCGATGCAGGCGACGCTGCCGTCGGCTTGGCGCCACAGGACGATATTCTGTCCCAGCAGCGTGAAGCCGAAAGGCTTGTCGGCCGTTACGTCCGCCGCGCGCGCGACGGGGTACCAGAAACGGCGTAGCACCGGTTGCTTGGTGTTCAGCATGAGGATCGCTCCCGATCTTCGCTTATGCGGCTTAGAGGCCGCGGCGTTTGTTGATGAAGTCCAGCGTGAAGCCCGAGCGCCAGTCGAAATCCGGCTTGTACAGGCCCTGGTCGCGCATCATTTCGAAATGGCCCTTGAAGCGCTCTTCCGTGATCGCGCCGATGCCGAATTTGCGCGCGTCGTCGTTCACGATCAGCTCGTACTTCTTCATCGTCTCGAGCGCGAAGGCCATCAACTCCGGCGTATTGTCCGGGTTGTCCTTCTGGATCAGCGCGTTCGCGGGCGCCGGGTCCTTCAAATAGTCGATCCAGCCGTCGATCGTACCATCGACGAAGCATTGGACGTTCTTCGGCTTCTCCTTGATGTATTTCGTCGGGAAGATGATCAGCGACGAATAGGAGAGATAGCCGAAATCGGCGAATAGGAAGACCTTCGGGTCGACATTTCCTTCGGTCTTCACCTTGAAGGGCTCGCTCGACACGAAACCCTGCTGGATCGCGTTCTTGTCGATCAACCACGGGCCCATCTGGAACGTGTAGGGGCGGATCTGCGAGTCCGTGAAGCCGTAGCGCGCGCGCAAGAACGGCCAATAGGTCGTGCGCGCCGACTGCGCGATCAGGATCGGCTTGCCGCGCATATCCTCGATCTTCTCGATGCCATTGCCCTGATGGGTCATGAAGATTTGCGGTGATTTCTGGAACGAGGCGGCCACAGCCTTCGCTTCGAAGCCGGCTTCGTTCAACCGGAACGGATCGTCGGTGTAGGAACCCATCATCGCGTCCACTGCGCCGCCCGCGAGCAGCGCCTTGGCGTCCGTGCCCGGGCCGCCCATGCGGATCGTCACGTCCAAACCGCAAGCCTTATAGAAGCCTTTGGCGACCGCTTGGTAATAGCCGCCATGTTCGGCCTGGGCGCGCCAACTCGACAGGAAGTTCAGTTTTTCCTGCGCCGAAGCGGGGGCGGCGGCCAGCAATCCGGCCGCCAGAAGGGTCGCCAATCGCAATTTCATCGCCGGGCTCCATTCTCGAAAGGAACAAACTCTGCCGCCAAAAGGAGCAAGCGTCATGCCAGAGCCGATTCGCGCCAAGCCTTTGGCGTTCTTGTTGCATTGATCGCCGGGATTTCACGGCGCCAACCGGTTGGGTGCCGCTTACATAGGCAGGACCATGCGCGACGCTATCGATCCCACCGCCCGGCTGGCCGCGTTCCGTGCGGCGATCGGCGACATTCCGCTGATCGACGATCTGCAAACGCGCAAGGCGATGAGCCGGGACTGGTCGTCGGTGTCGCCGGTGCTGCGTAAATCCTTGCGCGGCCGTATCGCCGATGCGGTCGCGATCCCCCGCGACCGTACGCAGATCGCCACGCTGATCCGCGCCGCGGTCCGCACGGGCATGCCGTTGATCGCGCGCGGCGGGGGAACGGCGAATTACGGCCAGTCGGTGCCACTGGCGGGCGGGGTGACGATCGACTTCCGTCATTTCGCCGGCATCGTCGCGCACGATAAATCGCGCGTGCGCGCGCTGGCGGGCACGAACACGGATGTGCTCGACGCCGAATTGCGCGCCGCCGGTACGGAATTGCGCATTCACCCGTCGACGCGCCACGTGTCGACGCTGGCGGGGTTCATCGCCGGCGGCTCGGGCGGGATCGGATCGATCCGCTGGGGTTTGCTGCGCGATCGCGGAAACATTTCCGCCATAAAACTTCTTTCGATCGAGGAATGCCCGCGCGAAGTCGAACTGCGCGGCAAGGACGTGCTGCTCGCCCATCACGCCTACGGCACCAACGGCTTGATCGTCGAAATCGAAATGCCGCTGGAACCGGCCTGGAAGTGGCGCGAACTCGTGTTCGCCTTTCCCGATTTCAAATCGGCCGTCGACGCCGGTTTGCGCTTGGGCCACGAGGATGCGCTGTTGCTCAAAGTTCTGTCGCTGCAGGAATGGCCGATCGCGCGCTTGATGCCGGCCTTGGGGGCCGTCGTACCCGAAGGTCATACGATGATCTCGACGATGGCCGCCGCCCAGCATCGCGACGAGGTCGTGGAACTCGCGGCGGAATATGGCGGGCGGCTCGTTCACGATCACGCCGAAGGCCAAGGCCCCTATGGCGAGCCGCTCTATCGCTTCTGCTACGGCCATTCGCTGATGCAGGTGCAGAAGAAAGACATGAAGTACACGAGCGTGCAGACGATGTTCGGCGGCGACGATCTGCGCGGCCAATTGCTGGGGCTGCATCCCGAATTCGCGGGCGCGATGCCGTTCCGCCTCGAGTTCCAGAAATCGCAAGGCAAGCTCGTCGCCGTCGGCTCGCCGTTGTTCCTTTACGAAAGCGAAGCGCAGATGGCGGATGTGGTGCGCCGCGTTCAGGCGAGCGGCGCGCATGTCGCCAATTCGCACACCACGTCGATCCGCAATGTCGGCATGAAGACGCTGACGCAGGCCGATCTCGACTTCACCCGCGCGATGGATCCGCATGGTTTGCTGAATCCCGGCAAGGTCGATCTCGACGATGAAACGCTCGAAAACCAGCTCGACGTCAGCGGCTGGCATTTCGAGGAGGCACAGGCGCGCTGAGCATATTGCCCGGCGCGCCGCGAAGGCGTAGGGAAGGGGCATGCAAGCCCCCCCGATCGAATTCGACAATAGCTACGCCAAGCTACCGGAACGTTTTCACGCCAAGCTGCCGCCCACACCGGTCGCGGCGCCCGCGTTGCTGCGCGTCAATGTCGATCTGGCGCGCGATCTGGGCATCGATCCGCATTGGCTGGCGAGCGCCGAGGGCGTGGCGATGGTCGCCGGCAACGCGTTGCCGCCGGGGGCAGAACCGCTGGCGATGGCTTATTCGGGCCATCAATTCGGCCATTGGTCGGGACAGCTTGGCGACGGGCGCGCGATCCTGCTGGGCGAGACGATCGGGCGCGACGGCAAACGCTACGACATCCATCTGAAGGGTTCCGGCCGCACGCCGTTTTCGCGCGGCGGCGACGGGCGTGCCGCGATCGGGCCGGTGTTGCGCGAATTGGTCGCCAGCGAGGCGATGTATCGTTTGGGTGTGCCGACGACGCGCGTGTTGTCGGCGGTCATGACGGGCGAGGCGGTATTGCGCCAAGACGGGCCCTTGCCGGGCGCGGTGCTGGCGCGTGTGGCGCGCGGCCATGTTCGCGTGGGCACGTTCGAGCATTTCGCGTCGCGCGAGGATCGCGAAGGTCTGACGATCTTGACCGACTACGCGATCGAACGCTTCGATGCGGAATTGACGGCGCTGGGCCCCGATCGCGTATTGGCGTTGTTCGACGCCGTTGTCGCGCGTACCGCGAAGTTGATCGCGCAATGGCAGTGCCTTGGCTTCATCCACGGCGTGATGAATACCGACAACGTGACGATCTCGGGCGAGACGATCGATTACGGCCCTTGCGCGTTCATGGATTTCTACGATCCCGACGCCGTGTTCAGCTCGATCGATCACGGCGGGCGTTATCGTTACTCAAATCAGCCGCGCATCGCCCATTGGAACATGGCGCGTTTCGCGCAATGCCTGCTGGCGATCGTCGAGGGCGACGGCAAAGTCGCGGTCGATGCCGCGCAAAAGAAACTCGACGCGTTTCCCGTGCTGTTCGAACAGGCGTGGCTCGCGGGCATGCGGCGCAAGCTCGGCCTGTTGACCGCGCAAGACGGCGACCGCGAATTGGCCGAGGCGTTCTTGTCGCTGCTCGCCGAGACGAAATCCGATTTCACGAATTCGTTCCGCCTGCTTTGCGACGATCTGACCCTCGACGGGTTCGACGCGTGGCGGACAGCTTGGCTCGATCGCCGCGCGCGGGAAGACGTGCTGCCCGAAGCCCAGCGCACGGCGATGCTGGGCGCCAATCCGGCCTTCATTCCGCGCAATCATCGCGTCGAGGCGGCGCTGGCGGCGGCGCAGAGCGGCAATCTGGCGCCGTTCGACGAATTGATGGATGTATTGAAGGCGCCCTACGACGACCGGCCGGAATACGCCGATTACAAAACGCCGCCCGCCGAGCACGAGATCGTCCAAGCGACTTTCTGCGGGACGTAAGTTGGGCTGCGGGACCTGAACTAAGGGTCGTCTTTCGGCAGCGGACGGTCGAGGCGATCGCCCCAGACCTCGCGCAATTCCTGGGCGCGGATTTCCATGCGGTCGAGCGCCTTGCCCTGTTCCTTGGTTTTCACGCGCCCGAAAATCCACGGCAGGACGATCGCCATGATCGCGGCGAAGATCATGCCGACGAAGGGCGCGATCCACGACCGCATTTCGAGATGGACGTTGCGGTCATGGTCGAGGAAGCCAGCGAGCAGCACCGGGGCGGCCAAGGCGGCGCCGATCGTGGCGCAGGACGCCGACAGCAGTCGCGGCCGCGCCGTTTCGAACGCGTAGATGATGGCGATGGGCAGCGAGATTCCGGCGACATAGACGAGCAGGATCGGCCGGATCAGCACGATCGCGATGCAGATCAGCAGCATGCCGCCGATGACGAGCAGCGGCCCGAGTTTGCTGGCGCGCTTTGCGGGGGCTTCGTCGTTCATCGTCCCACGCCGATCGTCATGAACAACATGCCCAGGAACCCGACGGAACTCGTCAGGCTCAGCAGAATATAGGCCATCGCCGTGCCGCGCTCCTGGCCCATCAGCCGCGCCAGAATCAGCAAGCCTTCGCGATTGGCGAGCGCCACGCCGATCGAATCGTATTCGCGCTTGGCTTCGGCGAAATCGCGCTTGTCCTTGGCGATGGTCTCCTCGTCCATCACCACGTCGACCATGCCGGTGATCGATCCGCTGCGCGCGTGGTGCTCGGCCTCGGCCAGCAGGCGCTCGCGCGTTTTGGGGTGGTTGATCTCCTCGATCAGCTTCTCGGCGCTGCGCAAGCAAACCTGTGCGAGCTTGGGTAGCGTCTCGGCCTGCGCTTCGGCTTGCAGCTTGTTCGAGACTTTGAGGACCTTGGGCGCGCCCTTCGCGTCGACATTGCCGAGATTGTACCAAGGGGCGAGCATATCGTCGGAAATGTCGGCCTTGGCGCCCAGGAAGCCGACCATGTGGCGGTCGATGCCCGGTTTGTCGGGATCGGCGCAGGCCGCTTCGATCGGCTTCACCAGATCGACATGCGACACGGTCCATTGCCCGTCGAGCTTGGGCGACAGGCACGGCGCATCGGGATTGAGCTTGTAGAGCGCCGCTTCGAGATTGTTGCCCGTGCGCTCGTAGCTGCGCTCGATCTCCTCCAGCTTTTTGGCCGCCATATCGACCAAGCCGAACTCCGAGGCCCCCTTCATCCAATAGGAGATGAGCTTGCCTTTCAGCACTTCGCCGAATTCCGCCCAGCGCGGCGGATCGTTGGCGATTTCGCGCAGCAGGGCGCCCACACCGGCGGGATAGAAGGACAGGGACTTGAACCGGATCGGCCCGCCGGGATCGCAGCGCGCGATGGCCTTGGCGAGCGCGATGTTGTCGTCCTCGCTCTGCCGCCCGGCCGCGATCGCGGCTTGGGGATTGTCGGCCTCGGCCAACTCCTTGCCCGCCATCACCGCGGCGCGCTTCGGGTTGTTCTCGACCATCCACTTGTCGATCACGCCGCTGCGCACCATCGGAATGCCTTCGGCTTGATACTTATGCAGCGCGAAGGCGACTTCTTTGGGGCCGTAACAATTCATCGGGCCGACGCGGATCGACATCGCGCGCTTGCCCAGCGAGCGGACCTGCTTCACCTCCGGTTTGCGGCCGCTGCACCAATCCGACAGCGTTTGGATGTTCCAGCGCAGCTTGACGTCGTCCTGCATCAAGCCTTCGACGGCGTCCTTGATCTCGATCGGCATGGCGCCGGTGTCGACCATGGTCGAGATCGAGCCGAACTCCAGCCGGCGGCGCGTGAAGTCCGCCGGATCCATGCCTTCGCCGGGCAGGCGGCCGGCGGCAAGGCAATAGAACGTGACGCCGAGCGCGAACATGTCGTCGGCGGGGGCGATCGGCCCCTTCGAGATCGGGTTGGCGAGCGCGCGCTCGATCGGTTCGAATATCGCGGGCTGGTCGTAGCCGGGCGGGCACAGCGTGCAGGGTCCCAGCGTCAGCAGCGAATATCGGCTGTCCTGGCCGAACAGATTGTCGGGCCTTATCGCGCCATGGCCTTCATGCGCTTCCGACAGGCTTTGCAACGCCGCGATCGCCGGGCGCAGGAAATTCTTGATCAGCGTCGGGACGGGGTAGTGTCCCCACAACGCGCGCGGCGGCGTGCCCATCAACGGCCGTTCGTAGACGAAGGCGTAGCGGTCGCGCATGCCTTTGATGCGCAGCGGCCCGTGATGGAACAAGCGCAGCATGCCGGCCCGTTCGATCGACCGCACGCGCCGCGCGGCATCCACGCGCGGCCCCGGCAGGTCGTTGCAGACATAAGCGATCAAGGGGACGTCGGCGAATTCGTTGTGCTGGGCGACATAGGCCGACGCATGGGCGCGCGAAAACATCGCCAAGGGTTGCCCCATGTCGATCATGTGTTCGGGCCCGAACGCGATCCGCGTTTCGGTGTCTGCGCCGGCGGCGTCGGCCAATTGTCGAGGTCCCCGGAGGATGAACCGGGCTAAGGCATCGCAAATCCCGCGCCATCAAACAAGGTTTGCGAAATGTAACGGCGGTCCGAAGCTACGGATTAAGCTAAACAAATTCGCAATTTGCGAATTCTGGGGGCGCGGTCAGGACCGCTTGAAGGATGGCAGATCTTTGTCGCGGATGGTTTCTTCGGCCATCCAGCGCGCCATGTCGCGGATTTCCATACGCACGTCGCGCGACAACCCATCGAAACCGGCCTTGGCGAGCAGCCAATCCATGCCGTCGTCGGTGCGCATAGCCTTCTCGACATCCCGGACGACCGGGTCATCCGGTCCCAGAACGGCAGCCATCGCACGAAGGACGATTTCGTTCTGCATGAGGTTGCGAATCCGACTCCCTGACTCATGTATGAGATTTCTTTATCGAGTCGGTCAACATCCGGCCGGGTAACACCCTGACAACGCAGGAAACCGGCCTTTGTTACGTCGGAATTGACCTTTCCGGCGAAACCGGGACACTGGCCGCAATTCGAGGTCCGGGGAGCGTTCGAGGCGATGCGTTATGCGAGTATTGCGGTTGTGGGCTTTGGGGTGGCGGCGTTCTGCCTGCCGGCCTGGAGCCAGTCTTTGCCCCCGGGCTGTCGATTGGGGCCGGATGCGCAATGCGCCGGCGCCAATCTGGAAGGCCGCGACATGCGCGGGGCCAATCTGCGCCGCGCCAATCTGAAGGGCGCGAAACTGCGCGGCGCCAATATGGCGGGGGCCGACCTGGGCGGCGCCGACCTGACCGAAGCGGATATGCGCTTCGTCAATCTGGGCGGCGTTGCGCTGTTCGGCACGAAACTGAACGGCGCCAATCTCAAAGACGCCGGCCTGCGCTACCAGGATCTGAAATCCGATACCGAGATCAGCCGCGCGATCATGCCCGACGGCAAGATGTGCGCCGAAGGCTCGATCGGCGATTGCCGCAATCCGACCGTTCCGCCGCCCGCGCGGCGCTGAGATGGCTTCCGACGACGCCGATCCGCATGTCGAACTCGCGCGCTTGCGCAAGGAATTGGCGCGCGAGCGCGAATTGCTGCGCGCCGTGCTCGACAATATGGACGAAGGCGTCGTCGTGTCGGATGCCGGTTTCAACGTCGTCGCCTATAATCAGCGCTTCCTCGATTTCTACGCCGTTCCCCAAGAACTTCTCGCCGGGCCCGATCCGCGCAAGGCGCTGACGCGCTTCATGGTGGCGCGCGGCGCGCTCGACGTGCAGGCCGCGTTCCGCAACTGGCGCGCGGGCGAAAGCAAATCCTCGTTCGAGGTGACGCGTCCCGACGGGCGCACGTTGGAGGTCCACTCCAACCCGATGCCCGAAGGCGGGTTCGTGTCGACCTATGTCGACGTGACCGACCGCAAGCATTTCGAACGTGATCTGCTGCTGATGGGCCAGCGCGCCGAAGCGGCGAACGAGGCGAAGTCGCGCTTCCTCGCCTCGATGAGCCACGAAATCCGCACGCCGATGAACGGCGTGCTGGCGATGCTCGAATTGCTCGGCCAGACCGATCTCGACAGCGAGCAGTTTTCGATGGTCGAGGTGGTGCGCGACAGCGCCTCTTCGCTGCTCAAGATCATCGACGACATTCTCGACTTCTCGAAGATCGAAGCGGGCAAGCTCGATCTCGAAAGCGTGGACATGTCGCTCGCGTCGATCGTCGAAGGCGTGGCCGAAACCTTGATCCCGCAAGCGCGGCGCAAGGATCTGGCGCTGACGACCTTCATCGATCCCGCGATCCCGCGCGCGGTGAAGGGCGATCCGGTGCGCTTGCGGCAGGTCTTGTTCAACCTGGCCGGCAACGCGATCAAGTTCACCGAGGCAGGCGAAGTCTTCATCGCGGTCGAAGCCGTGGCGGGGGCACCACCCGGCACGATCCGCATCGGCGTGCGCGACACCGGGATCGGCTTGTCGCAGGAGGCGCAAGCGCGGCTGTTCCAGCCTTTCAGCCAAGCCGATAGCTCGACGACGCGGCGCTTCGGCGGCACGGGGCTCGGTCTCTCGATCTCCATGCGCATCGTCGAGTTGATGGGCGGGCGGATCGAAGTCGACAGCGTCGAAGGCGAGGGCTCGGTCTTCCATTTCCAGATCGCCTTGCCGCCGGGGCGCGAAATGCCGCCGCTGCCCGATCTGGCCGACAAGCGCGTGCTGGTGGTCGAAGACAATCGCTCGATGCGCGAGGCCTTCGCGATGTATCTGCGCGCCGCCGGGGCGACGGTCGAAACGATCGCGGCGGGCAAGCCCGCTTTGACGGCGATGGAAAACGCGGTGCGCGACGGCAAGCCTTTCGACGCCGCACTGATCGATTTCCGCCTGCCGGATATCGACGGCATCGTTTTGGGCGAGGCGATCCGCGGCACGCCCGAGCTTTACGAAACGCGCCTCGTGCTCGCGACCGCGTTCGACGAAAGCGGCCATCGCAAGCGCGCGCTGGAACGCGGCTTCGACGCGTATCTGTTGAAGCCCGTGCGCCGTGAATCGCTGCTGCGCGCCCTCGCCAATCAATTCGGACCGGCGCGCAAATCCGCCCCCGCCGGCGCCATCGTGACGGCACCGGGGGCGCGCATCCTGGTGGCGGAGGATAATCCGACCAATCGCGCGGTGGTGCAGCGCCAATTGGTGCGGCTGGGCTATCGCGCCGAACTCGTGCCCGACGGCAAGCAGGCTTTCGATCTGTGGCGCGAAGGGCGCTTCGACGCGATCCTGACGGACGTGCATATGCCCGGCATGGACGGGTTCGAATTGGCGCAAGCCGTGCGCGCGGAAGAAGCGGGCAAGGGGCGGCGCATTCCGATCGTCGCTTTGTCCGCCGCCGCGATGACGGGCGAGGCGGAGCGCTGCCTCGCCGCCGGGATGGACGAATTCGTCGTCAAGCCCGCGACGCTCGGCATGCTGGGCGCCGCATTGGCGCGCGCGATGGGTATCGCCGATACGTCCGGATTGCTCGACGACGACGTGCCCGCCGAGACGGGGCCGCTGCGCGACGTCGATCTCGACGTGCTGCGCAAGCTTTATGGCGCGCAGCGCGGCGAGATGGCCGAGGTGATCGAAATGTTCCTCGACAATGCCGCGCGCCAGATCGCGACGATCGACGAGCGGATGCGCGCGGGCGACGCGGCGCGCGCGCAAGACGTGGCGCACGCTCTGAAGGGCGCTTCGCATTCGGTCGGCGCGCATGCGCTGGGCGAGGCGGCATCGAAACTGGAATTGGAATTGCGCACGGGCGGCGCCAAGCCGGGCTCGGCCGAGACCTTGCGCGTCAAACTCGAAGCGGCGCGGCCCGTCTTGATGCGGGCGGCGGAAGGGCAGTGATGGCGGACGAGCTTCCTTACGCCAAATTCGGCGTGCTGGTGATCGACGATTCTCCGGTGGTGCGCGCGATGGTGTCGCGCATGCTCGACCAGCTCGGTTTCGGCCGCGTGCAGGCGGAGGCCGATGGTTCGGCGGCGTTGACCTATCTCGAGACGGCCGACCCCGCGCCGAATTTGATCGTCTGCGATATCGGCATGAAGCCGATGGACGGGATGAAGTTCGTCGAAACGCTGCGCGCCTTGCCCGCGTTGCATTTGGCGCGCCTGCCGGTGATTTTCCTGACCGCGACGGCGACCGACGAATTGGTGCGCCGGGCGCGCGAACTGAATGCCAACGGCTATATCGTCAAGCCGGTGACGCCCGAAGTGCTGGCGCTGCGCGTCGAGCGCGCGCTGGCTTAAAGAGAAGGTCCTCATGGTGAGCTTGTCGAACCATGAGGGCGGACCCTCATCCTTCGACAGGCTCAGGATGAGGGACTCGATTTAAGCCTCGATATCGAATTCGTGCTGGTTCGCCGGGTTGCGGCCGCGTTTCGCTTTGGCGCCCACCGCATTGGCGTCGTTATCGACGCTTTCGCCCGTCTTGGTGCCGTCGCGCGAGGCTTTCGAACCGCCGGCCGCCGCGCCCTGGCGCAATCCCTTGGCGGTCTGGGCATTGGCCGTTTGGGCGCCGGTCTGCATCGCGGCGAGCTGTTGCTGCTGCGCGTTGGGGGTGTGGATTTGCGCTGGCGTCACCGCCAGCGGGGCGGAGATCGGCAGAACCGGCATAAAAGCGATATTACACGACTTACGGCGTCGCGTCAGTTTCGGCTTCTACGTATCTGAAATTATTGCTGTCTGATGCCGACGGCGATGTCGAAATCCAGGGTCGTAACCGGACCTTGGCCGAAGCTTGCGTCGATCCGCACATGGCGGCCTTGGGGCGGCACTTCGACGACGGCCGTGAAGCTGCCATCGGCGTTGAACACGACTTGGGCGTCGGCGATTTTGAGGTCGGTCAGCGTGCCGTCGCCGCGCACCCGGCCGACCAGGCTGATGAAGCCGGGGTCGGTGACGGTCATGCGCCGCCCGGTGCGGCCCGGATCCCAGGCGGGAAAATTGATCTGGATCTCGCGCGGGGCCCGCGCGACTGAGGCGGTGACCGGCGGGCGCGAGCCGATCGCGGCCGAAGGCACGAAGCCGACCACGCCGCCGCCGGTCGCGACAAGGCTCCAGCCCGCGACGGTCGCTTCGCCCAGGCGGACCAGCGGGCGCCCGGCGGGCAAGGTTTCGACATTGGCGCTTTGCGCGTCGGCGGCGGCGCGCAATTCCGTGGCGCGCGTCGTGACCACATCGGCGACCAAACCGCGCGTCGAAATACGCGGGGTGGCGACCAAGGGCGCATCGGCGTTCTGTGCCGGCGGCGGCGCTGCGGCGGCACGCGCCGGCGTGGTCGTCGACGGGCGGCGCGCGAGCTCGCCCTCGACGCGCTGGATGCGCTGGATCAGCACGATATTCTCGGCGCGCAGGCGTTCGATCTCGGCGAGCGCGTAAGGGCCTTCGTATTCGTCGAGCTTCGTACGCGCCAACACGTAGGCTTGGCGCAACGCTTCGACCGATTCGGGCGGGCGGCCGTCGATCGCCAGTTCGAATTCGGCGAAGATCAGCTTGCCGGTCAGGCGGCCATCGGCCAATCGCGCATCCAGCTTCACGCGCTGCTGCTGGTTCGACGGGTCGATCGCTTCGCCGGTGAAACGCCCATCGGCGAAGCGCGCGGGCTTGAACACGATGCCGCGCGGCTGGATTTCGATCGTCAGCGCGCCGTTCTCGCGCCGGACGTCCCACACCGCGCGCGGATTGCCCACGCGCGCGCGCAGATTGGCGCCGAACAGCGGAATGCTGGCGAGGGTTTCGTTGACGTCCGGCCCGGTTTCCGCGACCAGCCAGAAACCCGCCGGATCGTCGAGCGGCGAGGGCTGTTCTTGCGCCGCCGCCGGCAAAGCGAGAAGCAGCGCCACCGCCAGCAGAAATTTCGCGATCAGCCGACTTGCTTGCACGCCAAAATCACGAAGCCCTGATCCTGCGGATAGCGCGAGCGGATCCGGGTGGTCGCGTCCTTTTCGCTATAGGCTTCGATTTCGATGAAATGCTGGTTCTGCCACTCGTCCTTGAAGAACTTGTGGTGCTCGCCGCGGCGCACGGCGTCGCGCACGACTTCGTTGTAGATAGCGAACTCGAATTTCTGCTTTTTGATCATCACGGTATCCGGCGGTGTAGGTCGCCGTCATTGTGGCTGATTTTTCGCGCGGTGCAAGACAAGCCAAAGCCAGCCCGCACCTTGCATCGCGATCAGTCCGAGCATGACGGCGCGATGGCCGTCGGCCGGGGCGCCGGGGAAATGCGACAACGCCACGCCGATACCCCATTGCACGGCGAAGGCGAGGGCGAAGACCAGCATGTTGATCGAGGCGCCCACGCGGCCCGCCATTTCCTTCGGGAAGCTTTGCGTGGCGACGGCATAGCCCAAAATGGTGCCGCAGCCGGTCAGGCCGAACAACGCCCAGAAGCCGAGCGGGTTTTGCGTCCAGCCCGCCGCCATCGGCATTTGCGCGACCATGAACAGCACGACGAAGACGGCGAAGATCGCACGCGTGGAAATGCCGCGCGCGGCCAGGCGGTCGGCGAGGATGCCGAACAGCGGATAGCCGATCGCCATCGTCGCGTTGACCATGAACAAGCCTTGCGCGACCGCGAACCGGTCGAGCCCGGCGACGTCGCGCATCCAGGGGCCCGCCCACAGGGCTTGATAGGAGAGATAGACCGCATGCGTGGCGGTCGTCGCCGGCGCCACGCGCCAGAACGCCGACGCCGATAGCACCTTCCCGATCCCGCGCAATTGCGCGCCGAAGGTGACACCGGTCGGGTGCGGCGTTTCGCGCGGGGCGGCGAAGAAAATCGCCAGCGCCACAAGCAGCGTCAGCGCCGCCATCGCCAGCAGCACGAAGCGCCAGCTGGTCGCCGCGAGCATCAATTCGACCGGAAGCGTGGCGGTCCCGGCCCCCAGACCGCCGAATCCCATCAGCAAACCATTGGCGAGCGGCAGACGTTCGATCGGCCAGTAAAGCGTGTTGGCCTTCATCGCCGCGATCAGGCACGAAGCGACGCCAAAGCCGATCAACGCGCGGCCCAAGGCGAGTTCGGCTACACCGCCGGCGAGCGCGAAGATCACGGCGCCGGCGGTCGCGAACAGCAGCAGCGTGAATTCCACGCGGCGCGGCCCCCAACGGTCGAGCGCCACGCCCATCGGCAATTGCGCCGCCGCGAAGGTCGCGAAATAGGCGCTGGTGACGGCCCCCAGCGCGGCGGGATCGAGGCCGAGTTCGCGCGTCATGTCGGGCGCGATCGCGCCGTTCACCACCCGGAACGCATAGGACAGGAAATACCCGGCCGCGAAGGGCAGGTAGCAGCGCGCCACGCGCAGCGCGAAATTGTCCGGCGCGTTCATGTCAGGCTGCGGGCACGTCAGGCCGCGGTCTCGAACAGCGCGCGGCCCTTGTCGGTGATCTTGCAGACGAGCCAGTCGGGCTTCATCGGGTTCGAATACCAAGGCTCGCACCAGCCTTTTTCGAGACAGGATTTGACCGTGCGCGGATCGATCTTCTGACCGTCTTGCATGAACAGCGGCAGCTTGCCGCCGGCTTGATCGAGCGCACGCGCGAGCCAAGCGCGTTGCAGCGCCGTGGGTTCGCCCGGGGCGGGCGGCAGGCCTTTGGGTTTGACGGCGGCGCGCGGCGGGGGCGGCGGCTCGTCGAAACCCGACACACGGCGCACCGGAAACGGAATGGGTTGTGCGGACATTGATGCTGAGACTTTTATCTTTTTGTAACGGCGGGAGACTGAAGAACGCAGTTTATCCCGAGTGTCTTCCCAGCACCAAGAGCAGCACATTCGTCGAGACATTTCAGACTGTTGTCGCGCGCGGCGCATATCTGCGACGGATGCGGCGTTTAAGGGCGGGAATGATCGTCCGGCGGCTTTCGCCGCTACCCGGCGCTGCAATCACGCGATTTTTGCGGGAGCGCGCGGCGTACGACCACGGGGTGTCGCCGCGAGACAGCGTTACAATCCGATATCTTCGGTGCTTCAGGAACCTTAAGCGAGCGTTCAGGCGGCGGGCGCAATTTCCCGTCGAATCGCGCAAGGGGCGCGATCAAGCACAAAGGAAGTCTCATATGGCCGCGAAGAAATTGAATGGCCGCCGGAAGAGCGCCGACCGCGTCGCCGCCCGCCGTTCGACCCCCGTCGACGTGCAGGTCGGCCGCAACGTGCGCAAGCGGCGCATCGAACTCGGGCTTTCGCAGACCGAACTCGCGCAAGCCTGCGGCATCACGTTCCAGCAGATCCAGAAATACGAGAACGGCGCCAACCGCGTGTCGGCGTCGCGTCTGTGGCAGTTCGCGGCGGTGCTCGGCCTGCCGGTGGGCGAATTCTTCGAAGGCCTGGGCAAGCCCAAGGTCGCGACGGCCGCCCCGATCCCCGATGCCGCCGAGCGCAAGCTCGACGACGAAACCGCGAAGCTCGCGCGCCGTCTGGCCGCGATCCGCGACGTTCGTTTGCGCCAGCGCATCAAAACGATGCTCTCGGCGATGGCCGATGGGCAGCATTAGGCACATCCCGCGCGTCGCGAAAGCGGCGGGGACGAAGCGGCGGCTAGACGGCATCGTCGAGCCGCGTTTCGTTCGTATCGGCGATCGCCGCACCGCGCTGCGGCTCGAACCGGTGTTCTGGGCCGCACTCGAAGAAATCGCCGATGAGCGCGGCCAAGCGGTCGAGGAATTGTTGCGGGACATTGTGCCGCCGCCGCCGCCGCGCAATCTGACCTCGCGCGTGCGTGTCGCAATTCTGGCGCAATACTGGTCCGCGGACGGCGATCCGCGCCTTGTCTAGCCCCCGTCTTGCTTAGTCCGGGCGGCGCGCGCAAAATGCGCGCTACCATGTCGCACCAATCCATTCCCGGTTCGCCCGCGCTCGCGCGTACGTTTTCGAACGTCGGCCATGCGTATTCGCATCTGCTGATGATGCTTTTTCCGACCGTCGTATTGGCGTTGGAAAAAGGCTGGGGCATGAGCTACGGCGAATTGATCGTGCTGATGCTGGCGGGCCAGGTTCTGTACGGCGTCGCCGCGTTGCCGGCCGGTTGGCTCGGCGATCGCTGGTCGGCCGTCGGCATGATGACGATCTTCTTCGTCGGCACGGGGGCCGCGACGATCGCGACCGGACTCGCGCGTTCGCCGGTCGAAGTCGCTTTCGGCTTGGCGGCGATCGGTCTGTTTTCGTCGATTTACCATCCCGTCGGCATGGCGTGGCTGATCCGCATGGCCGAAAATCGCGGCCGCGCGTTGGGCGAGAACGGCATCTACGGCGCCGTCGGCATCGCGCTGGCGCCGTTGGTCGCGGCGGCGCTGACCGACGCGATTTCGTGGCGCGCCGCCTTCATCGTTCCGGGCATCACGTCCGTATTGATCGGTCTCGGCCTGTGGGTCGCGTGGCGCATGGGCAAAGTCGTCGATGTCGAAGCCGACGCGAAGCCGGTACCCGAGCCCAGCAAGGGCGACGCGGTGCGCGCCTTTTTCCTGCTGTCCATCACGATGACGTGCGTGGGCTTCGTCGGTTCGACGCTTGGCGTCGTGCTGCCCAAGCTGTTCGAACAGCGTTTGACGGGGCTGGGCGACGGCGTGCTGGGGACGGGTGCGATGGTCGCGCTCGTCTATCTGATCGCATCGACCGGTCAATTGATCGGCGGGCGGCTCGCCGACCGCTTCGCGATGAAGCGCGTCTACGTGGCGTGCTATTTCGTCGTCACGCCGTGCCTGCTGCTCGCGGCCTACGCGGAATCCTGGTCGCTGCTGGCCGTCGCGATGGCCGCCGTCTATCTCAACATCACCTCGCTGCCGTCCGAAAACGCGATGCTCGCCCATTTCACGCCGGCGAGCTGGCGCGCGACCGCCTATGGCGCCAAGTTCGTGCTGGCGCTGGGCGTCGCGGCGATGGCCGTGCCGGTGGCGGGCTGGGTGCAGGACACCTACGGCGATTTCTTCTGGCTGTTCGTGTTCATGGCCGCGGCGGGCGTGCTGGTGCTGTTGTTCGGTTTGATGTTGCCCAACGACAAGAAGGCCGCGAAACCCGAACCCGCGCTCGCGGCACAGCCCGCCGAGTAATCAGCGCAGCGGCTTTTTCGCCCGCAGCACGATCGCGATCTGGCCGCAGACGTTGTTGAAATGGCGGATCGCGTCCTCGATCGCCGCGCGGTCGACCTCGCCGGCGGCGAGGCGCTTGTGCCACTCCGGCGTCAGCTGGAAATCGACCTTTTCGATCGCGAAATCGACGTCGAGCTGAAGGCCGAGCGGCGTGTTCGCCGCCCCGGTCTTCGCCCATTCGCGGTTCAGCGCGCGGTCGAACAACGCCAACCCGTCGGGCGTGATCGCGCGGACATGCGTTGGATCGTTGAGGAACGCGTCGGAGCGTGGATGCGGCACGACGATCTCGATCCGCGCCTCGGGTGCCGCGACGCGCCAGAGTTCGCGGATCATGCCGAGATAACCGTCCGTCGTGGCGCCCAAATGTTCGAGCGCGTGGATCAGTGCGACGTCCGTGACGGATGAATCCGCCCACGGCCAGGGCGAACGCTCCAGATCGACGATCTGGTCGGGCGCGCAGCCGGCGAATTTATCGACATTCACCCAGCCCGCGCGTTTGGCGTTGCCGCAGCCGAGATTGAGCTTCATGTCGCGGCCAAAGCGGTGTCGAGATCGCGGATTAGATCGTCCACATTCTCGATGCCGATCGACAAGCGGATCACGTCGGGACCGGCGCCCGCGCGCACGCGCTGCTCCTCGGTCAATTGGCGATGCGTGGTGGAGGCGGGATGGATGATCAGCGAGCGGGTATCGCCGATATTGGCGAGATGGCTGAACAACTCGACCGTCTCCACGACCTTCATGCCCGCGTCGTAGCCGCCCTTGACGCCGAAGGTGAAGACCGAGCCGGGCCCCTTGGGCAGATATTTCTTGGCGAGCCCGTGATACGGGCTCGACTTCAAACCCGCATACGAAACCCACGCGACCTTCGGGTGGCCGGCGAGGAATTCCGCGACCGCTTGCGCGTTCGTGACGTGCGCGGCCATGCGCAGATGCAGCGTCTCGATGCCCGAGATGGTGAGATATGCGTTGAGCGGCGCCATCGTCGGGCCCAAATCGCGCAAACCCACGGCGCGCGTTTTCATCGTGTAGCCGAAATCACCGAAGGTCTCCGCGAATTTCAAACCGTGATAGGCGGGATCGGCTTCGGTCATCGACGGGAACTTGCCCGACGCGAACCAATCGAACTTGCCGCTTTCGACGACCGCACCGCCCATCGCGTTGCCGTGGCCCGACAGGAACTTTGTCGTCGAGTGCAGGATGATATCCGCCCCCCAATCGAAGGGCTTGCACAGGAACGGGGTCGCCAGCGTGTTGTCGACCATCAGCGGGATCTTCGCCTTGCGCGCGACTTCGGCGACCGCTTCCAGATCGACGATCACACCGCCCGGATTGGCGAGCAATTCGCAGAAGATCGCTTTGGTGTTCGGGCCGATCGCCGCTTCGAAATTCTTCGGATCCGACGGATCGACGAAATCGACGCCCCAGCCGAATTTCTTGAACGCGTGGGTGAACTGCGTAACCGAGCCGCCATAGAGATTGCGGCTGGCGACGAAGCGGTCGCCCGGCTCCATCAGCGAGAAGAAGGCGAGGAGTTGCGCCGCGTGACCCGAGCTCGTGCACACCGTGCCGCGACCGCCTTCGAGATTGGCGATGCGTTCCTCCAGCACCGCGACGGTCGGATTCGTCAAGCGCGAGTAGATATAGCCGAAGGTCTGCAGGTTGAAGAGCGAGGCGGCGTGGTCCGCATCCTCGAACACATAGGCCGTCGTCTGGTGGATCGGCGTCGATCGCGCCCCCGTCGTCGGGTCGGGCGTGGCACCGGCATGCACGGCACGCGTGGCGAAACCGAATTTTTCGCGTGGAGTACGGGCGCGTTCGTCGGGCATGTTGGTTTCTCCCAGGAGTCGTCGGCATGTTGCATCGCGGGCCCGGGGAAGGGAAGTTTCTCGTCATGCGCGAATGGCGTTTGGTGATCTGGCTTTCGCTCGCCCAGATGATTTCCTGGGGGACGCTGTTCTACGGCTTCGCGGTGATTGTCGGGCCGATGGAGCGCGAGCTTGGCTGGTCGAAAACCGAGATCTACGGCGCGGCGTCGCTCGGGCTGATGGTATCGGGGCTGGTGGCGCTGCCCATCGGCGCTTGGATGGACCGGCGCGGCGGCCTGGTCTCGATGACCGGCGGCTCGATCCTCGGCGGCTTGCTGATGATCGCCTGGGCCTTCGTGCAAACGCCCGCACAATTCTACGCGATCTGGATCTGTATGGGCGCCGTGCTCGCTTGCGTGCTCTATCAGCCGGGTTTCGCGGTCGTCGCGGCGAATGTGCGCGATTGGAAGCGCGGCATTCTGATCATGACGTTTCTGGGCGGACTCGCCAGCACCGCCTTTATTCCGCTCGGTCACACCATCAACGATCTGTCGGGCTGGCGCACGACGGCGCTGGTGTGGGGGCTGGTGAACCTCACCGTATGCGTCGCGATCCATCTTTATTGGCTGCGGGGGACACGCGCGAAGGGCGAGGCGGCGGAGAAAGCCGACGCGAGCGCTTCGGAATCCGCGCTCAAACTCGCGATGCGCCGCCCGGCCTTCTGGGGGCTCGGCTTCGTCTATTTCGTCTATAATTTCTCCGTCAACGCGATCACGTTCCATCTGATCGGCTTGCTGGGGGAGCGGAACGTCGATCCCGACACGATCATGCTCGTCTGGGCGACGATCGGACCGATGCAGGTCGCGGGGCGGATGAGCCTGTTCGCCTTCGGGCCCAAGCTCGATGCGCGGCTGGTCGCGCGCGTGGCGATGGCCGGATTGCTGATCGGCATGTTCACGCTGTCGACCGGCGTCGCCACACTTGCACCGCTGCTGGTCTTCGCCTTCTTCCACGGGGCGGGGAACGGCTTGATGACGATCGTCAAAGGCACCATCGCGCCCGATATTTTCGGGCCGCGCGCCTATGCGACCGTCAACGGCGCCTTGACCGTGCCGCATCAATTCGCCGCCGCCGCGGCCCCGGTCGCCGCCGCCGCCTTGTGGGGCGTGTTCGGCTATGACGGCGTGCTGCTGATCTTGCTCGGCCTTTTGTCGGCGGGTTTCCTCGCCATGCTCGCGGTGACGACGGCCCGGCGCGCTTCATGAAGGAAACGCGCTTCGTCGTTTGGCTTTCGGCCGCCCAGCTTTTGACGGGAGGTTCCTTCTATTACAGCTTCGTCGTTCTGGTCGGGCCGATGGAACGCGAACTCGGCTGGGCCAAGACCGAGCTTTACGGCGCGCTGACGCTGGGGCTGGTCGTCGCCGGCATGTCGGCGCTGCCGATGGGCAAATGGATCGATCGCCATGGCGGATTCTGGCCGTTGACCGCGGGCGCCATCGCCGGCGGTCTGTTGATGATCGCCTGGGCCTTCGTCGAAACGAAGCCGCAATTCTATCTGCTCTGGGCGGTCATGGGCGTCGTGTTCGCGGCGACGCTCTACGAAGCCGCTTTCGCCGTGGTGGCCGCGAATGTCGCCGATTGGCGGCGCGGCATCCTGGTGATGACGCTGATCGGCGGCTTCTCGATCACGATCTTCATCCCGCTGATGCATCACGTCAGCGGCGCGTTCGGCTGGCGCGCGACATTGATCACGATGGGGATCGCCAATCTCGTATTCACCGTGCCGGTGAACGCCTATTGGCTTTGGAATGCGCGCGCCAAAGGGGCGGCGGCCGAAGCGGCCGATCGCGAGGCGACGCAATCGGCGTTGTCGATCGCGATCCGGCTTCCCGCTTTCTGGGGCTTGGGTTTCAGCTATTTCGCCTTCAACCTCGTCGTCGGCACGATCACGTTCCATCTGATCGGCTTGCTGGGCGAACGCGGCGTCGATCCCGATACGATCGTGCTGGTCTGGGCGATCATCGGGCCGATGCATGTCGTCGGCCGCATCGGCTTGATCGCGTTGGGCGCGCGCGCCGATGCGCGGCTTCTCGGCCGATTTTCGATGGGATGCATTTTCGCGGCGATCGTGTTGCTGGCGATGGGCATCGACACGCTGGTGCCATTGATCCTGTTCGCCGTGATCTACGGCACGGGCAACGGAATTTTGACGATCGTGCGCGGCACGATCGCGCCCGATCTGTTCGGGCCGCGCGACTACGCCACGATAAACGGCGCGCTGACGATCCCTTTCAGCGCCGCGCGGGCCGCCGCACCGGCCGTCGGCGCGTGGCTATGGCAGACGACCGGCGATTACGGCGTCGTGACGATCGCGATGGTGGCGTCGATGACCGCCGCCTTCGCCGCGATCTGGATGGCGACGATCAGGAAATGACCGTGCGCTTGCACGGGGCGTTCAGCGCCGCCGGGGCGATCTGCTCGGGCACCGCCCGGAACAGGGCCGCGATCTTGGCGAAGACCGCGCCAAAGACTTGCGCGCGAAGCGCGCGCGCATTGGCGCTATGGAATTCGTATTCGGCGGCGGAAATAGCGGGCATGGGGGAACTCCGGGGCTACGGTAACGGGATTGCGCAGATGGAGCTTGTTACGGTTCGCGGCTAGCGATAATCGCCGATTTCGGCCTATGATTTGTGAAGTATCGTCACAAATGGGGTCCGAATGGATCAATCGGGTGAAATGGCCGCTTTCGTCGCGGCGGTCGAGCGCGGCGGGTTTTCGGCCGCCGCGCGGGCGATGAAGCTCACGCCGTCGGCATTGTCGAAGCTCGTTGGGCGGCTGGAAGCGCGGCTGGGAGTGCGCTTGCTAGCGCGCACGACGCGCACGCTGACGCTGACCCCCGAAGGCGAAGCCTATTACGCGCGGGCACGGCGCATCGTCGCCGATATTCGCGAGGCGGAGCTGGAAGTCGCCGGCTTCCGCGCCCGGCCGCGCGGCGTGTTGAAGATCAACACCGGCAACGCCTTCGGCTATCACCAGCTCGTTCCGGCTCTGCCGGAGTTTCTCGCGCGCAATCCCGATCTGCGTGTGCAGCTTTCCTTCGTCGATCAGCGCGTCGACCTGATCGAATGCGGCGACGATGTCGGCGTGCGCATCGGCGAAGTCGTCGACGATCGCTTGGTCGCGCGGCGCATCGCCGATTTGCATCGCTCGATCTGCGCGTCGCCCGCCTATCTCGCGCGGCGTGGCACGCCCAAACGGCCCGAGGATTTGCAGGACCACGATTGCGTGACGATGCACAATATGCCGCATCTGGCGCGCTGGCCGTTCAAAGCGGGGATCGTCGAAGTGACGGGCCCGGCGAGCGTGGACAGCGCCAATGCGATGCTGGAATTGGGATTGGCGGGACTGGGCGTGATCCGCATGGCCGATTTCGCGCTGAACGACGCGATCCGCGACGGGCGCCTCGTGCCGATCCTGACGGATTGGCATGTCCGCGATCCGGTGCCGATCTGGGTCGTCTATCCGCAAACCCGCAACCGCGTTCCCAAAACGGCGGCGTTCGTCGAATTCATGCAATCCCGGTTCGGCCATGCCCCATGGCGGATCGCCTGACGGGCTGCTAAGAAGACGCCGGAAAAACCGTCAGACGAGATAAATGATTCTTTCCGACAACGCGCGTGGCGCGCTGCTGCTTTCCGGCGCGATGACGATCTTCGTCGCCAACGACGCCGCGATGAAGCTCGCCTCGCAGGACATCCCGATGATCCAGGCGCTGGCCGTGCGCGGCGTTCTCGCGACGGCGGTGTTCGGCTTGCTCGCCTGGCGGGCGCGCGTCTTCGCCAATTTGGCACTGATCCGCGATCCCAAGATGCTGCTGCGTACGATCGCGGAAGTGGTGGGATCGATGCTGTTCATGCTGTCGCTGGCGCATATTCCGCTGGCGACGGCGGCGGCGTTGAACCAAGCCGTACCGCTGCTGACCATTCCCTTCGCCATGCTGTTGCTGGGCGAGAAGGTGGGCTGGCGGCGCATCGCGGCGCTGCTGGCCGGGTTCGCGGGCGTGATCTTGATCCTGAAGCCGTCGCCCGCGGGCGTCGATCCGTGGCTGTTGGCGTCGTTCGCGTCGGCCTGGGTGTTCGCGCTGCGCGATTCGATCACGCGGATGCTGTCGTCGAACATTCCCACCGTCCTGATCACGCTGATGATGTCGGCGTCGATGATGGCCGTCGGCGCGATCGGCACGGCCGCGACCGGCTGGACGGCGATGACGGCGCAGAGCTGGATCATGATCGCCATCGCGACGGGCGCCGTGGCGTTCGGCTACACGCTGCAGGTCGCGGCGTTCCGCGTGGGCGAGCTGTCGTTGGTCGGCGGCTTTCGCTATGCCGGGCTGATCGGCTCGACCTTCGCGGGCTGGCTGCTCTGGGACTATCTGCCCGACGCGTTGACCTGGGCGGGCATGGCGTTGATCGTTGCGTCGGGGATTTATGCGCTGCATCGCAGCCGCGTGCGCGCGGGGTGCGTTTGATGACTCCGGGCAATCGCAACGGCATTCTGGCGGTGATCGCCGCGATGACGTTGTTCGCGTTCTCCGACACGATCATGAAACTCGCCCTGGCGGACGTACCGGCCGGCCAATTGCTGTTCGTGCGCGGCATCGTTCTGGTGATCGCGGGCTCGTTTTTGGTATGGCGCTCGGGCGGCTTCGCACAGCCGCGCGCGTTTATCGAACCGCATACGGTACTGCGCGGGTTGATCGAAGCGGTCGCGGCCTTCTGCTTCATCGCGGCGTTGGGGCATATTCCGCTCGCGCTTAACGCCACGATCAACATGGCGACGCCGCTGCTGGTGCTGCCCGTGGCGGCGGCGCTGCTCGGCGAACGTTTCGGCTGGCGGCGCATCGGTGCCATTCTGACGGGTTTCGCCGGCGTGCTGCTGATCCTGCGGCCCGGCGCCGAAGGTTTCGATTTCTGGTTGGTCGTGTCGTTCATATCGGCGCTGCTTTGCGCCTTTCGCGACGTCATCACGCGCCGCATTCCCCAATACGTGCCGTCGGCGGTCGTGACGCTCGTGACGCTGGCTTCCGTCGGTTTGTTCGGCGGCGCGGTCGCGTTTTTGCAAGGCTTCGTGCCGATGCCGGGCTTCGCGTGGTTCGTGGTTTTCGCCTCCGCGCTGATCTCGGGCACGGGGATGTATTGCATGGTTCTGTCGATGCGCTTGGGCGAGGTGACCGTCGTTTCGCCGTTCCGCTACACGGGTCTTATCAGCACGACGCTGCTGGGCTGGGCCGTCTGGGGCTATTTGCCGGATTTCTACGCGTGGTGCGGCATGGCGTTGATCGTCGCGGCGGGGCTTTACGCGCTGTGGCGCGAGCGAAAGGTGAGGGCGGCATGAGCACTGCGTTGAAGATCCGGCTGGCGTTTTCCGGCCTGCTGACCGTCGTGATGACGGCGATCGTCTCGGGCATTTCCACGATCCGCGTCCTCGGCCCGGCCGAAGTCGTCGCCGATCCCGCGGCGTTTTTTGAGTCGTGGACGCATGCGTGGTTCTATTCGTGGATCGTCGCGGCACCCACGGTCTATTTCGTGGCGCCGTGGGCGCGCGGCAAGGTCGAAGGCTGGTTCGCGCCGAAATAGATCAGCGCCACAAGCCCCGGCGCATCAGCCAATCCTGAATGCGCTCGGCGACCTGGTCCGAGTTCTTGTCCATCATCGGCATATGGCTGTTGCCCGCGATCCCGCCGCGCGGCAGGTCGAGCACGTCGACATGCGCGCCGGCCGCGCGCAAAACCTCGAAATAGCGAAGGCCGTTGCCCTTGATCGCGGGCCAGCGCGTATCCTGTTCGATGTAATCGCCGTAGATCGCCAACACGGGCACGCTCTTGATCTCGGCCGCACGGCCGGGATCGCCGAAGCCCGTCGGCTCGATCGCGACGATCGCGCGCACCTTGTCGGGCCGCGCTTCGGCCGCGCGGAAGGCGAACTGCCCGGCCTGGCTGTGCGCCACCAGCACGCACGGGCAGCTGCGATCGACCAGCGCGATATAGGCTTCCGCGATCGCATCGTCGGTCGAGGTCCAGCGCGGCACCATCTGGCGCACGAGCTGGTCGTAGGAATCGACCGGGAATTGATTGCCCTCCAGCACCTCGCGCTTTGCGAACGAACCGGGGCCGTCGCCGATGCGGAACCGCTCGAACGCTTCGGGCTGCGCCAGGAACACCGGCTCGCCGCGGAAAATGTCGGGATATTGCGACCAGCCCGCGCGCCCGCGTTCGACCGCGTCGGCGTTGTGCACGGTCCAGCCGCGCCGCAGGAAGAAATTGAGCCAGCCGTCGCGCCCATCGGGCGTGGTTTCGTACTGCACGCCGGTCATGCCGCCGCCATGCATCAGCACCAGCGGCGCGGCCCCGCGCTTCCAGCGCGGTTCGAACCATTGCGCGTACATATGCTCGACCAGGAACGTGCCGTTGGGATCGATGCGCGCGATCGGGCCGCCGGGCGTGAACTGCACGTCGCGCACCGGTTTGCCCACGATCGTCACCGCGCGCCCGCCGACATGGTACGAGCCCATATTCGCGAGCACGATATCGCCTTTGGGCGACGGCGCGGCCGTGCCGTCCGCCGCGACGGTCGATCCGCCGCCGCCGCCGCCGCAAGCGGCGAGGGACAACGAAGTGGCGAGAGCGAGCAACGCGTTTCGCAAAGTCGGCATGATGGACCTCAACCCGGCGGAGTCAGCGGTTCTTTGATCGTCTCGCCCCACTCGGCGATCAGCGCGGCTTGACGCTCCTCCAGGATCGCGAACTGTTCCTTCTGTTCGCGCGTGGTGATCGCTTCGCCGATCGCGGGCACGATGATGGCGACGGCGGTTCCCGCCATGCCCGCGGCGACGGGCACGCCCCAGGCCCACATATCGCCCATGATGAAGCGCGTATTGTCGAGCAAGCCCGACAACACCACCGGGCCGGCGGCGGCGAGCGTCATCGCGGCCGAACCGATCCAGGCGAAGCGGCGCTTGCTGCCTTCCATGACGAAGACGGCGGCGCAGGGCGTGAACACGCCGATGATATAGGCGAGCAAAGCGGGCTTCAGAATCAGCACCGCGACGGCGAGGACCGTGGCGCCGAGAATGGCGAGCGCGATCAGGATTCCGCGGAAGCCGAGCGACCTCATCGCACCATCACCCAGAAATAGAGCTGCGTGAGCAGCGTGCCGATGGCGAGCGCCGACAACACCGCAAGGGCGATTTCCTGGCCCTTGTCGCGGCCGATGCGCCGCGTCGCGTCGACGATCGCCTCGCGATGGTCGAGCACGCGCTGATTGGTGTCGAACTCGGATTTCACGGCCGCGAATTCGGCCTGATCCTGGCCGAACACATCGGGGTCGGTCGCGAGATCGACGAGGCCGGGAATATCGCCAGCGTTCGCCAGCGCGTCGGATTCCGCGAGTTTGCGTTCGCGCAATTCGGGTTTCTTCAGCCGGTTGATCATCGTCTTCGCCGCGTCGTGGCAAAGCCGCGTGAGGTTGGGTAGCTTCTTGCCCTTGGCGTCGACGGCGAAACGCATCGAGGCCTTCAGCACGGCGGCCGCGCGGCGCTGATCCTTGCCGTCGAAGCTTTTGAGCGCGCCGATATCGGCCGCGGAAATGCCGCTGCGTGCCCCCAGGAACGCGACGACGTGCCCGTCGAAATCCAGTTTGCCTTGGCCGATCGACGCTTCGATGAAATCGAGCAGATCGCCGGGCTGGTCGATCCATTTGCCCTGCACGGCCGGCGACAGGCACG
The DNA here is from genome assembly GCA_041917215.1 of Tagaea sp. Lineage (GTDB taxonomy): Bacteria > Pseudomonadota > Alphaproteobacteria > CACIAM-22H2 > CACIAM-22H2 > Tagaea. The sequence goes on from JAYRYC010000003.1 coordinate 493,609, forward strand.
GCGCATCGGCGTTGAGGCGATAGAGCGCCGCCTCCAGCTTGTCGACCTTGTTGGAGATGCGGTCCTCGACCTCCAGCAATTTGCGCGCTTCCTCGTCGAGCAGGCCGAACGGGTTGGCGGCTTTCGACCAGACATGCGCGAGGCGCCAGGAGAAGAACTCCTCCAGCTGCCCGCGCTTGTTGGGATCGAGCATCGCGGCATGCGCGACGGCACCCGCCCCGCCGGGATGGAAGGCGAGATCGCGATAACGCAGCGGTCCCTGCGGATCGAGGCGCATCACCATGCGCGACAACGTCACTTCGGGCGGCGGCGCGTTGACTTGGGTCTTGTCTTCGCCCGCGAGGGCGGCGACGCGCTGCACGTCGTTCTCGCGGATCCAGTTCGTGACGTCGTCGCCGGTGACGGCCGCTTGCCCTTCCTTCTGGAAGCGATGCAAGGCGAAGGCGAGCTCGGCGGGCTCCAGCGCGCTGACCGAGCCGATCTTCAACGGCGAGCCGCGCCGCGCGACCGTCTTCTTGGTCGGCAAGGTCGGCCGCCGCCCGGCGATCCAGTCCAGCAGCGTGGCGAGCGTCCAGCGCGATTTGAGATCGTCGTCGATCAGCGCCGTGATCGGATCGAAAATCTCCGACGGAATCTGCGACGTGTCGATCATCGTGCCGATCGACCCGTAGGCGATGCGCCGCGCCATCAGCGCGTCGGGGTTCTGGCCTTCGCCCGGGTATTTGCCGGTGGCGAAGCAATAAAGCGTCATGCCCAGCGCGAACATGTCGTCGAGCGGGCCGCCGAGGCCCTTGCCGTCGGGCGTCGCGAGGGCGCGTTCGATCGGTTCGAACACGGCCGGCTGGTCGTAGCCGACCGGCCCGAGCACGCACGGGCCGAGCGTGAGCAACTGGCCGCGCGTATCTTGCATGAACACGTTGTCGGGGCGGATCGAGCCGTGGATCTCGTCGCGGTCCGACATGTCCTTGAGGACAAGGGCGACCGGCTTCAGGAAGTTCTGGACGAGCGTGCGCGGCGCCCAGCCAGACCACATGCGCCGCGGCGGCGGCGGTCCGACCGGCTTTTCCATGACGACGGCATAGGCGTCGCTCAGCCCCGGGCGCTGCAGCACGCCGGTTTCGAGGATGGCGAGCATGCCCGAGCGCGAGATGCCGCGCAGGCGCTGCGCCGACCGGATGCGCACCGAACGATCGGGTTCGCACACGAAGGCGACGTGCTGGGCGTCGGCGAAACGTTTATCGACGGCGGCGTAGGCTTTGGCGCCGGGTTTGTCGAAAGCGGGCAGGGGCGTTTCGAGATCGACCAGAACATGTTCGCCCAACGGCAAACCGCCGCCGCCGGCGCCGTCGGGCGCGCGCAGAAAGGTCGGGCGTTGCACGAACGAGGTCACCACGGCTTGCCGTAAATCCCGCGAAAAGTCGGACGTTTCGAGAGTGCGCGAAACATGCGGCCGTCGCAACCATGCCGCGTGCCGTCAACGAAACGGCCCGGTGCGGAACACCGGGCCGTTCGCGGCCGGAACCTTCGCAGAAGGCTCAGGCGTAAGCCTTCTTCAAGTTTTCGTCGATCTTGTCGAGGAACTTGGTCGTCGTCAGCCAAGGCTGGTCGGGCGAGATCAGCACCGCCAGGTCCTTGGTCATGAAGCCGGACTCGACGGTATCGATGCACACCTTTTCCACCAGCTTGGCGAAGTCGCTGACGTCGGGCGTGTTGTCGAACTGGCCGCGATAGGCGAGGCCGCGCGTCCAGGCGAAGATCGACGCGATCGGGTTCGTCGACGTTTCCTTGCCCTTCTGGTGCTCGCGATAGTGGCGCGTGACGGTGCCGTGGGCGGCTTCGGCTTCGACGCAGTCGCCGGTCGGCGTGGTGAGCACCGAGGTCATCAGGCCCAGCGAGCCGTAGCCTTGCGCGACCGTATCCGACTGCACGTCGCCGTCGTAGTTCTTGGTGGCCCACACGAAGCCGCCCGACCACTTCATCGCCGCGGCGACCATGTCGTCGATCAGGCGATGCTCGTAGGTGATGCCCTTCGCCTGGAACTTGTCCTTGAACTCCGCGTCGAACACTTCCTGGAAGATGTCCTTGAAGCGGCCGTCATAGGCCTTGAGGATCGTGTTCTTGGTCGAGAGATAGACCGGATAGTTGCGCGCGAGGCCGTAATTGAGCGAAGCGCGCGCGAAACCGCGGATCGATTCATCCACGTTGTACATGGCCATCGCCACGCCCGAACCCGGGAAGTCGAAGACCTTGTGGTTGATGTTCGTCTTGCCGTCCTTCGACACGAAGGAAATGGTCAGCTCGCCCGCCGACGGCACGACGAAATCGGTCGCGCGATACTGGTCGCCGAAGGAGTGGCGGCCGATGACGATGGGCTGCGTCCAGCCGGGCACCAGGCGCGGCACGTTCTTGCAGATGATCGGCTCGCGGAAGATCGTGCCGTCCAGGATGTTGCGGATCGTGCCGTTGGGCGACTTCCACATTTTCTTGAGATTGAATTCCTTCACCCGGCCTTCGTCGGGGGTGATGGTCGCGCACTTGACGCCGACCTTGTACTTCTTGATCGCGTGCGCCGCATCGATCGTGACCTGATCGTCGGTCTTGTCGCGATACTCGACGCCAAGGTCGAAGTACTTCAGATCGACGTCGAGATAGGGAAGGATCAGGCGTTCGCGGATCAACTTCCAGATGATGCGCGTCATCTCGTCGCCGTCGAGCTCGACGATCGGGTTCGCGACCTTGATTTTCTTCATGGAATGACTTCTCCCAGCGGCGGAATAGGCACCGGAAATACTACGATGCCCCGTATGTTTCCAGCGATTTCCGGGCCGGCGGGGATTACTCTCCCGGCGCATGGAATCGGAACTGCTTCTGGTGCTTTTCGTCACGGGGCTGGCGGGCGGCGTGGTCACAGCGCTGGTCGGCGGCGCCACGCTCGTCACGTTCCCGATCATGTTGATGGCGGGATTGCCCCCGGTCGTCGCCGTCGCGTCGAATTTGGTGGCGTTGGGACCGGCGAATTTCATGGCCGCCATGGCCGATCGCGGCCGATTGCCGTCTTTCGATAAATATGTCCGCCGGATCATGGCGGGCGCATTCCTTGCGGGCGCGGCCGGTGCGGGGATCCTGCTGGCGATGCCCGAAAAAGCGCTGGAGGACGTGGTGCCGGCGCTGATCGGCGCGGCGACGCTGCTATTCGCCTTCGCGGATCGGATAAAACGGTACGTTCAGCGCCGCCGTCACGGCGTCGCGGCCGATATGCGCGGCATCGTCGTGCCATCGGTCGCGGTATCGATCTATGGCGGCTATTTCGGCGCCGGGCTTGGCGTCATGTATCTGTCGTTGTTCACGCTGGGCGGCATTACGGACTTGCGCGCGTCCAACGCGCTGAAGAATCTGGTCAACGCGCTGAACTCCGCCGCGGCGATCGCGATCTTCGTCGCCTCGGGCAGCGTCGATTGGCATGCGACACTCGCCATGCTCGCGGGCGGTTTGATCGGCGGCTATTCCGGCGGTTTCGCGATGCGCTACATCGCGCCCGTCGTGTTCCACCGCTTGGTGACCGGGATCGGCGCCGTGATGACGATCGTCTACGCCTGGCGCTTCTGGTTCTAGAATTTCTGCGGCTGCGGCGCGATCGCGGGCGGCGGTTCGTCGCGCAGCGTCGGCAGGATCGCGTCGATGCCGTCGACGACCTTGTAGAAGTCGCGGAACGACGGCCGCGCGTATTTCGCGTCGATGATGCCGTCGATCAGCGCGACCAGCCCGTTCCAATAGCCGCCGAGATTGCAGATCACCGTCGGCTTGTCGTGCAGCGCCAATTGCCGCCAGGTCAGCATCTCGAACACCTCGTCGAGCGTGCCGGGGCCGCCGGGCAGGGCGACGAACGCGTCCGAGCGCTGGAACATCATGGCCTTTCGCACATGCATGGATTCCACCACGTGCAACTCGGACACGCTGCCATGGCCGACTTCCGCGCGCATCAGATGCTCGGGGATGATGCCGACGACATGGCCGCCTTCCTCGATGGCGCCATCGGCGACGGCGCCCATCAGCCCGACGCGTCCGCCGCCATAGACGAGATCGATTTTCGCCTTGCCGAGAATCTGGCCGAAGCGCCGCGCCTCGGTCCGGTGCAGGACCGGGCCGTCGTTCGAGGAACCGCAATAAACGCAAACCGAACGCAATTGACGCATGGACCCGCACCGGAAAATTACCGCGACGCCGGTCTGATTAGAGCGGTTCGCGGATAGGAACAAGGGGTGCGGGAATAAACTCGGAAATGGGGTGTATATCTGCATAAGCGCGGCGTTCCCGCCGTGCCGAACGGCTCGCAATACCTAAAGCAACCGACCCAAAAGGGGACACCGAATGCGCTCGAACCTCCGTCTGGCCGCCATCGCGTTGGGCCTGACCTTTGCCGCGACGGGCGCTTTCGCCCAGGCTCCCGAAATCGCCCAGCGTCAGAACGCCATGAAGGCGGTCGGCGGCGCCGTCGGCCAGATCGCGCCGGTCATCCGCAACGAACGCCCCTGGGACGGTGCGGCCGTCGCCCAGCAGGCCCAGACCGTCGCCACGAACCTGACGGCCGCCAAGGCGATGTTCCCGGCGGGCTCGACCGCCGACAATTCGCGCGCACTGCCTGCGGTTTGGGAAAAGAAGGCGGATTTCGACGGCCTGATGGACCGCGCCGCGGGCGTCGCCACCAATCTCGCCCAGCTCGCCGCCGCGAATAACGAAGCCGGCTTCCGCGCGGCGTTCCCGCAGCTCGGCCAGGCTTGCGGCGCCTGCCACACCCCGTACCGTCGCCCGCAATAACACCCCCCGGCGGACGCGACCCTACCCCGCTCGCCGGAGACCCTCTCCTCGGCGGGCGGGGTGGACGCGACCGCGTGCGACGGTCACAATCCGAATATGACTCGAACCCCCATCTTCGCCGCTGTCGCGGCGTTTTTCGTTTTCGCCGCCGGCACCGTCCAAGCCCAGGACGTGAAGCGCGGCGAGTACATCTTCGCCGCCTCGGGCTGTGCGGGCTGCCACACCGATACGGCGAATAACGGCCAATTGCTGGCCGGCGGACGCGCGCTCAAAACGCCCTTCGGCAATTTCTACGGGCCGAACATCACAGCACACCCCGACGCCGGTATCGGCAAATGGTCGGACGCGGATTTCATCGCGGCGCTGCGTCAGGGGCGGCGCCCCGATGGCGCGCATTACTTCCCCGTGTTTCCATATACGTCGTTCACCAAGATGACCGACGCGGATATGCGCGATCTCAAAGCTTATATCTTCTCGCTGCCCGTTTCGGATCGCCGCAACAAGCCGCACGATATCGGTTTCCCGTTCAATTTGCGCGCGTTGCAATTCGGCTGGAAGCTGCTGTTTTTCACGCCGGGCGAATTCAAACCAGATCCGGCGAAATCGGCCGAGATCAATCGCGGCGCCTATCTCACGCAGGCGATGGGGCATTGCGCCGAGTGTCACACGCCGCGCAATCAGTTGGGCGGTTTGCGCACCGACATGATGTATGCGGGCGATCTCAATCATGCGGGGCAGGGCACGAAGGTGCCGAACATCACGCCGCATCCGACGACCGGTATCGGTTCGTGGACGCCGGGCGTCTACGAAGATCTGCTGTCGATGGGCATGACCCAGGACGGCGATTCCGTCGGCGGCGATATGGGCGAGGTGGTCGCGAACTCGACTTCCAAGCTCACGCCCCAGGATCGCGCGGCGATGATCGCCTATCTGCGCCAACTGCCGCCCATCGATCACCGCGTTCGGGGCGGGAATTGAACGATTCCCGGGAATTGAGTTTAGGTCCCGTTCGGGCCTAACCTGAAGCTATGTATTTCCCGAGTCCCGCGATTGGGCCCCTGCTCGAGGTCACCCCATGAGCAAGACCACCATCGTCGCGATCGTCGGCGCGCTCTGCGTGGTCGTCGCTTTGTTGCTGGGCTTCCGTGGCTTTTTCGTGCCCGAGCCGACACCGCCCAATCGTACCCCGGCGCCGCCCGTCGCTTCGGCGCCGGCGGCCCCCGCACCCGCACCGCAAGCCTCGGCGCCCGTACCGGCACCTGCGCCTCAACCGGCGGCCATTCGCCCGTCCTTCGACGTCGTGCGCGTGTCGCCGACGGGCGAGGCGGTGATCGCCGGCCGTGGCGCGCCCAATGCGCCGATCGCGATTTTGGATGGCGAAAAGGAAATCGGCCGCGTTACCGCCGACGGGCGTGGCGAATGGGTTTTCGTGACCGTCGATCCGCTCGCGCCCGGACCGCATGAATTGCGGTTGCGGATGGATACGGATAAAGGCCCGGTCTGGTCAGAACGCAATGTCGCCGTCGTCGTGCCGCCGCGCGGGACGGGGACGGGCGGCGGCCCGCTGGTCGCCTTGCTGCCGGCCGAAGGGACGGGCCCCGCGACGGTGCTTCAGGTTCCCGGTCCCGGTGTCGGCAGTCAGCGCATGTCGATCGACGCGATCGATTATGGCGATGCAGGTAGCGTGACGGTCACCGGCAAGGGCAATGCGGGCGCCACCGTGCGTCTCTATGCCGACAACAAGCCGGTCGGCGAAGCGGTGGTTGGCCCCGACGGCCAATGGCGGGTCGACATCCCGCAATTGGGCCAAGGCAATTATACGCTGCGCGCCGACGAACTCGGCGCCAATGGCAGGGGCGTCGCCGCCCGCGCCGAAACGCCGTTCCAGCGCGCGGCCGTGCCGGCACCCGGGCCCGGCGAGCAAATCGTCGTCGTCCAGCCGGGCAATTCGCTGTGGCGGATTTCGCGGCGCATCTACGGCGAAGGCCTGCGCTATACGACGATCTACGAGGCCAATCGCGATCAGATCCGCAACGCGGATCTGATCTATCCGGGCCAGATTTTCTCGGTTCCCAAGACCAACTGACCGCTTTAACGATGCCGTCGCGACCGGGCCGGGGTAGCGGGCCGGAGCGGGCTTTGTTATGATGCGGCTCAATATCTCGAAACCAGTTTAACAGCGGCTTCTAATCTCATGAGTGATATGTGGAAATCCGTCGCGGCCCCGATCCATAAGGCGGGTGTGCCGTTCGTTGCGGCGGCGGTCGTCGTGACCTTCGTGCTGGGCTGGATTTGGGGACCGCTTGCCGCCATCGGCGCGGTGGTGACCTTGTGGGTCATCTATTTCTTCCGCGACCCGGAGCGCACGATCCCCACCCGCGACGGGCTGATCGTCTCGCCCGGCGACGGGATGGTGCAATTGATCGTCGACGCCGTGCCGCCGCCGGAATTGGAAATGGGCGACACGCCGCGCCCGCGCATTTCGATCTTCCTGAACGTGTTCGACGTGCATGTGAACCGTGTGCCGATCGGCGGCACGGTGCTGCGCGCACGCTATCAGCCCGGCCGTTTCCATAACGCGGCCCTCGACAAGGCCTCGGCAGAGAACGAACGCATGTCGATCCGCGTGGGGCTCGCCGACGGCCGCGATGTCGGCTTCGTGCAAATCGCCGGTCTGGTCGCGCGGCGCATCATTTGCGATCTGCGCGAAGGGCAAACCGTGCGCACCGGCGAGCGCTACGGCTTGATCCGTTTTGGCAGCCGCTGCGATATCTACCTGCCCGAAGGCGTGTCGCCGCTCGTCGCGGTGGGCCAGCGCGCGATCGGCGGCGAAACCGTGCTCGCCGATTTGCAATCGAGCGAAGCGCCACGCCAGGGCGAGGTGCGCTGATGTTCGGCCGCAACCGCCGGCGCGCGCGCGATCGCGCAACGCTGCCCGGTGGCGGCACGATGAACCGCCTGATCCCCAATGCGATCACCGTGGGCGCGCTGTGCGCGGGCCTCTCGGGCATTCGCTTCGCGATGGACGGACGCTGGGAATGGGCGGCGACGGCGATCGTCGTCGCGGCGATCCTCGACGGGCTCGACGGGCGCATGGCGCGCTTGCTGAACGGCACGTCGAAATTCGGCGCCGAGCTCGACTCCCTGTCCGACTTCGTTGCCTTCGGCGTCGCCCCCGCACTCGTCATGTATATGTGGGTGCTGAACGCCTGGGGTGCGGTCGGCTGGATGCTGTGCCTGGCTTACGCCGTGTGCATGGCGCTGCGGCTTGCGCGCTTCAACACCATGCTGTCCGACCCCAATCCGCCGAAATGGCAGGGCTATTTCTTCGTCGGCGTACCGGCACCGGCGGGCGCGGCGCTGGCGCTGTTGCCGCTGATGATGCATTTCCAGGCGGGGCCGGGCTGGTTCGACAAGGCCGCGATCGGCGGGCTGACGATGGTCGTCGTCGCGTTCCTGATGGTCAGCCGCATTCCGACTTTCTCCGCCAAGAAGGTCCATATCCCGCGCGGCTGGATGGTGCCGGCTCTAGTGGGCGTGGGCGTGGTGTTCGCGGGGCTATTCAACGCGCCTTGGGCGACATTGGTGATTTTGGGGCTGATCTATCTGGGCTCGATCCCGGTTTCGATGACCATGCAAGCGCGGATGCGGGCGGCCGAACCGGCACCGGAAGCGCCGGCCGGGCATATCACCGTGACGGTGGAACCGGCGGCGCCGGCCCCGCGCAGCGGCGAGTCCGCTTGACGGAACCGAAAAACGGTTCATCCTAATCGCTTGAACCGTTTCGCCTTTCGGGCGAATTTGCGGATCGTTAACCATCGGGCGCATAATTTGGCCCCGAATTGTCAATGCTAGGTTCCGGGGTTCCGGAACCGGCGGAGGAAATCGATGTTCGCGATCGGCGGTCTGGTTTTCGTGTTCTTGTGCGTGTTCGGCGGCTACGTGCTCGCCGGCGGCAAGCTCGGCGTCATCATGAAGGCGCTGCCCTTCGAGTTCATGATCATCGGCGGTTCGGCCGCGGGCACGTTCTTGATCGGCAACTCCGGTTCGATCATCAGCCACGCGCTGAAGGATTTCGGCAAGGTCTTCGGCGGGCCGAAATACAAGCGCGACGATTTCATCGATCTGCTCTGCCTCATCTTCACGATCCTGAAGCTCGCACGCTCGAAGGGCACGCTCGCGGTCGAACCGCATATCGAGAAGCCCGACGAATCCAACATCTTCATGGCGTATCCGAAGATCCTCGCGAACAAATACGCGATCATGCTGATCTGCGATCACATGCGCATGCTGTCTATGGGCGTGGAAGACGCCCACCAGCTCGAGGAAATCTTCAACAAGGAGCTCGAAAAGCACCATCACGAGACGCTGCGCGGCGCCCAAGCGCTCGCCACCGTCGCCGATGCGTGCCCCGCACTGGGCATCGTCGCCGCCGTCATGGGCGTCATCAAGACCATGTCGTCGGTCGACCAGCCGCCCGTCGTTCTGGGCGGCCTGATCGCTTCGGCGCTCGTCGGCACGTTCTTGGGCGTGTTGCTGTCCTACGGCATCTTGGGCCCGATGGCCGGGCGCCTGAAGCAGTGCTACGAGGATGAGTTCAAGTACTACGAAATCATCCGCGACACGTTCGTGGCGCACCTCCAGGGTAACGCACCGCAGATCTCGACCGAGATCGGCCGCAAGAGCGTGCCGAGCGAATTGCAGCCGACCTTCTACGAATTGGAAGAGGCAATCGCCTCCAAGCCCGCGGCGTGAGTTCCGATCCGGGGGGCGCCGCTGCGGCGCTCCAAGAAGGATTGGCGGCGGCGCAACGGGGCGACGCCGAAGCCGCGCTTAAAGCTTGGCGTCGCGCGCGGCTGCTCGATCCCGCCGATCAAGGCACCATCCTGCGTTTGGGTGATTTGCTGATCCGCATCGGGCGCTATGCCGATGCGGATGCCGCACTCGCCGAAGGAACGCCAAATCCCGCCATCGCGCGACGGCGCGCGGTCTGCGCGCTCGCTTTCGGCCATTTCGCAGCGGCCGAGGCTTTCGCGCGGGCGGCACTCGACGATGCGGCCGAAGGTCCGCAAGCCCGCCAATTCCTGGCGAGCGTGCTGATCCAGCGCGGCGATGTGACGGCGGCGCGCGCCGAACTCGCCACGGCGAAAGCCGCCGATCCGGCGTTCGAGACCGCCTATACCGACGATCTGTTCGCCGCGAATTACGATCCGGCGATGACCGGTGCGGCGTTGAAGAACCTCTACGCCGATTGGGCGAAGCGTTTCTGTCCGCCGGAGGTTCCCCTTGCGACGCCGCCGCTCGGCGCGCGGCGCTTGAAGGTCGCTTATGTTTCGCCCGATCTGCGCCGCCATTCGCTGCGCCATTTTATCTCGCCGATCTTCCGCCACCATGATCGCGCGAAGGTCGAGGTTCATGCCTATGCGCTGAGCGGCACGCCGGATGCCGAGGCGGCGGCGCTGCGCGGTCTCGTGGATGTGTGGCACGACTGCCAAATGCTCGACGATGACGGGCTCGCGGCCAAAGCGCGTGCGGACGGGATCGACGTCGCGGTCGATCTCGCGGGGCACACGGCGGGGGCCAAGCTCAAAGCCTTCGCGCGGCGCTTGGCGCCCGTGCAGATCACCTGGCTTGGTTATGGCGGCACCACCGGTGTGGGCGCCATGGATTGGTATCTCGGCGATGCGCATATGGCGCCGCCGGGCAGCGACGCTGCGTTCACCGAACGCGTCTGGCGCCTGACGCGCGCGGCTTTCGCTTTCGATCCGCCGCCCGAGATGCCGGCGGTTTCGCCGTTGCCCGCCCAAGCCAAGGGCCATGTGACCTTCGGCAGTTTCTCGCGCCTCGTGCGGATCAACGACGCGGTGATCGCGGCCTGGGCGGCGATCCTGGCGCAAGTGCCGGGATCGCGTTTGATGCTGAACGCGCTGCCCTTCGTCGACGGCACGGTGCGTGGCGATTACGCCGCGCGTTTCGCGCGGCAGGGCGTCGCGGCCGATCGCCTCGATCTCGTCTACACCTCGCCGCAGCCGGCGACTTGGGCGGCCTATGGCCAGATCGATATCGCCCTCGATCCGTTTCCGCATAACGGCGGCGTCACGACATTCGAAGCGTTGTGGATGGGCGTGCCGATGATCAGCCTGCGCGCGCGGCCGCCGCTCGGTCGTTACGGCGATTGCTTGCTGTCGGCGCTGGGGCTCGACGACTCTTGCGTCGATACAGTCGATAGCTATATCGCACGCGCGGTCGAGGCTGCGCGGGACCTGCCCAGGCTCGCGGCGTTGCGTAGCGGCTTGCGGCCACGAATGGCGGCAAGCGGACTCTGCGACGGAAAGGGGCTCGCGGCTGCGCTCGACGCGGCCTATTTCGCGATGTTCAACGCCCGGGCGGAATCTTCGTCCGGTAGCGTTTGACCGGCACGGTCTGGCCCGGCAGCCATTTCTTCACCGCTTGGGGCTTCGACGCCTTCTTGCCGATCGTCGCTTCTTCCAGCTTGTCGGCGAGGCTTTTGTAGTTGTCCATCGTCTGGGCCAGCAGATCGCGCTTGGCGATGCCCATGGCGATCGCGCTGTCGCCTTTCATCTGCGCTTGGCGCAGCAGATAGATCATCAGCCGCGCTTCGTCGCCCGAGATTTTCAGCGTGTAGATAGGGCCGCTCATGATCGATCCTCGATTCGTCGTCGAGGCCGAATTGTATCACGCGGCGCCCATCCTATGCCGCGACGGGTGCCACCTTGTCGCGGAATTCCTCGAAGCCCGCGAGCACCAGCCACAAGCGCCCGACCTCGGCCGTGCGCTTGGACAGCGGGATCGACAGGCGCGAATAACGCCACGTGCCCTGCGGCGTCTGCGCTTCGATCGTGTGCAGCAGCGGCTGGCGCGCTTGCACGATCTCGCGGAACTGCCCGCACAGCAAATCGCGGAAGGCCGGATCGGGAATGGCTTCGATCTCGCAGCAGCCATTCGACGTCTCGCCGCAAACTTTGAAGTCGCAGCCCATGCCGCGCACGTCGAAGACGGCGAGCTTGTCTTTGAGGCCGGGAACTTGTTCGGGGTGCAGCGAGTCCGCGCAGACCAATCCCGCCTGACGCTCGCCATCCGCCCAGTGGAGCAGGGCCAGGCGCTGGGCCGGGTCGGCCGCTTGGCAGTAATGCGCGGAGGTGCCGGAAAAACGCGTCGTGCTGGCGATCGTCGAAGTCATGGCGGACGGGTTCCCGAAGATGTCCCGTCGTAAATAAGGGTTTTTGCGCCGGATTAAAGGGGGAGGCGTCCGAATTCCCGAGAATTAGCCGCAGGTCAAACACCAAAAGCCGCCCCCAAGGCGGGGACGGCGCGGGTAGGCCCGGTGCCGGAAAGACGCCGCCGTTAGGCGGAGATATTCAGCTTCGCGCCGCGGCCCTGGAGGGACGCGATCGAGTTGCTGGCGATCTCGTTACCTTGCGCCACGCCCTTGAGGATCTGGCCTTGGTAATTTTCGGCGAATTTTTCGGTCACGTCACGGAACGCGGCCGTCTTCTGATTGCGGAAATCGATCACAGGCTGAGCGGCCTGCGAGATAGACGCTGCCATAGGGATTCTCCAGTGGCGTTGGTTTTCGACATAATCAGTATAGTTAATGGCCGTTTACCAAGTCAACGACCGAGTCGCGCGATATGCCGCAAAATGCACGGCATTTTGCGCAACCGATCCATCGGAGGCTTATGTAGTCCGGACCGGCCTTCCGTTTGATCCATGTCAGTTCGCGGCCCCGCAAAATGTGTCAACTAAACATGACACATAAAAGGGAGGCCGCCCGTGCGGATCGTGCTCGTTCATCCGAACTACCATTCCGGCGGCGCCGAGATCGCCGGGAACTGGCCGCCCGCCTGGGTCGCTTATCTCGCCGGGCATTTGCGCGACGCCGGCTTCCGCGACGTCACGTTCATCGACGCGATGACGAATCATCTGACGGACGACGAATTGCGCGACCGTCTTTACGAGCTGCAGCCCGACGTCGTCGGCACGACGGCGATCACGCCGTCGATCTACAAGGCGGAGGAGGTGTTGAAGATCGCGTCGGAAGTGGTGCCCGACGCGGTGCGCGTGCTCGGCGGCATCCATGCCACCTTCATGTACAAGCAAGTCCTGTCCGAAGCGCCTTGGGTCGACGTGATCGTGCGCGGCGAGGGCGAGGAGATTTTCCGCGAGCTCGTGCGCGCGATCGATACGGGCGACTGGCAAGCGCATCGCGCGTCGATCAAGGGCTTGGCCTTTATCGACGACGGCAAAATCGTCGCCACGCCGGCGGCCCCCACGGTCAAGGATATCGACGCGATCAATCCCGATTGGTCGCTGCTCGAATGGTCGAAATACATCTACGTGCCGCTGGGCGTGCGCGTGGCGATCCCGAACATGGCGCGCGGCTGCCCGTTCACCTGTTCGTTCTGCTCGCAATGGAAGTTCTGGCGCGACTATCGCGTGCGCGATCCGATCAAAGTCGTCGACGAGATCGAGAAACTCGTCGACGAGCAGGGCGTCGGCTTCTTCATCCTCGCGGACGAGGAGCCGACGATCAATCGCAAGAAATTCGTCCAATTCTGCGAGGAGCTGATCAAGCGCGGCCTGCCCGACAAGGTGAAATGGGGCATCAACACGCGCGTGACCGACATCTATCGCGACCGCGAATTGCTGCCCTTCTATCGCAAGGCGGGCCTCGTCCACGTGTCGCTGGGCACGGAGGCGGCGGCGCAATTGAAGCTCGACCAGTTCAACAAGGAAACGAAGGTCGAGGAAAACAAACAGGCGATCCGTTTGCTGCGCGAAGCCGATATCTTCACCGAAGCGCAGTTCATCGTCGGGCTCGACAACGAAACCGCCGAGACGCTGGAGGAAACCTTCCAGATGGCGTGGGATTGGCAGCCCGATCTGGCGAATTGGGCGATGTACACGCCCTGGCCCTTCACGCCGCTGTTCCAAAGTCTGAAGGACAAGGTCGAGATCTTCGACTTCTCCAAATACAATTTCGTCACGCCGATCATGGCGCCCGCCGCCATGTCGCGCGGATCGCTGCTCGACGGCGTGATGAAAAACTACCGGCGCTTCTATTCGCGCAAGGCGCTGTTCCACTACCCTTGGCGCGGCACCGGTTTCCGGCGGCGCTATTTGCTCGGCTGTTTGAAGGCGTTCCTCAAAGCCGGGTTCCAGCGGACCTTCTACGACCTCGGCAAGTCCGGCTATTGGGGGCCGCAGTCGAAGGACAAGGTCAATTTCAACTTCGACCGGACGCGCAAGATCGCGCCCGCCCAGATGGACGATTGGGAAGCCGCGGCCGATCGCGCGTCGCAAGCGCGCGCCCGGCGCGAAGCGCGCGAAGAACCGGTCGTCGCATGCGGCGGCGGCTCGCAGCAAATGGCCGATCTCGCCGAACGGCCGCATTGAGGGGGGCGGGGATGCGCGCACTCCCCGCCGGACGGATCGGCCCCAATGCGGTGATCCAGCTGGGGGAAGCCTTGCGCGCGTGGCCCGAGATGGCCCAGCGCATCTATGCGCGCGCGGATTGCCCGTCGCTGCTGGACGATCCGCCGGCGGCGATGATCGACGAGCGGATTCCCGCACGGCTTTTCGAGGCTTTGTGGAATGAGCTACCTGCCGATCAAGCCGCCGCGATCGCGCGCGACGCCGGCCGCCGGACGGGCGAATACGTGCTGCGTAATCGCATCCCGGCCATCGCGCGGGCGATCTTGGGCGTATTACCAGCCCGGATCGCGGCGCGGCTGCTGCTAAAGGCGATTCACCGGAACGCCTGGACCTTCGCCGGATCGGGAATCTGCCGGGTCAAAAACGGCGCGCCCAGCGTCCTGACGATCGAGCGCAACCCGCTCAAAATGCCGGGCTGCGCCTGGCATGTCGGCGTGCTCGAACGGCTGTTTCAGGCGCTGGCGGGGCCGGGGAGTCGCGTGCGCCATTGCGACGACGCGACCGAGGCCGCGACGGTCTGCCGGTTCGAGATCGAGATTCCGCGCCGCCGGGACGGCACGCGAAAATCCGATATTTTCCAAGGGGAAAGCGGCGTCGCTGGCTGGGACTAGGATTCGAACCAGCCGCTTAATCTATTGATAAAACTTGTATAAATTAAACGAGCCTATATTCTACTACACAATTTGCTACACAAATGCTCAAGACTTAGTGGTCTTTGATGAGCGTTTGCCACGGCCGCTCCAATTAAACATTATTCGATACTGAACCGTATCTCCAGCCCGGCTTACCTCTTGGCATTTTGCGCCTGATGGCAAGAGCAGAGGCACGCCCGTCCCCAAAACGATCTGCAGCTCAGCTGCATTCATTTTGCGCGCTTTGTTGAGCAACATCGCAAGATTCTTGGCCTGTAACTCTAGGTTCGCGTCCCTCTTTTCGCTGTAAAAGCGGAAAAGCTCTTTTGCCAGATAGCCAATTCCCCCAGTGGTTACCAACAGTACCGCATCAGTTTTTGAAAAACTGAGCTCGAAGTTGACCGGCAGTTTCGTCAGGTCGATGAGTTGAGGGATGTCCGTCATATCAGCACCGCCATTACGTCTTGGGCTAAGAGTCTATCAATGGGTTGAGTTGGAATCTATAGGGTTAAAATTGGCAATTGACCTGACCGGGTTTTCTTGAACCAGGCTGATTGGGATAATCAGTTTGGAAAGGGAACCTGAAGATGCCGAGGAAGCGACATAGTGCTGAACAGATCGTCACGAAGCTGCGTCAGATCGACG